>NZ_VTHJ01000034.1:7125-26579 GCF_008386495.1 Streptomyces tailanensis | reverse complement strand
CCCCCCCCCCCCCCCCCCGCTTCTCAGATCGCTCGGAAGCCGTACGACTACTCGGTCTTCACCTTGATCGTGCCCGCGATGATCTCCTCCTTGGCCTTGTCGACCGCGGCGGAGAGGCCCTCGATCTTGGCGTACTCCGGGTTGGTGTCGGAGAGGCCCACGCCGTCGACCTTGAGGTCGAAGGTCTGGGTGCCGGTGAGGGGCTTGCCGTCCTCGACGGACTTGGCGAGGGCGTAGACCGCGCCGCCGACGTCCTTGAGGGCGGAGGTGAGGATGTAGTTCTTGTAGGAGGCGAGGGCTTCCTGGTTGTACTGGTCGGAGTCGACGCCGATCGCCCAGACCTTCGCCTTGGCGGCGGCCTCGATGACGCCCTGGCCGGAGAGACCGGCGGCCTGGTAGACGACGTCGGCCTTCTTCTCGATCTGGCCCTCGGCGGCGGCCTTGCCCTTGTCGGGGCTGGAGAAGCCGCCCTCTTCGGCGGTCTGGGTCAGGTACTGGGAGATGACCTTGACCTTGCCGCCGCTGGTGTCCTCGACACCCTGCTTGTAGCCGGCCTCGAACTTGTGGATGAGCGGGATGTCCACACCGCCCACGAAGCCCACGGTGTTCGTCTTGGTGGCCTTGGCGGCCGCGACACCGGCGAGGTACGAGGCCTCCTGCTCGGCGAAGACGAGGGACGCCACGTTGTCGCCCTCGACGACCGAGTCGACGATGCCGAAGGTGGTGTCCGGGTAGTCCTTGGCCACGGCCTCCATCGCGGGGCCGTACGCGAAGCCGACGCCGATGACGGGGTTGTAGCCCTGCTTGGCCAGGGAGGCCAGGCGCTGCTCCTTGTCCGCGTCGGTCTCGCCCTCGGTGGGCTCGATGTCCTGGGTCTTGTACCCGAACTCCTTCTTCGCCTTCTCCAGGCCCGCGTACGCGGCGTCGTTGAAGGACTGGTCGCCCTTGCCGCCGATGTCGTAGGCGATCGCGAGGCCCTTGTCGCCGCCCGCGGTCTCGTCGCCGCCGCTGCCGCTCTCGCTGCTGGTTCCACCACAGGCCGTGGCGGCGAGCGCCAGCGACGCGACCCCCACCGCGACGCGGGTCAGTTTGGAAATCCGACGCATCTTGAAGTTCCCCATCTTGTCCACAGCCCCGCGACCGGGTGCTCAGTTCGGCGCACATTAACGCGCGTAGACACTTCTGGGAACGGGGTTTCGACTTGCCGTTATCCATTCGTGCCGATGGCCGGTTACGTCCCCGTGAACCATGGGATCGAAAGGGACGTCCGGGACAGAGCCCCTCTCCTGTCCCTCACGTCCGTGTCCGCGGGGTGGCGTGAGCGTGATGGTGCGCGTGCCGTACGGGGGTCGTACGGCACGCGCACCAGGCTGCCGCGAGGGTGGGTGGGGCGCAACCGGAAGGGATCGGCGCCTATCCGGCGGTGGCCGCCGCGTCGATCAGCTGCATACGGGCGTCGAGGAGGGCGGCCGCCGTGAACAGCTCGACTCCTACGGTGATGGCGTGCTCGTCGGCGTCGAAGTCGCCCTGGTGGAGGTCGCGGACGGTGAGGTCGCCGGGGCGGCGGACGCCGAGGCGGGCCATGGCGCCCGGGACGTGCTCCAGGTACCAGGAGAAGTCCTCACCGCCGAGGCTCTGCTCGGTGTCCTCGATGGCCTTGTGGCCGCGGCGGGCGGACATGGCGTCGTGGAGCAGCTCGGTGACGACCGGGTCGTTGACGACCGGCGGGACGCCCCGGATGTAGTTGATCTCGGGCTTGGCGCGGTGCATGGTCGCGACCTCGGCGACCGCCTCGTGCACCAGGTCGGGTGCCAGCCGCCAGGCGTTGATGTCGAGGCAGCGGACGGTGCCGGAGAGCTCGGCGTGCTGCGGGATGACGTTCGGGGCGTGGCCCGACTCGACGCGGCCCCAGGTCACGGAGAGCCCGCTGCGGGCGTCGACCCGGCGGGCGACCAGCGCGGGCACGTCGGTGACGACGCGGGCGGCGGCGGTGACGAGGTCGGTGGTGAGGTGGGGGCGGGCGGTGTGGCCGCCGGGGCCGTCGAGCGAGATCTCCAGCCGGTCGCAGGCCGAGGTGATGGGCCCGTGGCGCAGTCCGATACGGCCGGCGTCGACCCTGGGGTCGCAGTGCACGGCGATGATCCGCCCGACGTCGTCGAGCGCGCCGGTCTTGATCACGTCGGCGGCGCCGCCCGGGAGGACCTCCTCGGCGGGCTGGAAGATCAGCCGTACGGGGCGCGGCAGCTCGCCCTGTCTGTGCAGCTCGGCGAGGACGAGTCCGGCGCCGAGGACGACGGTGGTGTGCACGTCGTGGCCGCAGGCGTGGGCGCGGTCCGGGACGGTGGAGCGGTAGTCGCAGTCCGCCTTGGTGTCCGGGATGGGCAGGGCGTCGATGTCGGCGCGCAGCGCGAGGGCCGATCGGGTGCCGTCCCAGTCGCCGATGTCACAGATGAGCCCGGTTCCGGTGTCGAGCACGCGCGGCCGGAGCCCTGCCTTCTCCAGGCGGGCCTTGATCGCGGCGGTCGTACGGAACTCCTGGTTGCCGAGCTCCGGGTGCATGTGCAAGTCACGGCGGAACGCGACGAGTTCGGCACGCAGGGCTTCCGGCAACGTACCGGGGAGCGCGGCTTCGGCTTCCCCTGGCAGATCGGCCTCGGACTCTCGGGACATCAGTTGGTTCACCCTCTGAAGGGTAGGGCGATCGGGCGGCCGTCCAACCCTCGATCAACAAAAAATCAGCCCGTGAGGGGAAGATTTCCGGCCGCACAACGCATACGTATTGGCAGGGATGGGTATACCCGTCCGCCTTTCGTGGCGGGCAGACCTCGAAGAGCGGGACGCCATCGACCGGGGTACCCGGAGCGTCCCTCAGGGAACGCCGGGGGTTGCCCGCGAATCCCATCGTCTAAACGTCCGGGGGTGCCCGAACGATTCCCACCCTCCACGGATACCACGTCCGCGCCACTCAGCCCTTCCGGAACCATCACCGCCAGGTGACTGTTCGGATACGTGTTGTGCCGGAGAAGGCGTAGGCGGGCAGCCTGAGGGCGGGACGACGGCATCGTCGGCGACGTGGAGCGGACGGGGGAACGTGGCATGGAAGCGTGCGGCTGGGAGGCGAGGAACAGATCCCCTGGATGCTCGCGAAATTCGGCCTGCTCGGCACGACGAGCCTGGTCCTGACCAGCCTTGTTCTCATGACACTGGCCGGGTGGGGGCTGGCGTGGGTGGTCTGGCTCGTGCGGTCCCGGGGAGGTGAGGATGCCGAGGCACCGGGCGCCTCATCCGGGTTGGCGGGGTTCACCTGGCGGGAGGACGAGTCGTAGGCCGCGGTCACCGTCGGTGTCTGTGACCAACGTCTCGGGCGTTGAGTCGCTGACGGGACACAGGGCCGGTGACGTGCACCACTGGCCGCTGCCCTTCTCCGGGCGCGGAGGCCCGTGATCCGCACGCCGACTCGCGAGCGGCTCGGCGACGTGGGCGAGCCAGGCGCTCGGCGCGCAAGGGCCTTCGCGAGCGCCGGCGAGGTCGAGGTCGAGGTCGAGGTACAGGCCCCGGCCTGTACCTCGCACGGGTCGAGACGGAAGATCAGCTGGATGCTGCGGCCGCCCCCTGCTCCCCGCTCTCGTTGTCGGTGTCCTCTGTGGGGATGACGAACCCGGACGTGTCCAGGTCGAAGTCGAACGGAGCGGGCACGTGGAGGGACCGCCCGAAGGGCACGGTCGACCGGGAGCGATAGCCCTTCGGCGACGGGTCCCAGAACGCGGTGACCTCCTGCACCTGCATGTCGAGGACGAGATACACGGGGACGACGCGTCCGTAAGCGTCCAGCTTGTCCAGCCAGTCGGCGTCCTTGGTGGATACGGAGGTCAGCTCGGCGACGAGGGAGAGCGCCGCGCCGTCGGCGTGACGGCCTTCGGCGTCGAAGGCGGATTCGTCGGCGACGTGCAGGTCAGGGCCGAACGCGCGCTCCGTTCCTGGGATGGAAAAGAGGAATGGTGCGACGTCGACGTCGTGCCCTTCCGGCGCGTGCGGCTCCAATTGCCTCCGCAGTGATTTCATGACCCGCTTGTAACGCAGCTTCGACCACGGCGACACGACGATCTTCCCCCGGATGAGCTCGGCCTTGTAGCCGTCAGGTGTGTCCAGTTCCTCGACGGTCCGGAGCATGTCCTCGAAGGCTCCGGGCACGAAATCTTCTATGTCTGCCGGACGCTCGGTCATGATGGTCACCGCAGTCCTCCGCTGGCTACAGGGTGTGTCGATGTCCCCACGGTAGCGCCGAGGGGGACGCGCCGCCGGGCGTGCGTCCCGCTCCACCCGTACGGGGTAGCTCGCCATGGCGGATGCGTCACGAGCCGATCCGGTCACGTCAGGCCACTGCCTTCGCGTCCGCCCCCGACCGCGCTTCGAGTTCGAACCACAGCGCCTTTCCACCGCACCCGAACAGGTCATCACCGAGCCGGTGTCCGCCCCAGCGGTCGGCCCACTCGTGTACGAGGAGCAGCCCGCGTCCACCGACGGACGACTCGTCCGGCTGTTCCGCCCGGCCCGGTACGGGACGGAGCGCCCCACGTCGGGCGAGCGGTTTGTCGAACGGCGAGGGTACGTGTGGGTCGGTGTCCCACACCGTGATCCGTACGCCGTTTCGTGGCTCGCCGTCCAGCCCGTCAAGCCCACGCAGCCGCAGGGCGGCCGGCCCGTTGGTGTGCCGGTAGGCGTTGGTGACCAGTTCAGAGGCCAGCAGTTCGGCGGTGTCGATGAGTTCGCCCAGCCCGTACGCCGACAGCACGGCCCGCGACGTCATACGGGCGATGCGCGGGGCGCGCGGGTCGTGGGGCAGGTGCAGGGCGTAGTACCAGGCGGGGATCGGCGACGGCGATACGGTGACCATGAACGCCTCCTTCAAGGAAGGGACTTGGGTTGCTCGACGGCTCGGCTTGTGGGCGTGCGTCGTTGAGCGAGGTGAGTCTCACCGTAGGCCCGAAATTGGCCTACATTCCACACAAGAAGGGAAAGGGAGGCCATTAATGCTCGTGTGGGTGACATGGCTACTCCCTCCCCAGTACGAAGGGACACTGATGCCGCCCAGCAAAACCCCGACCCTGCGTCAGCAGCGCCTTGGCGCCGAGCTGCGCAAACTTCGCGAGCGTGCGGGGCTGTCCACTGTCGAGGCAGCGGCCCTCCTGGGCGTCAACCAGTCGCGCATCAGCAATATCGAGGCCGGGCGCTACGCCGTGAGCGCCGAGCGCGTACGGGCCATCGCTCGCAACTACGCCTGCTCGGACGAAGCCCTCGTCGAGGCGCTGACCGCGATGACGGGGCGCAGGGCGCGCGGCTGGTGGGAGGAGTACCGAGGGCGACTGCCGCACGCCGCTCTCGACCTGGCCGAGTTCGAACACCACGCCACAGCGCTGCGCGTGGCCCAGGCTCTGCACATCCCCGGTCTGTTGCAAACGCCGCAGCATGCGCGGGCGCTCTTCGGCGACGCGGTACCGCCACTGCTACCGCACGAGATCGAGCACAGGATGTCGTACCGCATCAAGCGCCAGGCCGTGCTCTACCGCGAGCTTTCCTCCCCCTACACAGCGCTCATCCACGAGGCGGCACTCCACATGCACGTGGGCGGCCCCGCCGTCGCCGCCGAACAGCTCAACCACCTTGTCGAGACGAGCGAGCACGGCAACATCACACTCCTGGTCGTCCCTTTCGGCCGGGGTGCCTTCCCTGGCTCCGGACAGGGCATCGACTACGCGTACGGTCCTGTCCCCCAGCTCGACACCGTGCAGCTGGACACCGAGCACGGCAGTGAATTCATCGACGCCGTAGCCCAGTTGGAACGCTATACGACTGTGCTGGACCGTCTCGAAAAGCTCGCTCTCCCGGCCGAGGAGTCCCGCGACCTCATCCACAGCATTGCCCGCCGAGTCTGAAGGACGCCACATGCCCGTGCAGCCAGCCCTCACTTGGCAGAAGTCGTCGTACAGTTCGGAGGCCTCCTCCTGCCTCTACGTCGCCACCGCCCCCGACGCCACCCTCCGCCTCCGTGAGAGCGACGAGCCGAACGTCGTCCTCCACGCGGGCCGTACGGCACTGGCGGCCCTCATAGCGGGCGTAAGGAAGGGCGCGGTGAAAACCTGAACCTGTTCCAGCCCGCCGTCGCCCCTCAGTGGCGCGCGGCTCAGATCGACGCCACCGACGACAACCGGTGTACGTCCCGGGCCGTCCCCGTCACCCCCGACAGGAAGCCCTGGGCGCGGGGGGAGGCGTTCTCGGTGAGCCAGCTCGGGTCGATGTCGCAGACCGCCACGCGGACGCCCGTTCCCGCGAGCGCGAGCGGCAGGGTGTGGACCACCGTCGACGGGAAGCTGAGGATCGTACGGCCGATGGGGCCCCGGCGGGCGATGAGTTCGAGGGGGAGGTCCGGGCGGACGATCTCCAGGCCCGTCTCCGTCGCCAGGGTGTGGAGTTTCTCGGTGCTCTCGCGGCGGTGGGCGAAGTAGCGGGCGGCGCCGTGGATCGTCGCGAGGGAGCGGACGGCTTCGAGGTAGCGGTCCGCGTCCACCACTCCGGTCTCCACCAGGGACGTGCCGACCAGGTCCGCGCCCTTGGTGATGCGGGGCGGGCCGAAGCGGGCCCGGGTCCAGGTGAAGGCGTTGGCGGTGACGGTGACACCGTCGGGGGTCTCGTCGATCGGCATCGAGGAGAAGACCTCGACGCGTCTGCCCGCGGTCGGGGTGAGGCGCTTGCGGGCCTTGGAGGAGACCGGGGCGAAGATCAGGTCGCGGGGGCCGGGGCGGCCGCCCTTGCGGTGCCAGCGGACGAGACGTTCGCCGCGGGCGAGCTGGGAGACGAACTCCATGGTCGCGGTGCCGTCGTCGACGACGACCACGTCCGGTGCCCTGGTGATCGTCAGCAGCAGTTGGACATAGCGGGAGAAGGGGTCGCCCAGGACTATGCGGCGCGCGGCGCGCAGCAGCGGGGCGAGACCGCCGATGGTGCGGAAGGGCGCGCCGGTACCGCCGCGCGCCTCCTCCCAGCGCACCTCATGGCCCTCGTCCCGGGCCAGTTCCGCCATACGGCGCAACTGGCCCCGGGTCATCGGGTCGTTCGGCGACAGGACCACGAGGGTGAGGCGCGCGCCGGTCGTCCCGGCGGGCCCCGCGTCGGTCGCCGCGAAGGGCGGCCCCGCGCCGGGGCCCTGGAGTGCGTGGGCGTGCGCCCACTCCAGCACGTTCAGGAGCTGTACCGGGCTCTCGACGAAGGCGAGAGTGTGGGGGCCGGCGGTTCCGGCGCGGGGGCTCATCGACGTACGACCGTCCCTAGTGGGGGATTCCCGTGGTCAGGGATTGAAGGAGGATCAGACCGTGACCGGCTCGCCCGCCGCCGCCGCGATCTCCGCCTCGGCGATGACGCCGGTGACGCGGCGCAGCTTCTTCATGGGGCCGAGCTCGGAGTCGTAGACCTTCTTGACGCCGTCGCCGAGGGAGGCCTCGATGGTGCGGATGTCGCGGACCAGGCGCTGCAGGCCCTGGGGCTCCACGGAGGCGGCCTGGTCGGAGCCCCACATCGCGCGGTCCAGGGTGATGTGACGCTCGACGAAGGTGGCGCCGAGCGCGACCGCGGCGAGCGTCGTCTGCAGGCCCGTCTCGTGGCCGGAGTAGCCGATCGGGACGTTCGGGTACTCGGCCTGGAGGGTGTTGATGACGCGGAGGTTGAGCTCCTCGGCCTTCGCCGGGTACGTCGAAGTGGCGTGGCAGAGCAGGATGTTGTCGCTGCCCAGGACCTCGACGGCGTGGCGGATCTGCTTCGGCGTCGACATGCCGGTGGAGAGGATGACCGTGCGGCCGGTGGCGCGCAGGGCGCGGAGCAGCTCGTCGTCGGTCAGGGACGCGGACGCGACCTTGTGGGCGGGGACGTCGAACTTCTCCAGGAAGGCGACGGCCTCGGTGTCCCACGGGGAGGCGAACCAGTCGATGCCGCGCTTCTTGCAGTGCTCGTCGATCTGACGGTACTCGTCCTCACCGAACTCCACGCGGTGGCGGTAGTCGATGTAGGTCATGCGGCCCCAGGGGGTGTCGCGCTCGATGTCCCACTGGTCGCGGGGGGTGCAGATCTCGGGGGTGCGCTTCTGGAACTTGACGGCGTCGCAGCCGGCCTCGGCGGCCACGTCGATCAGCTTGAAGGCGTTCTCCAGCTCACCGTTGTGGTTGATGCCGATCTCGCCGCAGACGTAGACAGGCCGGCCGGGGCCGGCGGTCTTCGAACCGAAGGTGCGCAGACGGGAGTTGGTGCTCATGGTGGGACGTTTCCTTAACTGTCGAGGGGGGCGGGAGAGTCGAGAGAGGGACCGAGGATCCAGCCGGCGATCTCTCTGATCGCGCCTTCACCACCGGGGACGGTGGTGACCGCGCGCGCGGCGCCGCGGACGATGTCGTGGGCGCTTCCGACCGCCACGGGCCAGCCCACGAGGGCGAAGCACGGGAGGTCGTTGACGTCGTTGCCGACGTAGAGCACGCGCTCGGGCGCGATGCCCTGTTCCTCGCACCACTGCTTCAGTGCGAGGTCCTTCCGGTCGATGCCGTGGAGCACCGGGATCTGCAGCTTCCGGGCCCGGGCGGCAACCACCGGGTTCTTCTCCGAGGACAGGATGAGCATGGTGAGGCCGCTCTTGCGGAGGGCCGCGATGCCGAGTCCGTCGCCGCGGTGCACGGTGACGAACTCCCGTCCGTCGGAGTCGATCAGCACCCGGTCGTCGGTCTGGGTGCCGTCGAAGTCGAGGACTACGGCGTCGATGTCGTCGTAGGTGGGGAGGGCGCCGGGGCGGTTCGCGTCGAAGAGCGGCGCGAGGGCCTGGGCGCGGGCGAGGTCGTGCGGGTCGTCGATCTCCAGGACCCGGGCGGGGTCGGTGCGGACGAGTTCCGTACGGCCGAAGAAGCGGTGCTGGTGCTTGCGCAGGCCGGCCGCGTCCATGGCGTAGGCGGCGCCGGTCTCCAGCAGGTCCTGCGGGCGGTCCTGGCGGCGGGGGCGGAACGACTTGTCGTGGTTGACACCGTAGCCTCCGGCGGTGAGCGCGGAAGTGGCATAGCCGTCGCCCGCCGGGGCCGCACCGAGCCCGGCGGCGGTCCCGTGGGCGCCGTCGGCGTCGCCCGCCGCGCCACCGCCGGCCACCGGCGCGGACGCGCCTGCCCGGCCGACGCCGTGCGCCTCCGCGCCCACGCCGCTCGCGGCAGCGTCGCCAGTGAACTCGTCGGCGGTGTCGCGCCAGATGAACCCGTGGAACGGGGCGACGGTGAGGGCGGTGTCGGCGCCGTGTTCCACGACCGCGCGGGCCACGCCGTCGACGTCCTCGCGGAGGATGAACGGGCTGGTGCACTGGACCAGGAGGACCACGTCCACCGCGACGCCGTGCTTGGCCTCGTGGGCGTCCAGGGCGTGCAGGACCGCGGCCTCGGAGGTGGCGGTGTCACCGGCGATGGCGGCGGGCCGCAGCACGACCTCGGCTCCGGACTCACGGGCGGCGGCGGCGATGGCGTGGTCGTCGGTGGAGACGACCACGTTCGTCACCAGCTCGGCGGCGAGGCACTCGCGGACCGCGCGGGCGACCAGCGGGACACCGCCGACGGGGGCGAGGTTCTTCGCGGGGACGCCCTTGGAGCCGCCGCGTGCGGGGATGACGGCGACGACACGGCGCGGGGCCGTCCCGGGGCCCGTCGCCGAGGCGGAAGTAGCTGGGCCCGCTTCCGGATTGGACATGGCTGGTGCTCCTTGCGGTGCTGGCGAAGCGGTAGAGGGGCGGCGGCTCACAGCTCCCCCATCCGCCGGATGACGGGCGCCACGCGCTGCACCCCGTGCCGGTAGGCGCCGCGCGCCGCCCGGCGCACGATCTGCCGTACGGGCCCGGCCTGTTTGTCGGCGGCGGGCGCCCCGGGCAGCGGGCTGCCGTCGGGGCCGAGGTGGTGGCGGGCGAGGATGCCCGGCAGATAGCCGGGCGCGGTCACGGTCGTGTAGTACGGCGTGAGGGGCGGGAGTTCGCCGGCCGCGACCAGCTTGGCGATGCGGTCGCGGGCGGCGTCGAAGGCGGTGGCGTACGAGCCGTCCGCGACGACGCCCTGCCGGGCCACCCACTCGGGGTCGGGCACCGGCTCGTGCCCGGCGTCCAGCTGGTCCCAGGAGGCGAGGCAGCCGGAGCCCACGAAGTGGTGGTTGCCGAGTGCCTCACGGATCCCGAGGTCGGTGAGGACGACGGTGGGGATACGGCGGTGCAGGGACTCAAGGGCGGCCGTCGAGCTGATGGTGACCAGCAGGTCGGTGGTGTCGAGGACCTCGCCCATGTTCCCGTACGACAGCCGGAAGTTGTCCGGCAGACCGCCGGGAAGCTTCTCCGCCAGCTTCTGGTAGGGCAGTTCCTCGATGTGCGTGGTGTGCTCGCCCGGCTTGGAGCGCAGCTTCAGCAGCACCTGGCGGTCCGGGTGCTTCCGGGCGTGCTTGATGAGCCGGTTCAGCAGGTACGTACGGTCCTTGCGGTTGTCCGGGACGGACGGCTGTACGGCGAACACGACCGTGTACGGGTCGTTCCGGCCGGCGTAGGGCTTGCCGCCGAGGAAGGGCAGCGCGACCTCGGTGACCGAGGAGGCGTCGGCGCCCACGCCCTCGTACACGGCGCGGAAACGGTCCGCGTCCTGGCGGGAGTTGGCGAGGACGAGGTCCGCGCCGTGCCGCAGCAGCAGGCCGTCGGCGAGTTTCTCGTAGACGACACCGACGTAACCGGTGACGATCACGGGCCGCTTGGTGCGCGCGCCCCAGGCGTGCTTGAGGCCGTGCAGCATCGCCTGGACGCCCCCGCCGACGAGGGCGAGGACCACGACGTCGTACGACCCGGCCGCCTCCTCGGTTCCCATGACGCGCAGGAACTCGACGGCGGTCACCTCGCGGAGCGAGTCCGCGCGGACGCCGACCTCGTCGAGCTGGCGGGCGGTCGGGGTGGCCCGGCCACGCAGGAGGAATCCGTCCAGACGGATCTCTGAGGCGCCCCCGTGTTCCGGGGCGATGCGCTGCGCGGTGAGCGCGCCCCATTTCCACCGGGTGTCGGAATCCGCGAGGACGGCGACCCGCAGGGGCTGCGTCGCGTGTGAGGGCGGAGTTGCTGGCGTACTTGCTGGCACATCGAAGACGCTAGGAAGCGATTCCGTTAATCGCCCCAACCCGAATACAACAACGGGTTAACAGCACATCGACGAATGGGGAATCGGGCCGTCCTGCGGCCCGAAAACCGCCTGGTTCACGGTACCGCCACGCGCCGTTCACCTGACATCAAGCAGGTGGTCAAGACGAATGCCGGAGTGCCGCCTAACGTCACTCGGGTGGTCAAGCTCTCCGTCATCGTGCCGTTCTACAACGTGCAGCAATACGCGCCAGACACTCTGAAGAGCCTCGGCGCCAACGCGCGTGAGGACTTCGAATTCATTCTCGTCGACGACTGCTCGCGCGACGAGACACCGGACATTCTCGCGCGCGCGGAGCGCGAGCTGCCAGGCGCGGTGTATGTCAGACACGAGAAGAACGGGGGGCTGGCGACCGCGCGCAACACGGGCATCGACAACGCGCGTGGCGAGTACCTGACGTTCCTCGACGGGGACGACTGGCTCGCCCCCGGCTACTTCCCGCAACTCCTGTCCGCCATCGAGGAGTTGGGCTGCGACTTCGTGCGCACGGACCATGTCCAGTGCACCGGGCGGTCCCGCTCGATCCACCGCGTCCCCAATGGGCGGCGGGGCGTCGTGATGAACCCGCGCGACGCGATCCTGCCGGCCGACCGCTCCACGTCCGTCGACTACGCGTACGCCTGGGCGGGCATCTACCACCGCCGGCTGGTCGACAAGGGTGTGCTGCACTTCACCCATGGGCTGCGCACGGCGGAGGACCGGCCGTGGATCTGGAAGCTGCACCGGGAGGCGGAGTCCTTCGCGACCGTGGGTCTGCTGGGCGTCTACTACCGCCGCGGCGTCGCGTCGTCGCTCACGCAGATCGGTGATGTGCGGCAGCTCGATTTCATTCGCGCATTCGACCAGGTCATCGCGGAAACGGCGCAGGACCGGGACGCGGACAGACTCCTTCCCAAGGCCGTGCGCACTTATTGCGCAATTATTTCCCACCATTTGGGATCCATCGAAAGGTTCGAGCCGGCGGTGGCACGGAAACTGAAGTCGATGAGCGCGGTCGCGCTGCGCAGAATGCCGCAGGACGTGCTCGACGAGGCCCTCGACTCCATGGACGTCCAGCGCGCCACGCGGCTGCGCCGGCTGCGCCGCCGTCCCGCCGGAGCGGGGGTCGCCGCGTGACCACGCAGATCTTCATGGCGTCCACGCTGTACGGCACGGCCACGCTGGCCGCCGCCCTGGACACCGAGTGCTTCCGCCCCGCCTCCCGGCGCATCCTGCTGATCTCCAACAACGCGGCGACGCCCGAGACGGCTCCCGCCCTGGACGAGATGCCCGGCTTCGAGCAGCTGCGCTCCCGCTTCGACGACGTGATCTCCTGGAACGAGACCATCTCGCCCTTCCACCCGGGTGGTTGGTCCCCCCGCATGGACGACGTCGTCCTCTGGGAGCGGTATCTGCGGCTGCTGTGGAACCTGGGCGACGACGACGTCGAGCTGGCCGTGGAGTCCATCCAGGTCCACCCGGCGCTCGGCTTCACCCAGATCTTCACCGGCGCGCCCGTGACCGTGTACGCGGACGGCCTGATGAGCTACGGCCCCACCCGCAACAAGATCGACCCACTGGTGGGAACGCGTATCGACCGGTTGTTGCACCTGGACCTGGTCCCGGGCCTGAAGCCCCTCCTCCTCACCGAGTTCGGCGTCGAGGCGGAGATCGTGCCGACGGACGCCTTCGTGAAGGTGCTGGCGGAACTGGTCGAGACCGGTGACGCGCTGCCCGCCATCGAGGAGCCCGCGCTGCTGCTCGGCCAGTACCTCTCCGCGCTCGGCATCCTCACCGCCGAGGAGGAGGAAGACCTCCACGTACGGATGCTCAAGGGCGCGGTGGCGCTCGGGCACACCAAGGTCGTGTTCAAGCCGCACCCCAGCGCCCCGGCCCGCTGGTCGCGCGGGCTGGAGAAGGAGGCGGAGCGGCTCGGCGCCGATCTGACGGTGCTCGACACGCCGGTCCTCGCCGAGGTCCTCTACCAGCGGATGCGTCCCGCGCTGGTCGTCGGCTGCTTCTCCACGGCCCTGCTCACCGCCTCCGCGCTGTACGGTCTGCCGGTCGCCCGCGTCGGCACCTCCACCCTGCTGGACCGGCTCGCGCCGTACGAGAACAGCAACCGAGTCCCCGTCACCGTCGTGGACGCGCTGCTGCCGGAGCTGGGCGACAAGGCCGCGGTGGCCTCGCAGAAGCCGGGCCTGTCCGTGTCGGACCTCAACCGCCTGGTGCGGGCGGTGGGTTACGCCATGCAGTCGAAGATCTACCCGTCGCTGCGGCCGGAGGCCGAGTCGTACCTGACGAAGAGCCTGAACGCCCACACCCTGCGCTACTTCAAGCGCCGCCGTCTCACCTCGCTGGGCCTGCCCGGCGGGATCCCCGTCCAGCTCGCGTTCATTCCGCGCAACGCCACCGTACGACGAGTAGCTCGCCGGGCCCGGTCCCTCAAGCGCGCCACACTGGGATGAGCCACCGAGTGACTGCGAACAGCCCGACGCTTCCGACGCCCTCACCTGAGGCGAGCACCACCACCCTTACCACCTCTCCGGCGACGCCGGAGGTGCGTGGCACCGGCCGTTCAGGCCGTTCCGCACCTCGGTTGTACGCCCTCGACGGCCTGCGGCTCCTCGCCGCCCTCTCCGTCGCGGCCTACCACTACGGGGGCCGCGGCGGGGAGATCGCCAAGGCCTGGGGCACCTCACCGGCGGTCCAGTTCCCGACCGCCCACACCTGGCTCGCCTACGGCTGGGCCGGCGTCCAGGCCTTCTTCGTGATCAGCGGCTTCGTCATCTGCGCCAGCGGCTGGGGCCGTTCGGTCCAGTCGTTCCTCGCCTCCCGCGCGGCCCGGCTGCTGCCGGCGTACTGGGCGGCGGTGATCCTGGTCGCGGCGGTCTTCGCCCTGCCGGGTATCGCCTACGCGCGGGTGTCGTCCAGCGACTTCCTGGTCAACCTCACCATGCTCCAGATGCCGCTCGGCGCGGACCGCGTCCTGGGCGTGTGCTGGACGCTGTGGGCCGAGGTCCGCTTCTACGTCCTGTTCGCGCTGTGCGTGGTCGTCCCCGGCGTCACTCGCAGACGGGTGATCTGGTTCTGCGGCGGCTGGACCCTCGCCGCGACGCTGGCCCACGCGTCGAAGGAGCCGCTCCTGCAGATGGTCCTGATGCCGGAGTACGCGTCCCTGTTCATCGGCGGCATCGGCCTCTACCTCGTGCACCGGGACCGCCGGGACACCACCGCCTGGCTGATCGTGGTCTTCAGCCTGCTGCTGAGCCAGTACCACACGGTCCAGGAGAACTGGCACGCGCCGAACCCCGCCTTCTTCTCCTACCGCCCCCAGCTCGCCATCGTCCTCGTCGTCACCGTCGGCTTCGTGGCCGTCGGCGCGGTCGCGCTCGGCTGGCTGGACCGGGTGAACTGGCCCTGGCTGACCACCGCGGGCGCCCTGACCTACCCCTTCTACCTCGTGCACGAACACCTGGGGTGGCCCGTCGTGCAGATCCTGCACCAGCGCCTCGGGATCCCGTCGTCCCTCACGCTCGCGCTCACCGTCACGGTGATGCTCCTGCTCGCCTGGCTGCTGCACCATGGCGTGGAACGGCCGCTGGGTCCGATGCTGCGCAAGTCTCTTGATCAGAAACGAGGTTGACGGGACGTCAGACATCGCAGGTGAGTCGCAGGTGCACGCGAAAGGCTCCTGAAATGAACCGGGAATTGGCCGACTGTTCACCATTGAGCAGGTTTTCAAATCCACCGGCGGGGAGGCTCCGGATAGTCCTTGACCCGGCCATAGGCATCTCATAGGTTCCTGAGCCCGTTCGTCAGTTCGCCTCGCCAACGCCAGAGAGCCCTCTTCATCCTCATGAGCACTGAGACCACTGCGCAAGGCACGCCCAAGCTGCCCCAGGTACTGGACGACGTACCAGGGTGGTTCCCCGTTCTCGACCAGTTGCTCTTCGACTGGATCCTGACCCGGCAGGAGGACGCGGGCGACAGAGGCGACCTCCTCGAAGTCGGCGTCTACATGGGCAAGAGCGCGATCTTCCTGGGGAACCATCTCCAGGAGGGCGAGGCCTACACCGTGTGCGACCTCTTCGAGAGCGACGCACCGGACGACGCCAACGCGGCGGAGGCGAACAAGTCGTACCGCAGCACGCTGACCCGGCGGGCCTTCGAGGCGAACTACCTCTCCTTCCACGACGAGCTGCCCCGCGTGCTGCAGGGGCCCAGCTCGATCGTCCCCGGCGAGGTCAAACCGCGCTCCTGCCGCTTCGTGCACATCGACGCCTCGCACCTCTACGAGCACGTGTACGGAGACATCACCGCCGCCCAGGACATCCTGCTCCCGGGCGGCATCGTCGTCCTCGACGACTTCCGCTCGGAGCACACCCCCGGCGTCTCCATCGCCGCCTGGGAGGCCGTGCTCAACCGGGGCCTCAACCCCATCTGCATCACCACCCAGAAGCTCTACGGCACCTGGGGCGACGCCGAGCCCATCCAGGACGCCCTCCTGGAGATGATCGAGCAGCGCGACGACTGCCACCTCAGCAACCAGCAGGCCGCCGGGCACCGCATCATCCGCCTCAAGTCCAAGGGCATGAAGGCCCCGGCCTTCCCGAAGTCCCGCCACTGGACGGAACCGGAGCCGAAGCCGGCCCCTCAGCCGAAGCCGACCCCTGCCCCCGCGGCCCCGAAGCCCCAACCACGCCCGGCGAAGCCCCCGAGGAGCGCGGCCCGCCGCCTGGCGGTGGACCTGCTCCCGCCGGTGGTGACCCGGGCGATCGTACGAGCGAAGGCGAACAAGCGGGCGGCCGCCAAGTAGCAAGCAGGGCGAACGCCCCCTAGTACCTGGCCCTCCTAGGAACTGGCCAAGGACAGCTTCACCGCGAAGCCCAGGAACAGTGCCCCGGCCGCCGAGGTGGCCCCCGCCGACAGCCGCTTCCGGCGGCGGAAGGCGGCGGCCAGCTTGGTGCCACCGAATATCAGCGCGCTCAGGTACAGGAAACTCGCGAGCTGCGCGAAGGCGCCGAGGACGACGAAGGAGAGGGCCGGGTAGGCGTACCCCGGGTCCACGAACTGCACGAAGAAGGCGACGAAGAACAGGATCGCCTTCGGGTTGAACAGGCTGATGATGAAGGCCCGTCGAAAGGGCCGCTCCCCGTCGCCGGCCTCGGCGCCCGCCTGGTCCCCCGCGGCCCCGTCGTGCCGACTCCGCCACATCCCCCACGCGGCCCGCAGCATCCCTATCGCCAGCCACGTCAGATACCCGGCACCGGCGTACTTCACGATCCCGAACAGTACGGCGTTCGCCTGGAGCAGCGAGGCGACACCGGCCGCGGAGAGGGTCATCAACACGGTGTCACCGCACCACACCCCCGCCGCGCCCCTGTACCCGGCCCGTATGCCCCGCCGAGCGGCAACGGACAACACGTACAGGGAGTTGGGACCCGGCAGGAGGACTATCAGCACGAGGCCGACGAGGTAAGTGGGCAGGTCGATGACTCCGAACATGGGATGAAGTGTCGCACGGGAGTATGACATTCCATCCGGCCCGGAGACTCAGAACCGCAGACTCAGAACGCGTCGCTCGGGACGTACGTCCCCCACAACCCCCGCAACGCGTTGCACACCTCGCCCACTGTCGCGCGGGCCTTGAGGGCCTCCCTCATCGGGTAGAGCACGTTGTCCGTGCCCTCGGCCGCCTTCTTCAGCTCGGCGAGCGCGGCCTCCACCGCCGCCTGGTCGCGCTCCGGCCGCAGCTTCGCGAGACGTTCGGCCTGCTGGGCCTCGATGGCCGGGTCGACGCGGAGGGGCTCGTACGGCTCCTCCTCGTCGAGCTGGAAGCGGTTGACGCCGACGACCACGCGCTCGCCGGAGTCGGTCTCCTGGGCGATCCGGTACGCGCTGCGCTCGATCTCGCTCTTCTGGAAGCCGTGCTCGATGGCGGACACCGCGCCCCCGAGATCCTCGACCTTCCGCATGAGGTCCAGCGCGGCCGCCTCCACGTCGTCCGTCATCCGCTCGATGGCGTAGGAGCCGGCGAAGGGGTCGACCGTCGCGGTCACGTCCGTCTCGTAGGCGAGGACCTGCTGCGTCCGCAGGGCGAGTCGCGCGCTCTTGTCCGTGGGGAGCGCGATCGCCTCGTCGAAGGAGTTGGTGTGCAGGGACTGGGTGCCGCCCAGCACCGCCGCCAGGCCCTGGACGGCGACCCGGACCAGGTTCACCTCCGGCTGCTGGGCCGTCAGCTGGACGCCCGCCGTCTGGGTGTGGAAGCGCAGCATCAGGGACTTCGGGTTCTTCGCGCCGAACTCGTCCCTCATCACCCGGGCCCAAATGCGCCGCGCCGCACGGAACTTGGCGACCTCTTCGAGAATCGTCGTACGGGACACGAAGAAGAAGGAGAGGCGGGGCGCGAAGTCGTCCACGTCCATGCCCGCCGCGACCGCCGTACGGACGTACTCGATGCCGTCGGCCAGCGTGAACGCGATCTCCTGCACGGGCGAGGCACCCGCCTCAGCCATGTGGTAGCCGGAGATCGAGATCGTGTTCCACTTGGGGATCTCGGCCTTGCAGTACTTGAAGATGTCCGCGATCAGCCTCAGGGACGGCTTCGGCGGGAAGATGTACGTGCCGCGCGCGATGTACTCCTTCAGCACGTCGTTCTGGATCGTGCCCGTCAGCTTGTCCGCGCCGACGCCCTGCTCCTCTGCGACCAGTTGGTACAGCAGGAGCAGCAGAGCCGCCGGGGCGTTGATCGTCATCGACGTCGACACCTTGTCCAGCGGGATGCCGTCGAACAGCACCCGCATGTCGTCGACCGAGTCGATCGCCACGCCCACCTTGCCGACCTCGCCGTGCGCGATGGGCGCGTCCGAGTCGTGGCCCATCTGGGTCGGCAGGTCGAAGGCGACCGACAGACCCATCGTGCCGTGGGCGATGAGGTCCTTGTAGCGCGCGTTGGACTCCACGGCCGTCCCGAAACCGGCGTACTGGCGCATGGTCCAGGGGCGGCCGGTGTACATCGACGGGTAGACACCACGTGTGAAGGGGTACGCGCCCGGCTCGCCCAGCCTGTCCGCCGGATTCCAGCCCTCCAGTGCGTCCGGCCCGTACACCGGCTCGATGGGCAGTCCGGACTCCGACTCGCGCGCCATGGTGTGCCTCCGCGTTGCTCGGCGTTCTTTAGTTACTCGCTGGTAGATGACCCTCGCGACGGACTGTAGCGGCGGCCGTGTGCCCGATGGAGAGCCTCACGCTGGGACCTTGCTCACAACCATGCCCCTTTGTTCGCGACGGGTCACTCCCGGGAAACCTGGAGGAGGACGACTGAGACGACGGGGGAACTGATGCGCACCAAGGACATGCGGAGATCGGTGGCCGCACTCGCGGCACTCGTCGTGGTCGGCGGCTGCTCGGCCCAGGTGGTGGACGTGAAGAGCGGCCAGCGGCAGCCGGTGCGCATCGAGACGGCGACGCCCGGCGACAGCGACCCGAAGCAGGACGACGGCGACAAGGCTCCCACTTCTGCGCCGCCGAGCACCTCCCCCTCCCCCATCCCGCCCAAGGTCCTCTGGTCCCGTGGCGACGAAGGGCTCGGCGTACGCGAACTCCAGGCCCGGCTCCGGCAGGTCGCCTGGCTCTATGTGGGCCCCACGGGCACGTACGACGATCTGACCGTGCAGGCGGTCAAGGGATTCCAGGGCAAGCGGGGGCTGCCGAGGACCGGGCAGACGGACAGCGTCACCTGGGCGCGGCTGCTGAACATGACGCGGGAGCCGGGCAAGTGGGACCTGTACGCGTACGGCGGTCAGCCGGCCGCTCCACCGGACCCGCGCTGCATGACGGGCCGTGTGCTGTGCATCAGCAAGACGAGCCGCACCCTGCGCTGGATGGTGGACGGCAGGACGCTGACGACGGTCGAGGTGCGCTTCGGATCGCAGTACACCCCCACCCGTGAGGGCGTCTTCCACGTCTACTTCAAGTCCCGCGACCACTGGTCGACCCTGTACGACACCGCCATGCCGTACGCGATGTTCTTCAGCGGCGGCCAAGCCGTCCACTACTCCTCCGACTTCGCGGCCCGCGGCTACTACGGGGCCTCGCACGGCTGCGTCAACGTCCGCGACGAGACGGCGATCGCGAGTCTGTTCTCGCAGGTCAGGAATGGGGACAAGGTCGTCGTCCATTGGTGACGAACAGTCGGGGTGACGTGCGTCACACGGCGCATAGATGGCGGGCGCCGGACGCGTCTTA
>NZ_VTHJ01000034.1:2176-7051 GCF_008386495.1 Streptomyces tailanensis | reverse complement strand
ACGGGGGCCCACGGGGGATACGGGGCGCGGGCGGGACCGGGGGAACGTGTCCCGCCCGCGCCAAGGTGCACGAGCCGTGGGTACGGGGGGAACCCCGGCTCAGTGCGATGGCCGATGACCAGTCGGCTCACTCATTACTGCGCTACGAGGGCCGAAAGTGTTACTCGCTGCGGAAAAAAATCTGGGCGGATCCGAAGCGGATACGAAATCGCAGGTCAGAGCTGGTCTGTGACGGTGGTCGGGGCCGCGGCGCGGAGCGCGCCGGTCAGAGTGCAGGGCTGGACGAGTGCGTGCTCGTGCTCGGGACGCCGCCGATCGGCTTCACGACGTCACTCTGGCCACGGTGGTCGTTGCCACCGCTGCCCTTGCCGCCCTTGTTCCCGCCGCTGCCCCTGCCGCCCTTGTTCCCGCCGCTGCCCGTCCCGTTCCCTTTGCCGTTCCCTTTGTCTTTGCCCTTGTCTTTGCCTGACCCGGCGTTGCCGCCGTCCGAGTCGTCCTCGTCGTCGTCATCGGAGTCGAGCCCGGACCGCGCGTCCTTCTCGACGCCGCCCAGGGAACCGGCGGAGTCGGACGTACCGGAGTCCCCGCCCGTGCTCGTGCCCGGCGGGACCTGCGCGCCGGGGTTCTCGCGGCCGGAGAGGAGCCCGTCGCAGTACTTCTTCAGCTGCCCGTTGTCCCTGCCGCCCGCCGCGTCCTCCAGGCCGCGCCGGCGGTCGGCGTCCAGGCCCTTGCCGTCACGGACGTCGCGGCAGGCGGAGACCACGCCGTTCCACCACTCCCGGGAGGAGCCCCGGTTCTGCCCCGAGGTGTCGGGGTCGCCGTCCTCGCCGGTGCCGTCGTCCGAACCGCCCTCGCCGTCGCCGTCCTGCGCCGAACCGCCCAGGGTGTCCTGAGGCGTCGGCTCGCCCCGCGCCTCGTCGTTGGCGTCGCCCTCCGCCTGCGGGTCGCTCGGTGAGGGCGACAGGAACGGCTGGTCGGGCTCGGCGGCGGAGATGGAGACGGAGGGTTCCGCTTCGTCGTCGGGGGATGGGCTCAACAGCGCGCCCGCGCCGGCGGCCACGGCGACGACCCCGCCGAGCATCCCGGCGGTCAGCGCCGCGGCCAGCCCGAACCGCGCCGGTCGGCCCCAACGGGCCCGGCGGTCCTCGGCCGCGGTCCGCCCGAGGCGGACGAGTCCTGCGTCGGCGACAGCCGTCGAGGCGTTCGCCAGGTGATCGGCCCGGTCGTCCTCCACGCGAGCCGTACGCGCCGAGCGGAAGGCGGCCAACGCGGCTTCCTCGCCGGGGAGTTCCACACTCGGCGGGGACGCCGGGGACGCCTCTGCGGCCAGTGCTCCGAGCGCCCCGGCGAGCCGGTCGGCCTGGGCACGGGTGTCGGCGTCGACGGCTTCGAGCGGCTCACCACGCAGCAGCCGCTCCGCGGCATCGGGGTCCAGCCACATGTACTGCTCGTCGGCCATCACATGTCCTTCTGCGTCCGCGGACGCATATGCGTCACACCCGCGGACGTAGCCGCGCGCGTACGCGTTCTCTCTGTGGGGGTACGGCGTCCAGCGGTTCGCCGGATTCCGGATCGGCCTCCGAGGCCGCCTCCGGATTCTCCCCGATCAGCTCCGCGAGCCGCTTCAGGCCCCGGTGCGCGGCGGTCCGTACGGCGCCCGCTCGCTTGCCCAGCGTCTCCGCGGCGGTCTTGGCATCGAGGCCGACCACGACCCGCAGAACCACGGCCTCCGCCTGGTCCTGCGGCAGCTGGGCTATGAGCGACAGCGTGCGGTCGGTGGCCATGGCCTCCATCGCCTCGCCCGCCGTGTCGGACTCGGCGGGCTTGCCGGTGAGCTCGGTCTCGTCGCCGCCTATCGCGGGGCGGCGGCCGCGCATGCGTATGTGATCGAGGGCACGGTTGCGGGCGATACGGGCCGCCCAGCCCCGGAACCGGTCGGCGTCACCGCTGAACCGCTCCAGGTCACGGGCTATCTGCAGCCACGCCTCGGAGGTGACGTCCTCCGCGTCCGGATCGCCGACCAGCGTCCGTACGTATCCGAGCAGCCGCGGGTGCACGGCGCGGTACACAGTCCGGAACGCGGTCTCGTTCCCGTCCTGTGCAGCAAGCACCGCGGCGGTCAGCTCCGCGTCGTCCCCCAGCACCGCGCCCCTCTTTGCGCCTAAACCGGCGCCGCTTTCGCGGACCGGGTTCTCGCCGTTGTGGTTCCTCAATTGATGGTTGCGGTCTCAGCCTCACCGGTAGTCAGAGCGGTGGTCGTGCCGTCCGCGATCCGGCACGAATGGCACGTTACGGCCTGAAACCGCTGCTCGTCCATGTCCGTAGAACATGCAACTGACTCGTGATGCGGAGAGGTGTGACAGAAAACGCAGGCGCGGCGCTGTAGGTAGTACGGGTCGCCGCGCGGCCCGTGCCGCGCGACGGTCGGGGCCTCTCCTGTGGGGGGTGGCGGCCCCGACCGTTGCCGTCGGCGGAGTCGGCCGGGTGCCTTGCGAGTACGGGGGTCTTGCGAGCACGCCGGCCTTACTTCTTCTCCGGCCGCGTTTCGCCGGTTTCTTCGGCGTTATTGGCACTCTTGGGCTTTTCGGGCTCTTCAGCTTCCGTGTGCGGGGGCTTGGCCGGGCGCCCCGCCTTGTCCGGCTTGTTCGCCTTGTCTTCCTTGGCCTTGCCGCTGTCCTCGGCTGGCTTCTCTTGCTTCTTCCCAGTATCCGGGGCGGTCTTCCCATCGGACTTCCCGTCGGTGTCCCCGGTCTTCGGGGGACGGTCGCCCGCGGGCCGGTCCGCGTCGCCGGGCCGGCCGGGGACCTCGTACGACGTCCCGGTGCGCCGGTCCCGGTCGCCGTATCCGTCCCGGTCGCCGCCGTTGTCGCCGCGTGCGGCCGAGCCGATCGCCGCGAAGGCGGCTCCGCCGAGGGTCAGGCTGGCCAGCAGGACGGCCAGGGTGGTGCGTATCGAGAGCTGGACGCGGCGCCGCGCGTTGGGGCGCCAGTCGTCGCGGCGCCGGGTGCGCGCGGTGCGCTTGCCCTGCGCCCAGGCCTCGCGGAAGGCGGCGACGGCACGGACCTCGCCCTCACTGTGGGCCTCGGGACGGCCGCGTACGGCGGCGGCGAGGAGAGCGTCGACGGAGGGGGCACAGATGGAAAAGGCGGCGCCGCTCGTGGCCCGGTGGCCGTCCCGGTCCCGGTCCCGGCCGTCGCCGTCCTGTCGTTCACCCATGTCCGTCTTCTCCGCCCTGCCCGACGGCATCTCGCGCCCTTCGCTGTCGCCGTGCTGCCCGTCGCTGTCATAGCACCGACGGCCGGCGCCGCTGCCGTTCATCTCGACTCCCCCAGCGTCTGGGGGCCGTCATCCGTCACACCCTCGGTACGGAGCAGCTGGGCCAGTCTTTTCAACCCCCGGTGGGTGGCGGTACGGACCGCGCCCGGGCGTTTGCCGAGGACCCGGGCGGCGGCGGGGCCGTCCAGGCCGACGACGACACGCAGGAGGACGGCCTCGGCCTGGTCCCGGGGCAGCCTCGCGATCAGGGCGAGGGCCTGCTCCGTGGAGAGGGTCTCCAAGGCCTGGTCGTGGGTGCTGTGGGTGCCGGGCAGTTCCAGCAGGTCGTTCTCCAGCGCGGTCGCCCGGGGCCTGACCTTCTGGCGCCGCAGATGGTCCAGGGCCCGGTGCCGGGCGATCGTCGCGGTCCAGCCCCGGAAGCCGGCCCCGTCGCCCTTGAACCGCCCGAGGTCCCGTGCGATCTCCAGCCAGGCGTCCGAGGCGACGTCCTCCGCGTCGTCACCGACGATGCCGCGCAGATAGCCCAGCAGTCCGGGCTGCACAAGCCGGTACGCCACCGCGAACGCGGCCTCGTCCCCGTCCTGGGCCCGCGCGACGGCGACGCCCAGTTCCCCGTCGTACGCCTGCACGCGGCGAGGTTCCCCTGCCTGGCCCAAGAGCTGTCCTAGTCCCTACCGAGTCGCGTTGCCGGGGCCCGCCCCGACCGTCGCCAGGCCCCCACGGTCATCTGCGTCGCGCCCCGCGGAAGTGTCACAGAGCGTCGAGCGAGGAGCATCGAAGATCACCCGGAAGGGGGATCCTCGCCCCTTCCGTGACATGAGCCACACGAGCGCCTTCCGATGCTGGTGTTCGCCCCGACGTGTGTGCTGAATATGTGTGCTGAATCAAGGGCCACCTGTGTGCCGGGTGGTGTCTGTGTGCCGTTCATGTTCATCCAGGGGTGGGGCGTCTTGAGTCGCGATCGGAGCCGTAGGGGCCATGGGGGCCACGCGTACAAGCCGCTGAGCGTGAAGCGGAGGGCGTGGCTGACGCTGGGTGCCGTCGTGGCGGGCAGCGCGGGCGTCGTGTCGTACGCCGCGGCCGGGCCCCAGGACGGGACGGGCAGTACGTTCGACAGCCGGGCCCAGCGGCCGGTGGAGGTGCGCGAGCTGGCGATGACAGGCGACGGCGGACGGACCCTGGCGCGTACTGGCACCGAGCCCTTCTCCCTGCTTGGTATCTCCTGGACCGCGGCCACCACCGAACTCGACGGCACGGCTCAGGTGCGGACCCGCAGCGCCGCGACCGGCGAGTGGAGCGGCTGGCGGCCCCTGGAAGCCGAGGGCGCGCGAGGCGCGTCGAAACCGCTCTGGGTCGGCCTCAGCGACGGCGTCGAGGCGCGGGTGGTCGCCGCCGATGGTTCGTCGACCGCCGGGCTGCCGAAGGGACTTGAGGTCAACCTGGTCGACCCCGGGGTGACGGCGGCGGAAACACGGAGCCGAGGGCTCGACGCCGGGGGCGCGAGCGGCGTTGGTTCCGACGCCACGACACGCATGAGCAACGCGGCCTACGTGGCGGGCACGGTGACGAGGCCAGTAACTGGCGCGGTAACCAGCCCGT
>NZ_VTHJ01000034.1:0-2166 GCF_008386495.1 Streptomyces tailanensis | reverse complement strand
GAGCAACGCGGCCTACGTGGCGGGCACGGTGACGAGGCCAGTAACTGGCGCGGTAACCAGCCCGTTGGCCGCCCCCACCCCCCTCCCCTCCACCGTCACCCGTCCCCCCATCGTCAGCCGGGCCCGCTGGGGCGCCGACGAGTCGACCGTCACGAGCGCGCCCGAGTACATCGACAAGATCAGCGCGGTCTTCGTCCACCACACCGGCGGCACCAACTCCTACAGCTGCGCCGAGTCCCCGGCCCTGATCCGCGCGCTCATGGCGTACGACATCGAGACGGCCGGGCTCGGCGACCTCGGCCACAACTTCCTCGTCGACAAGTGCGGCCGTATCTACGAGGGCCGCGCGGGCGGTACCGACGGCTCGGTGCGCGGCGCGCACACCCCCGGCTTCGACGGCGACTCGACCGGCATCGCGGTCCTCGGCGACTTCGAGGGCGCCGGCAGGCCGACGCGGGCCGCCGTGGAGTCCGTGGCGCGGCTCGCGGCCTGGAAGCTGGGCCAGTACGCCGGTGACCCGACCGGCAAGGTCACGCTGACCGCGTCCGAGGACAGCGGCGTGTACGCGAAGGACGAACAGGCCGAGCTGGACGTGATCTCCGGCGGCAGGGACGCGGCGACGACCACGTCCCCCGGCGCCAACCTCTACGGCAAGCTTGCCGAGGTCCGCCGCTACGCCGCCTCCCCGGCCCGCAACTCCGCGATCCCGACCGCCGACTACAAGGGCGACGGCGTGAGTGACCTGGTCGCCGCGACGCCGAAGTCCGGCAGCGGTTGGCTCACCCTCGTGCCGGGCGGGATCAACGGTCCCGTGTCCGGGTCCAAGCTCCGCCTCAACCAGGCGAGCACGGGCGTCCCGGGCGCCGCCGAGTCCGGCGACCAGTGGGGCGCGGCCACCGCGTGGGGCGACATCAACGGCGACGGGTACGCGGACCTCGCGATCGGCGCGCCCGGCGAGGACGACACCACCGGGCACGCGGACCGCGGCGCGGTGACGATCCTCTACGGGCCGTCCTACACCGCCGACGCCGACACCATGGCCCTCGGCGACGACTACGAGCCGAACGGCGCGCGGTTCGGCGCGACCGTCGCGGTCGGCGACTTCAACGCCGACGGCAGGGCGGACGTGTTCACCGCCGCCACCGGTACGGGCGGCAACTGGGCGGCCCGCTTCAACGACGGCCACGAGGTCGCCGGCGATCTGACCACGGCGACGGGCGCGTTGGCGTACGCGGACGCCGCGACCGGGGACTTCAACCGGGACGGTTACACCGACGTGGCCCTCAACTACCGGGACGCGTCCGGCGTCGGCAAGGTGACCTGGTTCAAGGGCTCCAGGTCGCTGGGCCTGACGAAGGTGTCGACGCTGACCATGAAGGGCGGCCGGTCCCTCGCCGCGGGCGACGTCAACGGCAACGGCTACGACGACATCGTCATCGGGCAGCCGTACGCCTCCGAGTCCGGCGGCAGCGCGGGCGGCCAGGTGACCCTGGTCCCCGGCACGTCCACCGGCTTCACCACCACCGGCATGACGACGATCCACCAGGGCACGGCCGGCGTGGAGGGCGCCTCGGAGACGTCCGACGCCTTCGGCGCCTCGGTGTCCGTGGGCGACCTGAACGCCGACGGGTACGCCGACGTCCTCACCGGCGCGCCCAACGAGGACATCACCCGCGCCTCCACGAACCGTGCGAACGCGGGCTCCGCATGGCTCCTGAAGGGCACGTCGTCCGGCCTGACCGGCACGGGCTCCCTGGCCCTCTCCCAGGACTCCCCCAACATCCCCGGCTCCACCGAAACCGACGACAAACTCGGCTCCGCGGCCTCCCTCACGGACTTCACGGGTGACGGGTTCGCCGACCTTGCGATCGGCACGGAGGGCGAGGACGCGGGCAACGGCACGATCCTGTACGTCCCGTCGGTCAACGGCGTGCCGACACCCACGCGGTCCGTGTACTACGGCATGGCACAACTGGAGTCCTCGACGGCCGCCCGCCTGGGCCAGCTCCTGACCCCATAGCCCTCCGAGAAGTCTCCGCCCCCGCCGCCCCTACCCTCCCCCACTCTCGACTTCGCTCGAGCGGGGGGACCCCCACCGTCCCCAGGGGCGGCTGCCCCTTCGACCCCGCTTCGCGTGAGAGCTCGGGGGGTGCGGTTTGTATGGCG
>NZ_VTHJ01000033.1:53117-97356 GCF_008386495.1 Streptomyces tailanensis | reverse complement strand
CCACGCCAACCTGGCGAGGAACCTACTAGGGCATACAGGGCAATACGCGTATATCAAACGCCCTCTGAAACTCGATCTCAGGCAGCCTCACCTTTGCCCCCGTGTGGTGCGTAATAACAAACCCCATCATTCATCTTCGGCCGTTGGATGACCACGGAATCCCACTGTCGGCTGGCCGGACCAAACAGACTCAAAGCGATCAAGCGGTGAGCGTACGGGCGGGTCCCGAATGTCAGGGGTACTCCTTATGGTGTTGAGATGGCAAATGGGGTGTGGCACACCGGATACGGCATAGAGATCAATCTGTCACTTCCTGATCTTGGTCACCCAGACCGTACTGATCTACTCCGGGAGATCACTTCGAGCGTCGCGGACCGGGACCCGCAACTCCTCGAATGTCTCGCTCACCATGACGGGCGCGAGTGCCTGTCCGAGTCCGGCGGAAAGTCGCCGTGGATGTTCATCCGCCGAGGGCGTATCGGCGGCCGTCGGCCGCTCGTGGCGTCACACCTGCCGATCACGCACAAGGCAACCCCTGCGGAGAGCGCACAGCACAAGGCCACGAAGGAACGGATCGTCGAGACGGCCTCGCGATGCGGGTTGGACGCAGAATCCGAAGTATCCACCGCGAACCGGCGGGCCGTCTCCGATGCCCTCATCACCGGCCCAGCGGGCATACGTATCGGCTGGGAGATCCAGTACCACCACATCAGCCCCAGCAGTGTCCACCGCAGGTCCGTCAATGCCGTACAGCACGAGATCACGCCCCTGTGGGTGGCGAAGGACCGCACGGCCTCGCTGATCGACCGGGTGCCATGGGCCCGCGTGGACGACATGCCGTGGAAAGAGATCTCCGACGGCAGGGAGATGCTGATCCGAGGCGGCTACCGCTACCTCCAGGTCTGGAAGTGTGTGCCCAGCAGCGACCGTCACTGCCCGCTCTCCGATGGAGCGGGCCACTGCGACGGCGTTCATGCCGAGTGGTTCCTGCCTGCGCTGTGTCAGCCGGAGAAGAAGGCGGTCCACCTCGAAGATCTCGTGCTGACGAGCGCCACGGGGGAGAGCGTTCCTGTCTACGTGCCCAACCGGCGAAGCGGCCGGGCTGGGCGGCACATGTGGGTGCCTGCGACCGATTGCGAGCGGTGGCGGGAGCTGGTTGGGGAGAAGGCGCCGCTTCCGGTCGTACCGGAGAAGGAAGAGGACGATGAGATCACCTTCGCCGAGCAGGAGATCGATCGGATGTGCCGCGCCGGCGAGGAGGGATGGTTCGTCAGCGACGCCAGGCCCATCCGCGATCTTGGGCAACCGACCGGCGACTTCACCCTGCCCCGGATGCCGCTGCAGAGGTCTGTGAAACCGACGCTGATCACGTCCGTCGAGCGGGCTGCCGCCTCCGCCGCGCTTGGGTGCCCACCGTGGGAGCTGGGGCTGTGCGCGGAGTGCGGTCAGTTGATGCGCCGATCCGGACGCTATGCGGCCATGTACTGCGCGGTGTGCCGCGTCACACTCAACGGCCTGTAGCCCGGAGTTGTCCTCCAGCGGCAACTGCAACCAAAACTGCAACCAAGAACGTCGAAGGGCCCCACCGCGAACGGTGGGGCCCTTCGACATCGTGCCCGGTGAGGCACTGGCGGAGGATACGAGATTCGAACTCGTGAGGGGTTGCCCCCAACACGCTTTCCAAGCGTGCGCCCTAGGCCTCTAGGCGAATCCTCCGCCGGAAACATTACATGACGGCGGAGGGTGCTTGCGAACTCGTTCGAGGGCGGGTGATCAAGGTGGGGAGGAGGTGGGGGAGGCGGGCGGAGGTGCCCGGGGGATCGGGTAGACTGGGGGCAGCCCCTCACGCGGCGCTATCTGACTGAACTCCCCCAGGGCCGGAAGGCAGCAAGGGTAGGTTGGCTCTGGCGGGTGCGTGGGGGGTCTTGTGCGTTCCCGGTGGCCCGCAAGGTCATGGCGGGGGCGGTCGCTCGGCGGTCCCTGTTGTCAGTGGGCGGCTATAACCTCGTATGCGTGTCGTCTCTCGCGCTGTACCGCCGCTATCGCCCGGAGTCGTTCGCCGAGGTCATCGGGCAGGAGCATGTCACCGACCCGCTGCAGCAGGCGCTGCGGAACAACCGGGTCAATCACGCGTACCTGTTCAGCGGGCCGCGTGGATGCGGTAAGACGACCAGCGCGCGGATTCTCGCCAGGTGTCTGAACTGCGAGCAGGGCCCTGCGCCGACGCCGTGCGGGGAGTGCCAGTCCTGTCAGGACCTCGCGCGGAACGGGCCGGGGTCCATCGACGTCATCGAGATCGACGCCGCTTCGCACGGTGGTGTGGACGACGCCCGTGAGCTGCGGGAGAAGGCCTTCTTCGGGCCTGCGGGCAGCCGGTACAAGATCTACATCATCGACGAGGCCCACATGGTCACGTCGGCCGGTTTCAACGCCCTGCTGAAGGTCGTCGAGGAGCCGCCGGAGCACCTCAAGTTCATCTTCGCGACGACGGAGCCCGAGAAGGTCATCGGGACCATTCGGTCGCGTACACATCATTATCCGTTCCGGCTCGTGCCGCCCGGCACGCTTCGGGACTATCTGGGCGAGGTCTGCGGCAAGGAGAACA
This sequence comes from Streptomyces tailanensis, assembly GCF_008386495.1. GTDB lineage: Bacteria > Actinomycetota > Actinomycetes > Streptomycetales > Streptomycetaceae > Streptomyces > Streptomyces tailanensis. The sequence goes on along the minus strand of NZ_VTHJ01000033.1, from coordinate 94,751 downwards.
TCCCCGTCGAGGAGGGAGTTCTGCCGCTGGTCGTGCGCGCCGGGGCCGGCTCCGTGCGTGACTCGATGTCCGTCATGGACCAGCTGCTGGCGGGCGCGACCTCGGACGGTGTGACGTATGCCATGGCCACGTCCCTGCTCGGTTACACGGACGGGTCGTTGCTCGACTCCGTCGTCGAGGCCTTCGCCGCAGGCGACGGGGCCGCGGCCTTCGAGGTCGTGGACCGGGTCATCGAGGGCGGCAACGACCCGCGGCGGTTCGTCGCCGATCTGCTGGAGCGGCTACGGGACCTCGTGATCCTCGCCGCCGTGCCCGACGCCGTCGAGAAGGGGCTCTTCGACGCGCCCGCCGACGTCGTCGAGCGCATGCGGGCACAGGCCGGCGTCTTCGGCGCCGCCGAGCTCAGCCGGGCCGCCGACCTCGTAAATCAGGGATTGACGGAGATGCGGGGTGCCAACTCGCCCCGCCTCCAGCTCGAACTGATCTGCGCGCGCGTGCTGCTGCCCGCGACCTACGGCGACGAACGCTCCGTCATGGCCCGCCTGGACCGCCTGGAGCGAGGGGTGAACTTCTCCGCAGGCGCGGCCGCGCCCGCGATGGGGTACGTGCCCGGGCCTGACGCCCACGGGGCACATGAGGGAGGAGCGGCTGCTGCGGTTCAGCCGGGGAGCGGGCCCGCGGCGGCTCGGGCCGCGGTCCGGGGAGGCGGAGGTCCGGGGGCGCCCGGGGTTCCGGCCGCGGGGATGCCGGGTGCCCGTGGCGGATACGCGCCGGGTCCGGATGCGTACGGTGCCGGGGGCGCCGGTGGCGGAGCGGCGGGCCCGGCCGGGGCGGTGGCTCCCCCCGGGGCCGGTTCGCAAGAGGCGCCTCCGGTGGCCCCTGCCGCCACGCCCGCGCCCACTCCCGCGCAGACCAGCCCCAGCGCCGACACCTCGGCCTCCGCTCCTCCCGCCGCCCCCGGCTCCTGGCCCACCGCGGCTACCGCGGGCAGTGGTCGGCGACCCGGCGGATGGCCGACGGCCGCGCCCGCCGGTGGTGGACCCGCGCCCGGCGGCGGCCCGGGCGCCTCCGCGCCGCCGCCCCCGTCCGCGCATGCCGCCCCGCCCGGCCCGTCGGCGGCGTCGTCCGCCCCCGCCGCCTACAACCCCGCCCCCGGTGGCCTCGACCCGCGTGTGCTGTGGCCGAACGTCCTGGACGCGGTGAAGAACCGCCGCCGGTTCACCTGGATCCTGCTCAGCCAGAACGCGCATGTGGCCGGTTTCGACGGCACGACCCTGCAGATCGGCTTCGTCAACGCGGGCGCGCGGGACAACTTCGCGAGCAGCGGCAGTGAGGACGTACTGCGGGCGGCGCTGGCCGAGCAGTTCAACGTGCACTGGAAGATCGACGCGATCGTCGACACGTCGGGCGGCGGCTCGGCTCCCCCCGTGGGCGCCCCCGGCGGGTACGGGGCTCCCGCCCCGGCCGCCGGTGGCTACGGCGGCGGAGGCGGATACGGCGGCGGTGGGGGCGTCGGCCACGGAGGCGGCGGCGGTTACGGCGGTTCCCCGGCCCCGGCCTCGCATCCCGCCCAGCCCCAGCCATCGGCTCCGGCACCCCGCCCGGCGTCCACGGCACCGGCTGCGCCCCAGTCCGCTCCGGCACCTCCGCCCGTGGCCGCGCCGGCCCCGCCCCCGGCCCCCGAGCCGCCACCCGTCTCCCCCGAGGACGACATCGCCGAGGACGACGACCCCGACCTCGACGAGTCCGCCCTCTCCGGCCACGAACTGATCGTGCGGGAACTGGGGGCGACCGTGGTGGAGGAGATCGCGAACGAGTAGCGGGGCGGACACCCATCTTTCATGCGATCCCACAAATCCCCGCTGTCCCACTCCTCGGAAGCCCGCACAAAGGCACCCCGTCCCGCCGGTTAGGCTGGCTCCGTGAAGGTCCTCGTCATTGGTAGCGGTGCTCGTGAGCACGCGCTGTGCCGTTCCCTGTCCCTCGACTCCGACGTCACCGCGCTCCACTGCGCGCCCGGCAACGCGGGCATCGCGGAGGTGGCCGAGCTGCACTCGGCCGACGCGCTGGACGGCGCCGCCGTGACCGCGCTGGCCACCCGGCTGGAAGCCGACCTGGTGGTCGTGGGCCCGGAGGCCCCGCTGGTCGCGGGTGTCGCCGACGCCGTGCGCGCGGTGGGCATCCCGGTGTTCGGGCCGTCCGGGGAGGCCGCGCAGCTGGAAGGGTCCAAGGCCTTCGCCAAGGAGGTCATGGCCGGAGCGGGCGTGCCCACCGCGCGCTCGTACGTGTGCACGACCGCCGAGGAGATCGACGAGGCCCTGGACGCGTTCGGCGCCCCGTACGTCGTGAAGGACGACGGGCTGGCGGCCGGCAAGGGTGTCGTCGTGACGCCGGACCTCGCCAAGGCCCGTGAGCACGCGCTCGCCTGCGGCCGGGTCGTCATCGAGGAGTTCCTGGACGGCCCCGAGGTCTCCCTCTTCGCGATCACCGACGGCGAGACCGTCCTCCCGCTCCAGCCCGCCCAGGACTTCAAGCGCGCCCTCGACGGCGACGAGGGCCCCAACACCGGCGGCATGGGCGCGTACTCGCCGCTCCCGTGGGCCGACCCGAAGCTGGTCGAGGAGGTGTCGCAGACCGTGCTGCAGCCCACCGTCGACGAGATGCGGCGCCGGGGCACCCCCTTCTCCGGCCTCCTCTACGCGGGCCTGGCGATCACCAGTCGTGGTGTACGGGTCATCGAGTTCAACGCCCGGTTCGGCGACCCGGAGACCCAGGTCGTCCTCGCCCGCCTGAAGACCCCGCTGGCCGGTGTCCTGCTCGCCGCGGCCAACGGCACCCTCGCCGACCTCGAACCCCTCCGCTGGAGCGACGACGCGGCCGTCACCGTGGTCCTGGCCTCGCACAACTACCCCGGCACGCCGCGCACCGGCGACCCCATCACCGGGCTCGACGAGGTGGCCGCCGTGGACGCCCCGCACGCGTACGTCCTGCACGCCGGCACCAAGCGCGACGGCGACGACATCGTCAGCGCCGGTGGCCGCGTCCTGTCCGTCACGGCCACCGGCAAGGACCTCACCCAGGCCCGCGACCGCGCGTACACCGCCGTCGCCCGCATCAACCTCGACGGCTCCCAGCACCGTACGGACATCGCGGCGACGGCGGCAGCCGAGGCGTGACCACCTGACATCAACGGGTACGACCCTCAGGCCCCGGAATCCCTCGGAGGTCCCCAGAAACCCCTGGGAATCCCGGCGGAATCCGGGGCCCGATCCTTGCCCAGCGTCATCCACCTTTCCCCAAAGCCATTCCATCGAGTGAGCGATGGTCCATCCGGCTGACGAGGGTCGAAGCCCCAACTATGGTGCGGCGCAGGTGTTCCGGCACTTGGCCCATCGGCATTGCGATGTCAGTGGTGGGTGCCACAGTGGGGGAGTGAGCAACGCCAGGGCATTCGGCGGCGACCATCGTGACGCACAAGGTCGCGGAGCGCGCCGCACGGGACAGCAGGGGGTGACGTCGGGTCGTGACCGGTATGGCTGGTGGTGAGGAGGCGGGCGCGCAGGCCGCGCGTTCCCGGGCTCTCGCCGTGCTGCGCGTGCGCGGCAGGGCGCTGGCCGTGGCCCTGCTGCCCGCGGCCATCGCCGTGATCCTGCTGGCCGGCGATTCCACCGGGCATCTCACCGGCCCGGGCTGGTCCGCGGCGGGCTGGGCCGTCTCCGCCATCGCCGTCCTCGTCCTGCTCGCCGCCGTCGGCATCGCACTCGTCGTCGCCCGCGCCCGGCCCGCCGTCAGCCCCACCGTGTCGATCACCGAGGAGGCCGCGCCCGACCTCTACCGCCTGGTCCGCGACCTCGCTGACCGCCTCGACGTCCCGCCTCCCTCCGCGATAGCCCTCACCCCCGACTGCGACAGCTGGCTGGAGGACCGCACCCACCCGTCCCACGCCCCGCCGACCACGAGCCCACCGGCGTCCTCGGCCTCCGCGTCCGCCTCCGGAGACGAGATGGCGGGCGCCCGCGGGCTGCCGTCCGGCCTGTCGTCGGGCCCACGGCACCGCGCACCCACCGCACCCGTGCTGGTCATCGGTTCACCGTTCCTGTGGTGGATGCGGGTGGGCGAGCTGAGGGCGGTGCTGGCGCCGGTCGTCGCGGGCACGGGTCCGTCGGCGCACCCGGACATAGCCGCGGCCCGCCGTTTCGTACGGGGGCTGGACGCGGCCGTGGCCGTCACCTCGGCCCCGACCCACGGCCCTCTGGTCCGTACGGTGCTGGGCGGGGCCGGCTGGGTGACCCGGCTGTTGCTGCGCGGTTGCCGGGGGCACGCGGCCGAGATGGAGCGGGGGGTGGCCGCCGCCGCGGCCGAGCGTGCACAGGCTGTGGATTACGGTCTGCGGATCGTCGCCCAGGAGCAGGTGGGCCTGGCCTACGCGGGCTGGGACCGCCTCCTCACCCGGGTCGCGCTGCCCGCGTGGCGGATGGGCCGCTGGCCGTCCCGTCTCGACGCGGGTGTCGTCGCCGCGCTCACGGAGCTGTCCCGCCGCGATCGCCTCGCCGAGGGCTTCGCCTCCCGGCTCGGCGAGCGCCCCGCCTGCGACCTGCTAGAAGAGCCCGGCGCGGTCGACGAGGCCGCCTCTCTCCTCGCCGCGCGCCTCTTCCACGGCGGCCCCGCCGAGCCCGGCCCGGACTGGGCCCCGGTGGACTGGCACGAGTACCCGGACGACGTCGTCGACCGCAAGTGGCGCACCGACGCGGCCCGCCTCCACCGCGTCCTGGACGCGCTCGGCGTCCGCCACGCGACAGCCACGGGCCCGGACGGAACGGGCCCGGTCCCCACGGGCCCGACCCTGGCACAGGTACTGGACCACCTGACGGCCTCGCCGACAGCCGAGCCGACCGACGACGGCCCGCACCACACCGATACCGGCGGCCCCGACGCGGCCTCCGACCCCGACGACCTCGCCCAAGAGGCCGACCCGACGCGCCAAGGCATATCCACCCCCGGGGGCGACGACGACCACCGCAACCGCAGCCCAAGCGAAGAGGACGACGAACCCGTCCTCGCCCACGCCCAGTCCGCCGCGCTCGCCGCGGAGCTGACCGCCGAGTTGGCGCGGGAGGAGGCCTCGGCCCCGGCCGCCGTATCGACCGGACCCGGCGGAGCCGAACCGCAGGGTCCGGACCGGGCCTTGTGGGACGACGGCCTGCTGCCGCTGTTCCCGATGCAACCGCCCCGCACCGGCCGCGAACTCCTGACCGAACACGTCACCGCGATGGTCTGCTGCGCCGCGATGGACACGGCCGGCGCGACCCCCGGCCTCGACTGGCTGGACGGCCCCTCCCTCCTCGTCAACGGCGAACGGGCCGCCGACCTCACCCCCCGAGTCCTCACCCTCGTCGAAGAGGGCGACCCCACCCCCCTCCGCGACTGGCTCCGCCACCTCGGCGTCCGCCCGGAAAAGCCGGTCCGTCTCGTCTGACCCCCAACTCCCCATCCGGAGCCAGTTGTTCCATTCTCATCAATTCGCAACGAACGGTGACGGAGCGCGTGCGTAATGTGATGTGCTGGGACCGATCGCGTACGTAGCAAGGGCTTGCAAAGGCTCACGGGGGACGAGGGAGGGGAGAACTCATGGGCTCGGACCGCTCGAAACAGCCGGACCACACTGACCACACGGACCATGGGGCCCACGGGGACCAAACAGACGCTTCCGGCCGTTCCGATCCTTCCGACTCCTCCAACCCCTCGACCCCTCACATCCCCCGCTGGGAATCAGGCGCCCTCGCCCACGCCGTCACCGACCCCTTCGGTCAGGGCCCCGTCCCCTGGCTACGAGGCGCTGTGACGTACTTCGACGACACGGGCCAGGTCGTCCCCTGGTACGTGGACCAGGCCCTGCCCGAGCCGCAGGCCAAGGCCACCGGCCCGCGCACCCCGGCGAGCCCGCGCTCCGCGGACGACGTGCACCGCCAGATCAAAGGGTTCACATCGACCGGCGCCGCCGCGCCCGGCGAGTCCATCGACTTCCACATCACGGTGGACCCGCCCCAGGAATTCGGCGTCGACATCTACCGCGTCGGCCACTACGGCGGCGACGGCGCCGCGAAGATCACCACCAGCCCCCGCCTCGCCGGCATCGTCCAGCCGCCGCCGCTCACCGCCGACCGCACGGTCTCCTGCCACCACTGGTGGCTGTCCTGGCGCCTGCAGATCCCGAGCTTCTGGAACGTCGGCGCGTACGTGGCGGTCCTCACCACCGCCGACGGCCACCGCTCCCACGTTCCGTTCACCATCCGCGACGACCGCCCCGCCGACCTGCTGCTCCTGCTCCCGGACATCACCTGGCAGGCGTACAACCTGTACCCGGAGGACGGCCGCACGGGCGCCAGCCTCTACCACGCCTGGGACGACGAAGGCCGTCTCCTCGGTGAGTCCGAGGCCGCGACGACCGTCTCCTTCGACCGCCCGTACGCCGGTGCCGGCCTCCCCCTCCACGTCGGCCACGCCTACGACTTCATCCGCTGGGCCGAGCGCTACGGCTACGACCTCGCCTACGCCGACGCCCGTGACCTGCACTCCGGCCGCGTCGACCCCACCCGCTACCGAGGGCTGGTCTTCCCGGGCCACGACGAGTACTGGTCGGCGCCGATGCGCCGCACCGCCGAGCTCGCCCGCGACACCGGCACCTCACTCGTCTTCCTCTCCTCCAACACCATGTACTGGCAGGTGGAGTTGAGCCCGTCGCCGTCCGGAGCCTCCGACCGGCTCCTCACGTGCCGAAAACGCCGGGGTCCCGGAAAACCCGTACTGTGGCGCGAAATCGACCGCCCCGAGCAGCAGTTGATGGGCATCCAGTACGAGGGCCGGGTCCCCGAACCCCACCCCCTGGTCGTGCGCAACGCCGACCACTGGCTCTGGGACGCGACCGGCGCCCAGGAGAACGACGAGCTGAAGGGCATGGTCGCCGGCGAGGCCGACCGTTACTTCCCCCGCACCCCGCTTCCCGAGCACCAGGGCCGCAAACTCCTCGCCCACTCCCCGTACCGGGACACCCGCGGTGCAGTCCGCCACCAGGAGACCTCCCTCTACCGGGCCCCCTCCGGCGCCTGGGTCTTCGCATCCGGAACATTCGCCTGGTCCCCGGCTCTGGACCGCCCCGGCCACGTGGACGCTCGTATCCAACGAGCCACCGCGAACCTCCTGGACCGCATCTGCAAACGAGAGTGAGCCCCCAGCCCTCGCGACCTCCGCCACAATGCTCGCTGCGACACTCGCCACAGCCCCCTCCATGCCCCCTGGCCGGTATCGGTGCTCCCGATACGGGACAATCGAGCCACTTGGACATCACCACGGGGAGGAACCGTGTCCGGATTCGTAGAAAAGCCCGAGCCGATTCAGGTTCCGGGCCTGGTGCATCTGCACACCGGCAAGGTGCGCGAGCTGTACCAGAACGAGGCGGGCGACCTCGTGATGGTCGCCAGCGATCGAACGTCCGCGTTCGACTGGGTACTGCCGACGGAGATCCCCGACAAGGGGCGCGTCCTCACGCAGCTCTCCCTCTGGTGGTTCGACCAGCTCGCCGACCTGGTCCCGAATCACGTCCTGAGCACCGAACTCCCGCCGGGCGCCCCCGCCGACTGGGCGGGCCGCACGCTCGTCTGCAAGTCCCTGCGGATGGTCCCCGTGGAGGCGGTCGCCCGCGGCTATCTCACCGGCTCGGGCCTGCTGGAGTACAACGAGTCCCGTACGGTCTGCGGCCTCGCCCTCCCCGAGGGCCTGGTCGACGGCTCGGAACTCCCCGCGCCGATCTTCACCCCGGCCACCAAGGCCGCCGTCGGCGAGCACGACGAGAACGTGTCGTACGAGGAGGTCGCCCGCCAGGTCGGCGCGGAGACCGCCGCCCAGCTGCGCCAGACGACCCTCGCGGTGTACAGCCGCGCCCGTGACATCGCCCGCGACCGGGGCATCATCCTCGCCGACACCAAGTTCGAGTTCGGCTACGAGGACGACACCCTCGTCCTCGCCGACGAGGTCCTCACCCCCGACTCCTCCCGCTTCTGGCCGGCCGACCAGTGGGAGCCGGGCCACGCCCAGCCGTCCTTCGACAAGCAGTTCGTACGCGACTGGCTGACCTCCACCGCCTCCGGCTGGGACCGCAAGAGCGAGCAGCCCCCGCCGCCGCTCCCCGAGGAGATCATCGCCGCGACCCGCGCGAAGTATGTGGAGGCGTACGAGCGCCTGACGGGTACGAGCTGGGCGTAACGCGTAACGCGAAAAGCCCCCGGTGAGAACCGGGGGCAAGAGCGGCCACGACAAAGCCCCCGGCCGGAACCGGGGGCTCTGATCTGGAGCGGACGACCAGGTTCGAACTGGCGACCTCAACCTTGGCAAGGTTGCGCTCTACCAACTGAGCTACGTCCGCGTTGCGCCGTGGCGCGACGCCTACTATACCCAACCTCGCTCCCGTGCGAGCCGCACTGCCGCATGACGGTTCTCCGCGCCGAGCTTGGACACGGCCGAGGACAGATAGTTCCGTACGGTCCCCTGGGACAGCGCGGCCCGCTCGGCGATCTCCGCTACGGGCGCCCCGTCGGCGGCGAACTCCAGCACCTCGGCCTCCCGCGAGGTGAGCGGCGAGTCCCCGGAGGAGATCGCGTCGGCGGCCAACTCCGGGTCGACGTAACGGTTTCCCGCGTGCACGGTCCGGATGATCTCCGCGAGCTGCTGCGCGCTGACGGTCTTGGGCACGAACCCACGCACACCCGCCTCAAGCGCCCGCTTCAGATGCCCCGGCCGCCCGTGACCGGTGACGATCAGTACCCGGCAGCCGGGCAGCTCGGCGCGCAGCGATGTGGCCACCCTCACACCGTCCGCCCCCGGCATCTGCAGATCCAGCACCGCCACATCGGGCTCGTGCGCCCGAGCCATGGCCAATGCCTCCGGCCCACTGGCCGCCTCCGCGACGACCGCCAGGTCATCCTCCAACGCCAGCAACGCGGCCAGCGCCCCCCGGATCAGATGCTCATCATCAGCAAGCAACAACCGCACGGGTCTCCCGGCCTCCGGTACGGCGCTCATGAGGCGCCCCCAGGCACGACACCCACCACGGCCCCTGCCGCCTCCGCAGTCGAAGCCGAGCTTGAGGCCAAGACCGCCCCCGAACCCGCTCGGCCCCCCGACCCATCCCCCGAGGCCAGCGGCACCCGTGCCACCACCCGGAACGCCTCCCCGTCCACCGGCCCCGCCTCCAGGATCCCGTCCACGACCGCCAGCCGCTCCCGCAGCCCGGCGAGACCGGACCCGGCGCCGACGGAACGTTTCGCGTCGTCGCCCGCCATCGAACCGTCCCCGGCCACCGAACCGTCCCCGTCCCCGCCCCCGGCCACCCCCAGCCCGTCGTTCTCCACGGTCAGCACCACCTGCTCCTCCATCACCCGCAGCGTCACCGCACACTGCCCGGCGTTCCCATGCCGCAGCACATTCGTCGTCCCCTCCCGCACCACCCAGGCGAGCGCCGACTGCACCTCGCCCGGAAGGGCGGCGGCGTCCGCGCCGTCGACCGAGCAGGCGATGCCGGCGGCTTCCAACACGCCTTGCGCACCGGCGAGTTCGACTCCGAGGTCGGCCTCGCGGTACCCCCGTACGACCTCCCGCACCTCGCGCTGCGACTCCTGGGCGATCCGCTGGACCTCGATCATCTGCTCGACGGCCTCGGGGCGCTCCCGGCGGGCCAGCTGGACGGCCAGCTCGCTCTTGAGGGCGATCACCGCGAGGTTCCGGCCGATCACGTCGTGCAGGTCGCGCCCGAAGCGGAGCCGTTCCTCGGCGACGGCGAGCCGGGCGCGGGTCTCGCGGGCAGCGTCGAGTTCGTAGACGGCCTTGATGAGCCAGACGGAGAAGACGGCGGTGAAGGCGAAGAACGAGGTGCCGATCAGGGCGGCGACGGCTGTGGCCAGTGCGTCGGTCACGCCGGCCCCCAGGACGAGGGCCAGGACCCCGGAGCCCACCGAGAAACCCGCCACCAGGTACAGCACACTCCGCCGGCTGCGGATGCCGAGCGAGATCATCCCCACACCGAAGACCATCACGCCTCCGAACACCCCGCCGAGCGCGGTGGCCGTACTGTCGAGGGCTTCGCGATCAGCCAGCACGAACGAGACGATCCCGATCAGCACGCTGGCCGCCCCGACGGCCCACGTCAGCCGAAGCGGCTGTTCACGGCTGCCCCGCACCCAGTCGAGCGCCCGGGCGGCGGTCAGTGCGCCGAGCACGCCATGCGCGCACACCAGCGTGAACAGCCAGCCCGCCTGCGGCATCGGCACATTCCCGAAGAGCGGCACCCCGAACGCTCCGACCTCGATCAACGGGAAGGAGTGGAACGACCACCGCGTGTACGCCTCCACCTTCGCCGGCGTGCTCTTCTCCCGCCACCAGGCCCCCGGCCCCCGCATGGCCCAACTCCCCTCATCGGCGCGGTTCCCAGCGGAACCACCGACGTACAGCAAACACCGCGAGCACGGTCCAGGCCAGCGCGGTGGCGACGGCTCCGAGGGCCTCGTACGCCGTCAGGTCACCGGTCCAGGCGCCGCGCACCAGCGTGATCGCGGGGCTGAGCGGCAGCAGTTCGCAGACGGCGGCCACGCGGTCGGGCAGCACTTCGAGGGGGATGGTCATGCCCGAGCCGAGCACCGACACGAACATGAACGGCAGCGAGGTCACCTGGGCGCTCTCGGCGGTACGGCTGAAGCCGGCCGTGACCGCCGCCAGGGCGACGCACATCACGATCCCCAACAGCACGCCCAGCACGGCGAGTTGGGGCGCGGGCGGGGCCCCGATGTCGAGCAGGACCGTGCTGCCGATCGAGACGAGCACGCACTGCGCGAGCCCGATGCCGACCGCGGGCAGCGCGGCGCCGACCAGGATCTCCGGGTCGCGCAGCTCACCGGTCCGCAGCCGCTTGAGGACCAGTTCCTCGCGGCGTACGACATAGATGCTGGTCAGCGCGGTGTAGATCGCGAAGAGCAGCGAGAAGCCGACGGCCGCCGGCAGCAGCACCGTCCCGAGGCTCAGCCCCACCTTCTCCAGGTCCATCTCCTTCGTCGCCGACTGCACAGTGAGCGGCATCAGCAACGGCACGAGCAGCGCCGTGACCAGCGTGGCCCGGCTGCGCCCCAGCAGGGTCAGCTCGGCGCGGGCGAGGGCGGTCATACGGCTCTTGACGGTGGTCGTACCGGCCGTGGCGCCCGAAGCCGCGCCCGATCCCGTACCCGTCGCCGTACCCGTCTTCGTACCTGCGGTCGTGCTCATGCGGCCACCTCGTCCTTACGGCCCTTACGTCCCATACCGCCCGCTTCCCTACGCCCGGCCTCGGCGGCCGCCGTCTCCCGTGCGATCCGCAGAAACGCCTCCTCCAGCGAGGCCGACCGCACCTCAAGTCGCCCCAGTTCGACCCGGGCCCGCTCGGCCCACACCAGCAGCCCGGTGGCGGCCCGCTGGAGTTCGTTCGTGCGCAGCAGCACCGTGCGGCCGTCGACCTCGTGCCCCGTGACGCCCATCTCGCCCAGCGGCGGCAGGTCGCCGAGGAAGTACCCGTCGGGCAGGTCGAAGGAGATCCGGGACGGCTGGGAGGCGGTCACCTCGGCCGGAGTGCCGGTCGCGGCGACGCCGCCCTCGTGGAGGATGGCGAGCCGGTCGGCGAGGTCCTCCGCCTCTTCCAGGTAGTGCGTGGTGAGCAGCACGGTCGTACCCCCCTCGCGCAACTCCCGTACCAGCTCCCAGGTGTCCCGGCGGCCCTCCGCGTCGAGCCCGGTCGTCGGCTCGTCCAGGAAGAGGACCTCGGGGCGCCCGAGGAGCGCGAGCGCCAGGTCCAAGCGTCGCTTCTCACCCCCGGACAACTGCTTGACCCGTACGCCGGCCCGCCGCCCGAGCCCGACGAACTCCAGCGCCTCTCCTGCCGGCCGTGCCCCGCTCGTGCAGCCGGCCCACATCCGTACCGTCTCCGCGACGGTCAGCTCGGAGGGGAAGCCGCCCTCCTGGAGCATCACCCCGATCCGGGGGCGTACAGCCGCGCGCTCCCGGTAGGGGTCGTGCCCGAGGACCCGCACACGTCCGCCGGACGGCGGTGCGAGACCCTCCAACAGCTCGACCGTCGATGTCTTGCCCGCGCCATTGGTGCCCAGGAGCGCGAAGAGTTCTCCCCGGCCGACGGAGAACGTGATCCCCCGTACGGCCTCGAAACCGCCCCCGTACACGCGCCGCAGGTCGGTGACCTCGATCACGTTCTCGTGACCGTGAGTACTCACGCCGTCGTGCCCGTTCGTTTTCATGACCTCAGTGTCACGGCGGAACGGGCCGGGGGAGCAGTGCGCGCTGTCATCACTCGGCATGACAAATGTCAGGGCGGGAGCCGCAGGAACCCCCTGCACGGCAATGGCAACACGAAGAAGGCCCCGGTCCAGTGGACCGGGGCCTTCTTTCCAGAGCGGACGACGAGGCTCGAACTCGCGACCTCAACCTTGGCAAGGTTGCGCTCTACCAACTGAGCTACGTCCGCATTGCATCCGACCGGCTCCCACCGATCGGCGCGGAGACCACTTTACCTGATCCAGAAGGATACCCGGTAAGCGATCAGAGCGGGTGACAGGAATTGCACACTGCGCCTTCCCCCTGGAAGGGGGTTGTTCTGCTACTAAACTACACCCGCGTGACTCCGGTGAGCCGGGCCTTTCGGCCTTTGCCCCTCGGCGTGCTCCAGACTCTAGCTGACCGGGAGGGGTGCAGCGCAAGTCGGTTGTTCCGAGGGGCGGGTGACCGGCCGTCGAGCGTCAGCTCACTGCGCCTCGGCGAACGCCTCGTAGACCCTCTTCGGAATCCGGCCGCGGGCGGGGACCTCCATCTTGTTGGCCTGGGCCCAGGCGCGGACGGCCGCCGGGTCCGGGGCGACCTGGGTCTGCTTGTACGCCTTGCCCGACTTCGACCGCTTGCGGCCGGCCTCCACGTAGGGCGCGAGCGCCTTGCGTAGTTTCTTGGCATTGGCTTCGTTCAGGTCGATCTCGTACGACTTGCCGTCGAGTCCGAAGGCGATCGTCTCCGCCGCTTCCGAGCCGTCGATGTCGTCGGAGATGGTGACCACGACACGCTGCGCCACGAATATCGGTCCCTTCGTGCGACATCTCTCCCTTGACGTGCCCTTACGTCCAGGGGATGTCGGTTGTCCGGCTGTTATTTGGGCAAAGTATCGACTATTGCCAATTCATTTGTAAAGGGCCCGGCAATGCAAAGTGAAGACCCGACTTAATCCGTCCGTGTGTCCCTCGCGCAATAGGGTTCGGGGATCTTTCCCTGAACTTTTCGCGAGAGGATCACTCGATACCGGATCGTGACCGCCATCACGCGGATTCTCTGTAGTTTCCTACGAATCTACTCGCGTAGAAATTTTGTGCGGGTAGTCTGAAGGAACCTGCTCAGCACCACACACCGGGAGTGCCAGTGGCACGCGTCGTAGTCGACGTCATGCTCAAGCCGGAGATCCTCGACCCCCAGGGCCAGGCGGTGCAGCGCGCGCTGCCGCGTCTCGGTTTCGAGGGCGTCTCCGACGTACGTCAGGGAAAGCGATTCGAACTGGAAGTGGATGGACCGGTGGACGACGCCGCGCTCGCCCGCATCCATGAACTGGCGGAATCCTTCCTCGCCAACACTGTGATCGAGGACTTCACCGTGAAGGTGGAGGAAGTCGTGGAGGCGGGAAAGTGACCGCTCGTATTGGCGTCGTCACTTTTCCGGGCAGCCTCGACGACCGGGACACGCAACGCGCGATCAGGCTCGCCGGTGCGGAGCCCGTGGCGCTCTGGCACAAGGACAAGGACCTCAAGCAGGTCGACGCCGTGGTGCTGCCCGGTGGTTTCAGTTACGGCGACTATCTGCGCGCCGGTGCCATCTCCCGCTTCTCGCCGGTGATGGAGACGGTCATCGAGCAGGCGAAGGCCGGACTGCCGGTCCTCGGTATCTGCAACGGCTTCCAGATCCTCACCGAGGCCCACCTCCTCCCGGGCGGGATGCTCGGCAACGACCACCTCCACTTCATCTGCCGAGACCAGAAGCTGCGGGTGGAGAACGCGGAGACCTGCTGGACGAGTGACTACACCGCCGGCCAGGAGATCAGCATCCCGCTGAAGAACATGGACGGCCGGTACGTCGCCGACCAGTACACGCTGGACAAGCTGGAGGCCGAGGGCCGCGTCGCCTTCCGGTACCTGGCCCGCGGCGAAGCCGCTGATGGATACGGCAATCCGAACGGCTCGCTCAACGACATCGCCGGCATCACCAACGAGGCGGGCAACGTCGTCGGTCTGATGCCGCACCCGGAGCACGCCGTGGAGCCGCTCGTCGGCACCGGCCGCACCGACGGCCTCCCCTTCTTCACCTCGATCCTCAAGAAGCTGGTCAACGTATGAGCCGGACGCCTCTGGACACGGTCGAGCACGCGGCCGCGACCCCCGACGTCGAGCTGCCCTGGGCCGAACTCGGCCTGAAGAAGGACGAGTACGAGAAGGTCGTCGAGATCCTCGGCCGCCGGCCCACCGGTGCCGAGCTCGCCATGTACTCCGTCATGTGGTCCGAGCACTGCTCGTACAAGTCCTCGAAGGTCCACCTCCGCCAGTTCGGCGAGAAGGCGCCCCAATCAGATGCCCTTCTCGTCGGCATCGGCGAGAACGCCGGCGTCGTCGACGTCGGCCAGGGCTACGCCGTGACCTTCAAGGTCGAGTCGCACAACCACCCCTCCTACGTCGAGCCCTACCAGGGCGCGGCCACGGGTGTCGGCGGCATCGTCCGCGACATCATCGCGATGGGTGCGCGCCCGGTCGCCGTGGTTGACCCCCTGCGCTTCGGCGCGGCGGACCACCCGGACACCAAGCGCGTCCTCCCGGGTGTCGTCGCCGGCATCGGCGGCTACGGCAACTGCCTGGGCCTGCCCAACATCGGCGGCGAGGTCGTCTTCGACTCCTGCTACCAGGGGAACCCGCTGGTCAACGCCGGTGCCATCGGCGTCATGCGGCACGAGGACATTCACCTCGCGAAGGCCTCCGGCGCGGGCAACAAGGTCATCCTCTACGGGGCCCGCACGGGCGGCGACGGCATCGGCGGCGCGTCCATCCTGGCGAGTGAGACCTTCGACGACGCCAAGCCCTCCAAGCGTCCCGCCGTCCAGGTCGGCGACCCCTTCCAGGAGAAGCTCCTCATCGAGTGCACTCTGGAGGCGTTCCAGGAGAAGCTGGTCGTCGGCATCCAGGACCTGGGTGCGGCGGGCCTGTCGTGTGCCACGTCCGAGCTGGCCTCGAACGGCTCCGGCGGCATGCGCGTCACCCTCGACGACGTACCGCTGCGCGACTCCACGCTCTCGCCCGAGGAAATCCTCATGAGCGAGTCGCAGGAGCGCATGTGCGCGGTCGTGGAGCCGGAGAAGGTCGACCGGTTCCTGGAGATCTGCGCGAAGTGGGACGTCATCGCCACCGTGATCGGTGAGGTCACGGACGGCGACCGCCTGGAGATCTACTGGCACGGCGGCAAGATCGTCGACGTCGACCCGCGCACGGTCGCGCACGAGGGCCCGGTCTACGAGCGCCCGTACGCCCGCCCGTCCTGGCAGGACGAGCTCCAGGCGGACGACGCGAACAAGCTGCCGCGCCCGGAGACGTCCGCGGAGCTGAAGGACCAGGTCCTGAAGCTGGTGGCGTCCCCGAACCAGGCCTCCAAGTCCTGGATCACCTCCCAGTACGACCACTTCGTGCAGGGCAACACGGTCCTCGCCCAGCCCGAGGACTCCGGCATGATCCGCGTCGACGAGTCGACCGGCCTCGGTGTCGCCATCGCGACGGACGGCAACGGCCGCTACACCAAGCTCGATCCGTACGCGGGCGCGCAGCTGGCGCTGGCGGAGGCGTACCGGAACGTGGCGACGACCGGCGCCAAGCCGCTCGCCGTCTCCGACTGCCTGAACTTCGGCTCCCCCGAGGACCCGGCGGTGATGTGGCAGTTCGCGGAGGCCGTACGCGGTCTCGCGGACGCCTGCCAGCAGCTGGGCACCCCGGTGACCGGCGGCAATGTCTCGCTCTACAACCAGACGGGAGAGGTGGCCATCCACCCCACCCCGGTGGTGGCGGTCCTCGGCGTCATCGACGACGTTGCCCGCCGCACGCCGGTCGCCTTCCAGGAGGAGGGGCAGCTGCTCTACCTCCTGGGCGACACGCGTGAGGAGTTCGGCGGTTCGGCCTGGTCGCAGGTCGTCCACGACCACCTGGGCGGGCTGCCCCCGGCCGTCGATCTGGAGCGCGAGCGCCTGCTGGCCGAGATCCTGATCTCCGCCTCCCGCGACGGCATGATCGACTCCGCGCACGACCTGTCCGACGGCGGCCTCATCCAGGCGGTCGTCGAGTCGGCCCTGCTGGGCGGCAAGGGCGCGCGTCTGATCGTCCCGGACGGCCTGGACGCGTTCACCTTCCTCCTCTCGGAGTCGGCGGGCCGCGCGGTCGTGGCCGTGCCGCGCTCCGAGGAGGTCCGTTTCAACGACATGTGCGGCGCGAGGGGCCTGCCGGCCACGCGCATCGGTGTCGTGGACGGCACTGTGTCTGATTCAAATGCAGTGGTGGACGTCCAGGGCGAGTTCACGCTGACGCTGGATGAGCTGCGCGAGGCGCACGAGGGCACGATCCCGGCGCTGCTGGCGTAAAGCCCGGTCGTAAAACCGGTCGTACGACGGCGAAGGCCGCCGCTCCAGGTATCCCTCGTGTGCCTGGGGCGGCGGCCTCGCGTCATGTGCGGTGGGGCGTCAGCTGACGACCTTGAGTGTGCGGGGGAAGTTGACGCTCTTCGCCTTCTTGTAGACGCTCCGGATGTCCGACGGCTTCAGCTTGATGCAACCGGCCGACTTGTAGTCGCTGTTGCCGTCCCAGCGCGTCGCCTCGGTGTTGCCCGCGTTGCCGTCCTTCTTCATCTCGCTGTGGATGAAGAGTTCGTTGCGCAGGGTGCCGTTGCCGCACCTCTTGTCGGACAGCTGGAAGGCGTAGCCCTTGATGAGGGACCCGTTGTAGTTGGTGTTGTACCGCTTGATCTCGTACGTGCCGTTCGGCAGCCAGCCCTTGTTCTTCTTGCAGCTGTCCGTGCTGACCCCCGAGCCGGCCCGCCACGAGGCGACCTTCTTCGCGGGCTTGCCGGGCTGCGTCTTGACCAGGATGAGACGCGAGTTCGTGTTCGTGCCCTTGTCGAACACGAAGTGGTACTTGATCGCCTGAGCCCCGCTGGGCGCCGCCTGGGCGGGCGTCAGGCCGGCGATGAATCCACCGAGTGCGATGACGCTGCCCGCGACGGCAACTCGCTTGCCCATACGCATAGTTGTTCCTCCCGTTTTGTCGACCGTGTGCAGGTCCGTGCTCATCCGCTCAGCACGAGGTAACGGTCTCAGCGGCCGTGGAGGAGGGGCCACGACTTTCGACGCGCCTCAAAAGACCCTGCTCACCGCGGTCGGAGCCGAGCAGTGCCGCGCCGGTCGGGGTGAGGGTGTGCAGCATGGTGTTGGCGTTGCGGTGGCTGGTGACGAGGCCCGCGTCGCGCAGCACGGTCGTGTGGTGCGTGGCCGTGGCGGGTGAGATGCCCAGGATGCGGGCCAGCTCCGAGGTGGTGGCCCCGCAGGCGAGGGTGCGCAGTACGGCCGCCCTGGTCCGGCCGAGCAGCATGGCCAGGGGTGCGTCGGTTGGGTGTTGAGGTTCGGGCGCCGGTGTGTGGTGCAGCGGGTAGACCAGGACTGGTGGCAGTTCCGGGTTCGCCAGCGAGGTCGGGGTGCTCCAGCAGAAGTAAGAGGGCAGGAGGCGCAGTCCGCGCCCGTCGAGGTACAGGTCGCGGTCGCCGCGGTAGTCGACCTCCAGGACTGGGGGCCGCCAGCGGATTCCGGGCGCGAGGCCGGTGAGCAGGCCGTCGACGCCGCCGTCGAGGAACGCGCGGGTGCGCAGGGCGCGTTCGTTGTCCACGCGGGCCTGGATGGAGTCGAAGTGCGGGGCGAGTACCGCTTCGTAGTAGGCGCGGAGGGCCGCGGTGAACTCCTGGCGGGACTTCGGCTCCGCGAGCCGGGTGACCCACGCGGGCGCCCCGACGACTCGACGGAGGGTCTCCGTCTCGTCCCGCACACGGGAGGGCGGCGTGTCGAGGATGGCCGACAGACCGTCGTCGAGCTCCGCGCTCCCCGCGTGCGGGGTCAGGAAGTCGGGGAAGTAGGCCGCGCGTGGCAGTACGGGTACCAAGAGCTTCTTCACCACCGTCCCCAGCGGGGTGCCGGCCAGCGCGGACCGGGCGTCGTGGAACCAGTGGGCGTAGGCCCGGCGTCCTGTCCTGCTCTGCAGGCGGTGCAGGCTGTGCGTGATTTCCCAGAGCGGGTCGGGCCCCGCTGCCACGCGGAGCCGAGCCAGGTCCTCCGGGCCGAAGTGAATGCGTAGCACGTCGAACGTCCCCCGTCCGTCCCGTGCCGCATGCCTGTGATGTCGGCCAGCCCCCGTGACTGCCCATGCACACGACACCTGTTTCAGGACACAGCATGCGGGCGGCGACAGGGCGGACCAAAGCGGCGCGACAGAGGCCTCGGAACAACGGAACAGGCGTACGGGCGGTTCGTGGATCACAACCGGGTGGGGTTCGCGCTCCAGATGTGCACGGTCCGCTACCTCGGGTTGTTCCTGGAGGACCCCTGGACGTGCCACCCAGCCGACGCCCACGAGGACGCCGCGGAGGAGTGACGGCCGCATTCGTCGAGACCGTGGCCCGGCCTGGTGGTCGCACGGGAAGTGTCGACCACCGAGGTAGGGGCCTGGGCCGCGCTGTCAGCGCGGCCCAGGCCCCTATTTCATCACCGGGTTCAGTCGGCGTACCAGCCGAGAGACTTGGAACTGATGTCCTTGAAGTAGAACTTGTACAGGACGTTGTTCTTGACGTTGCTGGCGACGACCAGCCACTTGTTCGACTTCGGGAGCTTGTAGCTGCTCTGACAGTAGTTGAGGAGGACGTGCATGCCATCCGCGGACTTCTTGTAGAAGCAGACCTTCACTTCCTTGGGAGCCGACATCTTGATGTTGATGTCCGCGCAGTTGGGGCCCGTCAGGTGGTACTTGCCTCCGCCGGGGACGTAGTGCGTGGTGCTGCTCTTCTCATAGCTCGTGGCGCCGCTGTAACAGGTGGCCGCGCTCGCGGACGTGGCACCCACCAGCCCGCCGCCAACCAAAGCACCCGTCATCGCGAGCGTGACGAGCAAACGTGGCGTCCTCATGTTGTCTTCTCCCCCTGAGATCCGAATGGCACGAATGCCACATCGTGACAGCGGATGCCGGAGCGGCGTACCTGCAATCTTCCAGGTGGACACCTGGCCCCGTATGCCGTAGAGACACGCACGCAAGGAGGTTCCGGCGGCGCATACCCTCGCACGTATGACATCCCGCGCCGCCACCCGCCCAGTGGGCACGGTCACCGGCGGGACGGCCAACCCCAACCGGCTGCGCCGCATGGACCGCTGGATCGCGGCGGCCCACGGCGTCGGCCCCGGACTCCTACCTCTGACACCAGGGGACAAGCAACGGGCGAGTATCCCGTCGACCAGCACCGTTTCCGACATTGATCGCCGACACGGGTTGCCGACACTGCCGACCTGCGGAAACGCCGGGCAGGGGTAGTGTCGACAGACCCTCGTTGGTGACCCGGGCCAGGAACTACTCCTTCCCGACACTGGCCCGATCGCCCGCGTCCACGGCCCGCAGGGGTACTCCGCCGTTTCAAGATCGCCACGACGAGGCGGTACTGCGCCGCGTACTCGGTGGTCCGGAGGTGATGCGGGAGCAGTACGAGCACCTGGCGGAACTGGCCGCGCGCGACCATGTCACCGTACAAATCCTGCCGTTGAACCAGCCCGTCTACCGGTGCGGCCAGAACTTCATCCTCATGGAGTTCGAGCCACCGCTGCCCACCGTGGTGAGCGTCGACGGCTTCTCCTCGGTGAACGTCACGGACAAGGACACGGAGATCTGGGCCTACCGCCGCCGGTTCGACGCCATGCGGTCCGAGGCCGGCCGCCCCAGGGAAACCCCCGAATTTCTGAAGTGAGCAGCACGAGAGTTGGAACTGCCGTGAGCACACACCACCACGCCCTCGAACTGGCCGACGAGAGCGCCTGGTTCAAGTCCTCGTACAGCGACCAGACGGGCGGCGGTTGCGTCGAAGTCGCCAACCTCATCCCCACCCACACCCTGGTCGCCGTCCGCGACTCCAAGGTCCCCCAGGGCCCCGCCCTGCTCCTCCACCCCGCCGCCTTCGCCGCTCTCACCGAGCACCTGAAGACGGCCACGGACTGAACCAGCGCCCCAACCCTCCGGCACGGCTGCTAACTTCGGCAGGCCATCGGTGGGAACGGGGAAGGGAAAGCGGTGGAAGTCCCGGACGGGATACGCAAGTCCGTCAACGTGTTGTTGTGTCTGGTCGCTGTCGCTGTCGCTGTCGCTGTCGCTGTCGCTGTCGCCGGCATCGGCTGGAGCGGCAAGGAGATCTGGCAGGTCGGGAACAACCGACGCCAGATCGACGCCGGATGCGCGGGACTCGTCCCGGCCGGACGCGTGCCGGCGCTCTCCCCGGCGGGCGGCGGCATCAGGCACCGCCTGGGCGACGAGGGCACGATCGAACTGGACGCCGGGCTGCCCCAGGACTGCGAGATGTTCAGTACCGAGGCCGGCGAGAAGATCGGCACGCGTACCGGTGAGAGGTGGTTCTTCACAGCAGCGGTGGGCGTCTACCCGGATGAGGCCCCGACGGTTCCGGAGGGCCCCTGGGAGTTCCTCGTCGACCCCTTCGGCAAGCTCAGCTACCCCGCCGAGCCGCTCGGCGGCGGCATCACAGGGATGGTCACGGACTCGGGCGTCATCGTCGAACTTCCCTGCGCCGAGGACGAGTCGGACGGGCGGCCGGTCAAGTCGCTGTGGGCGAGGGCCTCGCTGATGGCCTCGGGTCGGCGTTCTACGACAACGGCCAGCTCACCGACCACGACCGGAACATCCTCGCCGAGACCGCCGTACTCACGGCAAACAACCTCACCGACCGGCTGGGCTGCGCCGACCGGCTGCCCGATCCACCGGAGGACATCCCGGCCCTGACGGAGGGCCCCACCCCGGCCTCCCGGGCGAACGGCACCTGCGCCTGGTACCGCGAGGCCGGCTTCGCCCGCCAGGACAACCTCGCCGACCAGGTGTTCGAGAGCCGTCGGAAGGGCGAGACCTGGGACGAGAGCTGCGCCCTGGTGCTCAGCCGGGGCGAGGCGAACGGCCTCTACCGGTCCCACGCGGACGAGAAGAAGTACGGCTACATCGTCAAGCCTGAGAACCCTGGCCAGTGGTTCGTCTCCTTCCACACCTACGCCGGCGAACTCGCGAAGAACGTCCAGCCCAAGGACGCCTCCGACGACACCCCGACCGTCGTGGCACCGGGCGAGGCGGGCCGCGACGAGCAGGGCCTGGCGGTCTGGTGGGCCTCCTCCGTCTGCGACGGCAAGCCCCGCATCCACACCATGACCATCGCCGTCGGCTACGACAAGCTGACGTCCCTCGCGTACGAGAAGGTCTTCCGCGCGTACGTCACCGACGCCGCCGAACGCCACGACTGCACGGACATCGAGTTCCCCGCGCACAGACGTTCACGGCCTCGTACGCCGAGAAGGCCACGTCATGAGCTTCCCGGACCGCGGCAGCCGCCCGCGCAACGCCTTCAACGAACTCGTGGCCGCCACCGCCGTGCTGGGCATCGGGGCGAGTGGCTGGGGAGTGTGGCTGGAGGTGGAGGAGTACCGGGACCGGCAGGCGAGCCGGGAGCGGATCACCGAGGCCTGTGGGGGGCTCGTCGATCCGGACCGGGTGCTCGGGCTCCACGGGGGGACGGCACGGGTCCGTCCGGGGCAGGGCAGCGAAGACACGTTCACGCTCGATTCGCTCCCCGGCGGCTGCGCCATCTACCGGGTCGAGGATCCCGGCACCGCATACGGGCATTTCGCGCTGTCGGTGTACACGAACCCCGGCGACGATCACCCCAACGTCGTGGACGACAGCCTGAACCCGTTCTTCGCACAGCATCGCGGCGGGGCCGAGGACGTGACCCGTGTGGCCGACCAGTCGCCTGACCATCCCCTCGATTACCCGGCCGAGGACGACGGCCGTCTCGGGCACTACAACGACGACAGCGCCACGTTCAAGGTCACCTGCAAGACTGCCAAGACCGCCAGGGACGATGTGACCTCGGTGAACGTCGTGACGAAGGCTCTCTACGACGACGTCTCGCTCCGGGACCTCCGGACTGTCATCGAGCTGGCCGCAGGCGCCGCCTACAAGGTCGCGGACCACCTCGGCTGCACTCCCGAGGACCAGCACGCCGCGTCCTTCCCCCGGCTCTGGATACCGGACGCCAAGCTCAAGAAGGCCACGGAGGCGAAAGGCTCCTGCCGCTGGTACGCCGAGTTCCTGGGCCAGGAGGGCCTCGGCAGCCTTCCCGACCGGGCCCGGGAGACACCACGCGAGGGCGAGCACAGCTTCAAGCGCTCCTGCCTGCTCGCCGCGAGTCCCGCCCAGGTGAAGCGGGTCTGGCCCGAGCTGCCCGAGCGCTACGGCAGGCTCGAAGGCGTCCTGGGCCACTCCCCGTGGTGGCTGCGGACCGAGTCCTACTTCGGCGACGAGGCCCGCAAGGTCGTCGGCGAGGCGTTCGGCGGCAAGCGGACCCCGCTGACGCCCGGTACGTCGGGCCGCGCCGAACGCGCCGACATCTGGTGGGCCTCCTCCACCTGCGACGGCGAGCCCGCGGTCCACACCCTCACCGTGAGCTACTCCTACGTCACGGCGATCGAACCCCGCCTACGCCCCCTCTTCAAGGCCTACGTCGACCACATCACCGCCGCCCACGACTGCACCGACATCACATTCCCCACCACCTCCGCCCTCCCCTCCGAATAGGCTCGCCCCCATGCCCCCGGCCAGGAAACGCCCCCGCACCTACGACCCCGCCAAGACCCGCAAGGCCGTCCTGGCCCAGTTCGGGAACGTACGGGACGCGGTCCGCACCCTCACCCCCGAGCAGCTCACGGGTCCCACGCGCCTCGGCGACTGGACCGTGCGGGAACTGGCCGCGCATATCGCCATGGCCGTCGAGAGCGTCAGCCGGACCATCGACCTGGAGCCACCCGCGAAGGCCGAACTCGCCCTGCTGGAGTGGCCGTTCGCGACCGCCGCTCTGGCAGCCGCGGGCGCCGGCCGCACCCGCGACTTCGCTCGCGAGCACCCTGACCTCGACGCGCTGTACGCCCGCACCGAGCAGCGGCTGACCGAGCGGCTGGCCGCCACCCCGGGCGAGCGGCTGCTCGCGACCCGTCCCGGTTTCATGACCCTCGCCGACTACCTGGTCACCCGCACCATCGAACTTGTCGTCCACACCGACGACCTGATCGCCGCCGTGCCGGGCCTCGACATCCCGTACGACCGTCAGGCCCTCGCCGCCTGCACCCGCCTGCTCGCGGACGCGCTCGCCGTGAAGGCGCCCGGCGCATCCACGGAGGTGCGGATCCCGCCGTACGCCGTCGTGCAGTGTGTGGAGGGGCCGAGGCACACCCGGGGCACCCCGCCCAACGTCGTCGAGACCGATCCGTTGACATGGATCCGGCTCGCCACGGGCCGCCTGGACTGGGCCACCGCACGGGACGAGGCGAAGGTCAGCGCGAGCGGCGAGCGGGCCGACCTGAGCAAGCTGCTCCCCCTCATGAGCTGAGCACCAGGCCCGAGAAAACCGGTGGAACCGCCCACGCACCCCACCCGTCCCACCGGCATGGACAAGCTGCGACTGACCCGCACCGCCCTCCCCCTGGCGGCCCTGACCCTGTTTCCGCTCCTCGCGGCCTGCGGCACCGAGTCGGCCGGTGGCTCCGGCAGCGGCAAGGTCGGCTCGGGTACGAACACGACGAAGTCATCCGTCACCGGCGTCCGCTGGGCCGTGGACAGCCTCACCGTCGACGGCAAGACCGCCGAGGCTCCCGACGGCGCCTACCTGAAGATCGACGACAAGGGCGAGGTCGACGGCAACTACGGCTGCAACACCTTCGGCTCGACCGCCACCTTCAAGGACGACGGCATCGACTTCGAAACCGTCCGGTCCACCCAGATGGCCTGCGGGGACGCCTCGATGAAGTTCGAGGAGACCTTCGCCCGCGCGCTCGGCACCGGGACCTTCACCCCCGAGAAGACCAACGGCAGGCTCACCCTCACCACCACCGAGGGCGACACCGTGAAACTCAGCGAGGAGAAGCCCGCCGAGCTGTACGGCACCAAGTGGCAGGTCGAGTCGCTCATGGACCACGACGTCGCCTCCTCGCTCCCCGAGGGCGCCGACGGCAAGGCCTGGTTCACCTTCGACGAGAAGGCCGGGACGGTCAGCGGCAGCGCCGGGTGCAACGAGGTCTCCGCGAAGGCGACGGTGAGCGACGGAGAGATCACCCTCGGTCCGCCGCGTACCACCCGGCGGATGTGCTCCGACTCACTCATGGCCGTCGAACGGAGCGTCCTGGAGCTCTTCAAGGGCACGGTGGAATATCGGATCGATCACCGCAGCATCACGCTGACCAGCGAAAACAACACGGGTATCGCCGCTGTCGCCGACAAGTGACGGGCGGCGTCCCGCAGTCGGGGACCGGGTCGGGCGAGATCGGCGGATTCGGACCGGTGCGCGATCTCGCCTACACTCGGTGGCGTGCCACGTGGTGACGGACGACTCAACCACGACCTTCTCCCCGGCGAGAAAGGCCCCCAGGACGCGTGTGGCGTCTTCGGTGTCTGGGCCCCGGGCGAAGAGGTCGCGAAGCTCACGTACTTCGGGCTCTACGCCCTCCAGCATCGGGGCCAGGAATCCGCGGGTATCGCGGTCAGCAACGGCTCCCAGATCCTCGTCTTCAAGGACATGGGCCTCGTTTCCCAGGTCTTCGACGAGACCTCCCTCGGCTCCCTCCAGGGTCACATCGCGGTCGGTCACGCCCGCTACTCGACCACCGGCGCCTCCACCTGGGAGAACGCCCAGCCCACCTTCCGTGCCACCGCGCACGGCTCGATCGCGCTCGGCCACAACGGCAACCTGGTCAACACGGCCCAGCTCGCCGAGATGGTCGCCGACCTGCCCAAGCAGGAGGGCCGTACGCCCCGCGTCGCGGCCACCAACGACACCGACCTGCTCACCGCGCTCCTCGCGGCCCAGGTCGACGAGGACGACAAGCCCCTGACCATCGAAGAGGCCGCCCACGCGGTCCTCCCGCAGGTGCGCGGCGCCTTCTCCCTCGTCTTCATGGACGAGCACACCCTCTACGCGGCCCGTGACCCGCAGGGCATCCGCCCGCTCGTCCTCGGCCGCCTGGAGCGCGGCTGGGTCGTCGCCTCCGAGTCCGCCGCCCTCGACATCTGCGGCGCCGCCTACGTCCGCGAGATCGAGCCGGGCGAGTTCATCGCCATCGATGAGAACGGTCTGCGCAGCTCCCGCTTCGCGGAAGCGAAGCCCAAGGGCTGTGTCTTCGAGTACGTGTACCTGGCCCGCCCGGACACCGACATCGCCGGCCGGAACGTGTACCTCTCCCGCGTGGAGATGGGCCGCAAGCTCGCCAAGGAGGCCCCTGTCGAGGCCGACCTGGTGATAGCGACCCCGGAGTCCGGCACCCCGGCCGCCATCGGCTACGCGGAGGCGTCCGGCATCCCGTTCGGTGCGGGTCTGGTGAAGAACGCCTACGTCGGACGTACGTTCATCCAGCCCTCCCAGACGATCCGCCAGCTCGGCATCCGCCTGAAGCTGAACCCGCTGAAGGAAGTCATCAAGGGCAAGCGCCTGGTGGTCGTCGACGACTCGATCGTCCGCGGCAACACCCAGCGCGCCCTGGTCCGCATGCTCCGCGAGGCGGGCGCGGCGGAGGTCCACATCCGGATTTCCTCTCCCCCCGTCAAGTGGCCCTGCTTCTTCGGCATCGACTTCGCCACCCGCGCCGAGCTCATCGCCAACGGCATGACCATCGACGAGATCGGCACCTCCCTGGGCGCCGACTCCCTGGCGTACATCTCCATCGACGGCATGATCGAGGCGACCACCATCGCCAAGCCGAACCTCTGCCGTGCCTGCTTCGACGGCGAGTACCCGATGGAGCTGCCGGACCCCGAGCTTCTCGGCAAGCAGCTCCTGGAGACCGAGCTGGCCGCCGGGCCCGCCGCCACGGCCGCGACCGACGCGATCCGTCGCCCGTAGTCGGGTCCGCATCACCTGCTTATCTGCAGTACGACACGAAAGTTCTCACCGTCATGTCTGAGACAACTGGTGCCAGCTACGCAGCCGCGGGCGTCGACATCGAGGCGGGCGACCGCGCCGTAGAGCTGATGAAGGAGTGGGTGAAGAAGACCCAGCGCCCCGAGGTCCTCGGCGGCCTCGGCGGTTTCGCCGGCCTCTTCGACGCCTCCGCCCTCAAGCGCTACGAGCGCCCGCTGCTCGCCTCCGCCACGGACGGCGTCGGCACGAAGGTCGACATCGCCCGTCAGCTCGGCGTCTACGACACCATCGGCCACGACCTGGTCGCGATGGTGATGGACGACATCGTGGTCTGCGGCGCCGAACCGCTGTTCATGACCGACTACATCTGCGTCGGCAAGGTCCACCCCGAGCGGGTCGCGGCCATCGTCAAGGGCATCGCCGAGGGCTGTGTCCTCGCCGGCTGCGCCCTCGTCGGCGGCGAGACCGCCGAGCACCCCGGCCTCCTCGGCCCGGACGACTTCGACGTCGCCGGGGCGGGCACGGGCGTGGTCGAGGCGGAGCGCCTGCTGGGCCCGGATCGTATCCGTACGGGTGACGCGGTGATCGCCATGGCGGCCTCCGGCCTTCACTCGAACGGGTACTCGCTGATCCGCCACGTCCTCCTCAACCAGGCCGGCCTCTCCCTGGACACCGAGATCGCCGAACTCGGCCGCACCCTCGGCGCGGAGCTCCTGGAGCCCACCAAGATCTACTCCCTGGACTGCCTGGCGCTCACCCGGACGACGCAAGTACACGCGTTCAGCCACGTGACGGGCGGCGGCCTCGCCGCCAACCTGGCCCGGGTGATCCCCGACACCCTCCACGCCACAGTCGACCGCTCCACCTGGACCCCGGCCCCGATCTTCGACCTGGTCGGCAAGACGGGCCAGGTAGAGCGCTTGGAGCTTGAGAAGACCCTGAACATGGGCGTGGGCATGATCGCGATCGTGCCCCAGGAGTCCGCAGACGTGGCCCTGACCACACTGGCGGACCGCGGCGTGGAGGCCTGGGTGGCAGGCGAAATCACGGACAGGGCCGACCACACGACGGGCGCAGAGTTGGTGGGCGACTACGCGCGCACGTGAGCGGGGAGTACGCCCCTTTAGCGGCGCAGCCGCTAAAGGGGCGCGGGGCTGTGACATTTGCGGCTCCGCCGCGTGGGCGCGAGCAACCACAACGTACCCCGCAGCCGCCAAACCACAGGTACTCCCGAGCTACTAGGCGCCCGGCTCAACCCAGCGGAGCGGCAACGCGCAAAACCCGGTCCGGTGGTGTGAACCACTCGGACCGGGCAAAGCGCAGCGATGCGGCGTCAAGCGCCCCGACGATGCGACGCAGGACCGGACTCGTCGTCCTCATCGTCCTCGTCGTCGTTGTAGAGATCCGCGTACTGGGCGTACGGGTCGTCGTCGTCTTCGTCGTCCTCGAACGGCTCGCCGTTCGGAGGTTGGCTCGAAGTCGATGCGCCCAGCTCGCTGGCCAGACGCGACAGGTCAGTCCCGCCGCTGTTGTACTTCAGCTGGCGGGCGACCTTCGTCTGCTTGGCCTTGGCCCGGCCGCGCCCCATGGCTCGACCCCCTCGGTGACGGGGCTCGACGGCCCCAGAGTCTTGACACGCGTTCATGATCTGGAACGGGCTCTCCGTGGAGAGACCGGTCCGTAGGGCTTCCACGGTACCTGAGCCCGCGCCCATACGGTACGTCGCCCGCAGTACGCGCCTGTGCCCAGAACCTGCGAGGAGCCCTGTCCCCGCTGGTCAACCGCGATTTTAACCGTTTCTCGGCGAGCGACCCGCCGGTCGAAGTGAGAGTTCTCTCCAAATCCACCGGCGGGTACCGGCCCCAGATGTGCGACCCTCGCGCGGAACGAGCGGAACGAGCGGGGAACGCTCAGCGCCCGCGTTTCGCGGCCGCCTCGTGCATCCGCTGCTCGGCGATCCGGTCGGCCGCGGCGGCCGGCGGAACACCATCCGTCTTCGCGCGTGCGAAGATCGCCAGCGTGGTGTCGTAGATCTCCGCGGCCTTCGCCTTGCACCGCTCGAAGTCGAACCCGTGGAGTTCGTCGGCGACCTGGATGACCCCGCCGGCGTTCACGACGTAGTCCGGGGCGTAGAGGATCCCGCGGTCGGCGAGGTCCTTCTCGACACCGGGGTGCGCGAGCTGGTTGTTTGCGGCGCCGCAGACCACCTTGGCGGTGAGCACGGGCACGGAGTCGTCGTTCAGGGCGCCGCCGAGCGCGCAGGGGGCGTAGATGTCGAGCCCCTCCACCCGGATCAGCGCGTCGGTGTCGGCGACGGACGTGACCCCCGCCGGATACCGGTTGAGGATCCGCCGTACGGCCTCCTCGCGGACGTCCGTGATCACGACCTCGGCGCCCTCCGCCCGCAGATGCTCCACGAGGTGGTGCCCCACCTTGCCGACGCCCGCGATGCCGACCGTACGGTCACGCAGCGACGGGTCGCCCCACAGGTGCTGGGCGGAGGCCCGCATGCCCTGGTAGACCCCGAAGGCGGTCAGGACGGACGAGTCGCCGGCGCCGCCGTTCTCGGGGGACCGGCCCGTCGTCCAGCGGCACTCGCGTGCCACGACGTCCATGTCGGCGACGTACGTGCCGACGTCGCACGCGGTGACGTACCGGCCGCCCAGCGAGGCCACGAACCGCCCGTAGGTGAGCAGCAGCTCCTCGGTCTTGTCGCGGTCCGGGTCCCCGATGATCACGGCTTTGCCGCCGCCGTGGCCGAGCCCGGCCATGGCGTTCTTGTACGACATCCCGCGCGCGAGGTTCAGCGCGTCGGCGACGGCCTCGGCCTCGGTCGCGTACGGGTAGAAGCGGGTGCCGCCGAGGGCGGGGCCCAGCGCGGTGGAGTGGATGGCGATGACGGCCTTGAGGCCGCTGGCCCGGTCCTGGCAGAGCACGACTTGCTCGTGACCGCCCTGGTCCGAGTGGAACAGGGTGTGCAGGACGCCGTCAGATACTTCGGTCACGGTGGTGACTCCTGGGTAAGAAGCGGCGGTTGGTGACAGGCTCCCGTACGGGTGGCGGGATCTGTGACCATGAGATTAGAGCCTGCGCCCGCCCGACAGCGGTGCAGCTTCAGGATCACCCACTCCCGGAGTACGGCCGTGGTGCGATCCGTACAGTTTTCCTGCCCGCTCATGTGCGGGTTCGGCAGGTTTCCCCGGTGGCCGGCGGGGGAGGGAGCAGGCGTGCCCAAGGTGTCCTCGGTGATCGTCCCGTACGCGTCCTACCTCCGCGTGTACGAGCCGCTGGCCGCCTTTCCCGAGCCGGAGCGCACCCACTGGGCGCGCTACGCCCGGCGCACCGACCGGCCCTCGTACCAGGACGAGCTGCGCCGCTCGCTGGCCGATCTGCTGCCCACGCCGCCCGTGCCGGTGCCGGTGCACGAGAGCAGCGACGCCTTCGTGCTGGACGCCGACGGCGTGGTCTGCGTCTGCCCCTGGCGCACCCGGCTGCGCGGCTGGCAGGCGCTCGGTGACCTGGCCGAGGAGCTGCCCGCGCCGGTCCTGGACGCGGTGCTGCCGCCGCTGGTGCGCCGGCAGGCGAGCCAGGACTACGAGCGCTGGCTGGTCCGCAACCCCGACGCCCGCCCGTGGATCCGCACCTCCACCTGGCACGTCCCGTTGAACTGGTTCGTCCTCGTCTCGGACGAGGAGCGGACGTACGAGAAGGGCTCGGGTGAGGCCTCGCCCGTGCTGCGCTACCGCACGCCCATGGTGCAGGCCCGGCGGCGCGTGGCGCGCGGGCTGCGGGCGCTGCGGGACACCATCGACGAGGGTCCGCTGATCGACGGTCTGATCGACGTGGGCCGTTGGCTGGAGGAGTTCCACCCGCGCTCGTTCGTCGAGCTGGACTACGGCGGCCTCGTGCATGTGCTGCCCGCCGACGAGCTGGACGGTGATCATTCAGCCGCCGATGTGGCCGAGGGCATCGAGGCACTTCGCAGCGGCGACGGGTTGGCCGCCGGGGAGGCGTACGGGCGTCTGGTCGAGCGGTGGCGGGCGGTACGGGACCGGCGCTCGGCGAACTGAACCGGGCCGACCTGCCATCCGTACCTTCCGGATGAACCGCCCGAACCCGCCATGCGTACTTGTGACTTGTGGGGCAGCTGAGAAGAGGCTTTCCACAAAGGCTGAAGCATGGTGAACTGTCCACCCTTGGCCCAGGCTTGACGCACCGAAGTTCCGTATGGGCGTCATCGTGGGACTTAGGCCCCGATCCGGGCTTTTGTATCAAGGTGGCGCCAAGCGTGACGGATTGCACTTACGTGGGCCTTGCCTCGTACACGCCTCCTCGTGTCAAAATAGGACAAGGAGCCCGGGGGAGGCTCCTTCTGCCCGCCTATGGGCAGAATCTCAGCATTGCACGCTTTGGGGGGTCTGGTGACTCCTGCACGCCACTGTGACTGATCGTCACGGTGGCGTGACTGTCCGCTATGGCATGGTCCATCGGCATCCGTCGCTGATGAACACCTGGGAGGGCAATTCCATCGGTTTGGCCGACGCGGCTGGACAGATGGTGTAGTTGTAGTGCCGAGGACAAGCCGTTCGTCCTATAACCGACTCGACTCGCGTCCGCCATTTCGGGCAACGCGGGTCAAGGTGCAGAATTTAGAGGAAAGAACCGAGAAGGTTCGGTTCTCCCGAGGAGGCCGCTCATGACCGCTCGCACCCCTGATGCCGAGCCGCTGCTGACCCCGGCTGAGGTCGCCACGATGTTCCGCGTCGACCCGAAGACGGTCACGCGGTGGGCGAAGGCCGGCAAGCTCACGTCCATCCGCACGCTCGGCGGACACCGCCGTTACCGCGAGGCTGAGGTCCGCGCACTGCTCGCGGGTATTCCGCAGCAGCGCAGCGAGGCCTGACACAACCGCACAACAGGGCATTTCGGCTGGTCCCCCATCGGCCGAGCCGCCCGAAGCCACAGCTCAACCGCTCAAAGCGACGCGGGCCCTGCCCCAACAGGACCCACGCCCCAGCCATACAGAGCTTTGCGACAAGGGTGCGTCGTAGATCGCGCTGGACTCCGCCGGGTCCAGCGCGATCTTTTTTGTGCCCCGAGGGTGCGCGGCCGGTGATGGTGGGCGGACTCTGGGGAGGGCTGTCGGAGCTCCTGTGTGGGCCTTCGGGGACTGGTGCAATTGCACATATTAAATTGACCAGTTGTAGGAGCCCGGTAAGAGGCGGCGCGCTGAAAACTTATGCGGTGACACCCGTCACATGCCGAGATGCTTGTTTCCGGTGGCTCATCTGCGGTAGTGGGGGCGGGAGTTGAGGAAGAAACGTTCCCCTGTCGAGTCTGTTCCCCGCTCCGCCCGTCTCACGCCTTGGGTCGGATGGAGGGGCTGGAGGGGCTCTCAGGGCCGTCCTCGCCGCCCGCCGCGGGCTCCGACGCCAGCCGCAGCAGCCGGTGGCAGATCGGGCAGCGGCGGGTCACATGGCGATACGAGGAAGCGGCCGACAGGTGAGCGCGTAGCAGTGCGCGGGTCTCATGCCGAGCGGTCGCCGCCATACGCCACCTCCGGGGTCGTGGAGCCCTGATTCCTGAGGTACCGAGGGAATGTGACGCCGTCAAGAGCCCTGACGCTCCGCTGGGGGGCACGGGGGAGCTCGGGTGGGTGGCGTTGTCGAGAGGGTGCAGGTGAGTGGGGGCTGGTCGCGCAGTTCCCCGCGCCCCTGAAAGAACTGGGGGCACCCCCTGGCTTTTAAGGGGCGCGGGGAACTGCGCGAGCAACCCACGACAACCCGCAGTCGCCCGACAACCCCGCAGCCCCGAGCGCTTGGGCGACATGTGCCCACAGCGAGAGGGCCCGCATCCATACCGGATGCGAGCCCTCTCGTAATCACTGCGGTCCTGACGGGATTTGAACCCGCGGCCTCCACCTTGACAGGGTGGCGAGCACTCCAAACTGCTCCACAGGACCAGGTTTCGCAGTCACCACGTTTCCGCGCTGGCCTGCGAGAAGAGACTGTACAGGAGCGGCGGCCCACTGGTCGAACTCACCCAGAGTGCAGGCCCCGTTACCGGCCACCGCCTACGGCACAAGCGCGTCGATGGCCTTCACGATGCGCTTGTCGGAGACGGGGTACGCCGTCCCCAGCGCGTGCGCGAAGTAGCTGACCCGGAGCTCCTCGATCATCCAGCGGATGTCGAGGACGGCGGAGGGGACGGGCCGTCCCTGCGGGAGCTGTTCCAGCAGCCAGGCGTACTCGTCGCGCATCTCGTGGACCTTCTCCATACGGGACGTGTCCCGCTGGACGCCGGTCGGCATCTGCTGGACGCGCCGGTCGGCCGCCACCAGATAGCGCATCAGGTCCGGGAGGCGGCGCAGGCCGGCCTCCGTGACGAAGCCGGGCTTCACGAGGGCGTCCAGCTGCGTCCGTACGTCCGTGAGGTTGGCCAGGAGGGCCGGGCTGCGCGTGGACTTCAGCCGGCGCTCACAGGACTGCCAGGCGGCCAGCACCTGCTGCACCTGGCCGACCGTACGCACCGTCGTGTCGACGATCTCGGCGCGGACCTTGTCGTACATCTTGCGGTACGACGACTCGTCCCAGGCCGGCCCGCCGAAGTCGGCGATCAGCTTGTCCGCCGCGGCCATCGCGCAGTCGTCGAACAGGGCCTGGATCGAACCATGCGGATTCGCCGACAGCGCGAGCTTCTGCGCGTTCGTCAGCTTTTCGCTCGCGAACTTCGCAGGGTTGACCGGAATGTTTCGGAGAATGAGCCTACGGGTGCCCTTCCACATGGCCTCCGTCTGCTCCGCCTCCGTGTCGAAGAGGCGTACGGAGACGGTGTTCGCCTTCGGTCCGTCGTCGACGAGCGCGGGGTACGCCTTCACCGGCTGGCCGGCGCGGCGGGTCTCGAAGACGCGGGTGAGGGAGCCGATCGTCCAGTCCGTCAGGCCCGTCCGTTCGAGGGACTCGCCGCCCTGGCGTTCCGCGGTGGCCGCGGCCGCCTGGGAGAGGGCCTTGCGGGCCTTCGGCCTCAACTGCAGCCGCAGCGCCTCCAGATCCTTGTCCTCGGCCAGCTTCCGGCGCCGTTCGTCGACGATACGGAAGGTGATCTTCAGGTGGTCGGGGATCCGGGACCAGTCGAAGTCCTCGGGTGCCACCGGTACGCCCACCATGCGCTTCAGCTCGCGGGCGAGGGCCACGGTCAGCGGCTCCCGCAGGGGCACCGCCGTGTCCAGGAACCGTTTGGCGAAGTTCGGGGCCGGTACGTAGTTCCTGCGGATCGGCTTGGGGAGGGAACGGATCAGTTCCGTCACCACGTCCTGACGCAGGCCCGGGATCTGCCAGTCGAAGCCCTCGTCCGTGACCTGGTTGAGGACCTGGAGCGGGATGTGGACGGTCACGCCGTCCGCGTCCGCGCCCGGCTCGAACTGGTACGTGACACGGAACTTGAGCTGTCCCTGGCGCCACGAGTCCGGGTAGTCGGCCTTGGTGACCGCCTCCGCCGACTCCCGGATGAGCATCTCCCGCTCGAAGTCCAGGAAGTCGGGCTGCTCGTGCCGCTTGTGCTTCCACCAGGAGTCGAAGTGGGCGCCGGAGACCACGTGTTCGGGGACCCGCTGGTCGTAGAAGTCGAAGAGCGTGTCGTCGTCGACCACGATGTCCCGGCGCCGGGCCCGGTGCTCCAACTCCTCGACCTCGCTGAGGAGTCTGCGGTTGTCGGCGAAGAACTTGTGGTGCGTACGCCAGTCGCCCTCGACGAGTGCGTTGCGGATGAAAAGCTCGCGGCTGGCTTCCGGGTCGATCCGGCCGAAGTTGACCTTCCGCTGGGCGACGATCGGTACGCCGTAGAGCGTGACCTTCTCGTACGCCATCACGGCCGCCTGGTCCTTCTCCCAGTGCGGTTCGCTGTACGTCCGCTTGAGGAGGTGCTCGGCGAGCGGCTCGACCCATTCGGGCTCGATCTTGGCATTGACTCGGGCCCAGAGCCGCGACGTTTCCACCAGCTCGGCGGACATGACGAAGCGCGGGGGCTTCTTGAAGAGGGCCGAACCCGGGAAGACCGCGAACTTGGCGTTCCGGGCGCCCAGATACTCGTTCTTCGCGCCCTCCTTCACGTCCTTCATGCCGATGTGGGAGAGCAGACCGGCGAGGAGCGACACGTGGACCTGCTGCTCCGGGGCGTCGTCCTCATTCAGATGGATGCCCATCTGCTTGGCGACCGTGCGCAGCTGGCTGTAGATGTCCTGCCATTCGCGAATGCGCAGGAAGTTGAGGTACTCCTGCTTGCACATCCGGCGGAACGACGACGAGCCGCGCTCCTTCTGCTGCTCGCGGACGTACCGCCAGAGGTTGAGGAAGGCGAGGAAGTCGGAGGACTCGTCCTTGAAGCGGGCGTGCTGCTGGTCCGCCTGGGTCTGCTTGTCGGCGGGCCGCTCGCGCGGGTCCTGGATGGAGAGCGCGGCGGCGATCACCATGACCTCGCGGGCACAGCCGTTCTTGTCGGCCTCGACGACCATACGGGCCAACCGCGGGTCGACGGGCAGCTGGGAGAGCTTGCGGCCCATCGGGGTCAGGCGCTTGCGTACGTCCTTCTGGGCCGGGTCCAGCGCGCCGAGCTCCTGGAGGAGCTGGACGCCGTCGCGGATGTTGCGGTGGTCCGGCGGGTCGATGAACGGGAACTTCTCGATGTCGCCGAGGCCGGCCGCGGTCATCTGGAGGATGACGGAGGCGAGGTTCGTACGGAGGATCTCCGCGTCGGTGAATTCGGGCCGCGCGTCGAAGTCGTCCTCGCTGTACAGGCGGATGCAGACACCGTCGGACGTACGGCCGCAGCGGCCCTTGCGCTGGTTGGCGCTGGCCTGGGAGATCGCCTCGATGGGCAGCCGCTGGACCTTGGTGCGGTGGCTGTAGCGGGAGATGCGCGCGAAGCCCGGGTCGATGACGTATTTGATGCCGGGGACGGTCAGCGAGGTCTCGGCGACGTTCGTGGCCAGAACGATCCTGCGGCCGGTGTGCGGCTGGAAGACGCGATGCTGCTCCGCGTGCGAGAGCCGGGCGTAGAGGGGCAGGACCTCCGTGAAGCGGTACTGCTTCTTGATCAGCGCGTCGGCCGTGTCGCGGATCTCCCGCTCACCGGAGAGGAAGACGAGGATGTCGCCTTTGCCGTCGGCCTGGAGCTCCTCGACGGCGTCGCAGATCGCGGTGATCTGGTCGCGGTCGGTGTCGTCGGAGCCCTCTTCTAGGAGGGGGCGATAGCGCACCTCGACCGGGTACGTACGGCCGCTGACCTCGACGATCGGGGCGTCGCCGAAGTGCCGGGAGAAGCGCTCGGGGTCGATGGTCGCCGAGGTGATGACGACCTTGAGGTCGGGGCGCTTGGGCAGCAGCTGGGCGAGATAGCCCAGCAGGAAGTCGATGTTGAGGGACCGCTCGTGGGCCTCGTCGATGATGATCGTGTCGTACGCGCGCAGCTCGCGGTCCGTCTGGATCTCGGCGAGCAGGATGCCGTCCGTCATCAGCTTGACGAAGGTGGCGTCCTGGTCGACCTGATCGGTGAACCGGACCTTCCAGCCCACGGCCTCACCGAGGGGCGTCCGCAGCTCCTCCGCCACGCGCTCGGCGACCGTACGGGCGGCGATCCTCCTCGGCTGTGTGTGGCCGATCATGCCGCGCACGCCACGCCCCAGCTCCATACAGATCTTCGGGATCTGGGT
Source organism: Streptomyces tailanensis (assembly GCF_008386495.1). Classification (GTDB taxonomy): domain Bacteria; phylum Actinomycetota; class Actinomycetes; order Streptomycetales; family Streptomycetaceae; genus Streptomyces; species Streptomyces tailanensis. Next base: position 58,708 of record NZ_VTHJ01000033.1, on the reverse strand, counting down.
GGTCTTCCCGGAGCCGGTCTCACCCGCGACGATAACGACCTGGTGATCACGGATGGCTGCCGCGATGTCGTCCTTCTTCTGGCTGACGGGCAGCTGCTCGGGATACGTGACGGCCGGGACGCGTGCGGCGCGCTCGGCCATGCGGACCTCGCCCTTGGCGACCTCCGCCTCGATCTCGGCGAGCACGGCGGCCCGGGCCTCGGGCTTACGGATCTTGCGCGCGCCTTCGAGCCTGCGCCCGAGCCGGTGCGCATCGCGCAGGGACAGCTCGGCCAGACGGGGGGCGAGGGCGCCGAAGGCGGGGGCAGGTGGCGTAGACATACGGGACCCAGGATCTCATCCCGGCGAAATCCATGGCGAACACTTTTGCTGCGGCCCAGCAAGGCGTACACACAACAAGGCCCCGATCCGGAGAACGGGGCCTTAACTGTGGCTGGGGCCGGGGTCGAACCGGCGACCTATCGCTTTTCAGGCGATCGCTCGTACCAACTGAGCTACCCAGCCGCGAGGTTTCACGTGAAACATGTAACCTCAGCGGTCCTGACGGGATTTGAACCCGCGGCCTCCACCTTGACAGGGTGGCGAGCACTCCAAACTGCTCCACAGGACCAAGCGTGCGTACGACAGTGTCGCACAGGTTGTTGCGTGCCCCCAACGGGATTCGAACCCGTGCTACCGCCTTGAAAGGGCGGCGTCCTAGGCCGCTAGACGATGAGGGCTATCGGCCCGCCTGGGCGCTTCTCAGCGCGTCGGGGACGTGAGAAGCATATGGGATGGCGGGAGGTATCGCCAAAACGGTTTACGGGGCACGGGGGGACACGTCGGTTGACGTGCTCGGAGACCCGTTGGGGGAGCCACTGGGGGGCCTGCCGGTGGGCGTGTTTCCCGTGGGGGACGGGGAACGGTCGTCCTCGGGGGCGGCTCCTGGCTGGTTCTCCTTCGGCAGGTGGCGGCTGACCTCGGCGGTTGTCAGGCCCAGGCCGCCGAGTTTGATCTCGTCCCACGCCTGGAGGCGGTGGGTGTCGCGGTCGAGGTAGAGGACCGAGGTCTCGATCGGGTCGGGGTACTGCCCTTCCAGGGCGCGCAGGCCGCTGCCGCCGGTGGAGCCCTCGATGCGCAGGCGGGTGCCCTTGTCCAGGACCTCCATCTCCGAGTGGTGCAGATGCCCGGCGAGGACGAGGGGGACCTGGCCGTCCGTCTCGCGGGCGGCGTCCGGGTTGTGGGCGATGGCGATGTCCACGGGGGTGCCGGCCGCCTTCTGGGCGCGCAGGGCGTCGGCCAGGCTCTGCCCGGCCACCTCCTCCGAGGGCAGGCTCTCCTTCTCGGCCGAGCGGTCCGGGGTGAACTGCGGATCACCCATCCCCGCGAAGCGCAGGCCGCCCACCGTCACCGCCCTCCCCTCGTCGAGGACGTGGGCGTTGTCGATGCCCTCCAGATACCGCTGGGTCTCCCGGGAGTCGTGGTTGCCGCGCACCCAGACGTACGGCGCCCCGAGGTCGGCGATCGGGTCGAGGAAGCCGTTCTCGGCGGCGGAGCCGTGGTCCATGGTGTCGCCGGAGTCGACGATGACGTTGATCTCGTACTGCTCCACCAGAGAGGCGATGATCTTCCAGCTCGCCGGGTTGAGGTGGATGTCGGAGACGTGCAGGACGCGGATGGTCGTCGGGTCCGGCTGGTACGCGGGGAGGGTGGACGTGGCGTCGTACAGCTTGGTCACGTTCGTCACCAGGCGCGCCAGCTCCTGCTGGTAGACGTCGAACTCGGTGACGATGCTGCGCGCGTTGCCGACGAGGGAGGGCGCGGAGGAGAGCAGCCCGGAGAACTTCGGCTCCAGGACCGAGTTCGGGTTCCAGGTGGCGGCCGCCGCGCCGCCGGAGGCGGTGAGGAGGGCCAGGGCGAGACCGCCGGCGGCCAGGGCGCGGCCGGGGCGGCGGTAGACGGCGAGGCCGAGGGCGGTGGCGCCGGAGACGACGGCGACGACGGAGCGTACGGCCAGGTCCAGGGTGCCGTGCTGGACGTCGGAGGCGATCTCGTCCTGCAGGCCGGAGATCCGTTCCGGGTGGTCGACCAGGGCCTGGGCGCGTGCCGGGTCGAGCTGGTCGACGTTCACGTCCAGGCGTACCGGGGCGTTGTGGCTGCGCAGCTCCAGGGCGCCGAGCGGGGAGACGTTGATCTTCGTGCCGCCGGTGAGGGACGGGCGGAGGGTCATCGTGGTGTTCATGGGGCCGACCGGGGTGCGTACGTTGCCCACGATCAGCAGACCGAGCCAGGCGCCGATCAGCACGACGGTCACCAGGCCCAGGGCGCGGGCCCAGGGGTGGGGGCGGTGGACCAGCTCGGCGGTGGGGTGCGGGTGACGGGAGCGGTAGTGGCGGACCAGGGCACGGAGGGCCATTGGTCCCGTATGCCCAGGGGTGGGGGTGGATATGCGAGGGGGTGGGGTGCGGGAACTTCTCTGGGGTGGGGGACGGGAACGCTCGTACGTGCGTGTCGTGCATGACAATGTCCGTGTGCTGGAGATGACGCGCGAGGAGTTCGAGGAACTGGTCGCCGAGGCGTTGGACCGGATTCCGCCGGAGCTGACACGGCTGATGGACAACGTGGCGGTGTTCGTCGAGGACGAGCCGCCCACCGACGACCCCGAGCTGCTCGGGCTGTACGAGGGGACTCCGCTCACGGATCGCGGGGAGTGGTACGCGGGGGTGCTGCCGGATCGGATCACGATCTACCGGGGGCCGACGCTGCGGATGTGCGAGACGCGGGATGACGTGGTCGCGGAGACCGAGGTGACCGTGGTGCATGAGATCGCGCATCACTTCGGGATCGATGACGCGCGGTTGCATGCGCTCGGGTATGGGTAGTTGGGTGGGTTCACGGTAAGGGCTGCGGGTTTGTCGTAGGGGCTTTAAGGGCTTTTGGGTTGCGGGTTGTGTGTGGTTGCTCGCGCCCCCCTTCAGGGCGCGCGTGTCTTCTTGTGGGTGACGGGAGTTGGGCAGGGGGACTTCCTTTCACGCCCCCTCGGAGGTGGCTGCCGTGCGCGCCTTGTACGTACCTGTCCGTCTGGCCGCCACGGTCATGGCCGTCGCCGCGGCCGCCGGCTGCATAAGCGTGGGAGATGACGAGGTGCGCAAGCCCGGGCCCTCGCCCTCCGCCGCGCAGCGGGGTGGTGAGGCGCCGGACGGGGGTTCCGCGGTGGCGGGCGGCGACGATGCGGGGCACCGGGCCGGGAAGGGCGGGAAGGGGAAGCGGCGTGCTTCCGCCTCGCCCGACGCCTCCGCGTCCGGGACGCCGTCCGCGTCGGCCTCGGCGTCCGGGCGGGCGGAGCCGTCCGGGGAGGCGGTGCCGCCGAAGGGGGGGAACGGGGACGGGAAGGGGCATCAGCGGCCGGAGGCGCCCGAGCCCACGAAGGAGCAGCCGACTCCTACGCCGACTCCCACTCAGCCGGAGCAGCCGCCGCCCTCGAAGCCGGTGGAGTCGCCTACGCCGCCGCCCTCGGCCGAGCCGTCGTCGTCCGCGCCTGGGCAGGGGTCGCAGTTGGTGGAGCGGGAGCCGGCGCCTGCGGCGGGGGATGCGGCGTAGGCCTCCGGCGGGGGGTGTCTGTTCGGTGGGGTGGGGTCGCCCTTGAGGGGTTTCGCCCCCGCCGCCCCTACCCGTTCCCGTTCCCAGGGGCGCTGCCCCTTCGACCCCGTACCGACACGGGGCTCCGCCCCGGACCCCGCCAGGCTGCGCCCCCTGGACCCCCGCTAGGTTTCCGGGCCCGCCCCTGACCTGCGGATACGGGCTCAGTTTGCCTTGGGGGGTGGTGGGTGCGTATGGTGGTAGATCGTTTGATCCCATTTGCCCGGCGCCATCGCAGAGCGCGCCGTGTGGCGCGTACTCTCCCTTGCCGTGGCGGACCGCATAGAGGCGGTCGTGTGCGAATCACGGAGTTGACGGGCGCGTGCCGACGAGACTCCGGAAGGTTTCGCATACGCATGTCCATTTCCAGTACTGATCACGTCGTCGTGCCCGAGAACACGGACGAGACCAGCTCCCCCGAGATCACCTTCGCGGATCTCGGTCTCCCCGAGGGCGTCGTGCGCAAGCTCGCGCAGAACGGCGTGACCGTCCCGTTCCCGATCCAGGCCGCGACCATCCCGGACGCGCTGGCCGGGAAGGACATCCTGGGCCGCGGTCGTACCGGGTCCGGCAAGACGCTGTCGTTCGGTCTGCCGACCCTGGCCACGCTGGCCGGCGGGCGCACCGAGAAGCACAAGCCGCGTGCCGTCATCCTCACGCCGACCCGTGAGCTCGCGATGCAGGTCGCGGACGCGCTGCAGCCGTACGGGGATGTCCTCGGGCTGAAGATGAAGGTCGTGTGCGGCGGTACCTCGATGGGGAACCAGATCTACGCCCTGGAGCGGGGTGTGGACGTTCTCGTCGCCACGCCGGGGCGGCTGCGCGACATCATCAACCGCGGTGCCTGCTCGCTGGAGAACGTCCAGATCGCCGTCCTCGACGAGGCCGACCAGATGTCGGACCTGGGCTTCCTGCCCGAGGTGACCGAGCTGCTCGACCAGATCCCGGCCGGCGGCCAGCGGATGCTGTTCTCCGCGACGATGGAGAACGAGATCTCCACGCTGGTCAAGCGCTACCTGAGCAACCCGGTCACGCACGAGGTCGACGCCGCCCAGGGCGCGGTGACGACCATGTCGCACCACATCCTGATCGTGAAGCCCAAGGACAAGGCGCCGGTCACCGCCGCGATCGCCTCCCGTAAGGGCCGCACCATCATCTTCGTCCGCACTCAGCTCGGTGCCGACCGTATCGCCGAGCAGTTGCGTGACGCCGGTGTGAAGGCGGACGCACTGCACGGCGGTATGACCCAGGGCGCGCGTACCCGCACGCTGGCCGACTTCAAGGACGGTTACGTCAACGCGCTCGTCGCGACCGACGTCGCCGCCCGCGGTATCCACGTCGACGGCATCGACCTGGTGCTCAACGTGGACCCGGCCGGCGACCACAAGGACTACCTGCACCGCGCGGGCCGTACCGCGCGTGCCGGGCGTACGGGCACGGTCGTGTCCCTCTCCCTGCCGCACCAGCGCCGCCAGATCTTCCGGCTGATGGAGGACGCGGGCGTCGACGCCGGGCGTCACATCATCCAGGGCGGTACGACGTTCGACCCCGAGGTCGCCGAGATCACCGGCGCCCGGTCGATGACCGAGGTCCAGGCCGAGTCCGCCGGCAACGCCGCGCAGCAGGCCGAGCGTGAAGTCGCTCACCTCACCAAGCAGTTGGAGCGGGCCACCCGCCGTGCCGCCGAGCTCCGCGACGAGGCCGACCGGCTCACCGCCCGTGCGGCGCGCGAGCGGGGCGAGGACCCGGAGGCGGCCGTCGCGCAGGCGCGGGCCGAGGAGACGGGCGACGCTGCTCCCGCCGAGGCGACCGGCGCGACCGACGCTGCGGTGGTCTCCGAGGTGTCCGTGCCGGAGCAGCCCGGCGCCCAGGATGTCGAGACGATCGAGAAGGCCGCTTCGTCTTCGTCGTCTTCGTCGTCCGCATCTTCTTCGTACGGTCGTTCCTCGTCGTACGAGCGTCGTGAGCGTCGG
>NZ_VTHJ01000033.1:13603-53107 GCF_008386495.1 Streptomyces tailanensis | reverse complement strand
ACCGTCGGGATGACCGTGGCGGGCGTACGTTCGAGCGCCGGGACGACCGTGGCGGCTTCAACCGGGACCGTGACCGGGACCGCGGCGGGGACCGTGGTGGGTTCCGTCGGGACGACCGTCGGGATGACCGTGGTGGCCGTACCTTCGAGCGTCGCGATGACCGCGGTGGGTTCAACCGGGACAGCCGGGACAACCGTGACCGTGGCGAGCGTGGTGGGTTCCGTCGCGATGACCGTCGGGATGACCGTGGCGGGCGTACGTTCGAGCGCCGGGACGACCGTGGCGGCTTCAACCGGGACAACCGGGAGAGCCGGGACAACCGTGACCGTGGGTTCGACCGTGACCGTGGTGGGCGTTCCTTCGACCGCCGTGACGACCGTGGCGGCCACCGCGGCAGCGACCGTCCGTTCAACCGTGACCGTCAGGGCGACCGTCCGGGCTTCCGCTCCGGCGGCCACGAGCGCCCGTACGGCCGTCGTGACGACCACCGCGGCACCGGCACCGGCTCCGGCACCGGCACCGGCTCCTTCGGGCGCCGCGAGGACAAGCCGCGCTGGAAGCGCAACGGCTGACGCCGACTGACTGGCTGACAGGGAAGGGCCCGTACGACTTCGGTCGTACGGGCCCTTCCGGCTGTGGTGACGCGCCGGAGTTGTTTTCCGGCCATGGTGTGGCGCATGTCACGCACCTGGTGAGGGAATTGCTGGGGGCATGACAGATGACGACATAGCCCGTGGGGCGCCCGGGGCCTCGGCCCCGGTCTCGGTGTCGGTTCCGGTGTCTGACGAGGAACGGCTGGCCCAGCTGGGCTACACGCAGGTCCTCGCCCGCCGCATGTCCGCGTTCTCGAACTACGCGGTCTCCTTCACGATCATCTCGGTGCTGTCCGGCTGTATGACGCTGTACCTCTTCGGCATGAACACCGGCGGGCCCGCAGTGATGACCTGGGGCTGGGTCGCGGTGGGCCTGATGACCCTCTTCGTGGGCCTGGCCATGGCCGAGATCTGTTCGGCGTATCCGACCTCGGCGGGCCTGTACTTCTGGGCGCACCGGCTGGCGCCGGAGCGGAGCGCGGCGGCCTGGGCGTGGTTCACGGGCTGGTTCAACGTGCTCGGGCAGGTCGCGGTGACCGCCGGTATCGACTTCGGCGCGGCGTCGTTCCTGGCCGCGTATCTGAACCTCGAATTCGGCTTCGAGGTGACCCCCGGCCGGACGATCCTCCTCTTCGCCGCGATCCTGCTGCTGCACGGCCTGCTGAACACGTTCGGCGTACGCATCGTCGGCCTCCTCAACAGCATCAGCGTGTGGTGGCACGTGGTCGGCGTCGTGGTGATCGTCGGCGCGCTCGCGATCGTCCCCGACAGCCATCAGTCGGCGTCGTTCGTGTTCGGGGAGTTCGTCAACAACACGGGCTGGGGCAGCGGGGTGTACGTCGTCCTGCTGGGCCTGCTGATGGCGCAGTACACCTTCACCGGGTACGACGCCTCGGCCCACATGACCGAGGAGACCCACGACGCGTCGACGGCCGGCCCTCAGGGCATCGTGCGCTCGATCTGGACGTCCTGGGTCGCGGGACTGGTCCTCCTGCTGGGCTTCACCTTCGCGATCCAGTCGTACGACGGTGCCCTCGGCTCGGCGACCGGCGTGCCGCCCGCGCAGATCCTGATGGACGCGCTCGGCGCGACGGCGGGCAAGCTGCTGCTCCTCGTCATCATCGGCGCGCAGCTGTTCTGCGGCATGGCGTCCGTGACGGCCAACAGCCGCATGATCTACGCCTTCTCGCGCGACGGGGCCCTGCCGTTCTCCCACGTCTGGCACACGGTCAGCCCCCGTACGCGCACCCCCGTGGCGGCGGTCTGGCTGGCGGCGGGCGGCGCGCTGGTGCTCGGACTCCCGTACCTGATCAACGTCACGGCGTACGCGGCCGTGACGTCCATCGCCGTCATCGGCCTCTACATCGCCTACGTCATCCCGACCCTGCTACGGCTCCGCAAGGGCGACGCCTTCGAACGGGGACCCTGGCACCTCGGCCGCTGGTCCCGGACGGTGGGCGTCGTGTCGGTCGCGTGGGTCCTCACGATCACCGTCCTCTTCATGCTCCCCCAGCTCTCCCCGGTCACCTGGGAAACCTTCAACTACGCCCCCATCGCCGTCCTCGTCGTCCTCGGCTTCGCCGCCGCCTGGTGGACCATCTCGGCCCGCCATTGGTTCCTCAACCCCGAACACGAGCGGAACGTGGCCCGGGAGGCGGCCCGGAAGGGGGCGGCGGAGCCGGTTGATCCGTAGGCGATCCGTAGGGCAGGGGGCGCCATTTCGCTCTTCTCCCGCCGATCTTCCGCCCGTTCTGTTCTGCGGCGGACCTTTTTGCGGCCCTCCGACGCGGCCGGGTCACCGATACCGGATCGGACTCCCGGCCGCGTCCGGCTATGCTCGGGGAGGCAACATCGCCTGGGCCCTTAGCTCAATTGGCAGAGCAGTGGACTTTTAATCCATTGGTTGTGGGTTCGAGTCCCACAGGGCCTACGGAAGAGCCCCCAGCTCAGAGGTACTTAGAGCTGGGGGCTCAGTCGTTTTCGTATCGTCTCGTGCCGTTCTGCTGGCCCGCTGCTGGCCCGAAATCCTGGCGACGACGAGCACGGGCGGCCACCCGTGAGGGTGACCGCCCGGCCCGCCTCCAGCGTCCTGTCCGGGGTCTCGCGACCCCAACGCCTTCGGCGGGCTCATCCCGCTACCGGATCGCGTGTTCGGCTTCCCGTAGCGGGGGTCCATGTCGGCTTGCGCCGATTCCTTGATCACAAAATGCCTGGTAAACCTGGCTGACTAAAAATCACCGTACGCCCAGCGTGTATCGGGTGCATGCGCCGCCCGATGACGATGACTGGCTCCTGGACCAGCTCCGTGGCATCGGCGCCCGCATCAGGGCCGAGCGCCTCCACCAGAACTTGACCCAAGAGCGCCTGCACCTAGCCTCTGGCGTCAGCCGCTGGACCCTCCAGGAGATCGAGGCCGGCCGCAGCAATCCCACCGCCGCGACCCTGCTACGGCTCTCCCGGGCCCTGGGTGTGCCACTCTCGGATCTCGTGCGGTGACCCGCCGCTGCGGGGGACAGCGGCGGGTCACCTGGCCGCCCACCCCTCGCAGAAAAAGGGGCAACCCTTGGGCGGTCTCACCCCGGCGCCGGAAACTCCAGTAAACGGCGCCAGGGGAGCTTTTAGCGGCCTATCCCCGACGGGGCAGTCTGGCGTGGCACTGGCGTGCAGGGGCGCCGGTGTAGGCGGACGTTGGGTGCGGCGCCTGACGCTGAGTCGGGGGCGAGCTCGTCGTAGGGCTCGCCGGGGTTGATGCGTTTGTGGCAGCGGTCGCAGGTCACGTTGTTCCCCCGGGGAGTGGTGGTGTGTCGGTCAGGCCGTTGATGTACGCGCATGTCGGGCAGGCCCAGACTTCGATGCTGAGGTCGTGGGCGCCGGACGATCCTTGGGCTCTGCCTGTGCTGACGGCGCCGGTGGTGAGCCGCTTGCCGCACCAGACGCAGTCCCAGCCGGAGTACTGGCCGTAGGTGAGGCTGGTGGCAGCGGGGAGCGGGGTGCTCATGTCGCACGCTCCGTCAGCGGTGTGAGGCCGTACTGCTCGCGGCAGCGGGCGCAGGCGTAGAGGAGGCCGCCGTTAGGGCCTGACGCTGCTCCGTCGTGGACGCGGACGAGGAATGCGGTGTCGCTCAGGCCGTCGTGCCATGAGCACCAGACGGGGCGGCGCCTGCGCTGAGGGCCCTTCACCGCGCGTGCTCCCGCACCAGCTGCCGCAGCGCGGACGCGGTCTGGCAGGTGCCCGGCTCCTCGACACACGTCTCGCACATGCCGATGTGGGAGCGGTCAGCGGCCCGTATGCATGCGGTGCAGCAGCGCGGGAACCAGTGCTCGGGTTCGCGGCGCTCGCCGAGGTCGACGGCAGACTCGGCGGTGAGGGGGGTGTCGCACCAGCAGCAGTGGCCGCCGCGGACCTGGTCGGCGTTGAGTTTCGCCGGGTCGGGCAGCGCCAGGGCGTCGGCTCTGAGGTCCTCTCTCAGGCTGGTCATGCTGCTCCCCGCGTCAGTGATCGTTGTGCTACTGACGGTAGGTGCGGCTGGTGGTGGGAGGGGGTAGGGTTCCTACCCCCTCACCAAGGGGTAGGGTTCCTACCTCTTAGATGATCAAGCAGGTACGCCGAGGTCCCGCGCCAACTCCAGCGCGTCCTGACGCACCATCCGCGGCCCCGACTTCACCAGCTCCGGCAGCGCGCTCCTCGTGTGCAGGTTGAAGCGGATCGTCTCCGACGACTCCCGCTTCGCCTTCCCCAATAGGGACACGGCGGCAACGCTCTCGCCGAGCATGTTGTGGGCCCGCGCCGTTTCGATCAGGTGGTACGAGCGGCGGGTCGCCGACGGGATCTGGTCGAGGTCGAGGGCCTCCGCCACCTCCAGCGCCTTGGCGGGCTGCATGAGGTCGTTGTGGATGGTGATCGCGTACCCGTCGACGATGCCCCTGCCGAAGATCAGCCAAGGGTGTGCGTAGGCGTCGCCCAACGTGCGAGCAGCGGAGTCGGCCTTGTCCCAGTACCGCCACGTGTCCCCGGTCTGCCCGGTCTTGGCGTACGACAGGGCGACGGCGAGGTACAGGACGCCTCGGCGGGCAATGTGCTCTGGGTCTTCCCGGCCGGTGAGGAGCGCGGCGGCCTGCTCGGCGAGTTCGACACGGGCCTCGGCGGCTTCGCCGGCGTCGCGGTGGACGTGGTTCATGTACCAGATACTCAGCACGCCGCGCGGGCCCTCGAAGGGGCAGACCGCCGGCGGGCGGCCGTCGCCCTCGCCGAGACCTACCACCTCGCCCAACTCTTCCTGAGCTTCCAGCCTGCACCCAGAGCCAGCCGGCACCGGCCTCGCCGGTACTTACCGTGATGATCCGATTCAGCCGCTGATTGGCACGTAGCAGCGCTTCGCGTCGTGTGCTGCGACGTCGAAACTCGGGGGCACGCGGACCATGGAAGGTGTATCCCTGGGGCATGAGCACGCGCAGCCACGTATCCATCGAGTACCTCTCGCCATGCACGGGCGATCTCCCACAGGACGGCCTGATGGAATTCGGTCCGCTGCGGGCGCTATCCGCTCTGTGTCCCCGCTGACCGTGGCGCCGCCATGTAGCGGCCCTGTCTTTCTGGGGGAGCACCAACGACCAGAAGCGCCCGTTCTTCCAGATCCTGGGACAGCAGGCCCGCAACTGAGTAGTAGGCGACGCGATCGAGGACCGGGACAAACGCTGAATGCGCCCTCGGCGGGGATCATGATGGCCGCTCGCCGGACACCAAACGGAACCCCACGGGGTAGAGAGGGCCGGGGAAGGCACCGTGCCGTCGCCGGGTCCGGGCCAGGTCGCCGAAGCGGCAGAAACTGCCGCCTCGGGCGACGCGGTACGTACCCATGGTCTGCACCAGATGGTCGTCCACGAATGGGCCGCCCGGGTACGGCGTGTAGCTGTCGGACACGTACTCCTCGACGTTGCCGCCCATGTCGTGGGCGCCGAAAGGAGACCGGCCCGTCGGGAAGGCGCCCACGGGTGTGGTGGTGTGGACGCCGCTCTCGCGGGTGTTGGCCGCGTCGGCATCGAACTCGTCGCCCCAGGGGAACTCGCGGCCCTCGGGGCCCTTGGCGGCGTACTCCCACTCCGCCTCGGTGGGCAGCCGCCACGGATGGCCAGTCGCGGAACTGAGCCAGGCCGCGTAGTAGTCGGCGTCCTCGGCCTGAACCCCGGCCACCGGATGGTTGGCGCGGTCCCAGGGATAGGCCCCCAAGTGCCAGGTGGTGGGCCGGCTCTCGTGGCCGGTCTCCCGCAGGAACCGCACGTACTCGCTGTTGGTGACCGGATACACGGCGAGCCAGAACTCGGCGAGGTCCACGGTATGCGGCGGGGTCTCCTTGGCGATCCAGTCCTCCTCGACGCCTACGTGTGACCAGGCGCGCGTGACCGGTCCCACTTGGCTCGCAGGCAGGCCGATCGTGGCAGCGACCGCCGGGACACGTACGGTGTCCGGTACGGGCCCGATGCGGGGGTCGCCGATCAGACCGAGCAGGGTCCCTGCGGCCAGCCGGCCCGCGAGGGGAACGTCCGGATCTCCCACGGTGGCCACGAGGTTCGCCGGGTCGGCTCCGGAGATGTTGTGGATGCCGTGCCCGGGGCCGGGCACGCGTCCGGACGCCGCGAGGTCGGCGTGCTCCTTGAAGTGGGGCGAGTGAGCCACATCGGCCAGTCTCACAGCTGTGTCTCCTCTGCGTCGGACGGGGCGTCGGCCATCCGGTCGACCAGCCCGCTCAGCAGATGGCCGCCGATGCGCGCCTTCGCCTCCAGGTAGCGGATGTTCTCGCGGGTGACGTGCACCCCGGTGGGGACGACCTTCTCAACGTCCACGCCCAGGGTCCGGAGCTGGTTCACCTTGTCGGGATTGTTGGTCAGCAGCCGCACCCGGGAGAAGCCGAGGGCCAGGAGCATGGCTGCCGCAGCGGCGTAGTCGCGCTCGTCGGCGCCGCGCCCCAGGCGCCGGTTGGCCTCGAAGGTGTCGATGTCCTGATCCTGGAGCAGATACGCGTCGAGCTTGTTGTAGAGGCCGATGCCGCGGCCCTCTTGCCGCAGGTAGACCACTGCACCACCCTCGGCCGCGATGCGCTCGAGCGCTTCGTCGAGTTGAGGGCCGCAGTCGCACCGGGCCGAGCCGAAGACATCCCCGGTCAGGCACTCACTGTGCAGGCGCACCAGAGGGGTGGCGGCCGTGGTGAGGGACGCGGCACCAGGGGGTGGCGGCACGACACACACCAGGTGCTCGGCGCCATCGGGCAGTCCTCTGAAGGTCACCAACTCAGCACGGCGTCCGGCGGCCCGGCGCAGGACGATACCCACCCTCGCCCGGAGGACCACCGTGCTCTCCAAAGGCGTGCCAGGAGTTTGCGCGAGCGTGCCGGAGGTCGTCAGGCCCGTCATGCGGCCACCGCCAGAAGCTCGTTGAGACGGATCGAGGAAAGCACGCCCACCGCGCCTTGGGCCCCCGGGGCGCGGCCCACCACGGCGATCCGGCCGTCCCAGCCCGCGACCACGACGCGGTCGCTGTCCCAGGCGAACATGCAGGACAGCCCCTGTCCGAACTCGTCGACGACACGGCCGGAGGCGAGCGTCGCAGCGCTGTCCGACCAGTCGATCTCCCAGGCGTACAGGCCGAAGTCGTAGGAGCCTGCCAGCACCACGGGGCTGTCCGGGCAGCCGAGGAGACCAACACATTTGACGGACTCATCGGGGCCGAGCAAGGTCTGGATGTCGGCGGCGCGGTCTTGGCGGAGCGGAGCGCTGAGGTCGTCCTGCCGCCCGGTCACCAGGCGGCCCACTTTCACAGTGTGGTCGCGGGACGCGCTGGCCACGATGGATCCGTCAAGCTGGGCGACGGCGTTGACCAGGTTGCCGTGCTCCCACAGGGTCACGCGGTCGCCGTACACGCCGGACGCCACGGTGCGGTCGGTCGCCGCCGACAGAAAGCCTGGGCGTCCGAGGGAGGCGAGGGACTTGACCGATCCGCCGTGGGCCTCCTGGCTGTCGATCACTTCGAGCGTGTCGGGGTCGAGCGCGACCAGTTCACCGTTGTAGGTGCCGGCCACGAGGACGTCGCCGTCCAGGCACAGGGAGGGAACGGGCGCACCGAGTGGCTCCCCCACCGTGCGCACCCCGTTGTCCGGTCCGCCGACCCAGCTGATGACCCTGCCGTCGTAGGTCCCGGCGTAGATGACATCACCCCGTACGGCCAAGGAGAGGACGGGGCCGTCAGCGACTTGGTGAACCTGCGGGGGTGCTCCCGGATCGTCGGGGTTGAGGGCCACGACCGCGCCGGAGTCGCAGCCGACGAGGAGCTGCTCGCCCCTGCGGGCGAGCGCGTTGGGGCCGTGTGTGGGGGTCGTAGGCGCGTACAGTTCCCTGCCGTCCTCCAAGGCGAGCAGGTGGGGTCCGCCCCAGAAGCTTCCCGCGGCGACGACGCCACCGGCCGTAGACACGGACCTGGGCCAGATCCGTGGATCGGCGACCTGACGCAGCTGCTTTCCTGAGCGGTCGTAGAAATGCAGGCCGCCTTCGTAGGCACCGATGACGAGCGACTCGCCGTCGGTGGACCACTCGACACTGCGCGCCGCCGACCGGGACACCTGGAGGGAGGCGAGGGTCTCCAACTCGCTGGAGAGCAGCTCGACTGTGCCGTCGTCCCGGGCGACCGCCAGGACCGTGCCGTCGTGCGACCAGGAGCAGCCCTCGATGGACGAGGCGTAGCGGCGGGTGGCGGGACTCGCGTTCCCGTCGGGAGCCGTCACTGATACGAGGCCGTCCTCGCCCACTGTGGCGACCAGGCCCTGGGTGCTCACCGACACCATCATGCAGTGCGCGGTGTGCGAGCCGATCTCGGACAGGAAGGCTCCGGTGGTCGCGTCCCACACCGTGGCGCGGCCGTCCTCCGACACGCAGATGAGCCTGCGGCCGTCCGGCATCCAGGCGACCGAGTTGATGTCGTCGGTGTGCCGGGCCAGGACGGTGACGAGGCTGCTGGCTCCGTCGTCCTCCACACGCCAGACGGCTGCGGTCTTGTCGGCGGATGCGGTGGCGAGCAGTGAGGGGGTGACCGGGTTCCACGCCGAGGAGTTGACCAGGCGCCGGTGTCTGAGCCTGGCCAGGCGGACCGGGCGGGCCGGTGTGCTGGTGTCCCAGACGATCACGGTGCCGTCGTATGAGGCGCTCGCCAGGCGTAAGCCATCGGCACGGAACGTCACGTGGGTGAGGGGGGCTGCATGCCCCGACGGGTTTTCCGGCAGGTCGATCGTACGCATAGTCGATCCCTTGCGCCTTGGGAGCTGGGTTACTGGCTGGTGGCCGTCTGTTCCTCGGGAGTGGCGGCCGGTGGGGCGCCGGTGTCGGTCCACCGGGGCCAGAAGCGGGCCAGGCAGACGAGGGAGAGCGCCGCGGAGGTGCCGAGCATGATCAGGACCGCGGTGCTGCCCCACGCCCCCTGCACCGTCGGAATGAGCATGGGTGCCAGCAGGACGGTGGCACCGCCCATGAGGTTGAACAGGCCCTCGGCCCGCCCCACGAACTCGGACGGCAGATACTTCACGATGATCATCGCGGACACCGCCGTCATGGCCGAGCGCACGGTGAAGAACGCGACCATGCATGCCATGAAACTCCACGCCGAGGGCAGCGCCATCAGGAACAGCGCGCCCGTCATGACGGTGGCGGAGGCGGCCAGGATCACCCGGGGACGGGTCCGCGCACGCGCCGCGATGTAGACGCTGCCGGCCAGGGCCCCCAGGTTGGCGACCGCCTGAGCCGCGCTGACCCCGCTGGCCGCGATGTGCCAGTGGTCGCGCAGGTACCACACCATGAACGAGAGGACGCCGATACCGCTGACGAAATGCAGCGGCAGCGCGGTGAGCTGCACGTACCACACGCGTTTCTCGGCCCTGACGACGCGCCAGCCCTCGACGACCGACCGTGCCAGTCCCGGCCGCTTCTGCCCCGACGTGTGCGTCCGGGCCGGGGGGTGAACGCCGATCAGCCAGACCACGATGGGCGCGAGGAACGTGGCCGCGTTGAACCACATCAGCCCCAGATACCCGACGAGACCGACCCCGGCGGCCACCAGCAGCGGACCGACGATGTTCGACGTCACGAACAGGCTGCTGAGCACGGCCCTCGACCGGGCTGCGTTCTCGGGGAACATGCCCGGTACGCCCGTGATCCAGCCCATCCGGTACATCTCGCCGCCCAGCTGGATCACCGCGGTGAGACCGAACAGCACCCCGACGGAGACATGGTCGGCCAGCACGACCAGGTTGAGCGACACGGCCCCCACGAGCTGCACCAGCAGACCGGGCACGACGAACACACGCGGCCCCCAGCGGTCCACGGCTGCCCCGAGCCACGGGCTGATCAACAGCATGGCCGGTGTGAGCGCCGCCAGCAGCGACATTGTCGCCAGTGAACCTGTCAGCTCGTACACGAACAGCGGGAGACCGACCTTGTAAGCGGCCTCTCCCATGTTGTTGACGAAATTCCCGGACGCGAAGATCACAAAGCGGCGATCCTGCCAGGGAGCCGGTTCCGTTTCGCCCGTTGTAGGTGACGTCATTCGTCCAGTCGATCAGTCGACGGGGGCGCTGTGCCGGTCCAGCGTGTATGCGGCACTCCTGCGGGGCAGCCAGACGTCCTCCAGCTTCGCGAACGTGCCTTCCTCCGCCGGTTTGCTCAGCTGGTAGAGCGACAAAAGCCCGGTGCGACATCCGAGGAGAAGGAACGGCAGGCCCGCACCGTCACGAACGATCTTCAACGCCTTTGGGTAGTCGGGCAGATCCTCCATGAAGCCGACGAAGTCGTTGTCCTCGTAGGTGTACGCGGCCACTTGCATGCCGTACGAGCTGACGCAGACCAGGCCCTCGTTCACGACGGCGTTCTCGGGGGTGTTCGAGAGGAGATCTCTCCACGTTCGTGTTACGCCCTGCCCGATCGCGATCTCCTTGAGACCGCCTTCCCCGACGACGTAGACGAAGCCGTCCTGCGCCCACATGCGTTTGGGGTACTGGCCCTGGTCGAGGCGCCATTTCGGTTCGCTCTGCCCCGGTCCGAAGACGGCGATGACGCCGTTTCGGGTGCCCAGCACAAGGTCGCCGTCCGGCAGGTAGGTGCCCGTCCACACGGGCAAGTCATCCACGCCCAGGGTCGCCAGTGTCTCGCCGGTGTCGGCATCCAGTTCCGTGGCACAGGCGTTGCTCGCGACCAGTGCACGCGAGCCGTCCGGGGAAACCTTGACGGTGTGCACCAGGGCGTCGGGCAGTGGCCTGCTCCACACCAGCTCTCCACCCCGGCGGGAACGGAAGACCCGGCGGTCCCGGCTGATACCGATCCACCCGCCTTCGACGGCGGCGACGCGGCGGGTGAAACCGTAGCCCGTCACATGGTCTTCCAGGATGTGGAGGGTCGGCCCTGTCGCGGCCTGATGGACCTGGACGACCGCTACTCCCGAATCGGTGGCGCAGTACAGCACCGACGGGTCCTCGATCGAGGGCTGAATGTCCCAGACAGCCTGTCGGCGGAATCCCATGCCTTTGACGAATGAGCCATCGGCGGTCAGTTTGACGATCTCACCGTCCTGGCACAGCACAAATACATCGCCGGCCGGGGTCACAGTGATGTCGGAGAGTTGATGAGAGAAGCCCGTGACCGTGTGCTCGATCTTCAGCTCCCGCGAGGAATTGTCGAAGATATGGAGTTCTCCGTCGAACCCACCGGAATACGCCTTGCTGAAGTCCGGTGAGAAGGCAACGAACTCCACGTCGTCGCGGGCGAAGAGAACCTCACCCTCTTTGACGCCGTCCGCCGTGACGACGACAACACCGTTGGCGATATCCGAATTCTCGCCCTCGCCGAAGTCCTGGGTGCACCAGAAGCGGTCATGCAGGGCGTCGTAACGCACCCGGTGGATGTTACCTTCGTCCAACTTCACGTGGTCCGGGAAGTTCAGGTCGGCGAAATTTCCGAACCGCAGGCTTCCCTCTTTGTCTGATATCGCATGGAGCGTCGGGTGTTCGGTGCAAGCCCACTCCATGGGGCTGTGCCCGAACATGCCGGGGCGGACCTCCAAGACATCAAAGGTCTCCAGGTCGATCACCAGCATCTGATGGTGGTAACCGGCCGTGACGAAGACCCGACCATCCCAAACGCCGATGCCCCGGGCGCTGACCGGAGACGGTTCCTCTCCCTCAATCAGGGTGGCGGGATCGCACACTGTCGCCGGATCGAGGCGGTTCACCAGGTCCAGAGTGTCGAGGGACCACCGGAACACCGCCCCCATCCGGTCCCGTCCTATCACCCACCGACCGGCCACCGTCAAGCCGTACAACGGTCGTCCCTGCCGGACTCGGGGGGAGGAACGAACCACTCTCAGTTCCTCATCGAGGAGATGGACCCGACCGAAGGAGTCCGATATCACCAGGCCCTCTCCTTCGACCCAGATGATTCTCATGACGCGATCCGTCAGCTCCATGGACACCCTCCCGGATTGCCTTCACCAAACATACGGGGGATGCATCCCCCATTTCGCTGATCAGTCGGCCCCGGCCCCCATTTACGCGGGCCCGGGCCGACTGGTCGATTACTTGAGGTCGCGCACGTTGCGGCGAATCGGCTTCTTCATCTCGAAACACCCCCTCCCGCTTTCGACGGAACGATCGATGCGCAAGGAAATGATTGCGCAGCACAAAATACTGAGCCGCTTCAACAATGAGCGCAACACCCCATGACGTGACGCACGTCACATCCGTGCATGTTTAGCGGGGAGGTATGCAGACCAACCTGCGAAAATCCGGAAATTGCGCGGCGGAAGAAAGTCGGATGGCGGCACATGGCTAATCTTTGCCCCCGACTTGCAGGGGAACATTAGGATGACGTGCGAGGATGATCGAAGATCATTCTAAATCGGAAATTTCATCCAAATCCATGATGGAGGCGACACCGTGCCCCGGGACATTCCTGCCCAACTCTGGAAAATGGCCACTACAACGGTCGGGCTCGTGTCTGTTCGGCACGGCGACAACGTGAACGTCATGTCGGCCGAATGGGCATACTTCGTCAACAAGGATCCGCTGTACGCGGCTGTCGTACTCAGCCCCCGTGCCACCTCCCGCAAGCTCATCGAGAGCACCGGAGAGTTCAGCCTCACCCTGTGTTCGGAGGACCAGCCAGAAATCGCGGACTTCGCGGGCAGCTTCTCACTGGACACGATCGACAAGACCGCCAGTGAGCTCATCGCGTTCGGTGAGCCGGAGGCCGTCAGCAGCCCCTGGGTCGAGGGCGGCGTGGTGAGCCTGGAGTGCGTACTGCGGGAGACTGTTCCCTTCCCCGTGCACACCATGTACGTCGGCGAAGCAGTGGCCGTCCACCTGCCCGACGGGAACCGTCGCCCGCTGGTAAAGCACGGGGGGATGCACGCCCTGGGCGCACCATTGCGGCGCACAGCCATCGTAGTGACCGCTCAAGTGGTCGCGGATGACGTGCTTCGGGTTGCCGCGACTGGGCCGGCGGTCGACGGAGCCGACGAATGGCGAGTTACCCTGCTGACGTCCGATAGTGAGACCGTCGACTTGGGCTGCCACCCCTCTGCCGAGTACGGGGACTTTCTCGTTGACCTCCCCCTTCCCGTCGAGGCATCGAGACTCACCGGGAGCAGGGTCAAGGTCGAGCGTGACGGGGCAGAGCCCGGTTATGCCCGTCTCGGCGTGACGTTCCGCTGATGACCGGCGACCTGCCCTCCACCGCTCTGCGCGTTGGCGTCCTGCAGGCCAGGGCGAAAACCGGCGACGTGGAGGGCAACGCCCGCCGCGCGGCGGACCTCCTGGACTCGATCGCCGCACCCGGAGTGCGTGTGGCCGTGTTGCCCGAACTCCATCTGTGTGCCTATGACCTGGATGCCCTGGCCGCCGATCAGCATGGCGGCACGGTCGCGGCCGACGGCGCGAACCGTGTGGACGACCTGCGGCTGGAGCCGCTCGTGGACGCCGCGGTGCGCTCGGGCAGGACCGTACTGACGGGGGCGGCTGTCCGCAGAGCCGACGGGGCACTGACCAATTCCGTCCTGATGGTCGACCCGTTGGCCACGGTTTCGGTCGTGTACGACAAGGAGCATCTGTGGCAGCTGGATGAAGCCGCCCTGTTCACTGCGGGCCAGGGGGGTGGTGGCATGGTGCAGGTTGACGACTGGCAACTGGGAGTAGCGATATGTTACGATATGTCATTCCCGGAGCATGCCAGGCAGGCAGCACTCTCCGGCGCACACGCGTACCTCTGTCCGAGCGCTTTCGCCGCTGGAGCTGAGCATCGCGCCGCCGTCTATCTGGCCGCCCGGGCGCTGGAGAACACCGTCTACAGCGTCTTCACCAATCCTGTCGGCGGCCCGTCGAACCGCCCGACCGCCGGTGACAGTGCGGTGTTCGCGCCGGATGGGACCGTCGTCGCCCGCGCCCAGCCCTCCGACAGCGAGCAGACGGTCGTGGTCGAACTCGATCCCGGCCGCATCGAGCGGGTCCGCGGATTTCTGCACATGCTCGCCGAGGAGAAGGCCCTGCGACAGGTTCGGAAATCCAGCGACAGCTCGTCGGTGCCCTACTGACCTGGGACCCGTGCCCTTGCGATGGCGATATACCGCTGGTCACGCAGGGCAATTGCGTGAGCGATGCGTGAGCGGACGGCGCCCCATAGGGCGCCGTGACCTGGACCTTGCATCACACAGCACATGTTCTGACCAGGTGGGTCCGGACACCGGAGAAGCGTCCGGACCCACCCAGCAGAACCCCGCCAGGACTTTTAATCCATTGGTTGTGGGTTCGAGTCCCACAGGGCCTACGGATGCAGGGAGGGGAAACCCCTTCTGACCTGCTACGCAGCGTCCGGGTCAGCTTCGGCCGACTCGGACGCTTCCTCGTTTTCGGCCCTTGCGTGAGCGGATGTGTCCGTGGCCTGCGGATCGGGTGCGGCTTGGGCGGACGAATCAGCAGCTGCCGGACGCGACCTGGGGACCAGCTTCCCCGCCTTCTCGGCGATCTCACGGTCCAGCTCAGGAAACAGACTCGTGTACGTGTCCGAGGACAGCGTGATGGTGGAGTGCCGCAGCGTTTCCTTCACCGCGTGGATGTCGCCGCCGCCTCCGTGCGTGAGCGTCGCGGCGACGTGGCGTAGGTCCCGCAGGGTGATGGGGCAGGTCGGTCGTGGCGAGGATGCGGCGGAAGGTCTCTGAGACTGTCTCCGGGTGGAGCCAGGAGCCGTGTTCCTTCGTGAACACCTTGCCGGTGTCCCGCCAGGTGGTGCCCCACTGCGTGCGCTCCTTCTCCTGGCGGGCTTTGTGGTCGCGCAATTCGGAGATGGTCATGCTGTCGAGCGCGATCGTGTTCGCGCTGCCGTCCGTCTTCGGCTCGGACTCGTAGGTCCCAGCCGTCCACCACGATCTCCTTGGCTGGGGTGATGAGGCCGGTGTCGAGGTCGATCTCGTGCCAGTCCTGGCCGGCCGCTTCGCCGCGGCCAGCTGGTAGCCAACCTGGTAGTAGCGCTGGGCGGCGCCCTCCTGGCCGAGGTCCACGGGGCAGCGCTCCTTCGACGAGGTCGACGCAGTGGTGGGGCTGCTTGAGGCATCCGCGCGTTCGCCGCCGTCGGTGAGAAGCCTGCAGCGGCCCGCGCCCTGCTCGCCGCCGAAGACGCTCTCCTTCGCGACGACGACCCCCGGCCCAGCTACTCCCGTGGCAGCGGCCCCGTCGGCCCCGTCGGCGCCGTCGACTGCCATCTCTGCCTGCTTCACCAGGGCGAACAACGACCCCGCCCACGTTGTGCAGGCCGTTTCCCGTACCGTCGTGCACCGGTATGCCGATGTCGTCGCCGACAGCGGCAGCCCTCGGAGATCGACAGGCCCCCACGGTACGGACTGAGGCGACCCGGTGGGGGTGTGATGTTTTCGTGCACGTTCTCGCCCTGCGGAGTGCAACCCGGACGTTGTGCGGCGCGTCCCATTTGTCAGGTCGACCAGATGACCTGGTGGCGATCGACCGTCCGGCGCCACCTTTACTTCATCTGAACGCCACCCGGCATTTACGCGGCGACTCGTATGGTCATCGCTCCAGATGTCGCTTTCGCCAGGTGTACGGAGGTACGAGCGCATGGGGCGTCCCGAAAGACCCGTGGACCCGGCGGCGGGTCCCATCCAGCGGCTCGCCCATGACCTGCGGGAGCTGCGCAAGGCCGCCGGCAGCCCCTCGTACCGCACGATGGTGAAGACGGCCGGCTTCTCCGCGACGACGCTGTCCCAGGCCGCCGCCGGCGACCGGCTGCCGTCCCTCGCCGTCCTCCAGGGCTATGTGCGCGCCTGCGGGGGCGATCCCGGCGAGTGGGAGGCCCGCTGGAAGGACGCCGAGACCGAGACGTTGGGGGCCACCCGGGAGGACGAGGACGCGCCGCCGCCCTACCGGGGGCTCGCCCGGTTCGAGCCGGCCGACCAGGGGCTGTTCTTCGGCCGGGACCGGCTGGTGGAGGAGCTGCTGGAGCTGGTGTGCGGGCACCGGTTCGCCGCGGTGTTCGGCGCCTCCGGCAGCGGGAAGTCGTCCCTGCTGCGGGCCGGGCTGATACCCCGTCTCCAGAAGGAGATCGCCGACCGGGGCCGCCCGGCGGTGCTGCGGGTGCTGACTCCCGGGCAACGGCCGGCCGCCACGTATGGCCATCTGCTGACCCCGGCCGAGGACGAGCCGGAGAGCTGGGTGGTGGTCGACCAGTTCGAGGAGGTCTTCACGCTGTGCCGGGACCGGGCCGAACGCGCACGGTTCGTCGACCTGCTGCTCGCCGCCCGCGACCCCGGGAGCCGGCTGCGGGTCCTCATCGCCGTACGGGCCGACTTCTACCCCCGCTGCGGTGAGCACCGGGACCTGGCGGACGCGCTGCGTGGTGCCGGGCTGCTGGTCGGGCCGATGACGGCGGACGAGCTGCGGGAGGCGGTCGTCAAGCCGGCGCAGCAGGCCGGGCTTCTGGTGGAGCGGGAGCTGACCGCGCGGATCGTGGAGGAGGTCCTCGACGAGCCCGGCGGGCTGCCGATGCTCTCGCACGCCCTGCTGGAGACCTGGCGGCGCCGCAAGGGCCGGCTGCTGACCCTCGCCGCGTACGAGACTGCGGGCGGCGTGCGCGGCGCCATCGCGGCGAGCGCGGAGGAGGCGTACGGGCAGCTGACCGCACCGCAGGCGGAGGCCGCCCGGAGGCTGCTGCTGCGGATGGTCGAGCCCGGTCAGGGCGCCCCCGACACTCGGCGCCCGCTGAGCCGGGCCGAGCGCGAGGAGTGGGCGTGCCCCCATGTGCCGGTGGTGGTGGAGCGGCTGGCCCGCGCCCGGCTGCTGACCGTCGACGAGGAGGGCGTCCAGCTCGCCCACGAGGCGCTGATCAGCTGCTGGCCGCGGCTGCACGACTGGATCGAGGAGGACCACGAGCGGCTGCGCCACCACCGTCGGCTGACCGAGGCCGTCCGCGCCTGGCTGGAGCACGACCGCGATCCCGGCAGTCTGTACCGGGGCACCCGGCTGTCGCGTGCGACGGAGCTGTTCCCCGACCATGAGCACGACCACGCGCTGACCGTGCCGGAACGCGAGTTCCTCGTCGCCGCGCTGGCGGCCCGCGAGGCGGAACGCGAGGCCGCGGCCCGCTCGACCCGCCGGGCGCGGGCCGGGGTGGGTGTGCTGTCGGCGGTTCTCGCGGTGGCGCTGGTCGCCGGCCTGGTGGCCTGGACGCAAGCCCGGGGCAACCAGCGCCGCCGCACCGACGACGCGGCCCGCCGGATCGCCACCGTCGCGGACGCCCTGCGTACGACCGACCCGCGCACCGCGCAGCTGCTGGGCGTCGCCGCCTGGCGGGTGGCCGAGCTGCCGGAGACCCGGCGGGCTTTGCTGGGCTCGCTCGGCCAGCGGGAACGCGACGCCTTCAGCGACCCGGCATCGGGCGACGGCGCCGTCCGCCGTCTGACGGACTCCGGTCGCACACTGCTCAGCGCCGAGGGACGCACCTGGCGGACCTGGGACGTGGCACGGCACCGGCCGATCGCCTCGGGGCGGCTGCCCGACGGCGGCAGTGTGGTCGACGCGAGTCCGGACGGGCGGCTGCTGGGGATCCAAGGGGCCGGCGGGGACGACGGGGTACGGCTGTGGGACACGGCCGCCGGACGGTGGTTCGGTGACCGGCTGCCGGCCTCGACCCTCGTGGACTTCGCCGAGCGCACGTACGCCGTGGGCCGTGTGGACGACGTCCGGGTGGGGGTGCACTCGGACGCGGACGGAAAGCTGCTGTTGGAGACCGAGTCGGCGAGCATGGCGACGGTGGCCCGGAGCCCCGACGGACGGCTCCTCGCGGTCTGCCCCGCCGCGGACGGCCCCGTGCAGGTGCGCGACATGACGGACCGGAGCACGGTGCACGGGCGCTGGGAACGCGTGGGCGACATCTGCGGCCACGAGCGCTCGCAGCTGGTGCTCGGCGGCGGGCAGCGGCTTGCCGCGGTGACCCCGAGCGGGGTGCGGGTCTGGGACGTCCGGTCGGGGGAGCAACTGGCCGACTTCCCCGACACGAGAGCGGAGTACGTCGCCTTCAGCAGGGACGGGAACTTCCTGGCGACCGCCGACGGGGAGGAAATCAGGGTCTGGCGGCGGGGCGCCGACGCCCCGGTGTTCCGGCACCCCCTCAACAACCAGCACCTGTACGGCGGTCTCGCCTGGGACCCCGAGCGCCCGGTGCTCCGCTACCTGGAGGGCGACACGGTCCACTCCCTGGACGTCGCCGCGGCCGTGACGTCCGCATGGCAGGACGAGCCGCTGGACAAGGTGCTGATCAGCCCCGACGGCCGCACCTTCGCCACCGCGCGCCGTACGGGCGCCTCCTACCGCTTCGAGTTGCGCGAAATCCGCGACGGACGCCTGCTGAAGAGGCTTCCGGCCACGCCGCTTCCCGTCTCCCGAGCCCCTTCCCAGCCGGTACTCCCTCAGAACACGAAACCCCTTCTGGCCTTCGCCCCCGACGGCAGGACGCTCGCGTACGCCGTCTCGGCGCCCGGCAGGCTGGCGGCCCCGCAGCGCCTCACGCTCTGGGACGTCACCCGGGGCCGGGTCCGCACGACGCTGGACCTGGCGACGAGCACGTCGGCCGGAGCGGTGATCACGATCGCCCTCGGCCCGGACGCCCGCACGCTCCAGCTCACCCGCACCCCGGCCATCGGCGAGCTGAGCAACGAGACCTGGGACACAGATCGGCACCGGCGGACGGGGGTCGTCGCGGCCTTGTCGAGCAGCCATCTGGCCGTCCGTCCCGACGGCGCTCTCCTGGTCGGCGACGACCGCACGGCGGCTCTGCCGGCCGGTAAAGCCACGCCGCACAACCTGGTCCAGGGCGACGAGATCGGCGCCCTCGCCTTCGCCCCGGACGGTTCACGGCTGGTGGCCGGAGACCAGACGGGCCGTGTGACCCTCTGGGACGGGAAGCTCCGGCAGCGCGAGGGAACCCTGCCGAACGCCTTCCCCGCACTTCCGGACGCCCTGACCGAAGCGATCACCGGCGACAGCTCCGAGGCCGTCAGCGCCCTCGCCATCAGCCCCGACGGCCGCACGCTGGCCGTGGGCGGCGAGGCGGGCAGCCTCCAGCTGTGGGACATCGCCACCCAGCAGCCGCTCGGCCGCCCGCTCACGACACCGGGCGACGCGATCGTCACGGTCGCCTTCAGCGCCGACAGCGGCACGCTGTACGCGGGAAGCGCGCACGCGCCTCTCCAGCGCTACCCGATCGATCCGTCGACGGCGGCCGGGGCGGTGTGCGCGCGGACGGGAGGGGACGGGCTGACGCGGGCGCAGTGGCGGACCTACGTGCGTGACGTGCCGTACCGCAGGGTGTGCGGTGACTGACCGGGTACGCGGCGGCCGGCTCGTCCGGCATCGCAACGGCGCCGCGCTCTCCCTCGATCTCGCTGCGTCCTGGCTGGCCACGCACCCGGGCGGTCACTGTCTTGTGACGGCTGGGGACGTGTTCCCGGACCACGACTTCGACCGCTGGGCCTGCGATTACGGAGTGGTGTGCGGCGACGGCGGCACCGCTGCCCTGGTCTCCACGGCCCCGGTTCCGGACGCGATCACGGTCCACGCCGTGTTCCACGCCTCGCTCTCCGTTCTGGAGGTGATGCACCGCTGCGGCAAGTCTCCTCGGCCCTGTCCCGGAGATGTATGGAAAGCCCATCGACATACGCCGGGCCAAGCGCGCGTATTTCCGGCAGTACGGCACCGAGGCGTTCGCCTCGCTCAGCCGCGATGTCATCGCCACCGTGATCCGTACGGCCACCGGCCACGGTGATCGGCACCTGCCCGGCTTCTCGCTCGCGGACGCCTACCTGCCCCGCATCGGCAGGGCCGGCTTCGACGCGGAGCGCGGCATCCCCATGGCCCAGGCGGCGCTCGCCTGGGTCCCGCAACGCCCGGCCGTGGTCCTCGAGGAGGAGCTGAACCGCCTGGAGGCGCCGTACGTGCCGCACTCGGTCGTCGAATACGTGTGACCACCGCCCGGATCGCGTGAGCGATGCGTGAGCGGACGGCGCCCCACAGGCCAGTCACGGCCGGACCGCGCGTCACGGTACACCCACTCTGAGCAGTCACTTTCGGACAGTGCATCAGTCCCCGTGACTCTTGAGCACAAGATCACGGGGACTTTTAATCCATTGGTTGTGGGTTCGAGTCCCACAGGGCCTACGGAAGAGCCCCAGTTCAGAGTGCGTCTGGACTGGGGCTCGTGCCGTTTTCGGTCGCCTGAAGATCGTTAGCTGGCCCGCTGCTGGCCCGAGAGATAGACGATCACAGGGCTCAGTCGTGGTTGCCGGAACTTGTCTCAAGCCCCTTTGCCGCCTCGACGAGCGCCAGGGCGCCTTCCAGGTCATCGTCGAAGTCCACGGTCAGGGCGCAGTCGTTCCCCGGCTCCCAGAGCATCGCGACCTCGTGCTTCCTCCGCCGGACGTCGCGCACGAGGATCGCCACGTCATCATCACTGGTGTCATGCAGACCCAGCCTGACCGTGCAGTCGATCTCCTTGTTCAGCCTCATGGCGCCTCCAGAGGGTCGCCCCCTGCGGCCAGTCTGCGCCTCACCCGAATGGCCCGCACATGGAGCGGCCCCGGCCTGGAAACGCGTTCCGGCCGGGGCCCGGTCCCGCCCGCCCCTCAGAGCTTCCGGGGTGCGGGGACGGACGGGAGTCTCAGCCGCGGCGCACCCAGGGCACGCCCACACCTCGGCGTCGAGGACCACGGCACCTGTCCGGCCGCGCGCGATCCCCTGCGACACCGCGCCGACCGTGAGCGGGATGCCGCACCACACGCAGGCCCGGCCCGCCCACCGCTCGGGGGCATACCGACCGCACTGGGAACTCCCTCACGGTCACAGCGGCCGGACGGGGCGGCTACGGCGTCAGCAGGGGCAAGGCGTACGCGCCCGCTGCCAGAGCCGTGTATGCGGCGAGGGTCAGCGGGACGGCCCGCCCGGGACGCCAGGGGCGGGCGGCCAGGCGCTCGACGAGCAGGTAGTGGACGAGCAGCGACAGGAACCAGGTCGCCACGCCCCCGACCAGGAAGAGGGCGAGAGGGCTGAGGCCGGGCTGGCCGCGTCGCAGCAGCCAGAACACAGGGAGGTGCAGCAGAAAGAGGCTGTAGGACATGCGGCCGATCTCGGTGAGCAGGTCGACCGACAGCAGTCGTGCCAGGGGGCCGCGGTCGCCGCAGAGCACTGCCGTCAGCACGGCGGCGCCCAGCACGACCGCGACGACGTACCGGTCCTCGCCCTGCCCGTCGCCGCGAAGGGCGGCCGGCCTCGCCACGGCCGTCGCCGCGGCGAGGCCGCTCACCGCCAGCAGTAGGGAGATCTGCCGGGGCAGCGCGCGACCGCCGCGTTCGGCCAGGTGAACGAGGCAAGCGGCACCGGCACCGGCCGACAGGGCGAGTGCCTGCACGCCGGTGACGGCGCCGATGTCGGACAGCGTCCCGCGGGCCGCGGCGACGGCCGCCGCCCCGGTGAGCAGGACGACGACCGGTGCTACCGCGGCGAGTCGGCGCCGTGCCAGGAGACAGAGGAGTGCCAGCAGAAGTGACGACATGCTCCGACGATGCGACGAACCCGGTGACGGGAACCTCCGCCCCCGTTTGTCGCGTCCGAGGGCACAGTGATGGTGCGGATTGTGTGCCTGCCGGACATCATGGACGGGACGGACATCGGGGGAGCGGTAGGCGGCCTCCGGCGGGGGCGGGGAGGCCCATGTCACAGGCGTTGGAAAGCAGCGACCCGCGGCAGGTGGGGCCGTACCGGATCGTGGGGCGCCTCGGAGCCGGTGGGATGGGGCGGGTCTATCTGGGGCGGTCGCCGGGTGGGCGGGCGGTCGCCGTGAAGGTCATCCGGCCCGAGATGACCGACGATCCGCAGTTCCGTCAGCGGTTCGCCCGGGAGGCGGCGGCCGCGCGGGCCATCAGCGGGGCGTTCACCGCGGCGGTCGTCGACGCGGATCCGTACGGGGACCCGCCGTGGCTCGCCACCGTCCATGTCGCGGGCATCTCGCTCGACGACACCATCGCACGGCACGGGCCGCTGCCCGAGTCCTCGGTCGTCGCGCTGGGCGCCGGCCTGAGCGAGGCGCTGCAGGCCATCCATGCCGCGGGTCTCGTCCACCGGGACCTGAAGCCGTCCAATGTGCTGCTGGCCCCCGACGGGCCCAAGGTGATCGACTTCGGTATCGCGATCAGCGCCGGATCGAGTTCGCTGACCCGGAGCGGGGTCGTCGTCGGCACCCCCGCCTTCATGTCGCCCGAACAGTTGACGGGCGGCCGCGCCAGTGCGCCCTCCGATGTGTTCGCCCTCGGTGGCGTACTCGTCTTCGCCGCCACCGGTGGAGGGCCCTTCGGGTCCGGTTCGCTGGCCGGCGTCGCCTATCGCGTGGTCCACGACACGGCCGACCTGTCCGCCGTCCCCGCAGGTCTACGCCCTCTCCTCGCCCGTTGCCTCGACAAGGACCCGGCGCTGCGGCCTACGGTCGCGGAGTTGCTCGCCGAGTTCGCCCACCGGATCCCGCCGTCGCAACTGCCGTCGCCTGGCACGGCGTACGGCGAGGACACGGCCACGCTCGCCTTGGGCGGCGGCGCCTGGCTGCCCGCACCGGTCGCCGCCTCGGTACGGCGCGCCGAGGAGAACGGGCCACATACACGGGGGCCACATACACGGGGGTCATATACGGAGACCGCCGCAGGTACGCCCACGCCCACACCTCCACCGAGACCCACGCCTCCACCGACGCGTCGCCGCGCACTGATCGCCCTCGCCGGAGCGGGTGCCGTCGCCGCCGTGGGCGCGGGCACCTACCTGCTGGGGCGAGGCAACCAGGACGACCCCGACAAGGGCGCGGACAACGACACCCTCAACGACCCGTCGGGCGTGCCGAGCCCCGGCAGCCCGAGATGGAAGTACGGCACCGGAGGCCCGGTCGCGCCGGCCCTGCTCGCCGCGGGCGGGCTGGTGTACGCCGGCAGCAGGGACGGCACCATGTACGCCCTGGACGCCGAGACCGGTAAGCCGCGTTGGGCGTTCGGCACCGGCAACGGCGTCTACACCTGCCCGGCCGTGGCCGGGGGCGTCGCCTACTTCGGCAGCGCCGACTACCACCTCTACGCCGTCGACGTGAAAACCGGCGACCAGCGCTGGCAGTTCAGCGCCGGCGGAGAGGTCAACTCCTCGCCCGTGGTCGCTGGAGGCGTCGTCTACGTCGGCAGTGACGACGGCAACCTGTACGCCGTCGACGCCCGTTCCGGCGACCGTAAATGGACGTTCGCCGCCCAGGGCCGTATCCGTTCCTCCCCGGTTGTCGCGTGGAACAAGGTCTACGTGGGGAGCGAGGACTCCCGTCTCCACGCCGTCGACGTGGCGACCGGGGAGCCCCGTTGGTCCTTCAAGACGGGCGGCGACGTCAAGTCCTCACCGGCCGTCGCCGACCGGACCGTCTACGTGGGCAGCTACGACGGCAACCTCTACGCCGTCAACTGCGACACCGGCGAACTCCGTTGGACCTTCCGCACCCAGGCCGGCGTGGGCTCCTCGCCTGCGGTGTCCGGCGGAGTCGCCTACGTGGGGAGCGACGACGGCAACCTGTACGCCGTCGACGCCCTGGCCGGCACCCAGAAGTGGAAGTTCACCATCGGCAACGTCGTCTACTCCTCACCGACCGTCCTCGGCGACGCCGTCTACGTCGGCAGCAAGAACGGCAACCTCTACGCCGTACGCACGGACACCGGCCGGTCGATCTGGACCTACCCCACCGGCGCCGACATCCGCTCCTCCCCCGCGGCAGCCGCCGGCACGGTGTACGTGGGCAACGACAGCGGCACGGTGTACGCGGTCAAGAGCTGAACAGGGCGGGAAGGTGGGAGGGAACAGCCGGTGATCGAGGCGGAGTTGAAGGCCCGGGTGCGTACGCCGGAGGCGGTCGCGGGGGCGCTCGGCGAGCGGGCCGAGGTGCGCGTCGAGACGTACCAGGACACGTACTACGACCGGCCCGACGGGAGCCTGCGCGCCCGCGACGAGGAACTGCGGCTCCGGTTCGTGGTCGACCACGGCACGGGCGACCGCCGTACCCTGCTCACCTTCAAGGGGGCCGTCGTCGACGAGGCGTCCGGCTCCAAACCCGAGTACGAGACCCGGGTGGAGGACTCGCAGGCCGCCCACGCCACCCTGGAGCACCTCGGCTACGTACCGGCGATCGTCGTCAAGAAGCGGTGCCGCAGCTACGCCTTCGAGGCGTACGGGCGCAGGATGCTCGCCACTCTGGTCCGCGTCCCCGAGCTCGACGGCACTTTCCTGGAGATCGAGACCATGGTCGAGGAGGAGACCGACGTCACAGCGGCCCTGGACGACATCCGTACGGTCCTCGCCGAGCTCGGCATCGCCCCGGAGGACCTCACACGCGAGCTGTACACGGATGCGGTGCGGGTGGCCCGCCGCGCATAGCCATCGGAAAACACCTGGGGCCGGAATCCTCATCGGATTCCGGCCCCAGGCCTTCAGTAGCGGGGACAGGATTTGAACCTGCGACCTCTGGGTTATGAGCCCAGCGAGCTACCGAGCTGCTCCACCCCGCGTCGTTGAAACCAGTGTACGCCATCCGCGGGACACCCAGCACACGGTTTTACGACGGCCCCCGTCACCCACCCCTTCACCCACGTCCACCCGCCACCCAACCCACCGCTCGTCAGGGCAGCAGATGCCCGTTCGGCGCCTTCGCCGCCCCCTCGTACTCCGGGAGTACGACGACGTCGACGCCCTCCGCCGCCAGCACCGCGTTGCCGGCGGCGGCGTTCTCGACGAACGTGTCCGGCTCGCGCCAGGCCGTGACGACGCGCCGTACGCCCGCGTCGAGGAGGAGCCGGGCGCAGGGGGCGGGGCGGGAGGTGCGGCGGGCGCACGGCTCCAGGCTGCTGTAGACGGTGGCGGAGGCGAGGCGCGGGTCGGCGGGGTCGAGTTTGGCGAGGGCCGCCTCCTCGGCGTGGACCACAAGGTCGCCGTTCTCCCGGGAGTGGCCGCGGGCCAGCTCCGTACCGTCCGCCGCGACGACGACCGCGCCCACGCTGAACGCCGTCCGGGAGGGCGGGCAGGCGAGGGCCAGTTCGCAGGCGAGCGCCAGCCAGTGCCGGTCGGCGGGGGAGACGGCCGGGCCGGTGCCGGGGAGGGTGGGGACGTACCGGATGAGGACGACGTCGCCGATGGGCCGGGTCTCCAGCAGCCGGAGGCGGCTGCGCGGTCCGCCGGGGTACGCGCCCGTCCCGAACATCCGCGGTGCGTCCGCCTCGCCCACGAAGACGGGCGCCACGGCCAGCTGGAGTTCGTCCGCGAGCCCCTGCTGGAGGAGCTGGGTGTGCACGCGTCCGCCGCCCTCGACCATGAGGCGCCGGACGCCGCGTACGTCGCCGAGGTGGGCGAGGGTCGCCGGCCAGTCCAGTTCTGCCCCGAGGGGGACGACGTCGGCGGCGATCCCGGCCCCGCGCAGCCGTTCCGCGCCCTTGTCCGTCGTGTACACGACCTTCTCGCCGCCGGTGTGCCAGAACTGGGCCGCCGGGTCGAGGTCGCCGGACGCGCTGACCGTGACCTTGAGCGGGTACTCGGGGAGGCCGGCAGCGACCCGGGTCGCGCGCCGCTCGGGGGAGTTGACCAGCAGCCGGGGGTTGTCGGTGCGCAGGGTGCCGGCGCCGATCAGGATGGCGTCGCTGGCCGCGCGCACCTCGTCGACCCGGTCGAAGTCGGCCGGGCCGGAGAGCAGCAGCCGTTCGGGCCCGGTGTCGTCCAGGTAGCCGTCGAGGGAGACGGCGGCGGACAACAGGACGTAGGGCAGGGACATGGACGCGCTCCATACTCCATAGCTGAGGGCCGGGGTCTTGCGTTGGAAGGGTTGCCTCGAAAGGGTGGCCTTGGTTCAAGTTTTAAACACTAACTACACTCTACGTATGACGACCCGCTGGCTCACCCCCGACGAGCAGCGAGCCTGGCGTGCCTACGTCGCCGCGAGCTCGCTCCTGGAGGACGCGCTCGACCGGCAGCTCCAGCAGGAGGCCGGCATGCCGCACCTCTACTACTCCATGCTGGCCGCCCTCTCCGAGGCGCCGGACCGGCGGATGCGGATGACCGACCTCGCCGAGCGCCTGAAGATCACGCGCAGCCGGCTGACGTATGTCGTGACCCGGCTGGAGAAGGACGGCGTGCTGCGGCGCGAGAACTGCCAGTGGGACAAGCGCGGCAGCATCGCCGTACTGACCGACGAGGGCATGGCCCTGCTGGAGCGTACGGCGCCGGGCCACGTCGAAACGGTTCGCAAGGCGGTCTTCGACCACCTCACCCCGGAGCAGATCGGGCAGCTGGAGGAGATCAGCCTGGGCATCGCGGCGGCGATCCAGGGCGAGGACGGCCCACACCCCACGGCCCCCGACGACCTGCCGTGGCGCCGCCGCTCGTGCGGGTGATCCCCGAACTCCGGGTCCCGAACTCCGGGTGATTCCCGAACTCCCGGGAATGTGACCCATCCCAAATCAGTTGCTTGAAATTTGAAGCAGGGTTAGAGTCCTGGCCCATGGTTCTTGCTTCAAATCTGAATCAAGACCGTCACGCCCGCACCAGGACCGGAGATCCCGCATGCCCGACTTCCCCGCTGCCACCCCGCGTGCCCGCGTCCGGGTGCCGCTGCGTTTCCACGACGGCTACAGCGTCGACGCCGAACTGGTCACCTTCCACGGCCTCGTCGACGGCCAGGAGCACCTGGCGATCGTCCTCGGCGACCCGGCACCCGGCACGCCTCCGCTGGTCCGGCTGCACTCCGAGTGCCTGACCGGCGACGTCCTCGGCTCGGCCCGCTGCGACTGCGGCCCGCAGCTGCGCGAGGCGGTGGAGCGGATCGCCGACCGCGGCGGGGTCCTCCTCTACCTCCGCCAGGAGGGCCGCGGCATCGGCCTCTACAACAAGCTCGACGCGTACGCCCTCCAGGACCAGGGCCTCGACACCTACGAGGCGAACGCGGCGCTCGGGCTGCCCGAGGACGCGCGCGACTACACGGCCGCGGCCCAGATGCTGGACGCCCTGGGCATCGCCGAACTGGACCTGCTCTCCAACAACCCCGACAAGGCCCAGCAACTCCGCGACCTCGGCGTCGGCGTCCAGCACCGCGTCCCCACCGGCGTCTTCACCACCGCCCACAACGTCCGCTACCTCCGCGCCAAGGTCCTCCAGACCCAGCACACCCTCCTGCTCCCGGAACTGGCGGCGGGCTGAGAAGGGGACCGGGGGCGGAAGCGGGTATGGACGGCTAGCCCACTCGGCCCCACCGACTGGCCGCCCGCCCGTACCCCCGGAAACCCTGGACCCGTGGGGCAGTCAGAGGGTGTGCAGGGCGGGCGAGGTGCAGCGGGCGTGAAGGGGCCGGTCGGGCGGCGCTTCTTCTACGCCCGCGCCCTCCTCCGCGCTCTCCCGGCTCTCCTCGTCCTCACAGGCCTCTTCTACGACCGCTTCACCCCACGCGAGTTCACGGCGGTCCCCTTCTTCACCGCCGCCCCCCTCGTGGCAGCCCCGCTGCTCTCGCTCACGGGCACGGTGGTCACGGGCGTCGCCTCCGTCGCCGGCATCGTCGTCGTACACCTCCGCTACGGCGACGCGGGCCATGTGGACGCGATCACCGAGATCACCACGGTGGCCACGGTCGCCGTACTGGCCGTGGTCATCAACAGACTCGTCCACCGCAGCAGCGCCCGCCTCGCCACCGCCCGGGAGATCGCCGAGGCCGCGCAGCGGGCCGTACTGCCGGAGCCGCAGGAACGGATCGGCGGTCTGGAGATCGCCGCGCGGTACGAGGCGGCGCAGGCCGGGGCGTCGATCGGGGGCGATCTGTACGCCGTACAGGACTCACCCCACGGCATACGGCTGATCGTGGCCGACGTACGCGGCAAGGGGCTCGGCGCGGTGTCGGCCGTCGCGGTGCTGATCGGCGCGTTCCGGGAGGCGGCCGAGCAGGAGACCACCCTCGAAGCGGTCGCCCAGCGACTGGAACGGGCCCTCGCCCGGGACGCCGCGCGACGGGAGGCGACCCACCGGAGCACGAGCGAGGCGTATGAGGAGTATCAGGCGGACGGGGCATATGAGGCGTACGAGGCGTACGAGGCGTACGAGGGGTTCGCCACAGCCGTACTCGCGGAGTTTCCGCACGGCGTCGGCCTCGCCCGCATCGTCAACCGAGGCCATCCGTCCCCCCTGCTGCTGTACGCCGACGGCACCCTGCGCACGCTGGACGCACCCACCCCTGCACTCCCGCTCGGCATGGGTGATCTGGGCG
This sequence comes from Streptomyces tailanensis, assembly GCF_008386495.1. Lineage (GTDB taxonomy): Bacteria > Actinomycetota > Actinomycetes > Streptomycetales > Streptomycetaceae > Streptomyces > Streptomyces tailanensis. The sequence continues at coordinate 24,632 of NZ_VTHJ01000033.1, read as the reverse complement.
CCTGGCCGGACCGCGCCGAGCAGGCCGAGTTCCCCGTCGGCGCGACCCTGCTCTTCTACACCGACGGCCTCTCCGAGGCCCGGGACGCGCACGGCGTCTTCTACGACCCGGCCGAACGCCTCTCCGGGCGCACCTTCCCCGGCCCGCGCGCCGTGTTGACGACCCTCGCGGAGGAGGTACGCGCCCACACCGGCGGCGGTCTGACGGACGATATGGCACTGCTGGCCGTACGCCGCCCGTGACCGTGCCATCGACCGTCTCCTCATCTCCCTCACCTTTGCGTCACTCTACGTATCCACACGAACCCCCTCCGCATAGCAACTGACGTGCCGTCAGTACGTCTGTGACGCCTGGGGCAAGGTCAACTCGCCCGTTTTCCGCCCCTCATGACCCGTAAGTCCAGCGCAAAAGCCGGAACGATCACTCGGAACCGCTTGGAATGCGGCCCTCGCGTCTATTAACGTTCGATAACGCAGCGCGGTCGTCCCAGCCGTCACAAGAGGCGGCTCCGTGCTCACGCGCCGAATCCCGTACCTGTACGGGAACCGGGGAACCACCACCCTGGGGTGAATCGCGCGGAAGCCGTCGTGGCAGCACGACAGGTTTACGCGCGTAGGAGACCTTCCTGCTCCGAACCCGTCAGCTAACCCGGTAGGCGAGAAGGAAGGAAAGGAGTACGCCCACGTGGCGTCCAACCGGTCCGCGACCGAAGCCCCGTTCGTGCCGAGCCAACGCACCGGCGACAGCGAGACGTTCGCCTACGGCAGCTACAACGCCGAGAACGAGGGCCCCTTCCAGGAGTGGAACCCCACCGAGGAGTCCATTCGTCCCGTTCGCGGCCGGCACCGCGTCGCCAAGCAGCGTCAGCGCGGCGGACTCGCCCGTAGCTCCACGGTTCTCGGTGTCGGTGTCATAGCCGCCGTCGGCGGCGCCGGCATGGCCAGCGCGCAGACCGGCAAGCCCCCGGTGTCCATCTCGATGCCGGACATGCCGAACGTCGGCTCGGTCTTCGAGGAAGACGAAGCCGACGAGCCGGAGCCCCAGGCCTCCACCGCCCCGCTCAGCAGCGCCGGCCTGATCGCCGCCGACACGGAGCAGGGCACCGCGGACGCCGGCGAGGCGCTGCGCGCCCGCATCATGCAGCAGGCCGAGTCGCAGCAGGACGCGTTCGACAAGGCCTCCGCCGAGGCCGCGCAGACCGCCGCCGCGAAGAAGGCCGCCGAGCAGGCCGCGCAGGAGAAGAAGGAAGCCGAGGCCAAGGAAGCCGCCGAGAAGAAGGCGGCGGAGGAGGAGGCCGCGAGGAAGGCGGAAGAGGAGCGCCTCGCCGCCCTCGCCAAGCAGTACGCGCTCCCGACCTCCTCGTACACCCTCACCTCCTACTTCGGCCAGGCCGGCTCCTACTGGTCCTCCGGCTACCACACCGGCCTCGACTTCGCCGCCCCCACCGGCACCCCGATCAAGGCGGTGCACAGCGGCACGATCACCCAGGCCGGCTGGGAGGGTTCGTACGGCTACAAGACCGTCCTCACCCTCGATGACGGCACCGAGATCTGGTACGCCCACCAGTCCTCCATCGGCGTGAGCGTCGGCCAGAAGGTCGCCACCGGCGACGTCATCGGCCGCGTGGGCGCCACCGGCAACGTCACCGGTGCCCACCTCCACCTGGAGGTCCACCCCGGCGGCTCCGGCACCGGCATCGACCCGGCGGCGTGGCTGCGCAGCAAGGGCCTGAGCATCTGACCCCGCCTTGTTGATCGGCGGCTGAGCCTCAGTAATTGGCAGCTCAGTCCCACGGACGTGCCGTGTCGGCGGCGTGTCCGTGGGACTGAGCTGCCAATCGCGCGTCCACGGAATGCGGGCGTCCGGCCCGGCGGTTGAAGAGAAGCATGACTTCTCTTCGCAAGCTGGGTACGTCCGACCTCGAGGTCTTCCCGCTCGCCCTCGGCGGCAACGTCTTCGGCTGGACGGCAGACGAGAAAGACTCCTTCGCCGTCCTCGACGCCTACACGGCCGCGGGCGGCAACTTCATCGACACCGCCGACTCCTACTCGGCGTGGGTCGAGGGCAACGAGGGCGGGGAGTCCGAGACGATCATCGGCAACTGGGTCGCCGCCCGCGGCAACCGCGCCGACATGGTGATCGCGACCAAGGTGAGCCAGCACCCGCGGTACCAGGGCCTGACCGCCGCCAACATCAAGGCCGCGGCCGACGCCTCCCTCACCCGCCTCGGCACCGACTACATCGACCTCTACTACACCCACTTCGACAAGCCCGAGGTCCCCGTCGAGGAGATCATCACCGCCCTCGACGACCTGGTGAAGGCCGGCAAGGTCCGCGCCATAGCCGCCTCCAACATCACCCCCGAGCGCCTCAAGGCATCCCTGGACTTCTCGGCCACCGAGGGCCTCGCCCGCTACGTCGCCCTCCAGCCCCACTACAACCTGGTCTCCCGCGACACGTACGAGGGCCCCCTCCAGGCCCTGGCCGCCGAGTACGGCCTCGCCGCCGTTCCCTACTTCGCCCTGGCCAAGGGCTTCCTCACTGGCAAGTACCGGCCCGGCGCCACGATCGACAGCCCCCGTGCCGCAGGCGCCGGCGCCTACCTCGACACCCCGCGAGGCCCCCGAGTCCTGACCGCGCTCGACTCCATCGCCGAGTCCCGCGGCACCGACGTGGCCACGGTCGCCCTGGCCTGGCTCCTAGCCCAGCCCACCATCACGGCCCCCATCGCCTCGGCCCGCACCGTCGACCAACTCCCACCCCTGCTGGCCGTAGCCGACCTGACCCTGACCCCGGAGGAACTCAACCACCTGACAGCGGCCTCGTCGTAGCCCACTGCCACCTCGCCCTTTCTCTTCCGGCACCCGGCGGCTGGGGCTGGGCGGGGGTGGGCTGCGCAACTCGGCGCTACGAGATGCCGCTGCGCCCACCCTCCCCCACTCTCGGCTGCGCTCGAGCGGGAGGTACCCCCATCGCCCCAGCGGCACGACTGTCCGCAGCTACGAACAACGACTACGACCGGTACGGGTTGTACGCCGGATGCGGCGTCACCCCGTACACCACCGGCTGCGTATAGGCCGACCGGTACTCGTACCCGCCGTACCCGTCCCCGTACCCGTACCAGCCACGATGCCCGTACGCCCCCGGCCAAGCCACCCCTACCCCCCGCCCCGCATACGCCAACGCCGGCCGCGCCAGCTCCCGTCGGCGCCACAGCTCGAACAGCAGCTCCCGCTCGCGGAGCACGAAGTCACCCCCGGCCCGCCCTCGCCGCCCCCGACGCCGCAGAAAGGCCAGCGACGTCGCGTACGCCTCGTACTCCGCGACCGCCCGCGCCCCGGCCTTCCCGAAGTGATGCGCCGCATAGTCCCGCGCGACCCTCCGCGCCCGCATCGACCCCAGTACAAACGGCTCCGGCACAGTCAGCCACCCGGCAGCCGCATACGCCGGCAACTCCTCCCGCACGGCCCGCAACTCCCGCTGTCGGGTCCATATCGCCAACCACGTCAGCAGCCCGAACGCCGGCACCATGAACCCGGCGTACACCGCGAAGAACCCGTACTCCCCGAACGTCGCCGACCCGTTCCAGATCGCATGCATCCCCATGGCGAGCAACAGCCCACCCACCGGCAGCAGAACCCGCCGCACATGCTGCCGCTCGGCCGACCACGCCGCGATCCCGAACCCGATGCCCGTGAGCACGGTGAACAGGGGGTGCGCGAACGGCGACATGATCACCCGCACGAAGAACGTGGCCGCGGTGACCGACGCCAGCCCGCTCCCCCCGCTGAGCTGATCCGTCCCGAACGCGGTCCCCAGATACAGAATGTTCTCGGTGAACGCGAACCCGGTGGCGGTGACCCCCGCTATCACCACGCCGTCCACGATCCCGGTGAAGTCCCGCCGCCGGAACAGGAAGATCAATAAGACGGCGGCGCCCTTGGCGGTCTCCTCCACCACCGGCGCGATGACGGTGGCGCCCAACGTGTCCGCGTGCGAGGGATCGGCGGTGGCGGTGGCTATCCATCTCGTCGCGAAGCTGTTCGCCACGATCGCTATCAGCGCCGCCGCACAAGCCCCCCAGGCGAACGCGAAGAACAGGTTCTTCCAGGGCCCGGGCTCCACCCGGTCCAGCCACCGGAACGCGGCCATGAGCACCGGCACGGGCAGCACCGCGAGCCCGAGCCCGACGAGGAACCCCTCGGTGCCGGTCTGTTCGCGTACGAGGGCCAGGATGACGAGCCCGGAGAGCGCGAGCAGCGCGATGAGCGCCCCGTACTTCACGCTCTTCCGTTGCCACCAGCGCACGGGCCTGAACACACCCCCACGGACGGGGCCGCTGGGATGGGACGGGTAGGGGGGACTGGTGGCCATTGCATTGACCCTAACGGGGGATGGGCGCTGCCCTGTTCTTCCTGCTCTTCAGCCGCTCAAGCTCAGGCCCAAGCCGGAGTCGCTCAAGACCGCTCATCGAGCGGCTCACGCTGCTGTACGCGGCGGAAGAGCAGATCGTTCACCACATGACCCTTGTCCAGTCCCTGCCCCTCGAAACGGGTCAGCGGCCGGAAGCCGGGACGTGGCGCGAACCCGCCGTCGGCCCGGGTGTTCTCGAAGTCCGGATGGGCGGTCAGCACGTCCAGCATCTGTTCGGCGTACGGCTCCCAGTCCGTCGCGCAGTGGACGATCGCCCCCGGCCTGAGCCGTGACGCGACGAGCGTGAGGAACTCCGGCTGGATGATCCGCCGCTTGTGGTGCCGCTTCTTCGGCCAGGGGTCGGGGAAGTAGACCCGAAGACCGTCCAGGGAATCCGGCGCGAGCATCTCCCGCAGCAGAATGATCGCGTCCCCGTTCGCGACCCGGATGTTGGACAGCCCGGCCCGGTCCGCGAGATTGAGCAGATTGCCCTGCCCGGGGGTGTGCACATCCACGGCCAGCACATTGGTCCCGGGATCGGCGGCGGCCATCTGAGCCGTCGCCTCGCCCATCCCGAACCCGATCTCCAGCACGACGGGCTTCTCGTTCCCGAACAGCTCGACGAGATCGAGCTCGCGCCCATCGATATCGAGCCCCCACTTGGGCCACAGCCGCTGCAACGCGTCCGCCTGCCCGGCCGTCACCCGGCTCCGCCGCGGCTGAAAACTCCGGATCCGCCGCTCGAAATGAGCCCCGGCCGGATCAGCCTTCGGCCCATCGGGAAACCGAGGCTCCCCCTTGGCCCGGGGACGACGAAGGGAGGCACCGGGGGTGCGGGGCTCGGGAGCGTTGGCGAAGTCAGACACAGTGACCCAATTTTACGGCGAGCTCAGCCACCCCCACGGCCCGAGCCCGTCACACCTGCCCCAACGCCTGCAACGCCCGCCTCCCCACCTCCCGCCCGATCGGCAGCGAAGCGGTAGCCGCAGGTGAAGGCGCGTTCAGCACATGCACGGCCCGCGCCCCCTCCCGGATCAGGAAGTCATCGACCAGGGTTCCGTCCCGCAGCACGGCCTGGGCCCGCACCCCCGCCGCCGCAGGCAGGAGATCCCCTTCGGAGACGCCGGGCAGCAACCGCCGCACCGCCCCGGTGAACGCCCGCTTCGACACCGACCGCCGAAGCTCCCCGGCGCCGTACCGCCAGTGCCGCCGGGCTATCCGCCAGGACCCGGGCCACGCCAGCGTCGCCCCGAGCTCCCGCACCCGTACGGTCCCCCACCCGTACCCCTCCCGGGCCAGCGCGGGCACGGCATTGGGCCCTACATGCACACCCCCGTCGATGCCCCGGGTCAGATGCACCCCGAGGAACGGAAACGCCGGATCGGGCACCGGATACACCAGCCCCCGCACCATCTCCGGCCGGGCGAGCTCGTAGTACTCCCCCCGGAACGGCACGATCCGCATCCCCGGCTCGTCCCCGGTCATCCGGGCCACCTCGTCGCACCGCAGCCCGGCGCAGTTCACCAGCACCCGCCCCCGTACGACGTCACCGCGCCGGGTCCGTACGGCGACCCCGAGCGAGGCCCGCCGGTCGATCCGCTCGACCTCGGCGCCGTACCGGATGTCGGCCCCGGAGGCAGCGGCGAGCTGCCGCGCGACGCCGACGAAGTCGCAGATCCCGGTGGTCCCGACGTGTATGGCGGCGAGCCCGCGCACCTCCGGCTCGTACTCGGTGATCTGGGCGGGCCCCAGCTCCCGCACCGGAATCCCGTTCTCCCGTCCGCGCTGGACGAGGGCGTGCAGCCGGGGCAGTTCGGACCGTTCCGTCGCGACGATCAGCTTCCCGGTGACCGCGTGGGCGATCCCGTACTCGGCGCAGAACTTGACCATCTCGGCAGCGCCCTTGACCGCGTACCGCGCCTTCAGCGACCCGGGCCGGTAGTAGATCCCGCTGTGGATGACCCCGCTGTTCCGCCCGGTCTGGTGCCGGGCGGGCCCCGCTTCCTTCTCCAGCACGGTCACCCGCGTCCCCGGCGCGGCCCGTGTGATCGCATACGCCGTCGACAGCCCGACGATCCCCCCGCCGACCACAAGCACGTCACAGTCGTACCCGACCTGCCTCGACACGCACCCCACCTCCCGCATCCGATAGTGCACTGCACCACTGACAATGCCCTCAAACACGGGAAGCCGTCTGCATGGCGCCGATCACGTTCTCGGGGCCGGGCGCCCAAAGCCGCGCCCCAAAGGGGCGCGGGGGAACTGCGCGACCAGCCACAAGCCACCTGCAGCCGCAAATCAACACGAACCCGGCAGACGAGTAGGCACCCACCAGCCTAGGCCGGCGTCATCAACAAGGGCCGCGCCCTCTCCCGCAACTCAATAACCCGCGGCTCATCCCCATACGGCTCCAGCCGATGCAGAAGATCCTTCACATACTCGGTCGTGCGAGCCGAAGAAATGCGCCCCGCGACCTCCACCGCCCGCACCCCCTGCTCGCACGCCGCATCGAGGTTGCCGGACTCCAGCTCGGCGACCGCCGACACGACGAGCCGCAGCCCGTGCGAGCGTACGAACTCCTCCGTCGGCCGCGACAGTGCCTGCTCGGTGAAGCGGCGCACCTGACGCGGCGCCTTGAGGTCGCGGTAGCACTCCGCGGCGTCGGCGGCGAACCGGTCGTAGCCGTAGAAGCCGAGCCACGACGGATCGTTGTCGCCGTCGCGGGCCCGCTCCAGCCAGCCCTCGGCGGCCTTGAGAGCCGCCCCGGCGGCCGCGGCGTCCCCCGCGCGCGCGTGGGCACGCGCTTCGACGAGCCGGAAGAAGCTCATCGTGCGGGCGGTGGCGAGCCCCCGGTTGCGTTCGAGCGCGGCCTGCGCGAGGTCGACGCCCTCGTCGCCGAAGCCCCGATAGGTCGCCTGCAACGACATCGTCGCCAGCACATACCCGCCCAGCGGTACGTCGGCCGCGGCCCGCGCGAGCCGCAGCGCCTGGATGTAGTACCGCTGCGCGGCCTCCTGTTGACCCGTGTCAAAAGCCATCCAGCCGGCGAGGCGGGTGAGTTCGGCGGAGGCTCCGAAGAGCGCGCGGCCGACCTCGTCGGAGTACGAGCCGAGCAGCAGCGGCGCGGCCTCGACCCGCAGACACTCGGGCACCATGGACGAACGCCAGTCGCCGCCCCCGTACTTGGAGTCCCAGCGCCTGGCGTCCTCGGCGGCCTCACGCAGCTTCTGCACATCGCTGTGGCCGACTTTCAGCGGCGACCCGGAGCCCTCCGCGGAGCTCGCCTCGCGCGCCACCGAACTGTCGGCCGGGGTTATCAGCCAGCGTGAGGCGGGCGTGGCGTACGCGCTGACCGCGAACGATCCGGCGAGGGACTGCCAGATGCCGCCGGTGCCGGCGCGGCGGCCGGCGAGGTCGAGGCGGTACAGCTCCGTCGCCGCGCGCACCGCCTGTCCGACGTCACGAGGGAAGGCGAGGCCCACTTCGGGTGCGGGATCCGCGTCCGCCAGGCCGATCTCGTGGAGCGGCACGGGGCGGCCGAGCTTCTGGCCGATCGCGGCGGCGATGAGATGCGGCGCGGCACCCTGCGGGACCATGCCCTTGGAGACCCACCGTGCCACCGACGTCTTGTCGTAGCGAAGTGTCAACCCGCGTTGAGCGCCAAGATCGTTGACGCGACGCGCGAGTCCTGCGTTGCTGATTCCCGCGAGGGCGAGAACGGCGCCGAGCTTTTCGTTCGGCCCGCGTTGCTCCCTGGACATTGCGCCACCCCTCGAACAGACGGCTGCCGCGGCGGCATAGGCACGCGGCATTCGTAAACCCAGCGTAGTTCGCCGCATCCCAAGCGTTAAGGGGGCCGAATCCGGATGGCGGGATTGTGGTCCGTACGAATTTGCGGAGAGAGTACGGACTGTTGCGGTGTGCTCCCGCTGTGTGGCCGTGCGCCCGTCCGTGCGCTCTTCTCCGGCCATCGGGGGAGCGGTTCCATGGCTGTGCGTGGGTCGGCCCGCTGTACTGGATCCAGTGGGCTGGGGGACACCGCCGCCTCCATCCCCGCGGGCGGCGGACCGGTCCGGGAGGCGAACTCCGCCTCCCGGACTGTGCGTTGACACTGGGTGTCCGTCGGGGCCTGTACGGAGCGTGTGTGAGTTCTGCCCTACGATTCCGATTTGGCTGAAAATCGACGGTGGTCGTGGAGGGTGATTACCCCTCCGACCACGTCTCTTGAGGGCGCGTTAGGTGTTTTGGGGGAGCGTACCGGGGGCGCATTCACGTCGTAGACCCGGGGGCCATCTCTGTCGACCACCCCTGTACATCGGCGAGTTGAGGGCGACGTGAGAGCGTTTTGAGGGTGTGACGGGGGAGCGCTCGTGGCTCTCCAGGGGCGCACTTACCGGTGCGCAAGCCTTCCCGCACGCCCTCCGGCGAGCCTCCTTCGTGGCAGCATGGGAGCCGTTCGTACGGTGCACTGGTTGTCCACAGCCTGTGGAGGCGTCGATGCGGTGGTTGGTGGGATGGAGCAGTACTGCCGCCGGCGCTCCCGTGATCGGCGGCGCCGGAGCGACCGGACAGGACGGCGAGACCGTGCACCCGGTCGGCTCCCAGATCCTGTGGGGCGACCCCGATCCGCTGTGGGCCGTCGGCGACTGGCGCCCCGACGAGATCCGCGTCGTGAAGGCCGACGAACAGACCAGGATCGCGGTCCTCGGTATCTGCGGCGCCTCCGACGAGCAGCTGCGCGTGGGCCTGTTCGCCGCCCGCGGTGGCGCCTTGCGCCATCTGACCGCCTGGCCCGGCAGTTACACGGCCGTCGTCCAGGTCGGCCGCCGGATCACCGTCTGCGGCGACCTCGCGGGCGCGCGCCCCGTCTTCCACACCCCCTGGGCGGGCGGTACGGCCTACGCGACCGCCGCCCTCCCCCTCGCCGACCTCATCGAGGCCAACCTCGACTTCGGGCACCTCGCCGCCCTGCTCGCCGCCCCCGACGTACCGGACGCCCTCCATGACTCCACTCCGTACGACGGCGTGCGCCGCATTCCCCCGGGGCATGCGCTGATCCTGCGCGCCGGGGCACGCGAGATCGCCGGGTACGAACCCGTGGCCTCCCTCGCCGTCGCCGCCCCCTCCGCCGACCCCGCCAGCGCGGTGGACGGCGTCCGCGATGCCCTCGTAGAGGCCGTACGGGTCCGGCTGTCGGCCCCTCGCCACGTGCCGGACGTCGACCCCGGCCCGGTCCCCGGCATGGGCCCGGCCGAACGCCGCGCCGCCCGCGGCATGCCCGTCCCCGGCATCGGCGCCGACCTCTCCGGCGGCCCCGCCTCGGGCACACTGGCCCTCCTCGCCGCCGGCCTCCCCGGCGCCCCCGGCACGGTCCTGGGCCACGGCGCCGGCGCCGGCGAACGCCTCCTGGCCGTCACCTTCAACGACTTGGCGACCCCTGGCCGCGAAGCCGAACTCGAACGGGCGGGCACCCTGGCCGCCAACCCCCGCCTGCACCACGTAGTAGTAACGGGCAGCGAGGAAACACTCCCGTACGCCGACCTCGAAGTCCCCCTCACCGACGAACCGGGCCCCTCCCTCGTCACCGCCGCCCGCCACCGCGCCCGCCTCGCCTCGGGCAGCGCGGACCACTTCACCGGCTACGGCGCCCGCCAGGTCCTGGACGCCCACCCCGCCCGCCTCGCCGACCTCCTGATGGACCGCAAACGCCGCCACCTGGTCCGCCCGGTAGCCGCCCTTGCCAAGGCGGACGGCTCGGTGATGGTCCCCGCACGCGTCTACAGCGCCGCGCGCAAACTGTCCCGCACCCCGTACAGAGCCGGCGTGGAAGTGCTGGCCGCCCGCCTGATGCAACGCCGCTTCGAGGAACCCGGAGGCGCGGTAGGGGCTTCCCTGGCGGCCCTCACCTGGGCAAGACCGGGCCCAGCGGCCCGCTGGCTGACGGGGGAGGCTCTGGCAGAAGTATCGATTCGCCTGGGTGCGACGACGGGCCGCCCGAGCGTCGGCCCTGGCCAACGCCCTGGCGACTTCCGCGCCCGCGCGGCTCTGGCCCGCCACGCCGCGGACCTGAGGATCCTGGAACAGGCCGCGGAGATCCGCTCCCAACGCCTCCACGCCCCCTTCCTCGACAACCAGGTCGTACGCGCCTGCCGGGCCCTCCCCGAAGCCCTCCGCGTCCAGCCCGGCGCCCGCGCCGCCATCCTCCGTACGGTCCTGGAGGGCGCCGGCATCACCGACCTCCCACCCGGCTGGGGTGCCCCCTCCCACGCCACCTCCGCCACCGCGGCCCGCACCGGCCTCCGCGTCGCCGCCGACACCCTGATCACCCTCTTCGACACCCCCCTCCTGGCCCAGGCGGGCCTGGTCGAAGCCCGAGTGGTCCGCAAGGCCCTACGCGCCGCCGCCGAGGGCGAACCCCTCCCCCTGGACGGCCTGGCAGACCTGGTCTCCCTGGAACTATGGCTACGCCGCCTCCTCTCCCGCCGAGGCACCTGCTGGACGGGCACGCCCGCGAGACAGCGGGCGGTCCCGGCGGGGATCAGGCCACAGAGGGGGGCGCTGGGGGAGGGGGCTACGGCGCGGAGGGCGTGATGGGGGTGGGGGCGCCCTCGTAAGG
>NZ_VTHJ01000033.1:0-13541 GCF_008386495.1 Streptomyces tailanensis | reverse complement strand
GGGGCGGGGGGCAAGCTGGGGTGTGGGGGCTGGTCGCGCAGTTCCCCGCACCCCTCAAAAGCACGGGGCGCCTCCAGGCTTTCAAGGGGCGCGGGGAACTGCGCGAGCAACCCACGAACCACCCGCGCCCGTCCCACAGCCTCAACCACCCGAGCTCTCAGGCGTAGCGGGGGTCCAGGGGGCGCAGCGCCCCCTGGCGGGGTCCGGGGCGGAGCCCCGTGTCGGTGGGCGGGGTCGAAGGGGCGGCAGCCCCTGGATGGGGGAGGGACGGGGAGGGGCGGCGGGGGCGAGAAACTCCCGCCATGCGCAGCCCCGACGGCGAGAATGACCCGGTGCGGTACGCGATCCTCGGAACAGCCCAAGCAGAGAACGACCACGCCACCACCATCCCCTGGGCGGCCCCAAAGTACGCGCCCTCCTCACCGCCCTGGCCCTCCGCCCCGACCACCCCGTCCCCACCCCCACCCTCATCGACGAGATCTGGGCGGACACCAACACCCCACCTACCGACGCCCCCGCCGCCCTCCAGCCCCTGGTCGCCCCCGAGCATCACGAGGCCGAACGCACCGAGGCCGCCGCCCTCACCGCCCTGGGCCGCACCCGCTACGACGCGGAACACACGACCGGCAAGACCTACACCCAGACCTACACCCTCGACGACCTGACGCAAGCCCTGCGGACCCGCCGGCGCCACAGCCCTACTCACACGTGAACCGGGACTCCGCCCAGTCCGCCAGCGCCTCCACGTCGAGGTGGCTGTGCGGTTCGACGACCAGCCGTACGGTCTCCCGCCCGGCGAGGTTCACATGGACCGGAACCGCCGGGTCCCCGCCTTGGACGAGCCCGGACTTCCACAGCGGCCCCCCGTCGCCGTAGACGGAGAAGGAGACCTTGCCGAGGCCGGACGGCGTCAGGTCGTCGACGCCGACGAGCGCGTCGTACGCGGTGCACCGGCGGTTGAGGTCGACGGTGACGGAGGAGCGGCCGTGCACGGTCACCCCGTGCGCGTAACTCTTCCCGGCGATCGACACCCCGTACCGCTGCCAGACCCAACTGTCCTCGTCGAGCCGCATCTCGGGCTCGGTGCCATCGCCGAGGAGGTCGTACTCGAGCTCGTTCCTCTGGTAGACGGGGGGAGGGGTGGGCGTGGGCGTCGGAGTGGACGTGGGCCGGTTCGGCGAAGGAGTGGGTGTAGGGGTCGGAGCCGGTGTGGGCGCCGACTTCGCGGGGGCATCCGGAGCCGGGGACGGCGTAGGCGTAGGTGCCGTCGACGCCACGGAGACAGGCACGACTACTGGGGCCGCTTCCGGCCCGGGCTCCTCCACAGGCGCCGACGACTTCGATGGCGAGGTGGGCCCCGGCAAGGCCTCGACCGCCCGCGAGGCGGACGGCTTGGCCAGCGGTTCCTCCTGCTCCCCTTCGTTGCCCGCCAGCGCGAGCGCCACCGCCGCTGCGACCATCCCGGCCACACTCACCGCGATCCCGGCCTTCGCCGGCGCGCCGAGCCCCTCGGCCGCGGCCCCGCCGCCCGCCCCCGCGTCACCGGAGCCGGAGCCACCACCGGCCGCCGAAGCCGCACCCGCGGCCCCGACCCCCGCCCCACCGGCGACGATCGCGCCCGCCTTCGCGTACCCGGCGGCGCCGAACCACCCGATGACCGCGATCGGCACCACAGCCGGAATCCCACCGGCGACTTCCTTGATCTGCCCGGCGGCCAGCCGGCACGCCGCGCACTCCTCCAGATGCTTGCGCAGCCCCCGCTCGGCCCGTGTGCGCAGAGTGCCGCGGGCGTACGCGCCGAGCCGGTCGGTGAACTGCCCGCACTCCGCGGAGTTGCCCGCGAGGGAGGCGCTCACATGGGCCTGGAGGTACGCCTCTCTGAGCCCCTCGCGCGCCCGGCTGGCGAGCACCCGGGTCCCGTTCGCGTCGAGTCCGAAGAGCGTGGCGACCTCGCTCGGCGACTCGTCCTCGACCTCGGTGTGCCACAGCACGGCCTGCCACCGCTCCGGCAACGACCGGAAGGCCTGCATCGCCATCGACCGCTCGGCCCCGCGCATCGCCCGTACGTCGGCGCCGAGGTCGAGCACGTCCGCATCCGACGACACCTCGGCCCCGCGAGCCGCCTGCGCCGCGAACACCGCGAAGTCGTCGACCAGATGCTCCCGCTTGGCGGAACTCGTCCACGTCGCCGCGACCCGCCGCACCGACGTCAGCAGATACGCCCGTACGGCATGCTCCGGCCCGGAGCCACCCCGTACCGCCTGCAACATCCGGGCGAAGACCTCGGCCGTCAGATCGTCCGCGGTATGGGCGTCCCGGCAACAGGTCCGCGCATACCGCCGCACGGCCTCGGCATGACGCCGGTACAACTCCTCGTACGCCGCGTCCTCGCCCGCCCGCATCCGCTCGATGAGACCGGCATCGGACGGCACCCGCTCGGACTCCCCCGACCCGAACCGATCCCGCTGCGCCGGAACCTGCGGCCGCCCCACCGCCCGCGACGCCGACTGCCCCGCCCCGTCCCGCCCGTAAACACTCATCACACCGGATCAGCCTGCCATGTTGGCTTTGATCCAGGACACAGCAGCAGGGGCACACCACTCGTCCGAGGGTTCACCGAAGAAGCCAGTACGCGAGCTCACCCATACGGGTAAGACGCGCCCCGACAGGGGCGCGGGGCTGTGTCGATTTGCGGCTCCGCCGCGTGGGCGCGATCAACCACAACAAACCCGCACCCGCCGCACAACACACCCCCCCGAGCTGGAAGGCGCGGGGGGTCGAAGGGGCACAGCCCCTGGTGATGATGGGGGAGGGTAGGGGCGGCGGGGGCGAAAAACTCCCCCACCACCCCCTGGTGGCATCAAGCCGGCCGAGACCGAAGCCCCTCCAACAAAATGTCCAACAACCGCGCAGACGCCGCAGCCTGCTGCGCCGCATCCGGCAACGAGGGCGCAGCCGTAGCGATCACCAGCAACACATCCGCCACGGTCACATCCGCCCGCAACTCCCCCGCTGCCCGAGCCCGCTCCACCAACTGCCCCACGACCTCGAGCAGCGCAGAAGCCCCGGCACCATCCACCGGCGTAGAGGACGCAGCCCCCGAACCGGCCGAACCGCCGGAGGCACCCGCACCGGTCGACACGAGCCGCAACTCCGCCCCCGGCTGAGCCCGCTGCTGAGGCACCCGCGCCTCATCCATGACGATCCCACCGACGACCCCGCCGGTCCCGTCGCCCTCCTCCTCCGCGACCCCCACCCGCAGCACCTGCGGCGGCAGCAGCCGCCCGGCACCCGAGGCCACCGAGGTCCGCAGGAAGCGCGACAGCGCCGACCACGGGTCCTCCTCCTGCCCGAGCGCGACCCTGGCCTGTTCGGTGAGCCGGGACGTCTCCTCCTCGGCTATCCGCCGGACCAGGACGTCCTTGCTCGGGAAGCGCCGGTACACCGTGCCGACACCTACCCGGGCGCGCCGGGCGACGTCCTCCATCGGCGCGCCGTATCCCAGCTCGCCGAAGACCTCGCGCGCCGCGCGCAGCACGTGCTCGAGGTTGCGCTGTGCGTCCACGCGGAGCGGAGTCGACCGCGATCCGTCCCCGCGTCCGTTGCCGCCCGCCGCGCCGATCGCACCACTCGGTGCGAGGGCGGAGGTGGACGACCAATGCGAGTCTTGAATATGCATACGTGTTCCCCCGGTAATGACGTCTCCCCCCGGAGACTCTCCCCGTCATCGGAAGCCGGAGCGGAAGAACGAGCGTCCAAGGTCCTCGGTGGTCTCCGATTCCCTTCGCCGGAGAGCCGGTCCCCGAGCCGAGCCCGCCCGTCGCGGACCCCCCCCGGTAACCGAACCCGGCATCGGTATTTGAACTGGCATCCGAACCCGGATCCCGGTCCCGACCGAACCTCTTGAACGCATCCCCCTTACACCCCGTCGACACACGAACATAGTTGAGAGGGAGTCAATTCAGAAGGGGCAGGTTCCGCACAGAGCGCCCCTCGATCGGAGTACGGGCCGGTTACGTCCCGTTTGCGCCCCCTCCTTCCACCCGGCTCACACCATCTGACCTGCGCATCTGCCCCACGCGCCGGTAAATCGGCCAAGCCCGCGCCCCCGAGGCGACCGGTCACACAAATTGCCGGGCCTGTGGACAAACCAACGAGAGAGGTGCGTCATGGGATGGTGAAGGAACCGATGCGCATCCTCATCGTCGGCGGCGGTTACGTCGGGCTGTACACCGCGCTGCGTCTGCAGAAGCAGCTCAAACAACAACTGACGCGTGGCGACATCGAGATCGTCATCGTGTCGCCCGACCCTTATATGACGTATCAACCCTTCCTTCCGGAGGCCGCCGCGGGCTCCATCTCGCCCCGCCACGTGGTCGTCCCGCTGCGCCGCGTCCTGGACCAGTGCAAGGTCGTCATCGGCGAGGCCACCGCGATCAACCACGCCAAGCGCACCGCGACCCTCACCACCCTCGCCACCGAGGAAGGCGGGGAGACCGAGCAGCTGACGTACGACGAACTCGTCCTCGCCCCCGGCTCGATCTCGCGCACGCTCCCGATCCCCGGCCTCGCCGACCACGGCATCGGCTTCAAGAGCGTCGAAGAGGCCATCGGCCTGCGCAACCACGTCATCGAGCAGATGGACATCGCCTCCTCCACCCGCGACCCCGCGATCCGCGACGCGGCCCTCACCTTCGTCTTCGTCGGCGGCGGCTTCGCCGGGGTGGAGGCGCTCGGCGAGCTGGAGGACATGGCCCGCTACACCGCGCGCTACTACCACAACGTCAAGCCCGAGGACATGAAGTGGATCCTCGTGGAGGCATCCGACCGCATCCTCCCGGAGGTCGGCGAGGAGATGGGCCGTTACACGGTCACCGAACTGCGCCGCCGCAACATCGACGTACGCCTCCACACCCGCCTCGAATCGTGCGTGGACCGCGTCGCCGTCCTCAGCGACGGCGCCCGCTTCCCGACCCGTACGGTCGTCTGGACCGCCGGCGTGAAACCGCACCCGATCCTCGCCGCCACCGACCTCCCGCTGAACGAGCGCGGCCGTCTGAAGTGCACCCCCGAGCTGACCGTGGAGGGCGTCACGCACGCGTGGGCGGCGGGTGACGCGGCCGCCGTCCCCGACGTCACCGCCTCCGAACCGGGCAGGGTGACCGCCCCCAACGCCCAGCACGCCGTACGCCAGGCCACGACCCTCGGCGACAACATCGTCCGCTCCCTGCGCGGCGAGCCGCTGGAGACGTACTCCCACGCGTACGTCGGCTCGGTCGCCTCCCTGGGCCTGCACAAGGGGGTCGCGCACGTCTACGGCCGGAAGCTGAAGGGCTACCCTGCCTGGTTCATGCACCGCGTCTACCACCTGAGCAGGGTGCCGACCTTCAACCGCAAGGCCCGCGTCCTCGCCGAGTGGATTCTCTCGGGCCTGTTCAAACGGGAGATCGTCTCGCTCGGATCACTCGAACATCCCCGTGCGGAGTTCGAACTGGCGGCCGGTGGAAAGCCTCCTGAGGACCCGAAGGGGTCGTCCTGACCGGATCCAGGAACTCCACCGTTCAGACCGACGTCTGACGAATGTCGGTCCGGTCGGCCACACTGGTCCGCGACATGATCCACGACGATCCATGCCCTTGGATCACCTGAAGCACCCACGACCAGCACCCACAAGCAGGACCCACGACCAGGTGCCCCCACCGCTGAATTCCGGGCAACCCCCGGACCCACGGCCGGATCCGGAGCCGGCCACAGACAACAACACGAGGCACGAGGCAAGGATTCGGTGAACTTCACGCGCTGGAGCGCCCGGCTCCCCGGTACGCAGCGCCGCGCCGCAGCGCGGACCGAACACACGGTCACCCCGGACCGGCGGGGAGAAGGCTCCGTGCCCGCGGCCCGCGCCGAACGGCAGACCGACGACCCACCGGACGACACGCCGAGCGTGCCGTCCGTCTCCGCCGTCCCCGGCGGCCCGTCCGTCCCCGCCGTCGACGATCTCCCGACCCGCGAGATCCTCGACCGCATCCCGGCCCTCGTCGCCCTCGTGCACGGCCCCGACCACCGCACCGCCTACGTCAACGACGCCTACGTCGCGGCCTTCGGCGTACGCCCCCTCGGAGAGCCCGCCCACGAGGCCCTGCCCGAGCTGGAAGACCTCGGTCTGCTCCCGCTCCTCGACCAGGTCCTGCGCAGCGCCAAACCCCGCACAGTCAAGTCCCGCAAGGCCCCCACCGGCCGCTCGTACACGATCACCTGCACCCCGGTCGACGTGCCGGGCGCGGGCGGCACCAAGCCCGGCGAGGGCGGAGTCCTCATCTTCGCCGCCGACGTCACCGACCACGCCGAGGCCGCCGAGCGCCTGCGCGCCAGCGAGCGCAGCCAGCGCGAGACCGCCGTCACCCTCCAGCGCTCCCTCCTCCCCCAGGAGCTCGAACAGCCCGACGACCTGCGCATCGCCGCCGTCTACCACCCCGGCGGCACGGAGGCCGCCGTCGGCGGCGACTGGTACGACGTGATCACCCTCGGCGGCGGCCGCACGGCCCTCGTCATCGGCGACGTCATGGGCAGAGGCGTACGAGCGGCCGCCGTCATGGGCCAACTCCGTACGGCCGTCCGCGCCTACGCCCGCCTGGACCTGCCCCCGCACGAGGTCCTGCAACTCCTGGACGGCCTCGCCACGGAGATCGACGCCAACCAGATCGCCACCTGCGCCTACGCCGTCCACGACCCCAACGAGGGCCGCCTGGTCTATGCCTCCGCGGGCCACCTCCCCATCCTCGTCCGCGACGAGAGCGGCATGGTCCTGCGGGCCGACGAACCGACAGGCCCCCCGCTCGGCACAGGCGGCTGGATGCACGCCTCGGGCTCGGTCCCCCTCGGCCCCGGCTCGACAGCGGTCCTCTACACGGACGGCCTGGTGGAACGTCGCAACGAGGACCTGGACGAGGGAATCGCGGCCCTGGAACGAGCCCTGGCCG
Source organism: Streptomyces tailanensis (assembly GCF_008386495.1). Taxonomy (GTDB): domain Bacteria; phylum Actinomycetota; class Actinomycetes; order Streptomycetales; family Streptomycetaceae; genus Streptomyces; species Streptomyces tailanensis. The sequence continues at coordinate 6,561 of NZ_VTHJ01000033.1, read as the reverse complement.
GCGCCACGGGCGCCCCCCAGGTCGTCTGCGACCGCCTGGTCCGCTCCACGGGTGTGACGGCGGACCACGACGACGACGTCGCCGTCCTTGTCCTCCAGCACCCCGCCCGCACCGGCCCCGACAGCGAACTCTTCCGCAACGCGGCCCTGGAACTGCTGGGCGGCGTGGAGGCGGCCCCCCGAGCCCGAGCCTTCGCCTCCGGCGTCCTCACCAGCTGGCGTTTCCCCCCGGAACTCCACGACCTGGGCGTCCTGGCGGCAAGCGAGCTGGTAGCCAACTCCCTCCAGCACGGCACCCCACCCATGCGCCTGCGCCTGCGCCGCACCGACCGCCGCCTCATCGTCGAGGTCACCGACGGCAACGACCACCTCCCCCGCCGCCGTCGCGCCGAACCCGGCGACGAGTCCGGCCGCGGCATCTCCATCATCGCCACCATCGCCTCCAACTGGGGCAGCCGCCGAGCCCCCGGCGGCGGCAAGTCGGTCTGGTGCGAGTTCGCGCTGCCACGAGGGACGACCTGAAAGCGGCCGCCCCTCGTCCCGCCCTGCCGCGGGCCGCTACGCCGGTTCGGGAACCTGCCGGTCCGGTCGGTGCTGTGTGCCCACCCCCGCGTGCCAGGCGATGCGGGCCGCGTGGAGGCGGGTCTCCACGCCCAGCTTGGTGCAGACGCGGCGGAGATGGTCCTTGACGGTGTCGGGGCTCAGGTCGAGGGCGTCGGCGATCTCCCGGTGGGGCATGCCGTCGCCGACGAGCGCGAGGACGTCCCGTTCACGCGGGGTGAGCGCGGCCACCAGCGCCTCGGCAGGGGCACGTTCCTGGTCCGGTCGGGTGGGCCTGACGTAGGCGCTCTTCATTGCCTCCGTCAGACAGGGATCCAGCGCCAGACTGCCCTGCGCGACGGCGGTCACCGCCCACGGCAGATGCTCGCCGGCGGTGCCGCGCCGCAGGATGCCCTTCGCACCCTGCCGGAGCAGCTGGCGTGTGCCATGGCCGGTGAGCTGCTCAGCCAGTACGACACTGGCGGGCTTTCCGGCCTTCCCGGGCCCGTCCAGCCGTAGCAATGTGTGCAGGGCCTCGCTCTCCGCCGCATGGCTGATCACCAGAACGTCTGGCCGTGACCAGCGCACGATCTCGGCCAGAGTTCCCGGAGCGCCCTCGGCGACGACACCGAACTGCTGTGCTTCCTCCAACACCGTGCGCACCGCGATACGCGCGGAATGCATGGGAGCCACCAACGCGACACGTAGCATCCGTTCCCCCGTCAGATCAGGCCGGTCGGTCATGAGAAGCGCGCTGTGGTCAAGAGCGGCTTTCAGACTTCAACTACCGCCCGCAGCCTCACACTTGGCAATGCACCGGTCAAGCGCTTACAGCCGCTACGAGAACTCCCCCTCCCTGTCAACTCCCCTACCGGGTGGGAGAAGGCCAGAGGTCCCCTCGACGGGGGGTGCCACCGGCGACGGGTGATGTCACAGGGTTCTCACAGGAAAGGCGAGGGAACACAAGCACGAGGGGGAACGATGAGAATCAGGACAGCCCTGGCTGCCTGATCGTGGGTGCGAGCCTGTTCACCACCGGCGGCGTGGCGAACGTAGCCCTGAGCGAGTGCAACACCAACAACATGTGCATGTGGGGCAACAACGACTTCCGCTGGTTGATCGGCGAACGCGGTCACGGCTCCGCCACGTGGACGAACATGAGCGGTGACCGGAACGACGAGATGGACTCGTGGGCCAACCGCTCCGCCAGCCACACCGGTTGCATGGCCGAGCACTCCAACGGCTCCGGCGACAAGCAGGACATGCACAGGAACGACACCGACGACAACGTCGCCCCCTGGAACAGCGACGAGATCTCGTCCTGGCGTACAAGGAACGGATGCTGAGTTGACCGCAGCCGCTGGTGCGCCGCTCGTCCGGACGAGCGGCGTGAACAAGGCCTACCGCTCCGCGGCCGAGACCGTATGGGCCGCGCGCGACGTGGACTTCACCGCCCGGGCGGGCGAGTTCGTGTGTGTCTACGGCGCCAGCGGCTCCGGCAAGTCGACACTGCTGAACCTGCTCGCCGGCCTGGATATCGCCGACTCCGGCGAGATCCGGGGCGGCGGCATCGACGTGAGCACGGCCGACGAGGCACAGCGCGCCGAACTGCGGCTGCGCACCGTCGGAGTGGTGTTCCAGGACCACAACCTGATCGAGGAGTTCACCGCCGCGGAGAACGTCGCGCTGCCCCTGGAGGCCTGCGGCTTCCCGGTACTGGCCGCGCAGATGGACGTGATGTGGTCGGTCGAGCGGCAGCAGGAGGTCGTCGACGCCTTCACCGCCGCGGCGCGCACCTGGGCCGAGGGCCGGGACGACAGCGAGGAAGCAGCCGCCCTGCGGCAGAACGGGCGGGACGCCGTCGCGGCCACCCTGGTCACCAGGGACCAGCTGACGGCACGCCCGCAGAAGACCTGGATCGAGAAGACCCCGGCCGGCTACACCGTCCCCTCCCTCCTGGTGCCCACAGCCGCCGTTGTGCTGGTCTACGGGCTGAACGGCCGCCGCTTCAGGCGCACCACGGCCTCGTTGATGTCCGTGGGCGTCTCCCGTACCACGGCGGCGGCCGGCCCGGCCCTCGCCGCGCTGGCCTGGTCGCTGGCCGCAGCGGTCTGCGGAGCCGTGGCCGGCGTCGCCGTGGGCATCGGCGCCCGCCTGCTCATCTCCCACCTGCGCGAACGCCCCGCGGGCCCGCTCGGCGACCTCGCCACACCCGCGCTGCGCCTGCTCGGCGTCGTTCTTGTCACCGGCCTGGCCGCCGGAGCGGTGCTCGCCCGCACCCGCCGCGACGGATCCGACCGGCTGCAACCCGACGACAGCGCACCCCGCGCCGACCGCTCGGCCGGCCGCCTGACCCGCCTCGCACGCGACGCCCGGCAACTGCTGGCCGTCGCCGCCTGGTGCGCCACGGTCGTCCACGCCACCTGGGTCGACTCACCCGCCCAGGCCATGGTCCTGACCGGCATCGTGATCGCCGCTGTACTGCTGATCATCCCCGAGGTCTTCTCCGGCCTGCTCAGACTCCTGCCGGAGGGCGGACCCCGCCGACGCCTGGTCCGCCGCCAACTGGCCGCCGACCGCAGCAGAGCCTGCGCCGCACTCGCCGTCCTGACCGTGCTGTTCGGTGCCTCCCTGGGCTACGTCACCCTCCTGGACACCCTGATCCGCACCGCCGAGAAGCAGTCGTACCCCGCGGTTCTCCCAGGACAGCTCCTGCTGGCCGGCCACGACAGCGACACCTCCCCGCCCAGCAAGACGCTGCTGCGCACAGCCGACGCCTCCGGCGCCCTCGACGACCTGCCCCGCATGGAAGCGCGCTACCTGATGTCCGGCGACCTCGACAACCCCCGGATGGTCAGCCGGGAAGGCGACGACGGCAGCCTGCTCGCCGCCGAAACCCCACAGGACATCGAACGACTGATCGGCCATCGGCTCGACCTCCCCCAGACCTCCGTGCTCCGCGACGGCGGTCTACTGGTCTGGTCCCACGTCTCCGACACCCCCACCGGCACAAACACCCACCTCCGTCTCGTCGTCCGCGAGGGCGACAAGGCCCTCGGCCGCACCGACCGCCTGCCCGCCGCCGTCGTGGACGTGGATCCGGCCTAATGGCGGACCGGCTCCGACGGCATCATGCTGCGCGCGACCGCGACCGCACTCGAACTGCCGATCCAGACATACGGCCCGGTCATGGTCACCGGCGTCCCCGACAGCAAGGCCCGGGCCCTGCAACAGGCCGTCATCAACGCCGGCATGGACGCCGGAGCCGTCCTGATCCATAGGGAGCCCGACGACCCGGTGCCCCCGGCCGCGCTCCTGGCCACTGCCGTGGGCCTGGTGTTCCTGGCCCTCGGCGCCGTACTGGCCGCCACCCGCAGCCAGACCCGCATCCTGCGCCGCTGTCTCGCCCGGCTGATCGCCGTGGGCATCCCACCGCGCTGGGCACGCCAGGTACTGCTCTGCCAGCACGGTGCCCTCATCGCGGTGAGCACCCTGCTCGGCCTGGCGATCGCCGTGATCCCGAGCGTGGTCCTCGCCGCCCGGATCTCCGGCTTCGTCCTGAGCGTCCCGTGGTGGCAGCTGGGCGTACTCGCCGCGGCGATCTACCTCGCCGCACTTCTCGCCGCCATCCACTCCGCCCACAAACTCCGCGTAACCGAGGCACGAACAGCCTGACCCCGTGCCGCCGGCAGGAAGACCGGCGCGTCAGGCCTGCGCCGCCACCGGCTCCGCAGACGCCCCACCCCGCGCGACAACCAGGCTCCTCGCGAGCGACGGCTGGTCCTGTGCGACGGTGAGCCGACGCCCGAGACGTATCGCCAGCAGCGAGATGCCCAGGGAGAAAAGCAGGAACGTCACGATGTACGGCGCGTGCAGCGTGGCCCCCATCGGCCCGCCCACCGCCGGCCCCACCGCCAGCGCGAGCTGCTTCACCAGGGCGAACGCCGAGTTGTACTGGCCCGCCATCCCCGTCGGCGCCAGATCGGCCACCAAGGGAGCGACGGTCGGCGACAGCATGGCCTCGCCGAGACCGAACAGGGCGTACGTCGAGACGAAGGCGGCGGCCGCCATGGCCTCGCTCGTCCGCCCCAGCCCGGCGAACCCGGCCACACCCCACGCGACGGCCCAGATCAGCCCGACGGCGGCTATCACCCGCGACCGCCGACGCCGCTCCACGAACCGCAGCACGGCGAACTGCGCGACCACGATCACCGCGGTGTTGGCGGCCAACGCCGACCCGAGCGTGGACGTGGATATCCCGGCGGCCTCGACCCCGTACGCACTGAGCCCCGACTCGAACTGCCCGTAGCAGGCGAAGAACAGCACGAACCCCAGCACACACAACTGCACCATGGCCCGGTTGCCGAGCAACTGCTTCCAGCTGCCCTTCGCCGACTCCGCCGACGCACCCTCGATGCTCGGCGCGTGCGGCATCCGTATGGTCGCCATCACCCCGACCAGCAGCAGGAACATCGCCGCCTCGATCGAGAACAGCAGCGTGAAGGAGCCCGCGCGCGTGGCATCGACGAGGTGGCCGCCTATGAGCCCGCCGACGCCCAGCCCGAGGTTCTGCAGAAAGAACTGCACGGCGAAGGCCCGCGACCGGGTCTCCGCACCCGAGCAGTCGACGATCATCGTCGCGAGCGCCGGCTGCATCACGGCCTGCCCGGCACCGAGTGCGACCGCCGACAGCAGTACGGCCGTCGCGCTCCCCGCGAGCCCCAGGCAGAGCGCCCCGACGGCGGCGGTGACCAGGGCGGCGAGCAGCACCGGAAGCGGACCACGCCGGACGATGGCCCGCCCGGCGAACGGCAGCACCACCAGCGCGGCCACGGCGAAGACGGCGAGCACGAGCCCCGCCGTCACAGCACCGAGCCCCCGCACCTGCGCCACATAGACATACAGATAGGGGACGGTGAAGCCGAGCCCGAACGCGCTGAGCGCGTTGCCCACATGGATCCGACACATCGCCGCGCCCCTCGCCCTGGTCACGTTCACCTCTCTCAGTAGTTAGGAGTGAAGACTTCGAAGTTAAAGTTCGAAGCTAAAGACTACATCGTGAAGGACTTCGATGCCAAGCGGCCTCATGCGATACTTCGGTCATGGGCGACACCCCGGGCTGCCACGGCACCGCCGAGCCGACACTCGAAGAACAGATCGCCGCCTACCAGCGCGAGTTCCAGGACCTCGACCCCCAGGTCGAGAAGATCGTCTCGGCCCTCTCCCGCCTCAACCGCCGGATGAACGTCGCCTACGGCCGCCAGACCTCGGCCCTCGGCATCAGCAACGCCGAGTGGGAGGTCCTCAAGGCCCTCGTCCTCTCCGGCGCCCCGTACCGCATGGGCCCGAGCGAACTCGCCAAGCGGCTCGGCCTCACCCCGGCCGCCATGACCCACCGCATCGACCGCATGGTCGCCGAGGGCCTGGTCACCAGGGAGCGCGACGAGACCAACCGGGTACGCGTCATCGTGGAGCTCACCCCCGAGGGCCGCGAGAAGTGGCTGGAGGCCATGCGCCTCGCCTCGGTCTTCGAGGAGGACCTCCTCCAGGACCTCTCTCCCCTCGAGCGCACCCTCCTGGGCGAGGTCCTGACCCGGCTCCTACGACGCGTCGAGCACGCCCAGCCGGACGCCGGCGGACGGCTAAGCGACCTCGACTGAGGTCGTGCTTCCGGCGGCGCCCGAGGTTTGCCGGCGGGCCACCCGGGGGAGGCTTGACAGTCCATCCTCTGATCCGTAAAGTTCTTCGGGTTGCCACGGAGCCGTAACGGTTCTGCGGCAGCACCTCCGCCGCTCAAGCGGCACCCAAACCAACCAGCACGATCTCCCAGCCGGGATGAATTCGGCGTGCCCGAATTCAATTCGATTTGGGTTCGGCAGCCCCGATTGGGAACTGCCGAGCAGATCCGCTAAGGTTTGGAACGTCGGAACGGCCCAACAGCCGTGAAGACAGCACCCGCTGACTGGGAATCAGGCCCGAAAGGATCTGATAGAGTCGGAACCGCCGGAAAGGGAAACGCGAA
>NZ_VTHJ01000032.1:42108-97982 GCF_008386495.1 Streptomyces tailanensis | reverse complement strand
GTTGCCCCCACTTGATTGGAGCGACCTCGTGTCGCACCGTTCCACACCCACCGGCACCGGTCCCACTCGCCCAGCAGCTGCGCGTGGGCGGTCGACGACACGCGCAGCCGAAAGGTGTACCGGGCATGCCCGGCCCCGTCAGCTTCCATTGGCATCGTCATGATGCCAAAATAGCGCCGTGATCCGTTTCTCTCTCCGTATTCCGAACGACCTACACGAACGGGTGAATGCCCGCGCGACCACAGACCGAAGGTCCCTCAACTCCGAGATCCTCCACCTCATCGAGATCGCCCTCAGCACCGCTGGAGCGGACCCTGCATCGCTTGGCGGCGATCCAGCTTCTCTCACCCCGCTGCCCGGCAAACCTGATTCGTCCGGGCCCGAAGGCCGAAGCACGCCCCGGGACTTCCGGTGAAACGCCCTCTCCAAGCACTCCTCCTCCTCCTCAGCGGCCTCGGCCTCCTCCACGCCACCCTCCTCACCGACCTCTACCTCCGCTACGTCAAGGAGGGCATGCGCCCGGTACTGATCGCGTCCGGGGCGGTGCTGCTCGTACTGGCGGCGGCGGAGGCATGGTCGTGCTGGAACCCAAAACCCGAACCCGACGACACCCACAGCAATGACGACGGCCACGGCCACTCCACCCCACCCCACGTGGCGTGGCTCCTCTTCCTCCCCGCCCTGAGCCTCCTCGTCTACGCCCCGCCGGCGATCGGCGCGTACACCGCCTCCCGCGAGGCCCCGAAGGCCGTGGCGGTCAAGGAACAGGACGACTTCGAGCCGCTCCCCGAGACCTCACCGCTCCCGATGACCCTCACCGACTTCTCCACGCGCGTCCAGCAGGACCGCGAACAGGCCATCAAGGGACGCGAGATCGAGATGACCGGCTACGTCACGCCCGAGCAACAGGGCGGCAACGGCTGGTACCTGACCCGCACGATCTTCAGCTGCTGCGCCGCGGACGCCCAGTTCGTCAAGGTCCGCGTCCACGGCACCCCACCCCCGCCCGCCGACACGTGGGTCACCCTCACCGGCACCTGGCACCCCACCGGCACCCTCGGCACCAACTCCGCCACAGCCGCCCTCGACGCCCACACCCTGAAAAAGGTCCCCCGCCCAACCAACGGCTACAAGGACGCCCTTCCGCTCGCGGGGTCCTGAGGCCGGTGTGGTCGTCCCGTTCCTGAAGCGGAACGAGGGGTTGACGTTAACCGAGGACGCGCTCGTCGTTCCCGGCGGCCGACGTCGGCGGATCCCCTGGACCGACATCGTCAGGCTTTGTACGCGTTCTCCCCGTCCAGCCGGCGCATCACCGACCACGGCTGCCCGTACACCTCACCGGGCCGCCCCTTGCCGAGCGGTTCCGGTACGGCGAGGGGGAGGTGCGGGGCGAGCCGCGGCAGCCAGCGGTGCTCCGTGTCGACATGGTCGGCGCCACCAGGGAGCCGCGGGAGGCGTACGACCATGTCGTCGCCCAGGCGGAACATGACGTTGTCGGTGCCCGAGGCGGGCGCCGGGGCGAGCGGGAGCCCGGCCCACTCGGGGAACTGGGCGGCGATCAGCCGGGCGACGAGCGCCTCGTCGATGTCGAACTCGTCGGCGTGCAGTTTCCCGTGGGACGACATGGATCTCCGTACGCTCCGGTGACTGTGGGGCGACGCTGGAGCGTATTCACTCGGACGACGCGGGGGCCACGGATTTTCGGTCCGCCTCCCGGGACTTGTGGACGAATTTGGAGGTGGCGATGACGATGGCCACACCGGCGCCGCGCGCCTTGCGACCTCCCACCGCCTGGTTGCGGGGACCCTGCTCATGCCCACAAGGGGGACGTACGCATGAACAGGGCCCCACTACCCGAGGCCGGTAGTTCTGGCTACCGGCGACGAGGGTCTACTCGACAGCGACGCACGCCGCGTGTCGGGGTGGTGCTCACTGCCAGTCGCCGGGCTCGAATCGGTAGGGGCGGATGATCAGTTCGCGGTACTCAAGGTGACCAGGGTTGGCCTTGAGGTGGTCGACAGCCCAAGCGGTGCCGTCCGTGAACTGCTCTGATGCCTCGCTGCCTTTCCCGCATGGCTTGCACTGCATCTCGGCTTTGGTCCGCTCGGCCTCCGGGCGGCGATCGGGGCCGATCGTGTGCTCACGGAATCGGTAGGTGGCGCGGGTCATCGCTGCCCCTCGGTCTCGCAGAGATGGCAGTCGGGGATGGAGCAGGGAGGCAGTGAGCGGGGCGGGAATGCGATCACTCCGGACGCGAGATCAACGCGGCCGCCGTACTGCCTCCACCCATCGCCCCCCGAGTGCTCCTCCTCGGCCTCAGACAGGCAGACCAGTACGGGCTCAGGTAAGACGCCCAGGTGCATGCTGACGCGCTTCGCGGGGGGTGTCATCACGTGCGCACCTTGAATCGCCTGGGCTTTTCGGGAGGGCACGTACTGTGCTTGTAGAGGCCGAGCGCGGCGTCATTCGAACTTCGGTCAACCGTGACGCGCAGGCACGGATCAAGGGCCTCGAACGGCTGTTGGCAATTCCGGCACTTCTCGCCGGGCGGGGCGTAGGTCCCGTACTCGGCTTGTGATGCGTCAGTACCAGGTCCGTGGATCTTGGCTGCCATCGTCGCAATCCCCTCGCGTGAATCGATGGCACCACCATGAGATGCGACACTGCCCGGTGTCTGTGGCACTTCGCCAATCAGTCAGCGGGAAGTGCCACAGAGGCTACAGCGGCAGGCCCACAACGTCAGCCATGGTTCGCATCTCCGCCGTCAACGTCCGACGTCCCCGGATCACCCGCCCGAGGATGTCACGCGCATAGCGCTGGTTCGGCAGCCACTCGGGGCTGTCCTCGTTGATGAGCTGCAACTTCTCGAAAGCGTCGGCATGGTTGCCCGTCTTGGCGTGTGCGTCTGCCACGTCCAGCAAGTGACGGTTGCGGTTGTTCGATGTCGGCTTGAGGCTGAATACCGGAATCCGCTCAGCGATGTGAAGAACCCTGTCCGGCCTGTCAATCACGCTGGCATTCTCAGCGGCTTTGAGTTTGACCGTGGTCGGTCCGAATGTGAGGAGGAAGTCGTTCGCCGGGGAGTGTTCCCGACCGAGTGCAACGGCTGCTGATGAAGCGAGTCGCAAAGCATCCTCAGCGGCTCCGGATTGCGAGTTACGGACAGCAGCAGCGGACACCCTGAGAAGCATCCAGCCCCACGTTGCCAACTCCGCCGGGGTCGCGTGAGACATGCGAGGCTCGATTTCGTCGGCCCACTTCACTGCCAGGTCGTACGCCTTGCCTAATTCGCCCTGGCGCAGCAGCAGCCAGCACATGGTGTTGACCGTAGCGGCCATTTCCATGCGGTCGGCAGCCTCGTCAAGGGCTCGTTCCAAAGCAGTCTCAGCGGCCCGGAATTGTCTGGTTTGAACCATGAGCCATCCGGAAAGGTGCAAGAGCCGTGTGCGGACGCTGCGCCCCCCGGGCCCGAGCGCTTCGGCCTCCCGGAGCAGCGGAGGCAGCATCACGGCCAACGCGGCGAACTGGTCACCCTTGAACAGCGGCTCCGTTTCGCTCAGGGTGGCCCGTACGCCGTCGACAGTAGGAGGCTCATCGTCGAATCCCAAGACGATCGGCGGACGCTCCAAAGCGTTCCTGACGGCCTCCCATCGATCCACGGTTTCCGCGTCGGGGTCCTCCGGGTTGCGGCCACCGCCAAGGCTCATCGTCGACACCCTGAGGACGTGCGCCAGCTTGCGCAACGTCTCAAGTCGTGCCGTCTCTCGCTCGCCCTGCTCCAGCTTCCGGATGGTCGAGAGCGATACGCCCGACGCGTTCGCCAACTCCCGCTGGGACAGCCCGCGACGCTTGCGGACTTCCTTGACCCTCTGCCCCGCAGTGCTCATGGATCGAGCGTACGACGCAAACCCAAGCCGGGTGCGGGCTCTGGACGTGACCGTCTCGCCTGTGGGCTCCTCATGGCGCGGCGAGGTTCATGCGACGTCCAGGGTGTCTCCGGTGGTGCGTGTAAGGGATGAGAATCGTTTCTGCAAAGGTCCGCACATCAGCCCGGAGTGGAGAACCATGCTCCCCTTCTTCGTCTACGGCACCCTCCGCCCCGGCGAGAGCAACCATGACCTCTTCCTGAGGGGCCGCGTCCGCTCCGAGGAACCGGCGACGATGCGGGGTGTGGTCCTCTATGACGGCCCCGGGTACCCGTACGCCGTGGAGGAGCCCGGTGGTGTCGTGGTCGGCGAGGTGGTGACCGCCCTCCCCGAGGACTACGCCGAACTCCTGGGCATCCTGGACCGCTTGGAGGAGTACGCCCCCGGCGACCCCGCGAACCTGTACGAGCGGGTGGAGCGGCCGGCGACCCTTGGTGACGGCAGGGTCGTACGGGCCTGGGTGTATGTCGCCGCGCCGGCTGTCGCCGAACGGCTGCGGGCTCGGGGGAAGCGGATTGAGAGTGGGGACTGGCGGGGGCGGTGACCCTGGGGCGGCCCCCTCCGGTTCAGGCGACCGTCAGCCGTAGTAGCAATGCCGTCGGGGCTTCCGGCAACCTCACCCGCAACTCCCTCCCGTCCCACTCCGCCGCACCCGTATCTGCCCTCGGGTGCAGGATCTCCACCCGTACCTCGCCCCCACCCTCCCGCCCCGCCAAGTGCGGCAGCGCGAAGGTCCGTTCGACGGGGCCGCCCCTCCGCCACACCGTCACGTACACCGGCCCCGCACCCGCCACCGGCGGCCGCAACCCCAGCGCGATCCACTCGTCCGTCCAACCGGGCAGGCCCAGCGGCCAGAAGGGCACCGAGGTGCGCAGGTCGCCACGGATGGCCTTGTACGTGTCCAAGGCGTCGCGCACCAACTCCAGTTGACGCTCGGTCATCTGGTCCAGGTGCCCCGACAGATGGATCCTCCCCAGTAGCGCCGAGCCGAGGGTGAAGGCGATCTGTTCACCCGTGTACGACGGTTGGGGGTACGCCCACACGGCGCCCTGCTCGGGCGGTACGGCGGTGGGGGCGGACGCCGCGATGGGTGGGTAGCGCAGGGGGTCCTGTTGGTCGGAGGTGGACTGGAGCTGGGTCACGGCGAGGGACGCGCCGTCCATGCGCATGCCGCCCGAGGCGCAGTTCTCGATGACCAGCCCGGGGTGGCGGTCGAGCACCGACGACAGCCAGGCGAGCCAGGCGCGGGAGTGCGCGAGGTGTCCGGGTGCGGAGGTCGTGATGTTGTAGTCGAGTTTCAGGTAGCCCACGCCCCACTCGCCGACGATCCGGTCGACCGTCTCGTCGAGGTGGGCCCGCGCCTCCGGGTGGGCCAGGTTCAGCTGGTGGCGGCCCTGTTCGGTCACCCGGGTGCCGTCCCCGTGCCGGAGGAACGCCTCGTCGGGCAGGGTGCGGGCGAGCGGGCTGCGTACGCCGACGACCTCCGGCTCCAGCCACAGGCCCGGCACCATCCCGCGCTCCCGGATCCGGTCCAGCACCACGTGGATGCCCCCGTCGGGGAAACGCCACGTCGACGGCAGCCAGGCGCCGACGCTGTCCCACCAGGCCCCGACCTCCTCCAGGTTGCCACCGTCCCCAGCCCTCTCCTCATCCCCGCCGTCGTACCAACCGGCGTCCACACAGAAGTACTCCGCGCCCGCGTCCGCCGCCGCGTCGATCAGCGGCAGCAGTTTCTCCGTCGTCGGGTCGCCCATCAGCGTGTTCATGTAGTCGTTGAAGACGACCGGCAATCCATCGTGGTCCGGGTGCGGGCGGCGGACGACGCGGCGGTACGACGTCAGCGCGGCCAGCGCCCCGTCGAAGCACGTACCGAGCGCCAGGGCGACCCACTCGGCGGCGAACTCCTCACCCCGGGCGAGGACTTGACTCCAACCGTGCTCGTCGTGGGTCGGTCCGCCGAGCGCCAGATACGTCTGGCCCGCCGAGTCACCGGCCTCCCAGACCCAGCTCGACGCCGACTCGATCTGCCACAGCCAGCTGCGCGCGTCCGTACGGTGGACCAGCGCGCCCATCGCCAGATGCCCGTCGGTGGGCCAACTGCCGCGCCCGGCCAGGCGAGCGGCCGCGTGACCGCCGGTGTGGCCGTGCGCCTCCAGACCGAGGTCGGGCGCGGAGTCCCGCAGCGGTTCGGCGTACCAACGGCACTCCGCGAGCCAGTCGTTGCGCGCCCGGAACACCGACAGCTCGTCGGGGGAGGGGAGTCCGCCGAGGAGGAGACTGCCCACCGAGCGCACGGTGAGCGGACCGTCGCCGTCGTTGCGCAGCCGCACCCGGGAGCGCAGTACGGGGATGCCGTCCGGGATGGCGTACTCGACGAACGCGGTCAACCCGCTCTCCGGGTCGTGGAGTTCGAAGGTCAGCCGGTGCCAGCCGACGCCGTCGCCGGAGCTGTGCTCCACGCCGTACGTGGAGTGGTGCGCGCGGTATCTCAGCCGGTCGCCCAGCGCGGTGCCGGTGAAGCGGGGTCTCGACCAGCCGGTGCCGTCGCCCAGCAGGACCAGGTCGACCAGCGGCAGCGAGGGGTCCGTCTTCGCGTCCTCGGGCTCCGGCGGGGGTTCGTCGGGGCGTCCTACGCGCACCAGCCGGGGTGTGTCCCCGCTCAGGTCGAAATCGACGGTGAGCGCGGAGTGGCCCCAGCGGTAGGAGAGGCTCCACGGGAACGAGTTGGTCCACTGGTAGCTGTCGGGCTGCGGCATGCGATCCCCCCGGTTCGACTGTGCTCCCAAAGTCTTCACAGCGGGCTGTGAGGGCACTGTGTCCATCCTCGGTGAAACGTCGGGATCACCACATGATGTCTACGGCCAAGTGTATGAATGTTCAAGTGCCGGGGGTGTTGATGTTGCGCACAACAGCACCACCCGTCTCACCTGCACCACCGCATCACCTGCACCAATGCGCGACATGACACATCAGCACCGCGGCACGAGGAGCAGCCCCCCTGAACGCCGTAGCTCTGAACGACACCGTCCTCAAGAACGCCCGCCCCGAAGTCAACGAGTGGCTCGCCGAGTTCGTCGCACGGCACGACGGTTTCGTCGGCTCCGTCCATCTGTCCCAGCCCGCCGAGGAGGGCGAGATCGTCCTCGTCGCCGCGCACAACCTGCCGCCGACCGTGGTGCGCGGCCGTCGTCGTCATCGGCAAGGGCATGGCCGGGGTCACCGCCGAACGCCGGGAGCCGATCGGCATCAGCGACCTCCAGACCGACAACTCCGGTGTCGCCCGCCCGCCGGCCCGCGCCTCGCAGGCCAAAGGCTCGGTCACGCTGCCCGTGTTCGCGCCGGACGACCCCACGAACCTCGTCGCCGTGGTCGGCCTCGGCTTCGCCGAGCAACGGGAGTCCAGCGAGGAGGAGATCGCGACGTACGGCAAGGACGCCAAGACCGTACTGACCGTGGCCTGATCCGCCAGCCAGCCAGCCAGCCAGCCAGCCAGCCAACCAACCGGCCCGGATCCGGCGGTTCACACCGACCGGATCCGGCGCGGGTCACTTCCCCGCCACCTCCACCCGCACCGCGCACGTCTTGAACTCCGGCATACGGGAGGTGGGGTCGAGGGCGGGGTTCGTCAGGGTGTTGGCCCGGCCCTCGCCCGGCCAGTGGAACGGCATGAACACCGTGTCGGGGCGGATGGCGGTGGTGATCCGCGCGGGCGCCACCGCCCGGCCCCGCCGGGACACCACGGCCAGCGGGTCGCCCTCCGCCGCCCCGAGCCGCTCGGCCAGCCGGGGATGCAGTTCCACGAACGGGCCGGGCGCGGCGGCGTTCAGCTCGTCGACCCGCCTGGTCTGCGCGCCCGACTGGTACTGGGCGACCACCCGGCCGGTGGTCAGCAGCACCGGATACTCCTCATCCGGCTCCTCGGCCGCCGCCCGGTGCGACACGGGCACGAACCGGGCCCGGCCGTCCTCGGTGGCGAACCGGTCGAGGAAGAGCCGCGGGGTGCCCGCGTGCACCGCGTCGGCCGAGTCGGCGGGCGGCGTCGGACACGGCCAGAACACCCCGTTCTCCTCCGCGAGCCGCCGGTAGGTGATCCCCGAGTAATCGGCGGGCCCGCCCGCGCTGGCCCGGCGCAGCTCCTCGAAGACCTCCTCGGGGTCGGTCGCGAAGCCCTTCTCCACGCCCAGCCGGGCGGCCAGTTCGTTCATCACCTCAAGATCGCTGCGGACGCCCTCGGGAGCGGTGATCGCGCGCTGCCGCAGCAGCACCCGGCCCTCCAGATTGGTCGTCGTGCCGGTCTCCTCCGCCCACTGGGTCACCGGCAGGACGACATCCGCGAGCGCCGCCGTCTCCGACAGCACGACGTCGCACACCGCGAGGAAGTCCAGCGACTTGATCCGGTCCTCGATGTGCGCGGCGCGCGGCGCCGACACCACCGGGTTGGAGCCCATCAGCAGCAGGGACTTGATGTCCGTACCCAGCGCGTCCAGCAGTTCGTACGCGCTGCGCCCCGGCCCCGGCAGGCTGTCCGGGTCGACGCCCCACACCTCGGCGACATGCCGCCGCGCCTCGGGGTCGACCAGCTTGCGGTAGCCGGGCAACTGGTCGGCCTTCTGCCCGTGTTCGCGCCCGCCCTGCCCGTTGCCCTGCCCGGTGAGGCAGCCGTACCCGGACAGCGGGCGCCCGGCGCGGCCCGTCGCCAGCGTCAGGTTGATCCACGCGCCAACCGTGTCGGTGCCCTTGGACTGCTGCTCGGGCCCGCGCGCGGTGAGCACCATCGCGTTCTCCGGCTCGCAGAACATCTGTACGGCCGCCCGCAGTTCGGGAACGGACACCCCCGTGATCCGCTCCACGTACTCCGGCCAGTGCGCCATCGCCGCGGCCCGCGCCTCCTCCCAGCCGCTCGTACGCTCCCGGATGTACTCCTCGTCCGTACGCCCTTCCGCGACGATCACATGCAACAGGCCCAGCGCGAGGGCGAGATCGGTGCCGGGGCGCGGCGCCAGATGCAGATCCGCCTGTTCGGCCGTACGGGTACGGCGCGGATCGATGACGATCAGCTTGCCGCCGTTGTCCTTCAACTCGGTGAGATAGCGGAGCGCCGGCGGCATGGTTTCCGCGAGATTGGAGCCGACGAGGACGACACACCCCGTCTTCGGGATGTCCTCCAGCGGGAACGGCAGCCCCCGGTCCAGACCGAACGCCTTCATCCCGGCGGCCGCCGCCGAGGACATGCAGAAACGCCCGTTGTAGTCGATCTGCGAGGTGCCGAGCACGATCCGCGCGAACTTGCCGAGCGCGTACGCCTTCTCGTTGGTGAGCCCGCCACCGCCGAACACTCCGCACGCGTCCGGGCCATGTTCCGTACGCGTGCGGGTGAGTCCCTCGGCGATACGGTCGAGTGCCTCGCCCCAGGAGGCGGGTTCCAGGACGCCCGCCTTCCTGACCAGGGGAGTGGTCAGGCGGACGCTCGACGACAGCACCGCGGGCGCCGTACGGCCCTTGCCGCACAGCGCGCCGCGGTTCACCGGGAAGTCCGGGCGCTCGACGACCGCGACGCCACCCGCTGATCCGGGCGTGAGGTTCATCCCGCACTGCAGGGCGCAGTACGGGCAGTGGGTGGGCGTCGCGGAGTTCGGCATACCGCCCAGCGTGCGTCGGGAGTGTTACGCGCCGGGACGCTCCCCTGTTACGCGACCGGCACGGGTACCTCCCGGCGCGGACCGGGGTGGCGTGAGGAGACGCGGACCGGGTGGCATGAGGAGAAGGGAGGAGAGCGGACGATGCCTGGGTGAACGGAGGGTTCTCCGATGTCCCGGCTCTGTCACCGAGTGCGCTCGCACAAGCGCTTACGGTGCCCTGCGTTCGGCCGTGCGTGCTAAGAACTACGGGCGCCACGGACACGGGAGTCATACCGAGAGCCCGACGTGGCGCACGCCCAATCGCAGGGCCCGCGAGGGCCGTAGGGGGAAGAGGACCACCACCGTGAACCGTATGCGCACCACTGTCGCCGTCCTGGGCGCCACCGGCGCTCTGACCGTCGCCCAGCTGGGCCTCGCCGGGGGAGCGTCCGCGACGGATGTCTCGACGCAGGACACCAAGTGCGGGATCAAGATCACTTTCCTGACGAGGTTCTACGTGGACCAGAACAACTGGGTGACCAACGGCGGCCTCAAGTTCGGTCTCACGAACACCACCAAGAAGCAGACCTTCAATTCGGTGAGCCTCAAGGTGCAGAACGTCAAGAGCCTCCGCTTCGGCAAGGCGACCGTGACGACCAGGCCGATCGGTCGGATCACCCAGAAGACCGACCAGACCGTCAAGATCGCCGCCAAGACACTGAAGCCGGGCAAGAGCGCCGCCTTCAAGGTCAGCACGCGCCTGCTGAAGAACAGATACGAGGCGAAGTTCACTCTGTACGGCAAGACCCCGAACGGCAAGAGCTGGAGCTGCCCGGTGGACGGGGGCACCTGGGGCAACATCCACTAGGGGGTGTTTTGAAAGTCCCGCACAGCACCCGCGGCGGACTATCGCAACACCCCCTACCCGCCCAGCCGCCTCTCCATGAGGCTCAGCGGGCCGAGGCCAGCGCCCGCTCGACCCCCGGTTCCTCCGGCCCGAGGAACCGGGGGTCCGGCTCGAACAGGGCGTCCAGGGAGGCCTTGCCCGCGGCGAACAGCTCCCGGGTGGCGCCGTAGTACCAGGTCCCGTCGTGCCGGTCCTGCACCCCGACACCGTACGACTCGACGCCCGCCTCCTGGCACAGCGCGACCGCCCGGCGTATGTGGAAGCCCTGGCTGATGAGCACCGCGCGGTCGACACCGAAGATCTTCTTCGCGCGGACGCAGGAGTCCCAGGTGTCGAAGCCCGCGTAGTCACTGACGATCTGGCCGTCGGGCACCCCGTGCTCGGTGAGATAGGCCCGCATCGCGTCCGGCTCGTCGTACTCCTCGCGGCTGTTGTCCCCGGTGACCAGCACCACCTCTATACGGCCCTCGCGGTACAGCTCGACCGCCGCGTCCAGCCGCCGCGCGAGATAAGGGGACGGCTCGCCCTGCCACAGTCCCGCCCCGAAGACCATCGCCACATCCGTACGCGGCGCATCGGCGGTCGTCCGCAGCCGCCCGTCGGCGGCGGTGAACATCCACGTCGCGGGCAGCAGCGCCAGCACACACAGCAGCATGCCCACCTGCACGGCCCGCCGCCGCCCCGCCCGCGTACGAGGCAGCCGGAACACCCGCCTCACCCGCCTGACCCCCCTCATACCGCTCCCCGCCCCGCCATGTGTCCTGAATGTTTCCGACGGACCCGACAGCGCCCGTCCTTCCGATCAACGAAGACGCCGTACGCGGTGATCCGGTTCATCGCACAGCGTGACCAGTCTCACTCAGCCGAGCCGAAACCCCTGGTCACGGAGGTTCACACACCCCCGTGGCCCACCGTGAACCCCCGGAAAACCCCCGTCATTCCCGTGCAACGGGCAGGCAACCTCCCCCCGACACCATTTGTTCATGTTGTTCATGAAGGCGACCCGACGCCCCGCCCCGCCCGCACTCGTGCTCGTGGCGCACGGCAGCCGCGACCCGCGCGCGCTGGAGACCGTACGCGCCCTCATGGACCGCGTCCGCGAACAGCGCCCCGGCCTGGACGTGCGCCTCGGCCACATCGAGCTGAACGAGCCCCTGCTCCCCGACACCCTCGCCACCCTCGGCCACCGCGAGGCCGTCCTGGTCCCCCTCCTCCTCAGCCGCGGCTACCACGTCAAACGGGACATCCCCGAGATGGCCGCGGAGGCAGGCGTACGCGCCCGGGTAGCGGCCCCCCTGGGCCCGCACCCCCTCCTCGCGGAGGCCCTCCACGCCCGCCTCGTCGAGGCCGGCTGGCGCACCCGCATGGACGACGCCACCCGCCGCACCAGCGCCGTCGTACTCGCCGCCGCGGGCTCCCGCGACCCCCAGTCGAAGGTCGACACCGGCCGTACCGCCCAACTCCTCGCCGAGCGCCTGGGCGTCCCGGTGGTCCCGGCCTACGCCACCACCGCCGCCCCCACGGTCCCCGACGCCCTCCAGGCCCTGGCCGCCGCCGGCCGCCCCCGAGCAGCCGTAGCCTCCTACTTCACGGCCCCCGGCCGCTTCGCCACGGAGTCCGCGGAAGCGGCCCCCTGGATAGCGTCGGCCCCCTTGGGCACACACCCGGCAATGGCGAGCCTGGTCCTGCACCGCTACGACGGGGCCTTGGCAACCCCGGAGGCGACGAGGGAACGAGCGCTGGCAACGGCGTAGGGCGCCTCATAACAAGAGGGCACCCTCTTTCTTCAGGGGCGCGGGGCTGTATCGATATGCGGCTCCGCCGCGTGGGCGCGACAAGCCACGACGAACCCGCACCCGCCCAAAATCAGAACCCGGCAGACGAGTAGGCACCCATTTGTCACCCCCGCCGCTTACTGTCGAGACATGGAAGGCGCCGCACCCCACCCGCACGAAAACTACATCCCGCCCCCCGGCTATGACCCGACGTCAGTCGAACGATGGGCCCCGGAACCAGACAAACGCCCCGGCCGCACCGCCTTCCAACGCGACCGAGCCCGCGTACTCCACTCCGCGGCCCTGAGAAGACTCGCCGGCAAAACCCAAGTCGTGACGCCGGGCACCCGCAACGAGGCGTGGGACGCAACCCCCCGCACCCGCCTGACCCACTCCCTGGAGTGCGCCCAAGTCGGCCGCGAGCTCGGCGCAGCCCTCGGCTGCGACCCCGACCTCGTAGAAGCCGCCTGCCTCTCCCACGACCTCGGCCACCCCCCGTTCGGCCACAACGGCGAGGTCGCCCTCAACGAATTCGCCGATGACTGCGGCGGCTTCGAGGGCAACGCCCAGTCCCTGAGGCTCCTCACCCGAATCGAACCCAAACGCTTCACCCCCGAAGGCTCCGTCGGCCTCAACCTCACCCGCGCCACCCTCGACGCCGCCACCAAGTACCCCTGGCCCCGCGACGGTCACCCCACCGACCCCGCGTCCCCCAAGTTCGGCGTCTACGACGACGACCGCCCCGTCTTCGACTGGGTCCGCAAGGACGCCCCCGGCACCCGTACGACCTTCGAGGCCCAGGTCATGGACTGGTCCGACGACGTGGCGTACTCGGTGCACGACGTCGAGGACGGCCTGCACGCGGGCCACATCGACCCCAACCTGCTGCACGCGGAGCCCGAACGGCAGGCGGTGTTCGAGGTGGCCCGCGGCCGGTACGTGCCCGCCGACACCGACCCGGCCGAACTCGCCGAAGCCCTCGACCGCCTCCTCGACCAGGAGTGGTGGCCGCACGGCTACGACGGAACGGCCGTCGCCCAGGCCCGGTTGAAGGACGCCACCAGCCAGCTCATCGGCCGCTTCTGCCTGGCCGCCGAGGGCGCGACCCGGCAGACGTACGGCACGGGACGGCTCACCCGGTACGCCGCCGAACTGGTCGTCCCGCGCGAGGCCCGGCTGGAGTGCGCGGTCCTCAAGGCCGTCGCCGACCGGTATGTGATGCAGCGCGCCGAGCAGGAGCGGCTCCGCGCCGACCAGCGGATCGTCGTCGCCGAACTGGCCGAGGTGCTCACCGCCCGCGCCCCGGAAGGCCTCGAACCGCAGTTCCGCGCGCTGTTCGACGAGGCCCCGGACGACCGCGCCCGCAAGCGGGTGATCGTCGACCAGATCGCCTCCCTCACCGACACCTCGGCCCGCTCGTTGCACGCGAGACTGACGGGTCGGATGTTCACAATCACGTGACCCTCCGTGGCCTGATCGGGTCACTACCTCTTCCCGCATCACGCTGTGTGCGGGACGCTCGCATGTGGACGCACCCTTAAGAGGAGGCATCAAGTGGTCGACGCGGATCAGACATTCGTCATCGTCGGAGGTGGTCTCGCCGGCGCGAAGGCGGCCGAGACGCTCCGAGCGGAGGGCTTCAGCGGCCGCGTGATACTGATCTGCGACGAACGCGACCATCCGTACGAGCGCCCGCCGCTCTCCAAGGGCTATCTGCTCGGCAAGGAGGAACGCGACAGGGTTTTCGTCCACGAGCCCTCCTGGTATGCGCGCAACGACATCGAGCTGCACCTCGGCCAGACCGTCGACGCGATCGACCGCGCGGCGAAGACCGTCCGCTTCGGCGACGACGGCACCCTCGTCCACTACGACAAGCTGCTGCTCGCGACCGGCGCGGAACCGCGCCGCCTCGACATCCCCGGCACCAGCCTCGCCGGTGTCCACCATCTGCGCCGCCTGGCCCACGCCGAGCGCCTCAAGGGCGTCCTCGCCGCCCTCGGCCGTGACAACGGCCACATCGTCATCGCGGGCGCCGGCTGGATCGGCCTGGAGGTCGCGGCGGCGGCCCGCGAGTACGGGGCGGAGGTCACCGTCGTGGAGCCGGAACCCACCCCTCTGCACGGCGTCCTCGGCCCCGAACTCGGCAACCTCTTCGCCGAACTCCACCGCGAGCACGGGGTCCGCTTCGCGTTCGGCGCGAAGCTCACCGAGATCGTCGGCCAGGACGGCATGGTGCTGGCGGCCCGTACGGACACGGGGGAGGAGCACCCGGCCCACGACGTCCTCGCGGCCATCGGCGCGGCACCGCGCATCGGCCTCGCGGAGGCCTCCGGACTGGAGGTCGCCGACCGCGCGCACGGCGGGGGCATCGTGGTCGACGCACAGCTGCGTACGTCCGACCCCTCCATCTACGCGGCCGGTGACGTCGTCTCCTTCCCGCACGCCCTCTTCGACACCAGGCTGCGCGTGGAGCACTGGGCCAACGCGCTCAACGGCGGCCCGGCGGCCGCCCGCTCCATGCTCGGGCAGGACGTCACCTACGACCGTGTGCCGTACTTCTTCTCCGACCAGTACGACATGGGGATGGAGTACTCGGGCTGGGCGCCGCCCGGCTCGTACGACCAGGTGGTGATCCGGGGGGACGCAGGGAAGCGGGAGTTCATCGCGTTCTGGATGAAGGAGGGGAGGGTGCTGGCCGGGATGAACGTGAATGTGTGGGACGTCACGGAGACGATCCAGAAGCTGATCAGGTCCCGGGGGCGGGTGGATGTCGAGGCGCTCTCGAACCCTCAGGTGGCGTTGGACAGCCTTCTGGGCACCTCATAGCTGTCAGTGGACCACCGTAGAATCGCCCCGTGGCAGGACGGATCAACGACGAGGACGTGAAGGCGGTACGGGACGCGGTCCCGATCGACGCCGTGGTGTCCGAGTACCTCCAGCTGCGGAGCGCGGGCGGAGGGAACCTCAAGGGGCTCTGCCCGTTCCATGACGAGAAGTCGCCGTCCTTCCAGGTCAGCCCGAGCAAGGGACTCTTCCACTGCTTCGGCTGCCAGGAGGGCGGCGACACCATCACGTTCGTGATGAAGGTCGACCACCTGTCCTTCTCGGAGGCGGTGGAGCGCCTGGCCGCCCAGGCCGGGATCACCCTTCGCTACGAGGAGGGCGGATACAACCCCTCCCACCAGCGCGGTGAGCGGATCCGGCTGGTCGAGGCGCACAAGATCGCCGCCGAGTGGTACGCGGAGCAGCTGGCCGTCAGCCCCGAGGCCGACACGGGCCGGATGTTCCTCGCCGAGCGCGGCTTCGACCAGGCCGCCGCCGTCCACTTCGGCGTCGGCTACAGCCCCCAGGGCTGGGACCACCTCACCCGCTACCTCCGCGGCAAGGGCTTCGCCGACAAGGAGCTGATCCTCTCCGGGCTGTCGCAGGAGGGCCGCCGAGGCCCCATCGACCGCTTCCGGGGCCGCCTGATGTGGCCTATCCGCGACATCGCGGGAGACGTCGTCGGCTTCGGCGCCCGCAAGTTGTACGAGGCGGACAACGGGCCCAAGTACCTCAACACCCCCGACACGGCGCTCTACCGGAAGTCCCAGGTCCTGTACGGCATCGACCTCGCCAAGCAGCACATCGCCAAGACCAGCCGCGCCGTCGTCGTCGAGGGCTACACCGACGTCATGGCCTGCCACCTCGCCGGGGTGACGACGGCCATCGCCACCTGCGGTACGGCCTTCGGCAACGACCACATCAAGATCCTCCGCCGACTGCTGATGGACAACGGCTCGGCCCGCGTGATCTTCACCTTCGACGGCGACGCGGCCGGGCAGAAGGCAGCCCTGCGCGCCTTCGAGGACGACCAGAAGTTCGCCGCCGAGACGTACATCGCGATCGCGCCGGACGGCATGGACCCCTGCGACCTGCGGCTGGCCAAGGGCGACGAGGCGGTGGCGGACCTGGCCGAACCCCGTACTCCGCTCTTCGAGTTCGCGCTCCGCCAGATCGTCGCCCGCTATGACCTGGAGACCCCTGCGGGCCGGGCGGCCGCCCTCGACGAGGCCGCGCCCATCGTGGCCCGCATCAAGAACAGCGGCGCCCAGCACGAGGTCGCCGTGCAGCTCGCCGGCATGCTCGGCATCCTCGACACCCAGTTCGTCGTCAAGCGCGTCGCCCAGCTGGCCCGCTGGGCCCGCGACCGCGGCGGCAAGGGCCCCGCCCCGGCCCCGCGGGGCCCTGCCCAGCCGTACGAATCCACGCCCCGCCGCCCGTCCGGCCCCGCCCTCAACCTCCGCAACCCCGTCTACGCCACCGAACGCGAACTCCTCAAACTCGCCCTCCAGCGGCCCGAGTTGGTCGCCCCGGCGTTCGACGCGTACGGCGTCGACGAGTTCACCGCCGAGCCCTACGCGGCCGTACGCCAGACGATCATCGAGGCGGGCGGCGTCGAGTACGGCGCCGAGGACCCCCAGGAGTACCTGATCCGGGTCCGCGAGGCAGCTCCGGACGACTCGGTGCGCGCCACGGTGACCGAACTCGCGGTCGAAGCGATCATGCGCAAGACGGTCGACGAGGTCTACGCGGGCGCCCAGCTGGTCACCGTCCGCCGCCGCGCCGTCGAACGCCGCGTACGCGACGTCCAAAGTAGCCTCGCCCGAGCCGGCGCCCAGGGCGACCCAGCCACCCTGGCCGCCGTCCAGAACGAGCTCTGGGTCCTCCAGCAGTACGACCAGGCACTGCGGGAGAGGGGCCCGGAGGCGCTCTGAGAGGGCGCTCGGGGCCTGAACACCCCGGCGCCCATACCGAACCCGCGCTGATTTCACGCCGGATCCGCCCCTGCTCCGTACGCCCATAAAACGGTTTCATGCCCGCTCAGCGGCCCACTCGTACGGCACGGTAACCGTGCGGTCACGGACCGGACGCAAAAAGTCACCGCACGCCCCTCGTGGCGGCTGTGTGTCGTACTCCACACTGGGTTCCGGTGCCTGAGTCCTCGGAGCGCGGCCGACCCGTCCCCCACGGGTCCGAGATCCCCGCGGTTCCGCTCGATGAGTACGGGATGGACGGCGGCGAGGCCGCCCGCGCCATCCCAGACGTACCGCTGCCGTACGCCTCAGCAGCGACATTCCTGGAGGTCGCCCCCGTGCAGACCCAGACCCTCATACAGAACGACACCAGTACGGCCATCAGTACCGACGGCGCGGAGCCGGACGCGGAGACCGACGTGATCCACGCGGTGCCCGCCCAGAGCCGCGCCGCGCACCACCCCGAGGCGGCGCCGGAGGCCCCGCCCGGCCCCGACGAGCCACCGGCCGCCGTGGTGGAGCCCATCGAGACGGCCGATCCGCCCGAGCCCGTGGAGTTGCCGCGCAGCCGCCCGGACACCAGCGGCCCGTCCTCCGACCTGTTCCGCCAGTATCTGCGCGAGATCGGCCGCATCCCGCTCCTGACGGCGGCGGAGGAAGTGGAGCTCGCCCGCCGCGTCGAGGCCGGCCTCTTCGCCGAGGCGAAACTCGGCAACGCCACCGATCTCGACACCCAACTCGCCCTCGACCTCGACAAACTGGTCGTCATGGGCCGCATGGCCAAGCGCCGTCTCATCGAGGCGAACCTGCGGCTCGTCGTCTCGGTGGCGAAGCGTTACGTCGGCCGCGGCCTGACCATGCTGGACCTGGTCCAGGAGGGCAACCTGGGCCTCATCCGGGCCGTCGAGAAGTTCGACTACGCCCGTGGCTACAAGTTCTCGACCTACGCGACCTGGTGGATCCGCCAGGCCATGTCCCGCGCCCTGGCCGACCAGGCCCGCACGATCCGCGTCCCCGTCCACGTGGTCGAGTTGATCAACCGTGTCGTCCGCGTCCAACGCCGCATGCTCCAGGAACGCGGCTACGAACCCACTCCGGAGGAAGTGGCCGCCCACCTCGACCTCCTCCCCGAACGCGTCAGCGAAGTCCTCCGCCTCGCCCAGGAACCGGTGTCGTTGCACGCCCCGGTGGGCGAGGAGGACGACGTAGCCCTCGGCGACCTCATCGAAGACGGCGACGCCACGAGCCCCGTCGAATCGGCCGCGTTCCTGCTCCTGCGCGAACACCTGGAAGCGGTCCTGTCGACCCTCGGCGAACGAGAACGCAAGGTGGTCCAACTCCGCTACGGCCTGGCCGACGGCCGCCCCCGCACCCTGGAGGAGATAGGCCGCATCTTCGGCGTCACGAGGGAACGCATAAGGCAGATCGAGTCCAAAACCCTGAACAAACTCCGCGACCACGCCTTCGCAGACCAACTGAGGGGCTACCTGGACTGACGGCGCGCGGGAGAGCTCGGGGAGTTGCGCTTGGATGGCGGCTGCGGCTGGTTCGTGGTTGCTCGCGCAGTTCCCCGCGCCCCTCAAGGGGCGCGGGGAACTGCGCGACAAGCCCCCACTCACCCGCACCCGAACAACCACCCAAGGCCCCCTAGGGGGTCGAAGGGGCGCAGCCCCTGGGATGGGACGGGTAGGGGCGGCGGGGGCGAAAAAACCCACGCCTCACCCCCACGCCCCCTCAGTCCACCTCCGCCACCGCCTCCGCGAACTGCGCCTTGTACAACCGCGCATACGCCCCATCCGCCCCCAACAGCTCCCCATGCGCCCCCTGCTCGACGATCGCCCCGTCCTCCATCACCAGAATCGCGTCCGCATCCCGAATCGTCGACAACCGATGCGCGATCACGAACGACGTCCGCCCATGCGCAAGCTTCGCCATCGCCTTCTGAATCAACACCTCCGTACGCGTGTCGACCGACGACGTCGCCTCGTCCAGCACAAGAATCACCGGATCCGACAAAAACGCCCGAGCAATGGTGATCAGCTGCTTCTCACCCGCACTGACCCCCGTCCCCTCATCGTCGATCACGGTGTCGTACCCGTCCGGCAATGTCCGGATGAACCGATCCGCGTGCGCGGCCCGAGCCGCCTCCTCGATCTCCCCCCGCGTCACCTTCCGCGCGGCCGAGGCGCCGTACGCGATGTTCTCCGCGATGGACCCCCCGAACAGCCAGGTGTCCTGAAGCACCATCCCGATCCCGTCCCGAAGCTCGTCCCGGGACATGGACGCGATGTCGACCCCGTCCAGGGTGATCCGCCCACCGGTGACGTCGTAGAACCGCATCAACAGGTTCACCAGAGTCGTCTTCCCGGCCCCCGTCGGCCCCACGATCGCCACCGTCTGCCCCGGCTCGACGACCAGCGACAGATCCTCGATCAACGGCTTGTCGGCGTCGTACCGGAAGGACACCCCTTCCAGCGCCACCCGCCCCCGCAGCTCCTCCGGCCGTACCCCGGGCACGGCGTCGGCCTCCTGCTCCTCCGCGTCGAGCACCTCGAAGACCCGCTCGGCGGAGGCGACCCCGGACTGCACGAGGTTCGCCATCGACGCGACCTGCGTCAGCGGCATCGAGAACTGCCGCGAGTACTGGACGAAGGCCTGCACGTCACCGATGGACAGGGCGCCGGACGCGACCCGCAGCCCGCCCGCCACGGCCACCAGCACATAGTTGAGGTTCGACACGAAGAACATCAGCGGCTGCATGACCCCGCTGTTGAACTGGGCCTTGAACCCGGCCTCGTACAGCCGCTCGTTCTCCTCCGCGAACTGCCGCGCCGACTCCTCCTGCCGCCCGAACACCTTCACGAGCGTGTGCCCGGTGTACATCTCCTCGATATGGGCGTTGAGCTTCCCGGTGGTCCGCCACTGCGCGACGAAGTGCGGCTGGGACCGCTTGCCGACCCGGGTGGCCACATAGAACGACAGCGGTACGGTCACCAGCGCCACCAGCGCGAGCAGCGGCGACACCCAGAACATCATCACCAGCACACCCACGATGGTGAGCAGCGAGTTGACGAGCTGCCCCATCGACTGCTGCAAGGTCTGACCGATGTTGTCGATGTCGTTCGTCGCCCGGCTCAGCACCTCACCCCGCTGCCGCCGGTCGAAGTACGACAGCGGCAGCCGCGACAGCTTCGCCTGGAGTTCCTCGCGCATCCGGTACATGGTCCGGTTGATGGCCCGGTTGGAGAGCCGGGTGGCCGCCGCCATCAGCAGCCCGGCCACCAGGAAGATGCCGAGGGCAACCAGCAGTACGCCGCCGACGGCCCCGAAGTCGATGCCCTCGCCGGGGGTGAAGTCGGTGCCGGACAGCATGTCGGCCACCCCGCCGTCCCCACGCTCCCGCAGGCCGTCGAGTACCTCGGCCTTGGTCTGCCCGGCCGGCATCTCCCGCCCGACGACCCCCGCGAACACGAGGTCGGTCGCCTTGCCGAGGATCCACGGCCCCAGCACCGAAAGACCGACGCTGAGCACCGCGCACACGACCATCGCGTACATGGTGAACCGCTCCGGCCTGAACTGCGCGAGCAGCCGCTTCCCGGACCCCTTGAAGTCCATGGAGTGCTGATCGGGGCCGCCTCCGGTCCCGGCCATCCGTGCCAACGGCCCGGCCATCAGGCTGCCTCCGCTTCCGTGAGCTGGGAGAGCACGATCTCCCGGTAGGTCTCGTTGTCGGCCATCAGCTCGTGGTGGCGCCCGGTGCCGACGACCCGGCCCTCGTCGAGGACGACGATCCGGTCGGCGTCCCGGATGGTCGCCACCCGCTGGGCGACGATCACGACGGTCGCCTCCGCGGTCTCCCGCCCCAGCGCGGCGCGCAGGGCCGCGTCGGTCGCGTAGTCGAGCGCGGAGAAGGAGTCGTCGAACAGATAGATCCCCGGCCGCTGCACCAGCGTCCGCGCGATCGCGAGCCGCTGCCGCTGCCCACCGGACACATTCGTCCCGCCCTGCGCGATCGGTGCGTCGAGCCCGCCGTCCAGCCGCTCGACGAACTCCTTCGCCTGCGCCACCTCCAACGCGTGCCACAACTCCTCGTCGGTGGCGTCCGGATTGCCGTACCGCAGGTTCGTCGCCACGGTCCCCGAGAAGAGGTACGGCTTCTGCGGTACGAGCCCGACCGCGCCGGCCAGCAGCCGCGGCTCGATCCGGCGTACGTCGACACCGTCCACGAGGACCTCGCCCTCGGTGACGTCGAACAGCCGGGGGACCAGGCCGAGCAGCGTCGATTTCCCGCTGCCCGTGGACCCGATGACGGCGGTCGTCTCACCAGGCCGCGCCACCACGTCGATCGACTTGAGCACGGGCTCCTCGGCACCCGGGTAGCGGAACCCGGCCCCCCGGATCTCCAGGAACCCGCGCCGCCGCAGCTCCCGTACGGGCTCGGCGGGCGGCACGACACTGGTCTCGGTGTCGAGGACCTCCTGGATGCGCTCGGCGCACACCTCGGCGCGCGGCATCATCATGAACATGAAGGTGGCCATCATCACGGCCATGACGATCTGCATCAGATAGGCGAGGAACGCGGTGAGCGCGCCGATCTCCATCCCGCCGCTGTCGATCCGGTGGGCGCCGAACCACACCACCGCGATCGACGAGAAGTTGATGACCGTCATCACGATCGGGAACATCAGCGCCAGCATCCGCCCGGTCCCCAGGGACACCTCGGTGAGGTCGGCGTTCGCCTTCCGGAAGCGGTCCTTCTCGTAGTCGTCCTTCACGAAGGCCCGGATGACCCGGTTGCCGGTGATCTGCTCGCGCAGCACCCGGTTCACGGTGTCGAGCCGCTCCTGCATCGTCCGGAACAGGGGGCGCAACCGGCGCACGATCAGGCTGACGGAGATGCCGAGCACTGGTACGACGGCCAGCAGCACCCCCGACAACGGCACATCAAGGCCGAGCGCCAGCACGATGCCGCCCACACACATGATCGGCGCCGACACCACCAGCGTGAACGTCATCAGCACCAGCATC
Source organism: Streptomyces tailanensis (assembly GCF_008386495.1). Classification (GTDB taxonomy): domain Bacteria; phylum Actinomycetota; class Actinomycetes; order Streptomycetales; family Streptomycetaceae; genus Streptomyces; species Streptomyces tailanensis. The sequence goes on along the minus strand of NZ_VTHJ01000032.1, from coordinate 75,932 downwards.
TGGACCTGCTGCACATCGTTCGTCGTCCGCGTGATCAGCGACGGTGCCCCGAAGTGGCCCACCTCACGCGCCGAGAACGACTGCACCCGGTCGAACACCGCCGCCCGCAAGTCCCGGCCGACCGCGGCCGCCGTACGGGCGCCGTAGTACACGGCCCCGATGCTGCAGACGACCTGGACGAGCGAGATCCCGATCATGATCGCCCCGAAGGCCAGGATGTAGCCCGTGTCCCCCTTCACCACGCCCTGGTCGATGATGTCCGCGTTCAGCGTGGGCAGGTAGAGAGTGGCGCACGTCTGCACGAACTGCAGCAGCACCAGCAGAGCGATGGGTTTCTTGTACGGACGAAGATGACTTCTCAGCAGTCGTATGAGCACGCGAGCTCTCTCGGAGTCGACAACGGGGATGGGATGCACCACCCCCCATCGTCGAACACTCCACCCGCGTTACCTCAACTGAATTAACCCATCGGTGAAGGCGCGGTGCCGCACCGGCGAGGGTGATTCAGGGGCGATCAGGGGTGATCAGGCCCGAAACGCCCCGGGGTGAGTCTGCTCACGAACCGCGACGTACTGCTGCCGAACCGCCTGCCCCACGGCCAGCTCGTCCCCCGGCTCCAGCACCTGCGCGGCCGCCCCCGGCCACACCGGCGGCGTACGGGGATCAAGCGTCCCCTGTGTCACCCCGAGCGCCCACGCCGCCTGCCGAGCGGCCCCCACGGCCGCGTAGTCCGCCGGCTGCGGCACGACGACCTGCACCCCGAACAGCGCGGGCGCCGCGGCCTGCACTGCCGGCAGCTCCGCAGCCGCACCGAGCAGGAAGATCCGCCGTACGTCGACCCCCCGCCCTCGTAGTACGTCCAGCGCGTCCGCGAGCCCGCACAGCATCCCCTCGAACGCGGCCCGCGCGAAGTGCTCCGGCTTCATGGACTCCCGCCGCAGCCCGGCCAGCGTCCCCGCCGTGTGCGGCAGATTCGGCGTCCGCTCACCCTCCAGATACGGCAGCATCACCAGCCCGTGCGACCCCGGCGTCGACTTCATCGCCAGGTCGGACAGCCCCTCCAGATCGGGCACGCCCAGCAGCTCGGAGGCCCCCCGCAGCGTCCGTACGGCGTTGAGGGTGGTGACGACCGGCAGATGCATGCCGGTGGCGTCGGCCAGCGACGTGATCATCCCGCTGGAGTCGACGAGCGCCTCGGTGTGGACGGCCATGACGGACCCGGAGGCCCCCAGCGACACCACCGCGTCCCCGAGCCCGATGCCGAGCCCGAACGCGGCGGCCATGGTCTCCCCGGTGCCGGCGGAGATGAGGAGCCCCTCCGGCGTCGTACCGGCGGCGTCCGAGGGCCCGAGCACCTCGGGAAGCATGACCTGATGCCCGAGCGCCATCTCGACGAGATCGGTCCGGTACTGCCCGGTCGCCGCGCACCAGTACCCGGTCCCCGAGGCGCCGCCCCGGTCGGTGGTCCGCCGGATCGGCCGCCCCAGCAACTGCCACACCAGCCAGTCGTGGGCCTGCATGAGCACAGCTGTCCGCATCGCGGCATCCGGCTCCGTACGGCTCATCCAGCGCAGCTTGGTCACCGGCTGCGCGGCCCCCGGCACACACCCCACGGCCTCCGCCCAGGCGCCCCGCCCGCCGAGCGCGTCGACGAGGTCGGCCGCCGCGACCTGCGCCCGCTTGTCACCGCCGACCATCGCCGGACGCACGGTGTTGCCCTGCGCGTCCAGCGCGATCAGCCCGTTCTGTTGCGACGACACCCCGATCGCCTGCACACCTTCGAGCAGCCCGCCGGTGGCCGCCTCCCCCAGGGACAGCAGCCACGCCTGTGGATCGACGTCCGAAGGGCGCCCCCCGCCCTCGGTCGACTCCAACGGGTGCGGGGCATACCCCTGCCTGAGCACGGCCCCTGTGTCCGAGTCACAGACGACAATGCGCGTAAAATCGGGCGAACTATCCAGCCCGGCCACTATCCCCATGGCAGAAATTCTGCCGCACGGGAAGGGGTGGAAGTGCCGCCCCGTGGCCCGCCCGACGCGATGCGGTCCCTATGTATCGCTGGTCCCCCAGTCGTCCCCGGCGGAGCCGTTCGCGTTGCGCTCGCGCAGGGAGCGAACTCGCTCGGCGACCGACTCGGGCACCCGGTCCCCGACCTTCTCGCTGACCACGTGGTACGCCTTGCCGGCGATCTCGCGCCCCTGCTGGGCGGCCGACTCGGCGGTGTTGCGCACGGCGGGGTTCTGCGCGAACTGCCGCGCGGACTTCTTCAGCTGCTCGTAACGCTCGCGCCCGGCTCGTGTGCCCAGCACGTAACCCAGGGCCAGTCCGGCGATGAATGTGAGCCGATAGCGCATGCGGCCACCCTTCCTTGCGTCTGCGTACCTGCGACTGCGGTACTTGCGACTGCGTACTGACTGCGTACTTGCGTCTGCGTCGGTCCCTCGCGTCGCCCCGCTCGGGCGCCGGGCGCGGGGGATACCGATTGGCGGAGCACCCCCCTGCTTGCGCTAATGTATGTGTCGCAGCGAGCGCACGCCCCCTGGCGAATACCCAGGTAGGTACGTTCGATGCAACGAGGCATTCCTCCGTAGCTCAATTGGCAGAGCAGCCGGCTGTTAACCGGCAGGTTACTGGTTCGAGTCCAGTCGGGGGAGCTCGGTCCTCCGTAGCTCAATTGGCAGAGCAGCCGGCTGTTAACCGGCAGGTTACTGGTTCGAGTCCAGTCGGGGGAGCAGCCTGAACAAGGACCCCGTAGGGGTCCTTTTTCATGTCCGGTTTCATGTCCGGGGGAACCGCGGGGGGCGCTTCCGAGTCCTCAAGGTCAAGAAGCGCATGCGAAGGCCGACCATCCGAAGCAGGAGATCGTATGAGCGGCTATGCTGCGGCAGACGGCGCGCACACATGTACGCGACACGCCGTACGGGGCGGTAGCTCAGCCGGTTAGAGCAGCGGACTCATAATCCGTCGGCCGTGGGTTCGAGTCCCACCCGCCCCACTTCAGCAGGTCTCTGACCTGCGGAAACGTTCTTCTTTGGCTGGCGGAGCGTCAACTTTGCCTGAACGGACTGAATCCGCTGCTCGCGAGTTTGGAGTCGGTTCGGCCTGCGTCAGCTGGTGGGCGCCTGACCTGCACGAATGCGTCAGGTGTGGGGCTGGGGAGGCTTGTGTTGCTGGGCCGTGCTGCGGTGGTGGCACGAATTGAGGCCACCGTGAGGCCGGTGGTGACGAGGACAGGGCTGTCGACGGGTCTGCGCTCGGGCTGGTGCAGGTGGGTCGACGCGTTCGATGTGGCGGTCGTCCGGGTTCGCGGCACGCGAGATGTGTGTCGCGGTGGGGCCAGGAACTGCCCCAAGAGGAAACGGCCCCGGGCGGTCACTCGGTCCTCTCGTGTGGTGCCGCGTGGTTCATGCGGTCAGGACATCGGGGCGGTCGAAGACGGGTCTCGTCCAGCTGCTCGGGTTACGGACCGCCGGTAGCTGGTGTTTCGATGCCCGGTCACTGTCGGTGTGACAGCCGCGTCTTCGGCGAACGCGTCTCAGATGGATCACCTCCGTTCGCGGGGAGAGCGCGAATCTTGCGCCCGGCCGCCTCTGACCTGCGGAAACGTCTGATCGGGTGTGCGGATTCAGGGCTTTGGGTCAACAGACTGAATCCGCCGCTCGCGAGTTCAACTCGTTACCGCTGGCGCTAGTTCGAACAGCTCTGATCTGCAAAGACGTGTCGGCACACCACCAGAGCAAGCTGCTGTAGGGGCGCGTGCGAGGGTCTGAACGCTGAATTCGGGACGCTGGCAGGATGTAGGTGATCGCTCGGGCTGCCTGCGGCGAGACGGTGCGGTGTGGCGACGGGGCGCTACCACGATTGGATCGCTGAGCTGCCGCCGCGGCCGAGCCGAGCGCCGGGGAAACGACCCGTATTGAAAACTGTCCAGAGCGCACCGCCCTCAGCCTCTCCAGCCTCGCGTTGGTCACTCCCAGTGGCGAGTGGGCGATGCCGATGCTCGATTCGCCCGGGACCCCGGAAGGGGTTCTCGACATCCGGCTCGAACGGGGAACCTGTCGAACTTCCGTCCCGTCGCCCTCGGGATCGCGGTCGTCGCGTCCTGATCTTCCGGCTGCGTCGGAGCGTCCTGCGCACCTTGGGCGTGTGCGGAAGCGGCAACCGAAATGCTGGTAGTGCCGCGTTTCCCCGATCGGTTGCCGCCGGCGTTCAACGGTGTCCGGCGCCTGGTGCGCTGCAATGCTCTGGGGCTGCGCTGTCCAGCACCGTCCTATAGGCCACGACTACAGCTTGGACGCGGTCACGCAGGCGCCTTGGTCAGGATGCGGGAGACGTGGGTCTTCACGGTTGTTTCGGACAGGTGGAGCCGGGCGGCGAGTTCGGTGTTGCTCAGGCCCTGGGCCAGCAGGCGCAGGACTTCGAGTTCGCGTGGTGTGAGTGCGGTGAGGTCGGGGGCGGTTCGACCGGCTCGGCATTCCAGGCGGTAGGTGCGGGGTGAGGGTCCTTGCCGTGTGTGTTTCTGGCGGCGTGTCCGCGCCCGACTCCGACGAATCGCTCCACGAGGCGGCGGGTGATGGACGGGGCGAGAAGGGCGTCTCCGGTGCGGATCAGGCGGACGGCCGCGACGAGGTGTTTCAGCGTGACGTCCTTGAGCAGGAAGCCGCTGGCGCCAGCGGCCAGGGCGTCGTACACCAACTGGTCGAGGTCGAACGTCGTCAAGATGATCACGCGCGGTTCGCCGGGAGTGCCGGTTAGGAGGCGGCGGGTGGCTTCGAGACCGTCGAGTCCCGGCATGCGGATGTCCATCAGGACGACATCGGGGCGGGTTCGCTTGACGGCTTCGACGGCCTCGGTGCCGTCACTCGCCTCGGCGACCACGTCGATGCCGTGAGGGTGCACGCGGCATCGTCCCCCTCGGCCACGCCGCCTTCGCTCTCCTCCTGGGCATCGTTCCGGGCCTGGTCCTCCGCCGCACCGTGCCCGCGATGGCCGCCACGCTCGCGGTCCTTGCCGCCGTCCAGCTCGCCATGCCGCTGTGGGTCCGGCCACATCTGGCGGCGCCGAGAGCATCACCGTGCCGTTCACCGCGGACACCATGGCGGGCCTCGGCATCGACTCGGTGACCCAGGTGGACATCGACAATCCCGGGGCCTGGGTCGTCTCCGAGCACACCCTCGACGCCTCCGGCCACACAGCCGCCCACCTGCCCGCCGCCTACGCCGACTGCGACTCGCCCCTGGCCTGCCTCACCACCCTCTCCGAGGCCGGATACCACCAGCGGGTCACCTACCCAGCCCGCCGACAACTTCTGGACCCTTCAGTGGGCCGAGACCGGCATCTACTTCGGCCTCGCCGCCGCCCTGGGCCACTTCTGCGTCTGGCGGATCCGTCTCCGCCCGGCCTGACATGCCTCACGTGCCGGTGTCCACCCGCGAGGAACTGTCGTCCAGCTCATCTGCCGTCCGCCCTATGGTCCATTCTGTCCACGTTGTCGGACGCGCTGGGCTGGGAGGACACCACGGCCGCTTTGCCGGTGCCCGGTGATTCGGGGGTCGTCCGTGACGTCGTACCGCTTCACGTACGCCCCGAGGAATGCCTGCAGTGTGGCAACGGCGGGGATGGCGATGAGCGCGCCGGCGGCGCCGAGGAGCGCGGTGCCCGCGATGACTGATCCGAAGGCGACGGCCGGGTGGATGTCGACGGTCCTGGCGGTCAGTCTGGGTTGAAGCACGTAGTTCTCGAACTGCTGGTAGGCCACAACGAAGACGAGGACCCAGAGCGCGTACCAGGGGTCGACGGTGAAGGCGATCAGCATCGGCAACGCCCCCGCCAGGTAGGTGCCGATGGCGGGGATGAACTGCGAGACCAGACCGACCCAGACGGCGAGTACGGGGGCGTAGGGGACGCCAAGTGCCTGGAGGAGTATGTAGTGCGCAATGGCGGAGACGAGCGCCATCAGGCCGCGCGAGTAGATGTACCCGCCGGTCTTGTCGACGGCGATCTCTTAGGCACGCAGCACCTCGGCCTGCTTGGCGGGCGGCAGCACGGAGCACAGCGCGCGCCGCAGTCGTGGACTGTCGGCGGCGAAGTAGAACGAGAACAGCGTGATCGTCAGGAGTCGGAAGAGACCGCCGAGGACCTGGGCGGAGACGTCCAGAGCTTCGGTGGCGCTGTTCTGCACGTAGTCGCGCAGCCAGTCGGATCGGAGCAGGTTCTCCTGTATGTCCACCCGCTTCAGCTCGGTGTCGAAGTGTGTGTTGATCCAGCTGATGACGGAGTCGAGGTAGGCCGGGAACCCCTCGATCATCTTGATGATCTGGCCCGCGAGCAGGGAGCCGAGCAGCGTCACGAAGCCGACGGACACGATGACGAGGCCGAGGAAGACCAGGAAGGTGGCCAGCCCCCTGCGCAGCCCGTGAGATGCCATCCGACTGACCGCGGGTTCGATGGCGAGCGCGAGGAAGAACGCGATCAGGACGTTGACCAGCAGCCCCAGGAGCTGGTGGAACGCCCAGCCGCCAAGTTGGAACACGGCGACCAGCGAGAAGGCCAGCACCATGGCACGTGGCAGCCGGCGTGGCATGTGCGTGCCGGGTACTGCGGACTGCGTGGGAGGCGGGACGCCTGGCGCCGAGCCGACCGCGGACGCGTGCGGGGCGGTCTGCCCGGTCTCGTCTGTGCGCGCCACGCTGCAGGTCTCGCCTACGCCGTGCCGCGCTCGGACTGCGCCCCCTGATGCAGCCCGCTGTCGGTCTATGGCCTGCTGCCTTGCTCGGGTGTTCCGGCCGTACCACCGGGGTGTTCGGGGGCCCCGGTGGACCGCTGGTCCGTGCCGGAGGCGGTGCCGCCGGCTGAGTTGGTGGTCTCGCCCTGGACGACCTGGGGCGCCGCGTCGGCCTGGGCTTCGTCGTTCTTCATGGCACGGGCCTCGGCTTTCAGGATGCGGGCGGCCTTACCTGCGGAGCGGGCGAGGTCGGGGAGCTTCTTGGCGGCGAGGACAGCTATGACGACGATGAGGATGACGGCGACTTCGCTCAGTCCGAACATGCGGGTCCTGTCTTCTGCGTACGGCCCGGACCGGTATGGCCCGAGCCGGCTGGAGGGCTGCCGGGTGCAGGGGTGCCCTGGTCTACAGGTGGGTGGAGATGGACGGCAGCAGGTCCTGGAAGGTGCGGCCGGTGGCGGGTTCGCCGATGGCCTTCATCTGCCAGCCGCCGCCGGTGCGGTGGACCTTGGCCATGATCTGGGCCGTGTGGTTGCCGCCGCCGGTGAGGGTGTAGCGGGCCAGTTCGGCGCCCGTCGTCTCGTCGACCAGGCGGCAGAAGGCGTTCTGCACTTCGCCGAAGGTCTGACCGGTGAAGGAGTTGACGGTGAAGACAATCTGGTCGATGCGTGCGGACACGCGGGCCAGGTCGACGAGGATGGCTTCGTCGTCACCTCCGGCCCCGGCTCCGCCGGTGAGGTTGTCGCCCGTGTGCCGGACGGAGCCGTCGTCGCTGACCAGATGCTGGAAGAAGACGACGTCGATCGGCTGACCGGCGGCGAAGAGTACGGCCGAGGCGTCCAGGTCGATTTCGGCTCCGCCTCCGGTGAGCTTGGCGAGGAAACCCTTGCGGGGCACTGCCTGCCAGCCGAGACCCATCCGGACCGAGGTCAGTGCGGTGCCGTCGGCTTTGCTCAGGTTGATCTGCTGGCCCTTGGTCATGTTGACCGACATGCGGGGTGGTTCTCCTTCGGGTCTGCTGGGTTGTTGTTGTCTGTGCACCGTCCGGAGCGGTTCGCTCGGCCGTCCGAGCCGGCGACCGCTAGCCGGCGAGCGGGGGATCGTTCCCGGGCTCGGTCGTGGGGGTGTTGGGCAACGGTGTCTTGGGCGGCGCAGGTTGGAGCGTCGGATCCTCGCGTATGCAGCGGCGCAAATGTGGCAGCATGCCGCGCTCCAACAGGGCCTGCCGCCAGTCCAGCCGGGTCTGTTCCAGCCGTGCGGGGTGCACGGAGTTGCCACGCTTGCGTATCGCCGCGCCGAGCAGCGCGGCCACGGCGAGGTAGGCACTCAGGGCCGCGACGGATGCGAGGATCCAGCCGGCGGTTATGAGGGACTCGAGCAATGCCCCGTGCACGGTCACTTGGAGCACGTAGCCGAGTACGAGCAGGATCGCGGCGGACGATACGGCTACGGGCGGAGTGAGCGCCGCCAGGGTCGGCAGCAGTCCGGCATGCGCGGACCGACCCGGCTTGCGCTGATCAGGCTGTTCGGCGGACGTGTTCAGGGCGCGACATGAGAGGTAGGTGCCGTAATCGTTCTGTGCCGCGGCCGTGATCCTGTCGGCGTCTGCCAGCGCCCGGACGCGTAGTCGTCGCGCGGCCAGGCCGGTCGGATCGGTGCGCAGGACGTTGCAGATGTCCGCCGTGTTCAGAGCCAGGTGCAGTACGGCTTCGAAGTCCGCCCGGTCCTCGGGGCGAAGGCCGGTCGGGTCGGCCACATGGTCTCCTGCGACTGGGGGCACTGCGTTGCCGGACGAGGGTGTGCGGCCCGCCCTCAAAGACACAGTCACGGGGGCGGGCTGCCTGCTTCAGACGTTGACGCCGAAGTCGGAGGCGATCCCGGTCAGCCCCGACGCGTAGCCCTGGCCGACGGCGCGGAACTTCCACTCGGCGCCGTTGCGATACAGCTCGCCGAAGACCATGGCGGTCTCGGTGGCGGCGTCCTCGGACAGGTCGTAGCGGGCGATCTCGGCGCCGCCCGCCTGGTTCACGACGCGGATGAAGGCGCCGCGCACCTGGCCGAAGCTCTGGCCCCGGTTCGCGGCGTCGTGGATCGACACGGGGAAGACGATCCGCTCGATATCGGCGGGCACGGCCGCGAGGTTCACCTTGACCGACTCGTCGTCGCCCTCGCCCTCACCGGTGAGATTGTCGCCGGTGTGCTCGACGGAACCGTCCGGGCTGGTGAGGTTGTTGTAGAAGATGAAGTGCCCGTCGGAGGGGACCTTGCCGGAGGCGTCGAGCAGCAGCGCCGAGGCGTCGAGGTCGTAGTCGGTGCCGGTGGTGGTGCGCACGTCCCAGCCCAGACCGACCAGGACGGCCGTCAGGCCAGGTGCCTCCTTGCTGAGCGAGACGTTGCCACCCTTGGACAGGGAAACTCCCACTGCGTACTCCTTCTCGAAGCCTTGATGTCCTGATGCGTCAGGCGGGTCCGAAGGGACCCGGAGTAGAAACTACAGCACTGTAGAAAAAGAGGAAGGGCTCATCAGGCCCGCGCGTTTCGGCCGTGTCGTGTCTGGCTGGGCAGCGGCCGGTTCGGTGAAGCGGCCTGTCACTCACGGGAGTTGCCGAAGAGGATGCGATAGCCGATCGGCAGGACCAACGCGCCCGCGATGGCCGATCCCCAGGTGGCGGCGCGAAGAACTCCCGGTGCACCGGCCGGTCGAGGAACGCCGTCGAGATCCAGCCGCCCAGGAAAGCCCCGACGATCCCGATGAATGTCGTGCCGATGAGGCCGCCCGGGTCGCGTCCGGGCAGAATGGCCTTGGCGATGGCCCCGGCGAGAAGCCCCAGGGCCAGCCACGCGATGACACCCATGTCCACCGTCTCCATTGTGTTGTCGCCGTCGGTGCGGCGCGAATGAACCTGCCCGAACAGCCTATCTTCTACAATTATGTAGATGCTGAGGTGAGGGGCTGTGGCGGCCTGGTTGCGTCGCGGCCGACTGTGGGGCGTCTATACGATGGACCGCCCGTGAACTCGGGTTCAGCGGAAAGGAGACAGGGTGTGACGGACCAGCAGCGTCCCCGGCGGGGACAAGGTGAGCTGGAGGCACTCGTCCTGTCCGCGCTGCGCGAGGCGGACGGCCCCAAGAGCGCGGGGTGGGTGCAGGAGCGCCTCGGCGGTGACCTTGCCTATACGACGGTGATCACGATCCTGACCCGGCTGCTGGCCAAGGGCGCGGTGACCCGCGAGCGTGCCGGCCGCTCCTTCGCGTGGACCCCGACCTCGGACCAGGCGGGCCTCGCCGCGCACAAGATGTACAAGGTGCTCGACGGCGAGAGCGACCGCGAGGCGGTGCTGGCCAGTTTCGTCACCTCCCTGGAGCCGGACGACGAGCGGCTGCTGCGAGAGTTGCTGGGGCAGGCGAAGAGCACGGGTCGGAAACAGGGCGAAGGGGAAGACTGAAGCCTCATGGGGGTGTTCGTCTTTCTGCCGCTGGTCCTGCCGTTCACGGCGTGGCCGATCGCGCGGCTGGCCGAGCAGCGGCTGCATCCACGGACCGCCACCCGGCTGCTGACCGGCGTGGCCGCGGTGATGGCGGCGTGCAGCACGGTGTCTCTGGGCCTGCTGATGGTGGTCGGTACCGCCCAACTGCCCGGCAATCCTCTGCCCGACGGCTGGTCCGATCCGGAGGTGCGCGAGGCGGTGCCGTACGACGAGGTCGCAGGGAAGCTGGCCATCCCGGCGCTGATCGCGGTGCTCCTGGCGTGTGGTCGAACGGGGTGGCGGCACGGTCGGGTTCGCCTCCGCGCCCACCGGGCCCTGGCCGGGCTGCCGGGCACGGAGGTGGCCGTACTGCCCGACGAAGTGCCGTACGCGTACGCGCTGCCCGGCGGTCGCCGCGACCGGGTGGTCGTCACCACCGGCATGCTGTCCTGCCTCGAACCACCCGAGCGGCGTGCGCTGTTCGCTCATGAGCGGGCCCATCTGGTGGCCCGTCACCATCGGTTCCTGCTCGCAGTCCAATTGGCCGCGCGTGCCAACCCATTCCTGCGGCCCCTGCGCACGGCCGTGTCGTACACGACGGAGCGGTGGGCGGATGAGGACGCGGCCCAGGCCGTCGGCAGCCGCAGGACGGTGGCGTGCGCGATCGGCAAGGCGGCGCTGGTCTCCCGCGGTACTCCGGTGGGGACGCTCGCGGGCTTGGCAGCCCCAGGGCCGGTGCCACGCCGTGTTACCGCCTTACTCGGCCCCGTCCCGGTGATGCGCAGCTGGCCGTCGGTGTTCACGAGTGTGGGCCTGGCCGCATGGGGCGCGGCCGCGGGCACCGTTGTCTCGGCGCTGTCGTCCGCGAACTCCGCGGTGACGATGGCGTTCATCCTGTACGCGGCTACGCCCCTCTGATCCCGTGACCGACCGGGCGAAGCCTCTCCGGACGATGCCCACAGAGCGGGCGGGGGAGTTGGCAGGCGCATGCGCTGGTAGCCGCCGGCCTGTTGAGGTTGCTGAGCTTTGTCGACCAGGGGTCAGTGAGAAGAACCTGCCTCCAGCCCGTATATCTGTATAGATGTAGAGTCCTGCGGGTTCGGTGATCACAGGTGCCGGACGGCAATGAGCAAGCGGACCGGGCGAGTGCGGCCGAGACGGGGGCGCGCCGATGAGTGGTACCGGAAGGCGGCGCGCTGGGGCCGGGGCGACGAGGTTGACGCGGCGGGGCCGGATACTGGCGTGGAGCGCGGGGAGCTGCGCGGTGCTCGTCCTCGGTGTCGGAGGTGTGGGTGCCTGGGTCTACAAGGACCTCGACAGCAACATCACGGGTGCCGATGTCGACGCCAAGCTCGGCGACGACCGCCCGGCGAATCTCAGCCCGGGTTCGAAGAACATCATGGTCGTCGGTTCGGACAGCCGCGACGGGGTCAACGCGAAGTACGGCGGCGACGGCCTGACCACCATGCAGTCGGACACGCTGATGGTGCTGCACGTCCCGGCGAACCGGGAATGGGCCACCGTGGTGTCGTTCCCGCGTGACTCCTGGGTCGAGATATCGGCGTGCGACAAGGGCGACGGCAGCGCCTCCAGCCCGCACCTGGCGAAGATCAACGAGGCGTTCGCGATCGGCGGTGCGAGCGGCGAGGTCGCCGGGGCCGCCGCCTGTTCGATCAGGACGGTCGAGGCCAACACCGGCCTGCGCATGGACAGCTTCATGTCGGTCGACTTCCAGGGCTTCAAGGGGATGGTCGACGCTCTGGAAGGTATCGAGGTCTGCCCCGAGCAGGCCATCAAGGACGACAAGGCCCACCTGGACATGGAGGCGGGCTGTCAGACCGTCAAGGGCGAGACGGCGCTCGGCTACGTACGGACCCGCTACGCCGTCGGCGACGGCTCCGACATCGGACGCATCGGACGCCAGCAGGAGTTCGTGGAGGCTCTGGCCGCCAAGGCCAAGTCCAAGCTGACCAGCCCCACGTCGCTCTACGACTTCCTGCAGTCCGCCACCAAGTCCCTGACCACGGACGAGGGCCTCGCCGGCATCGACCCCCTCTACGACCTCGCCTCCGAGCTCAAGGGCATCCCGAGCGACCGGCTGACCTTCCTGACCGTCCCCAACTACCCCCGCGAGGCCGACGTCCCCACCGACAAGGCCAACATCGTCTGGCAGTACCCGCAGGCCGCCGACCTGTTCACCTCCCTCGCCAAGGACAAGGAGGTCGACAAGAAGCGGCTGCAGGCACGGGCCAAGAACGACCTGGTCTACGCGTCCGCCGTACGGGTCCAGGTCCTCAACGGCACCGGGGTCACCGGGCGCGCCGCCGACGTCGCCGAGAAGCTGCGTGAGGCCGGCTTCACCGTCGTCGGCACGGGCAACGCGCCCGAGACCACGGACGAGACCACGGTCACGTACCCGGCGGACCTCGCCAAGCAGGCGAAGGTCCTCGCCTCGCGGCTGCCCGGCACCAGGGCCACGCGGTCCGCGGACGCCGCAGGCGTGGTGACCCTGGTCGTGGGGTCGGACCTCGACCTCGACGAGCTGTGGTGACTGTCGGCGCCGGAGGCCGACGCAGCGGCTGTCGGGCGATCAGAGATCGAACTCGTGCGGCGGCAGATCGAGGGTGAAGCAGGCTTCGCGGACCATGGCCTGCTCGGTCTTGTCGAAGTCGCCGTCGGCACCGCCGATGACGATACCGATCTGGATGACGGCGCGGGCCTCGGCGGGCTTCTTCTTCGCCTTGGCGATCTCCTGCAGGACGCTGACCTTGCCGAAGTCGAAGTCGGCGGTGAGCTTGTTCAGGTTCTCGTCGAAGCGCCGCTGAAGGTCCATGGCGTCGAAGTTCCGCAAGACCTCGTTGGTGGCGATGAGTTGGGCCACCCGCTGCCGCTCAGAGGGATCGACAGTGCCGTCGGCCGCGGCGACGAGCGCACACATCGCCATGCTCGCGTCGCGGAAGGCCCCGCTCTTGAGGTCGTTCTTCTTCGCCATCAACTGGGTCTGCATCGTCGACGCGGACTCCTTGAGACGGTCCCAGAGGGCCATGACAACTCCATAGGGTCGGTAGGGGCTCGGGCCGCCCGGTGGCAGTCCGACGCCCGGCAGAATCTACAGCAATGTAGAAACTAGCGCCTCGGCGGATAAGTTCCCGGGATTTGCGCGATGTTCGGCGGCGAGCCGCTGACCACAGCGGCAGGGCCCGCGACGACGGGCTCGGCGGGGGTTGGTGGCTCTCTCCGGTGCGAGACTCTGCCGCCGACGGGATCCGGCCCGTCGCGGAGGTGTCTCGACGGGCCGGGACGAAGGTGAGGCGGGCCGGAAGACGCCGATCACGTTCTGTGGACAGATGGCAGCCGACCGACCCTCCCGGCCCGCGTCGGCTCGTCAGCCCTCTTCGTCCCCTTCGTCTTCCTCGTCGCCCTCGAAGAAGTCGCCCACCTCGTCGACGACTTCGGCGGCGACCATGCCCCCGACGACCCCGACCGCGAGCCCGGCCGCGCCCGCGGCGACGACGGTGCCCATGCCGGGACCGGAACGGTGACCGTCGTGGTGGTCGCCGTGGCCGTGGTCACCGTGGTGCCTGTAGTGGCCCTCGTGCGAGTGCGAGCTATGGGAGCCGTACGACGCCCGGTGCTCGACCAGCTGCCGGATCCAGCCGTCGACCAGGGCGTTCCAGTCCTGGTACTCGATCCCGTCGTGGGAGACGGTGAAGCGGGTGACCGTGTCGTGGCCCTCGGAGAACAGTCCGCCGCGCTTGTCGGCTTCCAGGATCACCTCCATGCCGCCCGGGGTGGCGAGGAAGGTCAGCTCGATCTCGTTGACCTGGTGCGCGTACTGCGGCGCCGGGGTGAGCTCGATCTCCTGGTAGAAGGGCAACTGCTGGCCGGTGCCGCGGATGTGCCCATACTCCAGGTCGGCGGACTTGAAGCCGAAGCCGAGCTGGCCGAGGGCTTCGAGGATCGCCTCCTGCCCGGGGAGCGGTCCCACGGTCAGTTGGTCGAGGTCGCCCTTGTCCTTCGCGCCGGCCACCGCCAGCTCGGTGCGCACCCCGAGGACGATGCCCAGAGCCTGCCCGTACAACTCGGTGATCGGCGTCTCCCAGGGCAGCGTGACACTGAACGGAACACTCCGTACCTCGCCCGCCGCGAGCCGGAAGCCGCCGCCGACGATGAACCGTTCGAAGACGGCGACACCCTCGCTCTCGCCCTCTTCGTGCTCGGCCTCGACCCGCGCCACCAGCTCCAGCGAGATGTGCTCGATGTCGAAGTCGGCGTCACCGCCCTTCAGGTGGACCTGACCGGACAGGCCGCCGCCGGGGCGGACCGCACCGGGGTCGAGAACCGTGTCGACGGTGGGGCCGCCCACGCCGAGCGAACCGAGCAGTCGTTTGAACACCATCGTGGCGTCCACTCCTTATACGTGCGTGTGTTTCGTGAGGGCGGTGCCGCGTCGCCCGTGTGGGTGCCACGGCACCACGGCTGTGCGCGGGGCGGCTACTTGGCCGCGTCGAGGGCGGCCAGGGCCTGCGCCCAGCGGACGTACTTCAAGTCGGCCGGATCGGCCACGGTCTTGACCCCGAATGCCTGTTGCAGCAATTCGCCGTCGCGCTCGGAGACCCCCTTGAGCGCGCCCACGGGGGCGGCCAGTATCTCGGTCAGGCTCTTGTCCACCCACGCGTTGTCGAGCACCTTGTCCGGGTCGATCGAAGCCATGCGTCCCTTTCCATTGAGCGAGCAGGTGAGGGGTCGGCGGCAGCCGGGAACAACCCGTAGGAGCCGCCCGTTGTCTCTACAGTCACGTAGAAGTATAGGGTTGCCAGGGCCGGTCCACACCGCGTCCTGGCGTCCTTGGCGGGAAAGTCCGAAAAGAGTCGTCGGCGGAGGGTCGGGGACTTGACCTCGGCACTTTGCCCGTCTTTTACCATGGGGGTGGGCGTGTCCCCGCCCGCAGAACACCGAGGGTCCATCCTGCCCTCCAGGCTCAGAAGGAGTGACAGACCCGCGATGGGTGAACCTCCCAGTACCAACCGTGCCGTGCCCCGGCCCGCACTGCCTGTGCGTGAGAGATCGGGGGTGGCACGGTGATCGAAATCCTGCTGCTCCTGCTGGCACTTCTCCTCACCCTGGGCTGCGCGTTGTTCGTCGCGGCCGAGTTCTCCCTGACCACCGTCGAGCGCGGTGAACTGGAACGCGCTGCCGAGGCGGGCGAGCGCGGCGCGGAGGGCGCGCTGAAGGCAGTGCGTCATCTGACCTTGCAGTTGTCCGGCGCACAGTTGGGCATCACCGTCACCTCGCTGGTGATCGGCATGCTCGCCGAGCCATCGCTCGCGGCGCTGCTGCGCGGGCCACTGGAAGCGATGGGCCTGGGCGCCGCCGCCTCGACGGTGGCGACCCTGCTGGGCGTGGCCCTCTCCACCGTCGTGCTGATGGTGGTGGGCGAGCTGGTGCCGAAGAACTGGGCGATCTCCCGCCCGCTGGCCGTGGCGAAGGTGGTGGCCGGCCCGCAGCGAGGCTTCACCGCAGCCTTCGGGCCGTTCATCCGGCACCTGAACAACACCGCCAACCGGTTCGTACGCCGCTTCGGTCTGGAGCCGGCCGAGGAGTTGGCCTCGGCCCGCGGTCCTGAGGAACTGGTCGCGCTCGCCCGGCACTCGGCCGCCGAGGGCGCCCTTGAACCCGACTCCGCCGAACTGTTCGTGCGCACCCTGCACCTGAGTGAGCTCACGGCCGAGAACGTGATGACCCCACGGGTCGACGTGAAGGCCCTGGAAGCGCACGCCACGGCCGCCGACGCGGCGAACCTGACGTACGCCACTGGCCTGTCCCGTTTCCCGGTCTACCGCGACAGCCTGGACGAGGTCATCGGCACCGTCCACATCCGTGACGTCCTCGCCCTGGAACCGGAGAAGCGCGCGCTCACACTGGTCACCGAACTGGCCGCCGAGCCTCTGCTCGTGCCCGACAGCCTCACCGCCGACCGGCTGCTGCAGCGGCTGCGCGAGGCCCGCACCATGGCCGTCGTCATCGACGAGTACGGCGGCACCGCAGGCGTGGCCACGGTGGAGGACATCGTCGAGGAGGTAGTGGGCGAGGTCCGCGACGAGCACGACCCCGTGGAGGTCCCCGATCTGGTTCCCGCCCCGAGGACGGAGGACGGGCGTGCGGCCTGGGAGGCGGACGGCTCCGTCCGCATCGACGAGCTGGTCCAGGTGGGGCTGACGGCGCCCGAGGGCCCGTACGAGACGGTGGCCGGCCTGGTCGCCACCCGCCTCGCGCGCATTCCGGCCAAGGGGGACGCGCTGGAACTCGACGGCTGGCACTTGGATGTCCTGGACGTCGAGCACCACCGCGCCGACCGCGTCCTGATCACCGAACCGGTTCGGGTTCCGGCCGATGCGGCGGAGGAGCCCCGGTGACCGTCCTGCAACTGACCATCGGGGCCCTGACCCTGCTGACCAACGCCTTCTTCGTCGGTGGCGAGTTCGCGCTGATCTCCGTGCGCCGCAGCCAGATCGAGCCGCGCGCGAAGGAGGGCGACAAGCGGGCCCGGAAGACCTTGTGGGCTCTGGAGCACCTCTCCGCGATGATGGCCACCGCACAGCTGGGCATCACCGTTTCCTCGCTGGTGCTCGGCGCGGTCGCCGAACCGGCCATCGCGCACATCCTGGAGCCGGGCTTCGAGGCGGCCCACATCCCGGACGCTCTGGTGCACCCGATCGCGTTCGTCATCGCCCTCACCGTCGCGACCTACCTGCACATGCTGATCGGCGAGATGGTCCCGAAGAACATCGCGCTTGCCGCGCCGGTGCGCACCGCGCTGCTCCTGGGGCCCCCTCTGGTGGCTCTGACCCGGGCACTGCGGCCGGTCGTGTTCGGCATCAACGCCTTCGCCAACACGCTGCTGAAGCTGCTCAAGGTGGAAACGAAGGACGAGGTCGAGGCGGTCTTCACCGACGACCAGCTCGCCCGCATGGTCCTCGACTCCAGCGAGGCCGGCCTGCTCTCGCCCGCCGACGGCGAGCGGCTGCGCGACGCGCTGGAGCTGGGCACCCGCCCGGTCGGCGAGATCCTCGTGCCCGCGCAGAAGATGCGCACGGTCGTCCACACCGTCACCCCGGCCGAGCTGGAGGGGATCGCCGCCCAGGCGGGCTACTCCCGCTTCCCCGTCACCGGCCTGAACGGGACCCTGCTGGGCTACCTGCACATCAAGGACACGCTCGGCCTCACCGACCGCGACCAGCCGTTCCCGCGCGGCGCGCTGCACCCGGTCACCCGGGTCCGCATCGACACCCCGCTGGACGACACGCTCACCGCCCTGCGCGCCGACGGCAGCCACCTGGCCGCAGTCACCGGAGAGAAGGGCGCGGTCCTCGGCTTCGTGACCATGGAGGACGTCCTGTCCGAACTGGTCGGCCCGGCACCGGCCGCCGCCTGATCCCCGGGCCACCCCGTGCGCGGCCCCGCACGAGGTGGCCCGGATGCGGCCTGCTCCGGCATCCGGCGGAGTTGTGCTGTGCGGGGCCTGTGTGGCTAGGGTCTGGGGATGTTGTGCGCTGACGCAACGCCCGCATTCAACGTAAGACGCGCAATCATGGGTTCGGGTTGCCTGGGGAGGGAGAGTCAGTGAGTGACGACGCGCGCCCGGGAAACCAGGCACTCGAACGGCGGGCCCGACCACCGGCTGCACGGAACGCATCTCTCCCCGGCCGCGCGGATGCCCCCACCGAAGTGGCGAAGCCGCTCAAGCGACGGGACGCGTTCTTCGACAACGCCAAGTACCTGGCGATGGTGCTGGTGGCGGTGGGGCACGCCTGGGAGCCGCTGCGGAGCGACAGCCGGGCCGCGGCCGCGCTCTACATTGCCGTTTACACCTTCCACATGCCGGCTTTCATCGTCATCTCCGGCTACTTCTCGCGCAGCTTCGACGCGAGCCCGGGCCGCCTCCGCCGCCTGGTCACCGGCGTCGCCGTCCCTTACGTGATCTTCGAGGTGGCGTACTCGCTGTTCAAGAGGTGGGCCGATGACGACCCCGGCCATCCGATCAGCCTGCTCGACCCCTGGTATCTGACCTGGTTCCTGATCGCGCTGTTCGTATGGCGGCTGACCATGCCGCTGTGGAAGGTCGTGCGCTGGCCACTTCCGATCGCCCTCGCCATCGCGGTCCTGGCGTCCGTCTCGCCGGACATCGGTGACGATCTCGACCTGCAGCGTGTCCTGCAGTTCCTGCCCTTCTTCGTACTCGGCCTCTCCCTGAAGCCGGAGCACTTCCAGCTCGTACGGCGCCGTGAGGTGCGCCTCCTCGCGGCGCCCGTCTTCGCCGGAGCCTTGGCTGTTGCCTACTGGGCGGCCCCGCAGATGAACGCGGCCTGGTTCTACCGACGTGACAGCGCCCAGGAGCTCGCCGCACCCGGCTGGACCGGCGCGGTGATGACGTTGGCCCTGTTCGGCTGCTCGATGGTCCTGGTCGCCTGCTTCTTCGCCTGGGTTCCCGGGCGCAGGATGTGGTTCACGGCGCTCGGGGCCGGAACGCTGTACGGCTATCTGCTGCACGGCTTCCTCGCCAAGGGCTCCCGCTTCTGGGACTGGTACGACCATGGCTGGCTGCACCAGCCCCTGGGCGAGATCGCCGTCACCATCGTCGCCGCCGTGATCATCACCGTGCTGTGCATGCCGCCTGTTCAGCGCCTCTTCCGGTTCTCGATGGAGCCGGAGATGCATTGGGCTTTCAAGCGGGACGCGGCCGACTTGGCGCGTTCCCGGTGAGGCGGCCGGGTCCGCGGCGTCACGGCCGGGCCAGGGCCGGGGGCTGTCGCCGGGGGCAGCCCTGGCTTGCCGGGAACGCGGCACCGGACACAACTGTTCACATGCTGCACATCAACTGAAGGAGCAAGCCCGTGTCCGCCAGACCGACGGACTCCCCGGGGCACAGTCCCCGACCACCCCGCCAGACCTTGGATGATCGTTTCGATCGCGGCACGCGACGGGGTGGTGCTCGATGAGTGCCGCGAACGCCGTACTCGGCCTGCTGGCCGTCCTCGTCCTCACCGCCGGTACCGGCTATTTCGTCGCCCAGGAATTCGCGTACGTCTCCGCCGACCGCCTCGCACTCGCACGCGAGGCGGAGACGGGCGACCGGCGGGCGGCCCGCGCCCTGAAGGTGCTGGAGCGGCTGTCGTTCATGCTGTCCGGCGCCCAGCTCGGTATCACCGTCACCGGCCTGGTCGTCGGCTTCATCGCCGAGCCGTCCGTCTCCGCGCTGCTCGAACCGGCCCTGACCGGCATCGGTGTCCCGGAGGGCGCGGTCGGCGGAATCTCCGTCGTCCTGGCCTTCACGGCGGCCACCGTCGTCCAGATGGTGCTCGGCGAGCTGGCCCCGAAGAACCTCGCACTCGCCGTCCCGGAGCGGTTGGCCAAGTCACTGGCCGCCTCCACACTCGCGTATCTGAAGGTCGTGGGCCCGTTGGTGCACATCTTCGACGGCGCGGCCAACCGACTGCTGCGCAAGGTCGGCATCGAGCCCGTCGAGGAGTTGCACCACGGCGCCACCCTGGAGGAACTCGGGCACCTGATCGGCGAGTCGCACGAGCAGGGGCAACTGCCCAAGGACACAGCCGACCTGCTCGACCACGCCCTGGAGTTCTCCGACCGGACGCTGGACGAGGTGATGGTCCCGCGTGCGGACGCCGTCTTCGTCCGCAAAGACGCCTTCGCCGCCGAGGCGGTCGAGCTGATCGCCAAGCATGGACACTCCAATTACCCGGTCCTCGGTGACCACCCCGACGACGTCGCGGGCGTCCTGGGCGTGCGCGAGCTGACCCATCTGCCCGCCGACCGCTTCGCCGCCACCACGGCGGGTGTGCTCGCCCGGCGCCCACTGCTGCTGCCGGACACGCTGCCCCTGCCCGACGCGGTCGACCGAATGCGCGAGCGGGACGACGAGTTCGGGGTCGTACTCGACGAGCACGGCGGCGTCGCGGGCATCGTGACCTACGAGGACATCGCCGAGGAGCTGGTGGGCGACATCGCCGACGAGACCGACACCGTGACCGAGATCGCCGTCGCCGACGGGGCGGGCTGGCTGGTGGACGCCGGGCGCCGCCTGGACGAGGTCGCCGACGCCACCGGCATCGAGCTGCCCGGGGACGACGACTACGACACGGTGGCCGGCCTGATCGTGGACCGCCTCGGCCGCTTCCCGGCCGTCGGCGACCGGCTGACCCTGGACATGCCCGACAGCGGCCGCGCGGTCATCGACGTACGCACCCTCGACCGGCATGTACCGGACCGGGTCCGCCTGGAGCGGCTGCCCGTGAGTGAGCGCGAGGGGGAACAGGCATGAGCTTTCCCATGGCGCTCTTCGTCACCGTCCTGCTGCTGATCGGCAGCGGGTTCTTCGTCGCCGCCGAGTTCGCGCTGGTCGCCGCCAAACGCCACCGCATGGAGAAGGCCGCGGCCGACGGCCGCAGCGGTGCCAAAGCCGCTCTCGCGGGCATGCGCGAGCTGTCGCTGATGCTGGCGGGCGCCCAGCTCGGCATCACCGTGTGCACGCTGGGTCTGGGCTCGGTGTCCAAGCCCGCCATCTCGCACGAACTCGACCCGCTGCTGCACGACCTGGGCCTGCCGAGCGCGGTCAGCTACGGCATCGCGTTCGCCGTGGCCATGATCGTGGTGGTGTTTCTCCACATGGTGCTGGGGGAGATGGCACCCAAGTCCTGGGCCATCGCCCACCCCGAGCGCGCGGCGATGCTGCTGTCCCCGCCCTTCCGGGCCCTGGTCAGGGCCGTACGGCCGCTGATCGGGCTGCTCAACCGGGTCAGCAACGCGCTGGTGCGGCTGTGCCGGGTCACCCCGCGCGACGAGCTGACCTCCGTCCACAACCGCGAACAGCTCACCCATCTCGTCGAGGAGTCGCAGCGCCTCGGCCTGATCAGCGAGGCCGACTCCGAGCTGATCACCCGCTCGCTGACGGAGCCCGAGACCCCGGTGAGCGACCTCGCGATACCGGCCGCCGAGATCACCGCGGTGGACGCGGACGCCGACGTCGAGTCCATCCTCCGCGCAGCCGCCGACCACGACCGCACCCGGCTCCTGGTCCGCACCGGCGGCACCATCCTCGGTTCGGTCCACGCCCGCGACGCACTGGTCGCCCGCACCCGAGGCCGTGCCGTCACGGCTCGCGCCCTCGCCCGGCCCGTACCGGAGCTGGCGGACAACGCCACGGTCGCCGACGCGATCGAGGTACTCCGCCGGCAGCGCGCCTCGCTCGCCGTAGTCTGCGACGACACCGGCCGGCTCACCGGCCTGGTCAGTCTGGACGACCTGCTGGCCCGCTACCTGCAGCCGCGAGCGATCTGACCACGAGGGGCGCCAACCTTGTGCGAGGGGACGCAAAAACCCGTCCCCTCGGCGGTTCCCATCTGACCGCCACTGACGTACCGCGGCGTCGCGGCCATGGCCGACGGGCAGCCTCGTACGGCGGGGCCGACGCCCGACATACGCACATCGATAGTGCTGTAGAAGTCTCTCCTGGAGCGTGATCGCTCCACCGGTCCCGCCGCCCGACCCCCGGGTGGCGGGACGTCGCGCTGCGCGAAGGAGCAGGTACAGCAGGATGACCGACCCGCACGACCGTACGACCACGGACCGGCGCCCCCTCCGCCGGGTGCTCGCGGAATGGGCCCGCGCCGTCACGGAGGCCCGCTCGTTCGGCGTCACCGTGTTCGCCCTGATCCTCGCCAACGCGGCGCTGCTGGGCGTCGAGACCTACAGCGCGCTGGTGACGGGCTGGGGCGCGTGGTTACGTTTCGCCGAGCACGTCTGCCTGGCCGCCTTCACGGTCGAGATACTCCTGCGTGCCTGTGCGCACGCCGACCGCCCCCGCGACTTCTTCCGCGACCCGTGGAACCTGTTCGACATGGCCGTCGTGGTCTCCGCGTTCCTGCCCGTCGTCCGCGAGAACGGCACCGTCCTGAGGTTGCTGCGCCTGGCCCGCGTCCTGCGCACCGCCCGCTTCCTGCCCCAACTCCGCGTCTTCATGGTCGCTGTGGGCCGAAGCCTGCCTGGCACCTTCAGCTTCCTGCTCGTCGGCGCGCTGCTCCTGTACGTCTACGCCATGGTCGGCTGGGTCTTCTTCGCCGACCACGACCCCGAACACTTCGGTTCCCTCGGCCGCGCCGTCCTCACCCTCTTTCTCCTGATGACCCTCGACGGCCTCGGCGACGCCGTCCACGCGGGCCTGGAGATCTCCCGCTGGAGCATCGTCTACTACGCCTCCTACGTCCTGCTCGCCTCCTTCGTCCTCGTCAACGTCCTCATCGGCGTCGTCATCAGCTCCCTCGACGAAGCCCGTGAAATGGAACGCGAACAGGACGAGCACACCGGGGCACCGAGCGCCCCCGAACAGGAGCTGCGCGAGCGCATCGCCGTCGCCCGGCGAGCCCTGGACGAACTGGAGGAAAGCCTGGTCCGTCTCCCCACACCCCGCCGCCCGCACACAGAGGAAGAAAGTGCTCCGTCCACTGCGGGGCACACCTGAGACGAAGGGGCATGAACGACGCCTGACGACGAGGGGCTGTCATGGAGATCTCCGGCATCATCAGCGCCATCCTGATCGGCATTGTCATCGGCGTCCTGGGCCGACTCGTCGTCCCGGGCCGCCAGCGCATCGGCGTGCTCTGGACGATCCTCGTCGGCGTCGCCGCCGCGCTCGTGGGAACCGGCATCGCTGCCGCGGTCGGTGTAGCCGAGACCAAGGGCGTCGACTGGATGGAACTGGCCATCGGTCTGGCCGCCCTGGGCGTTGCCCGCACTGGACCGCTTCAAGGCCCGCCGTTGACCCCGCGCCTGGCTTGCCTGCGGACGGGGTGAATACGCTGCCGCCATAGGGGCGGTGGTAAAGAGCAATCTGGCGGGACGGGCACAGCTGCGTGGGGCGGCGCTGGATCTGTTCGCCGAGCACACAGCATCCGGGTCGAGGCGGAGCCTCTGCGCGTTGGAACGGGAATCCGCTGCGTGCGAGTTCGAGACCCGTTTTCGGGCTGGGCGAGATACTCCGCATGCCTCTTGGTGCCAGCCCACATGGCCTCATTGAGGCCGAGTTGAGGCCGCAAGGAC
The DNA here is from genome assembly GCF_008386495.1 of Streptomyces tailanensis. Lineage (GTDB taxonomy): Bacteria > Actinomycetota > Actinomycetes > Streptomycetales > Streptomycetaceae > Streptomyces > Streptomyces tailanensis. Next base: position 52,628 of record NZ_VTHJ01000032.1, on the reverse strand, counting down.
AGGAACAGACTGACAAGGGCTGAGGAGCACCGACATCGCCCACCCCATCTGACCTGATGAAACGTCATGGATGAGCGTTGATCGACAAGGGCCGCCAAGATCCTCAAAGGACTCATAATCCGTCGGCCGTGGGTTCGAGTCCCACCCGCCCCACCAGGCAGGTCTCTGACCTGCGGAAACGTCTCAGCGGGCGTGCGGATTCAGGGTTTTGGCCCAAGGGGTCGAATCCGCTGCGCGTGAGTTCAACGCCGTTGCCGTCGACGTTAGTTCGAATGGCTCTGACCTGCACAGACCTGTTGGCTCACCGCCGGGGCGAGCCGCCGCGGGTGGCCTGTACGAGCCTTTAGAAGCTGAATTCGGGACGCTGGCAGGACGCAGGTAATCGGAAGCGGCTGCCTGGGGACCACCACCTAGCTCGTCGACGGCCGCCGGTCACAACGCCGTCCGCACCCGGGGCCCGGTGCGCTCGCGGATGTCCGAGGGGGACACTCCAGGGGCCGCTTCGACCAGGGACAGGCCATCCGAAGTGACGTCGAGGACGGCGAGGTCGGTGATGATCCGGTGGACGCACGCCCGCCCGGTCAGCGGGAGTGTGCATTCGTCGACGATCTTCGGTGTGCCGTCCCTGGCGGTGTGTTCCATGAGGACGATGACCTTGCGGGCGCCGTGCACCAGGTCCATGGCACCGCCCATGCCCTTGATCATCTTTCCGGGTACGGTCCAGTTGGCAAGGTCACCGGTTGCGGAAACCTGCATGCCGCCCAGTACGGCGACGTCGATGCGGCCGCCGCGGATCATCCCGAAGGAGAGCGCCGAGTCGAAGAACGCGGCGCCCGGCAGCACGGTGACGGTCTCCTTGCCCGCGTTGATCAGGTCGGGGACGACCTCGTCGTCGTACGGGTAAGGGCCAGTGCCCAGGATGCCGTTCTCGGAGTGCAGCACCACGCGGACGCCGGGCGGGAGGTGGTTGGGGATGAGGGTGGGCAGGCCGATGCCCAGGTTGACGTAGGAGTTGTCGGGGAGTTCGCGGGCGGCGCGGGCTGCCATCTGGTCGCGGGTCCAGGCCATCAGTGCCGCTCCTCACGCGTGCGGACGGTGCGCTTCTCGATGCCCTTGTCGTCGTCAGGGACGGGGCCCACGACCCGGTCGACGTAGATGCCGGGCAGATGGACGGCGTCGGGGTCGATGGCGCCGGGTTCGACGAGTTCCTCGACCTCGGCGATCGTGATACGGCCCGCCATGGCCGCCAGAGGGTTGAAGTTGGCGGCGCTGCGGTGGAAGACGAGGTTGCCGTGCCGGTCGCCGCGGGCGGCCCGCACGAGGGCGAAATCGGTGGTGATGGCCTCCTCCAGGACGTACGTCCGCCCGCGGAAGGTTCGCGTCTCCTTGGGCGGGGAGGCCACGGCCACGCTGCCGTCGCGGCCGTAACGCCAGGGCAGTCCCCCCTCGGCGACCTGTGTGCCGACCCCGGCCGGGGTGTAGAAGGCGGGGATACCGGTGCCGCCGGCGCGCAGGCGTTCGGCGAGGGTGCCCTGCGGGGTGAGCTCCACCTCCAGCTCACCGGCGAGGTATTGGCGGGCGAACTCCTTGTTCTCCCCGACGTAGCAGCCGGTGACCCGGGCGATCCGGCCGGCCGTCAGCAGGACGCCGAGCCCTTGGCCGTCAATGCCGCAGTTGTTGGAGACCACGCGCAGTCCGCCGGTGCCCTGGGTGTGCAGGGCGCCGATGAGGACGGTGGGGATGCCGCACAGCCCGAAGCCGCCCACCGCCAGAGATGCCCCTTCCGGTATGTCGGCGACCGCGTCGGCGGCCGAGGCCATGACCTTGTCCACGTTGTTTCGTGCCTTTCTCCCGATGCCGGACGGGCGGTCCGGCACCGGGGTGTCGTCAAAGCCGGTTGGTGAGCAGGCAGGAGTCGGGGACGGGGCCGAGCCGTGGCCCCGCCCCTGTTTCCCGGACGTACGGCGTCATTGCCTGCGGCGGGCAGGAGGCAGAGGAACCGGAGCGACGCCCTCGACGACGGTGTTGCTGAGGGTTCCGATGCCCTCGACCGCCATGGTGATGTTGTCGCCGGGGATGAGCGGTGGGGGTTCCAGGGCGCCGTTGCGGCCCCAGAGTTCGGCCAGGCAGCCACCGTTGCCGCAGGTACCGGAGCCGAGGACGTCGCCGGGGCGGATCCAGGTGCCGCGGGAGGCGTACGCCGCCATCTCCTCGAACGTCCAGGCCATGTTGGCCAGCCTGTCCCGTCCGATCGTCTCGCCGTTGACCTGGACGGTGAGGGCCAGGTCGAGGAAGCCCTCCGCGTCGCGGTGGGGCTCGAGTTCGTCGGTGGTGACCAGCCAGGGGCCGAGGGTGGTGGCGGTGTCCTTGGCTTTGGCGGGGCCGAGTTTGACCCTCATCTCGCGGCCCTGGAGGTCGCGGGCGGACCAGTCGTTGAGGATCGTGTAGCCGATGATGTGCTCGCGAGCCTGCTCGGGGGTCAGGTCCCGGCCGGCCTTGCCGATGACGGCGGCCACCTCGAGTTCGAAGTCGAAGCGGAGGCAGCCGGGTGGCACGGGTACGTCATCGTGGGCGCCGATCGTCGCGTACGGGTTGGTGAAATAGAAGGCTGGCGCCGCGTACCACTCCTCGGGGACGGTGTCACCGTATCCCCGGGCGACACCCGCGACATGGCTCTCGAAGGTCATGTAGTCGCGGACGGTCGGCGGCTGGAGCGGCGGCAGCAGCCGGACTTCGGCCATGGGCACGGACGGCGAGCCGGCCAGGGCGTTTTCTCCCTCCCTGCGCAGGGACTCCTCGCCCTCCACGATCAGGTCCAGCAGCTCGACGGGGTACTGGAAGGGGTGGACATGGTCATCGGCGACAACTCCCGCCTGCCACTTCCCGTCGTGTACGAAGGTCGCGAACTTCACGCCGCGCTCTCCTCTGCCTCGGTCGGGGCGGGGTGGACCCAGGCGGGGCGGATCGCCAGGCATCCGGCGATGACGGTGCCGGTGTGCCGGGCGGGCGAGTCGGCGGACGGGACGGCGGGGGCGCCGTGAACGGGGCTGGTGACCATGTCTTCTCCGAGATCCGGGGGCCGACGCGGCTCAGAGGCCGGGGCAGGGGCAGGCGAGGCCGGCCATGCGGCCGAACAACTGGGGGCCGTCGAGCGGAGGCAGTGAGGGGTCGAGCTCGCGGTAGACGGTGTGCACGTTGACGGCAAGGCGTTCGCTCTCGTCGAGGTCGGCGAAGCGTCCCAGGCGGATGTCGCGTGTGGCTGCCTCGGCGGGCATTCCCGCGCTGAAGCGGGAGGTGGCCTGCTCGTGGACGTACGACAGATAGTCGCGGACGGTGTGGACGGCCTCCTTCGTGGTGACCGGGCCGTGGCCGGGCACGATGATGTCCACGTCCAGGTCGAGGAGCAGGTCGCAGGCGGTGAGCCAGTTGGCGAACGGGCCGTGCCATATGACGGGTGTGGAACCGGCGAAGACGATGTCGCCGGTGTAGACGGTCCGGGCCCGCGGGACATGGACGATCGTGTCTCCGGCGCTGTGCGCGGGGCCCACGTCGATCAGACGGACCTCCGTCCCGCCGATGTCCAGGACCGTCTCGCCGTCGAAGACCCGGTGCGGAAGCACGGGGTGGATTTCCGAGTAGTCGAAGCGGCCGAAGATCCGGCGGGCGAACCGTCCCGCGACGGTTTCCGCGCTGGTCAACGTGCGCATCTCGGCCGGGCCCACCTGCCGCATGTCGGTCAGCGTTCCGCGGGCCGCGATGATCTCGGCGTGGGCCACGAGCTGGTTGCCGAACCAGTGGTCGCCGTTGCCGTGGGTGTTGACCACGGTCGAGATCGGCGCGGCGTCGGTCACCGGCGCCAGCCCGTCGAGCATGGCCCGGGTGAGGCGCAGGTCGTAGAGGGTGTCGACGAGCAGGGACTCGCCCTGGCCGGTGACCAGCCCGGCGTTGCTCATTCCCCATCCGGCCGTACCCGCTACCCACGCATGACAGCCATGGCCGAGGTCGATCCGGCCGGCTGGGGAAAGTACGGAAGCCACGCTGCCTCCTCCACGTCCCGAAGCGGAAAAGTCGAGACTGAGATCCATTGATGGACTGGAGTCCATTCGTGGGGCGTAATCTAAAGGGGTGACTCGCGGAGGGTCAATACCTGCGTGTGCCTGTGCTGTACTGGGCCCATGACGATCTCTGAGGCGGGAGGCGCACCCGCACAGGACGCCCCACCCCTCGGGCGGCGCGAGCGGAAGCGGCAGCAGGTGCGCGACCAGCTCTACAGCGCCGCGGTGGGGCTGTTCGTCGCCCAGGGCTACGAGGCGACGACCATGGAGCAGATCGCCGAGTCCGCCGACGTCGCCCGAGCCACCGTCTTCAACCACTTCTCGCAGAAGGTCGGCTTCCTGGAGGAGTGGGGCGTCCGCCGCCGGGCCCGGGTCGCGGCCATCCTCGGCCAGGAGCGCGCCGAGGACCTGCCGGTCGGCGACCGGCTGCGCCGCTACCTGAGGGAGATGGCTGACCTCAACGTCGCCTCCCGTGCGGAGACCACTGTCCTGATGGACGCCTCCGCACGCTTCGGCCGCCTGCTGCAGGACCCCTCCTTGGAAACCGAACTCGCGAAGATCGTCGACGAGGGGCGGCAGCGCGGAGAGATCCGGTCGCAGGTCGGCGCCGACCAGGCCGGCGCCCTGCTCGCGTCCTGCTACTTCTCTTCGGTTCTGCGCTGGATCCGCGAGGAGCCGCCGCCGTTCGACCTGTCCAGCCGCATCGATGAGGCGCTCGACATCATCCTGCTGGGCATCCTCACGCACCCCTGACTGGAGCGGAGGAACGGGGGAGCGCCGCCGAGGCGTCATGGCCGCTGTTCCCGCCGGGGGTGCGGTCGCCGGTGTCCCCCCGATGGCGGGCGGCGGCCTCGCCGGGCTCGCCGCCGGCCCTGCGGCGCCACCGTCTCGCCCTGGCGTTCGGCAGACTTGAGAGCAGAGTTGGACTTGAGTCCAAGAATCTTTGTTTGAAGTGTTGACGGTCATGTGGTCGCGGCTTATGTTCAACCCGTCGATCGGGCCGCAAGCCGCAAAAGCCCGCAAAACGACTCTTCTTGCATCGTTTTGGTGTGCGCCGCGTCTCCTCCGGGTGCGTGTGCCTCTTCCCCTATGCCGTTCCCGCTCCGTATCCGGGAGGTTCCCGTGCGCCCTCGTATATGCCCCTTGCCACTCTCGCCGTCGGTCTGGTGCTCACTGTCACAGCGTGCGGAGGGGGTTCGTCCGCGTCCTCGTCCGCTGATGACGGCCCGATAGAGATCGGCATGATCACCTCGCTCACCGGTCAGCTCCAGACCCTCGGTACCGAGGGCCGCAAGGCCGCGGAACTGGCGGTCGAGCAGATCAACAAGGACGGCGGGGTCCTCGGGAGGAAGCTGGAGCTGACGGTCAAGGACGACAAGAGCCTGCCCGACCAGTCCGTACTGGCCTTCAACGGCTTCAAGGACCAGGGCGTGACTGCGGTCCTCGGCTCACCGTCCGCAGGGTCGGCGCTGGCCACGCTGCCCGCCGTGGACCGGGCGGAGATCCCGTACATCTCCCTGAGCCCGGCCGACGAGCAGGTGGAGCCCGTCCACCCCTTCGTCTTCGTGGTACCGGCCCTGGCCTCCGACTACGCCGAGCGGCTGTTGCAGTACTACAAGTCGGAGGGCGTCACCAAGCTGGCCGTGGCCTACGACACCAAGACCGCGTATCCGACCGCCGGCTACAAGGCGATGAAGGCGAAGGCCGGGGAGTACGGCATCAAGGTCGTCGCCACCGAGGAGATCCAGAGCACCGCGTCCGACTTCAGCGCCGTCTTCACGCACGTCAAGGGCACCGACGCCCAGGCGCTCGCGGTGTGGGTGACCGGCCCCGCCTCCGTCGTCCTGACCAAGCAGTACGCCGCCTCGGGACTGGACATCCCGATCGCTTTCACCGGCTCCCAGGCCAGCAAGCTGTGGCTCGACCCGGCCGGCAAGGCCGCCGAGGGCGCCATCGTCGCCAGTTCCATCGGCCTGGTCGGCAACACGCTGCCGGAGGGAGCGCAGAGAAAGGCCATCGAGGCCGTCAACAAGCCGTTTACGGAGAAGTACAACTACCCGCCGCCGCAGTTCGCACAGGACGGATAGACCGGTGTCCAGCTGCTGGCCGCCGCCATCGAGAAGGCGAAGAGCACCGACCACGAGAAGATCCGGCAGGCGATGGAGGAGCTGACGCTTACCACCCCGAACGGCACCTACCGCTACAGCGAGAAGGACCACTCGGGTCTGTCTCCCGACTACATCTCGGTCAACACCGTCACCGACGGCACGTTCGTTCCGACGGTCTGGTCGAAGAGCGAGTTGGAGAAGGTGGCCAAGTGACCGACCCCCTGCTCCGGGTGAGCGGCCTGGCACGGTCGTTCGGCGGGGTGTACGCCGTGGACGGCGTCGACCTGACGGTGGACCGTGGCAGCATCCTCGGCGTCATCGGCCCCAACGGGGCGGGCAAGTCGACCCTGTTCAACCTGGTGAGCGGTCAACTGCCCGCCGAGCGGGGCGAGATCCGACTCGACGGACGACGCATCGACCGGCTGCCACCCCACCACAGGGCCCGCCTCGGGATCGCCATCGTCTTCCAGGGCGCCCGCACCTTCCACGGGATGAGCGTGCTGGAGAACGCGATGGTCGGCGCCCACGCCACCACCGGCGCAGGGTTCGCGGCAGCCGCACTCAGGCTGCCGCGCCACCGCCGGGAGGAACGCCTGATCGCCGAGCGGGCACACGAGGCGGTACGGCGGGTCGGGCTCGAAGACTGGGCGGACCGCCCCGCGGAGCTGCTGCCGCTCGGGCAGCAGCGCGCGCTCCAGGTCGCCCGCGCCCTGTGCGGAGAACCCACCCTGCTGCTCCTCGACGAACCCGCCTCCGGTCTGCGGGCCGCGGAGCGGGACCGGCTCGCCGACCTCATCGAGCAACTGCGCGCGGACGGACTCACCATCATGCTCGTCGAACACGACGTCGCTCTCGTCGGCCGCCTCGCCGACCGTGTCACCGTCCTGGACCTGGGCAAGGTCATCGCCGAGGGCACACCGGACGAGATACGTACCGACCCGCGGGTCGTCACCGCGTATCTGGGCACGAAGGCGGCGGCATGAACGTCTCGCAACCGTCCCCGAGCGATGTCGTCGAGGTACGCGACCTGGTGGTCCGCTACGGCGCGGCGACGGCCCTCGACAGCGTCTCGCTGCGGGTCGAGCCCGGTGAGATGGTCGCCCTCGTCGGGCCCAAGGAGCCGGCAAGTCCACCCTGGTCAACACCCTGACCGGGATCCTGACACCGGCCTCCGGCAGCGTGGAGGTACGGGCCAGGATCGCCCAGGTACCCGAGGGGCGGCAGATGTTCGGCGACCTCACCGTCGACGACAACCTGCGCCTGGGCGCCTGGCAGCTGTCCGGCCGCGGCCGAAGCCGCCGCAAGCAGCGCGACACCTCATGGGTGTACGAGCTCCTTCCCGACCTGGTGCGGGTACGCGCACGGAAGGCGGGCGGGCTGTCGGGAGGCCAGCAGCAGATGGTCGCCGTCGGACGCGCCCTGATGAGCCGGCCGGAGGTCCTCGTGATCGACGAGCTCTCCCTCGGCCTCGCGCCCCTGATCGTCGCGGACCTCGCCGAGCACCTGACCGAGCTCAACCGGGAGCAGGGCACTGCCGTTGTGCTCATCGAGCAGAACGCGCGGCTCGCCCTGGACCTGTGCAGCCGCGCCTACGTCCTGGAAGCGGGACGGATCGCCGCCGAGGGCGACAGCGCCGAACTGGCCGCCAGCCCCGACATCGCCCGGGCCTACCTCGGCGAGGCCCAGGGACTCCCGAGCCCACCGGACGCTCAGGACGACCCGGGTCCGGACGACCCGGGTCCGGACGACCCGGGTCCGGACGACCCGGGTCCGGACGACCCGGGTCCGGACGACCGGGGTTCGGCCGACTCGGGTTCGCACGACCGGGCCACGGCCGACCCCGCACCCACGCCCGGCACTGCCAAGACCGCCCGGGGCAACCAGGACACCACCGTCCAGTCCGCGCGGGCCGCGACACGGGAGGCGAAATGAGCGACTTCCTCGTCTACCTCATCACCGGACTGGGCACCGGCTGCGGCATCGCGCTGATCGGCAGCGGCCTGGTGCTCATCCACCGGGTGACGCGCGTGGTCAACTTCGCCCAGGGCACCTTCGCCGTCGTCGGGGCGCTGACCGCCATCTCGCTCCTCGACACCGGCCTCCCGCACGGGCTCGCCGAACTGCTCGGGGTCGCCGTCGCCGCCGTCGTGGGACTGCTCTTCGGCGTGATCGCCATCGGTCGGCGGGGCACCTCGCCACAGGCCGCGCTCGTGGTCACCCTGGGACTGGGCATCCTGGCGTACGCCGTGGAGGTCATGCTCTGGGGGGACCAGGGCCGGTCCTCCGAGGGACTCTCCGGCGCCGTGACCGTGTTCGGCGCTCGTATCCAGACCCACTACCTGCTCATCATCGGCGTCACCATGGCCGTCTTCGCCGCGATGGCCGCGCTGTTCGGCCGTACCGACGCGGGCAAGGCCCTCTCCGCGTGCTCCTCCAACCCGTACGCGGCCCGCGTCGTCGGGATCTCCGTCACCCGCATGGGGCTGATCGCCTTCGCCATCGGCGGCGCTCTCGGCGGTCTGGCCGGCGTTCTGCTGGCGCCCATGAACTCGGTGGCCTTCGACTCCGACGTGGCGCTGATCATCAACGGTTTCGCGGCGGCGGTCGTCGGGTCCATGCATCACATCGGCCGCACCCTGGCCGGTGCGCTGTTCCTCGGAGTGGCCGAAGCGATGGTCGCGGGCTATGGCAGCGCCACGTACCAGACCGTGGTGGCGCTGGGTCTGGTCCTGGCGCTGATGATCGGGCAGGCGGCCCGCACCCACAGCGTCGTGGCGGAGGCCGGATGACGCGTCATCAGTCCTCTGTGGGACGCCCGCTGCCCTCCGCGTACTCCGGGCGTATGTACGCATGGGGCACCCCGTCCGTGCTCGATCCGTATCCGCCGTACCAGAAAGGCAGCACGATATGAGCGCCGTCACCTCCGGCCGTGAACGGGCCACATCCCAGCCCCCCGGCGGCGCGGGCGGCACGGGGGACACCGAGTCGTCGGACGCCCGAGGGCCCCTCGGCGCCCGTTTCGCCGGCCGGGGAAGGCGGGCCGGCCTCGTCGCGGCCGGCGGGGCGGTGGCCGTGACCCTCGCCCTGCCTCCGATGCTGACCGCCGGCCAGCTCTCGGTGTACATCCTGCTCGCCCTGTCCGCCATGGTCACCGTGGGGCTGAGCCTGCTCATGGGCTACGCGGGCCAGGTCTCCATCGGCCAGGCATCGTTCTACGCCATCGGCGCCTACGCGGCCGGCCTGCTGAGCGTCCACGGCACACCCCCGCTGCTGGCGCTGGCCGCGGCACCACTGGTCGCCGCCCTGTTCGCCGCCGCCATCGGCGGACCGCTGCTGCGGCTGCGGGGGCATCACCTGGCCTTCGCCACCATCGCCCTGCAGCTCATTCTCATCTCCCTGCTCGGCGAGGCGGACTGGGCCGGTGGCTCGGTCGGTCTGCAGGGCATCCCACGACTCTCCGCCGGAGGTACGGAACTCGGCGAGGACATCCACTACGCCTACCTGGCCTGGGCCGCCGTGGCCGTCACGATCCTGGTCGCCCGCAACGTCGTCACCTCACGGGCCGGCCGCGGACTGCGTGCGCTGGCCACCAGCGAGACGGCGGCCAGTGCCAGCGGAGTGCCGGTGGCGCGCTACAAACTCGCCGTGTTCACCCTGGCCGCCGCGTTCGCCGGACTCGCCGGAGGGATCTACGCCTTCTTCATCGGCTACATCAATCCGGGGTCGTTCCCGGTCCTGCTGTCCATCCAGTTCCTGGTGATGGCCGTCGTCGGCGGGCTCGGCACCATCTGGGGCGCGCTCCTGGGCGCCACCGCGATCACCCTGATCGTGCAGTTCCTCAACGACCTGGGCTCCAGGCCGGGCATGCCCGCCAGCGCCCCCAGCATCCTCAACTACGCCGTGTACGCCGCCCTTCTCATCCTCGTCGTGCTGTTCCTGCCGCGCGGCATCGTCCCCGCACTGCGCGACGCGTGGCAGCGCCGCATCGCGGGGCGAGCGTCCTCGTGACACGTCGCCGCTGAGTTCGCGCACGGCCACCGGTTCTCGCTGGCGGCTCCGGATGCGGTGCCTGTTCCCGCAGCCATGGCTGCGGGAACAGGCATGTGTGAGGTCAGGGCGGCGATGCTCCTGTGAGGACAAGGCGGAGCCTCTACGCGTGGGAAGGGAATCCGCTGCGGGCGGGTTCGAGCCCGTTCCCGAACTGGCGCGATCGACTTCGCACCGGCTGAGCCGGTCCCTCCTGCAGGCATTCAGGACGCGTTCGGGACACAAGGACAGGAACAGACTGACAAGGGCTGAGAAGCTCCGACCATGCTCACCCCTTCTGACCAGCGAAAACGTCAAGGATGAGCATTGG
>NZ_VTHJ01000032.1:0-42098 GCF_008386495.1 Streptomyces tailanensis | reverse complement strand
AAGGGCCGCCAAGATCCTCAAAGGACTCATAATCCGTCGGCCGTGGGTTCGAGTCCCACCCGCCCCACTATTGCAGCGCTCTGACCTGCGGAAACGTTCATTTTTGGGTGTCGGGGCGTCAACTACCGCTCAACGGACTCAATCCGCTGCTCGTGACTTCGGAGCGCGGTGAGGCTCTTGCCGCCCCGCCGAGCGGACACTGCGCTGACCTGCGGTAATGCTGATGATCAGGGTTCGGGCCGACGAGCCGACAGCAGCTGCTCGGCTTCGTTTCGTGATCCTGGGGACGTGCTGGGGACACAAGGTTTCGGCGAGGTCTGCGGAGCACTGTCCGCGGGCTCCCTGTCCGGCCGCCCGAGAGGTTTCCGTGCGGGACTGCTGACCGGATTCGACCTCACCTTGGAGGAGCCCGATCGCATCGGCGCCGGGGCGTGAGGGGCTGGTGCGCATCAGGCGGAAACTGCCCGGAGTGAAAACGGCCCGATGGAACCGCCGAACTCACTCACGTGCAGGCGTGGAGACTGGGATCCATCTGGAAGTGACCCGTCCGGGGTGTATTGCCCGGCACGCGTACAGCAGGCCGGTGCCGCGTTCGAAGAGGAGGGTGCCGGGCGGGCTGTCCAGCCAGCGGAACTTCTCGCCGCGCAGGTTGGGGTGGGTGCGGCGCAGGCGCAGGGCGGAGCGGTAGAGCTGGAGCATGGAGGTGCGGTCGGCCTGGTCGGCCTCGGCGGTGTAGGCGTTCCAGTCGGGCTGGGGGAGCCAGGGCTTGGCGGACACGGAAACGCTGAAGCCGAAGGGCGGGGTGTCGCCGGTCCTGGGGAGGGGGACGCGGCAGCCGTCGCGGCCTCTGGACGCTGCAGTAGAACTCTGTGCCCTGCGAGCCGCCGACCTCACCCGCGTGCTTCATCCACTCGGAGACCATCCACCCCGACCTGCGAGCCGCTAGGTCAGTTACCGGCCTTCTTGTCGAACCATCCGAGCGACTGGGCGACGACGCTGAACAAGAGGATGCCGATAGGAACGATCGTGAACCAGACGGCATCGGCTTTCACGGCCGCGAGCAGGGCGATGGCGCCGATGGCCAGCGCCAGGAGAACGAGCATGCCCAGAAGGACACGAATCTTGGAAACCAACGGAGGGCTCTCCAATGTTCAGCTGGGCTCTATTGACTGGACAGCGTTCGCTCCCCGTTGGACCGCCGGCGACGGTTGCCCAGTAGGGAGGCAGCAAGGTCCCCGGGGGACACCACGGCTCCGTCAGAAAGCTCATGGGGCAGATCTCCCGACGCTGCCTTCCGGAGGGGCGCCCCCGGTCGCCAGGCAGGCGACGGCGGCCAGGAAAGCGGCGATGAACAGTTCGCTGCGCTTCTCCTGCACGTCGACCTCCTTTCTCAGCAGGAAGGTGTGCTCGAGTAGGCCGAAGTCTTCACGGGAAGGCAGTCTGGCGACTTCAGGGGACGGGGAATCCCCCACGCTCATACAGGGGCCTCGGTTTCGTATCGGGGCGGCCTCGTCAAGGCTGCTTCAGTCGGTCGCGTGTTCACTTGGTCGTGTGCTCGATGAGTCGAGCGAGCAGACGGGCGCGGGGGACCATCCGCGCAACCTCCACGTACTCGCTGTCCGCGTGCGCGCCTGCGCCCACGGCACCCAGGCCGTCCAGCGTCGGACAGCCCACTGCCGCGGTGTAGTTGCCGTCCGAGGCGCCGCCGACGGCGATCCCCCGCAGCGGTTCCTGGCCCGACTCCGTGGCGAGCCCGGAGGCGAGGGCGAACAGTTCGGCGGACGAATCCGGTGTCATGGGCGGCCGTTGCCTGCCGCCCAGCACCTCGAGCCGGGCTCCGGGCGTCCGGGCGTTGAGCCCCCGCATGAGCTCGTCGACCCGGTCCTGCGCCGCCGTCGTCGGCACCCGCACGTCCACCGACACCCGAGCCAGCGCGGGCACCGTGTTGCGGGCAGTGCCGGCGGACAGCAGGGTGGGCGTGACGGTCGTGGGGCCCAGAACGGAGTGGGCGCCGCCGTCGGCACCCGAGGAGGCTCCGAGCAACGATGCTCCGAGGTCGGCGATGGACAGCACCTGATGAGCGGCCTCGACCGCCGCGTTGATCCCTTTCTGCGGTTCCAGACCCGCGTGCGCGGCCCGGCCGTGCACCACGACCTCGTACCGCGAAGTGCCCTTGCGGGCGGTCTTGAGTGCACCCTCCTCGTCCGCGGACGCCTCCGGTACGAAAGCGGCCCTGCACCCCCGCGCGGCTTCCTCGATCAGCTCCCGGGAGGTCGCGGAGCCGACCTCCTCGTCTCCGCTGACCAGTACGCACACCCCTTCAGGGGAGGGCAGGGAGGCCAGCGCGTGGAGCATCTGCACCAGGCCCGCCTTCATGTCCAGGACCCCGGGGCCGCGGGCGATCCCGTCGGTCACCGACCAGGGGCGGTCCTGGAGCGAGCCGATGGGCCACACCGTGTCGTGGTGTCCCACCAGGAGGACCCGCGGGGTGCCGAAGGTCCACCGAAGATGGGTCACACCGTCGATCACGATGGTCTCCGGCTCGATCCCCAGCAGCGTCGTCCCGAGGGCGCCGACCACCTCGGCGCTGCGCGCCACCGCCGCGTGGTCGGCCGAGAAGGATTCGCAGACCACGAGTGTCTCCAGATCGGCCAGCATCGTCGGCAAGGAGAGCGCGGCCCCCCGGGTCACCGGTCCCACCCCGTCCGGACTTCCTGTCGCAGCGACACATTTCCCCCTCGGATCTCGTGGGCCACGGGTGCGGCGGGGTGCATCCCCCTGCAGAGCCCCGCCGCGTGAACGACGTTATGGCCGGACAGGGCATTCCACCAGCGACTGGATTGCACGGGATCTATGCGCTGAAGGAATGTGTCGTGAGAGGATGGCGATACGGGGAGGCGGATCTCGGAGGGAGGAACGTGTTCGAGATCGACGCGCTGCGGCTGCTGGTGGCCGTGGCCGAGACCGGGTCGTTCACGAAAGCGGCGGTCCGGCTCAGCTACACACAGTCCGCCGTGTCCCGGCGGATCGCCGTGCTGGAGCAGCAGGCCGGCGGGCCGCTGTTCGAGCGCCTCCCCCGGGGCGTACGGCTCAATCCCGCCGGCCGCACGCTGCACCGGCACGCCATGGAGGTGCTCGACCGGTTGTCGCGGGCGCAGCGGGAGCTGGCCGTGCTGCACGCGGGGCTCGGCGGACTGCTGCACGTAGGCGCGTTCGCCACCGCCAACATCTCGCTGGTGCCCACCGCCCTGCGGGCGCTCCGGGACGCCAGGCCGGATGTCGAGGTCGTCGCGGTGGAGGGCTGGACCGACACGCTGATGCAGCGTCTTGCGGACGGGGAACTGGACCTGGCCGTCGTCAGCGACTACCCGTCCGGTCTGCCGTCGGCCGACGGTGTCACGACGACCGTGCTGTGCGAGGACGAGTTGTTCGTGGCTCTCCCACGCGGGCACCGCCTGGCCGGAGCCGGGGCGGTCGACCTGCGTGAACTGCACGACGAGGCATGGCTTCACAGCGCGTACGGCGACCGTCCCACGATGCTCGCCGACGCCTGCGCGCGGGCGGGCTTCACGCCCAGGAAGATCATCCGGATCGCGGAGTGGACGGCGAAGTTCGGTTACGCGGCCGCCGGGTTGGGGGTGGCGCTGGTGCCCTCGCTGGCCGCACGGGCGGTCCCCGACGAGCTCGTCCTGCGCCGCCTCACCGACTCGGCCCTGCGCCGGACCGTCCATGTGACGCTGCCTGTTGCCCCGCTACCGGCGGCACTGAAACTGCGCGATCTGCTGCGCGACGCCGTCGACTGAACCGTCTCCAGAGCGATCAGCCACGGTGCAAGGGCAGTATCGGCCAGACGGTGATGGTCTTCCGGGTGATCGTGCGGTGTTCGTGAGGGGTCCTGACTCTCCTGCCGAACGCCCTGCGGCTCCTCCCCGCCGGCTGTCTCGGCGAGGCGGATACGAGGACTTGACGGAGACCGACGAACCTCACCGGATCTCCCGCTCGCCGCAGCGGGCGAGCGCCTCCGCGGCCTCGCGTGTACGCGGGTGGCCGCTGCCCTGGACACGGATCATGTCGGCCAGCAGCGAGGTGAGCAGGGTGACAGCCCCGCCCCTGTCGCCCGAGCGTTCCAGGAGCTCGGCGCGTTGCTGGCGGGTCCGCAGCGCACGTGGGTGGTCGGCGCCGAGCACGCTGTCGACCCTGGGCTGCAGTTCGGCCAACTCTGCGAGCGCCATGGCCGGCTCGCCGGCGAGGCCGCGCCAGAAGCTCAGGTTGACGCGGTAGGTGAGAGTGGTCGGATGGTCGGCGCCGAGCGCGCGCTCGGCGTCCTCGGCCGCTGCGGTGAACTCCTCGACCGCGCGCTCGTGTTGGCCCGCCAGTCCCCGCCAGTACGCGAGGTTGTGCCGGGCGATGAGGGTGTCCCGGTGAAAGCGGCCGACGGCGGACTCCAACCGTGCCACCGCCCGCAGGTAGATGTCGACCGCCGCATGCGTGTCGCCCGCCTCGCCGGCCCACCTGCCCACTCACGGTGGTGCGCTGCCTCCCATTCGATGTTATGCGGCCCGTACTTCAGCCGCCCCTGCTCCGGCACAGGCCGACCCTCGCTGGAGATCATGCCCTGAGGTGGAGGGGGTCCCAACTGTCCGGCAGTCCGGTTGGGCCTGTGACCTGCGGGAATGAATCGGACAGCTCAAAGTGCGACTATCCGGCGGTGGCGAAGATGTCTGCGACAGGCCACCACTCCCACGGAATCACCGACCCTATGCCTGGCCATCGCATACGCCGCAGTCATGGTTCGGTACACCAACAGCTACCCAGGCATCGGCTGCATCTGAATTCCGTGCCGCTTGCCGATCTCGATGAGGCGTTCAACGTCCGGCGGTGTGTCCGACTGGGGCGGCAGCTCGCGTCGCTGGGCGGGTTCACCCGCCTCGGCGAAGAATTTGTCGATGCCGCCCGGCGTGTAGGTGATCAGCATCCGTACTGTGCTGGTGGGCTCGAACCGCTCCAGGGTGCCCTCAGGGATGTGGAAGAAGGACCCGGGACCGCCTTCAATCGTCTCGCCGGCGATGTGATAGCGGAGCGTCCCCTCGATGACATAGACACTCTCGGTGCCAGGATGGGTGTGGGGCGGTGGGCCCATCCCTTCCGGAATGGTCATCTCCATGACGGTCATCGCGCCGTTGGTCTCGTCGCTCGACGCCTTGACCTCGTACAAGCCGTTCAGCATCCAGAATGCCTTGCCATCACCGCTATGACGCACATGCGCGTTCTTCGCCATGGGACCGCTCCTTCCTCGGTGCCCCCATGTGTCCCCACCGGAGAGTCAGCCGAAGGCCGCCATCCGGGTACCTGCGCCGGGGCAGCGCCGATACGCGTGAGATTCAGAGGACCGCCTTTCCCGGCAGCGTGCCGTGCCGGTGGACGCTGGCCGGGGGCGGAGCGTCGCCGCGGCCGCGCAGCTCGATTGTGTGCCGCTCAGCCTGATGGCCTAACGCCGCAGAGCCACGGTGTGTCGCGCGACGTACGCTCCCCAGAGGGCCGAGAGAGGCGCTGATGACCGATCACCCGAACATCGCTGTGTTCCAGCGCGCCATGGCTGCCTTCGCGGCCGGCGACATGGATGCGCTGGTGAAGGTCTTTCACCCCGAGGTGGTGTGGCATATCGGGGGGCAGTAACCCGCTGGCGGGAGAGTACCGAGGACGTGAGGACACCTTCACGGTATTCGAGCGAGAGTTCCAGCTAACAGGCGGCACGTACCGCCCACAGCTCCACGATGTGCTCGCCAACGATGACCACACAGTCGCGCTCCTGCACGTCACGGCGTCACGTGAGGGCAAGGAGCTCGATATGGACTACGCCCTCGTCTTCCACATCAGGGACGACAAGATCACCGAGGGTTGGGTGCTGACGGCCGATCCAAAGATGTACGACGAGTTCTGGGCGTAGGACATTCGTGACGCAGCGTGCGATGTCGGCGCCATTTCAGGGCTTGAGAGTTCACTGCGCCAAGAGTGGTGCCCACTTTGCCGTGGATACTTCCCGGGCATCGGCAGGCTAGCTGTAGCGCCGCCCCGGTCTGTTCGGGGGCTGAACGTTGACTCGCTTGGGTCCCCGTCAGAGTGTCCGTGTTCGGCCGTCGCCGAGACGGTCTCTGGCGATCTGATCCACTCCGGGCGGTGGCTGACCTGCGAAGAAGTCGCGCGGTTCCACCCGCGGGCGAGGCGGGCGGTGCCCATCTCGCCGGTAAGGCACTCCGCTGGCGGCGGTAGCCGTGGACCGGGCGCGACCCGGCAAGGGCTTCACAACAGGCCGAGGTCCCGGGCGCGGAGCGCCGCCTGGGTGCGGTCGCGTAGGGCGAGGCGGGTGAGGATGCGGGAGACGTGGTTCTTGACCGTTCCCTCGCTGAGGTATAGGCGTGCGGCGATCTCCCGGTTGGTGTGGCCGTGTGCCAGGAGTCGCAGGATGTCGGTCTCGCGGGGGCTCAACGACACGGCGGGAGGCGCGTCGGCGGGGGAGGGGGACGGCAGGGCGGCGGTGAGGTGGCGGGTGACGGAGGAGTCGAGCTGAGTGACGCCGGCGTGTGCCAGGCATACCGCGTGGGCGAGTTCCTCGGCGGGCAGGTCCTTGAGCAGGTAGCCGTGGGCTCCGGCGCGCAGTGCCTGTACGACGTACTCCTCGTCGTCGAACGTCGTCAGCATCACCACTCGGCACTCCGGCGCCCGGCCGCGCAGGACGGCCACCGCCTCGACTCCGTCCATCTCCGGCATCCGGACGTCCATGAGAATGACGTCCGGTTCCAGCTCCAGGGTCTTCGCCACGGCGTCCCGGCCGTCCACGGCCGTACCGACGATCTCGATGCCCGGCCGGATGGACAGCAGGGAGGCGATGCCGTCCCGAATGAGCCGCTGGTCGTCCACCACCAGCACCCGTACAGGCGTCTGCGTCGGCTCCTGGTCGTCTGTGGTCATCTTTCCCCCGTCTTCCCGCGCGGAACGGTCACCGTCAGTCGTGTACCGGCGCCCGGGCCGCTGTCGATCTCCACGCTCCCCGCCACCAGCTGCACCCGTTCCCTCATCCCGACCAGCCCGAACCCTGTGGCGGCCGCGTCCGGTGCGAAGCCGCGGCCGTCGTCCGTCACCACCAGCCGCGCGACGTTCCCGGCCAGCCGGACCACCACCGTCACCCGCGAGGCCAGCGCATGACGGCGCGCGTTGGTCACGCCCTCCTGCGCGGCCCGATACAGGGCGGTCAGCTCGGCCGCGCCGTAGCCGTCCTCGTCACCGTGCACCTCGACGGTGACCCGCGGCGGCGCCCCGCCGTCTCGCGCCAGGCCGGCCAGCGCCGCCGACAGCGCGGGCGGCTCCGTCTCGCCGCGCAGCACGCGCACCGACTGCCGTACGTCGCCCAGCGCGAGCCGCACCGACCGCCTCGCCTCGTTCAGCGCCCGCTGGGCTGCGTCGGGGTCCAGGGCCCGGAAGTCCGAGGCCATCTCCAACTGCACCGACATCGCGGTGAGATGGTGACCGAGGCTGTCGTGGATGTCCCGGGCCAGCCGGTTGCGCTCGGTGGCGGCGGACAGCGCGGCGACCCGGGCGGCGTACTCCTGGAGTTCGAGCCGTGCGCGCTGCTCGCCGACGGCCACGGCGGCCATGGAGAGCGCCAGCACCAGGCCGACGGTGAGCATCAGCAGGTCGGAGACGTGCTCCAGGTCGCGGTACCAGCCGGGTGCGGTCAGCAGGTACGCGGTGAGCAGCCCGGCCAGGCACAGGGCGCCCAGCGCGAGCGCGGTCGTGCGGCCGAAGGCGAAGTAGGCGGTGAACGGCAGTAGCACGAACAGCACTTGGGACAGTCCCGAGGCGTCGATGAGCACCACCGCGCCGATCAGAGCGCACCGCGCCAGCAGCAGCGGCACCCGGGCCGCGGGCCAGCGGTGTCCCGCCGCCTCCACGGCGAGAAGCACCCCGATCGCGGCGACGAAGCCGACTGTCCGCCACACCGTCGATCCCGGGCCGTCGCCCAGGCCGGCCGCCGCGTAGTACAGACCGCCGACGAGCACCGCGCCGTACAGCAGCGGCGCCACCCACCGCACGGGCACATACGCCGCCATGCGCACCCCCTCACCCGCTGTCGTCAGGCTAAGCCGAAGGCGGCCTCCGAGTGACCCCGTCGGGGAAACTCCGGCCGGTCGGGCCGAACGGCACATGCCGAACGGCCGCATACCGCCCGGGAGATGGTGACCTCCGGCCACCGATGTCGCCGCCCTGCACCTCCCGTCGCCAGTCGCCCGCTCCCTACGGTTGCCGCCCTGACCCACTGTCCTAGCAACCGGAGCGGTCTCATGTCCTCGCCCATCACCTCATCGACAGTCCGTGCCGGTGCCCTGTGCGGGGTGCTGTCCGGCCTGCTCCTCGCCCTGCCCGCGCTGATCGAGGTATTCACCGGGGAGACCTCCGCGACCAGCGTCCCGCTCGCCCTGTCCCCGGCGTTCGCCCTGCCGCTGCTCACCGCGCTGCACCGGCGGCAGAGTCCGGCCACCGGACGTTTCGGGGACGTCGCCCACACCGTGAACCTCATCGGTCTCGGCCTGTTCGGCGGTGCCGCGTTCGCCGCGAACCTGGTGCTGTTCTACTTCGACGACGACGTCCTGGACGAGACCCTGACCGGCCCCACGATCCCCGTGCTCATCGGCTCCGCGACCGTCTTCGCCGTAGGTTGCGCCCTGTTCGGGGCGTCGCTGCTCCGCGCCCGGGTGTTCCCCAGGATCCCGTCGTGGGGGTACGCCGTCGTCCTGCCACTGTTCGCGTTCCTGACTTCGCTGCCGGAGTCCCTGCTCACGAGCTCGCTGCACATCCTGGTCGGCGTCATCCTGATCTGGCTCTCGGCCGCGCTGTTGCACACCTCGCGGACCGGGGAGACGCCGGAGGCGCCGCACACGGACGAGCCGGAAAGGAACGGAAGCCTTGGGCACCGGGCAGTCGCGGGCGAGTCCGCAGACCGCGTCGGGGATGGTCCGGTGGGACCGGTTCGGTGACCCGGGCGGGGAGGCGGTCGCGTTGTTGGAATTGCGTGACCGTCGACACCACCTCCGCTGGTGCGGAGAGAACAATGATGCGCTCGACATGAAAACGCGGAGCGGTTTGGGTTACCTTCTGGCCTGCGTAAATGGACATGAGGCCCGCCCCGGGGTGAAGGGGCGGAGCCTCTGCGCGTTGGAAGGGCAATCCGCTGCGGGCGGGTTCGAGCCCCGTTCGCGAGCTGGTGCGATCGTCTCCCTTGCCTTCAGCCCGATCCTGGCAGGCCTCATTGAGGCCGCGTTGGGGCCGTAAGGATAGGAACAGACCGACAGAGACAGAGAAGCGCCGACATAGCCCACCCTGTTTGACCTGCGAAAACGTAAAGGATGAGCGTTGATCGGCAAGGGCCGTCAAGATCCTCAAAGGACTCATAATCCGTCGGCCGTGGGTTCGAGTCCCACCCGCCCCACCTGTGCAGGTCTCTGACCTGCGGAAACGTTCCTGGCGAGGTGTCGGAGCATCAACTTTGCCTCAACGGACTGAATCCGCTGCTCGCGAGTTTGGAGTCCGGCGGCCTCGGGGGAGCTCCGACCCCTCTGACCTGCGGCGGAGTAGGTGATCGAGGTTGTCGCTCGTCGTCCGGGCGGCTGCCCTGAGGCTCGATACCAGGATCCAGGGACCGGACAGGGGCCGGGACGAGACAGCCGTGTCCAGGCCCGACGGTGTCTCCGGGGCGATTCGTTGTCCCATTTGCTGGTTGTGCGGCATGGGCAGCCATCCACAGGGCGGCCAGTCGAGTACTGAGCCAGCAGCGGAGGCAGTGCAGAGACCGGCACGGCGGTGCGCGGCTAACTCGCGCAGCTGGACGCCGAACAGAGCCGCCACAGCACCGCTGTGGACCTCGGCATCCCTACCTACCGCGAGGATCACCGGCCGGGACGGCACCTCGCGCCTGCGATCCGGATGAGGCGCCCTCAGCACACCAGGTGATGTGTGGAGGTACGCCCCGTGCGCAGTCGGTCCTCTCCGCCCGCACCGTCGTCTTGGTGTGGGTGGTCGGCGCTCTGGATGGCGTGGCAGGCCGCCCGCGGAACTGGGCGGCTTGCCACGTGCTGCCTGTCAAACCCGGTCGAAGCCGGCGGTGACGACGGTCAGACGCCGATGTCGGCCAGCCACTGGCTCGTGGTCCGGGGAGTGACGCCCAGCAGCTTTTGGGCGGAGGTCTCCGGCGGGATCGAGCGGCCCGGCATGGTGCTCATCGTCTGGTAGGCCCCCGCGATATCAGCGGCTGCGCCCTCCCCGATCAGGGGTGCGATCGAGGTGCGCATCTCCTCGGGGGTGATTGGTTCGAAGACGACGTCCCGGCCGAGCCGGGTGCCGAACGCCTCGGCCAGGTCCGGCCCGGTGATTGCCGGGTACTGGCCGACGGAGACCACACCGGTGACGTCCGGGTGCTCGAACAGAGCGACGACGACATCGGCGATGTCCAGGTGGGAGGCCCAGGAGACGGGGAAGTCGGCCCGGATCGCGTAGGGCAGCACACCGCGCTCACGGACCGAGTCGATGACGTAGGGCATGAGCAGGTTCTCCAGGTACAGCTCGGGTGCGATCACCGCATGGGACACGCCACTGTCGGTCAGGCCGGCAGCCAGTGTCGCGGCGGCTCCGCCGATGGCGGGATCGATGGGGAAACCGCTGGTGGAGAACACCACGCGGGCCGGCTGGGCCGCACGGACGGCGGTGAGGATGTTGCCCGCGAAGATCTGGCGGTCCTCTTCCGAGGTGACGGGCAGGTGGACGAACACCCCTGCGGCACCGCGGTAGGCGTCGGTCAGGTCAGCGGGGGAGGAGTAGGCGGCGGCCACGACGCGTGCGCCGTCCACGACGGCGTGCTCGTTGCGCGCCACAGCGGTCACGGACTTGCCCGCGGCGGCGAGGGCGGAGACGACGGGGGCACCCTGGGCGCCGGTGGCGCCATGAATCACGTAGGTCATGGGGCCATTAGTGCATGCGATGTACCAGTTACATCAACTGCACTAATGGGCTACTCTCGAAAAATGTCCGATCCATGCCTCCCGGAGTGCGGTGTCGCCCGGTTCCTTGCCCTGCTCAACGGCCCGTGGGCCACCTTGATCGTGCGCGAGCTCCTGCGCGGCCCTCACCGCTTCACCGAGCTGCGCGAGGCCCTGCCCGGCATCAGCCCGCACACCCTGACCAGCCGGCTGCGCCAGTTCGAGACCCACGGCATCGTCACTCGCACCGCCTACGCGGAGATCCCCCCACGCGTCGAATACCAGCTCACCCCCCTCGGCGAGGGGTTGCGCGACGTCCTCAACGCCATGGGCGCCTGGGCTCAGGCGGTCCCCGACCCCGAGCCCGACGCCGTCACCTGACACTGCCGCCGGTGCGACGCGCTCACGCCGGGCCGGCCAGCCTCTGCCGCAGGGCGTCGTTGTCGTCGTGGTGGACGACAACGTCGAAGCGCAGCCGCAGCCCGTGCTTGGCCAGCAGGCCGGCCACGATCGCGTCGAGCTGTTCGCGGTGTTCCTTGGTGCGGGCCTGTACGTACGCCTCGCGCACCTCGTCGGGTTCATCGGCGAGGACCTGGTCCATGCGCTCGCTGATGTACCGCTTGAGGTTGATGTGTTCCATGAACACCTCGGTGATGCCCGCTTCGACGAGCTGCCCGAAGAGGTGGTCCAGGAGTTCGGGCTGGGTGGCGAAGTGGGGCAGGAGCGGGCCGACGAAGGCGAAGGTGGGGATGCCGGCCTCGTGTAGTTCCGTGAGGATGCGCAGGCGGCGGGAGGCGAGCGGGGCGCGGACCTCCAGCCAGCGGCTGACCTTGTCGTCCGCGGTGGTCACTGTCATGCCGACCTCGGCCCGGGGCAGGCTGGTGAGCAGGTCGATGTCGCGGGTGACGACCGGCGACTTGGTCAGGATGCGGACCAGGCCCGGGTACTCGACGGTCTTCAGTTCGCGCAGGATGCCGCGGGTGAGCCGGTACTTCGTCTCGTGGCCCTGGTAGGGGTCGGTGACCGAGCTGAGCAGCATCGTGCCGTGGCGCTTGTGCTCGGGCATCCGGGCCAGCTCTTTGCGGGCCAGGTCGACGGCGTTCTTCTTCACGTACAGGTAGTCGCCCCACTCCTTGGCCGACCGGCCGAACTGCCGCCCCGCGAAGGAGGCGAAGCAGTACGCGCAGCCCAGAACACAGCCGGTGTAGGGGTTGATCACGTAGTCGTTCGACGGGGTCTTCGACTTCTGGATCAGGGTCTTCGCCTCGATCTCGACCGGTTCCATGACGGGATTCCTCTCTGCTGTCGGCCGCCCGCGCCCGGGTCGGCCTCGTTCCTGTGCTGTGCGCGGGGCAAGGTGACCGGACGCCAAATCTGCATCACATGGAACAATAATCTCTGGAAGTTGATTCCATGGAATCTAAATGGTTTGCTGGGCGGGCGGCCGATCCGGGTCTCGGCTGCCCGCTCCGGCAGGCAGGGCCCCGTGAAGCCATTCCGGCAGAGCGCGGCCGCCACCCTCCGGATCGAGCCCACCCCGGAGAGTTACCTTTTTCCCGATATGGGCTGTAAGGAGTGAGTGTCATGACCGTTCCCGCCTTCAACTCGGTCGCCTGGTTCGAGTTCGGCACCGACCAGCCGGAGAAGGTCAAGGAGTTCTACGGAGAGCTCTTCGACTGGAACTACGTCCTCAACACCAACACCCCGGGCGTCACCTATCACTCGGTGATGCCGCCCGGTGCCCAGCAGCCGGCGGGTGGCGTGTGGGAGTCGGAGGGGAAGTTCCCCAACTACGCGATCTTCTACGTCCTCGTCCAGGACGTCACCGCGACCGTCGAGCGCGCCGGCGCACTGGGCGCCGAGGTGCTCATGGAGCCGGTCTCCGACTCCGCGGGCTTCACCTTCGCCCGGCTGCGGGACACGGCCGGCAACCACTTCGGCGTCTTCTCCGCACCCGCCCCCTGACCGGCCGCGCAGGCCGCCGCACGGCACTCGCCGGATGGCCTGTCCCGCAACATCACGGCCGACGGCCCTTCTCCTTCCGCCCCCTCCCCTGCCGGAGCCAACCGCACGGCCCGCGTCCTCACTGTTCCCCGACCGGAAGGTCCCCGATGTCCGGCGCCAGCGCCACCAGCGAAAAGATCCCCGTCCACGTCTACGGCGGCCCGACCACCCTGATCGAGTACGGCGGGCTCAGGTTCGTCACCGACCCCACCTTCGACCCGCCCGGCGAGTACCCCATGCCCCTCCCCGGCGACCACAAGCTCATAAAGACCGACCCGTCGCCCGTCACCGCCGCCGACCTGGGCGGCATCGACGCCATCCTGCTCTCCCACGACACACACGACGACAACCTCGACAACGCCGGCCGCGACTTCCTGTCCGAGGTCCCCGTCGTCTTCACCACCGAAAGCGGCGCCGGCCGCCTCGGAGGCAACGCTCACGGCCTCGCCTTCTGGGAGACCGCCGAGCTCTGGCGACCCGACGGTGCCACCGTGACCGTCACGGGCGTACCCGCCCGGCACGGCCCCGTCGGCTGCGAACCGGTCACCGGCGACGTCGTCGGCTTCATACTCACCACCGACGACCTGCCCTCGGTCTACGTCAGCGGCGACAACGCCGCCCTGGAGCACGTCAAGGAGATCGCCGGGAGGTTCGCTCCCGTCGACACCACGATCCTCTTCCTCGGCGGCGCCCGCATGGCCTTCGCCTTCGACAACGCCCTGCTCACCCTCGACAGCGCCCAAGGAGCCGAGGCCGCGAAGATGCTCGGCGCCCGCCGGGTCGTCCCCGCCCACTTCGACAGCTGGGCCCACTTCAAGGAAGGACGAAACGAGATCGAGGCAGCGTTCACCGAAGCCGGCCTCGCCGACCGCCTCGACTTCGCCCGATAGCCACCACCCCCGCGCAAGAACCCAAGGAGCAAGCGACATGACCAGCTCGAACATCGACATCGCCCACGCCTACTTCCAGGCCGTTCAGACCGGAGACATGGCCGCTCTCGGCGAACTCCTCGACGCCGACATCGTCTGGCACCAGCCCGGCGCCAACCAGTTCTCCGGCGAGCACAAGGGCCAGGACGCCGTCTTCCAGATGCTCGGCAGCATGATGGAGACCAGCCGGGGCACCTTCGCCATCGACAAGATCCACACCCTCATGGGCAACGGCGACCTGGTCGCCGCCACCATCCACTTCACCGGCCGCCATGACGACGCGTCGATGAGCATGGACGGCGTCGACCTCCTGCGCGTCGAGAACGGCAAGATCACCGAGATGTGGCTCTTCTCCGCCGACCCGGCCGCCGAAGACGCCTTTTGGGGCTAGAAGCTGTGGTGCCCGGGGCCGACTCGGCCTCGGGCACCCACGAGCCGATCCGTACGCACACGAAAGGCACCCACATGCGGAAGATGACCGAGCAGCAGTGGCGGGCGTTCGTCACGTACGGCACCCGCACCGGCAAGCTGTCCACCGTCCGTGCCGACGGCAGCCCTCACGTGACACCGGTCTGGTTCCTCCTCGACGGCGACGACATCGTGCTCACCACCGAGAAGAGCGGGGTCAAGGGCCGCAACCTCGCCCGCGACGGACGGTTCGCCCTCTGCGTCGATGAGGACCGGCCCCCGTACGCGTTCGTCCTCCTCCAGGGCCACACGACGATCTCCGAGGACCCGGACGGCATGCTGCGCTGGGGCGGCCTCCTGGGCACCCGATACATGGGCGACGACCGTACCGAGGAGTACGCCGCACGCAACGGTGGCCCCGGTAACCTCCTCGTCCGGGGCCACATCGACAAAGTCATCGCCTTCGCCGGTATCGCCGACTGAATCGTGGGCTGATGGGCCGGGGCCGGGGGCTGCGTTCGGTCGGCCCCGGCTGATCAACCCACGGGCACTGCCGAGCCGTCGCGGCTCACGATGCCGGTCGGCCGGGCTGCTTCGGCGCCCGCGTAGCCGGCACTGGCGTCTGCGCGGCGGCCTTCCGCTCCGCGTCCAGGGCGCGTCCGGCTGCCCGCAGCGTGCTGAGGACCGCGGTCACCTCGCGTACGGACTGCTCGGGAATCACCGACCCGATACGCAGTTCCAGCTCCTCCTCGAAGACCTTCAGTGCCCCGTCCACCAGCTTCCGCCCCTCGGGCGTCAGCTCGACGATCGAGGAACGGCGGTCGTTCGGATTGGCCCGCCGCCCACACAGGCCCGCCGACTCCAGCCGGTCGACCACCTTGCTCGTGCCGCCCACCGTGATCGAGAACTCCTCCGCGATGTCCTGGACCCGCCGCCCGGGCCGCCGCAGCAGCAGGTGCAGCACCTCGAACGAGGTCAGCGCCAGGTCGTACTCGGCTCGCAGCCGCCCCTCGATGCCATCCCACAACTCGATCTCCAGCGAGACCAGCTCCCGGTACAGCAGCTTCAGGTCAGCGTCAGCCATCACTCATCTTCCGAAGAATTATCTTCCATAGAAAGTTAATTGTAGGCTACCACCATGGCCAAGCGCACGGACTGGAGTCATCACCCCGTACGGCCCGACCTGGTCGCGGAGTTCCCCGCCAACAGAGCGGTCGACGAGGGTCAGTACCCTCACCCCGTCCGCTTCCTGTGCCTGCGCGACGACCTCACAGTCCAGCAGGTCCCGACCTTCGGCAGCTGACAGAACCCAGGCCGCCCTTCTCTCGGAGCGGCCGGTAGAGCCAACGTGGCCTGACGACGTGCTGGTTCAGAGAAATAGTCAGCCTGCTTCCTGATCTCAGTCGCAGCATCGGAGGATTTCCAGGTCTTCGTGTTGGCGAAGGTGTGCTCGACCTGCGCGGGGACTGTCGGTGTGTGGCAGGCGGCGGCTTCGGCGAACGCGCTCAAATGGTTCACCTCCGCGCGAGCGGAGGTGAACCGCAGCGCAGCGAACACAAAGTCACGCGACAGTCCTGCTCTCCGCGTGTCGGCGGCCACTTCACATTCCCCAAGCACGGCCAGATACGTGATCACGATCGGTGATCGATGAGGGCTGGGTCACAGCGGGCCTCCAAGAACGCCTGGTAAGCACGGCGTATGGAGGAACTTGCACGGCTCAGCGATATCGAGCAGGCCGCGGCCTGCGACGGACATCCGGTCTGGGCCGCCCAGGGACAAGGCGGTGACGGCCTGGGGCCGGGGGTACGGGCCTGGTGCCACGGCGCGGCGCTGGCGGTGGCGAGCCCGAACCCTCAACAGGACCGGCTTGCGGTCAAGGGCGACGGCGCCGACGCGGCCGTATTGGTGCGGCCGATCCTGGAGGAGATCGGCCCGTCCTACCGAGTCTTGGGGGAAGCTGCCTTGATCGATGCGCTGGTGCGGCAACTGCCCAACCTGGCGCCGGTCCACAACTTCTTCTGGATGGAGGCCACGTCCCCATCCGGTGCCGCCGCCGCAGGCGTGCGGTGGCTGAACGCCCGCGAGGAGAAGGAGGCGACCTCGCTGTTCGACTGCTTCTTCCCTGACTCCTACGCGCAGCCAAGACGCGCGGGCATGCGCCGCTGGGCCGGGGTCGTCGGCGAGGTGAACAATAGCGTCGGGGCGAAGCCGCTGGCAGTGGCGGCGGACGCGTGGTCCGCGGTCGGGTGCGGATTCATGGGCGGGGTGGTCACCCACCCCGCCGCCCGCGGGCGCGGTCTTGCGCGGGCCGTGTGCGGCTTCGTCGTGGACGCCCTCGTCAACCAGCACGGCCGCGCCGCACTCATGGTGCTCACCGGTAACGCGCCGGCCATCGCCACGTATGAACGCCTCGGCATGGCCAAGCGCCTGTTCGGGGCTGCGCACATCGCGGCCAGGTGAGGCCAGGGCTCCACCGTGGCAAGCCAACGCGGGCCCGCTCACGCGGAGTGATCACTGGCGGCCAGATAACTCCCCGCTAACTGGCCGCCAGTGGGGAATCCCGACCGGCCGCTATCATCACAGCGGCCAGTGTGATCTCCCCGTGTACGGCCACTCAGCTCAGTGACTGTGGGTGACGAGTAAGGGCCGACTCGGAGCTACCGGAAGTGAGTGGTCACGTAGACTCGCCAGCCATGGACGACCGTGTGCGGGGCAGCTTCGAGGTGAACGGGCGCAGACTCTCCTATCTCGATTTCGGCGGGCCGGGCCCGGTTCTCATCGCTCTGCACGGGCATTTCAGCGAGGGCGCGGATTTTGCTCCACTGGCCGAGCGGCTGGGCTCCCCATGGCGTGTGGTCGCGCTCGACCAGCGGGGGCATGGCGAGTCCGATCGGGCCAGCGACTACGAGCGCGGCAGCTACGTCGGTGACATCACAGCGTTCCTCGACCACCTCGGGCTGGTGGAGGTGGCACTGCTTGGTCATTCCCTGGGTGGCGTGAACGCCTACCAGTTCGCCGCGCGGCATCCCGACCGCGTCACCGCGCTCATCGTCGAGGACATCGGAGCGGTCTGCGACATCGACCTGACCTTCGCAAGGAGACTGCCCGACCGCGTCGCGACCCGAGACGGGCTCGTCGAGGCCCTGGGCGCCGCCGCGCCGTACCTGGAGCGGACCTTCAGGGAGCGAGCAGAAGGCTGGGGCTTCTCCTTCGACGCGGCCGACACGGTCCGGTCCCAGCAAGCACTGTCCGGTGTCCATTGGCACGACTGGCTGAGCGTGCGATGCCCGACCCTGCTGATCCGGGGCACGCGTAGCGACGAACTGTCGGCCCCCCACGCCCGCGACATGGCAGCGAAGCGATCGATCCGTCTCATCGAACTGCCCGCCGGACACGTCGTTCACCATGACCAGCCGGACGCCTTCGCCGAATGCGTCCGGCGGTTCCTAGCCCCCGTCGACAACATCGCCAACCCATAGCTCACCGGCTCTGTCGCCCGGATCGCAGTCGCCATGACTGCGCCGATCGGCCGCCACCGACACTCGCTACGGGCCGACTGCGCCACTACAACCAGTGACAATCATGGCCAGTTGGCTCCCCATCGACTGGCCGCGAGCGGGGAATTCCAACTGGCCGCTATCACCCTGTTCTCCGCGCGAGCGGAGGTGAACCGGACGAGCAGGGGAAGCGGCTTTTCGTCGCCTCCTACACACTTTCTCGCCGGTCGAACACTGACCCGCTGGCGGCGCTTGAGGGCCTCCAGCTCACCCTGGAATCAGGAGCCCGGCCGGGTAGCCTGACGGCACAACGTCTGGCCTGCAAAAACGGCCGTAGAGGCTTCGCTCCAACACCCGGGGCGGAGCCTGTGCGCGTTGGAATGGGAATCCGCTGCGGGCGTGTTCCAATCCCCTCCTTGAGCTGGTGCCATCGTCCTCTATGTCTTCAGCGCGATCCTGCCGGGCCTCATTGAGGCCGAGTTGAGGCCGCAAGGACAGGAACAGACTGACAAGGGCTGAGGAGTACCCGCATGGATAACCGCATCTGACCTGCGAAAACGTCAAGGATGAGCGTTGATCGGCAAGGGTCGCCAAGATCCTCGAAGGACTCATAATCCGTCGGCCGTGGGTTCGAGTCCCACCCGCCCCACTACTCGCTACGCGAGGAGAATCGATCTGACCAGCAATTTTGCTGGCGGGTACGCGAGTTGAGGGATGCCCTCGACATGCCTTGATCACACTTTCATGATCGGCAGGATGAATTCGGGACGTCGAGTCCGGTCAAGTCGGACATGAGGTCCATGGGGTGAGTCGTCTCGGTGTCGGGCAAGCATCCGCTAGTCCGCCCCGCATCGGGAAACGGTCCTGATGGAAACGCCACAACGTCCTGCGTGCCCCCCGAGCGGCCTGATTCATGGCGCCACCGGCGCCCAGGGTGCCCCCGTTGTCGCCGCTCTCGCCGTCGCAGAAGGCCCGTGACCGCTGTGACCCGCGACGAGCACGCCGTCGTGGACGGCGCGCGCATCGTGTCCGCCGCCTACTCCTCCGCCGCCGACCTGACCGACGCCTACCGAGGTGCCGCAGGGGTCTTCGTGCACCTTCCGGTGACCGCGGAAGAGAACCGTCGGCTCTTCGTGGGCAACATCCTCACCGCTGTTCGCGAGGCCCGGCCGGACCGCGTCGTGTTGTCCACCAGCGGCTTCCCGATCGATCCCGCCATAGGCGGTGCCGCCGTGACCCTGACCGCCGGCCTGGCCGACAGCGGCGTGTCCCACGCGGTGATCGCGCCCGAGCTGTACCTGGAGAACCTGCTCATGCCGTACGTCATCGACTCGGTCCGTGAACGCGGCGTGCTGCCCTACCCGATCCGGGCCGACTTCCCCGTCTCCTGGGCCTCCCACCTGGATAGCGCCGACACCGCCGTCGCCCTGTTCGACCGCCCGGACGTCACTGGCGAGGTCACCGTCGGCCAGTACCCGGCGATCACCGGCCCAGACCTGGCCGCGGCGTTCGGCGCCCACCTCGGCACGACCGTGACCTTCGGCTCTATCACCCCCGAGGACTTCCGCACCTCCGTCGCCCCGCTCATCGGGGAGGGGCCCGCCGCCGACATCGCGCACGCCTACCAGGCCATGAGCGCCCTTCCGGACCGCTCGATCACGCCCGAGAACTCCGCTCAGAAACTGCTCGGCATCACTCCCCGCACCACCCGCCAGTGGCTGACCGACATGGTTCTCTGACCGCAATCACTGCTGGCTTCGGCCGGGTTCGACAGGCATGACGTGGCAGGCCGGCCGTAGTCCCTGGCGGCCTGCCACGTCCTCCGCGACTGCACAGCGGGCGCGAACGGACAGGGCGGATGGTGGCCCTGGGAACTACCGGTCCAGGCTGAGATCCGCTACTGGAGTACCGGCGGGCTCAAGTCCGCCTTCGGCTGCCTGGGCCGGCCGCGATTCGGGAGGAACCTCCGGATGTACCTTTGTTTTATGCACGCGCGGCTGTCCCTGCTCGTGGGCACCGACAAGGGGATCACCGAAAGTGAGATCCTCCGGTTGGCCCTCCAGCACGGGGTGGCCGAATCGGACGCACTGGGCGGCGCCATCCATCTGCGCGGTCCGATGTCAGCCCTGCGTCTCGTATCGTCGACCGGTCTGCCCCCGGCACTCACCCGTCCCTGGGAAATCGTCGACCAGGACGGACCGACGGTACCGGCGAGTGCGGTGCGCGAGGGCCGCAGCGTGTGGGTGCCGGCTGAGCCCCCTGATGCTCCCGGGCCGCCGACGAGACCGTGGCCGGGTGCGGGACTCGCTTCCGTACCGATGTCCAGTGGGGACCGCACGATCGGCGCACTCACCCTGCTGATGGGGGGCGAGCCGACCGGGGAGCAGTGGGGGTTTCTGCGGAACGTCGTCGCCTGGGCCGAGGAGTGGATGCGTCAGGCGCCGCCGCCCGCCTCGCCGCGGGAGGGGCTGAGCGGCCGTCGGCTCCGGCAGGCTTTGAAGGCCGTCACGGTCGGCACGTGGGACTGGAACATCCGCACCGGCGAGCTGCTGCTGGACGAGGCGGCGAGGGCCCTGTACGGCGGCGACGACCCGGCCAATTACGTGCCCCGGATCGAGAGCTGGATGCAGGTCATCCACCCCGACGACCTTCCGTGGACGCTGGCCGCGGCGGAGCGGGCGATCCGCGACGGCACCGTCTATGAGGCGGAGTACCGGGTGCGGCGCCCGGACGGCAGCTACGGCTGGACGCAGTCCCGCGGCTCGGTCGTGGAGTACGACGACGGGGAACCGGTCCGGATGGTGGGCATGGGATGGGACAGCAGCGAGTCCCGTACCGCCCGCGACGCGCTCAGCCGGGCGTTGCGCCACATGAGCGACGGCTTTCTCCTGGTGGACGACGACTGGCGGATCACCTTCGCCAACCTGGAGGCGGAGCGCACGCTCAGTGCCCGGGAGGAGGAGCTCTTCGGGCGTGTCCTGTGGGACCTGCCCCCCGTGCGACAGATCCCCGATCTTGAGGCCCGATGCCGGAAGGCCGCCGCCACGGCCACGTCCGAGGGCTTCGACGTGCGGATAGCGGCTGGGCGCCGGCACCACCTCCGGCTTGTCCCCGGGCCCGACGGGCTCACCCTGTATCTCACGGACGTCACCGAGAAGAGGCGGCGCGAGTCGGAGCAGGCCGCCGCCGCGCGGGCCGCCGCCGAGCGTTCGGCCCGGATCGCGGAACTGACCACCGCGCTCGCCAAGGCGACGACGTCGCACGATGTGGTGGAGGCGGTCGCCAAGCGGGTGCTCCCGCCGTTCGGGGCCAGCGGCCTGGCCGTGTTGACCATCGAGGGCGACCGGACAGACGTCGTCGGCGCCGTGGGTTACCCCCAGGCCTTCCTCGACGCGCTCAACGGCCAGCAGGTGACGGCGAGCGATCCGGTAGGGGAAGCGGTCAACACCGGCGCGCCGCTGTTCGTCGCCTCGGTCGAGGAGTACGCGGAGCACTATCCGCATCTCGCCGGCCGACCGCAGCTGGCAGGCAAGCAGGCCTGGGCGTTCCTGCCGTTGACGGTCTCCGGGCGCACGTTCGCCGTCTGCTCGGTCGCCTTCGACCGGCCACGCCGCCTCACGCATGAGGAGCAGACTCTGCTGACCGCGATCAGCGCGCTCGTCGCACACGCCCTGGAACGGGCCCGGCTCTACGACGCCGAGCACACGCGCTCCCAGGAACTGCAACGCGCGCTGCTTCCCCAGCGGCTGCCCGAAGTGCCGACGTGCACCGCCGCGGCGCGCTTCCTCCCCGCCGGGCAGGGAATGGACGTGGGCGGCGACTGGTACGACGTCATCCCGCTGTCCGCCGACCGGGTCGCGCTCGTCATCGGCGACGTGATGGGCCACGGCCTGTCCGAGGCGGCCACCATGGGCCGGCTGCGCACCGCCGTCAAAACCCTGGCCGACCTGGAACTGCCCCCCGACGAGATCATGGGCCACCTCAACGACATCGTCTGCGGACTCGGCGAGGACGCGTACGCCACCTGCCTGTACGCGCTCTACGACTCCACCACCCGGATCTGCTGCATCGCCCGGGCCGGTCACCCGCCCCCCGCGGTGGTTCAGCCCGACGGCACCGTGTACTTCCCGGAACTGGCCCCGGATCCACCGCTCGGCGCGGCCGATCCACCGTTTGAGACGGTCGAGCTGACGCTGCCGGACGAGAGCCTTCTCGTGTTGTACACCGATGGCCTGGTCGAGTCGCCCAGCCGCGAGATCGACAAGGGAATGGCTGAACTGGAGCAGCTTTTGCGTACGGCCGACTGCAGAGATCTCGGACGGCTCTGCGACATTGTCACCACCGGGCTGCTCGCCGGGGGGCGGTTCACCGCCAATGACGACACCGCCCTCCTCGTCGCACGCGTCCATGCGCTCGCTGCCGACCAGATCGCGTCCTGGCAGCTCCCAGAGGACCCTCGAGCGGCTGGTCAGGCTCGCGAACGAGTCCGGGAGCAGCTGTCCTCCTGGGGACTGGACGACCTGACGATGACGACGGAACTCATCGTGAGCGAGCTGATCGGCAACGTCGTACGTCACGCGAAGGGCCCGGTGGACCTGCGGCTGCTGCGCAGCGCCAGCCTGACCTGCGAAGTCTCCGACGGAAGCCTGACCACACCCCGCATGCGCCGCGCGTCCGAGACGGACGAGGGCGGGCGCGGCCTGCAGCTCGTCGCGGCGCTCTCCCAGCGGTGGGGCACGCGTTACACGGCGGTCGGGAAGTCCATCTGGACTGAGCAGGCGCTCACCGGTGTCCCGGACGGCCTGCCGAGCGCCGGTGGCGTGGTGAGTGCGGGGGAGTCTCAGCGGCTGTCCGCCGCACAGGCGGAGCAGACGACTTCGTCCGTGGCGGTCCGGTCCATCTCGACCGCGATGTAGGAACGTTCGCAGGTGCGGCAGCGGACGCGGGCTTCCCAGATGTCCTCGACCTCGTCGCGCGGGTCGCTTCCGGTGGCGCGTACGGGGTCGGGGCCGAACCTCAGCGCCAGCCAGTACAGCCCGGCCGCCAGGACTACGGTGATCAGCGGCGCGAGCCGGGCAAGAGCGGTGTGCGCCGTCTGCTCCGTGAGCGTGATGCCGATGGCGGAGGCCACCACCCAGGCCCCGGCTCCGGCGGTGACCGGCGCGAGCCGCAGGGGCCGGAACTCGGGCAGCCCGTCGCGGTCGGCGCCGCGTAGGGCGATGTGGACCAGGGCGATGGCCACCCAGGCGGTGACGAAGACGCCCTGCCAGGCCAGGGCGCGCAGCAGGTAGCCGAGTACGTCGGTGAGCATCAGCAGGTACGCGATGACACCGGCGACCGCCACCCAGGCGACACGCGGCAGCCTGACCCGCAGCACGCGGGCGGCGAAGGCTTCCAGGTTGGTGGAGGCGAGGTAGTAGTTGGCGGTGTTGATGCGGGTCTGGGACACGATGATCACTAGGACCCCTGCGAATCCGAGTGTGCGGATGAACGCGTCCACCACCCCCGTCTCGGAGCCCGCGATGTCCCAGGCGCGCAGCAGGTAGATGCCGATCAGACCGTTGACGGCGAACGTGCAGAGGTAGAACACCCAGCCGAAGGTGACGGTGGAATGGAATCCCTGGTCCGCCGCCCTGCCGAAGCGGGCGTAGTCCACGGTGTACATCATCATGATCCACACGCCCATGTAGATCAGATACGAGGTCAGCCAGCCCGGGAGCGTTCCGTCGGCGGCGGCCGGAGCGGAGCCCAGCCAGTCGTTCGGGTAGCCCTGCTTGACGGTGGCCGTGATGACGACGGCGAGCAGCCCGGCAACGTACAGCGGGAGCAGTACTCCGTTGAACTTGTCGAGCCAGACCCGGACTCCGCCGATGACCAGCGGCAGGGCGTAGAGCACCACGGCGAGGTACCAGAGCTTGATCTCGCCGCCGAAGTACCGCTGGAGGGCCACCGCGATGATGGACCCCTCGAAGACGCCGTAGTAGACGGCGGTGGCCGCGAAGATCAGCGGTGCGAGCGCCGAGCCGAGCACGCCGAACAGTCGACGGGAGAGCAGGGCGACGGTGAGGCCCGTGCGGGCGGCGTACCGGGACAGCACGAAGTTGACCACTCCGTAGGTGACCATCGACAGGGCCATGCCCACGATGGTGGCCGGCGTACCGACGGCGTCTGCCGAGGCCACCGCGATGTACAACCAGAACATGGCCGAGAACAGGGCTCCCCAGGCCATCGCCAGCGACCAGCGGCCGGACCGCCAGGACAGGGGCACGACGTGCGTTGAGTAGTCCTCGGTGGTGGCCTCCTTGACGACTCTCGGGTCGTCGGTGAAGGACACCTCCAGCGCCGGGCGGTCGGGATCCGTGGGCATGATCGCCTCCGGAAAAGGGGCGTGCGGGTCGCCGTGGACGGAAGAACCCTGATCGCCCGATTCGCGTGCGGGTAAGACGGTATCGCTTCTGTATCTTATGAGGCTTCTGTACCTTATGAGATCGCACTTCGCACGCTTATGAGGTATTTGCCCTCAGTCGTTGCGAACGGTGAACTCCGCCGAGCCGGGTGCCGTGGCCGGCAAGACTCGGCGGCCGCGGCTGCCGACCCGTACAGCGCGTCAGGCGGATGGTCCGGGCTTGACGGCTCCAGGACCACGTCCCTGCGGTCGGGCTGCGGCGGAGAGGCGGCGCGGCGGCGTCGGCGGGTGAGGCGGGGCCGGCGGCCTTCGGAACGGCCACGAACGCCGGGCGGGCAGGCCGCGGTCGCGGGTCTGCTTCGTCAACTCCTGTGCTGGCAACTCACTGTCGTGGCCTGTCCTGCGACGGTGCTGTCGATTGACCGCGGCGGTCATGGGGTCTGTCTGCCGTCCTCGTCACCCCGGCCCTGGGGGCGGGCCGGTGGGCCTCCGATGCCTGCCGCGATTCTCGCCACCATCTTGGCGAGCTGCTCGCAGGCCTGCTCGATCCTGTCCTGGGCCTGGTTTCGCTCGGTGATTGCTGCGGTGAGCAGCAGCGCGGTCAGCGCGGCGGTGCCGTTGAACGCCTGCAGAGCGATCATGTTGATGAACAGTTCGTGGCTGGCGAACGGGCCTGAGTGCCGGCGAGGATGGCGCCTCGCCGGAGCCTTCACGGCGCGCGAGAGTCATCGGGAGGTCTTTCCGGTCGGCTGGGCCTGTAGTCCACCATGCCAGCTGCCCACGGCCGATCCACCATGCCAGCTGTGTGGCCGTTTCACACCGTGCACTTTTGCGATGTCAGCTCGGGGTGCGCAAGGCGAGGATGGCCATGTCGTCGTGCCCGTCGCTGGAGTGGTGGTCGGCCAGAGCCCGCACGAAGTCCTGCAGGGGCAGGGCCGCGTGGGTGGTGGCGAGTTCGGCGAGTTCGTTCAGACTCTGGTCGATGGGGTGGTCGGGGTTTTCGACAAGACCATCGGTGAAGAAGACCACGGTGGCAGCCAGCGGCAGGGGGCGGGTGTGGTCGGGGCGGGGCTGCCCGCTGTCGACATTGAGCGGTAGTCCGGGCTCGGCGTACAGGTATTCCGCGCGCCGGTCCGGGGTGATCAGCAATTCGGGGAGAATCCGCTGTCGCCACCGGTGACCGGCAGTATTCCTACTTTGTGGACGCAAGGTCACCGCTGACGCAAAAGGACCTGACTGAGGTCGACGCAACGGCCGTCGCGCCGGCGCTGCGGCAGAACGACTGGGCGGGAGCGGCGATCGGTGCGGCCCGAGGGTACGACGCGGTGCTCTCGGGCGAGTCCGTGCCCACAGTGGCCGTAACGCCCGGCGAGGCGGACCCGGGTCAAGGCGAGCAGGTTGGCGTCGGCGGAGGCAGTTGGCTCCTCCTGTTTGTGGTGCTCGTTCCCGTGGTGCTGGTCGCGTTCGCCCTCATCAGACGCAGGTCGCGCAGGGCCGCCGCGCCGCGCGGCGGCGAAGAGACGTGGGGCGGGCCGTCCCCGGAGTCGCTGGCGGATCTCGACGCGCAGGCGCGCCAAGCTCTTACGAACGGCCTGCTGCGCCAATACTTCCCGAAGGGAACCGACCTTTCCCGATGGGCGGCGGAGGATATCGAGGCGGTCGCAGCCACGCTCAACAGTCGCCCCCGCAAGAGCCTCGGTTGGAAGACACCCGCCGAAGCCCTCAACGACCATCTACTATCGATCAAATAAGCCGGTGTTGCATCCACTGGTTGAACCTGGTCAATACGTGTCAATTCGGCACACCGACCGGCTTGCTGACATCGGCGCCTCCGCGTCGGTCGGCTCCGTGGCCGACTCGTACGACAACGCGATGGCCGAGGCGCTGAACGGTACGTTCAAGGCCGAGCTGATCGAGATGCAGGGGCCGTGGCGGGACGTCGACCAGGTCGAGCGGGCGATCTTCCAGTGGGTCACGTGGTACAACGAAGAACGCCTGCACTCCGCACTCGACTACATACCGCCCGCCGAGTACGAACGCGACTGGTGGCGACAACAGGAAGCCACCCCTCAGTCCGCCTGAAACAAGACCGCCGGACTCTACGAAACTCGGGGCAGCTCAGTCGGATGGACGAGGCGGCCGTGAAAGATGAGTGAGGCGGCCTGTTTCAGGCGGCGGACGCGGATGCTGACCTCGTATGCGTCGATGCCGTCGATGGCGGCGACGCGGGTAGTGAGGTAGCGGTAGAAGTCCTCGGCGTCGCGGCAGATGACGGTGGCCATCAGGTTGTGCCGTCCGCTGACGGCGCCGGCGAAGGCGACCTCGGCGTGCCGGGCGAGTTCCTCGCCGGCCGGTTCGATGCGGGCGGGGGCGACGCGCAGCCAGAGGGTGGCGTTGAGGGCATGGCCGAGGCGTTCGGGCAGCAGATCGACGTCGTAGACGAGCGTGCCCGAGGTCTCCAGGGCCTCCAGTCGGCGGGCGACGCGCGCGTTGGACCAGCCGGTGAGCTCGGCGAGGCGGGTGTGGGTGGTACGGCCGTCCTCGGCGAGGGCGGCCAACAGTGGGGCGTCCTCGTCCGTAGGGGTCTGGAGGGGGCCGGCGGGGACGGGGGGCCCGTCGCCGGTGAGCTGTCGTACCTGGTCGGGGGTGAGGCCGGCGCCATAGCCGGTCCATTCACTGGTCCCGGTCTCGCCGAAGGTGTGCAGGACCAGGTCGATGCCGACGTCGAGGACAGAGGCCGAGCGGGGCAGTTGGCGCAGCAGGACGTCGTCGCGTTCGGCCTCCACGGGGGAGCGGATCATGCAGATGATCTCCGAGCCGCCGGAGGCCAGGTTGGCGTAGGCGATGTCCGGCCGCTTGGCCAGGGAGTCCGCCAGGGGACCGACCCGGTCGGGGCGGGAACGGATGCGGGCCACCCACTGGGCCTGCCCGTGCACCGCCGGGTCGACCAGACCGACCACCCGCATCACCCCGCTGCGGCGCAGCGCGTGATAACGCCGGGCGGCCGTCTGTTCCGACACCCCGGTCACCTCGCCGATGCGCCGGAAGGGGGCACGAGGCGCACACTGCAGCGCGTGGAGGATTTTTCTGTCCACAGCGTCGAT
The DNA here is from genome assembly GCF_008386495.1 of Streptomyces tailanensis. Taxonomy (GTDB): domain Bacteria; phylum Actinomycetota; class Actinomycetes; order Streptomycetales; family Streptomycetaceae; genus Streptomyces; species Streptomyces tailanensis. The sequence continues at coordinate 14,723 of NZ_VTHJ01000032.1, read as the reverse complement.
CACGGGGGAAGTGTTACACGTGTTCCTCGTGGCGTAGAGGATTTTATTCACTTCGGGCTGCTGGTTTCATGGTCGAAGACTTCGAGGCGGATGCTGGTCATGTGCTGATGCACCTCACCACGGCGGGCGTGGTCCCAGCCCACCGGGCGGCGCTCCCGCACACCGATCTCTCCGGCACCCAGCGGGTGGTCGGCGTTGTGCCCCCGGTCCCCGCGGCGGTGCTCCGGGCAGTTTGCGGGCCGACTGCCCGGTGGGGCGTCGCTGCCGCTCCTGACCGGCCCGGAGCGTCTTCCCCGCATCCCCCGTGGGCGCTCCGGGCCTCGGGCCCCGCTGCGCGGACGAGTCGGCCCACACCATCGCTCACGAGCCGAAACCCACATCCCCAGAGAGGTATCCGCCCCCGTGGACTTCACCGTCGACGCCTTCCGCTCGACACCCCCGTTCGACATCCTCGCCAAGCTCTTCGGACAGCCGGAGCACACCGACTGGCTCGACGAGAGCATGTCCTGGAAGCGGACCTGTTACATCGGTGACTGGTCGTTCCTGCCGCAGACCCGCTTCCGCGGCCCGGGTGTGCTGGAGCTGTTGTCGGGGATCTCGGTCAACTCCTTCCGACGGTTCCCGGTGGGCTCCTCCAAGCACGTCGTGCAGACCAACACGCACGGGCACGTCATGAGCGAGGGCATCCTGACCCGGTTGGACGAGGAGGACTACGTGTTCCACGGGCCGGGCGGCGACTGGGCCCGGTACAACCTGGAGCACGGCGACTTCAAGGTCACCGCCGAGGACGAGGGCTGGTTCGTGTACCAGGTCTCCGGCCCCGCGTCGATACCGCTGCTGATCGACCTGACCGGCGACGAGCGGCTGTTGGACACCCCGTACATGTATGCGGTGCCCATCACCCTCGCCGGGCACCGCATCTGGGCGCTGCGACAGGGCATGGCCGGCGAGGTCGGATTCGAGCTGCAGGGCCCGCGCGAGATCGGCACCGCCGTGTACGACACGGTTGTGCAGGCCGGACAGAAGTACGGCATCCGCCGCTTGGGCAACCGGGCCGCGCCCCTGAACCACCTGGAGAACGCCGTCCCCACCCGGAACCTGGACTATCTGCCCGCCCTGTACGAGCCCGAGGAGGCGGACTTCCTCGCCCACTTGCTCAGCTCACCGTGGCACATCCCGCGGGCGTTCATCGCGGGCAGCTTCGAGGGCGAGTCGCTGCGCGACTACTACCGCGACCCGGTGGAGCTCGGCTGGACCCGGCAGATCAGCTTCGACCACGCCTTCCTCGGGGACACGGCGCTGCGCGAGAAACTCGCCCGGCCCGTCCGGGTCCTGCGCACCCTGGTCTGGAACAGCGAGGACGTGCTCGACGTGCACCGCTCGCTCTATGGCGACGACCCGCACCACACCTTCATGGACATGCCCCGCGACCTGCGCGGCCACCTGTGGGTGGACCGGGTCGAGCGCGACGGCGTTCTCGTCGGTACGGCCACCCAGCGCGGCTACAGCTACCACTTCCGCCAGATGCTGTCCCTGTCCGTGCTGAACACCGCCGACGCCGAGATCGGCGCACAGGTCGAGGTCGTCTGGGGCAACCCGGGCGACCCGGTCAAGCGGATCCGGGCCACCGTAGCGCAGGCTCCGTACAAGCCTGTGCGCTCCCGTGTCGACCTGCGCCTCCATCTGGCCAACTACCGGGCCGAGTTCGGACCGGCCGTGTAAGCCGCGGAGAACCCCACCCACCGACGCCTGCGGGACGCCACCGGCAACATCCCGCAGGTCAGGGCTGCCCGCCCCCGGCACGGCAGCCCCCGTGCACCAACCCTGCCCCACCCAACCGACCGCGGCACCACCACGCCGCACGGGAGAAAGCGGAGACTATCCGTGAACGCCACCACAACGGCGATCAGGCCGACCGACCGGCGGGCGGCCACCATCGTCATGGCCTGCCTCGGCGTGTTCGCTGCCTACCTGCCGATCACCACGGTCGCCGTCAGCCTGCCCGCCATCCAGCGCGCACTGCACACCTCGACCGCCCAACTGTCCTGGGTCCAGGACGCGTTCGTCCTACCCATGGCCGCGTTCATTCTGACCGCCGGCGTCTTCGGCGACGTCCACGGCCGTAAGAAGGTCTTTCAGGCGGGCTTGTTCTGCTGCGCCGCCGGGGCGGCGGTCGCCCTGTGCGCACACAACATCCAGACCCTGTGGGCCGGTCAGGCCCTGGCCGGTCTGGGCTCGGCCGCGCTGCTGCCCACCACGCTGGCACTGATCAGCCACGCGGTGCCCGACCACCGGGAACGCGGCAAGTACATCGGCATGTGGGCGATGGCCATGCTCGCGGCCCTGGCCCTCGGCCCGGTCATCGCCGGCGTCATCCTCGACCACTTCGCCTGGCGCTGGATCTACCTGCTGTCCGTCCCCCTCCCGCTGGTAGCGATGGCCGTCGCCGCCCCGCTGCTGACCGACTCGCGTGCCCCGCACGGGCGCAAGCTCGACTGGCCCGGCCAGATCACCGCGGCCGTGGGCATCACGGCGCTCGTCTACGGCGTGATCGAAGGCGGCGCCGACTCCTTCACCGCCACCAGGGTGGTCGCCGCCCTCGCACTGGGCGTCGTCGCGCTGATCGCCTTCGTCGTGGTGGAGAAGCGCAGTGCCAGCCCCATGCTGGAGTTGGCGGTGTTCCACAGCGCGGCCTTCACCGCAACCGCCCTGGTCGCCCTGATCACCTTCCTCGGGCTGATCGGCTTCTTCTTCGTCCTCAGCCTGTACTTCGGCATGGTCCAGCAGCTCGGCACCCTGGAGGCCGGCGCGCGGCTGCTGCTCGTCCCCGTCGCCGCGATCGTGGCGGGAGCCCCGGCCGGACGGCTCATGCACCGCGTCCCGGCCCGCTGGATGATCACCGTCGGCCTGCTCCTGATCGCCGGGCCACTGCTGGCCATGACGAACCTCGACGCCGACACCTCCTACGGCTCGATCGCCTGGCGGTTGATCGTGCTGGGCGTGGGCCTCGGACTCGTCACCACGCCAATGACGGCCACCGCCGTCGCCGCCGTGCCGCACCACCTGGCGGGCATGGCCTCGGCCGCCAACAACGCCTTCCGCCAGGTCGGCGGCGCGCTCGGCCCGGCCGTCCTCGGCGCCCTGCTGTCCACCCGCGCTGTGCACACCCTGCCCGGCCACCTCGCCGACGCCGGTGTGACCGGCCCCCAGGCCCACACCATCCTGTCCACCGCCGAGGAGGGCGGCCTGGGCGCGGTCGCCGGGATGAACCTCGGCTCCACAGCTGGTCAGGTCTACGGCGCCCTGGGTGAGTCCCTCCTCGACGGCCTGCGGCTGTGCCTCGTGGTGGCCGCCACGCTGGCGGTGCTCGCCGCAGCATGCGCCGTCGTCCTGCTGCGCCGCCCGAAGCAGCAGGTCGCAGACGGCGCGGCGAAGACCGGGAGCGCGGCACGGCATGGTCGCCCGGACGCCGCCGCCGAGAACGCTCAGGCTGGCACGGTCCAACCCCTGGGGCACCAGCGCGCCTGATCAGTCGATGAGGGGGGAAGGGACATCGTCCGCGCCGGTCAGGTACCGAGCCGCGGACGATGCCCCTCCCCGGCCGATGGTCGGGCAATCCGCCGTGGACGAGTTTCGAAACCCACCTTCGAGTTGGCGTGATCGCCCGACAGCCCGGTGTCTCTGTGCGTGCGGTGGGAGGCGCGCACCAGGTGCTTTGCTGCACGTTCCAAGCGTCGTGCCCGCTTCTTGCCAGCTTTCGAGGTGTCCGCCAGGACCATGTCGATCAGCGAATCAACGGCGTCTCCCCGCCTGCTGCACCTTGTTGAACCAGGCATGCAGACAGGCTGCCAAGTCCGGAGCGTTGTTCATGCCGGGCACGCTACCGACATTTGGGGCCATGAGCCTCTCTAAAACCGGGGGTTGGGTGATCGGTTGCGTTGAGGGTGAGACTGTGTCGCGCCCCGCCTCCTCGTCGCGGAACGTGAGACCTGTCGCCCGACCCCGACCCCGCAGAGCGGGAGTCGGGAGCACGTGTCGTACATCCCGCTCGCGGCCCTCAACGGCTCTACGTGGCCACTGAGTCGGCGGTATCCGCCGGCTGGTCCCGATCGTACGGCTCACACGTCGTCGCAGCGTGTCGCCCTTCACGCTCGGGACGCTTCGTTGCAGGGGGCTCGACCGGCCCGGGCCGTGCGTGCCGACGGGTGGTCAGGGTCCAGGCGGTGGCGGCGAGTGCGGTCACCGTGAGGGCGGCCAGTATCGCTGTGGTGTGGGATCCGGCGCTGTCGGCCGCCCGGGCGACGGGGTTGGGCAGGCCGAGGCGGTCGGCCAGCCAGCCGATGGCCGCGGTGGCGGTGAGCAGGGCGCCGGCCAGTCGTAGTGTGGGCTGGACGCGCAGGCGTGCCAGCACCAGCAGCGAGGGCAGGGCGAGGCAGACCAGCAGGAGCTGGACCAGTTCGATGCCGAGGTTGAAGCCGAGGAGGCTGGTCACGAGCTGTCCGGTGGACAGGTGCATCTCGGCCAGGACGAAGGAGAAGGCCATGCCGTGGCCGAGCCCGAAGACTCCGGCCACGAGCGCCTCCTTGCCGGGGAAGAGGGGGCGGATCGCGTGGATCGCGCCGACGAGGATGCTGGCGGCGATGAACGCCTCGACCGGCCAGTCGGGGATGTCCAGGCGGCCGAGCGCGGTGGCCGCCAGTGCGACGGAGTGCCCGGCGGTGAAGGCGAGCGTGATGCGGCCGATCCGCAGAAGCGCGGGCCGGGCGCCGACCAGGCCGCTCCACCGTCCTCCGGTGGCCGCGAGCGGCGCGGGCAGGAGCAGGATGAGCAGGAACAGCAGGTGGTCGGTGCCGGTGAGGATGTGGTCGCCGCCCAGCTTCACCATGGCGAGGAAGCCGCGCCAGGCGCCGCCCTCGCCGAGGTCGACCTTCAGGGCGGGGACGGTCATGGTCCGGGTGTCGACCCGGATGGTGCCGACCTGGGTGGTGCCCTCGTCCTCGATCTGCCCGGCGGCCCAGTCCTGACGGACGGTCACCAGGGCGGTGTGCGTGATGACCTGGTGGACGATGACGTCGTAGTCGAAGGTGAAGTGCCGTACGTCGGTGCCGGCCGGCGGGGTGAGCACGGCCTCGGCGACCAGCTCGCGGTAGGGGCCGGTGGAGGTCTGCTCGGTGCTGCTGAGGCTCAGGCTGCCGATGCTGACCTGCCAGGCATTGCCCTGGGTGGTGGCCGGGTGGATGTGCTTGGCGAGGTAGGTCCGGATGGCCTTGGCTTTTCCGGACAGCGTGGCCTGGGTGGTGTCGCTCAGGTCGATCCCGCTGGCCTGGGAGAAGTCGTCGGCCGGCAGTTCCAGCCGTGCGCTCACCGACGCCTGGTACACGTCGAGTTCCACCACCGAGTGCGGCATCGGATGCGCGGCGGCCGGCGACGCCCCGAGGAGGAGCGCCGCCGGTACCACGATCGCGATCCCGGCCACCAGGCGTGTAAGCGCTGCGGTCAGCCAGTTTCGCGGTCGGGTCATGAGAAGGAGAACTCGCTGCCGTAGTCGCGGGTGTGGTCCCGGTAGACGGTGTGGTAGTGGACCTTGTCCTGGTAGACGAAGCCGTTCTGGCAGACGAACTCGATCCACACGCTGGGGCCGTCGATGCGGACGTAGTCGCCCTGGGTGTCCAGGCCCGTGCCGCCGGAGTAGCCGATGTAGGTCTTGTTCAGCTCACGCGCGTACGTCTTCAAGAGCTTCTTCGCGGTGGCGTCGTCCACGCCGGCGACCCAGGGGTGGATCGCCGCCAGGACCAGCTTCTGCTGCTTGGGCGACAGCTCGCTGGCCTTGATGCCCTCCTTGGTCTCCGGGAACTGGCCGTCCTCGCCCGGGCCGAGCAGCACGTCGCTGAAGGACTCGGACAGCTTGGCCTTGGCCAGCTGCTCCGTGCTCAGGCTGCCGGTCAGGGCGAGCATGCCGTTGCGGAACTTCGCCATCGGCTCGTACGTGGTGCCGTCGTCCGCGGTCCAGCTGGTGGGCTCGACGCCGGTGAAGTACGGGCTGGCGCCGGCCACCTTGCCGTCCTTGTAGGTGACGTTCACGGCGAGGTGGTGGCCGCCGAACTGCAGCTGCCAGGTGCCGTCGACCGACGGGGTGCCCAGGAAGGCCATGAGGTAGATGTCGCTGCCGTACCCGCCGCCGCCGGCGCCGGTGCCGCCGGACGGCGGGGCGCCCGTCGGGGCGCCGCTGGCCGTGGCGCTCGGGTCCGCCGAGGGGTCGGCCGAGGCCGAGGCGTCGCTCGACGGCGCAGCGGGCCCGGAGCCCGAGCTCTCCGCCGAGGCCAGCTGGTCATCTGCCAGGAGGGTCTCAAGGACGTGCTCGTAGCCGGTGCCCTCGCCGGTCCCCAGGGCCACCTTCAGCACGTTCTTCAGGGCGGCCAGCTGCTCGTCGCTCAGCGAGCCCGTCTGGATGCCGACCCGGCAGGACGACCCGCACGGCAGGTTCGACCACGCGGTCGCGTTCGCCTGGGAGTAGTCCAGGACCGTCTCCGCCTGCTGGTCGGAGTCCAGCGTGTTCAGGAACGCGTTGGCCGCGCTGACCACGGCCGCGACGCCGTCGGCCTTCTTGTCGACCGGGTAGTGGACGCCGGCCTTCTTCGCGTCGCCCGAGGTCGTCGCGGCGTTGGCCGCCACGAATCCGCCACCGACGAGGACGACACCGGCGGCCACGCCCGCTATACCCCGCCAAGTCCGGCGGCTACGAGCCCGACTTGTTCTCTCTTTGCTCACGAACAGCTCCCTGTAGACAAAAGTGGGGACGGTACGCCGGCTTGGCGGGCGGCACCGTCCAGGACACGCGCGCGATGTGATGGGAGAACTATCAGCAAAATTGTTGACAGCTCAATGCGAGAGCCTTGAGGTGCGTCCCATTTGGGTGGCGTGATCCGCATATTGAGGCGAAACGCTTACCTTGTTGCCAGGTTGCTCTCATCGCAGCCTCAGCCGCCGAGACGGACTCGCGTTGCGAGTAGACCGTCGTCCCGACACCTTCTCCACCGGCGGCAGGACCTCCGGGCTCCGGCTCGGCACACGGTGTACTGCGGCTGGCCTCGATGCCGAGCCTGCCGTTGGCGGCCTCCCCCACGACGTCGATGTCGCTCTGCATCGTCAGCACCGCGGCGAACGCCGAACATGCCATGGTCTGGTCGTCCACTACGGCCACCCGGATAGTCATGTTCATCTCTCCTGCCCCGGTTACTGAGGTTGCACTCGTGATGTCGTAGGGGCTGACGGCTTGTCTCCCATGCGGGATCGCCGGGGCATGCGGTATCCACAAGGGTGCGGGCTGACCGCCGGACGTCAGCAGTTCCGCGAGGAGTTACGACTCCAGGCAGCCGAACGGCTTGCTCAGGGTGAGGCGGGCTCGGTGATCGCCAAAGACCTGCGGGTCAGTGTCCGCTCGGTGCAGCGATGGCGGCAGATGTGGGACGAGGGCGGTCCGCGGGCTCTGCGGTCGCAGGGGCCGGCGTCGCCGCCGAGGCTGAGCGAGAAGCAGTTCGCCCAACTGGAGGCGGAGCTGGCCAAGGGACCGCAAGCTGCTGGTGCGCAATGGCTGGTCCTGCCAGGTCCCGGCCCGACGGGCGGTCGAGCGGGACGACGAGGCGGTGGCCGGATGGGTCAAGGAGGTATGGCCTTGCGCGGAAAACTCGCGGCGACCCGTGGAGCCTGGCTCGTCTTCGAGGACGAAGCCGGCTTCTCCATGACGCCGCCGCAGGCGAAGACCTGGTCACAGCGCGGCCGGACACCGGTGGTGCGGGTGCGGGGCCGCTCCCGCAGACGGGTGTTCATCGCGGCGCTGACCTGCTACAAGTCCGGCCACCGATCCCGGCTGATCTACCGGCCGTGCAGGGACGACGGCCGCCGCGACGGCCGCAAGAGCTTTTCCTGGCGCGACTACCGGGACCTGCTGATCGCCGCCCACCAGCAGCTGGGCGGTCCGATCGTGCTCGTCTGGGACAACCTCAACGTCCACAAAGCTGCCGACCTGCGGGAATGGGCGACAGTCCGGGACTGGCTGACCATCTACTACCTGCCGCCCTACGCACCCGACCTCAACCCGGTCGAGGGTATCTGGTCACTCCTGCGACGTGGATGGCTCTCCAACGTCGCCTTCAGCACCCCCGAACACCTCGTCCAGTGCATCCGACGCGGACTACGGCACATCCAGTACCGCAGCGACCTCATAGACAGATGCCTCGCCGAGACCGGCCTGGCCATCAGACCCGCCTGCCCAACAGTACGGCATCACGGGTTCAACCTCAGTGACCGGCCCGGGCAGCCGGGACCTCGGCCGAACGGCGGATTGCGAAGGCGCGCGGCTGACAGGCGGAGTCCAGCAACCCGTTCAGACACACAAAAATCAACGAGAAACGACAAAACCATTGACCTGCTCCTGTCCCACCTTTACTTTTCTGACCGATTCACCGCACTCAGTTCGGCTGGTCGGACGAGCAGTGCCGGTGGCTCCGTATGTGGGTCCCTCAGGCTCCTCTCTCCTGAGCGCCCGTTCTCCGCTTCCGCACGTCTGCTTTGGAGAGTCGATGAGCACGAGGTCCCGGCCGGACTCCCGGCCGTCGCGCCGACGGTTCCTCGGCATGGCCTCCGAAGCCGGCCGGTCGCCGTTACCGCCCGCCTGAGTCGGTCAACTACACCTGGCCGTCCTTCGATCACTCAACTTCCCGACCCGTTACCCCAGGCACTCGAACTACGCCCCGCGCATCGACCCGATCTCCACCGCCACCGACCGCGCGGACGCCACCTTCTCCAGCGTCAACTGACGCCCTGCGGCTGACCACGGCGCCCCGGGCCCAGCGCCCTGGCGCGGTCAGCGTTCTTTCCCCTTTCCTCCCCTTGGAGAGCCGTATGTCCCGCACCGCTCTACACAGATGGGCCAGACGCGTAACCGTCCAGGTCCTCGCCGCCGGACTCGCCGTCACCGGTCTGGCGAGCCTCGACCGGCAGGAGCCGTCGGCGCCCCTGGCCGTCGAACCGACCGCCGTCAGCACCAGCCAGATCGATGTCACCCCGCCGTCGATGGGCTGGGCGTCCTGGAACAGCTTCGCCAGCAGCATCGACCACACCGTCATCAAGCAGCAGGCCGACGCCCTGGTCTCCTCCGGCATGGCGGACGCCGGCTACAAGTACGTCAACCTCGACGACGGCTGGTGGCAGGGCGACCGCGACGCCGACGGCAACATCGTCGTCGACGAGACCCTGTGGCCCGGCGGCATGAAGGCGATCGCCGACTACATCCACAGCAAGGGCCTGAAGGCCGGCATCTACACCGACGCGGGCAAGCAGGGCTGCGGCTACTACTACCCCACCACCCGGCCCGCCGCCCCCAACACCGGTATGGAGGGCCACTACCAGCAGGACCTGGAAGCCTTCCAGCGCTGGGGCTTCGACTACGTGAAGATCGACTGGTGCGGCGGCCAGAGGGAGGGCCTGAACCAGGAGGCGACGTACAAGGCCATCGCCGCCGCCAACGAGGCCGCGACCGCCGTCACCGGGCACAAGCTCGTGCTGTCCTTCTGCGAGTGGGGCACCGGACTGCCCTGGAACTGGGCCACCGGATACGGCGACCTGTGGCGCACCAGCACCGATGTCATCTTCTGGGGCCAGACCGCCACGACAGCCAAGATGCTCACCAACTTCGACAAGGGGCTGCACCCCGCGGCCCAGCACACCGGGTACTACAACGACCCGGACATGCTGATGGTCGGGATGAACGGCCTGAGTGACGCTCAGAACCGGCTGCACATGGGCCTGTGGGCGATCTCCGGCGCCCCGCTGCTGGCCGGCAACAACGTGGCCACGATGAGCACCGCCACCCGCGACATCCTCACCAACTCCAAGGTCATCGCCATCGACCAGGACCCCCGGGGCCTGCAGGGCGTCAAGGTCGCCGAGGACACCCGCAACCTTCAGGTGTACGGCAAGGTCCTCTCCGGCACCGGCAAGCGCGCGGTACTCCTGCTCAACCGCACCGGCTCTGCCGCGGACATGACCGTCCGCTGGGCCGACCTCGGCCTGACAGATGCCCCGGCGTCCGTACGCGACGTGTGGACCGGCATCAAGACCAAGGATCACGCCACGAGTTACTCCACCAGCGTCCCGGCGAACGACGCCGTGCTGCTGACGGTCCACGGCACCGAGGCGTCCGGCTCGACGTACGAGGACACCACCACCACCGCCACCAACCCGACCTTCACCGGCGTCACCACCACCTCCGCCGGCACCAAGCTGGTCGACATCACCTACGCCAACGGCGCCAGTACCGCCGGCAAGGCCACCATCAAGGTCAACGGCCAGCACAGCTACGTCGTCGCCTTCCCGCCGACCGGCTCGGCGACCACCTACCGGACCGTGTCCGTGCTCGCCCACCTGGGCAAGGGCGACAACACCGTGAGCTTCGCAGCCGTCTCCGGCAGCACCGCGCCCGACGTCGACGCCATCCGCGTCCAGGGGATCCCCGGCACCGACGGCGTCGCCCTCGTCGGCTCCGTCTCCGACCGCTGCGTCGACATCGGCAACAACACCATCGCCAACGCCACCCAGGCGCAGATCTGGGACTGCGCCGGTGGGCGCAACCAGACCTTCACCCAGACCTCACGCGGCGAGCTCGTCGTCTACGGCAACAAGTGCCTCGACGCCAACAACAACGGCACCACCAACGGCACCAAGGTCATCATCTGGGACTGCAACAACGGCACCAACCAGAAGTGGACCGCCAACCCCGACGGCAGCCTCACCAACAACCTCTCCGGCCTCTGCCTGGACGCATCGAACGCGGGGACCGCCAACGGAACCAAGCTGCTCCTGTGGACCTGCAACGGCCAGGACAACCAGAAGTGGACCCTCACCTGACCTGACGCCGCCACGGTGTGAGCGCACCGTGCCGACCAGGAACCCGATCCCGGCAACCGAACCTCCGGTTGCCGGGATCTCTTGCGTCCGGCCTCGGTCCTCGCCCCGGCACGCGGGAGCCGGACGAGCGCGGGGCGCCACGATCGGGCAACTCGGGTTCGAGCCGTACGGTCTGACGGGACCGCGAACCCACGTGGCGGTCGTGTCCTCCGCCGGCACCGGTCCGGTCTGCGGCAGCGTGGCACCGACAGGTACTGCCTGTGCCGCCGCTCTCAGTCCGGACGCCGCTCCGCGGGACGTTCGGGTGACGGCCGTTTGTCCTGCGGCTTGGCGAAATCCGGTGCCCGTTCCGGCAGGAGCCGGGAGGTGTCCACGGTGAACCCCACGGTGGCCCCGCCGCCGGATCGTGTTCTCGCGAAGGCGGTGCCGCCATGCATCTCCGCCACATCGCGGACGATGGCCAGGCCGAGCCCGGACCCTGGCAGGCCGTGGGCGGTGTCGGTCCGGTGGAAACGGTCGAACACCCGCTCCGCGTCCGCCGCGTCGATGCCCGGCCCCCGGTCCGAGACGGTGATCGTGCCTCGGCGGATGTGCACTTCGATGGGTTCGTCACCGCCACCGTCGAACTTGGCGGCGTTCTCCAGCAAGTTGCTCACGGCGCGTTCCAGTCCCTGGCGGCGGCCGCTGACCACGCAGTCGTCGGCGTCGAGCAGGACGAACCGGCCGGTGCGCCGCTGCAGGCGCTGTGCGGCCCGGCCGGCCACCTCGGCCAGTTCCACGGGCTCCTCGGCCTCGTCGCGGCTCCGTGAGAGGGCCAGCCCGACCAACTCGTCGACCAGATGACCGAGTTCGCGCGTCTCGTCCTCGACGTCGTCGAGAAGCCGGTCACGGTCGTCCGGGGAGAGTTCGGTGACGTAGCGCAGCACGCTCGCGTTGGTGGTCAGGCTGGTCAGCGGGTTGCGGACTTCGTGGGCGGCGTCCTGCACCAGCCTCTCCCGCAGGGCGCGTGAGGCGGCGAGCCTGCGGGTCATCGTGTTGAAGGACGCCGAGAGCCGGGCGACTTCGTCGCGGCCGTCCACCGGGACCTCGCGGTCGGTGTGGTCGTCGGCACTGATCTCCTCGGCGGCCCCGGCCAGCCGTACCAGCGGCCGGGTGATGCGCCGCGCGAGCAGCCAGCCCGCTCCCGCCGCGGCCAGCATGACCGCGAGGATGGCTCCCGCGATCTCCTTGGCGATGCCGACCAGCACGTCACGTGTCGGTTCCAGGGGGATGGCCGCCTGCAGGGCACCCTGCCCCTCGCCCAGGGCAATGGTGAGCTGGCAGTAGGTGTCGCCGCCCACCTCGATCATGGTGGCCTCCTCCTGCCCGGCGGCTCCGGAGGCCGCGAGGGCACGTCCGGTGCCGGACACCGGCAGCGCCACGTCCGGGCCGCCCAGACGGGTGGTCGTGCCGTCGGGGGCCACAGCCCGCACGATCGCGGGCTGCTCCGCTTCGTCGCCCGTGCCGGGGTAGCCGTCCGAGTCCCGGGTGACCGTGTCGGGGAGAGCCTGTGCCGTGCCCTGCTCCTCGGCCACGGCCAGCGCGACCAGTCGGACCGCCCGGTTGGCCCCGTCGACGACACGGTCGGAGGCCGCACGGAAGCTCAGCACACCGACAAGCACCGCCACCAGGGCTCCGACAGTGGTGAAGGCGAGGGTGAAACGCAGACGCAGGCTCATGGGCGCCGTACTCCGTAGCCCACGGCACGCACCGTGTGGATCAGATCGGGCGCGCCGGCGTCGGTGAGCTTGCGCCGCAGATAGCCGATGTAGCACGCCAGATTGTTCGTGTGCGGCCCACAGTCGTAGCCCCATATTCGACTGGAGATCGTCGAGTGCGCCAGCACGATCCCGTCGTTGCGCACCATCAGCTCCAGCAGATCGAACTCGGTCTTCGACAGCTGCAGTTCCTCGTCGGCCCACCAGGCGCGGCGAGCGTCCGGGTCGATGCGCAGGGAGGCGAACCGCAGCACGCCGCCGACGGGTTCTTTCCCCTGGGCCGCCGGCGAGAGGGTGGCCCGGCGCTGCAGCGCGCGCAGGCGTGCGAGCAGTTCGGGGACCTTGAAGGGTTTGGGCAGATAGTCGTCGGCGCCCGCGTCCAGTCCGGCGACCCGATCCGCCGTGTCACCGCGCGCGGTGAGCATCAGCACCGGGGTCCGGTCACCGTCGGCGCGCAGCACACGGCACACGGCCACGCCGTCGACGTACGGCATCAGCACATCGACCACGAGGACGTCGAACGACTCCCGACGGGCTCGGGTCAGCGTCTCCACCCCGTCGGCGGCGGTGACGACCTCATACCCGTGCAGTTTCAGCGCCCGTGCGAGGGACTCGCGGACCGCACGATCGTCGTCGGCGATGAGGACACGGTTCGGCACCCCCACATGATGGCCGAAAACCGCCCGTTGTCCAGCGGCCAGTGCCCCTGGAAGCCAAGTCCCCCTCGAAGCACTCCGGACGCTTTCGGCTCCTGCGGGGTGAACTCGGACTTTGCCCAATTCCCAAACGGCTCCCATGCAGGTCCGATGCGGCTCGATCACGATGGGGGTCCCCCTCCATGCACCGTTCCAGGAGCGCCATGTCCAGCGTCACCCGTTCCTCCACTGCCTCTGGCCCCGCCGACTCTCCCGCGCACGGATGGCCGCCGCGCGGAGAACGGCGGAAGCGGGCACTCGTGCGCCGCGCCATCGCCCTCGCCACGTGCGTCGGTCTCGGCGTCGCCGGCTGCGGCTCCGACGACTCCTCCTCCTCTTCGTCGGGGACGTCGTCGAGCCAGAGCTCGTCCGCGACGGCGAGCACGGGCGCCGGGAAGGCGAACACCGCCGAGGTCGTTGCCGCCGCCAACGCGTTCCTCAAGACGCTCTCCGACGACGAGAAGGACACCGCCCTCTACGACTTCGACGACGAGGCCAAGGCCAAGGGCTGGTCGAACTTCCCGATCTCGCTCGCCGCGCGCAACGGCATCGAGTTCGCCGACCTCGACGACGACCAGAAGGCCGCGGCGCTGAAGGTCATGGAGACCGCCCTCAGCGAGCAGGGCTACGAGGAGCTGGAGGATATCCGCATCGCGGACGAGTACCTCAGCGAAGTGGGGTCCTCGGGCAGCGGGGGCGGCCCCGGCGGGGGCGACGACTACGGCGCGGACAAGTACTTCCTGGCCCTCTTCGGCGAGCCCAGCGAGACCGAGCAGTTCACGGTCCAGTTCAACGGCCACCACGCCGGGTACAACATCACCTACTACAAGGACGACGTCAGCCTCTCCCCCACACTGACCGCCATCGAGCCGTCGGAGTTCGAGACGGACGGCAAGTCGTACGCCCCTCTCCAGGACAAGCGGGACACCACCATCGCGGCCATCGGATCGCTCAGCGACAGCGAACTGGACAAGGCCGAGATCGACGGCAGCTTCGACGACCTGCTGCTCGGCCCCGGCAACGACGGCCCCTTCCCCGACCCCGAGGGCGTCGTGGTCGGCGATCTCACCGACAAGCAGCAGGACAAGGTCACCGCGATGATCCGTACCTGGGTCGACGACCTGGACGAAGAGGCCGCCGAGGCGCTCATCGCCAAGTACGTCTCCGAGTACGACGAGACATATCTGGGCTGGAGCGGCGCGACGGCCATCGACAACAAGGACACCTACGTACGGGTCGACGGCCCGTCGGTCTGGATCGAGTTCTCCAACCAGGGCGGCATCGTGGTCGACGGAGTGCACCAGCACACGATCTTCCGCGATCAGACCGCCGACTACGGCTGGAACTGACCGGGCGAGGGATCTTC
>NZ_VTHJ01000031.1 GCF_008386495.1 Streptomyces tailanensis | reverse complement strand
GGGGGGGGGGGGGGCGAAAAAACTCACCACTCCTGCACGCGCCGAGCAGCATGCCGAACCGGCGGCTCGAAGAGCGACCCGCCCGCGTCGTCGGGTCCGCCCGCAGCCGCCTCGGAGCGCTCAGCCCGCCAGGGACCGACCCGCGAGGGACTGCCCCCTGCCCGAGGAGCCGAGCTCCGGTTCCAGTCCCCCTCACCAAGAACCAGCATCGGATCGAACATCACCACCACACCCGCCAGCAGCAAAAAGATCACCGGCCCGATCAGCATCGGCAGCAGAATGGACAACGGCGACTCCCCGGTCAACTCCCCGCCACCATTCCCGCCATGCAGATGCACCCCCACCGCGGCCATCCCGGTGTAATGCATCCCGGACACCGCGACCCCCATGACAAGACTGGCACCCAGACTGGTCAGGAAGCCCCGGATCGACACCGCCGCCCACAACGCGGCGGTCGCGGCGACGATGGCGATGACGACGGAGAGAGCGACGACAAGGATGTCGTACTGGATGTAGCCGTTCATCTGGAGGGCCGCCATGCCCAGGTAGTGCATGGCGGCCACACCGAGCCCGGTGACACTGCCGGCGGCGCACAGCGTGGCCGTGCTGACGCCGCGGTACCCCACGGCGAAAACCCCGATGCCGACGACGGTGATCGCCACGACGAGGCTGAGCACGGTCAGACCGACGTCGTAGTGGATCGGGCTCTCCTTCACCCGGAAGCCGATCATGGCGATGAAGTGCATCGTCCAGATGCCGCAGCCGATCGACGCCGCGCCTAACGCGAGCCAACCGGGTTTCCAGGACTGTTCGTTGTAGACGGACCTGACCACGCAGCGCAGCCCGAGCGCCGCGCCGAGGCAGGCCATGATGTAGGCGGCCACTGGGGTGACCGCACCGTAGCTGAAGCCGTCGATTGTGCCTTGCATATGCCAAATCCCCCCGAGATCTGACTAGTTGGGACTGTCGTGCGGGGGGCAAGTCTGGTACAGGGGCGTGCCGGAGCGCTCCGTTTTCCAAGAGTTACTGTCGGTATCTGGTCGACGGCTGATCAGCTTTGGGTGACTCGGTGTTGATTCGTCGTCAAAATCCTTGCTGAGCTTGACAATTCAAGCTCAGGCCAAGGTTTTACGCCGCGTCAGTCTCATGCTTGTGTCGCGTCAGTCTCATGCCGCGTCGTTCAGCAACCGCCCGAGGTGCTCCCGCCCGGCCCCCAGTAGCCCGGGCAGCGGCGCGGCCTCCTCGTACCACCGCTTCTCGTACTCCCAGCAGAGCCAGCCGTCCCAGTCCTTGCGGGAGAGGAGTTCGACGCACTCGGCGAGCGGGAGCACGCCCGCGCCGAGCGGCAGCGGGGTGGTGTCGTCGGCGGAGGCGATGTCCTTGACCTGGACGTAGCCGAGGAAGGGGGCGAGGGCGGCGTAGGACTCGGAGGGTTGCTCTCCGCCGAGCCAGGTGTGCATCACGTCCCAGAGCGAGCCGACGTTGCGGTGGCCGACCTGGCCGAGGACGCGGATCGCGTCGGCGCCGGTGCGGTGCGAGTCATGGGTCTCAAGCAGGATCCGTACGCCGTGGTCGGCCGCCTCCTCCGCCGCCGTACCGAGCCGCCGGGCGGCGACGGCGTCGGCCTCGTCGACGTGCTGCCCACCCTCGCCGCCGAGCTCGGCACCCGGGAAGACCCGGATGAAAGGCGCGCCCAAGTCCCGTGCGAGATCCAGCAGTTGCCGGATCTCGTCCAGCACCGGCCCGTCGTCACCCGGCGCCGCGACCCGCGCGTACCCGGCGAGCCCCAGGATCTCCACCCCCGCCGCCTTGAACTCGGCGGCCACGTCGGCCCGTTCGGCGGCGTCGATGCCCGGATGCACCGGCTCCTCGGGGTGGGCGCGCAACTCGACGCCGTGATAGCCGTGCGTGACGGCGAGCCGTACGACGTCGGCGATGGGGAGACCGGGGACACCGAGGGTGGAGAAGGCGAGTTTCATGCCTTCGGACCCTACTCGGCATCCTCCGTCATTCCACCGTCGTGTCCACCGTCGCGTCCACCGTGCCGTGCAGGTCCAGCCGCCAGTCCTGGCCGAGGGGACGTACGACGCGGTACTCGACACCGCGGGCGTGGACGTCTCTCCGGCGCTCGCCGAGGGAGGGCTCTACGTCTCGATCGCCGACGAGCCCCTGCCCGCCGTACCCGGTGCCACCAAGAGCTATGTACAGGAGAGCAAGAAGGACCTCGCCGAGCTGGTGGACCTGGTGGACACCGGCCGGCTGCGGGTACGCGTGGCGGAACACCACCCGGTGACGGCGGTACGCACGGCCCACGAACGCTTCGAGGCCGGGGGCCTGAGCGGCAAGGTCGTACTGCTCTTCTGACCTGCTCTTCCGGCCTTCGCGGGCCCTAGACGTCCCGTGGTTCCAGCGGCTTCGTCGCCGGGCCCTGGAGGATGTTCCCGTCCGGGTCGAAGCGGGACCCATGACAGGGGCATTCCCAGGTGCGTTCGGTGGGGTTGAAGGCGACGAGGCACCCGAGGTGGGTGCAGCGGGCGGAGACGGCGTGGAGGGTGCCGTCGTCGTCGCGGTGGACCGCGCAGTGGTGGCCGCCCGCACGGACGACCGCGCCGTCCCCCGGGGCGATGGCGTCGGCGGAGGTGTCGGAGGCCGGGGAGAGCCGGTCGCCGACGAAGTGGCGGGCGACCTGGGCCTGGTGCTTGAGGAAGCTCGGTGCCTCCCGTACGGCGCTGAGCACCCGGCGCGGGTCGTACAGGTCGCTCCACGGCACCTTGTGCCCGGTGATCTGCTCGGCGAGGAGCCGGCCCGCCATGATGCCGCCGCTCAGCCCCCACCCGCCGAACCCGGTCGCCACCCACGTGTGCCGGCTGCCCGGGTGGAAGGGGCCGACGAGCGGTACGGAGTCGGTGGAGTCGTTGTCCTGGGTGGCCCACCGGTGGGTGAAGTCGAGCGGGCCGAAGCGTTCGACGGCCCAGCCGGCGAGACGCTCGGACCGTTCGCCGACGTCGGCGCCCGTCCCCGGCGTGAAGTGCTCCCCGGTGACCACGAGCAGCCGCCGCCCGTCCGCGTACGGGGCGGTGCGCAGCGAGCGGGTGCGCTGCTCGGGGGTGATGTACATGCCGTGCGGGTCGGGACCGGCCGGGCTCGGGTCGGCGTCGGCCGGGATCGGCGCGGTGAGCACCAGTTCGCGGCGCGGGGAGAGCCGGGTGAAGAGCAGCGCCCGGTCGAACACCGGGTAGTGCGTGGCGACGACGACGTCCCCGGCGGTCACCGTGAACCCCGCCTCGGTCGTCAGCCGGCACGGCGTGCCCTCCTTGAGCCGCGTCACCCGCGTCCGCTCATGGACGAGGGCGCCGCCCTGCCGGACCAGATCGTCGACGAGCGCCAGCAGGTACTTGCGCGGATGGAACTGCGCCTGCCCCGTCACCCGCACCGCCCCCGCCACCGGGAACGGCAGCCCCGTCTCCGCCCCTGTGACGTACTCGGCGGGCAGCCCCGCCTCCCGGGCGGCCGCCGCCTCCGCCCTCAACTCCCCGACACGCCCCTCGTCCTCGGCGTACGTGAAGGCCGCCGCCTCCTCCCAGTCGCATGCGATCCCCAGCTCCTCCACCAGCGCGGCGGCATGCCGGATCGCCTCCGTCTGCGAGCGCGCGTACAGCTCCGCGGCCGCACCGCCCCGGGTCCGCCGCAGCCGCTCGTAGACGAGCGTGTGCAGGGCGGTGAGCTTGGCGGTCGTGTGCCCGGTCACCCCGGCGGCGATCCGCCCCGCCTCCAGCAACGCCACCCGCCGCCCCCTGCGGGCCAGCTCCCACGCGGCGCTGATCCCCGCGATACCGGCCCCGACGACGGCGACATCGACGACGAGATCACCGTCGAGCGCCGGGTACGGGCTCCGCTGCGGCGCGGTCTCGATCCAGTACGACCTCTGCTTCATGGCTCTCCTTCACCTGGGCGGCATGGGCGGCATGGGCGGCATGGGCGGCGCGGGCGGCTGAGCACGGCGCCGATGGCTGGTGTCGCACCACGGCTGGATCCGGCTGCGGCGACAGGTGCACAGGGCCACCCGGAAGCGGTCCGACGACACGGTCGTACCGTCCTCCAGCGTGACCTCGACCGGCCCCTCGACCAGCAGCGGGCCGGGGCGCTGGACGGTGATACGACGGCGTTCGGCGGTTTCAGCGGTTTCCGCGGGGACGTTCGGCACGGATGATCACCAGCTCTTCCTTCTCGTCGTCGGCGTCGTCGGCGTGGAACAGCCCCCGCCCGCGCAGCCAATCGCCGCGGGACCGCAGAACGGGCCCGAAGGCGATGCGACGGTGGTCCACGACGTCCGTACGGAGCCCCGCCGCCCGAAGCTGCGCGAGCGTCCGTTCCTCGTCGCTGAGGGTGGACTGGACCAGCAGCAGCACCCCGCCGGGCCGGAGCAGGGCGGGCGAGTCCCGGCAGAGGCGGTCCAGTACGAGACGGCCGTCCCGCCCGGCGTCCCACGCCCGCGCGACACCCCGGGCGGGGCGGCCGTCGGTACGCGACCCCGGTGCGGGCACGTACGGCGGATTGGACAGGATCAGGTCGAAGGACCGGTCCGCCACCGGGTCCAGCAGGTTCCCCCGTACGACGCTCAGCGGCAGCCGCGTCAGCACGGCGTTGACCCGGGTGTTGAGGACCGCCCGCCAGGAGATGTCGACGGCCGTGACCCGGGCGCCACGCCGTGCCGCCGCCAGCGCGACGACCCCGGTCCCCGTGCCCACGTCCAGCACGTCGGCACGTGGGGCGAGCGGCTCCCGCCCCAGGGCGGTGACGAGGAGGTCGGTGTCGTCCTGAGGGGCGTAGACGCCGGGCAGGGAGAGCGGCGGGGTCACGGGAAGGGGCCTCCAGGGTCCGTCAGACAGTCGAGGTGATCGAGGTGAGTGGCGTACGCAGCGACGACCGGCCGTCCCGCCATGCCCCGAGGAGCCGGGCGGCGAGCGCGTCCTCCAGATACGACGTGGCGTCCACCCCGAACGCCACGTCCCCGTCGAGATGCGGCTCCTGCTCCAGCAGACCGCTCACCACCTCCTGCCGTACGACCTGCTCGTGTACGGCGTCGGCCTCGACGTGTTCGTCGTAGAAGTGCGCGGCGGCCGTCCCGGCCCCCGTACGCCGCATCGCGGTGGCGAGCCGGCGGGAGGCGGGGGAGGAGGTGATCTCGACGGTCGCGAAGTGCCCGACGAGGGCGCCGCGCAGGGCGCGGTGGAGGCCGAGGAGGGACATCAGGTTCACCAGCGCGAGCGCCTCGGCGCCGGCGGCGTCCACGTAGCGGCCGTAGGCCGGGTCGAGGCCCAGGTCGGTCATGAGGTCGGCGAAGAGGCGCGCGTGCACGCGGTCGGCACGGCCGCCGCCGAACTCGTCGTACTCCACAGCGGCCATCCCCGCCTTCGCCCGCCCCCACAGCCGGGGCAGGACCCACGCGTGCGGGTCGGCCTCCTTCAGGTGGTAGAGCGACCGCTGGACGGCGTACTCCCGCACCTGCCACAGCTCGCCCTCGTCCGCCAGGAAGTGACTGACACCGGTGCCCTCCCCCTCCGGCGGCTCCACGAGCAACTCGTCCAGCGCCTCCTCGGCGCCCTTGTGCCGCGTAGCGACCGCCCGCAGCGCTTCGAGGAACGGCCACTCCAGGGCCGCCCGCAGCCGCAGCAGTTCTGGATCCCACTCCCAGTCGTCGTCGACGCCGGCGAACCCCCGGTAGTGCAGCTCGTAGCAGAGATACAGCGCCAGCTGCAGATCGTCCCCGAACGGATCGCCCCCCGCGACCGCCTGCTCACCGGGCAACGGCCCGGCCTTCCGCAGCCCCTCGACGACGGCACCCGAAACTCCACCCCTGCCTTCAGGCAGCGGTGGCCCATCGGACCGGGACCGGGACCGAACACTCATACGCGCCGGGTACCCGCGATGCGGCGGTGCTCACCCGATGCCCGACCGTCCAGGTGACGCCGACGTCTCTGGTCCCGGCAACGCGGCCATGAGGCTCCCGGCGGGTCCGGCGATGCGGCCATGCGGTTTCCGCGGGCCGGGCGATGCGGCGATGCGGGCCCGGCACGGCCTCTCCGGGTCCGGCGATGCGGCCATGCGGTTTCCGCGGGCCCGGCGTGCGGCGGTACGGGCCGCGATGCAGGCACGGCGACGCGGTCACACGGCCACGGCTATGCGGCCACGCGGCTCCTGCGGCCATGGCCATGCAGCCTCGGCGACGGCCACGCAGCCTCGGCCACGCGGCCATGCGAAGGGGGCTCCCGCGATCACGGGAGCCCCCTTCCACCAGTCACGCCGTACGCGCTCAGGTGCGGTCGCGCTTCACGGAACGCTTCGTCTCCTGCGCCCGCTCCTGCCCCTTGCCCTTCATCTTCTTGGCCTCACCGCGAGCCTGTTCGAGCTTCCCCTCGACCTGCTGCTCCCGGTCACCGGTGACCTTCCCGGTCATCTCCTTGGCCTTGCCCTTGATCTTGTCCGCACGGCCCTTGTCGGCCATGGCTCCTCCTTGGGTGGGGTGGCTACTCGGCCAACGTAAGACGGACCCGGTGAGGGCGCGCGCTGGAGCGTCACGGTACGTGAGCGGGGGCTTCGCTCAGCGCCTCCCACGACGGTGGCAGGGGATCAGCCGAGCGGCACCGTGGCATAGGTGTCCCACTCGTACATCTGGTTGTCGCGGTGGATGACGATCAACTCGGCCGTGGAGATGCGAGCTTGAGCAGCAGCTGTCTTCAACCCGGACAGGGCCCGCGCGATCGGCTCGACGGGGCCGTCCCCGGCGCTGTAGGCCACTGACACGTGCGGGGTGAAGCCCTCGGCCGTCTCCGGTACCTGGCCTGGTCCGAACACGTCCCCGATCGCCGCCCGGATCGCGGTCCTGACCTCCCGGACGGGGCCGTCGGGGTGGACGTGGAGCAGTACGGCCTCGGGGGCGATGACTTCCGGCCCGATCCGGAGACCGAAGGCGGGCACGTCCGCGAGCCGCCGCCGGGCGGCGTCGGCCACGGCCCGTACGTCCGTCTCCTCGACCTCGCCGACGAAGCCGATGCCCTGCATGGTCAGGTGCAGCCATCGGTCGGGGATGGGCGTGAGGATCTCTCCGAGCGAGGCGAGCGCGGACCGGTACTCGGCCGCGAGGCGGTGCACGTCCTCCTGCCCCTCGAAGTTCAGATGCCAGGTATAGAACCGGCGCCGACGCTCCAACCGGGCCGCCAACACCGGTGGTTTCGCGTGGTCTCGGGGTGAGTCGTCATAGCTGCGGATCAAATCAGGCGTCGCCTTTCCCGGCGAGAGCGCGAAGGGAGCGGGCATCTCGCCACGTCCGGGTCAGTGCAGTCGGAGATGGTGCAGCATCAGCAGCGCTGCGACGGCGTTGGCCGAGTGGACTTCTCCGCGCGCGATCAGCTCTGGCACTGTCTCCAGGGGGACCCACTCGCGTCGCGCCGACTCGAAGGCATCGCGCGGCTCGCCCACACGCTCGGCCCGGTCCGACCAGTAGACGCGGTGGTGGCTCGTCGAAATGCCGGGCATGGGATCGACCGCCAGGAGCAGTCGCATCGGCCCGGGCCGCCAGCCGGTTTCCTCTTCGAACTCCCTCGCGGCGGCGGCCCCTGGATCCTCGCCCTCACCGGTACCCCCAGAGGGCAGTTCCCACCCCCACGCGCCAGTAATGAACCGGTGGCGCCACAGCAGGAGCACCTCGTTCGCCTCGTTGACAACCGTGGCCACGGCGACGGGCCGCAGGCGGATCACCGTGTGGTCCAGGTGTCGGCCGTCGGGCAACTCGACGTCGGCCATGTTCACGGACACCCACCGGTTCTCGTACACGGTGCGTTCGCTGAGGTTGCGCCACACAGACACGCCGTCGCCTCTCGTCGGGTACGAGGCCATCCCAGCACACGGGACCGGCTACAGCGGAATCCTGAGGGTGTCGTCGATCCGCTCGGCGACGTCGGTAGTCGCGCTGCTGCCGAGGCCGGACATGGTGCCGCGCAGACGCACGAGCCGGTCGCGCAGCCGTTGGGACTCCATGCCGCGCATGGCGTCCAGGATGTCAGTGGCGGTGGCTGCCGCCTGTTCGGCGTCGCCGGCTCGAAGTTGGCAGTCGGAGAGTGTGGCTAGCCGATGTACACGGCCGCGCTCATGGGCATGGGCGGCTACTGCCTCGGCGGCGTAGACGGTGGCAGGAGACATATCACCGAGTCGCATCAGGACGTCGGCCATGTTGACCTCAAGGAGCCCCGGCTGTACATACCCAGTCTCCTCTGGCTCCTGTTCCGGGCGAATCCGCCCGGCTGCGGTCTCGGCGGCAGCCATGGCGCGGTGAGCCCCGGACTGATCGCCCATGCGCGCGAAGGCCTTCGCCTGCATCGCGTGCAAGTCGCAGGCGAGCGCGGGCGAGACGGCATGGCCCGCTGTACGCAGACCCGCCTCGGCGAACGCGACGGCTTGCCGGTACTCGCGCATGTACAAGCACTGGTTGACCAGGAGCGCGATCACGTACCCGCCGAACGCGCGGTCACCGGACGCCTTCGCAAGCCGCAGCGCCTGGTGGAAGTACCGCTGGGCGAGGCCCTGGGCGTCGGAATCGTACGAGCAGATACCGGCGACGGCGACAAGGCCCCCAACAGCTCGGTGCAGTTCCCTGCCCGTGGCGTCGGAGTAGGCGCCACGCAGCAGGGGCGCCGTCTCCGAGTTGAGAAACTGCAGGACCCGGGTCCTTGTTGTCACCCCGCCAGCTTTACGGTACATCTGTTCGTAGTGGTCGCGTGCCCCACGAAGCAACGAGACATCCCCCATTCCCACCCGTGGCGTGCCATTGCGGGACACGTCGACATCGTCCGGTGGGTTCTCCCATTCCCAGACCGGGCCGACTGCGGGCAGGCCAGTGATGAGCGGGGCCGCTTGCAGGTCCGGCCGCTGCTGTAGGTCTCCCCGCCAAAGCGCGGTGGAGCGATCGATGAATCCGGCGAGCGGAGTGGAGACAGGGGGCGGCGTGCTGGACTTGCCCATGCCGATGTCCTCAAGGCTGAGCGGGCGGCCGATCCGGGCAGCGAGGATTTCACAGATCACGTCCGGGACGATGCCGCGTGGACGCTGGCCCTTGAGCCAACGGATGACTGAACTGTGGTCGTAGCGCGCGCACTTGTCGCGAGCCCGTGCGGCTTCGTTGACACGGGCGGCGAGACCGACTCTGGACATGCCCGCCTCGTCGAGGAGGGCATCGAGAAGGGTGTTCGGCTCCATACGTGCGCTCCGTATCGCTCAGTGTGTGAAGCGTAACCACACTCAGTTCACACAGTGTGTGAAAGCGCCAATGCGGATCACCCCGTCCACACACTCCCGGTGCGGCAAGTGGTCGGGAAAGCATTGGATGCATGGCCGCACCACAGATCACCAATGCCCGCTGGAGCCTGCCCGCGCGGTGTCCGACGCCCCGCGTGTGGGGCGTCATGCTCACGCTGGCGCGCCGCCGTCGAGGTCCGCATCTGTGGCCGATGGTCTGCCGCCCGCTCTGGCGGGCGCCCCCATCGCACAAGGTGTGCTGGGACATGCCTCCCTGACACGAACAGACCACAGACCGCACTTGCTGCTGCAAGGCCGGGGCCCTCACCCCCGACTGGAGGACGCACTCCGCGTCGCATCGGACGGGGTGAACTCCGTGGCAACCGCACAGCCGAAGTGGCCCGTACCAACTGCCAACCGCCAAGCCGCACCAAACCGAGACACCCCGGCGACCGCTCGCGACGGCCCCGGGGCTCGGCCGACCTGATCGGAGCAGATCGACAATGCACCTTCTATCACGTGCGCTCAAAAGGGTGAGAACCCTCCTGTTCGGGCCGCAGATTCCCAGCCGCAGGGCCTGTGCGGGAGTGGCACCGGAGCCTGGCCCATATCCGACCGGGGCCTGCCCGTCACCGGGGATGTGGGGCGCGATCCTCGCGCTGGCGCGTCATCGCCGGGCCCCGCACCTGTGGCCGCCCGCCGTGTCGCCCACTCTCGAGTACGACCCCACTGGCATCGACGGCATGCTCGTACGGGCGTACTTGCTGCCGGAGGACGAACGCACTCGGCTCCTGGCCTCGCCGCTGCGGGAGGTCCGGTGACGGTGGCCACGCCCCTCGATAAGTTCGAAGAGGCCGAGGATCGGCACATCACGACAGCCGCCGGACGCGCGCTTGCCGTGGAGCACTGGCTTCTGTCGGCAGCCGATGACAGCAGCCGGGCCCGGAGCGAATGGCGGGAGTCCGGCGTCGCGCTCCTGCGGTGCGGGACGCTCTTCGGCGCGATCCGGATCTCCGGGGAGATCGTGTACGCGGCGGCCGGGACAGAGGACCCGTACGAGGTGGATACCTTCCTCGCGCGGGCGATGCTCGGCGGGCCGGTGTTCACGGACACGGTCACCCGCCGCTACTACGTCATGGTGCCTCCCAGCACGGGCAGCCGCTCCGAGTGGGCCAGGCGGCCGGGCGGGGACGCCGAGTACCTGGGCCGGAGCCACTACCTCGGCGTACCGAGCGTGCACGCGACGAGCCCCGACGGCCCTCGCGCGTACTGGTGCGTCCCCATGGATGGCGCGGGAGAACTCGCCTCCGCCGAGGCGGTGTCGCAGCTGCTGTCCGTCGGCCGGTACCGGTTGGCATGTACGGAAGAGGCGAGCCGGTGAGTGCCAACCAGCATGCCCAACTGGATGCTCAGACCATCCGGGAGTCGTACGAAACAGGCTTCGATGTCTGGGGCGTCAACCTGGTGAAGGGGGCGTCGCGGCTGGCCGAGCTCCGGCTGCTCCTGGCGGGGCATGTGCAGTTGCTTGTGCCGGAGGTCACCGACGTGGTGGCGCGTATGCGCGGCTTCACCCGGTCCGTCGGCATCCACTGCCTCGCCCAGGCACACCAGATCCTGGACGACGCCAAGGAAACGAGTCCGGCCGAGGAGCGGTTCCTCGTCCACGACCTCGCCGTCAGCGCGCGGGTGCTCCTCGCTCTCTACGAGACGCCTGGCCTGCTCGAAACGCCTTACGGCCGGGAGGAGATCGAGCAGACCGTACGACGGAAGGAGTGCGGCGTCTGCTCCCAGCCACTCAATGAGGGCGAATCCCGCAATTGGGCCCATCTGTCGGGCAATTCGGCAGTGGCTCTCAAGGGCTGCGTGCACACCGACAGCTGCGACGCACTCGCCGATACCTGCCGCAGACAAGCACGCACCCGTGTCCTGACACACGCCCCGGGGCCCCAAAACCAATGGAATGAGGTAACCGGATGCACAAGCTGATCGTCAGCCCCTTTCTTGACGGGCACCTCGTCGTACGGCCGGGCAGCACCACCTGTGTGCGCCTTCCTACCGAGCACTACGAGACCGTGCGACGCCACGGCACTGGTACGGATGAGCCAGTCCCCGACTGGTTGGTGAAGATCGCCGCTGACGCCTGGGGGCTGGATCTCGACGGCGAGCCTGTCGGCTCCGCCCTCCTGGTTCGGGAGCCCACCGAATTCGGCTTCGCTCGGGCGAGTTGGGAGATCAACCTCTACTGCAACTTCGGCTGCAAGCACTGCTACCTCGGCGAACGCCCGCTCGCCGGCCTGACCTGGGAGCAGAAGGTTGAACTCATCGACATCTTCCGGGACTCGGGCGTCCTGTGGCTCCAGATCACGGGCGGCGAACCGACAGTCGACCCCGACTTCGAAGGTTCCTACCGCTACGCGTTCAGTCAGGGCATGATGCTCACGGTCTCCACCAACGCATCCCGTCTGTGGAAGCCCGGGGATCCTGCGCCTGTTCCGGGACTGTCCGCCCTACCGCGTCGTGGTCAGCATGTACGGCGCCTCGGAGGGCTCCTTCGACGAACTGACCCAGCGGCGGGGCGCGTGGAGGAGCTTCGAGAGGGGCATGGCAGCAGCACGCGACGCCAACCTTCCGCTCCGGGTGTCCATCGTCGTGACCGAGGACAACGCCCACGAGGTCGACGCCATGAAGGCCCTCGTCGAGGGCTGGGGCCTCGACCATCACGTCTACACCAACATGCAGCCGACGTTCTCGGGCACGGGCGAACCCCTCCTTGTCCAGTCCACGGAGTTCCTTCGCAGACGCCCTGTCTTCGAGGGGTGCAACGCGGGCGTGACCTTCTTCCACGCCGACCCACACGCGAGGGTCTCGATCTGCAAGATCGGCCGCGACGATCAGATCGACCTGATGACCGAGGGCCTCGACGGCCTTCGCCGACTCGGAGAAATCTCCGATCGGCTCATGCTTCGCACCGGTGGCTGTTCGGGCTGCTCGCTCTCCGGCTCCTGCCGGGTTTGCCGACCGCTCGCGAAGGTCTACCAGGAGGCGAAGGCACCGCTGAACACCTACTGCCAGCACGGAGACACCAAGGAGATGGTGCACCGATGAGCCCCGTTCCCGTCACGATCCAGACCAGTCGCCCCCCGGCCGTCCGCCCGGTCCTTCCCACGGCCCTGGTCGCAACCACGTCGCTCGTGATCGAGCGCGACGCGGACGCCCTGATGGAGGAAAGCGCCTGCTCCTGCGCGGTGGGCGACGACAACCCCAACTGATCGCGCACGTCAGGTCATCCGCTCGGGCCCTGGCACATCTGCGTCGGGGCCCGAGCCCTGAGCACGAGATGAGTACGCTGAGAACATGCGATTCCGCTGGGACTGGCTACGTCCGGTGGTGCAGGTCCCTTACGTGCCGACGCTCGGCCCAGTACATCCGTCCGTGCTCACCCACGATCTCTTCACGGACACGTTGATCGCGGCTGACACAGACCGATGGTTCCTCGGCTACGACAAGGACATCCGCTGGTCCGACACCAAGGACGAGAGCGTCCTGGTCGAGGACATCGTTCATCGGCCCGGTGAAACGCTGATCCCCACGCTGATGCGCCGAGGGAGCGGAATGATCAAGGTGCATCTCTACGGGGTGCAGCCGGACGCCGCTCTCCTCCCCGCGATCGAACTGGCCCGGAAACTCGCAGCGGAGCACGGAACCGCCCAAGCCCGTGTCGTCCGTTTTCTCGGTCCCGAGTCACCGGACGGGCAAGGCACCCGAATCCAGCTCAAGGACTTCACGTCAGGCCCATGCCCTCCCTGTGACGGCCCCGTTCTTCCCTTCCAGGACTGGCCCACGGGCGTGCGACGCGGCTTCGCCGAGTTCTCCCAGGAGATGGCTGCGGACGGCTTCGGCTTCCTGTACGAGCGGATGAGGGCCGGAAGGGTCGGTCCCGTCCTCGTGGCCGTCGTTGAAGGGAACGTGCTGGGCGCCATCGGCCCCATGGAGATCCGTCCCGACGCCATCGGAACCCCGCAACTGATGCCCCAGTACTTCGGTGTACGGCCGGCCGCGCGAGGCAGGGGATACGGGCGCCTCCTCTGGCGCGCGGCAATGCACTGGGGACAGTCCCATGGTACGGCCTACCAGCTTCTTCAGACCGAGGTCGGTGGCGCTTCCGACCGGCTGTGTCTGTCCGAGGGGTTGATGCCTCTCGGATACACCTACTGGCAGGCCGCCTGACAGGCCGGCGTTCAACTTCACCCCACCCGAGGCACCCCCGAAGACCCCCGCACCATCAACTCCCCCCTCACGGTGGCGATCCCGCCGGGCGGCGGCTCCTCCCGCCCCATCGCGATCCGCCCGGCCCGAGCCCCCGCCTCCGACAACGGCAACCGCACCGTCGTGAGCGAAGGCACCGCGTCGATGCTGAACGGAAGGTCGTCGAACCCGGCGACGGACACGTCGTCCGGGATCCGCAGCCCCGAGTCGCGGAGCGCGGCGCACGCGCCCAGCGCGACCGTGTCGTTCGCGGCGACAACGGCCGTCAGGCTCGGGTCGCGCCGCAGCAGCTCAAGCGTCGCCTCGTACCCGGAGCGGCGGTCGTAGCGGCCGTACACCGTCCAGCGTGGGTCCTCCTCGATGCCGTGCGCGGCCAGGGCGGCCCGGTGGCCCTCCAGGCGGTGGCGGGTGGTCGTCCGCTCCTCCGGCCCCGCGATGTACCCGAGCCGCCGATGGCCAAGGCCGATCAGATGCTCGGTGAGTTCCCGGCCGCCGCCGCGGTTGTCGAAGGTGATGGCGATCGCCTCGGGTGCGGGCGGCCGCCCGCAGAGCACCACCCGGGTGCCCGCCTCCGCGAGCCTGCGCAGCTTGTTGCCGACGGCCGCCCCGTGCGCCGCGTCCTCCACGGCCCCACCGGTCAGGACGACCGCGGCCGCCCGCTGCCGCTGGAGCAGCGTGAGATAGGTCAGCTCGCGCTCCGGGGAGCCGCCGGTGTTGCACACCACGGCGAGCCGCTCCCCGCCCGCACGCCCGCCCGGTCCGCCGATCTCGGACTGGATCGCGCTCGCCATGATCCCGAAGAAGGGGTCGGCGATGTCGTTCACCAGGATGCCGACCAGGTCGGAGGTGGCGGCCGCGAGGGCGCTCGCGGGGCCGTTCAGGACGTAGTCGAGCTCGTCCACGGCCTTCAGCACCCGCTCACGCGTGGACGCGGCCACCGGATAGTTGCCGTTGAGTACCCGGGAGACGGTCGCGGGCGACACCTGCGCACGGGCCGCCACGTCCGCCAGGGTCACTGTCATTCGTCCTCCGGTCGCGTCTCTCGTTCGGGTCGGCGGGGAACCCGGGATCCCCATGGCTCATCGGGAACCCAGGGCTCGCGCGGGCACCCCACGGCTCGTCCGGGGGAACCATACGGCCGCGATCACCGTTCGCCCCCTCGAACAAGTCGACCCCCCTACGGTCTTGTCCTTACCGCTGCTCAGAGGCTAGCTTCTCATCAGATAGAAAGCGCTTGCTGTCACGCTCACCTCTCCGACGAGTTCTCCGACGGGTTCTCCGGGCGTACGCGGCGCGGACGCGTACGCCCCCAACGCACGCTCGAACGACATAACGACATATCAATGAAGGGATCGGCCGTGACACGCAAGACCGTACGGATCGCCATGAACGGCGTGACCGGGCGCATGGGCTACCGCCAGCACCTCGTCCGCTCCATCCTCGCCATCCGCGAACAGGGCGGCCTCGACCTCGGCGACGGAACCGTGCTGTGGCCCGAGCCGATCCTCGTCGGCCGCCGCGAGCACGCCCTGAAGGCGCTCGCCGAGCAGCACGGCCTGGAGCACTGGGCGACGGACGTCGACGCGGTCCTCGCCGACGACTCCGTCGAGATCTACTTCGACGCCCAGGTCACCTCGGCCCGCGAGGAGGCCATCAAGAAGGCCATCGCCGCGGGCAAGCACATCTACACCGAGAAGCCGACCGCCACCGGCCTCGACGGCGCCCTGGAACTGGCCCGCCTCGCGGCCGCCGCCGGCATCAAGCACGGCGTCGTCCAGGACAAGCTCTTCCTCCCCGGCCTGCTCAAGCTGAAGCGCCTCATCGACGGCGGCTTCTTCGGCCGCATCCTCTCCATCCGCGGCGAGTTCGGCTACTGGGTCTTCGAGGGCGACTGGCAGGAGGCCCAGCGCCCCTCCTGGAACTACCGCGCCGAGGACGGCGGCGGCATCGTCGTCGACATGTTCCCGCACTGGGAGTACGTCCTGCACGAGCTGTTCGGCCGCGTGAAGTCCGTGCAGGCCCTCACCGCCACCCACATCCCGCAGCGCTGGGACGAGCAGGACAAGCCGTACGACGCCACGGCCGACGACGCCGCGTACGGCATCTTCGAGCTCGACGGCGGCGCCATCGCCCAGATCAACTCCTCCTGGGCCGTCCGCGTCAACCGCGACGAGCTGGTGGAGTTCCAGGTCGACGGCACCGAGGGCTCGGCGGTGGCAGGCCTCCGCAACTGCCGTGTCCAGCACCGCAGCGCCACCCCCAAGCCGGTCTGGAACCCCGACATCCCCGCCACCTACTCCTTCCGCGACCAGTGGCAGGAGGTGCCGGACAACGCCGAGTTCGACAACGGCTTCAAGGCCCAGTGGGAACTGTTCCTCAAGCACGTCTACGCCGACGCGCCCTACCACTGGGACCTGCTGGCCGGCGCCCGCGGCGTCCAGCTCGCCGAACTGGGCCTGAAGTCCTCCGCCGAGGGCGTCCGTCTCGACGTACCGGAGATCTCGCTGTGACGATCCAACTCCCGGGTTCCAGTGGGGTGTTGAGGGCCTACACCCCCCGTACCGAACCGCTGGCGCTGTCGACGGGCGCCCCCTTCACCTCCCGTACGGTCTTCTCGGCGGCGCACGTCGTGGCCGACCCGTACGCGGACGTGTCCCCGGACTCGCCCGCCGCCGTCGACTGGGACGCGACGCTCGCCTTCCGCCGCCACCTGTGGTCCCACGGGCTCGGCGTCGCCGAGGCGATGGACACCGCCCAGCGCGGCATGGGCCTCGACTGGGCGGGCGCGGCGGAGCTGATCCGTCGGTCCGCCGCCGAGGCCAAGTCGGTCGGTGGCCGCATCGCGTGCGGCGTGGGCACCGACCAGCTCACCGCCCCGGCCTCGCTGGAGGAGATCCGCAAGGCGTACGAGGAGCAGCTGGCCGTCGTCGAGGAATCGGGCGCCCAGGCGATCCTGATGGCGTCGCGCGCGCTGGCCGCGGCGGCGACGGGCCCGGAGGACTACCTGGAGGTCTACGGACATCTCCTGAGGCAGTCCGCCGAGCCGGTCGTCCTGCACTGGCTCGGCCCGATGTTCGACCCGGCGCTGGAGGGCTACTGGGGATCGTCGGACCTGGACGCGGCGACGGACACGTTCCTGGAGGTCATCGCGGCCCACCCGGACAAGGTCGACGGCATCAAGGTCTCCCTCCTGGACGCGCAGCGGGAGATCGACATCCGCCGCAGGCTCCCTGACGGGGTCCGCTGCTACACGGGCGACGACTTCAACTACCCCGAGCTGATCGCGGGCGACGAGCAGGGCTTCAGCCACGCCCTGCTCGGCATCTTCGACCCGCTGGGCCCGCTGGCGGCGGAGGCGGTCCGCGTCCTGGACACGGGCGACGTGAAGGGCTTCCGGGAACTCCTGGACCCGACGGTCGAGCTGTCCCGTCACCTCTTCCAGACCCCGACCCGCTTCTACAAGACGGGCGTCGTCTTCCTGGCGTGGCTGTCCGGCCACCAGGAGCACTTCGCGATGGTCGGCGGCCTGCAGTCGGCGCGCTCGCTGCCGCACTTCACCCGCGCCTACGAACTGGCCGACGGCCTGGGCCTGTTCCCGGACCCGGCGCTGGCGGAGACCCGTATGAAGACCCTCCTCTCCTTCTACGGAGTGGCCCAGTGAGCACGGAAAAGACGACCGGAGACCTCTCCCGCTTCTCCATCAACCAGATGACGGTGAAGCAGCTGTCGATGGCCGAACTGGTCGCCGGCTGCGTCGAGTTGGGTATCCCGGGCGTGGGCCTGTGGCGCGAGCCGGTGGCGGCGTACGGCCTGGACGCGACGGCCAAACTGATCCGCGACGCGGGCCTGACGGTCACGACCCTCTGCCGGGGCGGCTTCTTCACGGCCATCGACCCGGCGGAGCGCGCGGCGGCCCTGGAGGACAACCGCCGGGCCATCGACGAGGCGGCGACCCTGGGCACGGACACACTGGTCCTGGTCTCCGGCGGCCTCCCATCCGGCTCGAAGGACCTGCACGGCGCGAGGGAGCGCATCGCCGACGCCCTCGCGGAGCTGGGCCCGTACGCCTTCGAACGGGGCGTACGGCTGGCCATCGAACCGCTCCACCCCATGTTCGCCTCGGACCGCTGCGTGGTGTCCACCCTGGCCCAGGCCCTGGACATCGCCGAGCGCTTCCCGGCGGAGCAGGTGGGCGTCACGGTCGACACGTACCACATCTGGTGGGACGACAACGCGCCCGCGCAGATCGCGCGGGCGGGCGCCTCCGGCCGCATCCACACCTTCCAACTCGCCGACTGGATCACCCCGTTGCCCGAGGGCGTCCTGAACGGCCGAGGCCAGATCGGCGACGGCGCGATCGACATGCGCGAGTGGAAGGGCTACGTCGAAGCCGCCGGCTACACCGGCCCCATCGAGGTCGAACTCTTCAACGACGACCTGTGGGCCCGCGACGGCCACGAACTGCTCCGCGAGACGGCGGAGCGGTTCGCGCAGCACGCGGCGTAGCTCGCGTACATAGGTCGAGTATACGTGGCGTATACTCGACCCATGTCCGATGTCATGATCCGAGTGCCCGCCGAAGTCCGTGACCAGCTGGCCGCCGTGGCCGAGGCGCGGGGGACCAGCCTTCGTGCTCTCATGCAGGACATAGCGGCTCAGACCCTGACTCCCGAGCAGATCAAGGAACGGGCCGATCGCACCCGCGCCCTGCTCGCCGAGCGTTTCGGGCACTACGTGTCCGACGAGGAGTCCGCCGAGATGCGGCGCAAGATGCGGGAGGCCGCGGCCGCACACCGAGCCACCCTCGCGGAGTCGGAGTCGTCCCGTTGAACCTGACCGAGCACTACGTTCTCGATGCTCCGACCCTCCTGGCGATGGGAGGCAACAAGCAGGTCTCCGGCCTCGTCCACGTCGCGGCGTCCAGTGATGACGTACGGCTGTGGGTGCCGGTCCTGTGCCTTCTGGAAGCCGAGCGGCAGCGCCCCGGGATTGTCGACCATGTGGGCGTGCTGGTCGAGGTCATGCACCTCATCGAAGACGACTTCGCGATGGCCGTCACCATCGCCGAACTGAACCGAGCGGGCGTCGCCTTCGGAGTCTCGGCCGCCGTGCATGCCGCGAGGCCGAACCACTCCATCCCCATGGGGGCGCTCGTCGCCACCGTGGAGCCGGAACCCTACGAAGGGCTCGGGGTCGGGGCCATGGATCTGAATCGCTGATCCTGAACAGGCCCTGGCCGTCGTAGGAGTCGTCGTCCTCGTCCAGCAGGTCCGCCAAGTGGCGGGAGGCGCGTCAGGAGTGAGGGCCGTGCCGGCCGAGGGTCTCCACGGGGGTCGCACCGGGGCGGGTCCACTGCGGCACGGGGCGGCTGGTCGGCCCCCAGGTGGCGTTCCCGTCCGCGTCCATGCGCCAGGACCAGCACGGGACGTCCCCCTCCGGCCGGCCCTCGGGCTTGTCCTCCCACGCCTCGCCACGGCCGTAGGGCGTCATGTCGAGCAGACCGAGGGACCCGTTGACCCGCTCGGTGCCACGGCCCGTCGTGGAGTAGGTGAGGAACGTGCGGTCGCCTTCGCGCAGGTAGGAGGTCATGTAACCCATGGGGCCGCCGACCGGCCCGTCCACGTCGCGCACCGAGTACCAGGGCTGGGTGTAGCCCATGAACTCGACGAAGGCGGCCACCTCCTCCCACCGGCCCGTGGTCACGATGGCGAACGAGACGCCGCGGGCGTTGAGGTAGACCGCGTCCTTCAGATGCCAGGCCGTGGTGGTGCAGCCCTCGCACTGCCCCTGGTGCGGCGCCCCGTCGTACCACATGTGCTTGTACACCACGAGCTCGTCGCGGCCCTGGAACAGCTCCAGGAACGGAACCGGCCCGTCGGGTCCCACAACCTCGACCGTCCCGTCGAACTCCACCATCGGCAGCCGCCGACGGGCCGCGGCGATGGCATCGCCCGCGCGGGTGTGTGCCTTCTCGCGCACCAACAGCTCATCACGGGCGGCCTGCCAGGTGGCCAGGTCGACAACGGGCGGGCGGCCGGGCAGCGCGGCGGTGGTCGGGTCGTCCGGCGAGGTCGTCATGGTGTCCTCCGTGGTGTCTCGTACCGGTCACCGTCGTACGACGTCATGCGCGTCCTACGACGGACACCACTACAGACTCCCGCCCCGCCCGAAACTCATCGCAGAGCGACACAGCCGCGCTCTCGGACTTGGCCGGAGGCGATCAGTAGTTCTCCCACTCGTCCAGCACGTACTCCAGCACGGCCGGGTCCATCAGCGTGCTCGGCCGTACGTCCTGGCGGCGGCGGTCCACGGGGAACACCGCGGCGGCCTTCAGGACCGCCTCGTCCAGGTAGCGCAGTTGCGGGGCCTCCGATGCCAGCCGCAGCGGCGGGGAGGTGCCGCCGCCCGGGGTGGCCAGGACGAAGCCCCAGTTGCCGAAGCTCGGTACGTCGACCTGGAACTGGGTGGTCGTGTAGCCCGCCGTCTCGATCGTCTTCGCGATCGACCAGTACGTCTTCGGCGCGAAGAACGGTGAACCGCTCTGCACCATCACCCTGCTCCGCGGGGTCAGGACCTGGCCGAGCAGGTGGTAGAACTCCACCGAGTACAGCTTGGCCAGCGCCGCCGTGTCCGGGTCGGGGAAGTCGATGACGACCGCGTCGTACCGCTGCCGGGCGCCGCGCAGCCAGTTGAAGGCGTCGGCGTTGACGACCTTGACCCTGGGGTCGTCCAGCGCCTTGTCGTTGAGGTCGCGCAGGGGCTCAAAGTCGCGCGCGAGCCGGGTCATCGCCGGGTCCAGTTCGACGAGAGTGACGTGTTGTACGTCGTCGTAGCGCAGCACCTCGCGCAGGGCGAGCCCGTCACCGCCGCCCATGATCAGCACGTTGGCGCGGGAGCCGGCGAGGGTGGGGTGGACGAGGGACTCGTGGTAGCGGTACTCGTCGACGGAGCTGAACTGGAGATCGCCGTTGAGGAAGAGCCGGATGTCCGGTTCGCCGGTGAAGGCGGTGGAGCGGGTGACGACGATCTCCTGGTACGACGTCGTCTCCGCGTGGACGATCGGGTCCCGGTACATCTGCTGGCGCGCGGTCACCTCCAGGTCGTCCGCGAGCGCGTACGTCGTACCGAGCACGGCCAGGACCGCCGTGACGCCGGCCAGCAGGGCGTTGCGGACCCAGCGCCGGATCTGCCGGCGGAAGATGAACACCACGACGATGACCCCGGCCACCGCGTTGACCGCGCCGACCACCAGCGTGCCCTTCAGCTGGCCGAACGTCGGCAGGAGCCACAGCGGGAAGCACAGGCCGCCGACCAGCGCCCCGATGTAGTCGACGGCGAACATGTCGGCGACCGCGCTGCCCGCCTCCTGCCGTCGGATCCGCTGGAGCAGGGTCATGAGCAGCGGGATCTCGGCGCCGATCAGCAGGCCGATGGCCACCGTGACCACGATCATCGCCGGGGTGTACAGCTGGAGCCAGGCGAACGCCGAGTACAGCACCAGCACCGACAGTCCGCCGACCAGCGCCAGCACGCCCTCGACGAGCGCGAACGCGCCCACCGCGCGGCGGCGCAGGGGTTTGGCGGCGAGGGAGCCGAGCCCCATGGCGAACACCATCACGGAGATCACCACGGAGGTCTGGAGCACCGAGTTGCCGATGAGGTAGCTGCCCAGCGCGGTGAGGGCCAGCTCGTACACGAGGCCGCAGGCCGCGCAGAGGAAGACGGCGAAGAGCAGCAGGAAACGAGCCCCCCGGGTGTGCCGGACGACCGGGGGGCGGGAGGGTGCCGCGGTGGTGTCGCCGCCTTGCAGCGTGGTGGCGCTCATCGTGGGGCGCCGTTACGAGATCGCCGCGCCGACCATGAACCCGGTGCCCAGGTACATGCCGGCCTGGACCCAGGCGGCGGGGTGCGGACGGCCGTCCTGGTCGTCGAGGACGACCGCGCCCATCTGGCCCGGCGTGAACACGCCGATCACGATGCCGACGACTGTCATCACCAGCACCCCGGCCAGGCCGTACAGCAGCGTGCTGATCAGGCCGTAGCCGAGGCCCTGCTCGGACTCGCTCGCCTCGATGGCTTTCATGATGACCAGGCCCACAGCGACGGACTGGCTGCCCAGCAGGACGGCCGCGCCGCGGTTCCGGTCGGTCCATACCACGTGGTACAGCTTGCCCGGCGTGACGAGGTCGAGCGCGATGAAGCCGACGGCCATCACGACGAGGCCCACGACTCCATAGAGCAGGGCCTGGCCGGTCGACTCGAAGATCTCGGTCACTGCGTTGCCTTTCTTGGGGGCGAGGTCGGGGCGTGATCAGGTGCTGTGCGGGAGGAACGTGGGACGCGTCGGGGGGATCCGGCCGGTCACCGGGCGTTACTTGCCCTCGCCGGGGCCGCCGCCGCGGAAGCTCGCGCTGTCCGGGTCCGGCCAGTAGGTGAGGTGCCGCTGGTGGCGGTGGTAGCCGTTGCGGTAGTCCTCGATCTCGATCAGGCTGCCGCTCCGGTACGGCGAGACGGTGACCATGTCGTCGCCGTAGCGCAGGAACTCCATGCTGTCGCCGGAGGCACGGTCCAGGGCCGTCCGCTTGGTGTGGATCGCCTGGGCGACCTCGCTCGGGGTGCTGTCCGAGTCGAGCCATTCCGCCCCGGTCGCGGTGTACGTCTTCCTGATCCACTCGCGCGGGACCGCGTTGTTGTCCCCGTCGCCGGCGCAGGCGGTGAGCAGGGTCGCGGCCAGCACGGCTGCCACCGCTGCGCGGACGAGTCGGGCGCTGTTCATCGGGCCTCCAGCCGGCTGTGCGTCGATACGATCTGACCGTTCTGCGGATACGTGTGCCAGGTGCGCCAGAGGAGCCCGGCGCCGTACGGTCCCTCGACCGTCTCGACGACCACCGCGGTGACCGCCTCCGGCGAGCCGGGGAAGACTCCGCACAGGCTGTGCTCGGCGTCGGTGGCCCGGCCGAGGACCTGTGCCACCTCGGCGCTGAACTCCTCAGGGGCCAGTCGGCGGGTGGTGGCGCCGAAGTCGTAGACCCAGCCCGGTAGATGACGGGTGCAGGTCTCGGGCAGCCCCCTCACCGCGCCCTGCAGACAGGCCACCGTCTCCCACACGGGACCGGCGAACACCTGGTGCGAGGCCCCGAGCAGCCGCAGCCGTACGTCCAGCCCGCCGAGCGACACCACGCGTTCTGCTAGCGCCGGACGCTCCGTCAGGCTCAGCGAGAAGCAGAGTTGATCCGCATCCGTGTCCAGATAGGGGGCGTCCAGAGAAACGGCGTACACACGGCCCCCCGGTCGTTTCCTGCCATGATCGGCGCCCGAGTATGACACATGTGTACGGGGGACTTGAGGGGTGGGGAGGGATGGGGTGAAGAGCCCTTGTCTTCGGGCTCAACCGCGGCCCGCCGGTCAAGGGCCGCCACGACGCCTACGTGACCGCGAGGACACCCTCGACATGTGGCGCGCCGCCACCGACCACGGCCGGAGCCGGAAGGCACGGGACATCGTCCGCATCGCCTGGGACCGACCGTTCGCCGACGTCCTCGTCCTCCTGCGAGATCCGGAACTGCGGGCCGGGTTTCTCAGCGGCGGTCCCGCTGGGGCAGATGGCACAGGCATTTCGGTGACCGCCTTGTCCACCGCGTTCGCCGTTGCCGGGGACAGCGGCGACTTCCGGAGTGCAGACCTCTGAAGAGGCGTAGCTGGTCCGGCCCTTACATGAGTGTTCCCGGGAGGGCCGGGGGAGGCGGCCCTCCCGGGAACCGGGGAAGGGAAAAGGTCGGTTGTCGCTCGGCGGCTGTTGTCCGGCCGTCCGCCTACTTCGCGACTGTCAGCAAGTCCCGCTGGTCCTCCGGCAGTTCGACCTTGTCGGCGTAGAGCAACGCGTGCGACGGGTCGAAGACCAGCGCCACCTCGCCCGACAGGCCACCGTTGGCGCTCAGGACCTGGACGACCTGGTCGCCGAGGCGGACGTCGTACTCGTAGCGGGAGCCGACGTAGGAGCTGGTGATGACCTGGGTGGTGAGTCTGTTCGCGCCGGCTGCCGCCTCCGCCGTCGTGACCTCCAGGCGCTCCGGGCGGACCGCCACCGTGACCGAGTCATCGATCACGACCGGCCGTTCGCTGTCGACCCGCACCACGTCCCCGCTCGCGTCCAGGCGGACGCTGTGCCGGTTGCCGTCCTGCGCCACCACCTTGCCGGTGAGGAAGTTGCAGCGGCCCACGAAGGCCGCCACCGCGGGCGCCGCCGGGCGCTCGTAGATCTCGTGCGGCGTGCCGATCTGGATCATGTTGCCGCCCTCCATCACGGCGATCCGGTCACTGAGGGCGAGGGCCTCGTCCTGGTCGTGGGTGACGTAGACGGTGGTGATGCCCAGCTCCTCCTGGAGGCGCTTCAGCCACGCCCGCGCCTGCTCGCGGAGCTTGGCGTCGAGGTTCGACAGCGGCTCGTCGAGCAGGAGCACGGTCGGGGAGTAGACCAACGCCCGGGCCAGTGCCACGCGTTGCTGCTGGCCGCCGGAGAGCTGGTGCGGGTAACGGGCGGACAGGTCGGCGAGGCCCACCTTGTCCAGCGCGTCGTGGATCAGCGTCTTCTGCTTGTCCTTGGGCACCTTGCGGATGTTCAGCGGCAGGGCGAGGTTCTGCGCGATGGTCATATGGGGCCAGAGGGCGTACGACTGGAAGACCATGCCCAGGTTCCGCTCCTCCGGCGGGAGGAACACGCTCGCCCCGGCGTCCACGAACGGCCGGCCGCCCACCGCGATCGAGCCCTCCGTCGGCTGCTCAAGACCCGCTATGCAGTTCAGCGTCGTCGACTTGCCGCAGCCGCTCGCGCCCAGCAGGGTGAAGAACTCGCCGTCCTTGATGGTGAAGGTGACATCGCGCAGGACGGAGTTGTCCCCGAATGTCTTGGCCAGGTTCTTGACGGTCACCTCAGGCATGGTGCTTTCCCTTCATGAGCAGTCCGGCGAGGGCGACGAAGACCGCGGTGATGGCGATCTGGAGGGTTGCCAGTGCGGCGACGGAACCGGCCCTGCCCTGCGTCCACAGGCTGAGCATGGTGGTGCCGAGGATGTTGTTGTCGGCCGAGCTGAGGAAGACGGCCGGGGAGTACTCCTTGAGCATGATCACGAAGGTGAGGACGAGGGCCCCGGCGAACGCCGGCGTGATCAGGGCCCGCAGGACCCGGAAGAAGGTCATGAGCCAGTCGGCGCCGGACACCCGGGCCGCGTTGTCCAGCTCACCGCCGATCTGCATGATCGCCGGGGCCACCGAGCCGAACGCGCTGGGCAGGGCCCGCATGCCGAAGGCGATGATGACGGCGTAGATCGTGCCCTGGAGGACCGAGCCCATCCCGAAGGGAGCGAGGGCGAAGGCCCAGAAGAAGCCGATACCGATGATGATGCCGGGGAGGGACTGGGGGATGAGGGCCAGATACTCCACAGCCCTTCCGAAACGGAACGTCGAGCGGCGGGCCACCATCACCGCGAACACGGCGAGCGCGCTGACGACCACCGAGCCGACACCCGCCACGATCAGGCTGTTCCACAGCGACTGCACGTAGTTGTCGGAGTCGAAGACGATCTCGTAGTTCTTCGTCGTGACCGTCCTGAACGGCGACTGGAGCGGGGTGAAGACGAGCGTGAAGGAACGCATCACCAGGCCCGCGATCGGGACGAGGGCGCCGACGATCACGTAGAACCAGATGCACGCGATGCTCACCCACTTCAGCCAGCCCAGGTCCAGCTTGCGCGGGCGGGTCACCTTGCCGCGTACGGAGACGAAGCGGGCCGCGTCCTTCAGCAGCTTCGCTTGTACGGCCACCAGGCTGAGCGTGACGACGAGGATGACCGTCGACGCTGCGCCCAGCATCGTGTAGTCGGGGTCCACGGACTGAAGTCCGTTGTGGTAGAGGAAAGTTGAGAAGACGTCGATGTTGACCGGCTGGCCGTACAGCAGCGGCACGCTCAGCGTCTCGATGGAGACGGAGAAGACGAGGATCGCGGAGTAGACGATCGGGGGCCGCAGCAGTGGGACGATCACCTGCGCCAGGATCCGGAAGGGACCGGCCCCGCACACCTGAGCCGCCGACTCCAGCGAGGCGTCCGACTGCCGGAGCGCGTTGGCGCAGAAGACGTACGCGATCGGGGCGAGCGCCACGGCCTCGGTGAGGGCCATGCCGGGAATCGAGTACAGGTTCCACGGCACCCCGCCGAAGACCTGCTGCACCTTCACGCTGACGAACCCGGCCGGGCCGTACATGATGATCCAGCCGAAGCCCAGGATCAGCGACGAGATGAAGAACGGCCACTGCATCGCCAGCGCGACCAGCCGCCCGCCCGGCAGCTTCGTCCGTACGACCACGATCGCCATGGGAATGGCGATGGCCAGGCTCAGGATGGTCGTCAGCGAGGCGAACAGCAGGGTGTTCAGGGCGACTTCGCCGAAGCCGGCCTCGGTGAAGAGGTCGGTGTAGCCGCTGAGGGTGAAGGCGCCGCCCGCCTCGTAGAGCGGGCGGTTGCGGATGCTCTGGTAGAGGGTCGGGACGATCGGGGCCAGCACCAGCACGGCGAGGAACGCCAGCACCGCGTACTGGACAACCGTGTCCCGTCCGATGCCGAAGGGGCGGCGGTAGCGCGGCGGTTTGAACGTCTCCGCGGGTGACTCGCCGGCCGGTGTGCGGGGCGGCTGGGTGAGGGTGGACATCTGCTCTGACTCCGATCGTCCCAAGTCTGTCGGGGAGGCTGCCTACTTACGGAGTCCGTCGAAGCGCTCCAGCCAGGCCGCGGCGTCGTTCTTCGCGATCGGCTCGTACTTGACGTGGATGATGTTCTCCTCGCCGACCGCGTCGACGACCTCCTGGTAGGTGTGGAGCCCCTCGCCCTCGACCCCTTCGCGGTACGACGCCAGACCGCCTTCGGCGACGGCCCGCTGGCCCTCCTCGGAGAGGGCGAAGTCCAGGAAGAGCTTCGAGGTCGCCGGGTGCGGGGCCTCGGAGGCGATGCCGATGCCGCGCGGCAGGACGACGGTGCCGTCCTTCGGGAAGACGATCTTCACCAGGCCGGCGCTGTCCTCGACCACCGGGTACGCGGGCGAGGCGCTGATCAGGAAGCCGGCCATGTACTCACCGGCGACGATCTTCTCCAGCTGGGTGCCGGAGGAGGTCTCCGGGCGGGTCAGCGGAAGGATCTTCTTCAGGTCGTCCCAGGCCTCCGGGTTGCCCTCGGTGAGCGCGTGCGTGACCGTGAAGCCGAACGAGCCCTCCGGGTCACGGACCGTCACCTTGTTCTTGTACTTGTCCTCGTCCGAGGTCACGATCTCCGCGAAGTCCGTCAGGGTGGTCGGCGGGGTCTCCATCAGCGTGGTGTTGTACGCGATGGTCATCGGGTCCTGGGACATGGAGTACACGCTCGGCAGCAGCTCGGCACTGTCGCCGAGCTCGGACAGCTCCGGGGACTTGTACTCCAGGACCGTGCCCTTGCGACCGGAGAAGTCCGCCCACGCGGTGGCCGCGCTGGAGATGAGCACGTCCGCCGGGGAGGACCCGGCCGCGTTCTCCGAGAGGGTCTTCTGGAACAGCTCATCGCTGTCGAGTTCGCTGATGGAGACGGTCTTGATGAAGTCGTACTTCTTCTTGAAGTCCCGGACGATGGGCGCCATGTTCTCGTCG
The DNA here is from genome assembly GCF_008386495.1 of Streptomyces tailanensis. Lineage (GTDB taxonomy): Bacteria > Actinomycetota > Actinomycetes > Streptomycetales > Streptomycetaceae > Streptomyces > Streptomyces tailanensis. The sequence continues at coordinate 72,471 of NZ_VTHJ01000031.1, read as the reverse complement.
CCGAGGTTGGAGTAGACGGTGAGCTCGCCGCCCTCCTTCTCCGCCGCCTCGATCAGGTCGGAGTAGTCCGCCGGGTAGTAGTCCGGCACCTGGCCCGCGGAGATCTTGTTCTCCGCGACCTTCGGCGCGTCGTCCTCGCTGCCGCCGCAGGCGCCCAGGGTGCCGAGCGCGAGCGTCGCGGCGAGCGCGGTAATGCCGATGTGGCTGGATCTGGCCATGGTTCTCCTCCTGGCGCGTGCCGTGTGGCAGCTGTTGCCGGGAGGTTAGGGACCCAGGTCAGGCCGGTAAATCCTTCAGCCGTCAGAGCTCTTACTGCTCGTATTGGTCGTTGTGTTAGTGACCCGAGTCACCCTCCTTGAGGACCGGTGATGGCTGGGAATGATCGCCGATGGTCCTCACAGTCCGCGCTGCCGCAGGAGAAGGGGGTGCTGTACCCCTCAGACCTCCTTGACCTCGATGTTCTTGCCGCAGAGCGGCTTGAGATCGTCGAGGTCGGAGGTGAGAACGGTCACCGGGGGCGCTGCCGCATGAGCGGTTGCGGCGACGATCGCGTCCAGAGCGTACTTGTGCCCGCCGGTCCTGCCGCTGTCCCGCATCCGCGTGATGGCCTCCTTTGCGGTGTCCTTGGTGACCGGCTCAACCACGAGCTGGGAGAGGGCCCAGGCCAGACGCGCGGTGTGCACGCCCTGAGGATCGGCTTCGACGATCGTGGCCGCGCTGGTGATCACGCGTACGTCTCGCCTGCGGGCCGCGGCGAGCTTCGCGGTCATGGTGCGGTCGGCGCGCAGGTACAGGGACAGCGCCTGACTGTCCAGGATCCAGGTCCCGCTCAAGCTGCTGCCTGGCCGTCCTGAGCGTTGCCGAACATTTCGCGTTCGGCGGCGTCGATCTCCTCCTCGGTGAGAGGACCGTGGAGTTCCTCGTTCGCGGCGATGAGCTCGTCGAGCTGGTCGCGCTCGATCTGACGCTGCACGGCGGCTTCGACGTAGGCGGAGAGGCCGCGCTTGCCGACGCGGGTCCGGACTGCCGCGATGGTGCCTTCGTGGACGGATACGGACACGGTCTTTGTGGGGCCCTCGCCGGGGCCATAGGTGGAAGCGGTCACCCGCAAATTCTAACAGAACTTCTATTAGAAGTGGTGTGTCCGGCCCGCCCTTGCAGGGGGCAGTCCGTCTCAGGGGCACATCGGCACCCTGAGCCTGTACGCCCCTGGCATGGCCAAGGGCTGCGAGAAGGCCAGACGCCACCGGGGTTCTTGGCAAGCGGGCACCAGCGGGTAAGAGGTGGCCGGCGTCGGTGAACCAGGCCGTACCGAAGATCGAGTATGGGACCCGACCCCGGAGGGAAGCACGTGGAGCCGCAGGCATCCTCCCTCCGCCATGTCCGCGATTACGAGACGTCCCCGCAAACGCACCAGGGCTAGCTGGGGTGTCCCACCACCTGCTGGAAATGGGCACACTGGGAGAAGTCCTCGTGGTCGCAGCAGAGGGCGCATTCGATCAGTGCGAGAGACGCCTGCATGGCCGAAACGCGGGAGCGAAGCAACTCGGCCTCTCTGCGCAGGATGTCCCCGCGCCGGCCGGGATTCCCGGTCGCGACCAGCGAGCGGATGGTGGCGAGGGAGAGTCCCGCCTCCTTGGCGCGCACGATGATGGCGACGCGTGTGACGTCGGCGGGCCCATAGCGGCGGTGTCCCGGGCGGGCGTGAGCAGCCCCATCGACTCCCAGTGACGCAGGACGTGCGTAGCCAGACCGAAGTGTTCGGCGAGGGCGCCGATGCTCATCGACGCGCGCTCACCGCCGACCGGCATCCTGTGCTCGCTTGACTTCATGCCGACATTAAGTCGCAGCCTGGCGCTCATGACCAAGGACACGGAACAAACGCGCCAGTCGCCGGACAGCCTCATCACACTGCTCGATGCCGCCGACCGACTGCCGGGTGCGGGCGAACTGCGGGCGCACTCCTACGATTTGCTCGGCGTCGGACCTGGAAGGACCGCCGTGGACGTGGGCTGCGGCGCCGGACGAGCCGTCGCGGAGCTGGCCGAGCGGGGCGTGAAGGCCATCGGCGTGGACCCGAGCGAGCGGATGATCGCCGTCTCCCGCGGCCGCTGGCCCGAGGCGGACTTCCGGATCGCGGAGGCGTACGAACTGCCGCTGGCGGACGCCTCCGTGGACGGCTACCGCGCCGACAAGGTCTTCCACGAACTGGCCGAACCCGAGCGGGCGTTGGGAGAGGCCCGCAGGGTTCTCGGGTCCGGAGGGCGGATCGTGCTGCTGGGCCAGGACTGGGACACCATCGTCATCGACTCCGACGAACCGGACCTCACCCGCACCATCGTGCACGCCCGCGCCGACCTGACCGCCGGGCCGCGTGCCGCCCGCCAGTACCGCAACCTGCTCCTGGACACCGGCTTCGACGACGTGACGGTCGAGGTGCACACCGGCGTGTTCACCGGACCGGCGGTGTTGCCCTTGCTCGCCGGACTGGCCCAAGCGGTCCGCTTGACCGGCGCCGTCACGAACGAACAGACGGACACCTGGATCGCTGATCAGCGCACGCGGGCCGAGTCCGACCGGCTGTTCCTGGCGTTGCCGATGTTCGTCGCCGCGGCGACCGCACCACGCTGAGACGGTAATCACCTGGCCGCCCGCAGATGCGCCGTAACCCCCCGCAACCGCCCCCACGCCTCCGGATCCTCCGCCTCCCCCAACGGGAAGTGCAGACCCGGCCGGGCCGGTGCCCCCAACCCCGTCGGCCGAACCTCGACCGGTGGCCGGCGGGCGTGATCGAAGCCGATGGCGTGCACGTCCTCCGAGCCGAGGGTGAAGGAGTACGGGATCGGCGGGCCCTCCAGGCGGGGCGTGGTCGTCAGGTCGGGGCGGGCGCGGCGGACGGAGGTGAGCATGGTCTTCAGGGCGTGGGATTTGACCAGGGTCTCGGCCAGGGGCTGGATCCGGTCCAGGGGGAGTTCCTCGTCGGCGCCGTAGCCGACCGTCAGGATCACCTCCTCCTCCACGCCCTTCGTCGTACGGGTCACGCGGACCGTCGCCATGGCCGGGCGGTCGGGGCTGCCGACGACGACCAGGTGTGAGGGCTCGGGGGCGCGTTCGCGGGCCAGGTCGGTCAACTGGCGTGGGGACCAGGGGAGGTTGACGGGTTCGGCGGTGCCCCAACCGGCGGGGGCCGATCCGGTGAGCGTCTCCCAGGCCGTCTCCAGCGCCCCGCCCAGCAACAGCCGTTCGTCCGCCTTGTGGACGGTGCGGATGGCGACGATCAGCTGGCGGCCCAGCGATTCGGGAGCCCGGGTGAAGGCCCCGGCCACCGTCGCCTCGCCGGACGCCTCCGCCGGCGCGGGCGCGAACGCCCCGTCCTGCCAGCGCAGCACCGCCCCCGACAGGCCGTCGTAGTAGCCGCACTCGGGGTCCTGGACGACCCAGCGGTTGGGGACGCGGGCGAGGGTCGTACGGGCGGGGGCGGAGAGGCGGACATGCGGCGGGGTGACGATCTGGAGGGCGCGGCGGGAGGCCACAGCCGTGCGCATGATCTCCGCGAGCCAGGTGGTCAGGGCGACCACCGGGCGGTCGATCAACACCACGGCGGCGTTGTCGGTCACGACATCCACCGCCGGTTGCCCCGAACCCGCCGACGGCACCGCGGACACGTCCACGATCTCCGTCGTCGCGGCGTCCGACGGCCAAGTCGTCCCGCCGAGCAGGGCGTTGAGACGTCCGCACACCGAACCCGCGAGCTTCTCCGCCTCCGGCACCGCCGTGGACGCCCGCGCCTCCGTCCACCAGAACGGCGTCTCCACACTCTGCCCGAGCAGCCGTTCCGCCTCGCCCGGCACCTGCACGAGCAGCGGCGACTCCACGGACACCAGCGGCCGCCCACCGGGACCGTGGAGTTGTACGACCGCTCCGTCGGCCGCCGCCGACAGGTCCAGGTCGGAGCCGCCGGCGTACAGGCTCGCCATGAGGGCCCAGACGTTGGGCATCTTCGGGGTGAGGGCGATGACGTCCTTGGTCACGGGCGGTCGCCCTCCTCGCTGTTGAGTGCCGTCTGGATGAGTTGGTGGGCCCGGCCCCGGCGGACCAGCGTGCCCCGCCCGGCCGGCTGGGCGGAGGCGTACAGGCCGGGGAACAGCTGGCCCTCGCTGCGCTCACCGGTCATCAGCAAGGACGACGTGCCCGTTTCGCGGAGCGTCTGCAGCAGCGGCTCGTACATCGCCCGCGACGCGCCCGCGACCCGGCGCGCGACCACGAAGTGCAGGCCTATGTCCTGAGCGGAGGAGACGTACGGCAGGAACGGCGCGAGGGGCTGCTGACCGGCCGTCGTCAGGATGTCGTAGTCGTCGACCAGGATCACGATCCGCGGGCCCTTGAAGGACGGCTCGTCGGTCATCGCGTCCGGGTCGGCACTCTCCGGCATCCGCTTCTCCAGCTCGCTCGCGATGCCCGACGCCAGCCCCACCGCGAGCTTGGCGTTGTGCGCGTAGCCGCCCCGGTACGGCTCGGGGATCACACCCCGCAGACCGCGCCGGGGGTCGAAGACGCCGAAGACCAGCTCCTCGTCCGAGTACCGCTCCACGAGCCGGTCCGCGACCAGCTTCAGCAGGTTGGTCTTGCCGCACTCGTTGTCGCCGAGGATCAGCAGATGCTGGTCCGAGCCGAAGAGGTCGAGGAGGACGGGGGCGAGGGCGTCCTGGTCCACGCCGATGGGCACCCGCTGAGGCTCCGCGACCAGTGACGGCAGCTGTGCCACCGGCAGCCGGGTCGGCAACACCCGTACAGGCGCGGCCAGTTCGCCGTGCCAGGTGGAGCGGATCGTACGGGCCGCGTCGTCCAGCGCCGGACCGAGATCGCCGGTCGACGGACGGCTGTCGAGGCGGGGGAGCGCGGTCTGCGCGAACAGCTTGCCGTCGGTCAGGACGCGGCCCGGCGTGTCGGGCGAGAGCGTCTCGGAGAGCTTGCGGTCGACGCTCGAATCGCTCGGGTCGTTGAGCCGCAGCTCGACCCGGGTGCCGAACATCGACTGCGTGGCGATCCGTACGTCGTTCCAGCGGAGCATGCCGCCGACGACGTGGATGCCGTAGCCGCCGCCGCGCTTGAGGAGGTCCACGACCGTGTCGTCGAGCTCGGCGAACTCGTCGCGCAGCGCGCCGAATCCGTCGATGAGGAGCACGACGTCGGTGGAGCCGAGCTCGCGCAGCTTGCCCTGCGCGCGCAGGTGCCGCAGCTGGTCGACCGAGTCGATGCCGTGCTCGCGGAACAACTCCTCCCGTTCGATCAGCATCGTGCGCACCTCGGCGACCGTGCGCGCGGCCCGCTCCCGGTCGGCGCGGCCCGCGATCCCGCCGACGTGCGGCAGCCCGGAGAGGGCGGAGAGACCGCCGCCGACCAGGTCGAGACCGTAGATGGCGACTTCGGCGGGTGTGTGGGTCGTCGCCAGGGACAGGGCCAGGGTGCGCAGCAGGGTCGTCTTGCCGGACTGGGGGCCGCCGATCACCGCCGCATGACCGCCCGCGACCGTCAGATCGAGCACCCAGTGGCCCTGCCACTGCTTCGCCGGATCGTCCAGCACACCGAGCGGTATCCGCAACGGGCCTTCTCTGACGGCCAGTTGAAGTCCGCGCTCGTCCACCTGCACGGGGCCGGCCGCCGCGTCGAGCGTGACCGCGTCCGGCAGCGGCGGCAGCCAGATCCGGCGGACCGGCCGGGCGGCGGAGGCGAGCTGGCCGACCATCACCGACATCACCGTCGGCCCGGTCTCCCGCTTGGTCGCCTTGGGCTCCTCGGGCGCGCCGCCCGTGGCGGGCGTCGCGCTGTCGAGGGTGTTGTACGTCGGATACGGCCACGCGAGCGGCGTGTCGTCCTCCTGCTGGGCGAGCGCAGGCCCCCGGTAGGCGCCGGAGACGTACCCCGCCTTGAACCGCTCGTACGTCGACGTGTCCACCTTCAGATAGCCGAAGCCCGGCAGCGGCGGCAGATGGAAGGCGTCCGTGGTGTCGAGGACGGTACGCGACTCGTCGGCGGAGAAGGTCCGCAGCCCGAGCCGGTACGAGAGATAGGTGTCCAGGCCCTTGAGCTTGCCGCCCTCGATGCGCTGGCTGGAGAGGAGGAGATGGACGCCGATGGAGCGGCCGATGCGGCCGATGGACAGGAACAGGTCGATGAAGTCCGGTTTGGCGGTGAGGAGTTCACCGAACTCGTCGATCACGACGAAGAGATGCGGGAGCGGTTCGAGGTCCGGCCGCCGGGTCGCGCGCAGGGCGGCGTAGTGCCCGATGTCGGCCACGTTCCCCGCGTCCTTCAGCACCTGCTGCCGGCGCTTGACCTCGCCCGCGAGGCTGGAGTGCACGCGCTCGACGAGTCCGGCCTGGTTCTCCAGGTTGGTGATCACGCCCGCGACGTGCGGGAGTTCGGTGAACGGGGCGAAGGTCGCGCCGCCCTTGTAGTCGACCAGGACGAGGGCGAGATCCTCGGGGGAGTGGGTGGCCGCGAGGGCCAGGACGAGGGTGCGCAGCAGCTCGCTCTTGCCGGAACCGGTCGCGCCCACGCACAGCCCGTGCGGACCCATGCCCAGCTCGGACGACTCCTTGAGGTCGAGCAGCACCGGCTCATGACGGTCCGTCAAGCCGATCGGCACGCGCAGGAACTCACGCTCGCCGCGCGGCGCCCACAACCGGGCCAGGTCCAGCAGGGCCGGGTCGTCGATGCCGAGCAGACCGGGGAAGTCGACGGGCCCGGTGACCGGGGCGCCCTCCGCCGCCGACTCGGCCGACAGCCGCAGCGGCGCCAGCAGCCGGGCGACGCCCTCGGCGCCGGCCGCGGTCACGTCATCGGAGGTGCCCTGCGCGACCGTACGGGTCTCGCGGAGGTCCTCGACGACGACCTCGTCGCCCCGCACCGTGATCCGCACCGACACCTGGTCCGGCTCGTGCACCTGCTCCCCCAGCAGATGCAGCACGGTCACCCCCATGTCGCCGAGCCCCACCGCCGTGTCGGGCAGCGGCAGTTCGGTCGCCGCCTCCCCGTACTCGTCACTCACGACGAGCATGCGCGAGGCCAGCCGCAGGGCGTTCCGGTCGGCCAGCCCCCGGCGGACCTCCGCCGCGTACGAGGCACGCCGGCCCAGCTCATGGCGGAAGTGCCGGGCCAGCTGCGGCAAGCTCGGCGCGATACGGCGGGCGGCGACCGGGCCGTCGTGCTCCTGGCCGTCCAGCACATGCGGCAGCCACTTGGTCCACTCCCAGTCGCCCAGCCGCTCGCCGGGCACCCCGAGCGCGACGGCCACGTCGTCCGGGGCGTGCGTGACGGCGACCTGGACGAGCAGCGCCCGGGCTACCCGCAGCACGCCCTCCCGGTCGCCCACCACACTGACGTTGCCCACGCGGTCCAACGGCACCGTGATCGGGCAGTCGCTCGCCATCGAGTAGCGGGCCAGCAGCGCGCGGGCCTCGTTCAGCATGAACGGGTCCGGCGGCGTCAGCACCCCGCCCTGGTTCTGCCCGATGGCCAACTCCGCCACGGGCACGTCACCGGTACCGACCCGCACCCGGAGGAAGTCCGGGTCCCGCCGCCGGCGCTCCCAGAGCCGGGCGGGATCGCGTACGAGGTCGTAGAGGGCCTCCGGCGGCGGGTTGAGCTCCCGTGCCAACCGCCGCCGGTCACGCTCGTCGTTCCCGAACTCCTCGCGCAGCTCCTCCAGATACTCCAGGTAGCGCTCGCGCTGCGTACGCCGGGTGCGCTGCGCCTTGCCACGCTGGGAGAGGAAGAGGGCGACCGCGCCGAGCAGGGCGAAGACCAGCACGATCGCGCCGAGCGCCGCGAACTGGCTGCTGCGGATCACGGTCATCATCACGACCGAGCCCATGACACCCGCCATCGGCAGCAACGCCGTCGCCGGGCTGCCCGCCTTGCCCTCCGGGAGGTTCGGCGGCGGCTCGATCGTGCGGGCCGGGGCGGACGCGAGCGGGCGGGTGCTGCGCGCGGGGCGGTGGATCAGCTGCTGGGTCATCGCATCCTCACCGCCCGGTTCATTGCCTCCGCCGCCAGGGTGACGGCCGCCTCGCGGGTCTCCTGGCCCAGGAGGGCGGTGCGGATGGGGCCGCCCTGGGCGAGATGCCGGTCGTAGGGGAGGGAGACGACGTGCACGCCGGACTCCTTGAGGTGCGCCACCGCCGTCTTCCGGTCCAGAGTGACATCGGGGGAGTTGGCGGTCAGCGCGACGACGGTCGAGGCGAGCGCGGAGTGCGGCAACTGCCCGAGCCAGTCCAGGACCTGCCGGGTGCCGTTGACGCCCTCGGCGGTCATGGGCGCGACGACCACGCGCGCGTGGGCCGTGTCCATCGCGGTACGGGCCACCTCACCCGGCAGCGTCTCGCAGTCCACCACGGTCACCGCGAAGTAGCGCCGCAGCGCGAGGGTCACCGTGCGGTACGTGGCGATGTCCAGCGGCGCCCCGACCCGCCCCTGACTGGCGGGCAGCAACCAGCCCCCGTCCGACACGGGCACCAAGTAGCCGGTGACATCGGTGAGTTGCATCGCAGGATTGAGGATCTGGGCGAGATCGGCCGCCGCCCAGCGCACGGAATCGGCCCCCATCCGCACCGGCAGCGTACCGAGCGCGGCGTCCGCCTCCAGGGTGAGCACCGGGTCGTGCCGGTAGTGGTTGAACGTCCGCCCCAGCAGCGCGGCCACGGTCGACTTCCCGACCCCGCCCCGGATCGACGTCACGGCGATCACCCGCCCCGTCGTCACCGGCTGCTGCAACTCCTGAGCGATCCGCGTCTCCTCCGCCACGTCCTGCGCGGCGGACGACGTCAGCTTCCGCAACGACCGCCCCGTACGCCGGGCCACGGAGTCGCCGTGCTGCGGGCGACCCAGCGCGTGGGCGAGCCGGGGGTCGATGGTGGGCACGGACTCGGGTGCGTGGGCGGGCGACTGCGGCATACGGGAGCCGCGGGGCGCCGGCGTGGAGGCCGGGGGAGTAACGGGGGCGGCGGGACGGGGATCGCCGGGCTGGGCGGGCGGGTTGGGCTGAGTGGGCCGACCGGGATCCCCCGGCGGCTGCGCGTGCGCGGCGGCGTGGGGGAGGCCTGTACGCGGGTCCACGACGGGGGCCGGCTGCATGGGCGGCTGTACGACGGGCGCCGGGTGGACCGGCGGCTGTACGACGGGCGCGGGCACCGGCGGCTGCACGACCGGCTGCACCGGCGGTGTGACGACGGGCCGCACCGGCGGCTGCGCACCTTGCGGCTGTTCGGACGAGCCGGACGCCCCGGACGGCTCAGCCGACTCGGACGGCACCGACCGCACCAGCCGCAGCGTCGGCTCCGCCCGCCGAGCAGGCGCATGGGGAGCCCCCGCCGCACCCGCACCCGATCCCGCACCGGACGCCGACCCGGCCCCCGCCTCGCCACCCGACCCGGCCCCGGCACCTTCCCGGTCCCGGCCCAGCTCGCGCAGCACATCCCGCTGCCAGTCCTCTGCCTGCGCCATGGTGGGCCCCCAGTCCTAAGCGAAGGTGTCGAGCAGTCGTCCGTACACGCCGAACACCCCGATGAGCAGCGGGAACAGGGCGATGACACCGATGGACTCCAGCGTGTCGCCGAGGCGCCGGAGCCGTACCCGTACGTGCTCGGCGGGCTCCACGGCGAGCACCAGCAGTGGCAGGGCGGCCAGCAGGGCGAGCACGGCGAGCGGACCGGCCGCGGCGCCGGAGTGGTCCAGCCAGACGGAGACGAGCCGCACCGCGAGCACCGCCGCCGCACCGAACAGCACCACGACCTCCGCGACCAGCGGGAACGCCCGGGCGCGCAGCACGAGGACGACCATGGTGAGGACGGCCAGCAGCACGGTCCACTTGGTGGGCGCGCGGAGCGCGAACACCCCGGCCGCGGTCGCCGAGACGGCCATGGTGACCGTGGCGAGCGCCAGCCCCCGGTGTGTGGCGGTGAGCGCGGCGGCCACCTGGTAGCGGCTCACCGAGGCACCGCCGGAGCGCCGGTCGTCGAGGCCGGAGAGGCCCGACGCCATCAGCGCGAGCCGGGGCAGCAGCCCGAGCACGAGCACGGAGACCACCGCGAGAACGGCCCCCACCTCGGCCTGCTCCACCACCGGCACCGAGTCCGCCATCGGGCCCGACACGAACGCGGCGACCCCCAGCCAGCACACGACGGTCCCGGCCAGCGCCCCGGCCCCGACCAGTCCGCCACGCCCGAGCGGGGTGAACAGTCCGAGCAGGACAAGGGTGACGACCCCGGCGGCCGCCATCGCCGCGACCTGCGGCATACCGGACCAGCCCTCGGCGTCGGCCAGGGTGGAGGCGCCGAGCAGGCCCAGCGCACCGGCCGTGGCGATCAGCGTCGTGGCCAGCCCGCGCTTGCCGGCCCGCCCGAGCAGCGCGCCCGCGAGCGCGGCCACCACGGAGACGGCGAGCAGAGCGCCCGCGACGGTCCCCGGCTCGTACGCGTCCCGCGCGAACACCCCGGCGGTCAGGGCCCAGCCGACCGTGGCGAGCCCGGCCGTGACGCGCCGAGTGGCCGGACGCCAACGCCGGCCGCGCGCGTCGAGATCCTCGGCGGCCTCGTCCGTGACGTCGTGCACGACGGGCGCCGACGGCGCGTCCTCGGCGCGAACCAGCCGCAGTACGGCACCGTCCGGGATCGAGGCCGACTCCAGCGTGCTGTCGTGCGCCAGCGCGGAACCGTCCGCGGTGACGAGATGACGCAACTCGGGCCGCCCGCCGACCCGGTCGTCGAGCAGCCGCATGATCTCCGGCAGCAGCAGGCCGACCGGCTCCCGCGACGGCAGCACGAGATCGACGCGTCGCCGCTCGCCGACCAGCGTCACCCGGCTGAGCGCCGTACGCATGCCGTCAGCCGTCCGACCGCTGTCGGCCGTCCGACCGCTGTCGGTCGTCTGTCCCAGAGCCCCCGTAGCCATCACGCGATCGAACCTATCACCGGGAAGAATTGCTGGTCGGGGCTGTGGAAAACGTCGGAGAAGGGGTTGTGGAAAACGTCGGGGAAGGCGTGCCGGAGGGCTGCACGGAACCCCCGTACGGGCTCTTGCCGATGATGCGGTTCGACACGAAAGACCACCCCACACACCCCGCGCACAACACCGCCGCGATCACGATCCCGGCGAACATCTTCCCGATCCGTTCGTCGACCGAACGCCGCTGCCGCCCGGCCCCGAACAGCAGGGCGTCCCGCAGCCGCCGGCGCCGCACCGACACCGACTCCAGCAACTGGCTGTCGTAATCCTGCGCTGCCATGGCTACGGGACCCCTACCACTTCCGTGAACACCCCCGGACTACCTGCCCGTCAGCCGATCTGGTCGACCGCCGCGCGGGCCTTGGCCTGGGTGGCCTGGGCGGTGCCGTCGTTCTGCTCCAGCGTGGTGCGCACCAGGCGGATGATCTCGCGGACCTCGTTCGCGGCCTTCTTCCAGCGCTCTTCCTTGCCGTGGTACTCGTCCGAGACACCGTCGGCCTGGAAGTCGGTCATCGCGGCCTTGACGGCGGCGTCGCGGTCGCCGAGCACCCGCTCCAACTGGCCCACGATCGTGCCGAGCGCGGTCTGCACCTCACCCGAGGCGCCGGTGTCGTACGAACGGCGGTCCTGGTTCTGACCCATGGTGAATCCCCCTTAGCTGCTTATCGGGCGCCGAAGCGGGCCGCGTCGAAGTTGGCCAGGCCCATGTTCTGGTTGGCGTTGTCCTGGGACTCGATGTCACCGGTGCCGAACGCGTTGTCCATGCCCGACTGACCGCCCAGGATCGCGGCGAGCGAGCCGTTCAGGTCGGCGGTGATCTCGTCCGCGCGGTTCTTGAACGAGTCGAACGCGACCTTGCCCGATCCGTTGAACTTGCCCTCCAGCGGCTCCGCCGCGCTGATCAGCAACTGGATCAGCGTTCCCAGGTCGTCACTCGACCCGACCGTGCTCTTCCCGAGGTCCGCCAGAGTCGTCGACCCCATGTCGAACTTCACGTCGTGTCCACCCCCGTCTGTCTGGGTCACCTACGTCCCGAACATGCTCTCCCGCAACGCGTTGCAGCCGCAACGCACAAGCGTGTGAAGTGACATGATCGGGACATAACCAGAACGTGCCCGAGAACCTGACCGGAAAAATTCTCCGGACGCCGTGCAACCCTTCCCCCGACCCGTCGGTCGTACTTGGCATCGGGACTTCTCGGAGGGGGATCTGGGGGGATCGCGGGGGTTCTGATACGGAGGGGAAAGCCGAGGGGCCCGGTCCACTGGACCGGGCCCCTCGAAGCATGTCGGGACACCCTGCTCACACGGCTCAGAACTGCTCAGAAGAAAACCCCGCAGCGCAACAGCACATTCGCGTACGGCCGCGCCTCCCCCGTCCGTACGACCAGCCGCGCGCCCGCCGACAGCTCCTTCAGCTTCTCGTGGGAGACCAACTCCAGCTCGGAGAACCGTCCCTCCAGCAGAGCCGCCGCGTCCAGGTTCGCCTCGCGGACCTCGTACGCGGCGGTCGCGCCCTCGACCACGAGCTCGTCGAGCAGCCCGTCCAGCACCTCGGCGAACGACGGCACCCCGGCCCGGAACGCGAGGTCCACCACACGCGGCCCCTCCGGTACGGGCATGCCTGCGTCGCACACCAGCACCTCGTGCCCATGGCCCAACTCGGCGAGGGCACCCGACAGATGGCGGTTGAGGATCCCGGCCCGCTTCACAGTGCCTCGACCTCCTCCGCGGTCGGGAAGGACACCTGAGCCCCGGCCTTCGTGACGGCGGCGGCCCCGACCCGGGCCGCGTACGCGGCGGCCTCGGCGGGCTTCGCGCCCGCGCCCAGCTTCCACGCCAGCGCGGCGGTGAACGCGTCCCCGGCCCCCGTGGTGTCCACGGCCTCCACCTTCACGGCGGCCACCCGCGCACTGTCCTCGGCGGTCGCGACGAGCGCCCCCTCCGCCCCCAGCGTGACGACCACCGAACGCGGCCCGCGCGCCAGCAGCGCCCGCGCCCAGTCCTCTGGCGAACCCTCCAGTTCACCCCCGACGATGACCCGCGCCTCGTGCTCGTTGACGATCAGCGGATCACAGGCGGCCAGCACCTCCTCGGGCAACTCCCGCGGCGGCGACGGGTTCAGCACGAACCGCGTTCCCTCCGGCAGCCGCCGTACGACCTCCACGACCGTCTCCAACGGGATCTCCAACTGCGCCGAGACCACCCGGGAGGCCCGCAGGAGCGCGTCGGCGGCCCGGACGTCCTCGGGGGTCAGCTTCCCGTTGGCGCCGGGCGACACCACGATGCTGTTGTCCCCGGACGGGTCCACCGTGATCAGCGCGACCCCGGTGGGTGCCCCGCCGACCAGCACACCCGCCGTCTCGACCCCGGCATCCCCCAGCGAGTCGAGCAGCAACCGCCCGTTGCCGTCGTCGCCGACCCGGGCCAACAGGGCCGTACGGGCACCCAGTCGGGCCGCCGCGACGGCCTGGTTGGCACCCTTGCCGCCCGGGTGGACGGCCAGGTCGGAGCCGAGCACGGTCTCCCCGGCCCCCGGCCGCCGCTCGACACCGATCACCAGGTCGGCGTTGGCCGATCCCACGACCAGGAGGTCGTAGTCGTACATGAAACATCTCCCTGTGCAGGTGAATTGGAGCCGGTCGATTGAAGGTGTTGGAGCCGGTCGGTCGTCAGCCGCTGAACTCGTCCACGTTCTCCGCCGTGACCACCTTCACCGGCACCATCACCGACTTCTCGACTTTCTCACCCTCGGCGGCCTTCACCGCGTTGCGCACGGCGATGCGGCCGAGTTCCGCCGGCTGCTGCGCGACCGAGGCATACAGCGTGCCGCCCTCGACGGCCTTCAGACCGTCGGCGGTGCCGTCGAAACCGATGACCTGGACGGACTTGCCGGCCTTGGAGCCCAGCGCCTTGATCGCGCCGAGGGCCATCTCGTCGTTCTCGGCGAAGACGCCGTCGATGTCGGGGTTGGCCTGGAGGAGGTTCGTCATCACGTCGAGGCCCTTGGTGCGGTCCCAGTCGGCGGGCTGCTTGGCGAGGACCTTGATGCCCGGGTAGGCCTTCAGGCCCTCGGCGAAGCCGGCGCCGCGCTCACGGCTGGCGGAGGTGCCCGCCTGGCCCTGGAGGATGACGATCTCGCCCTTGCCGCCCAGCTTCTCGGCGAGCGCCTCGGCGGCGAGTTCGCCGCCGCTGACGTTGTCGGAGGCGACGAGCGCGGCGGTGTTCGCGCCGTTGACCGCGCGGTCGACGGCTACCAGCGGGATGTCCGCCTTGTTCACGGCCTTGGCAGCCGGGGTCACCGCGTCGGAGTCCACCGGGTTGACGATGATCGTGCCGAGGCCCTCGCTGGTGAAGTTCTGCAGCTGGTTGGCCTGCTGCGAGGCGTCGTTCTGCGCGTCGGTGACGGACAGGTCCACGCCCAGCTTCTTCGCCTCGTCCCGCGCGCCGGCGCGGATCTGCACGAAGAAGGGGTTGTTGAGGGTGGACAGCGACAGCCCGATCTTCTGGCTCTTCGCCGCCGACGAACCGCTGTGCAGGAAGGAGGTCGCGCCCACGACCGCCGCCGCGACCACCGCGGCCAGCACATACGTCGCCGCCTGCTTGCGCCGGTCCCCGGAGCCACCGGCACCGGCCGGAACCGGCGTCGCCCCCGCCTTCCTGCGCACGGTGTCGAGCAGCACGGCCAGCGCGATGACGACACCGATGACGACCTGCTGCCAGAACGCCGACACGGACAGCAGATTGAGCCCATTGCGCAGCACCGCGAGGATCAGCGCGCCGATCAGCGTCCCCGAGGCCTTGCCCGTACCGCCGGCCAGCGAGGCGCCGCCGATGACGACCGCGGCGATCGCGTCGAGCTCGTAGCCCTGCGCGGCCTGCGGCTGCGCGGAGGAGAGGCGGGAGGCGAGCACGATGCCCGCGGCGGCGGCGAACAGCCCGGACAGCGCGTAGATCGCGAGCTTCTGCCGCTTCACCCGCAGACCGGACAGCCGGGCCGCCTCCTCGTTGCCGCCGATCGCGTACATGGCCCGACCGATGTACGTACGCCCGAGGATCACGGCCGTCACGATCCCCATGACGACCATCACCAGAACCGGCACCGGCAGCCAGCCGCCCAGCGTGTCACCGAGGTGCGACACCGAGTCCGGGAACGCGATCGGGCTGCCCTGCGAGATCACCAGCGACAGACCCCGGCCCACCGACAGCATGGCCAGCGTCGCGATGAACGGCGGGAGCTTCCCGTACGAGATGAGGAAGCCGTTGACGAGACCGCACGCGAGACCGGTGACGACCGCGAGGATCACGGCTATCCAGACCGGAACGCCCTCCGAAGTGGCGCTCCAGGCCAGCACGGTGGCCGACAGGGCCGCCACCGAGCCGACCGACAGGTCGATGCCCGCCGAGACGATCACGAAGGTGACGCCGAAGGCGAGGATGGCGGTCACGGCCGCCTGGACGCCGACGTTCAGCAGGTTGTCGGCCGTCAGGAAGTCGCCCGACAGGGCCGACATGGCGACGAGAAGGACGATGAGCGCGGTGAGCGCCCCGTTGTCGAGCAGGAGCCGGCGAAGCCCCGAGGCGCCACTCGCGCCCGCAGTGCTCTTGAGCGTGTCAGCGGCCACGGGAGGCCTCCGTTTCACTGGTGAGGGTGGTGGGGTTGGATACGGCGAGCGCCATCACGGCGTCCTGGGTGGCCTCGGCGGCGGGCAGCTCGCCCGCGATCCGCCCCTGGGCCATGACCAGGACCCGGTCGCTCATGCCGAGCACCTCGGGCAGATCGCTGGAGATCATGAGCACGGCGGCGCCCTGAGCCGTGAGTTCGTTGATCAGCTCGTAGATCTCGACCTTCGCGCCGACGTCGATGCCGCGCGTCGGCTCGTCGAGGATCAGCACCTTGGTGTCCGCGAGCAGCCACTTGCCGATGACGACCTTCTGCTGGTTGCCGCCGGAGAGGGTGCGCACATGCTGGTGCAGCCCGGCCATGCGGACCCCGAGTTGTTCGGCGACCCGGGCCGCGTCGGCCCGCTGCCCCCTGAGGTCCACGAACCCGCCCTTGGTGGCGCCCCGCAGGGTGACCAGGCCGAGGTTCTCCTCGACGGACGCGTCCAGCACCAGCCCCTGGCCCTTGCGGTCCTCGGGGACGAGCCCGATCCCGGCCGCCATCGCCGCGTTGACGTCGTCCTTGCGGACCGGGGCGCCGGCGACCTTCACGGCCCCCTTGTCGTACGGATCGGCGCCGAACACGGCCCGCACGACCTCCGTACGACCGGCCCCGACGAGCCCCGCGATACCGACGACCTCACCGGCCCGCACCTCGAAGCTCACATCATGGAAGACACCGTCCCTGGTGAGCCCCTCGACGACGAGCAACGCCTCCCCGGCGTCGGGCTGCTGCCGCGGGTACTGCTGCTCGATCGACCGCCCCACCATGAGCCGTACGAGCTCGTCCTCGGGCGTGGCGGCGGGCACCTGCCCGACACTCTTCCCGTCCCGGATCACGGTGACCCGATCCCCCAGGGCGGCGATCTCCTCCAGATGATGGGTGATGAAGACGATCCCGACGCCGTCCTCGCGCAGCCGGCGCACGATCGCGAAGAGCTTCTCGACCTCCTCGGTCGTCAGTACGGCGGTCGGCTCGTCCATGATGAGCACGCGCGCGTGGAGGCTCAGTGCCTTGGCGATCTCGACCATCTGAAGCCGGGCGATGCCGAGTTCACGCACACGCGCGCGTGGAGACACGTTGACGCCGACGCGTTCGAGGAGTTCGGCGGCCTCGGCCTCCATCCGCTTCCCGTCGATCATCCCGAAGCGACGCGGCTGCCGCCCGAGGAAGATGTTCTCGGCGACCGTCAAATCGGGGACGAGGTTGAACTCCTGGTAGATGGTGGCGATCCCGAGACGCTCGGAGTCCTGCGCCCCATGGATGGTCACTTCCCGGCCGTCGACGAAGACGCGCCCGGCATCGGGTCGATAGGCACCGGAGAGCATCTTGATGAGGGTGCTCTTGCCCGCGCCGTTCTCACCGAGCAATACGTGCACTTCGCCCCGGCGCAGATCGAAGTCGACGCCGTCCAGCGCGACCACACCGGGGAAGGTCTTCCGTATGCCTTCGATGCGCAGCAACTCGCCCGGATCGCTCACGAATGGCTCCTGTTCGTTACGGGGGACGGCTCTGAGGAAGCCGGGTTCTCGCCGCACGAGCGGCGTACGACGAGACGGGCGGGGAGGGTGACGGACTGCGGGGGCCGCCCCTCGATACGGTCGACGAGCGCCCGTACGGCGGCCCGCCCCAGCTCACCGGTCGGCTGGGCGATCGCGGTGATCGGCGGATCGGTGTGCACGAACCAGGGGATGTCGTCGAACGCGGCCAGCGCGATGTCGTCCGGAACACGCATCCCACGCGCGCGGATGGCGTCCAGCGCACCCAGCGCCATCAGGTTGTCGGCCGCGAACACGACCTCGGGCGGCTCGGCCAGGTCGAGGAACCCTTCGGTCACCCGACGCCCGCTCTCGGCCTGGAAATCGCCCTGCCCTGTGTAGGCGTCCGGGAGGGGGATCCCGTACTCGGCGAGGGCCGCCCGGAAGGCCTCGACACGCTCACTGCCGGTCGTGGTGGCGGCGGGCCCCGCGATGATCGCGAGCCGCCGGTGCCCGAGCCCGTGCAGATGCGCCACGAGATCCCGTACGGCACCCCGCCCGTCCGCCCGCACGACAGGCACGTCGACGCCCGGAATCCACCGGTCCACGAACACCATCGGGGTCCCGCCCCGAGCGGCGTCCAACATCAACGGCGACCCACCGTCAGTGGGCGACACAAGAAGCCCATCGATCCGCCGGTCCAGCAGATTCCGCACATGATGATCCTGAAGATCCGGCCGCTCATCGGCGTTCCCGATGATCACGCTGTACCCGAGCGCCCGCGCCTCCTCCTCCACGGACCGCGCCAGCTCCGTGAAGTACGGGTTCATGACGTCGCTGATCACCAGCCCGAAGGTGTGGGTCTGGTCGGTACGCAGGGAGCGGGCGACGGCGTTGGGCCGATACCCCAGCGCTGCCACGGCGGTCATCACGCGCGCGCGAGCCTCCGCACTGACCGACGGATGGTCGTTCAGGACACGCGACACCGTGGCAGCGGAAACCCCCGCCTCGGCGGCGACATCCTTGATGCTCGCCATCGCCGCTCCACCTCCTCGTGGAACTTGTAGGACTCGTAGGACGACGTGATCGATTGCTTGGAATCGATTACATCGACGTGTACGGAGGATTGGAATCGATTACACGGGGGTTAATCAAGCCCCTGAGACCAGATCGTGATGAGCCGGCCCTCAGGATGGACCCATGTCCGAAGCCCCCGACATCCCGACCGCCTGGCAGTGGCTCCTGGAACGCAGACCGGGCACCCGCGGCCACTACGACACCGCCTCACTGCTGCCCATCGCTGAGGCCGCGCACGCCGAGCCCCGCCTGCGCGCGCTCTATCCGTTCCCGACTCACGGCACCCTGCACTTCTTGCGCAGCGCCCCGCCGTGGGATCCCTCGGGCCGAGACGACCTGCCGTTCATCCTCGCGGGCGCCCCGCCGTACAGGGTCTACGCATCGGGTTACGCCGAGCTCCTGGGCGAGGGCGCGACACCGGAGGAGGCAGCGGCGCTGGCGGTGGCGAACCTGCCGCCGGAGTGAGGCTCGCGCGGCCTCGTACGGGTGAAGTCCGCAGGATCCCGCTTGCTCGGGGATCGGCTTTGCCCAACCTCAAGGAGCTGCGTCCCGGGTCCTCCGGCCGGAGCGAGGTGCGTCAGAGGGGTTGGGAAACTGAACGGACACGTCGCGTGGTCGGCGAGCGGGCATCAGGAGCGGGCGGAGGAGTTGTCCGGCGGCCGGGAGGCGTTCATCGAATACACCCAGCGCTTGCTCGCCGAGGCCCGCGCCTGGCGGTTGGTCGACATGCGCCAGGAACGCGGCTTCACCCAGGCTCAGGTGGCTGAGCGAATGGGGGTGAGCAAGGGGAGGGCCTCGCAGATCGAGAGCGGCCAGGTCTCCGGCACGGATGTCGTGGCGCGGTACGTAGAGGCGCTGGGCGGGAGCCTTGTCATGGTGGCGGTCTTCGGTGACGGGGAGCTGCGCAAGGTCGGGTGAACACGGATGGGGCCAGCCCCATATTGCTTGTCGTGGTCGCTACCGAAAACGCCGGTGTCCGCCGCGGCCCTCAATGCGAGCCACGGCGGACGTCCGGTCACAAAGCGAACCTGATCACGAAGCGAACCCGGTGACGATGCAAACCCCCGTCACGAGGTGAACGGTGTGGAGCCGTCCTCCGTGGTGATTCTCCACAGATGGTCCGCCGTGCCGTTGTCGTCCCACTGCAAAGCTTGCGCCCCGGACGACTTGGACATCCCGTCGATGCCGAGCACCAAGCCGCTGTTCCTGTTGACGAGCTTGGCGTAACCGCCACCCGCGTCCACCACCGACCACAGATGGTCGGCCGTGAGCGTGTCGTCCCACTGCAACGCCGTCGCACCGGCGGTCTGGGAGGCGTCCTTGATGCCGAGGACCTGACCGCTGTTGGTGTTGAAGATCTTGTAGTAGCCGTTCTCGGCGGGGACGATCTTCCACCAGTGGTTGGCGCTGTCCCCGACGGTCTGCTGCTGTACGGCGCCTCCGGGGGCGATCGAGGAGCCGGCGACCCCCAGCTCAAGGCCGCTGTTCCTGTTGGTGATCTTCACGCGCGGCGTCTCCGGGTACCAGGACTCCAGCTCCGTGACCCCGACGAACTTGCCCGCCTGAGGCGTGAACACGACCCGGAACTGCGATGTCGTGATCGTCGGGAAGGTCACCTCGTTGGCGTTGTTCGCGACCGGCGTCGCGGGGCTCTTCGTCTGGTTCGGGACGTTCACCCACGAGCCGTTGTTCAGGTACTGGACGGTGTAGCTCGCCGGGAC
Source organism: Streptomyces tailanensis (assembly GCF_008386495.1). Taxonomy (GTDB): domain Bacteria; phylum Actinomycetota; class Actinomycetes; order Streptomycetales; family Streptomycetaceae; genus Streptomyces; species Streptomyces tailanensis. Next base: position 52,529 of record NZ_VTHJ01000031.1, on the reverse strand, counting down.
ACGGATGTTCGCCCCGTCGTCGTACGTGTAGAACTTCACCTCGTTGATCTTGCGCGGCGCCCCGAAGTCGACGCCCAGGTGATCGGTGGTGTTCGGTGAACCGGAGTTCGTCCACCGGTTGTCGGGGATCTTGTCGTACCGGATCCAGCCGTCCGTCGCCCGCAGCGGGGCGTCGAAGGTCGTCGGCTTGCAGGTCTGGCCGCTGTGGCAGTGCGGGCCGTTGGAGACGGTGTTGGTGTAGGAGGCGAAGGCCTTCGGGTACGGCTGGGTGACGGTGCGGCCCAGCCAGTCCTGCTCAGCGGTCAGCGGGTTGGCGGCGACGTTCATCAGTCGCGTCGGCTGCGCCGGGGTGACCGGAGCGGCCACGTTCACGGTTGTACTGGTGCCGATCGTCGACGACTGGTGGATGCGCTGCCCGTCCTGGAAGATCTGCAGCCCGCTGCCCTTGCCATAGTGCGAGCCGTCCCGGTCCCAGCGGATCGAATACGTGTGCCCGTGGTACGGCAGGCTCTCCACAGCGAAGTAATCCCACCCGGACGGGACCAGCGGCTTCAGCACCAGCGTGTTGCCCGCCTGCGGCTTGATGCCCAGCAGACCGCTCAGCACCAGGTCGTTGAAGCTGGAGTGGTTGTAGTGCTCGCTGAAGTTGAACCCGTCGTAGATCCAGTCGCCGGTGTCCCCGTTGGCGGCCTCGGCGACATACGGCTTGCCGTCCTTGTGCTGGAGGTCGGCGAACTGGGCCAGCATCGTCTGGTAGTCGGCCTTGGTGACGAAGCTCTGCGCGGGGTAGTCCTGGAGCAGGTTCGCGAGGCCCGTCAGGATCTGGCTCGTCTGGTACGGCCAGCTCGGGCCGTTCCAGTGGCAGCAGTTGGCGTCGTCGCGCTTCTGCTCGGCCGGTATCGCCTCGTAGTTGAAGTACGGGTTCGCGGTGATCCGGTCGAGCTCGGCGAAGCCCGTCCCCTTGGCGAACTTCAGCGTGTTGGCCCCGGCCTTCATGGGGACCTGCACGGTCACGGACTGCGACTCGGAGAACTTCTGCCAGGCCCCGGTGGGCGCGTAGTTGACCGTGATCGGGCTCGCGGTGTTGTCGTTGACGATGAGCTTGTGGGTCGACGCGGCGGTCGTGCCGTTGGCGTAGTGGACGGTCACGGGGTACGTCCCGGCGCCGGGCGCGTCCACGGTGAACGTGACGTAGCTGTCGTCGAAGTCGATCTGCCCGACGTACGAACCGTTAGAGGCCGTCGACGAGTTGAACACGTTCGCATGGTTACGGGTGGCCTGCTCGGCCTCGAAGTCGTGCACCCGCTCCAGCGTGGTCGGCCCGAACGGCGCCTTGAACCGCTTCGAATCCACCAGGTACTTCCACGCCGACGAGTACTGCGCGTCGGGCAGGTTGAACGCCCAGGGCGCGAAGCCCATCGCCTCGCGCCAGGTCGTCCTGGTCTGCTTCAGCGTGCCGTTGGTGCTGTGCGTGTTGTAGACCTGCATGAAGAAGTTGCGCTGCGGGTCCCAGAGCGAGTTCTGCACGGCGGCCTTCAGCTGCGCGGCCTTCGCGTCGTACTCGTTCGCGGTCGCCGTGTCCCCGTTCAGCGTCGCGATCTTGCTGATGGCCTGGGCGGCACTGAACATGTACGCGTTGAGCGTGGGCCGGTAACCCGGGCCGCCGCTGAACCAGTTGCTGCTCTTCATCGACGTCTCGGTGTACTCCGTGGCGTCGGACAGCGGGGTCTGGTGGTACAGGTCGCTGGTCGACTGGGTGCCGTTCACCGTGATGTCGCTGGTGAAGTTGGAGTCCCACCGCTTGTACAGGGCGATGAGATGGGGGAGGGCCGACTTGATCTGCGCGGCGTCCCCGGTCACGAGATAGCGCTGGTACGCGGCGCTCGTGATCCACTCGCTGTAGTTCCGTACGCCCGAGTTGCCCGCCCCGCGCAGCCAGAAGTCGAGGTACTCACCGGCGTAGTCGCGGTTGTGCAGCCAGCGCCCATCCAGCAGGTGGTAGCCGGTCGCGTCCGGGAGCGCGGTGTACGGGTTCCCGGCGTACCCGATCGGCACGTCGTACTCGGTCGACACGTACCCGGTGCCCGGCACGGTGTAGCGCAGCGCCCGCTTGAAGGTGCTCCAGCGGTAGTAGTAGACCTCGTCGATGTCCTCGTCGGGCGTGTCCAGGAACGGGATGTTGTCCTTGTACCACTTGCGCTCGTCGAGCTGGTTCCCGGCGAGGATCGCGTCCTTGTCGAGCGCGACGGCGTTGGGGTCGTCGGCGGCCTGCGCCGGGCTCGCTCCGGGTCCTGCCGACAACAGGCTGACGGACAACACCGAGCCGCACAGGGCGGCCAGCGTGCGGTTGCTACGTCTACGTCTGGGACGGTGACGCATCGAGGTGTCCTCCATTGGGCACTCATGCGATGGTTCGAAATGTTCGAAATCACGAACGTTGTTCGAAATTCTGGGAGACGGTAATGACAGGGGTCACAGGAAGTCAATAGGTTCGATCCGTTGTGTCAGACCTCGGCGGTAGCGTCGGATCATGGTGGCGAATCAGACGGGGTCCGGGGAGCGGCACCTGGCCGTGCTCGAAGGCGTACTCGAACGCATCACGTACGCCAATGAGGAGAACGGCTACACGGTCGCGCGTGTGGATACCGGGCGCGGCGCCGGTGATCTCCTCACGGTCGTCGGCGCGCTGCTCGGCGCCCAGGTCGGCGAATCCCTCCGCATGGAGGGCCGCTGGGGCTCCCACCCGCAGTACGGAAAGCAATTCACTGTCGAGAACTACACAACACTCCTCCCCGCCACCGTCCAGGGCATCCGCCGCTACCTCGGCTCGGGCCTCGTCAAGGGCATTGGTCCGGTCTTCGCCGACCGCATCACCCAGCACTTCGGCCTGGACACCCTGAAGATCATCGAGGAGGAGCCGAAACGGCTCATCGAGGTCCCCGGTCTCGGCCCCAAGCGCACCAAGAAGATCGCCGACGCCTGGGAGGAGCAGAAGGCGATCAAGGAGGTCATGCTCTTCCTCCAGACGGTGGAGGTGTCCACGTCCATCGCCGTGCGCATCTACAAGAAGTACGGCGACGCCTCGATCTCCGTCGTCAAGAACCAGCCGTACCGCCTCGCGTCCGACGTCTGGGGCATCGGTTTCCTCACTGCCGACAAGATCGCCCAGTCCGTCGGCATTCCGCACGACAGCCCGGAGCGCGTCAAGGCGGGCCTCCAGTACGCCCTTTCGCAGGCCACCGACCAGGGCAACTGCTACCTCCCCGAGGAGAGGCTGATCGCCGACGCAGTCAAGCTCCTCCAGGTCGACACGGGCCTGGTCATCGAGTGCCTGGCGGAACTGGCCCAGCCGGACGAGGACTCCGGCGACCCCGGTGTCGTACGGGAGAAGGTGCCCGGAGAGCACGGCGAGCCGGTCACCGCGATCTACCTGGTCCCCTTCCACCGGGCCGAACTTTCCCTCTCCGCCCAGCTGTTGCGCCTCCTGCGCACGGACGAGGACCGCATGCCGGGCTTCCGGGACGTGCCCTGGGACAAGGCGCTGTCGTGGCTCAAGGGGCGTACGGGCGCGGAGTTGGCCCCCGAGCAGGAGGCGGCCGTCCGGCTCGCGCTCACCGAGAAGATGGCCGTGCTCACCGGCGGTCCCGGCTGCGGCAAGTCCTTCACCGTCCGCTCGATCGTCGAGCTGGCCCGCGCGAAGAAGGCGAAGGTCGTGCTCGCCGCCCCCACCGGCCGCGCCGCCAAACGCCTCTCCGAGCTGACCGGAGCGGACGCCTCCACCGTCCACCGGCTCCTGGAGCTGAAGCCCGGCGGCGACGCGGCCTACGACAAGGACCGCCCGCTGGACGCCGACCTCGTGGTCGTCGACGAGGCGTCCATGCTCGACCTCCTGCTCGCCAACAAGCTGGTGAAGGCGGTGCCTCCGGGGGCGCATCTGCTGTTCGTCGGGGACGTCGACCAACTTCCCAGCGTCGGCGCGGGCGAGGTCCTGCGGGACCTGCTGGCCGACGGCGGCCCGATCCCGGCGATCCGCCTCACCAAGGTCTTCCGCCAAGCCCAGCAGTCCGGCGTGGTGACCAACGCGCACCGGATCAACTCCGGGCAGCACCCGGTCACCGACGGCATGAAGGACTTCTTCCTCTTCGTCGAGGACGACACGGAGGAGGCCGGGCGGCTCACGGTGGATGTGGCGGCCCGTCGTATTCCGGCCAAGTTCGGGCTTGACCCACGTCGGGACGTCCAGGTCCTTGCACCCATGCACCGGGGCCCGGCCGGCGCGGGCAACCTCAACGGGCTGCTCCAGCAGGCCATCACCCCGGCCCGCCCCGATCTGCCCGAGAAGCGGTTCGGCGGCCGGGTCTTCCGCGTCGGCGACAAGGTCACCCAGATTCGCAACAATTACGAGAAGGGCGAGAACGGCGTCTTCAACGGCACCGTCGGCGTGGTCACCGCGCTCGACCCGGTCGACCAGCGGCTGACGGTCCTCACCGACGAGGACGAGGAGGTGGCGTACGAGTTCGACGAACTGGACGAGCTGGCGCACGCCTACGCGGTGACCATCCACCGCTCCCAGGGCAGCGAGTACCCGGCCGTGGTGATCCCGGTGACCACCGGGGCCTGGATGATGCTCCAGCGCAATCTCTTGTATACGGCCGTCACCCGGGCGAAGAAGCTGGTCGTCCTCGTCGGCTCCCGCAAGGCGATAGGGCAGGCGGTGCGCACGGTCTCCGCGGGCCGGCGCTGCACGGCCCTCGACTTCCGGCTCGCGCCCCGGGCGTTGTAGGCCGCAGGATCTCCGGACGGGCTCCGAGCGGCCCGCAGGATCTCCGGGACGGACCTCTCATGTGCCGTTGGTGGCGCGTGAGATGAAATTTGATCGATCAAATGAGTCGTAAAGGTCACACGGGTCTTCCAGATGTCGGACGGAGGGGGCAGGATGAACAAGTTGGCGGCACTCAGTGCCGCCGATAGGCCCGATGGTCGACCCCGAGTGCACTCTCCTGAGCCAATTGGGGGATGGTAGAGACAGTCAGGGCACCTCGAAGATGAGGCACTACGTCGGTGAGGGAAGACGTGAGCGACAACTCTGTAGTACTGCGGTACGGCGACGGCGAGTACACCTACCCGGTGATCGACAGCACCGTCGGCGACAAGGGCTTCGACATCGGGAAGCTCCGGGCCCAGACCGGTCTGGTCACCCTGGACAGCGGCTACGGCAATACCGCCGCCTATAAATCCGCCATCACCTATCTCGACGGTGAGCAGGGCATCCTGCGGTACCGCGGCTACCCGATCGAGCAGCTGGCCGAGGGCTCCACCTTCCTGGAGGTGGCGTACCTGCTGATCAACGGCGAGCTGCCGACCGTCGACGAGCTCTCCGCGTTCAAGAACGACATCACGCAGCACACCCTGCTGCACGAGGACGTCAAGAACTTCTACCGGGGCTTCCCGCGCGACGCCCACCCGATGGCGATGCTGTCCTCCGTGGTCAGCGCCCTGTCGACGTTCTACCAGGACAGCCACAACCCGTTCGACGAGCGGCAGCGCAACCTCTCCACGATCCGCCTGCTCGCCAAGCTCCCGACGATCGCGGCGTACGCGTACAAGAAGTCGATCGGTCACCCGTTCGTCTACCCGCGCAACGACCTCGGTTACGTCGAGAACTTCCTGCGCATGACCTTCTCGGTCCCCGCCCAGGAGTACGTGCCCGACCCGGTCGTCGTCTCCGCGCTCGACAAGCTGCTCATCCTGCACGCGGACCACGAGCAGAACTGTTCGACCTCCACGGTCCGCCTGGTCGGCTCCTCGCAGGCGAACATGTTCGCCTCGATCTCCGCCGGCATCTCCGCCCTCTGGGGCCCGCTGCACGGCGGCGCCAACCAGTCCGTGCTGGAGATGCTGGAGGGCATCCGCGACGCCGGCGGCGACGTCGACTCCTTCATCCGCAAGGTGAAGAACAAGGAGGACGGCGTCCGTCTGATGGGCTTCGGCCACCGGGTCTACAAGAACTTCGACCCGCGCGCCAAGATCATCAAGGCCGCCGCGCACGACGTCCTCTCCGCGCTCGGCAAGTCCGACGAGCTCCTGGACATCGCGCTGAAGCTGGAGGAGCACGCGCTCTCCGACGACTACTTCGTCTCGCGCAGCCTCTACCCGAACGTGGACTTCTACACGGGTCTGATCTACCGCGCCATGGGCTTCCCGACCGAGATGTTCACGGTCCTCTTCGCCCTCGGCCGCCTGCCGGGCTGGATCGCCCAGTGGCACGAGATGATCAAGGAGCCCGGCTCCCGCATCGGCCGTCCGCGGCAGATCTACACGGGCGTTGTTGAGCGCGACTTCGTTCCGGTCGAGTCCCGCTAGTCACCGATCGCTCTGCTGGGCCCCGTACCGGAATCCTCCGGTGCGGGGCCTTGCGGTGTCGCACAGGCTTTTCACAGGCATAGGAGAAGGCGCCCCGCGCCGCTGGTCCCCCCACGGGCCGGCGAGCAGGGCGCCTTCCCATGTCCCGGTGCGGATTCCCCCCACGGGATCCGGCCGGGCGTCTGGTGGGCCAGCGCCTGAATCGCTGGACTGGACGAGCGAAACTCGTCCTGCCTGTACCTGTACTGCTGCGGTCTGCCGGGACGCGTACGTACGGGAGGGCCGCTCAAAGCTCCCCGGTGCACGTGCCCCGGCAACGCATTTCCGGGAACGTCCCCCAAGACATCCCCAGATGTCAGTCACGCCCCCCAAGACGCTTCTGACATCGCCAACTTAGACTCACGAACCCCTTCGATGGTTACGTTCCCGTCGCTGTGATCTGCGTCTCTTGTCCTATGTCCTGAAGATGGGCAAGAGACCCGATACGGCGACAGGGGCCCAGCGTAGGGATGATGCGCGAGCCTTGTGAAGAGCTTATGTGAGGCCGGGGCCGGACTCCAGAGGGACTTTTACCCGACTGTCATGAGAATGTCCGCAGCCGCAGGCTGTTCGTCACGACGAAAACGGACGAAAAGGCCATCGCGGCCCCCGCGATCATAGGGTTGAGCAGCCCGGCGGCGGCCAGCGGCAGGGCGGCCACGTTGTATCCGAACGCCCAGACCAGGTTCCCCTTGATCGTGGTCAGGGTCCGCCGCGACAGTCGGATGGCGTCGGCGGCCACCCGCAGATCCTCGCGGACGAGTGTCAGGTCGCCCGCCTCGATCGCCGCGTCCGTCCCCGTGCCCATGGCGAGGCCCGGGTCGGCCGTGGCCAGCGCGGCCGCGTCGTTGACCCCGTCCCCGACCATCGCGACCGTACGGCCCTCGGCCTGGAGCCGGCGTACGACGTCGACCTTGTCCTGCGGCAGCACCTCGGCGATCACGTGCTCGGGGGAGATGCCGACCGCCGCGGCCACGGATCGGGCCACCCGCTCGTTGTCCCCCGTCGGCAGCACCGGCGTGAGCCAGCGCCCGCAGCCGTCGTACGGCCTCGGCGCTGGTCTCCTTGACCGCGTCGGCGACTGTGAGGACACCGAGTGCCACGCCGTCGCGGGCGACCACGACCGCCGTGTGTCCCGCGTCCTCGGCGGCTTCCTTGGCGGCCTTCAGGGACTCGGGGAGCGGTCCCGTCGTGGATCCGCCCCACCTGGACGCCGTGGTCCTCCACGCGGCCGTGTACGCCCTTCCCGGGCACGCTCTCGAAGTGCTCGACGGGGGGGCGGGGCGCCGATCCGCTCCTCGGCGCCCGCCGCGATCGCCCAGGCGACGGGGTGCTCGGAGGCGTGTTCGACGGCGCCCGCGAGCCGCAGTACGTCCTCTTCGAGGACGTCTTCGCCGCTCTCTTCGGTGACGTACACCTTCTGGAGGGTCATCCGGCCGGTGGTGACGGTGCCCGTCTTGTCCAGGACGACGGTGTCGACGCGGCGGGTGGACTCCAGGACCTCGGCCCTTGATGAGGATGCCGAGCTGGGCGCCGCGGCCCGAGCCGACCGGCAGGGCGGTCGGGGTGGCGAGGCCCAGCGCGCACGGGCAGGCGATGATCAGGACCGCGACGGCAGCCGTGAAAGGCCGCCGTCGTGTCGTCCGTGGCACCGAACCAGGCGCCGAACGTGGCGACCGCGATGAGCAGGACGACCGGGACGAACACGGCCGAGATCCGGTCGGCCAGCCGCTGAACCTCCGCCTTGCCGTTCTGCGCGTCCTCCACCAGCCGCGCCATCCGGGCCAGCTGGGTGTCCGCGCCGACCCGGGTCGCCTCGGCGACGAGCCGGCCCTCGGCGTTCACGGTCGCGCCCGTGACGGCGTCCCCGACGGTCACGTCCACCCGTACCGACTCGCCGGTCAGCATGGACGCGTCGATGGCCGAGGAGCCCTCGACGACTACCCCGTCGGTGGCGGGCTTCTCCCCGGGGCGTACGACGAAACGGTTGCCCACCGCGAGCCGGTCGACCGGGATCCGCGCCTCCCGCCCCTCGCTCAGCACCGAGACGTCCTTGGCGCCCAGCTTCAGCAGCGCCTTCAGGGCGGCGCCCGCGCGGCGCTTGGAGCGGGCCTCCAGATAGCGGCCCAGGAGGATGAACGCGACGACCCCGGCGGCTGCTTCGAGATAGATCGTCGAGGACCCCGCCGTACGCGCCACGGTGAACGTGAAGCCGTGCCGCATGCCCGGCATGCCCGCGTGCCCCCAGAACAGCGCCCACAGGGACCGGCCGAAGGCGGCGAGCGTGCCGACCGAGACGAGCGTGTCCATCGTGGCCGCGCCGTGCCGGAGGTTGGTGAAAGCGGCCCGGTGGAAGGGCAGTCCGCCCCAGACGACGACCGGTGCGGCGAGCGTCAGCGACAGCCACTGCCAGTTGTCGAACTGCAGGGCCGGGATCATGGACATGAGGACGACGGGGGCGGCGAGCGGCACCGACACGGTCAGGCGCTGACGCAGGGAGGCGAGCTCGGGATCGTCGTCCTAGGCGTCCTGTTCCTGTTTCTGCTCCTGAGCCGTCTCGTCCTGCGGCGGGGTCGGTGGCGTTGGTTCCTCGGCCGTATGCCCCGTCTTCACCACGGTCGCGATCAGATCGGCGACTTCCATCGTTCCTGAAGACTGAGCAGGAGTGAGTCCGCTCAGTCGCACGCCCCGAACGGTCTTGGGCGTACTGGTCCCCGGCGTACTCGACCCCGGGGCGGCGACACGGATCCTGTCCGTGGTCCGGGCCCGGGAGGCCCCCGCGGCCGGAGGCCGCTGATGGATACAGCCCTCACGACCTGGCCAGGTGGGTACGGCCAGAGGCGACGGGGAGGCCCCGAACCATCACTCCGGTGGAGCGGGGGTCCCGCACGCTGGCGCCATGCCCGGCGTCCCAGATCGCACGCTCACCGTAGCCCGAACGGCCCAGCACCCCGCAAGCCCGGGAACGGACCGTCACACGATCGAGCTAATCAGACCGTGCCGACCAACTCGAAGCCTGCCTCGTCGACGGCGGCGCGGACGGTCTCCTCGTCGAGCGGGGCGGCCGAGATCACGGTGACCTCGCCGCTGGAGGCGACGGCCTTCACGGAGGAGACGCCGGCGATCTCGGAGATCTCACCCGATACGGCGCCTTCGCAGTGCCCGCAGCTCATGCCGCTCACCTTGTAGACGGTGGTGACGGAAGCCGAGGTGTCGATCTGGGCGGTCATGTCGTTGCTCCTCTTCGGGGCATGGGGGGTGCGAGTAACCTTCAAACCACCCACTCTATACCCCTAGGGGGTAGGCCCCGCGGCGAGTCTGTCGCCCACAAGGGGCTGGAGGTAGCGGAGCAGGACCTTCTTCAGCTCCTGGACGTACGCGTCGCGCTCGGCGCCCTCGCTGGCGAGGACCAACTCCAGGCCCGCCTTGTACATGGCTACGCAGACGTGTGCGGTACGGGTGATGTCGGCGGCCGGGATGTCGGGCAGGAAGGGCGTGAGCAGGGACTCCACCCGCGCGACCAGGGTCGCGTGCAGGGCGTCGTGCTCCTCGGCGATCCGGCCCGGGATGTCGGGGCCGTGCATCAGCGTGAAGAACGCCGGGTGCCGGCGGTTGAAGTCGATGAACCGGTCCACGGCCGCCGCGACGGCCTCCTCCAGCGGGGTCGCCGGGTCGACCGGGGCGAGCGCCTCGCCGTACGTCTCGCGCATCTCGCGCATGAGCCGCTCGCCCAGCTCGATCGCGATCGCTTCCTTGTTTGGGAAGAACTGGTACAGCGTGCCCGGCGAGACGCCCGCCTCGCGGGCGATGGCGTTGGTGCTCGCGGCGGTGTAGCCGGTCGAGCTGAACACGGTGGCCGCGGCTTCGAGGAGTTGGGCGATACGGCGCTCACCGCGGGCCTGACGGCGGCGCGGCTGCTCCTTCTCCTGCTTCTCCTGGTTCGTGGCCACGCGGTTATCCCCAGCTTTCCGGACGCGATTGACAAACACGAGTGGTCGCTCGCATTCTGGTGAAACGCGAGCGATCTCTCGTGTTTGCCAGTCTATGGCTTGGCTCTTCCATGCTGCCCGGCTGCGCACAGCACGGACCAGAGTGATCAGAGTGAAGGGGACACCGCACCATGACCGAAGTCAACAGGCCACCTCGAGTGGGTGGCTGGACCCGCTTCGTGACCGCACGTCCCCGGCTCTCCCTGCTCGTCGCCCTGCTGATCACGGCCCTCGCGGTCGTGGCGGGCAGCGATGTGGCGGACCGCCTGGGCAGCGGCGGCTGGGAGGATCCGAAGGCCGAGTCGACGTACGCGACGAAGGCACTGGAGCGCGAGTTCCCCGACTCCCAGCCGAACTTCCTGCTGCTGGTCGACGCGGGCAGCGCCTCGGTCGACGACCCGGAGGTCGCCGCCGAGGCAAAGCGGCTGGCCGAACGGCTCGCCGCCGAGAAGGGCGTGACCGGCGTCGGCTCCTACTGGCAGTCCGGCGCCCCCACCCTGCGCGCCGAGGACGGCAGGGAGGCGCTGATAGCGGCCCGCCTCGCGGGCGACGAGACGGCGATGAACAAGACCCTGGACCGCATCGCGCCCGAGTTCCGCGGCACGCACGGCCCGGTCGACGTCAAGATCGGCGGCATCATCGCCGTGCGCCACGAGATGCAGGCGATCATCCAGGAGGACCTGCTGCGGGCCGAGATGATCGCCCTGCCCGTGACCCTCGTCCTGCTGGTCATGGTCTTCGGCAGCGCGGTCGCCGCCCTGCTGCCGCTCGGCGTGGGCATCGTCGCGATCCTCGGCACCAACGCGATCCTGCGCGGCCTCACCGAGGTCACCGACGTCTCGGTCTTCGCCCTGAACCTGACGACGGCCCTGGGCCTGGGCCTCGCCATCGACTACGCCCTCTTCATCGTCCGCCGCTTCAGGGAGGAACTCTCCACGGGCGCCACCCCGCTCGCCGCAGTGGCCACGACCCTCCGCACCGCCGGCCGCACAGTCCTCTTCTCGGCCCTCACGGTCGCCGTCTCCCTGGCCGCCATGATGGTCTTCCCGCAGTACTTCCTGAAGTCCTTCGCCTACGCGGGCATCGCGGTCGTCCTACTGGCCGCGGCAGCGGCCCTGATCCTCCTCCCGGCGGCCCTGGTGCTGCTGGGCGAGCGGGTCAACGCGCTGGACATGCGGCGACTGTTCAGGCGCGGGAAGGCGAAGCCGAAGGGGGAAGACTCGGCGGCCGACACGGCGGCGGAGGAGGGCGCGGTCTGGGGCCGGATGGCAGCGCTCGTGATGCGCCGCGCCCCGTTCTTCGCGATCGCCACGACAGCCGGCCTGGTCCTCCTGGGCCTGCCCTTCCTGGGCGTGAAGTTCGGTACGGCCGACGACCGCCAGCTCCCTTCCTCCGCCGAGTCCCATGTGGTGCAGCAGCACATCCGCGACGGATTCCCCGGCAGCCCCGGCGGCGGACTGGAGGTGCTGGCCGAAGGCAGGGCAACGGAGACCGACTACGCCGCGTACAAGGAACGGATCGCCGACCTGCCCGAGGTGCTCCGGGTGGACGGCCCGCTGGTGCAGGGCGACGCGGCCTACTTCACGGTGCTGCCGAAGGGCGAGCCGGTGGACGAGGGCGCGCAACGTCTGGTGGGTGACATCAGGGCGACGGACGCCCCCTTCGAGACCTCGGTGACGGGCACGGCGGCGGTCCTGGTCGACACGAAGTCCGCGATAGCGGACGGCATACCCTGGGCCCTGTCCTTCATCGCGATCGTCACCCTGATCCTGGTCTTCCTCCTCACCGGCAGCGTGCTGATCCCCCTCCAGGCGGTCCTGCTCAACGCGCTCAGCCTCACCGCGATGTTCGGCGCGATGGTCTGGGTCTTCCAGGACGGCCACCTCTCCGGCCTCCTGTCCTTCACCAGCCCGGGCTCCATAGAGACCACCCTCCCGGTCCTGATGTTCTGCGTCGCCTTCGGACTCTCCATGGACTACGGCGTCTTCCTGCTCTCCCGCATTAAGGAGGAGTACGACCACACCGGTGACCACACCGCCTCCGTCCGCTTCGGCCTCCAACGCACCGGCGGCCTCATCACGGCGGCAGCCGTCATCCTGGCCGTGGTCATGACCGCCATAGGCACCTCCCGAGTCACCAACACCAAGATGCTCGGCCTCGGCATAGCCCTCGCCGTCCTGATGGACGCGATGGTCGTCCGCAGCCTCCTGGTCCCAGCCGTCATGCGCCTCACAGGCCGAGCCACATGGTGGGCCCCCGCCCCCCTGAAGCGCTTCCACGAACGCTTCGGCCTGAGCGAGGGAGAGCCGGCGTCCACGACGGCATTGACCGCTGAGGCGGAGCCGGAGAAGCCGGAGCCGATATCCAGCCCGACCCGAGTCTGAGGCCAAGCCAGGCCGCGCCCCTGAAGGGCCGCAGGCCCCTTCAGGGGCGGGGCTGTGTCGATTTGCGGCTCCGCCGCGTGGGCGCGACAAGCCCCCACCCACCCGCACCCGTGGCTTTTAAGGGGCGCGGGGAACTGCGCGAACAACCCCCACCCACCCGCACCCGCCACTCAACCCCACCGCCCGAGCTCGAAGGCGTGGCGGGGGCGAAGGGGCGGCAGCCCCTGGATGAGGGTCCCCCCGCTCGAGCGAAGCCGAGAGTGGGGGAGGGACGGGTAGGGGCGGCGGGGGCGACAATGCTGGTCGGTAGCGACGGCGGGGCGAAAGGTGAGGCAGATGTACGCGGTGGTGTTCGAGCAGTTCGGCGAGCCGGCCGAGATACGGAACATGCCGGACCCCACCCCACCCCCGCACGGCGTAGTCGTACGAGTCGAAGCCACCGGCCTCTGCCGCAGCGACTGGCACGGCTGGCAGGGCCACGACCCGGACATCACCCTGCCCCACGTCCCCGGCCACGAACTCGCCGGAGTCGTGGAGACGGTCGGCGCCGAGGTGACCGCCTGGCACCCCGGCGACCGAGTCACCGTCCCCTTCATCTGCGCCTGCGGAACCTGCGCGTCCTGCGCCGCAGGCGACCAGCAGGTGTGCGAGCGCCAGACACAGCCGGGCTTCACCCACTGGGGCTCGTTCGCGCAGTACGTGGCACTGGACCACGCCGACGTGAACCTCGTGGCCCTGCCCGAGGAACTGTCGTACGGCACGGCGGCCTCCCTGGGCTGCCGCTTCGCGACGGCGTTCCGCGCGGTCGTGGCACAGGGCCGCGTCAAGGCGGGCGAATGGGTCGCGGTGCACGGCTGCGGCGGCGTGGGCCTGTCGGCGGTGATGATCGCGGCGGCCTCCGGCGCCCGCGTGATCGGCGTGGACGTCTCCGCCCAGGCCCTGGACCTGGCGAGGAAGTTCGGCGCGGCGGAGTGCGTGGACGCCTCCGGCGTACCGGACACGGCCGAGGCGATACGCGACCTCACCGCCGGCGGCGCCCACCTCTCCCTGGACGCCTTGGGCTCCCCGATCACCTGTGCGGCCTCGGTCAACAGCCTCCGCCGCCGAGGCCGCCACATCCAGGTAGGCCTGCTCCCCTCCGAGACCGGCACCACCCCGGTCCCCATGGCCCGAGCGATCGCCCTGGAACTCGAACTCCTGGGCAGCCACGGCATGCAGGCCCACGCCTACCCGGAGATGCTGGAACTGGTCCGCGCAGGCGTTCTGCGCCCCGACCTCCTGGTGACCTCGACGATCCCGCTGGCCGCGGCCCCGGCCGCCCTCGCGGCGATGGACACAGCCCCCGGCAGCGGCGTGACGGTCATCCAGCCGTGGAGCTGACGCTCCCGACCCCGGGCCGCCCCCGATGGGCGGCCCGCTCGGGGGGCGAGGATCGACATCCGTACGGCGTCGATCCACTCCCCGTCCTGCCACAGGGTCTGCCGCTCCACACCCTCGGCCACGAAACCGGCCTTCTCGTAGGCGCGCTGTGCCCGGGGGGTGTGGGTGAACACGTACAACGAGACGCGGTGCAGGCCGAGCCGCTCGAAGGCGTGGCCGACCGTCAGCCGCACGGCCTCCGTGCCCAGGCCACGGTCCCGCCCACCGGGACCGATGAGAATCCGTAAGCAACAGCTGCGGTTCGCCTCATCCCTCCCCCAGCTCTCGGCTTCGCTCGAGCCGGGGGGACCCCATGTTCAGCACGGCCTCACCGACGAGTTCGCCACTCGCCCGGTCGACGATGCCGAGGTCGAGGCGGTCGCTCTGGTCGTTGCGAGTGCCGTACCAGGAGCGCAGCCGGTCCGGGCCGAGCGCCTCGGTCGGGCTGCCGGTGAGCCGTATGACCTCCGGATCGGACAGGATCCGCGCCATCACGGGCACGTCCTCCTCGGTGAACGGCCGCAGCACGGTCCGCTCACCGGTGAGCACGGGTTTCACGGAAAAGCTCATCCCCGGATCCTGGACAGCGGACGGACCCGGGGACAAATGAATAAAGGGAGTAAACAAATAAATGGCGTGCGGAGTCGGTCAGTCGACCTTGCGCCCCCGATTGCCCGGTCTGGAGGCGACCCAGGCGCGGATCGTGTCGGCGTACCAGTAGGGCTTGCCGCCCTCCACGTGGTCGGGCGGCGGCAACAGCCCGTGTTTTCGGTACGAGCGGACGGTGTCGGGCTGCACACTGATGTGCGCCGCGATGTCCTTGTACGACCAGAGGCGTCGGTCGGTCATCAATGGCACCTCGCGCTGGTGATCACAAAACCTGTGCCCCCTCAACGACACAGAGTGACCACCAGGGCCCCGTTGTCGAGTGCCTGTGACACCACACCCGCGCACACGTGACACCTGTGACAGAAGGGTGCCTTTGTGACGCAGCCAAGCGCCGGCGCGCCCTTTAGGGGCGCGGTGGCTGCATCGATATGCGGGTCCGCCGCGTGGGCGCGACCAGCCACAACGAACCCGCGGCCAAAAACAGACCCCGCACCGCAACGGCGCTACACGGCTCACCCCAGCGGAACGCTCACGCCCCGCAAGACCTCAAGAACGCCCGAGTCCTCTTGGCGATCGGCAGCGGAGCGTCAGGCGCACACGGATACATGTCCTGCTCGACGATCGCGAACAGATCCACATCCAGCTTCGCCGCAGCGGCCAGCACCGGCTCCAGTGCCGGCACACCCGCCGGCGGCTCACACATCACACCCTTCGCCACGGCTGGCCCGAACGGAGTCTCGTTCGCGCGGACCTCGGCGAGGATCTCGGGGTCGACCTGCTTGAGGTGCAGATACCCGATGCGCTCCCCGTACGTCTCGATCAGCTTGACGCTGTCGCCGCCGCAGTAGGCGTAGTGCCCGGTGTCGAGGCAGAGCGAGACGACCGACGAGTCCGTGCCGTCGAGGAACCGGACGACGTTCTCCTCGCTGTCGATATGGGTGTCCGCGTGCGGGTGGACGACGATCTGCAGCCCGTACCGCTCACGCACCTCCCGTCCGAGCCGCTCGGTGAGCTGGGTGAGGTGCCGCCACTGCTCGACGGTCAGCTCGCTCGGCTCCAGCACCTCGCCCGTCTTGTCGTCCCGCCAGAAGGACGGGATGACGACGAGATGTCTGGCGCCCATCGCCTGCGCGAGGACCGCGTTGTCGGCCACGTGCGCCCAGGTCTTCTCCCAGACGTCGGGGCCGTGATGCAGCCCGGTGAAGACCGTGCCGGCCGACACTTTCAGGCCGCGCTTGGCGGTCTCCTCGGTGAGGACGGCCGGATCGGTCGGCAGATAGCCGTACGGTCCCAGCTCGATCCACTCGTAGCCGGAGGCGGCGACCTCGTCGAGGAAGCGCTTCCAGGGGACCTGCTGAGGGTCGTCGGGGAACCACACGCCCCAGGAGTCGGGCGCCGAGCCGATCCTGATGCGGGAGAGTGAGGACTGAGGTGACAACGACGTCATGGGCGTCAGCTTCCGGCCGGAAACGAATGGTGTCAATAGGTAGTCCGAATGTCTGGACAAAACATTGACAGGGTCGCTCTGACGGAGCTAGACCTTGACGGAACCGGAGCGTGAAGGGAACTCGATGGCGTACGACCTGATCACCATGGGGCGGATCGGTGTGGACCTCTACCCGTTGCAGACGGGGGTCCCGCTGTCGCAGGTGACGTCCTTCGGGAAGTTCCTCGGCGGTTCGGCGAGCAATGTCGCGGTGGCCGCCGCCCGCCTCGGCCGCAGCACCGCGGTCATCACCCGCACGGGCGAGGACCCCTTCGGGGAGTACCTCCACCAGGCCCTGCGCGACTTCGGCGTGGACGACCGGTGGGTGACCCCGGTGCCGGGCCTGCCGACGCCGGTCACGTTCTGCGAGGTCTTCCCGCCGGACGACTTCCCGCTCTACTTCTACCGCCGCCCCAAGGCCCCGGACCTGGAGATCGACGCCCACGAGCTCGACCTCGACGCGATCCGCGACACCCGCATCTTCTGGGTGACCGGCACGGGCCTGAGCGAGGAGCCCAGCCGTACGGCGACCCTCGCGGCCCTCGCCCACCGGGCCAAGGCCGGCACGACCGTCTTCGACCTCGACTGGCGGCCGATGTTCTGGACCGACCCGGCCGAGGCCCGCCCCTTCTACGAGGAGGCCCTCCGCCACACCACGGTCGCCGTCGGCAACCTGGACGAGGTCGAGGTCGCCACCGGCGTACGTGAGCCGCAGGCCGCCGCCCGCGCGCTCCTCGACGCCGGGGTCGAACTCGCGGTCGTCAAGCAGGGCCCCAAGGGTGTCCTCGCGGTCAACAGCAAGGGCGACTCCGCCGAGGTCCCGCCCCTTCCCGTCAACGTCCTCAACGGCCTCGGCGCCGGTGACGCCTTCGGCGGCTCCCTCTGCCACGGCCTGCTCGAAGGCTGGGACCTGGAGCGGATCATGCGCCACGCCAATGCCGCCGGCGCGATCGTCGCCTCCCGCCTGGAGTGCTCCTCCGCGATGCCCACGACCGAGGAGATCGAGGCCGCGGTCAAGGCAGGGGCAGTCCTGTGACCGCCACCGAGCCCGGCGGCACCGTCCACACCACTTTCACCGAGCCCGACAGCCTCGGCGCTTCCGGCACCGCCCAAGCAACTGTCACCACCCCCCTCAGCCCCATAGACGTCTCCGCCCTCGCCCGCACCCGCGCCCAGCACCCCGAGGCGATCGCCGAAGCCGCAACCCGCCGCACCCGCCGCCCCCTGATCGGCGACTCCGGCCGGCTGATGATCGTGGCCGCCGACCACCCGGCCCGCGGCGCCCTCTCCGTCGGCGACCGCAGGCTCGCCATGGCGAACCGGGCCGACCTGCTCGAACGGCTGTGCCTGGCGCTGTCCCGCCCCGGCGTCGACGGCGTCCTCGCGACCGCCGACATCCTCGACGACCTGCTCCTCCTCGGCGCCCTCGACAACAAGGTCGTCATGGGCTCGATGAACCGCGGCGGTCTCGCGGGCGCCTCCTTCGAGTTGGACGACCGTTTCACCGGCCACCGCCCCCAGGACATCGAGCGCCTCGGCTTCGACGCCGGCAAGCTCCTCCTGCGCATCGACTACGACGACCCGGGCTCCCTCGACACCCTGGAGTCCACCGCGCACGCCGTCGACGCGATGGCCGAGCGCAAGCTCCCCGTGTTCGTCGAGCCGTTCATCAGCCGCCGCGACCCCGCCACCGGCAAGGTCCGCAACGACCTGAGCGCCGACGCCGTCACCAAGTCGATCGCCATAGCCGCCGGGCTCGGCGGCAGTTCGGCGTACACCTGGCTGAAGGTGCCCGTCACCGAGAACCCCGACGACATGGCCCGCGTCATGGAGACCTCGACCCTCCCCGCCGTCCTGCTCGGCGGCGAGGTCGGCGGGGACCAGGAGGGCGCGTACGAGAAGTGGCGGGGCGCGCTGCAACTCCCCACCGTCCAGGGTCTGGTGGTCGGCCGTTCGCTGCTCTACCCGGCGGACGACGATGTGACCGCCGCCGTGGACACCGCCGTAGGACTGTTGTGAGGGCCGCATGACACAGAAGACCGAGCTGTACGTCCCCAAGGGGGCGACGGCGGGCACGGAATACGCCGTCGACATCGACCCGAAGCGGGCGGGCTGGACCCACAGCAGCCTGCGCATCGTCGAACTCCCACCGGGCGGTACGCACACGTTCACGACCGAGGACAGCGAGTGGATCGCGCTGTCCCTGAACGGTGCCTGCACTGTTCAGGTACTGGACGGCAGCGAGACAACCGAGTTTGAAATCCTGGGCCGGGAGAACGTGTTCGCCGGAGTCTCCGACTTCGTCTACGCGCCCCGCGACTCCCGGGTACAGATCGCCTCCGGCGCGGGAGGCCGCTTCGCTTTGGCAGGAGCGAAGTGCGAGCGACGACTCCCCGCTCGTTACGGCCCCGCGCCGGAGGTCCCCGTCGAGGACCGCGGCAGTGGCACCTGCGCCCGCCAGGTGCGCAACTTCGCCTCCGCCGACGCCTTCGAGTGCGACAAGCTCATCACCGTCGAGGTCATCACCCCCGGTGGCAACTGGTCCTCGTACCCGCCGCACAAGCACGACGAGAACCGGCCGGGGGAGGAGACCGAACTCGAGGAGATCTACTACTTCGAGATCGACGGCCCGAACGGCTTCGGCTACCAGCGCGTGTTCCCCTCCCGCGAGGGCGGATCCGACGTGCTCGCCGAGGTCCGTTCCGGTGACGCCGTGCTGGTTCCCGACGGCTGGCACGGGCCGTCCATCGCGCAGCCCGGCCACAGCATGTACTACCTGAACGTCATGGCAGGCCCGGGCTCCGAGCGCCAGTGGCGGATCTGCTTCCACCCCGATCACACGGAGGGTTACCGATGAGCACCGGGACCTCGACGAACACCACGAGGCTCACGGTCGCGCAGGCGCTCGTACGCTTCCTCGCCGCCCAGTACACCGAACGCGACGGCGAGCGGCAGCGGCTGATCGGCGCCACCTGGGGCATCTTCGGCCACGGCAACGTCGCGGGCCTCGGCCAGGCGCTGATCGAGTACGCCGACGACATGCCGTATTACCAGGGCCGCAACGAACAATCGATGGTGCACGCGGCAGTGGGCTACGCCCGGCAGTCGGGCCGCCTTTCCACGCACGCCGTGACGACGTCCATCGGCCCGGGCGCCACCAACCTCGTCACCGGCGCCGCCCTCGCCACGATCAACCACCTGCCGGTCCTGCTCCTCCCCGGCGACATCTTCGCCACCCGGCCCGCGGACCCGGTGCTCCAGCAGCTCGAGGTCCCGTACGCGGGTGACGTGTCCGTCAACGACTGCCTGCGCCCGGTGTCGAAGTACTTCGACCGGATCACCCGCCCCGAGGCCCTGATCCCGGCCGCGCTCCAGGCGATGCGGGTGCTCGCCGACCCGGTCGAGACGGGCGCCGTCACGCTCGCCCTCCCGCAGGACGTGCAGGCGGAGGCGTACGACTGGCCGGAGGAGTTCTTCGCCGAGCGGGCCTGGAACGTACGCCGTCCCGCGGCCGACGGTTCCGAACTGTCCGCCGCCGTACGGGCGATCCGCGAAGCCGGGCGCCCCCTGATCGTCGCCGGCGGCGGTGTCCACCACGCCCGCGGGGAGGAAGCGCTCGCCGAGTTCGCCGACGCCACCGGCATTCCCGTGTCGTCCACGCAGGCCGGCAAGGGCTCCCTGCGCTACGACCACCCCCAGGACGTCGGCGCCATCGGCCACACCGGCACCGCGACCGCCAACGAACTGGCCCGCACCGCCGACCTGGTGATCGGTGTGGGTACCCGGTACACGGACTTCACGACCGCCTCCGGCACCCTCTTCGCCGCCGACGGCGTCCGCTTCCTCAACCTCAACATCGCGCCGTACGACGGTCACAAGCTCTCCGGGCTGCCACTGATCGCCGACGCGCGCGTCGGGTTGGAGGAGCTGACCCAGGCGCTCGAACTGCACGGGTACCGGGTCGCGGACGCTTATGTCACCGAGTACTCCGAGGACAAGCAGCGCTGGGAGCACCGCGTCGACGCCTGCTACGAGGCCGACGAGCCGGACACCCGGCCCACCCAGGCCCAGGTCCTCGGCCTCCTCGACGAACTCGTCGACGAGAACGACATCCTCATCAACGCGGCCGGCTCCCTCCCCGGCGACCTGCACAAACTGTGGCGGGCGCGGTCGCGCGACCAGTACCACCTGGAGTACGGCTACTCCTGCATGGGGTACGAGATCCCGGCCGCGATCGGCGTGAGGATGGCGGCCCACGGGCGGCCGGTCTGGGCGCTGGTCGGCGACGGCACGTATCTGATGATGCCGACCGAGATCGTCACCGCCGTGCAGGAGAACATCCCGATCAAGGTGCTGATCATCCAGAACCACGGGTACGCGTCCATCGGCGGCCTGTCCCAGGAGACCGGCGCCGAGCGCTTCGGCACGGCCTATCGGTACCGCTCCGAGGACGGCACGTTCACGGGTGCTCCGCTGCCCGTGGACCTCGCCGCCAACGCGGCCAGTCTCGGCATGCGCGTCCTGCGGGCCAAGACCGTCCGCGGCCTGCGGGCGGCCCTCGCCGAGGCGCGGGCCGCCGACACTCCCACATGTGTCTACGTGGAGACCGAAACGGCAGACACAGTGTCGGGCCCGCCTCCCGCGCAGGCCTGGTGGGATGTTCCTGTGGCCGAGACCGCGACCCGCCCGTCGGCGGTCAAGGCCCGCGAGGAGTACGACCGGCACGTCTCTACCCGACGCCGCCATCTGTAAGAAGGAGTTCTCGGCATGACGAAGATCGTCAACCACTGGATCGGCGGCAAGACCGTCGAAGGCGCGTCGGGTACGTTCGGGCCGGTCACGGACCCGGCGACCGGCGCGGTCACCACGAAGGTCGCGTTCGCGACGGTCGACGAGGTGGACGCGGCAGTCGCGACCGCCAAGGAGGCGTACGCGACGTGGGGCCAGTCCTCGCTGGCCCAGCGCACATCCATCCTCTTCAAGTTCCGCGCGCTGCTCGACGCCAACCGTGACGCGATCGCCGAGCTGATCACCGCCGAGCACGGCAAGGTGCACAGCGACGCGCTCGGCGAGGTCGCGCGCGGCCTGGAGATCGTCGACCTGGCCTGCGGCATCAACGTCCAGCTGAAGGGCGAGCTGTCCACGCAGGTCGCCAGCCGCGTGGACGTCTCCTCGATCCGCCAGCCCCTCGGCGTCGTCGCGGGCATCACGCCGTTCAACTTCCCGGCGATGGTCCCGATGTGGATGTTCCCGATGGCCATCGCGTGCGGCAACACGTTCGTGCTGAAGCCGTCCGAGAAGGACCCGTCGGCGTCGATCAAGATCGCCGAGCTGCTGTCGGAGGCGGGCCTGCCGGACGGCGTCTTCAACGTCGTCCACGGCGACAAGGTGGCGGTGGACCGCCTCCTGGAGCACCCGGACGTCAAGGCGGTGTCGTTCGTGGGCTCGACCCCGATCGCCCGCTACATCCACACCACCGCCTCCGCCAACGGCAAGCGCGTACAGGCTCTGGGCGGCGCCAAGAACCACATGCTGGTCCTGCCCGACGCGGACCTGGACGCGGCGGCGGACGCGGCGGTCTCGGCGGCCTACGGCTCGGCGGGCGAGCGCTGCATGGCGATCTCGGCGGTGGTGGCGGTAGGCGCGATCGGCGACGAGCTGGTGGAGAAGATCCGCGAGCGAGCCGAGAAGATCAAGATCGGCCCCGGCAACGACCCGACGTCAGAGATGGGTCCGCTGATCACGGCGGCTCACCGCGACAAGGTGGCGTCGTACGTCGAGGGCGCGGCGGCCGAAGGCTCGGAAGTGGTGCTGGACGGCACGGGCTACACGGTCGACGGCTTCGAGGAAGGCCACTGGATCGGCATCTCGCTCCTCGACAAGGTCCCGACGACGGCGAAGGCCTACCAGGACGAGATCTTCGGCCCGGTCCTGTGCGTGCTCCGCGTGGACACGTACGAGGAGGGCATGTCCCTCATCAACAACTCGCCCTTCGGCAACGGCACGGCCATCTTCACCCGCGACGGCGGTGCCGCCCGCCGCTTCCAACTGGAGGTCGAGGCCGGCATGGTCGGCGTCAACGTCCCCATCCCGGTCCCCGTCGGCTACCACAGCTTCGGCGGCTGGAAGGACTCGTTGTTCGGCGACCACCACATCTACGGCAACGACGGCACCCACTTCTACACCCGAGGCAAGGTCGTCACGACCCGCTGGCCCGACCCGGCCGACGCCCCCACGGGCGTGGACCTGGGCTTCCCGCGCAACCACTGAGTCCGTACGGTGCCCCGCTCCTTCCACGCGGAAGGAGCGGGGCACCGCCGTGTCCGCGGTCAGCCCTGCTCGGCGGCTTCCTTGACCTCGTCGGTGAGGTCGCCGGTCTGTGAGGCGGGCGGGGCCTGGATCTTCTTGGTGGCGCTGAACTTCCCGAAGTCCATGGTGACGGTCATCGCGCCCAGCTCCTGCCGTATACGGACGGGCAGGTCGTCGTCGCCGACCCAGATGTCGATCGTCGTCTTCTGGACTCCGCCTGTCAGCTGGTTCGCGAGGGTCTCGTCCTCGGGCGCGTAGGTGTCCTTGAACCTGCCGAAGTCCTCCTTGCGGACCACGCCTCGGTAGTGCGTGACCTCGCGTCCGCTCACGGTCTCCGTACCGAGGTCGTCGACGTCGTTCGCGTACTTCAGCGTGCGCATCGAGGCCGTCGGGTCGCCGCCCTGTCCGCTGTCCAAGGCCGACGCGCCCTTGTCGCCGAACATCGCGGAGGCATCTATCCGCATCCACTCCTTGCCCTGGAGGGGGCCGGAGGGCTGCGGGTCGATGTCGTAGTAGTACGCGCCGTCGACGAAGAGGGCGCGCATGGACGGGTCGTCCGTCAGCTCCTGCATCTGGGCGGCCTCGGTATCCATCACC
This sequence comes from Streptomyces tailanensis, assembly GCF_008386495.1. GTDB lineage: Bacteria > Actinomycetota > Actinomycetes > Streptomycetales > Streptomycetaceae > Streptomyces > Streptomyces tailanensis. Next base: position 29,334 of record NZ_VTHJ01000031.1, on the reverse strand, counting down.
ACGTCGTACGCGAGCCCGTCGCCCCAGGAGTACGTGCCCTCCATGACGACCGGGGCGCCCTCGTTCAGCACGGTGGTCGCCTTGACCTGGGCGGAGCCGAGGTCCTGGGTCCGGTCCGTCGCCCTCGCCAGGGCCGCCATGATCGCGTCGGACTTGTCCACGGCCTCGGCCGCCTGCTTCACGCTCTCCGCGCCGCACGCCGTCGTCGCCGCGAGCGCCGCCGCCGTGACTCCCACCCAGGCAGCGCTCCGCCCCAGCTTCATTTTCCCCACCCCGAAGTTGTGTGTCCCTCGCGGACATGTGTGTCAACTGTGAGCCGTGACTCTAGCGGGACCCACCGACACTCCCGCCACCGGATGCGCCGCGTCGGCAGGTGCGGGTTGGCACGTGGTTGCTCGCGCAGTTCCCCGCGCCCCAGAAAGTCACGGCCCTGCGGGCCGCTGGAAAGCGGGGCGCAGCCCCAGCTTTTCAGGGGAACTGCGCGACCAGCCCCCACCCACCCGAACCCGCCAACCATCCTGTCCCCCCGAGCTCGAAGGCGTGGCGGGGTCGAAGGGGCAGCCGCCCCTGGATGGGAGTCCCCCCGCTCGAGCGAAGCCGAGAGTGGGGGGAGGGACGGGCAGGGGCGGCGGGGGGCGACTTATCAGGTTGCTGTCGGCACCCATGTACCGCGACCGCTGTATGCGGAAATCCCCCCGTACGACCGTGGGATGGCACACACCTCCCCCCGAAGATGGCCCTGGGCTGTCACTGGTTCCCCGTACCGTTGACGCATGGATCTTCGACTGCCCGGACTGCGACTGCGCGGAGCACTGCGGCGGAGGCCACGACGGACCGTCGCCGCCGCGGCCGCTGTCGTCGTGCTCGCCGGAGCGGGCACATGGACGGCCACCGCCTCGGACGAGGCCGTGCCGGTCAAGCGCACCGACCAGGCCATGACCGTGGGCGACGGCGTCCGCCTGGACACCTCGTACTTCACGGCGGGCGCGGGCGACGACGACCGCCGCCCCGCCGTCCTCCTGGGCCACGGCTTCGGCGGCGACAAGGAAGACGTACGCAGCCAGGCCGAGGACCTCGCCCGCGACGGCTACGCGGTGCTGACCTGGTCGGCACGCGGCTTCGGCGAGTCCACCGGCAAGATCGGGCTGAACGACCCCGAGGGCGAGGTCGCCGACGTCTCCAAACTCATCGACTGGCTGGCCAAGCGCCCCGAGGTCCAGCTGGACAGGGACGGCGACCCGCGCGTGGGCGCCGCCGGTGCCTCGTACGGCGGCGCGATCTCGCTGCTGGCGGCCGGGTACGACGACCGGGTCGACGCCATCGCGCCCGCGATCACGTACTGGAACCTCGCGGACGCCCTGTTCCCGAACGGCGTCTACAAGAAGCTGTGGACCGGCATCTTCTTCTACACCAACGGCGGCTGCGAGAAGTTCGAGGCCGAGCTATGCGAGATGTACGAGCGGGTCGCGGAGTCGGGTGAGCCGGACGAGGAGGCGGTGAAGCTCCTTGAGGAGCGCAGCCCCGAGGCCGTCGGCGACCGCATCAAGGTGCCCACGCTGCTGATGCAGGGCCAGAGCGACTCCCTCTTCCCGCTGGCCCAGGCCGACGAGGCCGCCAAGGCGATCGAGGCGGGCGGCGCGCCCGTGGAGGTCGACTGGATCTCCGGCGGCCATGACGGCGGCGACATGGAGACGAGCCGCCTCCAGTCCCGCGTCAACGCCTGGTTCGACCGTTACCTGAAGGACGACAAGGCCGCGGACACGGGCTCGGCGTTCCGCGTCACCCGCACCCTCGGCTCGGGCTCCGGCGACGGCGAGACCCGCCTGAGCGGTACGACCGACGACACGTACCCGGGCCTCACGAGCGACCGGCAGTCGATCGCCCTCGCCGGACGCGAGCAGAGCTTCCGCAACCCGGCCGGCGCCAACCCGCCCGCCGTGTCGGCCCTGCCCGGCCTCGGCTCCGCCGCAGGCGGCCTGGCCCAGCTGTCCTCGCTCGGCGTCAGCATCTCCCTCGACTTCCCTGGCCAGTTCGCCGCGTTCGAGTCGCAGCCCGTCGCCGACGACCTCCAGATCACCGGCTCACCCACAGCCACCGTCCATGTGAAGTCGACCAGCGAGGACGCCGTGCTCTTCGCCAAGGTCTACGACGTCGGCCCGGACGGCAGGTCACAGGTCCTGCCCTCTCAGCTCGTCGAGCCCATCCGGGTGGAGGGCGCCAAGACCGGCAAGGACGTCGACCTCACCCTCCCGGCCATCGACTACGAACTGGACGACGGCCACCGCCTCCGCCTGGTCCTCGCCTCCACCGACCTCGGCTACGCCTCGCCGGCCGCCCCGGCGACGTACACCGTCTCCCTGAAGGGAGACCTGGCGGTGCCGACGCCGTTCGGCACGGTCGGCAGTGCGGACGCCCTGCCGGCCTGGGTCTGGTACATGCCGATCGGTGGCGCGGTGATCGCGGCGCTGCTGATACTGACGGGACGGCGCCGTATCGCGACCCCCGCCCCCGACCCGACGCTGGCCGAAGTGCCGCTCCAGATCACGGACTTGAGCAAGAAGTACAAGAACGGCGACCGCTACAGCGTCCGTGACCTCTCCATCCGCGTGGAGAAGGGCCAGGTCCTCGGCCTCCTCGGGCCGAACGGCGCGGGCAAGACGACGACCCTGCGCATGCTGATGGGCCTGATCCAGCCGGACGGCGGCGAGATCCGCGTCTTCGGCCACGCGATCGTGCCGGGCGCCCCGGTCCTCTCCCGGGTCGGCGCCTTCGTCGAGGGCGCGGGCTTCCTCCCGCACCTGTCCGGCCGCGAGAACCTGGAGCTGTACTGGCAGGCCACCGGCCGCCCGGCCGAGGACGCCCACCTGGACGAGGCCCTGGAGATCGCCGGCCTCGGCGACGCCCTGGCCCGCGCGGTCCGCACCTACTCCCAGGGCATGCGCCAGCGCCTCGCCATCGCCCAGGCGATGCTCGGCCTGCCCGATCTGCTCATACTCGACGAGCCGACGAACGGACTCGACCCGCCACAGATCCGCGAGATGCGCGAGGTCATGATCCGGTACGCGGCGGCGGGCCGTACGGTCATCGTCTCCAGCCACCTGCTGGCGGAGGTCGAACAGACCTGCACCCACCTGGTCGTCATGGACCACGGCAAGCTCGTCCAGGCGGGCCCCGTGAGCGAGATCGTCGGCTCCGGCGACACCCTGCTGGTCGGCACCTCCGTACCCGTGGAGGAGCCGGTCGTCGAGAAGATCGCCGCACTGCCGGGCATCGACTCGGCCGTGCTCACCGACGACGGCCTGGTCGTCCGCCTCGACGCCGGCGGCAGCGCACAGCGCCTGGTCGCCGAACTCGTACGGCTGGAAGTGCCCGTGGAGTCGGTGGGCCCGCACCGCCGCCTCGAAGACGCCTTCCTCACCCTGATCGGAGAGTCCGCATGAGCACGCTGACCGAGCGCGCCGAGCGCGACGACCGTGCCGAGGACGGCCGACACGGCGGGCAGGGCGAACCCGGTGGTCGCACGGAGCCCCCCGTCGAGGTCGCCGACGGCTACCGCGCCGGCCGCACCCTGCCCCTGAGGGTCGAGCTGGTCCGGCAGCTCAAGCGCCGGCGCACGATGATCATGGGCGGCGTCCTGTTCGCCCTGCCGATCATCCTGCTGATCGCCTTCCAGGTCGGCGGCACCCCGGGCGAGGGCGGCAACCGGGTCAACCTGATGGACACAGCGACGGCGTCCGGGACGAACTTCGCCGCGGTGAACCTGTTCGCCGGCGCGGGCTTCCTGCTGGTCATCCCCGTCGCGCTGTTCTGCGGCGACACGGTCGCCTCGGAGGCCAGCTGGTCCTCCCTGCGCTATCTCCTCGCCGCCCCGGTGCCCCGCGCCCGCCTGCTGTGGTCCAAGCTCGCCGTCGGCCTCACCCTCAGCCTGGCCGCACTGGTGCTGCTGCCGGTCATCGCCCTCGCCATCGGCACGGCGGCCTACGGCTGGGGCCCACTGGAGCTGCCCACGGGCGGCGAACTGGCCCCAGCGGCAGCCGCGCAGGCGCTGCTGATCACCGTGGCGTACATCTTCGTGTCCCAACTGGTCACCGCGGCCCTGGCGTTCTGGCTCTCCACAAGGACCGACGCCCCGCTCGGCGCGGTCGGCGGCGCCGTCTTCCTCACCATCATCGGCAGCGTCCTCGACGAGGTCACCGCCCTCGGTGACTGGCGCGACTTCCTGCCCGCGCACTACCAGTACGCCTGGCTGGACGTCGTCCGCCCCCAGCCCGACTACTCCGACATGATCCAGGGCACGTCCCTCTCCATAACGTACGCGCTCATCCTGTTCGCCCTGGCCTTCCGCGGTTTCGGCCGCAAGGACGTGGTCTCGTAGGTCAACGGAAGATCACCGACCGGTCTCGACCGGCCCTGGTCGTGGCCGCTTCGAGACGCATCCGCAACACCCCGTAGCGCACATCCGGGCCCCCTCCGCCGTCACAGTCACAACAGTCGCCCACAGAAGGGCGACAGCTGACTGCCGAGGGGGCCCGGATGCGTGCGTATCGCAGGACACTCAGGACAGGACCGACACGACGGCGGCTGAGCACCGGGCTCCTCGCCCTGGGCACGGCCGCCGCCCTGCTCCTCACCGGCTGCGGCAAGAGCAGCGTCGACCGGGGCAACTCGTCGGTGTACGACCGCGAAGGGGGCGGCAACAGCACGGGCGGCTTCCCGGCCCCCGCCCCCGAGGGCACCGGCACCGACTCCGGCGAACAGCGCGGCGAGCAACCGGGCGACGAGTCCCGCGACATCGCCCCGACCCCCGACTACACCTCCACCTTCGCCCTCGACGTCGACACCGCCTCCTACGGCTACGCCCGCCGCACCCTCGGGGACGGAACCCTGCCCGACCCCACCACGATCCGCCCCGAGGAGTTCGTCAACAGCTTCCGCCAGGACTACGAACGCCCCGACGGCGACGGCTTCTCGGTCACCGTCGACGGCGCCCGTACGTCCGACGAGAACTGGTCCCTGGTCCGCGTCGGCCTTGCCACCCGCCCCGCCGGGGACGACGGCGAACGCCCGCCCGCCGCGCTCACCTTCGTCATCGACGTCAGTGGTTCCATGTCCGAACCGGGCCGCCTCGACCTCGCCCAGGACGCCCTGCGCACGATGACGGACCGACTGCGCGACGACGACTCCGTCGCGATCGTCACCTTCAGCGACGAGGCCGAGACCGTCCTGCCGATGACCCGCCTCGACGACAACCGGGGCGAGATCCACGATGCCGTCGACAGTCTGGAACCCACCAACTCCACCAACCTCGGCGCGGGCGTCGAGACCGGCTACGAAACCGCCGTCGAGGGCCTGCGCAAGGGCGCGACCAACCGTGTCGTCCTCCTCTCCGACGCCCTCGCCAACACCGGCGACACCGACGCCGACACCATCCTCGAACGCATCGGCACCGAGCGCCGCGAGCACGGCATCACCCTCTTCGGCGTCGGCGTCGGCAGCGACTACGGCGACGCCCTCATGGAACAGCTCGCTGACCAGGGCGACGGCCACACCACCTACGTCTCCACCGAGGAGGAGGCCGAGAAGCTCTTCTGCGAGGAACTCCCGCGCCACATCGACCTCACCGCCCGCGACGCCAAGGCCCAGGTCGCCTTCGACCCGGAGACGGTCGAGGAGTTCCGCCTGATCGGCTACGACAACCGCCAGGTCGCCGACGAGGACTTCCGCGACGACCGCGTCGACGGCGGCGAGGTCGGCCCCGGCCACACCGTCACGGCCCTCTACGCCGTCCGCACCAAGCCGGGCGCCGACGGCCACCTGGCCACCGCCACCGTCCGCTGGCTCGACCCCGACACCCGCACCCCGCACGAGGAATCGTCCGCCGTCGAAGCCTCCACCCTCCACGACGACCTCTGGGCCACATCACCACACGGCCTCCAGGTCGCAGCCGTAGCCGCGTACTTCGCCGACGCCCTACGCCAGGGCGACAGCCGCTGGTCAGACCTCCCGGGCAGCCCGTCCCTAAGCCAACTCTCCTATCGAGCCGATGAGTTGGCCCGACACCGCGAGGACCAGGACCTGTACGACCTGGCCGAGACGATCGCGACGGCGGATGGGTTGATGACATGACTTGGCTGCGGCCGGCGCCGGTGAGCGAAAGCCCGCCCGTGACCGTACGAGTAGGCGTGGAAGTCGAGGGCGAGGACTGTGAGCCGAAACCATTGAAAATTCCTTACGCGCCGGTAAGTTGACTCGCCAGTAATGAAACGGTCGTCGGCCTCGGGGAGCTGCCATGGGCGTACGCAAGGACCTGAACCAGGCGAAACACCGCACCGACCTCACCGAACGGGTCAAGGTCGAAGTCGTGAAGGACGCCCACGGTGTCGTCCGCGAGGCCCGCACGCCCGCACTCACCCCCCGCGCGACCAGCGGCAGCATCGCCGACCTGCCCTTCGTCAACGCCACCGAGGCCCCCGACGCCGTGATCCTGCGCCGCGCCGACGACCGCGGCGACTGGCACCCGGTCACGGCCGCCGCCTTCGCCCGCGAGGTCACCGCCACCGCCAAGGGGTTGATGGCCGCCGGCCTCGAACCGGGCGGCCGGGTCGCGGTGATGTCCCGCACCCGCTACGAGTGGACGGTCCTCGACTTCGCCATCTGGGCGGCCGGCGGCCAGTCCGTCCCCATCTACGCGACCTCCTCGCCGGACCAGATCGAGTGGATCGTCCGCGACTCCGGCTCCCGCTTCGTGATCGTGGAGACCCCGGAGAACGCGGCCGCCGTCGCCACTGCCACCGATCGCCACACCCAGCCCCCGCAGATCTGGCAACTGGACGAAGGCGCCCTCTCCCACCTCGCCGACCTGGGCCGTACCATCGCCGACGACGTCACCGAGCGCCGCGCCGCCCTCACCCCCGACACGGCCGCGACCATCTGCTACACCTCCGGCACCACCGGCCGCCCCAAGGGCTGCGTCCTCACCCACGCCAACCTCCACGCCGAGGCCGCCAACACGGTCGAACTGCTCCACCCCGTCTTCAAGGAGGTCACCGGCCAGGTCGCCTCGACCCTCCTCTTCCTCCCCTTGGCCCACATCCTCGGCCGCACGATCCAGATCGCCTGCCTGATGGCCCGTATCGAGCTGGGCCACTACCCGAGCATCAAGCCCGCCGAACTGCGCCCCGCGCTCAAAAAATTCGGCCCCACCTTCCTCGTCGGCGTCCCGTACCTCTTCGAGCGGATCCACGCCACCGGCCGCGCCACCGCCGAACGCATCGGCCGCGGCGCCTCCTTCGACCGCGCCCACCGCATCGGCATCCGCTTCGCCGAGTCCCACCTGGACAAGTTCCTCGACCGAGGCCCCGGCCCGACCCGCGGCCTCTACGCCGCCTGGGCCCTGTACGACCTCCTGGTCTACCGCCGCGTCCGCAAGGAACTCGGCGGCCACCTCCGCTACGCCATCAGCGGCGGCTCCCCCCTCGACCGCGACCTCAACCTCTTCTTCTACGCCGCCGGCATCATCGTCTACGAGGGCTACGGCCTCACCGAGACCACGGCGGCCGCCACCATCGTCCCGCCCCTCAAGCCCCGCCCCGGCACCGTCGGCCAGCCCGTCCCCGGCACCGCCATCCGCATCGCCGACGACGGCGAGGTCCTCATCAAGGGCTCCATTGTCTTCGGCACCTACTGGAACAACCCGGTCGCCACCGACGCCGCCCTCACCGACGCCTGGTTCGCCACCGGCGACCTCGGCGCACTCGACGAGGACGGCTACCTCACCATCACCGGCCGCAAGAAGGACATCCTCGTCACCTCCGGCGGCAAGAACGTTTCCCCGGCAGTCCTGGAGGACCGCCTGCGCAGCCGCCCCCCGGTCGGCCAGTGCATCGTCGTCGGCGACAACCGCCCCTACGTCGCCGCCCTCATCACCCTCGACCCCGAGGACGTCACCCACTGGCTCCACGTCCGCGGCATGTCCCCGGACACCCCGCTCTCCGAGCTCGTCGACGACCCCCGGATGCGCGCCGACGTCCAGAAGGCCGTCGACTACGCCAACCAGGCGGTCTCCCGCGCCGAGTCCATCCGGGAGTTCAGGCTGGTAGACGGCGAGTTCAACGAGGACAACGGCCTCCTCACCCCATCCATGAAGGTCAAGCGCCACGCGGTGACGACGGCATACGCCCACGAGATAGAGGCGCTGTACCGGCGCTGACGCCCTCGTCTGCGGACCGGCCCCATGATGGAGCACCGACCCCTGACGGTTCGCTCGGCCAATCGGGTGATGTGGCGTCATGCGCGTTGCGTATCGGGTTTCTCCAATGGGTCACTGGGATTGCACAACGGGACTTGTCGCCCTGCGGGGGGCCACGGGCCGGACGGTTCTGCCTTCTCTGAACAGCCAGGGCCCTCACCCCAGCGCGCCGCGCTTCCTGCCGAATGAGACTTTGCGCGAGGACGTGATCCCTTATGAGGCCACTCCGCATCTCCGGAGCCTGGGTGGACGAGCCGAAAGTCTTCTCCGACAGCCGTGGCAGTTTCCACGAGTGGTTCAGGCAGCCCGACTTCGCCGAGTCCACCGGGCATGGACTGCGGCTCGCCCAGGCCAACTGCTCTGTGTCCGGCCGGGGCACCCTGCGCGGGATCCACTTCGCGGATGTGCCCCCGGGCCAGGCCAAATACGTCACGTGTGTACGCGGTGCGGTACTCGACGCGATCGTCGACATCCGGACCGGCTCCCCCACGTACCGCCGGTGGGAGACCGTCCGCCTCGACGACGTCGGCCACCAGGCCGTCTACCTCTCCGAGGGCCTCGGTCACGCCTTCATGGCCCTGAGCCATCACGCCACTGTCGTCTACCTCTGCTCCGAGGGCTACGCCCCGCGGCGGGAGCACGGCATCCACCCCCTCGACCCTGAACTCGGCATCGAATGGCCCGCCTCCCTGGAGCCCACGTTGTCGCCCAAGGACTCCGCCGCACCGACCCTGGCGGAAGCCGAGGCGGCCGCTCTGCTGCCCTCGTACGAGGTCTGCCAGGCGTACTACGCCCATCTGCGCCGACCCCGCGCCTGAGCCGCGACCCGCACGGCGGTCCGTGGCCCTCGCGGGATCAGCGCCGCTCCGCTGCCAACAGCTCGGGAAACGCGGCGTGCAGCCCCTCGCGCCAGTCGCGGATCGGCTCGATGCCCACCGTCCGCCAGCGGGCATGGCCGAGAACGCTGTACGCGGGTCGTGGTGCCACGCGGGCGAAGGTGTCGCTGGTGGTGGGCCGGACACGTCGCGGATCGGCGCCCAGCAGCCGGAAGACCTCGCGGGCGAAGCCGAACCAGGTCGTCTCACCACCACTCGTGCCGTGGTAGACACCGGCCGGTGCGGTTCCCGTGAGCGCCGCGCGGCCGAGCCGGACCAGCCGATCGGCCAGGTCGGCGGCCCAGGTGGGCTGGCCGAGCTGGTCGACGACCACGTGAAGGGTGTCCCTGACGTCGGCGAGCCTCATCACCGTACGGGCGAAATTGGCACCGCCCGCGCCGTACAGCCACGCGGTGCGCACCACGTACCCCGTGTCGGGGAGAGCTGCCAGCACCGCCTGTTCACCGGCGAGCTTGGTGCGGCCGTAGGCACAGCGCGGTGCTGTCGGGGCGTCCTCGGCGTAGGGGAAGGAATCGTTGCCCGCGAAGACATAGTCCGTGGAAACCTGGAGCAGCCGGGCGCCGCTCGCGGCGCAGGCGTCGGCGAGATGGCGCGGTCCGTCGCCGTTGACCCGCAGTGCCTCGGTCTCGCGGGCCTCCGCTTCGTCGACCGCCGTCCACGCCGCGCAGTTGACCACGACGTCCGGGCGGTGTTCTCCGACGGTGCGGAGCACCGCCTCGGGGTCGGTGATGTCGAGGACGGCACGGTCGAAGCCCACCGCCCTCTGCCCGTCCCGGGCCAGTCTGATCAGCAGTTCCTGCGCCAGCATGCCGCGGGCGCCGGTCACCATCCAGGTGGCGGTCATGTCATGGCCTCCTCGGTGGACAGGCCCGGCAGGGCGCGGGGCCCTGCCGGGCCTGTCGTGAAGGCGGGACGGCGTGTGAGCGGCTCCCACCAGTCGCGGTTGTCGCGGTACCACCGCACCGTCTGTGCGAGGCCGGTGGCGAAGCCCGTGCGGGGCCGATAGCCCAGCTCGGTGCGGATCTTGGTGCAGTCCAGCGAGTAGCGGCGGTCGTGGCCCTTGCGGTCGGTGACGTGGTGGACGCTGCTGTCCCAGTCGGCGCCGCAGGTCTCCAGCAGCAGCCCGGTGAGCTCCTTGTTGGTCAGCTCGGTGCCACCGCCGATGTTGTAGACCTCGCCGGGGCTGCCTTCGGTGCGGACCAGTTCGATACCTCGTACGTGGTCGTCGACGTGCAGCCATTCCCGGACGTTGCCGCCGTCTCCGTAGAGCGGGACCTTCCTGCCGTCCAGCAGGTTGGTGATGAACAGGGGGATGACCTTCTCCGGGAACTGGTGGTGCCCGTAGGTGTTGGAGCCGCGGGTCACTCGGACGTCGAGGCCGTGGGTGTGGTGGTGGGACAGCGCGATCAGATCACCGGCCGCCTTGGTCGCGGAATAGGGGGAGCTGGGCCGCAGTGGGTGGGACTCCGGCCAGGAGCCCTTGTCGATGGAGCCGTACACCTCGTCGGTGGAAACGTGCAGGAAGGTCTGGACGCCCGCGCGATGGGCGGCGTCGACCAGGGTCTGCGTGCCCACCACGTTCGTACGGACGAATTCGGCGCCCGATCCGATGGAGCGGTCCACGTGCGACTCGGCGGCGAAGTGCACCACCTGGTCGTGGTCGGCCATCAGCTCCGCCACCAACGCAGGGTCGCAGATGTCGCCCCGCACGAACGCGAAGCGGGGGTGGTCACGGACCTGGTCGAGGTTGGCGGGATTTCCCGCGTAGGTGAGCTTGTCGAGCACGGTCGCCGTCACGTGTCCGGGCCCGCCCGGAGAGAGGAGCGTGCGGACGTAGTGGGAGCCGATGAAGCCGGCGCCGCCGGTTACCAGGATTCTGGTTGTGGTCATGGGGAGATCTGCACCTTGCTGTGGTCGCCGAGGACGAGTCGGTGGGCTGAGGGGGTGCGCGGCGCGGGGGTGACCTCGACGTTGCGGCCGATGAGCGAGGCCTGGACCCGGCTCACTCCGGTGATGGACGAGTCGCGCAGGACGATGGAGTACTCGATCTCGCTGTCGCTGATCCGGCAGTTCTCGGAGACCGAGGTGAACGGGCCGATGTAGGAGCCGCTGATCATCGCGCCGGAACCGATGACCACCGGCCCGACGATGCGGGAGCCGCGCACCTGCGCGCCCGCGTCGATGCGTACCCGGCCGATGATCTCGCTGGCCTCGTCGACCCTGCCCAGGACGGAGCGGTCGACCGCTTCCAGGACGGAGCGGTTGACCTCCAGCATGTCGACGACGTCGCCGGTGTCCTTCCAGTAGCCGGCGATCGTGGTGGCACGCACGTCGCTCCGGTTGTCGATCAGCCATTGGATGGCCTGGGTGATCTCCAGCTCGCCGCGCCGGGACGGGCCGATGGAGCGTACGGCCTCATGGATCGCGGGACCGAACAGGTAGACGCCGACCAGCGCCAGATCGCTCTTGGGCCTGCTCGGCTTCTCCTCCAGACCGATGACCCGGCCCTCGGCGTCCAGTTCGGCGACGCCGAAGGAGGTGGGGTCGGGCACTTGGGTGAGCAGGATCCGGGCGTCGGGGCGCTCGGCGCGGAAGGCGTCGACCAGAGCGCTGATCCCACCGACGATGAAATTGTCGCCGAGGTACATCACGAAGTCGTCGTCACCGAGGAACTCACGGGCGATCAGCACCGCGTGGGCCAGGCCGAGCGGGGCGTGCTGCGGGATGTACGTGGCCCTGACACCGAGCCGGGAGCCGTCGCCGACGGCCTCGCGGATGTCGTCCCCGGTGTCCCCCACGACGATGCCGACCTCGGTGATGCCGGCCTGGGCGATCGCCTCCAGACCGTAGAAGAGCACCGGTTTGTTGGCCACTGGCACCAACTGCTTGGCGGAGGTGTGGGTTATCGGCCGCATGCGGGTGCCGGAGCCACCGGCGAGGACAAGGGCTTTCATATGGGGCAATCCTTCTGGTCGTGCGTGGCGGGAATGTCGCCGGTGGGGAGACGGCGGCGTGCTGTCAGCGGTCTGCGCAGGGTTTTCCGGACACCGTGGTGGTCTGTGGGAGGGCCAGGGGTTGCACCCGTGTGAGCGGAGGCGCGGTGCCGGCCGGTTCGACGAGGCGGATGTCGAGGACGTGGGTCTGTCCTGGCTGGATCTCCAGGACGGTGGAGAAGACGGTGTGTTTTCGCTCCCGGTCGACCGACATCAGCAGTTGCCTGCCGTTGAGGGTCGCTTCCGCCAACTCGGCGCCCTGAGTGGTGTAGAGGGACGTCCACAGCAGGTTGGAGCCGTGGACGTGGGTGCGCTGGGGATCGTCACCGCGGTAGACGACGTAGTCCGGCAGCCCGGTGCGCGGGGCGGAGTTGGTGAGGCGGATGCGTACGGTGCTCTTCCGGATGCCGTTGCGGCAGGGACCGAGCCGGTAGTCCAGTCGGCGGTGCAGGTAGTAGTCGAGCTTGCTGGCCGCCGCATTGTTGACGACGAGGTGTGCGTAGGGGGCCGACGTGTCCGGCAGGACGCCGCCGAGGGCGGTGTCGGCCAGCAGCCGCTGCTCGCCCGGATGGCGGCTCCACACGAGCAGGCGACCGTCCGTGGCCATGGTGGACAGGGCCTTGAACATTCCGGGGGCGTGCAGCCGCCTGCGGGTCAGGGATTCGGCCACGGAGTCCGCGATCCGGGTGAGCGCCTTCTTGCGGGCCTTGGTGTCGGGGTAGTCGGTGTAGAGGTCCCGTTCGGTCAGGGCGACCGCGTTGGCGGCTGTGAGCCGTCGGCCGTCGGAAAGGGAGACGGGTCCCGTGACGTTGAGCAGATGGGCGAGACCGACCGGATCGGTGGCGATGGCACCGTCAAGACGGATGCCGGTGCGCTCCTGCCACATCCTGGTCCAGATGCGGGCGGCGTAGGGGTAGTGGGGGGAGAGGTTGGAGTTGGCGAGCAGTTGGGTGCTTTGTGCGTCGGTGTAGCGGCGGTCGAAGTCCGGGCCCAGCTCGATGACGGGTTTCGGGGCGTTCGGCAGGGCGTTGTTGGGTGAGAATTGCTCGAACCGCAGACGCCCGTGGTCGGCGGCCAGGATGGCGAAGGCGCCGACCAGGCCGCCGGTACCGCGTGCTTCGGCGTTGGTCTGCAGGGCGAGGAAGTAGCGGCGAGGGCCGTCGCCACCCAGCATGGGCGGCAGCAGGCGGGCGGCCGTGGCTGCCGTCCCCACAGCGTCGGTGAGTCGACTTGTCTGCTGGAGCAGGTCGGCCCTGGCCCGGTCGAGACGGTCGATGCCGCTGTGCTTCGGCAGGGCCGTCAACTGAGCCTGAACGCGGGTCAGTTTCTGGTCTGCGTCGGTCAGCGGGCCGGCCGCGGTGGCCAGGGCGGCGAGATCGACGCCGTTGCCGGATACCAGCGTCCCGGCGGGCCGCAGGGTCGTTGCGGCGCGGGTGAGTTCCGGCAGCACCTCATGGGCGATCGTGTCGGCGGCGGCCGCGATGCCGCGTGCGGAGCGCGCGGCGCGGTCGGTCGGCGGCAGCCGCGCCGCCAGCCACCAGGCGATGCCCGACGTGGAACTGCGGGCGGCAGCCGTGTGACGTCGGATCTCGGCGAGTTGGCTGTCAGGGCGCTCGGCGTGGCCGTCCTGGAGGTCGGCGTGCAGTCGGTCGACGGCGCGACGCGCCGCCTCGAGGTCCGCTTGGGCCGAGAACCCGGTGACGACGAGCCAGCCGGCGAAGGCCGTGATCAGCAGCGTGCCCGCGCCCCCGGTCAACAGACGGCGCCGTCGTCGTCGCTTCGGCAGGTGCTCGGGGCGTGGTTGGTCCGTCATCCGTGATTCCTCCTCGACGACAGCGATACAGCGATACAGCGATACGGCGAGGTTGCGAGGCCGGCACCGCGTCCTCGGTCGGGACAGCGGCACCGGCCGGTGCGGCCACGACGTCGGCATCACATGGATGCCGGTCGGCCGCGGCTAGAACGTCACCCGGATCTCGACGCTCAGTGTCATCGGGCTCCCTGTTGAGCCTGTCCCGCTCAGGGAGATGGTGTGTCGCCCGATGGGTGTGTCCTCCGGGATCGTGACGGTCTCGGTGACGACTCCGCTGGAGTCGGCGACGGCCGTCTCGAGGATCGTGTTGTCGAGCCTGATGGTGACTACGGAGAACGGCATGAAGCAGTTGCCCGAGACGGTGAGATCATCGCCCCCGGACACCACGGTGCGGTTCACCGTCGCCGCGCATCCGGGGGGCGGATAGGGCTGGGCGGGCAGCGCCACGGCGAGGGGAGCGCGGTCGGCCGCTGCCTGGGCGGGTGCGGCGGTCGGCAGGAGGCCGGCGAGGGCCATGGCCGCCGCTGCGGCGATCGACACCGGCAGACGGAGGTTGCCCGGCCCGGGCTTGGTGTGCGCCGCCGTGCGGGGCAGCGGATCGGCGCCGTCCGCGCGGGTGCGGATGGCTCGTTGACTGGTCATGACTTCTTCCCTTTCATTGCTGTGGTGTTCATCCGGCGGGAGTGGTCCGCAGCAGTCGGCGTGAAGGCCTGGTGCGCGGCCCTGGCCCTGCCGAGGTTCTGGGGTGTTCTGGCAGGGGGCAGGCGGTCGCCGGACGAGTCCGGCGGTTCGGGGAGGGGCGTGGGAGGCCTGCGGTCGCGTCGCCGGTCTTCGGGGGTGTCCGTGACGATGAGGCCCGCGATGGGCGTGTCGATGCGCTGGAGCAGCTGCAGGACGCGCCCCGCGTCGCGCCCGCTGGTGTGTCCGGCCCGTGCGACGAGGATGACGACGTCGCACTGGCGGGCGAGGGCGGCGAAGTCCGGGCTGCCGAGCACCGGAGGCGCGTTGACGAGCACCATGTCGTTGCGGTCGGCGACGTCGTCCAGGAAACGGGTGAAGTTCTGGCTGCGCAGCAGTGCGGCACTGTTCTGCGGGTTGGTCGTCTGCGCGGGGATCACGCACAGCCGCGGGTGTGTGATCAGTGGGTGATGGACGGGGGCGGAATCCCTGCCGAGCATGTCCTGCAGGGTGTGCTCCCGGACCTCGGGGAAGTGGCGGGCCAGTGTGGGGCTGTGCAACTGCCCCTCGACCAAGGTGACTTGTTCGTGCTGTTCGGCCAGCCCGAGAGCCAGCAGGGTGGCCACCATGGTCTTGCCGTCGTCATCGCGCACGCTGGTGATCAGCACGCGCTTGCAGCGGGTGGGCGGGGAGACCGCGGCCAGCGCCCCGATCGCGGTGCGTGTCGCGGCGCGGAAGTCGGCATGGTCGTAGACCATGCGTGCCCCGCGGCGCTTGAGGCGGGACGACAGCCTCGGGACGACGGCCAGCGTGAGCGTTCCCAGTTCGGATTCCATCTCGCCGGGCGAGTACAGGCGGTCGTCGCGGTTCTCGCGGAAGGAGACCAGGCCGAAACCGGAGATCAGACCGAGCAGCCCGCCCACTGCCGCGTTCAGCAGGGGCTGGGGCTGTACCGGTTGTCGAGGGGGTGCGGCCCGGTCGAGCTGACGCCCCTTCACTCTCAGGAGAGTCTCGCCACTGAGCGGCCTGCGGGTCAGCTGCGTCTCCAGGGTGCGTGCCAGGGCATTTGCGATGGCCGAGGCGCGCTTCGGAGTGCCGGCCTTGGCCGTGAGGGTGATGATCTGGACGTTGGGCTGTGCGTCCGCGTCGATGCTGTCGGTCACGAGGTCTGCCGGGAGGCCGGCCTCAGCGGCGGTGGCAAGGGCCACGGTGTTGGACTTGGCCAGGCGGACCACCGTGGGCATCAGGCTTTGGGTGGCGCTCTGCAGCATTGCCTGGTCGACGCGTGACGGGGCGGTACGCGTGGCGGTGCCGGTGACCAGAACCGATGCCTGGGCCTGGTATGTCGGTGGGGTCAGTGCCGTCACCAGGCCGGCCCCGCCCACGCCCACGCCGAGCATCAGCAGCGGGACGGCCACGCGGAATCCGGTGGCTCGCGGGCTCAAGGAGAAGGACAGCGGCTTCACCGGGTCTCCTCCTTGCCGCGGTCCGACCCGGCGGCGGACGGCGTAGGGCGGCCAGGAGGCGACGACGGGCGAGGCGAGGGCGCGCGCAGCCGGTGGACGGGCGCGATGAGTCCCCGCCAGGTGCGGCACAGGGTGTCGGCGATGACCTGCCAGCCGAATTCCTCGCAGGCGCGGGAGCGTCCCGCTGTTCCGAGCCGCTGCGCGAGGCCGGGCTCGTTCCGAAGCCGCTTGAGACAGTCGGCGAACGCGGCGACGTCACCGGTGGGGAAGACCAGGCCGCTCGCTCCGACGACGTGGGGGATGTCCCCGGTGTCGCTGCCGACGACGGGGATGCCGCAGGCCATCGCCTCGACCAGGACCCGGCCGAACTGCTCCCGCAGGGGGATGCCGATCCACGGGACGAGGTTTCGCTGCGTCACCGGGAGTGAGGGCAGGGCAAGTACGTCCGCACGGGCCAGGATCGAGGGAAGCTCCGAGTGATCGACCCACTTCCTCAGCTCGACACGGCCTCGGCGGTCGGTCGCGGCCTTCTCCACCAGGCCGCGCAGGCTGCCGTCGCCGACCACCAGCGCGTCGCAGTCCGCCAGTTCCGCCGCACGCAGCAGGTCGCTGATGCCTTTGTGTGGTTCGAGCCGGCCGACGAACGCCACCGTGAAGGAGCGCCGCGGACGCACGCTCATCGGGTGGAACCGTTCGGTGTCGACTCCCAGGGGCACGATCGTGACCGGCCCCCGGTAGCCCTTGTCGCGCAGCACCTGGCGTGCGGACGGGGTGATCGGAAGGGCGTGGCTGACTGCCCGGTAGGCGCGGCGCTCGAGGAGCGGGAAGGGGAACGGGAAACGGATGACGACGTTCTGGGCGGCGTACAGGGTGAGCGGTACCTCGGGCCAGTACCGGTTGCGCAGCCGGACTGCCTGCTGGGTGGACAGATATGCGGCCTCCCCGATGACGTGCACGACGTCGGGCCGCTCGTCGCGCACCATCCTGCCGCTGCCCGGCCGGAACATCACGGACGCCATGTGGCCCGTGCGGCCCTCTGCCATCAGGTGGGGAGCGAGACGGTAGCGGAAACGCGCCTGATGGCGGGCGAGGCCTTCAAGCCCCTGCACGGTGAGTGGGGAGACGTCGGAGGCGTACACGGTGAGCTGCTCCACGTCCGGCCGGTCGGTGAGCGCCGTGAACAGGTCGATCCAGTGCTCGGTCCGCTGGCCGACCGCCGTGATCAGAATGCGCATGATTGCCGTCCTTGGAAAAGAGGGGTGCGAGCGGTGGCGGCGACCCGTGCGATCCGGACCCAGGCCCGGGCACGGGCGGACGCGGCGGCCGGCCGCAGTGGCGAGCGGACGAGCGCCCAGCCGACACCCAGCAGGGCTCGGAGCAGCACGGCTGTGCGGACCAGGAGGTAGCTGCCGGGGTGGTGGAGGGCGAAGTACCGCAGCATGCTGCGGTACAGGTGAGGCCATACCTGCGTCGGGTCGGCGCTGCTGCTGGCACCGCCGATGTGGGTGGCCTGAAGCGCGGGCAGGAACAGGACCTTGGCGCCGGCCTGCCGCGCCTGCCAGCACAACTCCTCGTCCTCGTAGTACATGAAGTAGCCCTCGTCGAGGCCGCCGAGCCGCTGCAGCAGGCTGGTGCGTACCGCGAGACAGGCTCCGGACAGCCAGTCGACACAGACCGGCAGACCGCCTTCACGGCAGGCGTCGTAGGCCAGCCGCCGCAGGTTCCCGCACAGCAGGCGCCGCAGCCCGACGGGCAGCAGGCTGCCGCCGAAGCGACTGGCCAGGACGGTCAGCAACGACTCGAAGGGGTGGGCGCTGATGACGCTGCGGCCGTCCGGCCCGAGGAGGCGGGGGCCGGTGACGCCGACGAGCGGTTGGGTTCGTATGGTCGTGACCAGGCCGCGAGCGGTACCGGCCGACAGGACGCAGTCGGGGTTGAGCAGCAGAACGGTGTCGGTGGTGACGCCCGCCAGGGCCTGGTTCACGGCCGCCGCGAAGCCGACGTTCACCGCATTGGCGACCAGAGTCAGGTCGGGAAAGCGCTCGGTGACCAGCGTGACGGTGTCGTCCGACGAGGCGTTGTCGACGATCCGCACCTCCGCCCCCGCCTCCCGCAAGGCCGTGAGGCAATCGGTGATGCAGGCCGCGGAGTTGTACGTGACCACGATCGCGGTGGTGTTCAGATCCTGCACGGCACCTCCCTTGGTACAGGGCGTACAGAGGAGTTCGCGGCCCGGCCGACCAGGAGTGTGACGGCGGGCAGCAGCCCCAGTTCCCAATGACCGTCAGTGGGTCCGGCGAAGGCGGCGGCGACGAGGAAACCGCAGGTCAGCGCGGCGAAGGAGACGGCTTTGTCGTCAGGTGCCGACAGTCCGGTGCGGACCGCGATCGCCAGGGGCCTGAGCAGCAGCAGACCGGTGAGCCCGAGGTTCGCCAGGATCATCACGTAGAAGACGTGGTACGCCGGTCCCACCGTGGTGACCCCGAAGTCAGGCAGGTGCACCCCTGGCGTCGACTGCCCCAGACCGGCCCCGGTCAGCGGCTGGTCGGCGAACGTGCCGAGGCCCACCGACGCTTCGGGCAGCCGGTAGCCGGAGGATTCCTCAAGGGCTTCAGCGGTCGCCAGGGCCCGGGTCCGCAACGCCGGGCTGAGGACGACGACCAGGGGGATCGCCACGGCACCGATGGCCCCGGCGGTCATGACCGTGCGCCTGACCCGTGCGGTGCCCCGCAGCGCGAGGACGAGGAGGGCGACCCCGGTCGCCAGCCAGATCGCCCGGTAGGAGGCGAGCACGACATCGAGGGCGGTGACCGCGATCAGCAGGGCGAGCCCGCCCCGCTTCCAGCCGCCGACGCGGCTTGCTGCCACCAGGAGCGGGGGGAGCGCCAGCGCCGCGAGCAGTCCTCCGTGCCGGTCGGGCTCCATCAGCTGGACCACGGTCAGCCCGATGGCACCAGCGAGGTACCACGCCGCGGCCTTGGCCAGATCCCGGGGGGTGGGCAGGGTGAAGGTGGTGAGGAAGAAGTAGGCGGGGATGACGGCGAACTCGTAGGCGGCCACCAGGACCGCGTGGGGAGCGTTGCCACGGGCCAGTCCGTAGGCCGCGGCGACGAGCAGGAACAAGACCGTGACCAGCATGGCGCCGTCGGCCGCGGTGCGCTGCGGCTGTCGGTCCTCGGCGCGTACGAAGACGCGCCGGGTCAGCAACGCCAGGCAGCCGATGGCCAGAATGCCCGCGTGCAGGGCGATGACGACGCTGACGCGGCCGCCCGCGAGATACCCGGCGACCACCGTGCCGCCCACGATTCCGATGGGGAGGATGGAATACGGCCACAGCAGGAAGGTCAGGAAGCAGATCAGCGCACCGGCGCAGAGGGCGCCCAGGTCGCCGGGGAGCATGCCGAGCGCCATGGCACCCGCGGCGCCCGAAGCCACCGCGATCGTGCCGGCCACGAGACTTGCGAAGAGCGGTTTCATCGCGGATCGGCCCTCCCCACCCCGGCGAGCAGCGTGCGTACCGTCTCGCCTTGCGCCGTCCAGCTGTTGGCCACCGCCGCGGCCCTGCGCGCCGCTCGCGCACGGGGGCACCGGGCGGCGCGCAGCGCCTGTTCGACGGCCGCGACGAACCCGTCGGCGTCCGTGGCGAGGCGGACAAGATCCGGGCCGAGACGGGACAGCGCGGGCAGTGGCGTGGCGACCACCGGCTTCTCCAGTGCCAGGTAGTCGTAGAGCTTCTTCGGCTGGACGTAGTCGATGAGCCCGCCGACGCGGTAGGGCACCAGGCACACGTCGCATCCCCGCAGGAACGCCGGGACCTCCTCCAGCGGGAGCTGACCGCACCGGTGCACATTGGGCAGCCCGCGCAGAGCGGCCCGGCCGGCCCTGGTCGATGCCCCCGCCAGCACGAAGGTCCAGTCGGGACGGCGCCGGGCGACGGCCGCGAAGAGCTCGCCGTCGAAGGCGCGGGTATCGATCACTCCGACGTAGCCGAGCCGTGGACCCGCAAGACGGTTCACCCAGTCGGCGACCGGGCCCTGTGCGGTGAACAGTTCCGGGTCGCAGCCGTTCGGCACCACGACGGGCGGGCGCCGCGCGGAGGGCAGCCGCTCGGGCAGCGCGGGGGAAGAGGCGATGACCAGGTCGGCGACGTCGGCTGCGGTCCGGGCGGCACTGCGCAGGTGCCACCGGTTCCAGCGGCGGGTGAACGTCCAGTCCAGATCGGCTACGTCGTACACCACGGCCTTCTCGCCGAGCCTGCCGACTGCGGGCACCGCGAGGTCCTCGTCGAGCCACACCGTTCTGGCAGCCGGGCGCTCATCCAGCCATCGGCGGATCAGCCGGCCCGCCACCCGGCGATTGAGGTGGTTGATCGCGGGCACCTGGCGGCCGAACGGCAGCACGCCGGGCGGGGTCACCCGCCACAGGGACGGTGCGACCGCCTGTACCGAGAAGCGCCAGCGCGGACGCTGTCCGGGCGGTTCGACGAAGAGCACCCGGTAGTGGGCGGCGAGCTGGCGGGCGAGCGCGTGCTGGCGCTGGCAGCCAACGGGCCAGCCAACGGCGCTGAGCATGACGACCCACTCGCGGGGATCCCCGTCGGGGAGCGGGCCGGTGTCACCGGCCAGGGCCGCGCGCAGATCCCCCAGGCCCAGGTGGCCATGCAGGTGCAGTGCCCGGCGCAGCGCGCGATCGACGAAGACCAACGCGCGGAAGAGCTTCATGCGTGGCGCGGACTCGGTGAGCTGGAGATAGCGGACCAGGCCGCCGAGATGGTGGCGGGAGCGGGCCGCGTGGCTCAGCAGGCGGGTGGAAGCCCCCAGGGTGTGGGTGACCACGGCATCAGGTGTCATCCACAGCTGGTGGCCGGCGTCGTTCAGCCTGCGGGCCAGCCATACGTCGTTGAAGTAGACGGGCAGCCGCTCGTCGAAGACCCTGTGTGGGCCGAGGACCCTCCGCCGCAGCAACAGGCAACTGGCCGAGGGCTGTTCCACGGGGCGGGGGCGGGAGAAGTCCTCGCCGTCCATCAGGTATCGGCGCATCGCCGCTCGGAATCCCGGGAGCTTGCGCAGTCCGGTGGCCAGCGCGAGTGCGCCGGCGAAGGTCGGCAGTCGCATGTAGTGCTGCTGGACCATGCCGTCGGGGCCGAGGTAGAGCGGGGCCACACCGGCAGCCTCGGGCCGGTCGCGCAAGAAGTGGACGAGTGAGCGCAGCGTGTCGGGCTCCAGCCGTACATCGCTGTTGAGCAGCAGGAGCAGCTCGCCGGACGCACACGTGTACGCCTGGTTCACCGCGGCGGCGAAGCCACGGTTCTCGCCGTTGCGGATGAGCAGGATGTCGTCGCGGCCGGCGAGCATCTCGGCCGAACCGTCCAGGGAACCGTTGTCCACCACGATCACCTCGATGCCGACGCCTTCGACCGCACGCACGGAGTCCAGGCAGCGCCGTGTCTCGGCAAGCGTGTTCCAGCTCACGATCAGAACGGAGACCTCGACACGCGTCATGACGGCTGCCCCCCGTCCGAGCGTCGGGCCAGGACACGCAGGTAGTCCCCGATCTCGGGCTGGACCGTGTGGAGCGAGCCGCACTCCATCCAGTCCGCCGCGATCCTGGACATGGCCGACGGCCTGATCCGTTGACGGAGCCTCATGTAGTGGCGTGGCAGCACGGTGTCGCAGCGGTGAACGGCGAATCCGCACGTTGTCAGCAGCATCTGCAGAGAACGGCGGTCGAAGTGCCAGTGGTGGTACTCCGGTTGGAGACCGTGCCAGGACCGGCCCTGGCGCCGGGCCGCGGCCGAGGCCACGTTCGGCACTTCGAGTGCCAGCCAGCCACCGGGGACCAGGGCCGACCTGGCCTTGTCCAGGAACCGGCGGGGATCGTCCACGTGCTCCAGGACGTGGAAGGCACACACCGCCTCCACGCGCGTGCCCAGTTGAGCGGTCTCGAACCCGCCATGCCTGACCATCAGCCCGAGCGAGGTCTCGGCGAAGCGTACGCACGCCTCGGACGGCTCCACCCCGGTGACCACGATGCCGGCCGCCCGCGCGGCTTCCAGGAAGAACCCGCCCGCCGACCCGGCTTCGAGGAGGGTCGCCGGACGCGTGGCCGACAGCAGCCAGCGAAGCCGTCGCCGCGCTTCATGACGCCACTGCGCCGTATGGCGGAAGTAGTCGTGGTAGCCGCCGGAGGCGAAGTAGTCAGAGGTGTACAGCTGTCCGGTCGGTGTCGGGCCGCGCGTGGCGGTCCACTTGAAGGTGCAGTTGCTGCACTGGCGCAGACAGCCGTCGAAGAGGAGCGCACGCCCCGGTGCGTTGTCGCACACCAGGCAGGTCTCCGGCGCTGATGTCAAGGTCATGTCATCCTCCGGTCGGAACTCGTCGCCTTACGACGGTGGGGCAGCAGCCACTGCGCCGCGGTGCGCAGCCGATCCCGGTCGGCCCGGTCGAAGAAGCCCAGGGCGGCCAGTGCCCCGACCGTGATCACCAGGGCCGTTCCGCTCCGGCTCGCCACGGCCAGCGCGGCTCCCGGTCGTCCGGGTCCCTCGGGAAGGACGGGGACAGCTGCCCACGTCAGGGCCACGGCGACGGCAGCGGCGAGGGCGGGAACCCCTACGGCCCGCACCAACGGCATGAAGGGGCGCCGGGAGTCGCGGTGGAAATGCACGAAGAAGTAGACGGTGGCTGCCGATGCCGCCACCGCGGTGGACAGCGGCACCCCCACCGGCCCGAGCCATCGCAGCAGAGGCACCGTCAGCGCGAGGTTCAGTACGGCGGCCAGCAGCGCGTACCGGGTTTCCCGGCCCGGCCGCCCTTCCGACCGGGTCACCACGGCGGCAGCTCCGCTGGTGATGTTGACCGCGCATCCGAGTCCGAGGATCACGATGGTGGCGGAGGCCAGCGGGACGTCCTCGCCGAGCCACAGCCGGACCAGCGGTTCCGCGGACACCACCAGCATCGCCGTAGCCATGGCCACATAGGCGGACAGGTAACGGGTCATCACGATGTACAGCCGGTCCAGGCGTTCCCTCGTCTCACCGCAGGCCGCGGTGACTGCGGCCGGAAACAGGGTGGTGAGCACGGACCACGGCGGCAGGCGCAACACGTTCACCAGGCGGCTGCCCACATCGAAGCCGGCCACGGCCACCGGGGAGCTGAAGGCCGCGAGGACCAGCCGGTCACTCTCGTTGTTGATCACGGCGGCCGCGTTGGACACCTGGATCCGCGACCCGTAGCCGGCCACCGCCGAGATGTCGGTACGGCGCATGCCCCGGAGCGTCGGCTTCAGCGCGGGAGCGTGGCGGCGAGCGGCAGCCGTCAGCACCAGAGCCCGGATCCCGCTGGTGGCGGCGCTGCACGCGGCCAGCGTCATCAGCCCACCGCCGCGCGCGGCCACGATCATGGCCGCCGCCGCCCCGCAGGCGACAGTACCGCCCGTCACCTGCGCCACCACGGCGTACCGCTGGGCCCCCTCCAGTACGGCCCGCCACGGCGTACCAAGACCGTCCAGAACCAGACCCACCAGGAGAAGCAACAGCGCGCCGCGTGCCTGTGCGGACAGCTCACCCAGGTCGAACCAGTCGGCCAGCCACGGCCAGTACACAAGCGTGACCGTCATGAGAAGAACTCCGAGACCGGCTGTCCATACCAGACCCATGCCCAGCACCATGCGTGCGCGCCGGTGACATCCCTCGCTCAGCGCCCGGGCCACCTCCCGGACCTGGGCGGAGCCCAGACCCATGTCCATGAGGGCGGCGACCGCCATGGCCCCGTTCAGTGCGACCCACACACCGAACCGGCGTGGCCCCAGGCATTCGTAGAGCACCGGCACGGATGCCACGCTCGCCAGCGCGGTGGCCGCGCCTGCCGCGCATACGCTGATCCCGTTGCGGGCCAGCCGTCCCGTCACAGCGTCCGCGGTGCTAACCATGAGGAAACCCCCGCAGCAGGTCCTTGACCGTCTGGATCAGCAGCCGGGCATCGAAGAACAGTGAGCGGCAGCTCACATACAGCAGGTCACAGCGCAGTTTCTCCGGAACGGTCGCCTGGTAGCCGTCCGTGAGCTGCGCGATGCCGGTCAGCCCGGGCCGGATCAGATGGCGCAGGTCGTAGCAGTGAAGTTGGCGGACGAAGTCCTCGACGAATTCCGGCCGCTCGGGGCGCGGACCGACCAGACTCATGTCGCCGCGCAGGATGTTCCACAGTTGCGGCAGTTCATCCAGCCGAGTTCGCCTGAGGACGCGGCCGACCGGGGTCACGCGCTTGTCATCGACCGCAGCCAGGACGGGGCCGGTGTCGCGCTCCGCATCGACTCGCATGGTGCGGAACTTGACGACGCGGATGATGCGCCGGTTCCGCCCCACACGGTCCTGTAGGTAGAAGGGGGGACCGTCCCAGCACACCGTCAGACCGATGAGCAGCATCACCGGCATCCAGAGCGGAGCACTGAGCACGATCAGTAGCAGATCCATCGCCCGTTTCGCCGAGGCGCCCGCACGACCACGCACCGGCCAGCGCAGGCGCAGCCAGGCAAGTCCACCGAACCGCCGGAGCCGTACCGAGCCGAGGAGCCCGTAAGTGGGGCGTGCCAGCAGGAGAACTTCGACACGGTGGGCCGTGCAAAGAGACATCAGGCGCGCGTCCAGGTTCTCCAGGGAGGACTTGAGGAACAGCAGCCTGGGCCGATGCAGGGTCAGGGCGGCGTCGATCTCATGGAAGTCATCGGATGCGGAGAGGCGTGCTACCACGTTCAGCTCTTCGTCGAGCCGGTCCTCGACGTCAGCGCACGCGCCGCCATCGAGGACAACGGCGCGCATCCTGCTGTCCGGCCGACTCGTCGTCCGGCACACCCCGTTCAGCCCGGCTGCCGAGATCTCCTTCCGGGCGCAGCCGTGGCACTGCCCGTCCGTAGCCACCGGTTTCCGCTGGTTGCCGGCGTACGGCCCACCGGACCGACCGCGGTGGACCGGAGGGCCCTGCGCGCGCTGATGTGCAAACGCCGGGCCGACGTCGTGACAGCACGATGCGCAGTGGAGTTTCTGATGACGCTCCCCCGCGAAAGGACCGACGGTGGTCGTCCTCCGCCGGACGGCAGATGCCGGCCTCAGAATGGACACAGCAATTCCCTCCTCTCATCGTGAGTGCTTCAGCCGCAATCACCTGGGCTGAGTCGAAAGCGGTGCGGTTCGCGAACAAGCCCTTGCAGACAGGGCGTTCATGGATAATGTGGTGGGCTGAGTCCTCGAGTGGCCTGGACGAGGGCGGACCAGGTCAGGCAGGTAGTGCGGACCGCACGGCGGTGAGCGTGGCGGGCCGCGGCAAAGCACTTCGCGGCATCCACCGCGTACCGCCCTCGGTGGGAGAGGGGCACCAACGTCGGGGAGTGGTCAGGCACGAGCAGCAGGTATGGCTGTCCGTGGTGGCGGCGCGAACTCGCTCCGCGTGGTCAGTGGATCAACCAGTGGATCCTGCCGTCAGGCCAGTGGCGGAGTGGTGGGGAACCGCTCCGTTCCCCCGGCAACCGACGACTCTTCGACAATGCATCACTGGTCATCACGACGTACCCTTCCCGATCGGGGTCACCTGATCTGGATGGGGACAGCCAGAGAGCCCCGTAGCTCGGGACATCGACAGCGGGCAAGAAACTCTCGCCGGCTTTCAGAGAGGCCGCCCCTTCAATTTCGCCGACTCAGGAGGCAGTAACGTCATCCTGAAGTCAACGACCCCGGAGGATGGGCGGCTCGCCGGGTCTGTTGCCGATCTCATTAGCCCACGACCGTAACCGGGGGACAATGGGGAACCCCGAATATCACCCATATGAGTTAATGGTGTGGGAACTCTTGCTGGGGGGCCGGATGTTTCCGCTGGTGGGTGCTGTGTCGGCTGGGCGGTCAGCGCTCTGTCGGCATAGCGAACACCGGGCCCACGAACCGGACTGAAAGACGTCGGCTGCCTGGGATCCCAGGCAGCCGACGTACCGAACCGGCCGATCGCATCTCAGGTCGCCGGGGCGCACCAGGGGTGCGGGTCCAACACCGAGTTAACGGCGTTCGCGCGCAGGACCTTGACGACCAGCCCTGTCCGAGGCTCGTGTGCCCATCGTGACAACGCATCGCACGGTCGAGCGAGGAACGGAACGAACCGGCGTGCGGCCACCACGTTCCCCGGACAAGGGATGGGCGGCCCGCCGGTTCGGCTACGTCGAGTACCGCATATACGCCGAACATGTGACAAGAATCCGTCGCAGACGCCACACGAACGGCGCAGCGCGCAAAGAAGTCCATTCCCGTGGCGGACACGTCGATCGCACGCCCGCGCACCACCGAGGCCCTATCGCCTGCCTCAGCCAGAGCGTCGCGACGACCCCCGGTCCTCCGACGCTGTCCGGGCCGAAGTCGCCAGAGGTGAGCCAGCGGTTCCCGTACCGGTGGTGTCGTCGTGACAGTCGTGCTCAGCGTTGCTCCTGAGCGCGTTGGAGAGGATCCTGTTGCCTCCGTTGCCGCCCGCCTCGATACGGATGCCGTCCCTCGCATTGTTCCTGATGGCGTTCGACGAGATGAGGGAGTTGGTTAGCGAGTCCGGACGCACGTTGATCCCGTCGCCGCTGGTGGGGCTGGTCGAGTTGCTGATCGCGTTGGACGCGATACTGGCGTCGGTGCTCGGTCCCCCTACGCCGAGCGCCGCGCTGGACCGCACACCGCGTGCAGCACTGGTGATGGCGTTGGAGCGGATCCCCAGTCCGCTGTTGGCGTTGCCGATGAAGATTGCGGAACCGGAGTTGTTCCGGGCGACGTTCGACCGCACATCGGTGTTTGTGGAGTTGAAGATGGCCAGCGCGAACCGTCCTGCTGGGAGATGTTCCGTTCGATGTCGACGTCGTTGACGTCTCCCGGTGCCGTGCCGTTCAGTACGATCGCGGAGACGATGTTGTCGAAGAAGATGTCTGGACGATGTCCGCGTTCTCGAGGTCCTGGTCGGAGTAGATTCCGGCACCGCTGGAGGCTCCGTCTCTGTTGTTCTGGCGGATGCAGTTCTGCTGGACCGCGGAGAGTGCTGTGCCATCGGAGTCGAAGGAGACCCCGAACACGTTGTTCTGCACCGTGTTCTGCGTGACTTTGTGTCCGGAGAACGAGGCACCCGTGAGAACGCCGGGGCCGTCCGGATTGTTCTGAACTGTGAACTGCTGGAACCTGATGCCGTTCTCCAGCAGGTTGACGACGCCGCCGCCGGCGTTGCTCGCCTGGACGATCGCCTGAGTGGCAGGGTTCGGCGCGGCGGGCTGAGTACACCCGGACGGGGCACTCGGCCCCACCAGTTGCAGGTCCGCCTTGTTCGCGGTGACCACTTCGTTGTACGTCCCGGGGCAGACACGGATCGTCGCGCCCGGAAGCGCGGCGTCAACTGCCGCCTGGATGGAGGTGAAAGTCGCCGCCGGGCATTGCACACCGTCATCGTCCACCAGCAGTTCGGTCTGAGCCGCTCGGCTGGGCGTGGCGGTGAGTGCCGCAGCGGCTGCCACACACAGCGCCACAATCAACCGCTTCTTCATGCTCTTCTCCTTCGTCCACAGGAAGAACCGGCGCCCACGGCATTGCTGGGCCTGTTGGGCCGTCAACCCGCTGAGACAACGCGTGAACTGACATCCGGGAGATCCGGCTCGCCGATCCTCCTCGACCTTCGGGCGCTGGGGCACGACCGGCAACTTTCGATGCACCGTCCGGATGCTGCGCTCCTCGCGGCCACCCGGCCGGTGCCATGCCGCCCCTGTGTTGCCGGTTAGGTACACCCGTGGTCACATCTCCCCAAAAGGCGCGTAAGAGACATCTGGGCGCCGTAGTCGAGGGCCGATCGCCGCTGGCGGCGTGCCCAAGGAACACCTGGGAGGACCAATGCCCCACCGTATGCTCCGTTCGTCGGCCGCCGTGATGCTGGCTTCCGCGTCGCTACTCGTCGCCGTACCGACGCAGGCCTCCGCGCAGCAGGCGTTTCCCTGCTCAGTCGGCGTCCAGAGGTTCAGCAACGCCGTGGCCAGCACGGCCACCGTCAACATCTGGTGCGCCGAGACCCGGCCCGTCACCGCGACCATCACCGCGGACGGCGTCGAGCTCCTGACGTTCCAGCAGACCGTTCAGGCCAACGTCCAGCAGAGCGTCAGCGTCACCGTGCCCAAGCTCGCGAAGGTCTGCGCCAAGGTGACGAGCGGCAGTGAGAGCACCGAGATCTGCACT
Source organism: Streptomyces tailanensis (assembly GCF_008386495.1). GTDB lineage: Bacteria > Actinomycetota > Actinomycetes > Streptomycetales > Streptomycetaceae > Streptomyces > Streptomyces tailanensis. Next base: position 1,017 of record NZ_VTHJ01000031.1, on the reverse strand, counting down.
CCCTGACGGTGCGCCTCCCCGACGTCGTCCACAACAGCCTTAAAACTCGCATGAGTTGACCAATGCCATCCAATCGGATGTGTCGGAAATGAAGGGTAAGAGAGGCACGTGTTATCTTCTGTAACCAGTCGGGCACGGTCCGTAAGGAGGGTCGTGTGCGTGAGAAAAACGGAGACAGCATGCACAAGCTGAAGAGGGCTGCGGCCGTGGCGGCCATGGTCGGCGGCATCAGCCTCGTCGGTGGCGGGGTAGCCAGTGCCGGCGGCTACGACGACCCGTACCCGCACCCCGTGGTCATCGGCAACCTGCAGAACGTGGAGTGCGAGCAGGCATTCGAGGGCGACGGCACCCTTGTTGACACTGGCGGTGGAGACCTCACCGGCGACACGCAAGCGGTGCAGGGCAACTTCTGCACGGTGGCCGGGTCTATCGAGGACTGATTCAGGGCGCGCTGAGGGGTGGGTCTCGCATTTTGGGTGCGAGGTCCGCCCCTCGGTTCTTGTCGGGTTGGCTTTTCGGGGGTGTCGAGCCTTGTTGTTGCTGTCGGTCCGGTGCTTTCGGTGCCGCTAAAGCACATACGGGCAAATTGGTGATATTCATCGGGCATGTCTGGAATGGTGTATTGGCTAGGGTATGTTATCGTCTGTGATCAGTCGGGCACGGTCCGTAAGGAGGGTCGTGTGCGTGAGGAAAACGGAGACAGCATGCACAAGCTGAAGAGGGCTGCGGCCGTGGCGGCCATGGTCGGCGGCATCAGCCTCGTCGGTGGCGGGGTAGCCAGTGCCGGCGGCTACGACGACCCGTACCCGCACCCCGTGGTCATCGGCAACCTGCAGAACGTGGAGTGCGAGCAGGCATTCGAGGGCGACGGCACCCTTGTTGACACTGGCGGTGGAGCCATTACCGGCGACACGGAAGCGGTGCAGGGCAACTTCTGCACGGTGGCCGGGTCTATCGAGGACTGATTCGGGACGCCCTGAGGGGTGGGTCTCGCATTTTGGGTGCGAGGTCCGCCCC
>NZ_VTHJ01000030.1:73324-103414 GCF_008386495.1 Streptomyces tailanensis | reverse complement strand
AGTAGGACACCGCCGAACAAATAGTGCGAAAGGCCCACACCAGAAATGGTGTGGGCCTTTTTGCGTTTGTCGTTACCGTGGTTGGCATGAATACGTCGAACGAGTATGTGATCCGGTCCATCCGTGCCGAGGAGTGGCGTGAGGTGCGGGAATTGCGACTGGCCGCGCTACGGGATCCGGTTGCGCATCTGGCGTTTCTGGAGACGCACGAGGATGCGGTGGGGCGGTCGGACGCGTACTGGAAGGAGCGGACGGAGGGGGCTGCCGAGGGGGCTTTGGAGCGGCATCAGTTCGTTGCGGAGACCGGGGGCGACGGGTGGGTCGGGTCGGTGACCGTGCTCGTGGAGGAGGCCGGGGTGCAGGACTTCTTCGGGGGGATCGTCGAGCGGCGGCAGGGGCATCTGGTGGGGGTGTTCCTGCGGGACGGGCACCGGGGGAAGGGAGTAGGGGAGGCGTTGTTCGGGGCCGCGTTGGAGTGGGCTCGTGGGGTCGGGCTCGAGCGGGCGCGGTTGTTCGTGCATGAGGGGAACGGGCGGGCCGCGGCCTTCTATCGGCGGGTCGGGTTCGTGAGCAGTGGGGTGACCGTCGAGGGCGATGCAGGACGGGAGTTGGAGTACGTCCTGGAGTTGGCCTAGCTTCGGCGACATGGACGACGGCGTGTATGTGGGGAATGCGGGCAAGGACGCGGCGCTGGACCGTGGCTGGCTGCTCGGGCACTTCAAGGCGGACGGCGATCCTCGGCGGAGTGACGCGGTGGAGATCAAGTGGGGTGTCCATCCGCGTGGTGACAGGCGGGCGCAGTGGGTCCGCGGTGAGGGACGTACGGCTCTGCAGGTGCTGATCAGCGGGCCATTCCGCGTGGACTTTCCCGGCCGCAGTGTCGTACTCGAACGGCAGGGCGACTACGTCGTCTGGGGGCGCGGGGTGGATCACTCCTGGGTCGCGGAGGAGGAGTCGGTGGTGCTGACCGTGCGGTGGCCGTCCGTTCCCGGGTATGCGGTGCCGCAGCCGCAGGGGGAACGTGCCTGACGGGCGCTATGGCGTGGGAAGTTCGTGGTTCGGCCAGCGGGATTTGGCCTGTTCCCGGGAGCGGAGCAGGGCCAGGGTGGGCAGGCCTTGGGACTGGCCGGAGGTCAGGAGGGCCGGAAGTTGGGGGAGGGGGGCCACCGCCGCCACGTCGTCCAGGATCAGGGTGAGTGGTGGGTCGAGGCGGCCGGAGGATGACCGTTCGGCCATGCGCCGGCCGCGCTCGACCACGCTTGAGGCGAGGGCCGTCAGCAGGGGCATGGCGGACGGGTTCGCCTTGGGGTCCTCGATGGGTGCGCCGACCACATAAAGCGTTCCCCCCTCGTGGAGGAAGGAATCCAGGGTCAGGGAGTCCGTCCGGTTCGGGGTGCAGGATTCCCGCACATTGACCGTGGAGAGGGAGGACAGGGCCCGGGCCGTCAGTTCCTGGGCGATGTCCCGGCGTTCGGGGTGGGACGTCAGGGCCGATTCGAGTTCGCCCGCGGAGCCCGGGGCCGCTTTCGGGCTCGTGCGGAGGGTTCGTACTGCCTCTTGGACGTTGCTGCCCTGGGCCCAGCGGTGGAGATGGCGGATCGTGCGGCCGTCTACTGCCGCGGCGTGGAGGTAGCTGCGCAGGAGCGTTTCCGCCGTGTCCGCCACCGCTTGGTCGATCTTCGCCGTGGGGCGGATCGGGGCGAGGAGGGCGGTTGCCCTGGCCGCCGCGGTGGGCTTGTCCTCGCAGCCGGTGGTGGGGGACCAGTGGAGGCGGGCCGGGGTGTCGCAGCGGTGGGAGGGGTCGTAGAGGAGGACCGGGCCCAGTTTCGCTCGGGCATCCTTCGTGTCCGACCAGAGGGTGGGGTCGGAGGTGACCACCAGGGCCGGGCCTTCGGCGTCCCGTACGGCTTCGAGCGCGGCGGGGCGGCGGGATTCGGCGGAGCCGAGGATCACAGCTCTTCGCGATACAGGGGGGCTTGGGCTTGCGAAGGCGGCCGTAGGAGGAGAAGCAGAAGGAGGGGCGGGGATGAGTGCGGCCGGCGGGGATTCCGGGTCCTTGAGGAGGGCCGGGGGGAGGGGCGCGGTGGCTTCTTCTATGGCTTCGGTCGGCGTGGGCGTGGGCGTTGGCGTGGGCTTGGGCGTGGGCTTGGCCATGGGTGGTGCCGCAGCCGTGGCGTTGTCGTGCCTCGGGCCGGGCTGTGGCGTCGTGGGCGCCGTTGCCCGGGGGGCACCCTGGGACCGTAGCGCCTTCTCCCTTGCCCGTACCGCGCGCCAGCGGGCCAGTGTGCCCATGACGAAGATGGTCAGGACGAGGAGGACCATCACTTGGCTGATGAGGAGGCCCCAGAAGAGGCCGTAGCCGGAGAGTTGGCCGGTGGGGGTGTCCGGCCAGGCGGCGGGGAGGTCCTGGGGGTTGGCGAGCAGGCTGCGTACGGCCAGGGGGGTGCGGGTGAAGGTGACGCGGTCGGGCCAGGCGCCGTGGGCGAAGAGGCCGGCGAGGCCGGTGGCCGTCCAGACGAGCAGGGTCAGGCCTACGAGGAAGCCGAGGAGGGCGATCAGCAGCCCGTCGGGGATGCCGCCGCCGCTCTGCCGGGGGTGCCGGTCCTCTGGTCTCATCTGTACTCGCTAGCTCAGGCCACCGTGGACTCGGAGGGGCCGTACCCCTCCAGATCGCTCAGTTGCTGTTCGACGAAGGCCGCGGCCCGTTCCTCCGCCTCCAACTCGGCGGCGCGCAGGGCGTCGTCGTCCAGGAGGTGGTCGTCGGACGATTCCGTCATCGCGCGGTCGGTGAAGACCAGGGGGCGTTCCGTCTCGGTGATCAGGTGTTTGACGACCTGGACGTTGCCGTTGACGTCCCAGACCGCGATGCCGGGGGTGAGGGTGGGGATGATCTCCACCGCCCAGCGGGGCAGGCCGAGGACACGGCCGGTCGCACGGGCTTCGTCGGCTTTCTGGGCGTAGATCGTCCTGGTGGAGGCCATCTTCAGGATCGCGGCCGCTTCCTTCGCCGCCGCGCCGTCGATGACGTCCGAGAGGTGGTGGACGACCGCGACGAAGGAGAGGCCGAGGCGGCGGCCGAACTTCAGGAGGCGCTGGAAGAGTTGGGCGACGAAGGGGCTGTTGATGATGTGCCAGGCCTCCTCGACCAGGAAGATGCGCTTCTTCCGGTCGGGGCGGATCCAGGTGTGCTCCAGCCAGACGCCGACGATCGCCATCAGGATCGGCATGGCGATCGAGTTGCGATCGATGTGGGACAGGTCGAAGACGATGAGCGGGGCGTCGAGGTCGATGCCGACCGTCGTGGGGCCGTCGAACATGCCGCGCAGGTCGCCGTCGACCAGTCGGTCGAGGACGAGTGCCACGTCCAGGCCCCAGGCCCGTACGTCGTCGAGGGCGACGTTCATCGCCTCCGCGGACTCCGGCTCGGGGTGGCGGAGCTGCTCGACGATGTCGGTGAGGACCGGCTGGCGTTCGACGATCGTCTCGTTGACGTAGGCGTGGGCGACCTTGAGGGCGAAGCCGGAGCGTTCGTCCAGGCCGTGGCCCATCGCCACCTCGATGATCGTCCTCAGGAGAGCCAGCTGGCCCGTCGTGGTGATCGAGGGGTCGAGGGGGTTGAGGCGGATGCCGTGGTTCAGGGCGGCGGTCGGGTCCAGGCGGATGGGAGTTATTCCCAGCTCCTGGGCGATGAGGTTCCACTCGCCGACGCCGTCCTCGCCCTGGGCGTCCAGGACGACGACCTGACGGTCGCGGAAGCGGAGCTGGCGCAGGACGTACGTCTTCTCCAGGGCCGACTTGCCGTTGCCGGACTCGCCGAGGACGAGCCAGTGCGGGGCGGGGAGCTGTTGGCCGTAGAGCTGGAAGGGGTCGTAGATGTAGCCCTTGCCGGAGTAGACCTCGCGGCCGATGATCACGCCGGAGTCGCCGAGGCCGGGGGCGGCGGTCGGGAGGTAGACCGCCTGGGCCTGGCCGGTGGAGGTGCGGACGGGGAGGCGGGTCGTCTCGACCTTGCCGAAGAGGAAGGAGGTGAAGGCGTCCGTGAGGGCGGACATGGGGTCCCGCATCAGCGCCTCACCTCCGGGTGCGGTTGGATCGGATGGTCCCGCATCGCGACAGCCCTACCTTCGGATTCCGGTGGCGAACGGGAGCGTGTTGACGAAGGCGCGGTGGTGCTCGCGGTCGCACCACTCCAGCTTCAGATACGACTTGCCGGCCGAGGCCCTTATCGTCCGCTTGTCGCGCGCGAGCGCCTCCGGGGAGCGGGAGGAGACGGTGATGTAGCCGACCAGGTTGACGCCGGCGGCGCCGCTGGCGAGGTCCTCGCCGCGCTGGTCGAGGCGGGAGTGGGAGGCCACGTCACGGGGGTCGACGGTGCGGTTCATCTTGGCGGCGCGGGACGCCTCCGCCTCGTCGTTCGTCTTCTCCGTCAGCATCCGCTCGATGGCGACCTCGGTGGGTTCGAGGTCCATCGTGACGGCGACGGTGCGGATGACGTCCGGGGTGTGGACCAGGAGCGGGGCCAGGAAGTTGACGCCGACCGGGGTCATCGGCCACTCCTTCACCCAGGCCGTGGCGTGGCACCAGGGGGCGCGGGTGGAGGACTCGCGGGTCTTGGCCTGGAGGTAGTCCGGCTCCATCGCGTCCAGCTCGGCCGGCCAGGCGTTGCGCCTGGTCATGGCCTGGATGTGGTCGATGGGGTGGTCCGGGTCGTACATGGAGTGGATGAGGGAGGCGAGGCGGCCCTGGCCCAGTGGCTGCCGTACGCGGATGTCGGCCTCCTGGAGGCGCGAGCAGATGTCCGTCAGCTCACGCGCCATGACGACGGCGAGGCCCGCGTCCTTGTCCATCTTCCGGCCCTGCGGGCGGGCCGCGCGGGCCATGGCGTGCGCCTCGGCGGCCAGTTCGCGGTTGTAGTGCATACAGGCGACCAGGTACGCCCGGTGCTGCTCGCTGCTCGTGGAGACCATGGACTGGAGCTGGTCGTACGACTGCTGCAGCCAGCCGGGGGCGCGCTCGTCGCCGCGCTGGGCGACGTCCTTGGCGTGGGCGTCCGGGTCGGCCGGGAGCGTACGGGCGAGCATCTGCAGGCGGGTGACGAAGCCGTCGCCGTTGGCCACGTGCTTGAGGAGGGTGCCGAAGCGGTCGACGAGGGCTTCCTGGTCCTCGGAGTCGCGCAGGCCGACGCCCGGGCCCTCGATCTCGATGGCGGCGGTGACGGTCCGGCGGTCGGCGTGGAGGAGTACGGCGATTTCGTCGGGGCCGAAGGGCGCGGCCAGCCAGGTGATACGGCCGATGCCCGGGGGCGGGCCGACCTCGACCTCACGGCCGTCGAGGCGCGTACCGGCCTCCATGGCGGCGGAGCGGTACGTCGTGCCGCGGCGGAGCGCTCGCTTGTAACTGCGGTTGATCTCGAACCACTTGTAGAACGTCCGCCGCTTGTACGGCACGTAGACGGCCGCCAGCGCGAGCAGTGGGAAGCCCGTGAGCAGGGCGATGCGCGGTACGAGGACCGGGACGAGGAGACCGCACATCATGCCGAGGAACGCGCCCACGATGATCAACGCGATCTCGCCGGACTCGCGGTTCCGGCCGATGATCGCGTTCGGCCGGGCGCGGCCGATCAGATATGTACGGCGGGGCGTGACCGGATGGGACAGGTGGGACTCGGTCGTCAACGCCCTTCACCTCCCGTGCGGTTGCTGTTGCGGGTGTTACTGGCGTGGGGGGTGTTGACCGGGCTCGAGCGGGGCGGGGGTGCGGCGGGGACGGATCCGCCGCCTCCGCCTCCGCCGCCGTTCGCCGTACGGGAGCTGTGGGCGGCTACGCCGCCGGAGGCCGGGTTGGACGGGCGGGCGCCGCTGTTGCCGCCTCCGCCGCCGTTGTTGTCGGCCCGGGTGCTGTGGGTTTTGATGCCCTGGGCGACGAGGGTGGCGGGGGAGCTGATGACGGCGGCGGCCTTGTTCTCGGCGCCCTGCATCAGACGGTTGTTGCGGGAGCCGGCGATCTCGTCGCCGAAGCCTGGGACGAAGCGGTAGATCATCGCCGAGGCGAAGATGGCCAGGAGGATGATGGCGAGGCCCGAGACCACAGCGGAGAACGCGTCCGGGCCCTCGTCCGCGGAGAGCGCGCCCGCGAGGCCGAGGACGATCACGATCACCGGCTTGATGAGGATGACCGCGATCATGATGCCCGCCCAGCGGCGGACGTGGCCCCACAGGTTCTTGTCGACGAGTCCCGCGTAGACGACCGTGCCGAGCAGCGCGCCCACGTAGAGCAGGGCGGCGCGGATGACCAGCTCCAGCCAGAGGACGCCTGCGGCGAGGATGGAGACGAGGGATACGACGATGAGCATGATGGGCCCGCCGCCGATGTCCTCGCCCTTCTTCAAGGCGCCGGAGAAGTTGCCGAAGAAGGTGTCCGTCTGGTCGCCGGTGGCTTTCGCGAGGACCTCGCTTACTCCGTCGGTCGCCGAGACGATCGTGTAGAGGATGAGGGGGGTGAAGGCCGAGGCCAGGACCGTGAGCCAGAGGAAGCCGACGGCTTCGGAGAGGGCCGTGGTGAGGGGAACGCCCCGCACGGCTCGCTTCGCCACCGCGAGCAGCCACAGGATGAGGGTGAGGATCGTCGAGGCCGCGAAGACCACGGCGTACTGCTGGAGGAACGTCTGGTTCGTGAAGTCGACGTTCGCGGTTTCGTTGACTGCGGCGGAGAGCTTGTCGATGGTCCAGGAGGCGGCGTTGGCGCAGCCCTTGGCGAGGGAGGAGAGGGGGTCGACTGTGGCGGTTACGTCGTTGGGGAGGGTGCTGGTGTCTCCCTTGTCGCCGGATTCTCGTTCGCAGTAGTCCTTGGCGGGGCCGGCGATCAGGGAGCAGGGGTCGCTGCTGGAGGACGGCGAGGGCGAGGGGGTGGGCGCGGCGAAGGCTCGGGTCGCCAGCAGGATGGCGCCGACCTGAACGGCCGCCACAGCACCAGTGAGCGTGAGTGCGCGACGCGGGCTACCGGGCATACGTGAACCCTCCGAACTCCTCGACCGCCTTGCCGATCTCGTCGGCTCCGGAGACCGGGTCGTCTGCGTTGACGGGGGTTGGGCCGGTCTTCTGGCTGGTCTCGAGGACCTTCCAGTCGCCATCGGTCCAGTTCAGCTTCAAGGTCACGGTGAACCAGCCGTTGGTCACCGGGTTGGTCGTGTTCTCACCGGTGAGCCCGAACAGGCTGTTGCACCAGACTTCGACGGTGGCCGCGGCGGAACTGTAGGACGTGGCTTTGGTGCCCACCGGCAGTGTCCGGTTGACGAACGTGCTGCCTGAAGGCGCGCTGCCGTCCTCGTCGAGGCCGAGTGTCTTCAGGAAGTCGGCCGAGTAGTCGGCGTCGAAGCCGGCCTTGAGGCGGTTCATCGCGCTGGGATCGGCGATGGTCTCGACGATCTGGTGCCGCTTGGCGGTGTTGAACATGCCGTCCGAACCCAGGGCAGCTGTGTAGTTGGCCGCCGCGCTTTCCGCCCCCTGCTCACTCTGCGCGAACCCCGTAGGAATCCCCGCCGTCTTCGTCTCCACCGGCCGCTCCCCCGAAGCCGCCGTAGGCGCCGTCTCCGCCTTGTCGCCCCCGGAGCCGTTGTCCCCGGAATCGTCGCCTCCGCGGTTCGCGAAGGCGATCGCGGCGATGAGGAGGACGACTACGCCGACGATGGTGACGAGGCTTCTGGAGGAGGATCGGGGGCGGCGGGGGGTGCTGCCGTAGGGGTCGTCGGGGAGGCGGGTGCGGGTCTGGCCGGTGCCGCCGTAACCTCCGTACGCCCCGTCGTCACCGGCGCGCGAGGACTCCCCGTACCCGTGCTGGTCGCCGAGACTCATGCCGCGTACGCCCCTTCAACATCGACATCGACGTCGTACTCGAACGTGTACGCGCAGCGAAACGCGTAGCTATACGACGGTAGCCGCGCTGGTTCCCGCGCGGGCGCGGTGTGGTGACTCGACATCAGGGAGACGCAACCTCAGCCGGTGGGCACGACGGACGGGTGGGGTAGTGGGGAACCGGGCGTGCCCGGCCGGGACGAGGGCCGGCCCGTCGCGCTAAACGGCCATGCCGTACACGATGGTGAAGAGCGTGCCCAGTGAACCGATGATGAAGACACCGGTGAGGCCCGCGATGATGAGGCCCTTGCCCTGTTCGGCGCTGAAGGTGTCGCGCAGGGCGGTCGCGCCGATGCGCTGTTTGGCCGCGCCCCAGATGGCGATGCCGAGGCAGAGGAGGATGGCCACCGCCATCACGACCTCGATCATCACGCGCGCCTCGTTGCCCAGGTTGCCGAAAGGCCCCCAGTCCGGGGCGATTCCGCCGATGATGGTGGTGATGTCGCCCTTGTCGGCCGCAAGAAACATGTAAGTCACCGCCCCTAATGGGTAGTTCAGCTGCTGTGCCGTGCGTCCGGGGCGCTGCCGCGCCGCGTTCGCACCGCACCCTCGGCGCGGGTGCGCAGAGGTCAGGCCTATTCTCGCCGACAATGACGCTGTCGTATGTCGACTTGGCGTCATTGATTGGCGGGTTTCGTACGGATCCCTTGCCTCCGACCCGTGAGGGACCCTAACGGGGGACGCGGGGCGGTATATGAGGGGCCGTATTATCACTCTGTGTATCACGGCGTGTCACGCCGGGCAACGAGGTCGAACCGGAACCTGTGGTGTGGTTCGGTCGTTAGTCCACTTTTGCGTCATGGGCTGTCAAGGGGCTGGTCGGCTCCCGCTTCTGACGGGGCGTCGTTATCGGTCGTTCTTCGAGTCCTCTGGGTTCTCCGGGTTCGCCGGGTTCTGCCGGTTCGAGTGTGCCTGATGTGGACGTAAGGGTTGTGTGTGGGGCGGTCGATGGCCCTGGTTGCCGTTGAGGGGGCAACCTTTGGCCAGAAGTGTGTGGGATCGCGATCGCAATTTTGGTACAAATGGTCGACTCGGGGGCACAGAGGTGCGCGGCGAGTTGAGGGAACGTATCTGCGAGGGCGTCCACGGGGGTAGGCGTGAGCGAGGAGAGGCCTGTTGTCTCGGCCGAGATACCGGAGTTCACCGGAAATCTGGAGCAGTTGGAGCTGGACGCGGCGGACATCGCGTTCGACGGGATGTCAGTCGGCGCCGCCGGCCTGCTGATCGACGCGAACTTCAACCTCCTGGAGCCCTTCTACAAGGCGCCCGAGGCCGACCAGCTCTTCGCGACGACCGCGCCGGTCGCGGCGGCCGGGAACGACCTGTACACCGAGCTGAACACGGTCTCCAAGGCGCTGCTCGACTACGCGGCCGAGGTGCGGCCCCTGGTCAACAGGCTCAACACCCTGCGCGAGGAGGCGGCGGCCTTCGAGCGGCAGGTCGCGGGCGACGACGAGTGGGTCGCGGACGGCGACCTCATAGAGGAGAACACCAACCGCCGCAACGCGGTGAACGCCGCCTGGACCGCCTTCCAGGCCGCCGAGGTCGCCTGCCACAACAAGATCATCGCGCTGATCGGCGGAGAGCCGCTCGTCGTCGACGACGGCACCCACAAAGACAACATGTACGGCTACCGCGCCGAGGACCTCAACATGGCCTCCGGGCTGCCGTGGGGCGACGTCGTCGAGGAGTCCAACCCCTGGTACTACTTCCACGAGCACGCCTGGGACTTCACCGTCGGCTTCTTCGTCGACGGCGTGTGGGGCACGATTCGTGGGCTCGGCACGCTGGTCGGCGTGGACGGGTGGGACGCGGCCGGGCAGGCGTGGACGGGGCTGGGCAAGCTTCTCACCGGCATCGTGATCACCGCCGTACCCGTGGTCGGTGCCGCGTACTGGCTGACTCCGGCCGACAAGCTGCCGTCCTGGCTGCGGGACTCCCGTACGGCGGTCGTCGAGACGGGGAAGGCGCTGATCGCGTACGACCAGTGGGGGAAGAACCCGTCCCGGGCGGCCGGGGCCGTCACCTTCAACGTCGTCACCACCATCTTCACGGGTGGTGCGGGCGGAGCGGTGGCGGGGACCGCCAAAGCGGGTGCGATCGCGAAGGCCATCTCCTTCGCGGGCAAGGCCGGTCGGATCGTCGACCCAATGACGTACATCGCGAAGGGCATCGGCGCGACCGCCGTCCGGATCAGCGATGTGATGTCGAGCCTGCGGGGCATCACGAACGGCACGCACATCCGGCTGGGCGAGGGCACGTACCGGATCGCCGACGTACCGAACCTCGCGGACGACCTGCCGGCCGGCCTGACCCCCGAGAACAGCGTCCGCATGGAGACCCCCGAGGGCGAGGTGGTCTACCTCGACACCACGACCCTCGTCATGCACAACGCGGACGGGACGGTACGGGAGTCGCTGGACAGCATCCGCCACGAGGACACGGCCGCCCAGAGGGCTGAGGACGCCGCCCGGCAGGAGGAGGGGGCGGGAGCGGGGGCTCGGGAGACTGCGGGGGTCGGGGCCGGGACGCGAGCGGGCGAGACCGCCGCGGTCGGGGGCGGGCGTGGCGGGGATGGCCTCGGGGGAACTGAGGGGCGCAGTGGCGAGAGCCCGGGGGCGGGGCGCGGGGGCGGTTCCGGAGGTGGTTACGGGGGTGCCGGCGGGGATGGCCTCGACGATGCCGGGCGTGCCGGGGACGACTCGGCAGGGGCGGGAACGGACGGCGTACGCGACCCGGACAGCGGGGTTCCCGGCTGGGCGGCGGATGACGGCCGTCCCAGTTTCATGCGTGAGGGAGGGAATCCCTACGGACCTCACGGATCGCTCACACTGGAGCAGATCGAGGATATTCAGCTCTACCGTGCCAATAACGAGCCTGGTTACTTCGAGCACTATTACCGGAAGGACGGCACGCGCAGGAGCCTCGACCTCCACGACGAGAGCGGGTTCACTCCGCCGCAACTCACCAGGCTGGGCGACGATGCTCCGCTGATCCGTGCCAAGGACACTCCTGCGCCGCCCAAGCCGCATTTCCTCGACGAGGATTACATCAGCGTGGGTGCGGACACGGTTTCGAACGCGGGGAGGCTCCGGCTTCTTGAGGAGAGTGCACAGGCGCGTCATTTCGCCATCCAGTGGGACAACCTCGTGGCGGACTGGAAAGCGGAGACCGGCAGGGCCCACCAGGCCCAAGGGACCCCGGAATCGGCCGGGCTCTGGGGAGAGGCCAAGGGGGCGTACAAGGAGTCCCACACGGCGATGGGTCACGCGGCCGAGGCGTTGGGTGAGAACGCTGCCAGGCATCACTACATCGCCGAGCGCTATACGGGTTTCACGGACGAGCCTCTCCTCGGTCCGAAAAGTGGAAATGACCAGTTCGATCAGGTGTGGACGCACGAGGACGGGCGAGTGGTCGTCATCGAGGCCAAGAGCAGTCCTGGCACCGATTTCGGCAGGCGCACCCTTCCTGGCGGTAGGCAAGTGTCACAGGGAAGCAGGGAGTACTTCTTCGACATCCTCGCCCAGATGGAAAAGCGGGGTGAAGACCAGCTGGTGGACGCTATGGAGAAAGCGCTCAAGGAGGGAAAGCTGGAATACGTCGTCGTCAAGGGTGAGAAGAACGCGGGGACATACACTGGCTACCAATACCGGCGGTTCGACATCAGCAAGGGGACTCTTCCGTGACTGTGACTGTTGCCCGGCATGGTGCTCCAGGACCCGACGCCGAGCGGTTCGCGGAGCGGCTGAGCGAGCGAGTAGCCAGGCGAATCGACGCGCTCGAAGAGTCCACAGACATGATCGACTACGCGTTCACCAGCACTCTCATGTCGCTGCGCGCTCACTGCGCTGTCGACCCTCGAGCGGCAGCCGTCGAGACCTGGGAAGCCGCGGTCAACGCGATGCAGTTGGGCTCCGCGCTCTTCGCCGTGACCGGTGTGAGTGAGGGAACCGTCGAGTGCCGTGTCAACCGGAAGATGCGGACGCTTCCGGCCCGTGGCCCGCTGTCGACCGCTGACGCGGGGACGTGGCTGAACGCCTTCTGGCTGGCGGTGATTTGCCGTGAGCAGCAGCGGATGACGGAGCTCTGCGAGATCCCGTTGGAGCGGCTGCGTTCTCCGGAGGGGCAGTACGACGAGTACATCTACCTCTGGGTGGACACCCTGCAGACGTACTGGCTTCGCAGGCCGGGGCTGGTCGAGAAGCTCACCGCCACGTTCGAGGCGTCGGACCCCTCGGTGGCGCGCATCGCGCCGCGAGACCTCCTGCAGGGCCTGCTCTACCCGCCGATCAACCTCTTCTACCGCTTCGTGCGCCGGGACGAGGAGGGCTTCAGCCCCGCTCTTGTGGAGGCGCTGGAGCTGCACCGGGCGTACTGGACCCTGAACGAGGAACGGGCAGCGGACATCGACGGCAGCATCGCGCTGGGCCCGCTGGCCATTGCCTGCCTCGCCTACGACGGCGGTATCCCCATCGAGGTCGAGTCGGAGTATCTGCCCAAGCATCTGCTTCAGCACGGCTGGTTGGGGGAGTTCCCGACCTGAGGCGTTGTGCGTGAGAGTGGCCGGACGCTGCCTGCGGAGCTGCCTCTGGGGTAGCTGTACGGGGCGGGCTGCACCACGAGTTCGACGGTGTACTGGAGTCATCGATGACGATCTTCTTCTCGCTCACCTGAGGTCCGCCGCCTAGGCTGGGCCCGGCACTTGCGGAGGACATGTACACGGGGCGGGGCGGGTAGTGCGGATCGAGCGGCATCGGGTGGGCGGAGCCCAGGTCTCGGCGGTTCGGGAGGGGTTTTTCGATCGGATTGCTTCGCGGGCGCGGTCCATGGCGAAGGCCGGGCCGGTGGCGGTCCATGAGTGGTGGGCGTTGGCGGAGGAACTGGTCGAGTATCTGGGCGTGCTGTCCATGGAGTGCCCGGAGTTGGATGTGCCGGAGGCCGAGGCGGTGCTCAAGGACGCAGCCGAGGCCGCTGCGGGGGCCGTCGCGTATGCCGCGTACTACCCGCGCGATGACTTCCGGGTTTTTCTCTCCTATGTGAACTTCGGGATCGACTACGAGCGTGGAGAGGAGGGCCAGCCGGAGGCCGTCAGTGTGCGGCAGTGGCTTGACGCGTTCTGTCTGGCCGTTCTCGCCGGGCGGGCCGAATGGCATGGGGAGGCCTTTCACTTCGCTCGGGTGCCGCTTCAGGAAGGGCGGGGCGGGCGGCCGGATGTCGAGCTCGTAAATGGGTTCATGGCGTACGTCATCGGGGACAGCGGGGGCGAGGGGGACGTGGGCGCGAGCCATTCGGCGTCCCGGGAGGAGAAGCTCGCGGCGATCTCGGCCGCCATCGCTCGCGTCTGGGCTCTGGATGACGAGAGCGGAGAGCATGGGACTGGCGGGGGGCTTGCCGAGCAGCCTTACAGCGTTGCGCTGTATGCCTTGCGGGCGCTCGTTCTCGGTGATCAGGAGGGGTTCTGGGCGGAGTTGGCTCGGCTGCTCGGTCCGTACAGCGCGATGTCGGGGCCGGGTGTTGGGCCTCGCTCGCTGATTCCTCTGCTTCCGCTCGCGCTCGCCGCTCTCGCCCACCGCAGGGAGGGGTGGGAGCCGGCGATCGACACCGGGTATCTGCCGCGGGCGCTGGTCACCGGGTTCGAGAGTGGGGGGCCGCGGGTGCGGGAGTACGGGCGGGACAGGCGGGCGGACGCGGTTGCGCAACTGGCCGATGCCGGGGTTGTGGTCGTTGAGCGGCCCGAGAATCCTCGGCCGCTCCATCCGGAGAGTCAGGCCATTTTTGAGCGGAGTGTTCACGAGATTCTTGCGGTGGGTCGGGAGAAGCCTGTTTCCGCCGCCGAATTGGCCAAGGCCATGCGTGATCACGAGCTTCTGTTCATGTTCCGGGCCACGCTCCATTCCGATGTCACCGACGAGCAGCTCGAAAGTCTTTTTCTTGCTTCGCAGTTGGGGGCTGCTGCCGTCCGGGTCGCCGGGGGCGAACCCGCGTCGTCCGTGGACGTGGTGATCAACGGCACGACGGTGAGCTGTGTCGTCGAGGGCGGTCGGCACTTCACCGGTGCCGGGCAGTGGGCCACCGCCACGAACTTCGCGCTGATCACCGGTCGGCGTGAGGATCTCGCGGCCCTGGTGCTGACCGATCCCGCGCTGCTGCGGGAAGACGGTTCCGCCTTCGCCTCGTACTGGCAGGCCCTCCACGACTATCTGCGCGGCGAGGATCCCGGACCTGCCACCGACCAGGCGGTGCGGGACTGTGCGAAGGCCGAGGAGTGGGGCTTCCTGCCGCCGCCGGCCGTGTTGTTCTCGCAGCTCGTCGAGGGCGATGAGGAAAGCTTCAACCTCGCTCTTCTCGACGCGCTTGAAGCGCATCGCGATTACTACCGGATCGCCGACCGTGCCGACACGTGTGACACCGCGCTCGATCTGGATGTCCTGGCGTTGGCCTGTCACGCCCGTCGCCGGGGGTGGGAGATCAAGGTCGAGTCCCCGTATCTGCCCGCCCGGCTGCTTCGGGCGGCCGCCCCTTTCTGAGCGGAGGGCGGAGGGTGTTGTCAGTGGTGGGCGCTAGTTTCGGGGCATGAGTTCTTCTCTGAGTGTGTACTTGCTGGATGTGGCTGCCACGCGGGCGCTGGTCGGGTCGCGGGACGAGCAGTTGCTCGATGTCATACGGAGCAAGTTCGGGGACGATCTGGCTCGGGACGACGACTGGTTCAAGTCCGAGATCGAGGACGGGGCGCCCACGGCGTACGAGGCGCTGCGGGCGGTGGAGTCTCGCGCCGTGAGCCGGATGACTCCGGCGGCTGGGCCGCAGGTCGGCGAGATCTTCTAGTCGGGCAGTAGGAAGGGCCCGGCCGTTACGGGTTCCGGGTCCTTACTCGAAGCTGGTTACCAGGGCATGTGGGAGGTACTCGGTGTCGATAGGGGTAGCCAGCCCTCCTTGCGGTAGGCGAGGGCGGTCAGGGTGAGGGGGAGGAGGGTGTCGGGGCGGGCGGGCGGTCGGGGCGGTGAGGGTGCTGTAGCGGTAGTGAACAGGTGGCGTTCGAAGGCGCTGAGCGTGTTCTGACGTACGTGAGTGAGCCTCTTCAGGGTGTGGCAGGCACACTCGCCAGTCGGGAACGTGAGTTCTTGTGTCGAATGCGTGACCTTCTCCGGTGGTGGTCGTTGGGTGTGCTGACGGATTTCTTCGACACCGGGCTGGGGGCGACGGGGTGGGTGGTGGGCTGCGGGAGGTGGCGGCGCCGTTCGTTGTGTCCGGCCCGTCGGGGGTGGCGATCCGTACGCGGCTCAAGAGCCTGAGCGCCGGGGACGAGACGGTGCTGTGCCTGGTCGGCGACCTGCTGGGTTCGCTCGCCTCCCGTGATCTGAAGGCGCGGTGCGCGGCCGGGCTGGACCACGACAGCGAGCAGTGGGCCGAGCGCAAGCGCGTCCTGACCGAGGAGTCCTCCTCCCGCTGGGCCGGGTCGGTCACCAAGGCCACGCACGACCAGTGGGCACTCGCCCGGCGCGGCCAGCTCGCGCACATCCAGAGCCTGGAAGCCGGGATCCAGACGATCACGCACCGGCTGTCCCTGCCCGTGGGCGCGAAGGGCACCAAGCATGTTCCGGGCGGCTACCGCAGCAAGCAGGAGTGGCACGCCAAGTCCCGCCGCCTGCACCTGCTCACCGACCGGCTTCGGACGGCGCGGAGCGACCGTGACGCCGGCGTCGTGCACGTGGTACGCGGCGGCAAGCGGCTGCTCAACACCCGGCACAACCTGAAGGAAGCACAGCTCACCGAGCCGGAATGGCGCAAGCGGTGGCAGGCCGGGCGCCGTTTCCTGAAAGCCGACGGCGAGTCCGGGAAGCGGTACGGCAACGAGACCATCCGCGTCACCGACGACGGCGAAGTCTCCCTCAAGCTGCCCGCGCCGCTGACGCACCTGGCGAACGCTCCGCACGGCCGCTACGTCCTCGCCGCCCGCGTGAGCTTCGTGCACCGGGGCGAGCAGTGGACCGACCGCGTCACCGCCAACCGGGCCGTCGCCTACCACATCCACGAAGACGTAGAACGGGGCCGCTGGTACCTGACCGCGTCCTGGACGACCCCACCAGTGAAGACCCTGCCGCTGGAGGCGGCCCGCGCGAGCGGGCTGATCGGCGTCGACACCAACGCCGACCACCTCGCCGCCTGGCGCCTCGACCAACACGGCAACCCCACCGGCGAACCACTTCGGTTCGGCTACGACCTGTCCGGCACCGCCGACCACCGCGACGCACAGGTCAGGCACGCGCTGATCCGCCTGCTGCACTGGGCGATGCGCCACGGCCTGGCGATCGCCATCGAGGACCTCGACTTCACCGCCGAGACCACCCGGGAGAAACACGGCCGCCGCAAGCGGTTCCGCAAACTCATCTCCGGCATGCCCGTATCCAGGCTGCGGGCCCGGCTCGTGTCGATGGCGGCCGAACTCGGCATCCCCGTCATCGCCGTCGACCCCGCCTACACCAGCCGCTGGGGCGCCCAGCACTGGCAAAAACCCCTCACCACCACAACCAGGAAGACAACCCGCCACGACGCAGCCGCCGTGGCGATCGGCAGGCGCGCCCTGGGGCACCCGATCCGGCGACGGACGACACCGCCCCGCACCCACCAGAGCGATGGGCGCGGGCATCGGACCGTCCAGGCCCGACCGGGCACCCCGGGGCGTGAGGGAAACCGCCCCCGCATCCCCGGACCACGGACACGATCCGTGCACGCCGGACGCGGCGAGAACGCGGTCGACCAGAACGCCCAACACCGTTCGGGGCGTTCGGCTGAGCGTGAGTACTGGCAACAGGACTCACTCCCGCTCAGTTCTTAGGAACGGTAGCTGTGCGGGTTCGCCGTAGGGTTGGGGGCGTTTTCGGGCTGCGGGTTCGGTGTGGCTGGTCGCGCCCACGCGGCGGAGCCGCACATCGACACAGCCCCGCGCCCCTTTTGGGCCTTCGGCCCAATCGGCGGCGCGGATGAGGTTTTCCGCCACCACGCATCCGGAACTCTGGGCCTTCCTGAAGGGGCTTCGGCTCGGTGACGTGTTGGCCGGGACGGTCGCGTCGATCGAGAGATTCGGGGTGTTCGTGGCGCTGGACGACGGGCCCGGCCATCCGGTCTTTCCCGGCGTCGGGTTCATCACCATTCCCGAGCTCTCCTGGCGGCACTTCGAGAATCCCTCGGACGTCGTACGGGTCGGGCAGCGGGTGACCTGTGAGTTCCTGCAGTTCGACACCTGGAACGGCGAGGCCCGGCTGTCGCTGCGCGCGATGCAGCCGGACCCCTTGCGGGCGTTCGCCGACGGGACCGAGGTGGGGCGGGTCCTGCGGGGGCGGGTGACCAAGTTGGTCCCGTTCGGGGTCTTCGTCGAGGTGGCCGACGGGATTGAGGGGCTCGTTCACCTGAGCGAGCTCACGGTGGAGCCCCTGGAGACGCCCGACGGTGTCGTCGAGGTCGGGGACGAGATGACGGTCGTGGTCCTGGAGGTCGACCTGGCGCGGCGGAGGGTGTCCCTCTCGCGCATACGGGCGGCCGAGGGTCAGCCGGACGTGCCTACCGCCTGCGGGTAGTCGAAGACTCGGTGCGGGTCGTAGTGCTCCTTGATGGTGGCGAGGCGGTCGTGGTTGTCGCCGTAGTACGCCGTCTGCCAGTGCCGTAGATCGGGGTCGGGGAAGTTCACGTACGCGGCCGAGGTGCCCAGTTGGTGGCGGAGGGCGTGGTGGATGACGGCCGTCTGGTGGATCAGGTCCCGGACCTCGGCGTCCGGGGTGCCCGGCTTCCAGGCGGTGCCGATGTCGATGACCCAGGTGGCCGCCCGGTGCGGAAACGCGGTGTCGTCGGGCGCGGGGTCGTTGCTTCGTGCGCCCATGGCGAAGAGGGTGACGTAGCCGGAGCCTCCGCCGGGGCCGGGGCGCCAGTCGTGCACGGCATCGATGATGTACTGGACGGTGCTCGGCGGCAGCCACACCGTGGGGACCAGGGACTTCGACGCCATGGCCGTCGCGGGGTCCCGGTCCATGAGACGGTCCTGGGCCTCCCAGAACGGCAACTCCTCGACGACCTTGCGCGTGGGCTTCAGCCCCAGCACGCGGCCCAGCAGCTTCCGCAAATGCCGCTCGCCGCCGAGCCGCTGCCCGAGGACGGTCATGACGGCGGCGTCCTTCGGGGTCGTACCGGGGTGGGAGAAACCGACCCGGACGTCGAAGTCGCCGGCGTGGTCGTGCGCGAGGAGATCCTGCAGCGCCTCCGTCACGGCGAGCGCACGCTCCAGCGGGAACGTCAGGTCGAAGACCGTGGCCCGCAGCCCGGCCACCGGTACGGAGTCGTAGACGAAGCCCGTGTTGATGCCGAAGTTGCCGCCGGCGCCGCCCCGGCATGCCCAGAACAGGTCGGTGTTCTCGCGTGCGTCGGCCCGTACGAGGCTGCCGTCCGCCAGCACCACGTCGGTGGACAGCAGCCGGTCACAGCTCAGACCCCACTTGCGGTCGTTGAAGCCGAGCCCGCCGCCCAGGGTGAGCCCCGCGACGCCCACGCCCGGGCAACGGCCGCCCGGGAAGTAGAGGTTGGCTGCCCTGGCCTCGTACACGTCCGAGTTGGTGGCGCCGCCGCCGACCGTCAGCCGCCGCTCGCCGGATACGGTCACCGCGCGCATCCGGCGCAGATGGATCAGCAGGCCTCGGGTCGTGGAGTGCCCGGCGTAGTTGTGCCCACCCGAGCGCGGGGCGAGTGGTACGCCGTGGTCCACGGCCCAGCGGACCGCCGTCTGTACGTCGCGGGGGGTGGCGCAGGCGACGATCCCGGCGGGCTCGATGTGGGCGTAGCGGAGGTTGTCGGGCGGGGCCAGTCGTCCGTACTCGCCGTTCTCGGGCCCGGGCTCGGGCCGGTAGAGCCCGGCGCCCGGCCCGAGACGGCGTCGCAGCTCACGCCAGGCAGCCGCGTCGGGGGTGTTGCCGGTGGTGGTGGGGGTGGCGAGCTGTGGGCGGGCCGCGGCGGGGCCGACGAGCAGCGCCTCGGCGAGGCCGGCCGCCGTCAGTCCGCCGCCGAGGCGGAGTACGTCGCGTCGGGTGGTCACTTTCCGGGGCCTTTCGATGGGCGATGGCGATATGGCAGGCGAAGCCTCGCCAATACTGCCCGTGACCATCCGTTACTTAGCGCGAGAAACGCCAGGGCTTGGCCGGCTATTGGCAGATTCGTCTCGGGACACGCCGCGCTTATGGCGCGTCGGGTGAGACAAATCTGCCAATCGCTGCTGCGGCCTCCGGCGCTGTGCGGGCTACTCCTCCGCCGGCTTCGCCGTCGGCTCGAATCCTTCGACGCCCTCCACGAAGTGGTCGAACTCGCCTGCCTGTACGCCCAGCACGAAGGCGTCCCACTTGCGGCGGTTGGTCGTCACGACGTTCTCCGGGTCGCTCGTCTCGCGGATGTAGACGGGGGCTTCCGGGTCGTCTTCCCCGTTCCCTTCACCGAATGCCAACTCGATCCAGGGGCCGGGGCCGGTCGCGTCCTCGGGGGCGGCGCGGATCCATTCGAGGTCGGTGGGGATGTCAGACACGGGCGGTTTCCTTGTCGAGGTCGAGGTCGAGTTTGAGGGCGTGGAGGAGGGCGCGGAAGGACGAGGGGGCGGCGTTGAGGGTGGCTTCGGTGGGGTCGGCGGATTCGGTCAGGTGGATGGTGGCGGGGCCTGTGGATATGTGGACGCAGGCTTCGCCTTCACTGCAATGGGACGACTTCTGCCAGGGCGGGTTCATGGGGTTCCCTCACAGCTCTCGCATCACGTTGTGGATAAGGTCCCGGGTCTTGTCCGCGCTGAGTGCGATGGCCTCGATGCGGTCGAAAAGCGTCCGGTACTTGTGCAACTGTGCCTCGGCGTCGAGGAACTTGGCACCGTGGGATTGGTCGAGTTGGACCGTGTCCAGTGCCGGTACCGCGCCGTGCAGGTAGTAGATCGACTGCCCCGAACCCGGATAGGCGCCGACGTCGAAGGTGATGGCTCGCAGGGTGACGTGGCTGCGTTCGCTCATGTCGAGCAGGTGCTTCAGCTGCTGCCGGGCGATCGTGGCGCCGCCGACCTTCATGCGGAGGGCTGCCTCGTGGACGATCGCCTCGTACGGCGTCGGGGTGTCCTCGCGGAAGAGGACTGCCTGCCGCTTGATGCGGAACGACAGGCGATGCTCGATGTCGGGCGGGGCGAGTTCGGTTACCGCCTGGCGGAAGATCTCAAGAGCGTGCTCACGGGTCTGGAGCAGGCCCGGGATGCGGGCTGTGGTGGTGCTGCGCAACGAGCGGGCGTGGTGCTCTGCTTCGGCTAGGTCGAGCAGCGGACCGGAGAGCAGCTCGCGGTACTCCTCCCACCAGCCCCGCTTGCGGTCCGACGGCAGGGATGCGAGGGCCTCGACCAAGGCCTTGTCTGTACAGGCGTAGTGGGCGGCGATTGCGTGCAACCGCTCGGAGCTGACCCCTACGCGTCCGGCCTCCATGTTGCTGACCTGGGTCTGCCTGATGCCGAGGAGTTGACCGGCTTCCGTGACGCTCAGGCCCGCGCGCTCACGGAGTTTGCGCAGCTCTGTGCCGAAGCGGAGTTGTCTCCCTGTTGGATTGGCCCTCATGGGAGTGCCCGCCTCCTTGCTGTGCTCGTCACCCACATGGGTGGCAATGAACGTGATTCCTGGAAGCTGGTGAACAAGTTCACCGAAGTGTCGCTACCTTAGAGGCGGAAGGAGTACTCATCCAACTCCCCTCAGTAACCGGAGACTTCCATGGCCACCGTATCCCCGTCCCTCAACTACACCCTTCGTCTTCCCCGCGACCCCCGCTCCCCCGGCGTCGGTCGTGCCACCCTCCGGGCGTGCTTGGGGCCCACGACCTCGCCCACCACATCCCCCTCGCCGAGTTGATGGCAACCGAGTTGCTGACCAACGCTCATCAGCACACGCGGGACGAGTACGCGATGCGGGTCGTCGAAGTGGGCGGGCGGTTGCGGGTCGCCGTGTGGGATCGGGACTGGCGGGTGCCGGCCGGGTTCAAGAGGGACGTACCCGCTGCGGTGGACGCCGAGTGTGGGCGAGGGCTGCAGCTTGTGCGGGCCTGTGCCGAGGACCTAGGGGTGTCGGTGTTGCGGGATCTCGGGGTGTCGGTCGGCGGGAAGTTGCTGTGGGTCGACTGCGGGCCCGTCGAGTGATCATTCCGTGGTGGGGCCGTCCGCTCTACACTGACTGGCGGCGGACTGCTGGGCGGTGAGGGGCGGTTGACGGTGCGTAAGGCGTGGATCGCGGCCAGCGCCGTAGTCGGTGCCGGGCTCAGCTTCGTGATGCTGCTTGTCGTCGGCGTGTACATGGTCGCCGGGAATCTTGCCAACGGGGTCGCGGGGAAGTCCGTGGGGCTGGCCAAGGGGGCCGTGCCCGCCGCGTACCAGGCACTCGTACAGAAGTGGGGCAATCTGTGCGACGCGATCAATCCCGCGTTGCTGGCCGCGCAGCTGTACCAGGAGAGCGGGTTCAATCCGCAGGCGCAGAGTCACGCCGCCGCGCAGGGGATCGCTCAGTTCATCCCGGGGACCTGGGCCACGCACGGGATGGACGGTGATGGTGACGGGGACCGGGACGTCTGGGACCCGAATGACGCGATTCCATCGGCCGCTTCGTACGACTGCAAGCTCGCGTCGTACGTGAAGGACGTACCCGGTGATCCGACCGCGAACATGCTCGCTTCCTACAACGCGGGCGCGTACGCCGTGATCAAGTACGGGGGCGTTCCGCCGTACAAGGAGACCCAGAACTACGTCAAGACGATCACGACTCTGCAGGAGAGTTTCGCGGCGCCGACGACTCGGGTCGATCCGAGCGAGCAGGCGGCCGGGGCCATCGCGTACGCGCAGAAGAAGCTCGGGACGCTCTATCTGTGGGGCGGCAATGGGACCCCTGAGCAGGGCGGACGCTTCGACTGCTCGGGGCTGACGAAGGCCGCGTACGAGAGTGTGGGGATCACGCTGCCGCGCGTCGCGAACGATCAGTACAACGCCGGGCCGCATCCGTCGAGGGATGAGTTGCTGCCGGGGGATCTCG
This sequence comes from Streptomyces tailanensis, assembly GCF_008386495.1. Taxonomy (GTDB): domain Bacteria; phylum Actinomycetota; class Actinomycetes; order Streptomycetales; family Streptomycetaceae; genus Streptomyces; species Streptomyces tailanensis. Next base: position 81,438 of record NZ_VTHJ01000030.1, on the reverse strand, counting down.
TGTTCTTCTCCGACGACCTCACCAACTCCCGCGCCATTCGGCACGTCGGGATTTATGTGGGAGGCGGATACATGATTGACGCCCCGCGGACCGGTGCGGTTATCCGGTTTGATCCGATTGATACACCTGACTACTTTGGCGCCACTCGGGTCACCGAAGATGGCGCGAAAGCGCTGCCCACGACGGTCTGACGGGGCCGTGATTCTCCGTGAACCCCTGCCCTGAGCTGCGACGATGGGTCTCTCTTCGATAACGTCTGAGTGATCATTCAGTGGAGGGTGGAACGCATTGAAGGGGAGTGTGCGTTCCTGATTGATGTAGGCCGACGTAGCGCGTTGACGCACGCGCATACGCGGAAGCACTACGTAACACCACGGGGGTGGCAAAAGCGCGGCGCACGTACGGGTGCGATCGCGGGAACGATGACGAAAGGGCCGCAGCACGATGGCTGGACTCGCCGCGCATGCCGCACTTGCCGCTGAATCCTCCGGATCGAACCCCGACGTCGAGCTGCTGTACGACATCAATGGTCTGGCCAAGGACGCGCCGACGTGGCTCGACCGGGTCATGGAGTTCGTGGGTGAGTACGGGCTTCTGTTCGCCATGGTGCTGCTGATCGTGTGGTGCTGGTGGGGCGTGCGGAAGCGAGGTGGCGAGGATGCCGCCTCGTCCGTGGCCGCGCTGGTGTGGGCGCCGCTGGCCGCCGGGATCGCCGTGCTCGTCAATGTGCCCATACGCGGGTTCGTCGAGCGGCCTCGGCCCTTCCTCGATCATGAAGGGCTGGAGGTGCTCGTCTCCGGGAAGACCGACTACTCGTTCGTGAGTGATCACGCGACCCTGATCATGGCGATGGCGGTGGGGCTGTTCGTCGCCAACCGGAAGTTCGGGCTTGTCGGGCTTGTCATCGGGCTGCTCGGGGGGTTCATCCGGGTCTACATGGGCGTGCACTATCCCACGGACGTGATCGGCGGGTTCGCGCTGGGGACGGCTGTGGCGTTGTTGCTGTCGCCGCTTGCGATGGCGTTGCTGACGCCGGTGATGAAGGCGGTTGAGCGGTCGCCTCGGGTGGGGTGGGTCGTGTCCGCTCGGGGGCGGGACGGGCAGCGGGCCGTGATTCCGGGGGCGCGGGTTGAGGCGGCCTCGGCGGAGGAGCGGGATCTGGCGGCGTAGGGTCCGCCCGGGATTTTTTCGCCCCCGCCGCCCCTACCCGTCCCTCCCTCACTCTCGGCTCCGCTCGAGCGGGGGGACCCCCATCCAGGGGCTGTGCCCCTTCGGCCCCCCGGTGCCTTCTAGCTCGGGGGGGGGGGGGGTGCGTGGCGGGTGCGGGTTTGGTGTGGTTGATCGCGCAGTTCCCCGCGCCCCTTTTGGGCCTGCGGCCCATCAAAGGCGCTACAGGGCCTGTCTCACAGCGCTTGCGGGAACGTGAAGAAGCGGTTCGGGTCGTACTTCTTCTTCAGGGTGGTGAGGCGGGGGGCCGCGTCGCCGTAGTACGCCTTGCGCCAGTTCCTGAGGGTGGGGTCGGTGTAGTTCTGGTAGGCGGCGCCGGAGGCGTGGCGGGTCATGGAGTTGTGGGCCGTGTTCAGCCAGGACTGGGCTGTTTTGCCGGAGGTGCCGCGCTTCCAGGACGTGAGGTACTGGGCGAGCATGCGGGAGCGGCGGTGGACGAAGGCCGTGGCTGTGGGGGAGACGCGGTTGACCTGGCCGCCGAGGGCGGTGAGTTGGATGCTGCCCGCTCCGCCTCGTACGCCGGTGATCTGGGTCAGGAGGGTCTGGATGCCCGCCGAGGAGAGCGAGCGGTCGAAGAAGTCGGAGCGGGCGGCGTAGGTCTCGCGGCCCAGGGCGCCCTTGGGGTTGCGGCCGGGGGGCGAGCCGGGGAGGTGGCACTTCGCGTCGTCGGTGAAGGAGGAGCAGCCGGCGTACATCTCCATGGCTGACTCGTACGAGCGGCGCTTGAGGGATGCGGTGCGGGCGGGGGTGCCTACGCGGTCGGCCAGGCGGTCCAGGGCGTTTTCCAGTTCGCCGTAGGTGCCCAGGGAGAAGGCGGCGACCGAGACCGACGGGGTGCCGCCGTTCTGTATGTGGCAGGACGACCAGATCTCGTCGGGCTGTGTCGGGCCCCACTCCTGCCAGGCCTTCAGTACGGCGGCGGCCTTCGACCACGGCCACGTGAGGTACGCGGTGACGCCCTGGGGGGCCGGGTGCGTCTTGAAGCGGAGTTCGGTGACCACGCCGAAGTTGCCGTTGCCGGCGCCTCGTAGGGCCCAGAAGAGGTCCTTGTTGGTCGTCGCGTTGGCGGTGAGCTGCTTTCCGTCCGCCGTGATCAGGGTCGCCTGGGTGAGGCTGTCGCAGGTCAGGCCGTACGCGCGGGATGTCACGCCGTGGCCGCCGCCGAGGGTCAGGCCGGAGACGCCGACGGTGGGGCAGGAGCCGGCGGGGATCGTCACGCCCTTCGCGGCCAGGGCGCGGTAGACGTCGATGAGCTTCGCGCCGGCGCCGACCACCGCCTCGTTCGCGGACGCGCGGACCTTGTTCAGCTTCGAGACGTCGATGACCAGGCGGCCGTTGCCGGAGGACCAGCCCGCGTAGGAGTGGCCGCCGTTGCGGATCGACACCTTGATGTCGTGGGCCCTGGCGTAGGCGAGGGTCGTACGGATGTCGTCGGGGTGGGCGACGTACGCGACGGCCGTGGGCTTCAGGTCGTCGAAGCGGGTGTTGTAGAGCAGGCGGGCCGTCGACCAGGACTTGTCGCCGGGGCGGATGAGCGGGCCGTCGAGGTCGCGGGCGAGGGCGGACCAGTTGGCGACCGTGGCCTTCGTGCCGGCGTCAGTGGTGGTCGTGCGCAGGGAGGAGTCCGTGGCGGGGGCGGTGCCGCCGCCTGTGCAGGCGGCCGTCGCCGCGGTCGCCAGTGCGGCCGCGCCGCCGCCGATGAACGTACGCCGTTCCATGTGCGCCTCCCGGAGCGCCGCGAGCTTTGTGTCGTGGAACGAGACGGGGTTGGCGGGGTGGAGGTTCCACGGCGGAGAGGGGGCTTGTGGGGTCCGTGGCCGGTGGCGCTGCGGTGGGTGGGTTGCCCGCCGGCCGGTGGGGGGCCAGTCGCCCTTCGGGCTCGTCCTCAAACGCCGGACGGGCTGGATTGTCGCCGGGCTGGGCCGAGATGTGGCCGGCTGGGCCGAGAGGTGGCCGGCTGGGCCGAGAGGTGGCCGGCTGGGCCGAGAGGTGGCCGGCTGGGCCGAGCCGAGATGTGGCCGGCTGGGCCGAGAGGTGGCCGGCTGGGCCGAGAGGTGGCCGGCTGGGCCGAGAGGTGGCCGAGCGGGCTGGGACGCCGCGGGGCCGGACTGGCCCAGGCGCGTGGGGTCCGACGGGGTGTGGCGCGTGGGAGTGGTCGCGGTGGGGCGGCGGATGCGTCGTGCGTGCTGGGCGCGAGGTGGGAGTAGAGCGGGCTTGACCTGGGGATGCATACCGTTTGTAGTTGCTTGTGTGCGGAGAGTGATGAGTGGCGAGGTGGGGGAGATGGGCTCAGTGGCGGCAATGGCCGGGATCGGTATCTCAGTCGGGATTCCGTCGGGAGCGGCCGGTGGCGTTGGAATGCTCACGTGTTCTCCCCGTGAGCATTCCGTGACCTCACCGCACTGTCGGCAGGGGTTCACCCCCCGTTCATTTTTGTCCATCGGCGGCTTCACCTGATCTGCCTAATTTCGGCCCTACCCGGTGCGGTGTGGGGCCCTGAATGCGGGCGCTCACGCCGTGACGACAGCAGCCTGAAGGTCGTAGGGGTGGGAGCACCACTGCTTCGCAGGCTGATACGACGAACTTCGCACGCCGCCATGTGGACGGCGGCTCCTGGAAGGAAATCCCGAAAGTGAAGCTTCAGCGCAAGAACCGGCTGCGCGCCCTTTCTCTCGGTGCTGTCGCCGTCACCGGCGCCCTGACCCTGACGGCGTGTGGCTCCGACGACACCGGCGGCAGCGGTGGCGCGGGCGACAGCACGGCAGCGGCGGACAGCAACATCGACTGCGGCGACGCCAAGGGTCAGCTGCTGGCCGACGGCTCCTCGGCGCAGAAGAACGCGATCGACGCGTGGGTCAAGCAGTACTCGGCGGCCTGCAAGGACGTCGTGATCAACTACAAGGGCAGCGGCTCGGGCGCCGGTATCACCGCGTTCACGCAGGGCCAGGTCGCCTTCGCCGGTTCCGACTCGGCGCTGAAGCCCGAAGAGGTCACGGCCTCCAAGGAGATCTGCACCGGCGGTCAGGGCATCGACCTGCCGATGGTCGGCGGCCCGATCGCGGTCGGCTACAACGTCCCGGGTGTCGACAACCTGGTCCTGGATGCCAAGACCCTCGCCCTGATCTTCGACAGCAAGATCAGCAACTGGAACGACAAGGCCATCGCGGCGCTGAACCCCGAGGCGACGCTGCCCGACCTCAAGATCCAGGCCTTCCACCGCTCGGACGAGTCCGGCACCACGGACAACTTCACCAAGTACCTGATCGCCGCCGCGCCCGACCAGTGGAAGTACGAGGGTGGCAAGGCGTGGGAGGCCAAGGGCGGCCAGTCCGCGCAGGGCTCCTCCGGTGTCGCCCAGGGCGTGAAGGGGACCGAGGGCGCGATCTCCTACATGGAGCTCTCGTACGCCAAGGACGGCATGAGCACGGTCTCCATCAAGACCGACGCCGCCGAGCCGGCCAAGGCGACCATCGAGAACGCCACCAAGGCCATCGGTGAGGCCAAGATCGTCGGCACCGGCAAGGACCTGGCGCTGGAGGTGAACTACCAGCCGAAGACGGACGGCGCCTACCCGATCACCCTGGTCACCTACGAGATCGTCTGTGACAAGGGCAACAAGGCGGACACCCTGCCCGCCACCAAGTCCTTCCTCACCTACATCGCGTCCGAGGACGGCCAGGCGCTGCTCGCCGACGCCGGCTACGCCCCGATGCCCGAGGAGATCATCACCAAGGTCCGCACGACCATCTCGGAACTGAGCTGACCTGAGTGCGGCCCAGCCCCCGCGGGGCTGGGCCGCACCGTCCGGTGCACCGCCGCCAGGAGCCTCCCCCCACCCGCGGGCGGCTCCGCCCCGAGCCGCCGCCCGCACGACGACGGCTCCGCAGACCGGAGACCCTGATGGACATATCTACGACAAAAGACACCGCAGCTCCCCCCACACCCCAGCCTTCCGCCGACCAGAAGCGTGCCGAGCGCGGCACGACCCGGCCCGGCGACCGCATCTTCCTCGGCCTGAGCCGCGGATCCGGCATCTTCCTGCTGGCGCTCATGGCGGCCATCGCCGTGTTCCTCAGCTACCGTGCCGCGCTCGCGATCAGCAAGGACGAGGCCAACTTCTTCACCACCTTCGAGTGGAACCCCACCGCGGTCCCGCCGGAGTTCGGCATCGCGGTCCTGGCCTTCGGCACGATCGTCTCGTCGATCATCGCCATGGCCATCGCGGTCCCGGTCGCGGTCGGTATCGCCCTCTTCATCACGCACTACGCCCCGCGCAAGCTGGGCGGCCCCATCGCGTACGTGATCGACCTGCTCGCCGCCGTGCCGTCCATCGTGTACGGCCTCTGGGGCGCCCTGGTCCTCGTACCGCAGCTCGACGGCCTCTACGGCTGGCTGAACGACTACCTCGGCTGGACCGGCATCCTCGAATGGCAGGGCGGCGCCCCCCGTTCGATGCTCACCGTCGGCATCCTGCTCGCGATCATGATCCTGCCGATCATCACCAACGTGAGCCGCGAGGTCTTCCGCCAGGTCCCGCAGATGCAGGAGGAGGCCGCCCTGGCCCTCGGCGCCACGCGGTGGGAGGTCATCAAGATGGCCGTCCTGCCCTTCGGGCGTTCCGGTGTCATCTCCGCCTCGATGCTCGGCCTCGGCCGCGCGCTCGGCGAGACGATGGCCGTGGCCATGGTCCTGTCCCCCAGCTTCGAGATCAACGCCAGCCTGCTCGACCCGGGCGGCGGTACGTTCGCGCAGAACATCGCCAGCAAGTTCAGCGAGGCCACCGAGATGGGCCGTGACGCGCTCATCGCCTCCGGTCTGGTCCTGTTCGTGATCACCCTGCTGGTCAACGGCGCGGCGCGCCTGATCATCGCCCGCCGCAAGGAGTTCTCGGGGGCCAACGCATGAGCAACGCAACCCTCTCCGACAAGCGTCCGAGCTCCCTGCGGGCCGCGCATCTGCCCAAGTGGTTCTCGTGGGCGGTCGCCGCGGGCTCCATCGCCCTGGGTCTGGGCATCAGCACCGTGGCCGGCCTGGAGAGCTCCATCCAGTGGGCCCTGATCGCCGGAGTCCTCTTCGTCCTCGCGACGTTCGTCATCACGTCGAGTGTCGAGGGCCGCCGGCAGGCCAAGGACCGGGTGGCGACCAGCCTCGTCTGGGTCTCCTTCCTCCTCGCCGTCATCCCGCTGGCCTCCCTCGTGTACGAGACCGTCAAGCGCGGTGTGAAGGTCCTCGACGGCTACTTCCTCAGCCACTCGATGGGCGTCGTCGCCACCTCCGAGTCCGGCGGCGGCATCTACCACGCCATCCTCGGCACCCTGGAGCAGGTCGGCCTCGCCGCCCTGATCTCCGTGCCGGTCGGTGTGCTGACCGCGATCTACCTGGTCGAGTACGGCCGTGGCAAGCTCGCCAAGGCCGTCACCTTCTTCGTCGACGTCATGACGGGTATCCCGTCGATCGTCGCGGGCCTCTTCATCCTCAGTACCTGGATCCTGATCCTGGGCATGGGCCCCTCCGGTTTCGCCGGCGCGATGGCGCTGACCATCCTGATGCTGCCGGTCGTCGTCCGCTCCACCGAGGAGATGCTCAAGCTCGTCCCGAACGAGCTGCGCGAGGCCTCGCTGGCGCTGGGCGTGCCGAAGTGGCGCACCATCCTCAAGGTCGTGCTGCCGACCGCCATCGGCGGTATCACCACGGGTGTGATGCTGGCGGTCGCCCGTATCGCCGGTGAGACCGCTCCGGTCCTGCTGCTGGTGTGGGGTTCGAACTTCATCAACGCGAACCCCTTCTCCGACCCGCAGGCGTCGCTGCCGATGTACATCTATCTGCAGTTCCAGCAGAGTGGCGGTTACGGTGCGGCGTACGACCGTGCTTGGGCGGCGTCGCTGACGCTGATCGCCTTCATCATGATCCTGAACCTGGCGGCCCGCGGCATCGCCCGCTGGAAGGCGCCGAAGTCCGGTCGCTGACGCGGCCATACAGCGACCAGATTCCCCCGCGACCCCCGCGGCTCCCGCGAAAGAAGCAGTGATTCCTATGGCCAAGCGAATTGACGTCAGCGGCCTCAACGCCTACTACGGTTCCTTCCTGGCCGTCGAGGACATCTCGATGACCATCCAGCCGCGTACCGTGACCGCCTTCATCGGCCCCTCCGGCTGCGGCAAGTCCACGTTCCTGCGCACCCTCAACCGTATGCACGAGGTCACGCCGGGCGGCCGCGTCGAGGGCAAGGTCATGCTCGACGACGAGAACCTGTACGGCGCCGGGATCGACCCGGTGTCCGTGCGGCGTGAGGTCGGCATGGTCTTCCAGCGTCCGAACCCGTTCCCCACGATGTCGATCTACGACAACGTGGCGGCCGGTCTGAAGCTGGTCGGCAACAAGAAGAAGTCCGAGCTGGACGACATCGTCGAGAAGTCCCTCAAGGGCGCGAACCTCTGGAACGAGGTCAAGGACCGGCTCAACAAGCCGGGGTCCGGGCTCTCCGGTGGTCAGCAGCAGCGGCTGTGCATCGCGCGGGCGATCGCGGTCGAGCCGAAGGTGCTGCTCATGGACGAGCCGTGCTCGGCGCTGGACCCGATCTCCACGCTCGCCATCGAGGACCTCATCGGTGAGCTGAAGGAGCGGTTCACGATCGTGATCGTGACGCACAACATGCAGCAGGCTGCGCGTGTGTCGGACCGGACGGCGTTCTTCAACCTCGCGGCGGTCGGGCAGCCCGGGAAGCTCATCGAGATCGACGACACGGAGCGGATCTTCTCCAACCCGTCGGTTCAGGCCACGGAGGACTACATCTCCGGGCGCTTCGGCTGAGCCGACGCCTCTCAGGACACCTCGCGGTGCTGCATGGCGGTGCCACCGCGAGGCTGAAGAAGGGCCCGCCCTCCGGC
>NZ_VTHJ01000030.1:0-73183 GCF_008386495.1 Streptomyces tailanensis | reverse complement strand
ACTGGGGGTGCCCCCTGGCTTTTAAGGGGCGCGGGGAACTGCGCGAGCAACCCCCACTCAGCCGCACTTACAGGAACGCCAGGTTCACGATCCAGAAGCTGGTCGCGGCCACCGTTGCCGCCGCCGGCATCGTGATGAACCAGCCCAGGATGATGTTCTTCGCCACGCCCCAGCGGACCGCGTTCACGCGCTTGGTGGCGCCTACGCCCATGATCGCTGAGGTGATGACGTGGGTTGTGGAGATGGGGGCCTTGAAGAGGAACGCCGTGGTGAACATGATCGACGCGCCGGTTGTTTCGGCGGCGAAGCCCTGTGGGGGGTCGAGTTCGATGATCTTGCGGCCCAGCGTGCGCATGATGCGCCACCCGCCGGCGTATGTGCCGAGGGAGAGCATGACCGCGCAGAGGATCTTGACCCAGACCGGGATGGGGTCGCCGTAGTCCTCGACGTCGGCGATGACCAGGGCCATCACGACGATGCCCATCGTCTTCTGGGCGTCCTGGAGGCCGTGGCCGAGTGCCATGCCAGCGGCCGAGACGGTCTGGGCGATACGGAAGCCGCGCTTGGCCTTGTGCGGGTTGGACCGGCGGAAGATCCACATGATCGCGGTCATCACCAGGTAGCCGACGGCCATGCCTACGAGGGGGGAGACGAACATCGGGATGATGATCTTCTCCAGGACGCCGGACCAGTAGACCGTCGTACCGCCCGCCAGGGCCGCGCCCACCATGCCGCCGAACAGCGCGTGGGACGAGGAGGACGGCAGGCCGAAGTACCACGTGACCATGTTCCAGGTGATCGCGCCGACGAGGGCGGCGAAGAGGATGCCCATCCCCTTGGAGCCCTCGGGGGTCTGGATCAGACCCTCGCTGACGGTCTTGGCCACGCCGCTGCCGAGGAACGCGCCTGCCAGGTTCATGACCGCTGCCATCGCGAGCGCGGCCCTCGGCGTCAGCGCACGGGTCGACACGGAGGTCGCGATCGCGTTCGCCGAGTCGTGGAAGCCGTTCGTGTACGTGAAGAAGAGCGCGACGCCGATGGTCACGACCAGAGCGAAGGTGTCCATGGAGAGGTCAGGACTCCTTGACGGCGATGGTCTCCACCGTGTTCGCCACGTGCTCGAAGGCGTCCGCGGCCTCCTCCAGCACATCCACGATCTGCTTGAGCTTGAGAACCTCGATGGCGTCGTACTTGCCGTTGAAGAGGTGGGCAAGGAGCTTGCGGTGGATCTGGTCCGCCTGGTTCTCCAGCCGGTTGACCTCGATCCAGTACTCGGTGAGGTTGTCCATGGTGCGCAGGTTCGGCATCGCCTCGGCCGTCAGTTCGGCGGCACGTGCCAGTACCTCGATCTGCTGCTCGACGCCCTTGGGGAGTTCCTCGACGTTGTAGAGGACGACCAGGTCGACGGCCTCCTCCATGAAGTCCATGATGTCGTCGAGGGAGGACGCGAGGGAGTAGATGTCCTCGCGGTCGAAGGGCGTGATGAACGAGGAGTTCAGCTGGTGGAAGATCGCATGCGTGGCGTCGTCACCGGCGTGTTCCGCTGCCCGCATGCGTTCCGCGATCTCGGCCCGGCCGGCGGTGTCCGCCCCGAGCAATTCCATCAGGAGTTTCGAGCCCGTGACGATGTTGTCCGCGGATGCGGCGAACATGTCATAGAAGCTCGTCTCCCTGGGGGTCAGACGAAAGCGCACGTGGGGTCCTCGGTATGCATTGGTTTCGGTCAGGCTGATGCTAGGCGCATCATCCGGCCACGGCTAATGGGCCGTCCCCCCAGTGTCGCCCATGAGTTTTCCTGCTCGACATGGGGGCGTGGCGGCCACAGACCCCCTACCCAACAAAGTTGGTTACCATATACCCACCTGGGGTATATGCCGCGAGACGTCTGTGGGAGGACGCGATGACGACCACCGAGGCTGGAGCGACGGCGCCCGCCGAGGAGACCGGCGACGTGGTGATCACCGACCACGACCGTGGAATCCACGGGTACCACAAGCAGAAGGACGAACACCTGAAGCGTCTGCGGCGCATCGAGGGTCAGATCCGCGGGCTCCAGCGCATGGTCGAGGAGGACGTCTACTGCATCGACATACTCACGCAGGTCTCCGCGTCCACCAAGGCGCTCCAGTCCTTCGCGTTGCAACTCCTTGAGGAGCACCTGCGGCACTGCGTCGCCGACGCGGCCCTCAAGGGCGGCGATGAGATCGACGCGAAGGTGGAGGAGGCGACGAAGGCGATCGGTCGACTGCTGCGGACCTGAGGCGGGTTCTGGGGGTGGCCGGATTTCGTCGTACACGGGCCCGGCGGGCTACTGGCCGTCCTGGGCGCGTTCCTCCCAGACCCGCAGCACCTCGTCGATGCGGTCGGGGCTGAGGCGGTCGCCGTCGGTGGTGGAGGCGGCGATGATGAGGTCGCCGCAGAGTTCGATCTCGGCGAGGGCCACGTGGTCCTGAACCGCCGTACCGCCTGCCGGAGCCACGTGCATCACCTCTTCCCGCCGTCACCGGCTTCCTAGGGTAGGCAGGGGCGCACAGCCCGCGCATGGCACCAACGGACCATTTCCGGCCCTGCTTTCTCCGCCACCCGGTCCGCTCGACCGCCGCTGTTCCTCTATTCCTCGGCGATCTTCCCGGCGTAGATGTCCTGTGACCTCGGCAGTCGTACGGTGACGGGGACGCCGAAGTCGTACAGCGTCGTCGTCGAGGCGACGGCGACCGTGCCCGGGCGGCTGCCGTTGACGAAGCTGAAGCGGTGGCGGATCTTGCGGATGCGGCCCTCGTCGTCGAGGTAGACGTCGAAGGGGACACGAGCGGTGGCGAAGCCCTTGGCCGCGGCGCGCAGGGGTGCGCGGTTGCCCACCGAGGCGGTGCGGGAGGCGGCGGTGAGGTCGGCGGTGCCGCGGTAGTGACGGACCCGGGTGCCCTCGATCTCGGTCTCCCCGACGTACGTCGCCGTGCGCGTCCCGCGCAGTACCTCGGCGGCGGCGAACGGGTCGGTGGCGCCGCCGGTGACCAGGTTGCCGTCGGAGAGGGTGGCGGTGTCGACGCGGACCCATTTGTCGGCGGGGACGCCCGCGCCGCGGTTCTTCATGAACAGGGCGCCGGGGGCGAGGAGTTCGGTGATCGGGCGGTGCTCGCCGGTGCCGGCCGCGTCGTGCGGAAGCAGCACCTCCAGCCTGCCGAGCTGTCTGCCGTAGTCGTAGACGCCCTCGCCCCGGATGGTCACGCGGGTGCCGCCGGTGGCCATCTCCATCTCCGTACGGGCCCTGGAGCTGCCCGCGTCGGCGAGGGTGGGGGCGGCGCGGTGGAGGAGTTCGACGGGGTCGGCGGAGAGGGAGTCGCCGCCGCCGACGGCCCTGCCGCAGCCCAGGGGAGAGACCATCAGCCCCGCTGCGACGATCACCGCGCCCGTCCTGCTGTGCCGCCGCGCCACCATCGCCCGCAAACCCCCTGGCCGGTCCGTACCGGGTCCTCCTGTCGTTCGGTTAACGACGGGTAGGGGAGGTCGTCACGCCGGGGTGGCTGCTGCTGGTCGCCGTACTTGCCTTGGGTAACGTTGTGCGGGTGGCGCAGGATGATGACCCCCCACCTTCAGAGCCGCACCGCACGACCACCGTCGAGCAGGGCCGCTTCTGCCTGGCCCGCTGTACGTGCGGGTGGCGGGGGCCGGCGCGCAGAGCGCGGAGCACGGCCCGGACGGACGCGGAGGGGCACGCCGCGTCCGTCGCGTAAGCGCAATGCGTAAGCGCAATGCCTAAGCGCAATGCGTGAGTGCTATGCGTGGCGGAGGGTCGACAGGAACTCGTCGATCAGTTCGTGGTCCCGGGGCTGGGTGAGTTGTTCGCGGGCGGCGGGCGGGGTTAGCCAACGGACCCTGTCCACCTCGCGGTTGGGGGTTCGCAACTGTTCGCCGAGGAGTCCGCACAAGGCCGCTTTAACTCGATCGTGTGATGGTCGGCTCGCAGGCTTGCGGTGCCCTGGGCCGATCGGGTTAGCGTTGCCGTGCGATCTGGGACGCCGAGTGCGGCGCCAGCGTGCGGGGCCCCCGCTCCCTCTCTGACTCTGCGGCCACCCAGTGAGCGACGCTGACGGTCGGCGGGCCCGTCCTGACGTCGTTCCTGCTGCTCCGCCATCACCGCCCCCTCGTGCCGTCATCCGTACCGATGGTGATGAGCGCTATCGAGATCAGGTCCCGGTCCCTCTCGTGTGTGAGCCTGTTTCGGGCTTCGTCCGGCGTGAGCCAGAGAAGATCGCTTACTTCGTCGTTGGACTCAAAGGCTCCGTCGGCTGCCTCTGCCGCCCAGTAGCGGACCTCTTTGAGCCGACCCCGATGGTCGGTGTACTGGGATGACGGGAGCTCTGTCCCCAGCCGGCACCTGTGGCCGGTCTCTTCCAGCACTTCACGACGAGCCGCATCTTCGAACGTCTCGCCCTGCTTGAGCTTGCCTTTGGGCCAGGACCAATCAGCCCACTTGGGCCTGTAGACCAACGCCAGCTCCAGCTTGCCGGCGGACGAGCGACGCCACAGCACACAGCCCGCCGCGCGAACCACCGGTGCACATCCCATGGCTTCTACATCCCGCCGAGGTTGTACTTCGGCCGGTGGACCAGGCAGATTTCCAGCTCTTCGGCTAGGGCGTGCTGCGAAAGTCCCGTCGTCCGCCCGGAGGGCGGGCCTGGCGGCGTCACGGGGGTCCCCCCGCTCGAGCGAAGCCGAGAGTGGGGGAGCGTGCCGGGCGTCGCCAGGCAGACGGGACTTTCGCAGCACGCCCTAGGGGGGAGCTGCGCCACAGGACGCAGCCCGCCGCGTGGATGATGCTGTCGGTCAAGGGGTGCTCACCGCCTCCTTCTGCCAGGACTGCTGGAACGCGAAACGGGCTGCCTCCACTTCGTGGCGCTGGTCGGCGTGGAGGACACCGAGGGCGTAGGCGGTGGCCGGGGCGATACGGGGAGTACGGGCGGCGGCGGCCGCCGCGGAAGCCGCCTCGGAGGCGTCGCGGTGGCGGTTGAGGGCCTCGCAGGCGGCGAGGATGCGCAGGTCCGCGGGGACCGCGTCGCCGTGGCGGACCTCCAGGGCGTAGCGGTGCAGGCGCAGGAGGAGGCGGACCTGGTGCCAGGGGGCGTCCTGGGGGTGGGGGGTGGTGTCGGGGGAGAGGCCGTGGATGAGGGCCTCGGCGTTGTAGGGGTGGCCGGCGGTGACCAGGGGGAGGCCGGTGACCGCGTCGCAGAGGCGGTCGTGGGCGGCGGCGGCCAGGGGGCGGAGGTCGGCGGTGGCCGCGGTGGGGGTGAGCGGGACCTCGCTGGCGAGGACGGCGACGCTGTCCGCGACGGCGTGGAAGCGGGAGGAGCCGAGGGCCTGCAGGGCCGCCGAGTGGGCGCGGGTGCGGGCTAGGGTGAGCTGGCGGTCGAGGAGGGCGCCGGCTTTGGCCGCGCCTACTGTGAGGTTGCCGCGGTCGGGGGTGCTGGTGGGGCGGGTACCTGGGCCGGCGGTGCCGGGTTCCGCTGTGCCCACCCGTTCCGCCCCAGCGGAACGACTGCCCACAGCGGGGGCGGCGGCGGAACGGTTGCCCGCAGAACGGCTGCCCACCACCGACTGGGTCGGGAATGCCGTCGCTCCCGACAGCCGGTTCAGGGCTGTGACCAGGCGGTCCAGGCGGGCCGCGTAGGCGTGTTCGCGGCCCAGTGTGCCGGAGAGCCAGGCTAGTTCGGGGCGGAGGGATTCGGACCAGTCCGCGTCCAGGAGGGGGCGGAAGGTGTGGAGGGTGCCGCTGATACGGCGGGCCGAGCGGCGCAGGGCGAGGGCCGCGTCGGTGGACTCCTCGGTTCCGGCGCCCGCGCCCCCACCGGTCTCCCGGTAGGTGCGCAGCGCGCGGAGGAACTCCGTGGCACGCGCCCGCAGATAGCCGGCGAGGGCGTCCGCGGGCACGGCGGTGGGGTCCGTGGGGTCAAGGTGTTGCGTTGCCACGCCGGCGCCTCCGGGCGTCAATGAGCATCTCCTGGACATTGCGCAGGGGCTGGCCGTCGCCGTCGGTCGAGTGCCGGGTCCACTCGCCGTCCGGACCGAGGTGCCAGGAGGAGGTCGTGTCGGACATACCGGTCTCGAGCAGGCGGTTGAGGGCCGCCCGGTGGGCCGGGTCGGTCACCCTTACCAGGGCTTCTATCCGGCGGTCGAGGTTGCGGTGCATCATGTCGGCGCTGCCGATCCACACCTCGGGCTCGCCGCCGTTGCCGAAGCCGAAGATCCGGGAGTGCTCCAGGAAACGGCCGAGTACGGACCGTACGCGCACGTTGTCCGACAGGCCGGGGACGCCCGGGCGTACCGCGCAGATGCCGCGCACCCAGATGTCGACCGGCACACCGGCCTGGGAGGCGCGGTAGCAGGCGTCGATGAGGGCCTCGTCGACCATCGAGTTGACCTTGATGCGGACATGCGCGGGACGTCCGGCGCGGTGGTGCTGGACTTCCTTGTCGATGCGGGCGATCAGGCCGTCGCGCAGGGACTTGGGGGCGACGAGGAGACGGCGGTAGGTCTCGCGGCGGGAGTAGCCGGAGAGCCGGTTGAACAGGTCGGACAGGTCCGCGCCGACCTGCGGGTCCGCCGTCAGCAGGCCCAGGTCCTCGTAGAGGCGGGCCGTCTTCGGGTGGTAGTTGCCCGTGCCCACGTGCGAGTAGCGGCGGAGGGTCTCGCCCTCCTGGCGGACCACCAGGGAGAGCTTGCAGTGGGTCTTGAGGCCGACGAGGCCGTAGACCACGTGGCAGCCCGCCTCCTCCAGCTTCTTCGCCCACTTGATGTTGGCCTGCTCGTCGAAGCGGGCCTTGATCTCCACCAGGACGAGGACCTGCTTGCCGGACTCGGCGGCGTCGATCAGCGCGTCGACGATCGGGGAGTCGCCCGAGGTCCGGTACAGGGTCTGTTTGATCGCGAGGACGTCCGGGTCGTCGGCCGCCTGCTCCAGGAATGCCTGCACGGACGTGGAGAAGCTGTCGTACGGGTGGTGCAGCAGGACGTCGCGCTCGCGCAGGGCAGCGAAGATGTCGGGCGCCGACGCCGACTCGACCTCGGCCAGGTCGCGGTGGGTGCCGGCGATGTACTTGGGGTACTTCAGCTCGGGGCGGTCGAGGGCGCCGATGCCGAAGAGACCGGTGAGGTCGAGGGGGCCCGGCAGCGGGTAGACCTCGGCCTCCTTGATCTTCAGCTCGCGTACGAGCAGGTCAAGGACGTACTGGTCGATGGACTCCTCGACCTCCAGGCGCACCGGCGGGCCGAAGCGGCGCCGCATGAGCTCCTTCTCCAGGGCCTGGAGGAGGTTCTCGGCGTCGTCCTCCTCGACCTCCAGGTCCTCGTTGCGGGTGAGGCGGAAGGTGTGGTGCTCAAGGACCTCCATGCCCGGGAACAGCTCTTCGAGGTGCGCCGCGATCACGTCCTCGAGCGGCACGTACCGGTTCGGGGAGGCCTCCAGGAAGCGGGAGAGCAGCGGCGGGACCTTGACGCGGGCGAAGTGCCGGTGACCGGAGACCGGGTTGCGGACGACCACGGCCAGGTTCAGCGAGAGACCCGAGATGTACGGGAAGGGGTGGGCCGGGTCCACGGCCAGCGGGGTGAGGACCGGGAAGATCTGGTGCTTGAACAGCGTGAAGAGGCGGGCCTGCTCCTTCTCCGTCAGCTCGCTCCAGCGGACGAGGTGGACGCCCTCCTCGGCCAGCGCGGGGGCGACGTCCTCGTGGAAGCAGGCGGCGTGCCGGGCCATCAGCTCCCGGGAGCGGGCCCAGATCATCTCCAGCACCTCGCGGGGCTGGAGGCCGGAGGCGGAGCGGGTGGCCACGCCGGTGGCGATACGGCGCTTCAGGCCGGCCACGCGGACCATGAAGAACTCGTCCAGGTTGCTGGCGAAGATCGCCAGGAAGTTCGCCCGTTCGAGCAGGGGCGTGTTGGGGTCCTCGGCGAGTTCGAGGACCCGCTCGTTGAACGCGAGCCAGCTGCGCTCCCGGTCCAGGAAGCGGCCCTGGGGCAGCTGCTCGCCGTCGTAAGGGGCCTCCTCGTACGCGTCGAGGTCGGCGTCGAGGTCGGGTTCCAGGTCGGAGACCGCGGCCGTCGTGGCGTGCCGGCGGTGGTTGGCTATGGAACCGACGGACGGCTGCGGGTGCTGGACCTGGGTGGCCTGGGCGTTGGACTGGCTCATAACACCATTCTTCCGCGCCGTGAGCATTACGGGCGCGTCGGAGAGGGCTGGTGGGAGCGCGGCCGGGAGCGGGGCGACATTTCCGGCGATGTCCGCGTCGATCCTGGCGACGACATCGGCGACGTGGGCGGTGGCGTCGGCGGCGACATCGGCGGTGGAGCCGGCTGCTGCGTCGGTGGTGGTGTCGGCGGTGGCGTCCGGGGGTACGGCCGGGTCGGCGGCCGTGGCCGCCGTGGCCGCATGGTGGCCAACCCCCGCGCTCTTCCCGTTGCTTGGGCCGCTGCGTGGGGGAGGCGAGGGCTCGGGCACGACGGGGTTCATTGCGGAAGCGTCGCAAGGTCGTCTGAATCGCCGGTTACGGGGACCTTACGTGCGGGCTATCGCAGGGAGGCTCACGGGCGTCCGCGGGGGCGCCCGAAGCCCTCCGGTAGAGCCGCGGACACGCCTTTGGCACGTCCCTCCCCTCGTAGGAGGGGCGTACCGGTCCGGGGGCCGTCCGTGGGTGTGGATGCGGCGGGTCGGTCGTCAGCGGGTGGCTGTGCGGCGGCGCAGCAACCAGAAGGCCGTGACGGCGGCCAGGGCGGTGACGGCGAGGACGACACCGGTGGCCATGAGGTGCAGGGGCCAGAAGTGGGAGGGCGGGTGGACGTCGCGGTACAGGCCGGTGAGGTCGTGGTTGGCCATGCATGCGGAGAAGGCGGCTTCGCTCTCGGCGCCGAAGCAGTTCAGGAGGACGTCGTCGGCCCGGACGCCCGACTCGGTGATCACACCGAGGTCGATGTGCTCCGCGCTGTCCGGCACCGTGGTCGCGGCGAAGCCCGTGAGCCGCTCGGTGGGCCACAGCCATCTGGTGTTCCGGTCGAGGTACACGTGGAACAGGACCATGAAGCCGAAGGCCACGGCGAGCGCCGGCAGCGCCCGTTTCAGCGCCAGGCCCACCAGGGCGCCGACGGCCAGCCCGCACAGGGCGTACGCCACGGTCAGGGGGCCGAGGGCCACCATGGGCTCCGGGTTGTACCACTGGTAGCCGTACATGTCGTGCTTCGGCGCCCAGACCGCGCGGTAGAGGAGGAACAGCACGGTCGTGCCGAGGGTGAGGGCCACGGCGGGCACGGCCAGTCCGGTCGCCAGCCAACGGGTCGGGGTGACGGACTGGGTCCAGGCCAGCTGGGCCGTGCCACGTTCCAGCTCGCGGCCGAGCGAGGCGCCGGCCCAGGCGGCGACGCCGTAGGTGAGGTAGGCGATGAGCGTCCCGGTCGTGCCGACGCCGTCGCCGAAGGCCATCATCGCCTCGGCGTCGGTGCAGTCGGACTCCGACAGCGGGCAGCCGCTCAGCTTCGTACTGGCCTGCTCCAGCGTCACGAACCGCAGCCAGAGCAGCCATCCGGCCAGCAGCAGTACGTACGCGGTCCAGACCAGCAGCGCCGGGCGGTGCAGGCGCAGGACGGTCCAGGTCAGGCCGCGGGGACGCGGGCCGTCATGGCTGGGGGGAGCGATGGTGGCGCGTGCGGCGGTGGTCATGGGGTGCCTCCCGTACGCGGGGACGAGACGCCTTCCGTACGGCGGCGCAGCAGGACGAAGGCGGCCAGGACCAGCAGGGCGGTGACGGCGAGGGCGATGCCGGTCTCGACGAGCTGGAGGGGCCAGAAGTGGGAGGAGGGGTGGTAGTCGCGGTAGTAGCCGGTGATGCCGTCGGCGCCGAGGGCGCACTTGGCGTTGGCGAGACAGGGGTCCGGGACCCGGTCACCGCCGGGGCCCAGGGCGCCCTCCGTGACTGTCATGCCGAGGATGTCCGGATAGCCCTCCTTCGGCGTCGTCGTCGCGGTCACGGCCGGCCACAGGTACGGGCGCAGCAGTCCGAGTACGTAGAGCAGGCCGACCATGGCGAAGAAGCCGTAGCCGAGGGAGGTCAGGGACCTACGGGTGAGCAGGCCGGTCAGGACGCCGGCGGCGAGGCCGAGCAGGACGTGGGCGGTGGCGAGGGGGCCGTTGGCGATGAGGATCTGGCTCTCGTACCACTCCCAGGTGCCCCACTGGCCCCACTTCCCGATGTGCTCCGACCACATCAGCCGGTGCGACAGGGTCAGCAGGAGCATGCCGGCGGTGAGCAGGGCGGCGGGCACGGCGAGCTTGGCGGCCAGCCAGCGGGCGGGGGAGACGGACTGGGTCCAGGCCAACTGGGCCGTGCCGTTCTCCAGTTCGCGGCCGATGAGTGAGGCGCCCGCCCAGAGGGCGGCCAGGATCGGGGCGAGGCCGATGACGGCCGAGGCTAGCTGGACGGCCGTGTCGTACCGGTCGTACGCCGGGCCCGAGGTGTCGCAGCCCAGGTTCGGCTCCCCGTCGTGGCAGCCCGGCCGGTCGTACTCGGCCCAGGCGGCGTCCACGCCCGGTCCGGCCGCCCAGAGCAGGGCGCCGGCGGTCAGGAGCACCAGTAGTCCCCAGAACCAGACGGCCGACTGGTGCAGGCGGAGCATGGCCCGGAACAGGCCGTGGGTGGGGCTCATGGGGCGGGGGGCCGGGGCCGTCTCCGTGGCTCCGGCCGCCTCGGCCGCTTTGACGGTCGCGGCGTTCATACGGCGGCCTCCTGGACCTCGGCCCCGTCGGTCTCGCCGCCGTCCGCGCCGTCGTCCATGAGGGTGAGCGCCGGGGCCTGCGGTGCGCGCAGGTGGGCGAGGACCAGCTCCTCCAGGGTCGGTTCGTCGGTCTGCCAGCCGGCGCCGACGGGGCCCCGGGGGCGGATGAGCGCGGTGACCTGACGCCCTGTCGTACGGGACTCGACGACGGTGTGCGGGGCGAGGTCGCCGGAGGACGGGCCGGTGACCAGGGTGTGCGCGGCGAGGAGTTCGTCCAGTGGGCCCGCGAGGCGGACGCGGCCTTCGCCGAGGAGGAGCAAGTGGTCGCAGGAGCCCTCCAGTTCGGCCACTACGTGCGAGGACATGACAACCGTGGTGCCGTGCTCGGCGGAGTCCGCGAGCAGGGTGCCCATCAGCTGGTGCCGGGCGAGCGGGTCGAGGTCGGCCATCGGCTCGTCCAGGAGCAGCAGTTCGGGGCGCTTGCCGAGAGCGAGGGCGAGTGCGACCCGGGTGCGCTGGCCGCCGGAGAGGGAGCGGATCTTGGCGTCCCGGTCCAGGCCGCCCTCGTCCACGACCCGCCCGGCGACGGCCGCGTCCCAGTGTCCGGGGTTGAGCTCCCGGCCCAGGCGCAGGGTCTCGGCGACGGTGAGCTGCGGGTAGAGGGGCTTGTCCTGGGCGACGTACGCGATGCGCTCGCGGGCCGCCGCCGGGGTCGTACCCAGCACGCGGATGCTGCCCTCGGTGGGCGCGAGCAGCCCGGCCGCGTGGGCCAGGAGCGTCGACTTGCCCGCGCCGTTCGGCCCGACGAGCCCGCAGACGCGCCCCGCCGGGATCCGCAGCGTGCAGTCGTGCAGCGCCCAGCCGGCCTTCCGTCGGCCGAACTTCTTGCCGAGTGCGGCTGCCTCCAGGGCTGTGCCGGTCATGCTTCGTCCCCCTTGAAGTGTTCTTCCAGTACGGAGTTGAAAAGCGCGGCCACGTCGTCCCGTTCGAGTCCCGCCTCGCGGGCCCGGTCCGTCCAGGCGGACAGCTCGGCATGCAACGGGGAGTCCGCCGGGGTCGACCCCAGCGACTTCCGTACGAACGTGCCGAGACCGCGCCGTGCCTCGACCAGGCCTTCGCGCTCCAACTCGCGGTAGGCCTTCAGGACGGTGTTCGGGTTGATCGCCGTGGCCTCCACGACCTCGCGGGCCGTGGGCAGCTTGTCCCCTGGCTCCAGCAGGCCGAGACGCAGGGCCTGTTTCGTCTGCTGGACGATCTGCAGGTAGGTGGCGACCCCGCTGCGCCGGTCGATTCGATACTCGACCACGTGCACCACTCTTTCACTAATTGAGTAGTGAAAGAGTGGTGCAAGAAAGGGGGCGGTGTCAACATCACCGCCCCCAGTCTGTGGATAACTGCCGTCGGCTCCCGCCGGCTCCCGTTACATCAGGTTTCGCTGCGGTACATCAGGTCCGTCTCGTACGTCACGAAACCGAGGCGTTCGTACACGGTCACCGCCGCCTTGTTGTCGGCGTCGACGTAGAGCATCGCGGTGGGCAGGCCCTGTGCGGCTAGGTGGCGCAGGCCGATCGTGGTGAGTGCCTTGCCGAGGCCGCCGCCCTGGGCGCCGGGGCGGACGCCGACGACGTAGACCTCGCCGAGCCGTTCGGCGGCGTGGACCTTGGTCCAGTGGAAGCCGACGAGTTCACCGCCCCGGAAGGCCAGGAAGAAGCCGGCCGGGTCGAACCAGGGCTCGGCCTTGCGGTCGTCGAGGTCGCGCTGGGTGAGGCTGCCCTGTTCGGGGTGGTGGGCGAAGGCCTCCGCGTTGGCCGCGAGCCAGGCCGCGTCGTCCTCGCCGGGGACGAAGGTGCGGACGGTGACGCCGTCGGGGAGGACCGGCTCGGGCGGGTCGAAGTCGGCGAGGCCGCGGCGCATCTGGCGCAGTTCGCGGAAGAGGGTGAGGCCGAGGACCTGGGCGAGGTGGCGGGCGGCGGAGTGGCCGCCGTGCGCCCACACGCGCAGGCGCTTGCCGGACTCGGCGAGGAGGGCGGAGCCCAGGGCTCGGCCGTGGCCGTGGCCCCGGTGGGAGGGGTGGACGACCAGCTCGGCGGCGGGGGCCTCCACGGGGTCTGTGTCTTCCAGTTGGGCGTAGCCGACCAGTTGGTCGCCTACGCCTCCGACGGTGAGCAGGAAGTGCCGGACCCCTTCGCGGGGGCCGCCGCGGAGTTGGAGTCGGCCTTGTTCGGAGATGGCCTGCTGGCCGTCCGTGTGGGCCGCTTCCGCGATCAGCGCGAGGACGGCCTCGGTTTGGTCGGGGGTGAGTTCCAGGAGCGTCGTGATCTGGCGCGCTCCGCCGGGGTAGGCCGTGTCGTCGCTGGTCATGGGTACGAGGTTAGCTCCGCAGGGGGTAGGGGCGCCTTAGAGCTCGGGTGGTTTCCGGGTCTTGCGGCCGCGGGCTGTGTGTGGTTGATCGCGCCCACGCGGCAGAGCCGCATATGTCGCAGGCCCGCGCCCCTGTCGGGGCGCTGTTCGCCCCCCTTTGTTACCAGTCCTCCTTGATGGCAATCAGCTCGTAACCATGAACCCCCTCCCGTGCTACGCGCGTTGACCCTAGGCTTCGGCCGGACGGGGCCTGTTCTCACGTTTCTCTTACTTCTCGTACGAACCCTTACGAACCCTTAGAACCAGGGGGGCACATGTCAGCCACACCCCAGGCGCAGCGCCGTAGAAGCCGCCGTAACCGGATCCTCGCCGTCGCGGCCGGTATCGCGACCGTCGGCGCGCTGGCGGCCGCCATTCCGGCGAGCGCCGGTGAGGCCAAGACGTACAAGCCGGGCAAGGGCAAGCTGAGCCGGTACCAGGATGTGCAGCTGCTGTCGTTCAACGACCTGCACGGCAACCTGGAGCCGCCGGCCGGTTCCTCGGGCCGGGTCACGCATGTCCACGAGGACGGCCACACCGAGACGATCAACGCCGGTGGTGTCGAGTACCTGGCCACGCACCTGCGCAAGGCCCGCGAGGACAGCAAGTACTCCATCACGGCGGCCGCCGGTGACATGGTCGGCGCCTCCCCGCTGATTTCCGGTCTCTTCCACGACGAGCCCACCATCGAGGCGCTCAACGGCCTCGACCTGGACGTGACCAGCGTCGGCAACCACGAGTTCGACGAGGGCGCCAAGGAACTGGCCCGCATGCAGAAGGGCGGCTGCCACCCCACCGACGGCTGTTACGTCGAGGGTGAGGAGTTCGAGGGCGCGAACTTCCCGTACCTCGCCGCGAACGTCATCGACGACAAGACGAAGAAGCCGCTCCTGAAGCCCTACTGGGTGTGGAAGAAGGACGGCGTCAAGATCGGCTTCATCGGTGTGACCCTGGAGGACACCCCGGGCGTCGTCTCCGCCGAGGGCGTCAAGGGCCTCACCTTCAAGGACGAGGTCGAGACGATCAACAAGTACGCCAAGGTGCTGGAGCGCCAGGGCGTCAAGTCGGTCGTCGCGCTGATCCACGAGGGCGGTGCCCCGGCCTCCACCGCGTACAACTACGACTGCGATTCGCCCGGCGCCGGTGACGGCATCTCCGGCCCGATCGTCGACATCGCCAAGAACATCACCCCGAAGGTCGACGCCCTCGTCACCGGCCACACGCACGCCGCGTACGCGTGCACGATCAACGACCCGTCGGGCAAGCCGCGCACGGTCACCTCGGCCGCGTCCTTCGGCCGGCTGTACACCGACACGACGCTGACGTACGACCGCTGGACCGGGGACATCTCCCGTACGGCCGTGAAGTCCGCCAACCACGTCGTCACCCGTGACGTCGAGAAGGCCGCGGACATGACGGCCCTCATCAGCAAGTGGAACACCCTGGCGGCCCCCGTCGGCAACCGCGCCATCGGCTACATATCCGCCGACATCCCCAACACCGGCACCGAGTCCCCGTTGGGCGATCTCATCGCCGACGCGCAGCTCGCCGCCGGCAAGGCGCTGGACCCGGAGACCGACCTCGCCCTGATGAATCCCGGTGGTGTGCGCATGCCGCTCACCTACGCGGCCAAGGGCACCGAGGGCGACGGCGTCGTGACCTACGCCGAGGGCTTCGACGTCCAGCCGTTCGCCAACACGGTGAACCTCCAGGACTTCACGGGCGCCCAGCTGATCTCGGTCCTCCAGGAGCAGGTCTCCGGCTCGAACGCCGCGTCCCCGAAGATCCTCCTGCCGTCGACCGGGTTCACGTACACCCTCGACCTGACGAAGTCCGGCGCCGACCGCATCGTCGTCGACTCCGTCAAGCTGGACGGTGCGGCCATCGACCCGACCGCCACGTACCGCGTCGCGACGAACAGCTTCCTCGCGGGCGGCGGCGACGGCATCCCCACACTCGGCCAGGGCACGAACGACCTGGTCGGCGGCGACGACCTCGCGGCGCTTGAGGCCTACCTGATCGCCAACTCCTCGGCGAGCAACCCGCTGGCCCCGCCGGTCGCGAACCGGATCACGATCGTGCAGTAGTCGACGCAGCTCAGCAGCTCAGCAGCTCAGCAGCTCAGTAGTTCCCGAAGGGCCCGAGGCACCTGCCTCGGGTCCTTCGCTGTCATGTCTAAGTGGTCGAGTCTGGAAGTCCTTCGGGGGACGCAGCGGTGGCCAGCGTCTGCGCCGGAGCCGAGGCGCTCGGCCGGGCCGACCTGCTCGACGGCCGCCACTGCACCACCCACCACGACGTGCAGGACGAGCTGGCCCTGCGCCACCCCAGGGCGGTGGTCGTCCGTGACGTCCTGTTCACCGCCGACGACCGGGTGATCACCTCGGCCGGCATCGCAAGCGGCGTCGATATGGCCCTGCACCTGGTCGCGACCCGGCACGGCCCGGCCGTCGCCGCCCAGGTGGCCCGGGACATGGTCGTCTACGCTCGCCGCAACGGCCATGAGCTTCAGGCCAGCGTGATGCTCCGGCACCGGTCCCACCTCCACGACACCGTGCACCGCGCCCAGGACCTCATCGACGCCCGCTTCGACCAACCACTCCCCCTGCCCACCCTGGCCTCGGCCGTCGGCGTGAGTGAACGCACCCTCACCCGTCTCTTCAGCCGCGCCACCGGGCTCACCCCGCTGCGCTACCAGCAGACCCTCCGCCTCGAACGCGCCCAACACCTCATCAGCCACGGCGCGACGATCGACGCCGCCGCCCGCTCCGTAGGTTTCGAGGATCCGCGCATGCTGCGCCGCCTCCGCGCCCGCGTGGCCTGACCACGCCAGGCGACCGAGCGCGGGTCTGTACCGTACTTGGTGTAACGGCGGGATCTGAGGAGATCCCTGAGGTCCGAACAGCCAAGCGAGCCACGTGGCTTAGTCCGTCGCGTTCGAGGGTGTCGACCCCTCCGGTGACATTGCGTGAGCTCACTCCAGCCGCCTGGGCCATTGGCCAATGCTGATCCCACCATCGGGTATGACGCTCAGACGGATCAGGAGGTCGAGCGCCCCCGCGCTCAGCCCGCGCCCCTCGGCCCCGCGGGCGCGCAGGCGTTCGATGGCGTGGAAGGCGCTGCGGACCGCTCCTGCGCCTTCGAGGGCCAGAGTGTCGTCTCCTGCGGTGAACTGGGCCATGGCAGACCTCACCCGGGGGTCGAAGAGACTCTCCATCGAGCGAGGCTGGACGGAGAGTTACGTACTTGCTTCATAATGAAGTAGGGTCTAATGCGGCTTCGCTGACTTGCCAAGCCCTGGCGTCCCGGGGGACGCCCTCGGACCCTCACTTACCGCCCCCGCCATCTGACCGACTCCATCGGGCCCAACACCCGCCGCTGCGTCCCCCGAAGGACTTCCAGACTCGACCACTAAGCTTCCGCCGTGGACGACATCACCCAAGGCACGGGCATACGGATCAGGCCGGGCGGCCCCGCCGACGCGGCGGCCGTCCTCGCCATGCTCGACTCCGCGGTGAGCTGGATGAACGCGCGCGGCAACACCGAGCAGTGGGGCACGATCCCGTACTCGCGGAGAGCCGGCGGGCCGGAGCGGGTCGAGCGGTACACGACCGAGGACGACCCCTACATCGCGGAGCTGGACGGCACCTCCGTCGGGGCCCTGATGCTGGACTCCGGACCCAGCCCGCAGATGCCGATCGCGCCGGCCTGGGAACCCGAGCGGTACGTGCGGCTGCTGGTCTCCGACCGGCGGTACGCGGGGCGGGGCATCGGGGCGGCGCTGCTGGCCCACGCCGCTGAGGAGACCCGGCGGGCCGGCGTGGACCTGCTGCGGGTCGACTGCTGGGCGGGCGGCGGAGGCGAACTGGTCGCGTTCTACGAGCGCAACGGCTTCACACCGACCGAGCGTTTCCTGTCAGACTCCTGGCCGGGACAGGTACTGGCCCGCCGGGTCGGTTGACGGCCCACGCGGGCGACGACACGGGTGTCGTGCCCTGGGCTCTCAGCAGGTCGAGGGCTACGCGACCGTACTCGGTGAGTACGGTCACGTAGCCCTCGAACGGGGGAGGGATCAGCGGGCGCAGGTCGACGGCTTGAGCTTCTGCTCGATCTTGCTCTCCACACCGTCGGGCTCCTTGGTGCCGTTCCAGGTCTTGATGAGCTGGTCGGAGTGGCCGTCGATGTAGTAGCCGTACGAGTAGATGCGCTTGTACGAGCTGTCGCGGCCGCGCCACGTGCCGACCTGCGTCACCGAGCCGCCCGAGTTCTTCCAGGCGTACGACCAGATGTCGATGACCGGGTTGACGCGCACGACTCGCTTGTACGGCTTCCAGGTCACGGCGATCTGGGTGCACGGCGGGATGGACTTCTCGCTGCGCCGCTCGAACGACCGGGTCTCCTCCCAGCCCCACTGGTAGCTGAAGTTGCCGCCGAGCTTGCCGGTGAAGATGCTCTTGGCGAGACCGAAGTCGACGGAGCCGCCGATGCTCTTCGACGCCGAGGTCTTGCTGGAGTAGCCGCGGACGAACGTCTCCTTGTCGTCCGTGGAGCCCCGGTTGGCGATGAACTGCGAGATGCGCTCCTCCTTGCCCGTGTAGGTCCAGGTGGAGGCCTGCGGGTAGAAGCAGCGCCCGGTGAAGACCTCCCAGTCGCCGCGCGGAGCGCGGACCGAGCTGATCTTCCCGACGTAGTCCCACTCCTTGCGGAACTCGCCGGTCTTGACGTTGTACGCACCGAAGTGGACGTCCTCCGCCCGGCCCTGGCTGCAGAACAGCTCGATGAGCCAGTCGGTGTTGCCGGGGTCGATGCCCCGGATGTTGTGCGCGCCCATCGGCCCGGCGGCCTGGGCGGAACCGGCGCCGGCGAGAACACCGGTCACGGCCATGGCGGTGGACGCCGTGACCAGGGTGGTCTTCTGCAGGAATGACTTGAGTACGGATACCACGTTGGTGCTCCTACTGCTGTCGACCGGTGTAGGCGGCCACCGGACCTGTTTTGTCTGGGGGAACACACAGCAGGGAACACGGCGCTCATCGGAGGCCCGTCGGAGGCTTCTCAGAGTTCTCTCATAAACGCGTCAAGCTATGGTCACGCAAAACATGCGATTCTTGCGCGAAACCTTCGCTTAACCGGTAAGCGGTTCGAGGGCCACGAGAAAGATCTTGTGGCCCTCGAACGGAATGACAGGCTGACTCAGTCGGTGCAGGTCTTCGGGTCCAGTTTCTCCTCCACCTTGTCCTCACGGCCGTCGGGCTGGCCGTTGGGGAGGAGCTTGTCGGAGATGCCGTCGATGTAGTAGCCGTACGAGTAGATCGTGCGGTAGTCGCGGCCCCGCCAGCTGTGGACGGTCACGTCACCGTCGCCCTTGTTCCACTGGTAGTCCTCGACGTAGAAGATCGGGTTGACCCGAACCACGCGTTGGTACGGCGTCCAGGTCACGGCGACCTGGGTGCACGGCGGGATGGACTTCTCGCTGCGGCGCTCGAACCGGGACTCCTTCTCCCAGCCCCACTCGTAGGTGAAGCTGCCGCCCGCGCTGCCCGAGAAGATGCTCTTGGCGGCGGAGAGGCTGATGTTGGCGCCGACGCTCTTCTTCGCGAACGTCTTGGTGCCGTAGCTGCTGACGAAGGTCTCCTTGTCGCCCTCCGACCCGCGGTTGCCGATCCACGGCGAGGTGCGGACGGTGTCGCCCTTGATGGACCAGGTCGAGGCGTGCACGTTGCCGCACCAGCCGCGGAAGATCTCCCAGTCACCGGCCGGCAGCCACAGGCCGACCACGTCCCGCAGGTACTCGTCGTGGGTCTTGAACTCTCCGGTACGGACGTTGAGGGCGCCGTACACGCCGGTCAGGCTCGTCTCCTGGCCGCACAGCCGCTCGATCATCGAGTCGGTGTCGCCAGGGTCCACGCCCCGGATGTTCGTCGCGCCGCCCGGCCCGGCGGCGGCCTGAGCGGAACCGGAACCGGCGATGACCCCGGCCAGGGCCAGCGCGGTGGATGCCACAGCGAGTGTGGTCTTTTTGAGGCTTGCTTTGAATGCAGTTCGCATGGTGGTGCGCTCCTACTGGGTGTAGGTCGGCGTCGGCGGCCACCGGTTCTGTCGTCTGTGGGAACGGAGAACTCGAAGAACTCAGTAAGCAGAGAACACGACCCACATCACAAAGGCCTCAGATATTTCTCAGACTGGCCTCAGAAACGTGTCACGGGTTCGTCACGCAAGATCCACAAGTCTTGTGCGGGGGAACGCCGTTGGGGCGAGCCGGCGCTCAAGGGTCGCCCTCGCCGTCGGCCGCGTCGATCCGTTGCCCTCTGCTGGCCGCGATCCGCAGCACGTCCTCCAACGACTCCGCCGCCCGCGTCAGCGCGAACCGCAACGCCCGCTCCCCGGCCGCCGAGTCCGCGAGTACGGCCCTGCCGCCGGCCAACACCTCCTCCGCCGAGCCGAGTTGCATGACCTCCACGCTGTCGGCGAGCTGGGAGAGGGGGCCGGGGTACGCGGTGTCCGGGTCGAGGTAGCAGGGCTTGCCGTCCGGGGTGGTCCAGGGCAGCAGCCGCAGTCCGGGCATCATGCGGGGACTCCTTCCATGCCGTACGCCACGTAGAGCTCCTCCGGGGTGAGGACGTAGGGCCGTACGAAGTTGCCGTACGGCTCGAAGGGCCAGAGGTCGTCGACGGGCTTCGGACGGGGAGGGGGCGGCGGCCCGGGGTCCAACGGCTCCTCTTCATGGTTGAGTTGATCCATGGCCCGCCACCCGACGCCGACCGCGTCCGGGGAGCAGTACCTCGCAGAGTTTCGCGACGAACGCGCGCATGGCGAAGCCTCCTGATTCAGGGCAGGGGGATTTGACGAGCGGTGATTACCGTTCGTAACGAGGAACTCGATCAAGGGCCCGATGTGCTGGCCAACCTGTACGCCTTGGCCGCTGAGAAGACGCGCGCCCAGGGCCTGCTGCCTCCGCCTGAGTGGGTGCGCGGACAATCCGCGCGGGGACGGTGAGCGCGGCAATGGTCGTAGACACGGCGCGCAAAAGGAGGACCTCGATCATGGCTGCCCACGTTGCGGAACCCGATCCGATCATCCCTCCCATGCCCGAGCGGACCCCGATGGCGTTGCGTGAGGCCATCGTCGAGCACACTCCCGAACTCCTCCCGGATTTCGATGCGCACTGGAAGCGGGCGATCGCCGACGCCTACAACCTCGGGCCGGTGTCTGCGTTCATGGCCCTCTGGTGGGGTGAGTACGCCCTCGCCCGCGACCCCGAGCTGGACGCGCACGTTCGCGATCTTGAACACCGAGCCGCGTACGAGTGCACCGACATCGCCGAGGCCAAGGCTCTCCTCGAAGAGGCGGCGAAGATTCATCACCGGGTCCGTGAACTGGAGCCCGGCGAGTGACTGATGGGTTCATGGGGCCGCCTTGGCAGGCGGACTGGCGATCGATGCTCTCGCCATCTTCGAGGCGCTGCCCGACCACGCTCGTGAGATCGCCCTCGCGGCGCGCGCTGAGCTGGTCACGGCGAAAGACCGGTTTTCCGCGGCATCGATGCCGATGCCGGACTTCCCGAGGGCATGTGGGTCGTGCCGGTTCGGTCCACTGAACCGAAGGGCCGCCACCTCTGCTTCTTCGACCACGGAAACGGCTGGTTGAAGTACAGCTTCGTCCGCCGAACCGAAGATCCCCAGATCGTGATCGAAAAGGTCTTCTGGCAGGTTTACGAACCTCCTACGGAACCTCCGGCGGAACCGTAGCCGCCCCCGGCAGTCGTACCGTCGCCACCGTGCCGTCGCCCTCGGCACGGGTCAGGGTGACCTCGCCGCCGGCCTGTTCCACCGTGCGGGCCACGATGGACAGGCCCAGGCCGGAGCCGGGCAGCGCTCGTGCCGAAGGCGAGCGCCAGAAGCGGTCGAAGACGTGGGGGAGTTCGTCGGTGGGGATGCCTGGGCCGTGGTCGCGGACCGTCAGTACTCCGTCGTTCAGGGCGACCTCGATCGTGCCGCCCTCGGGGCTGAACTTCACCGCGTTGTCGAGGATGTTGACGATGGCCCGCTCCAGGGCCGAGGGCTCGGAGCGGACGTACCACGGTTGAAGGTCCGCCGTGATCGTGAGTTCGGGGCCGCGCAGACGGGCCCTCCGCAGGGCCGCCTCCACCGTCTCCTGGAAGTCCACGACTTGGAGGTGGCGGCCACCCTGCTGGCCCGAGTCCGAACGGGACAGCTCCTGCAAGTCGCCTATCAGGGAAGCCAGTTCGGTCATCTGGGCCTTCACCGAGGCGAGCAGCGCCTTGCGGTCCTCGGCCGGGATCGGGCGGCCTGTCTCCTCGCTGCGGGTGAGGAGTTCGATGTTCGTGCGGAGGGATGTGAGGGGCGTACGGAGTTCGTGGCCGGCGTCCGCGATCAGTTGCTGTTGCAGCTCGCGGGAGTTCGCCAGCGCGCTCGTCATCGAGTTGAAGGAACGGGAGAGGCGGGCCACCTCGTCCTCGCTTTCGTCCTCCACGGGGATACGGATGCTCAAGTCCTCGGTGCGCGCCACATGCTCGACCGCCTCCGTGAGCTTGTCGACCGGGCGCAGACCCGCCCGCGCCACGGCCAGGCCGGCGGCTCCGGCGCCTACGACTCCGATGCCTGAGACGAGGAGGAGGATCAGGGCGAGGTCGTTGAGGGTGGCCTGGGTGCCGTCGAGGCGCTGGGCGACGAGGACAGCCGCGTTGGACGTAGCCCCCGTGTCCCGGTTGAGGATGCTCACCGGATAGGCCATGACACGTACGTCGTTGCCTTCCGTGTCGGTGCTGTTGTGGAAGACGGCCTGAGGGTTTTCCGTTTCCTTGGCGACGTCCTTGTCCGTCTGTGTGACCTTGAGCGTGCCGTAGGAGAACGGCAGGACACAGGGCGTTCCGTCCTCCAGGACCACCTGGGAGTACGTGTTCCGGGGGCCGAAGCGGACGTCCTCCTGCGGGGTCCGCGCGCAGTCGACGAGCGCGGTGCCGGCCTGATCCTGTGCCATGCGCATCGACTTCGTCAGCTCATCGTTGATCTGGTCGTACAGCTTCCCCTGCACGATGAACCAGCACGTCACCGACACCGCCGCCACCGCGAACGCCACCGCCGCCGCGACCAGCATCGACAGCCGCGTGCGGATCGGGAGAGACCGGTAGCGGCGTATGACCTTCTTCACTCGGCGCCGCCTTGTCGCAGTACGTAGCCGACGCCCCGCACGGTGTGGACGAGGCGCGGCTCGCCGCCCGCCTCGGTCTTGCGGCGGAGGTACATGACGTAGACGTCCAGGGAGTTGGAGGACGGCTCGAAGTCGAAGCCCCAGACGGCCTTCAGGATCTGCTCGCGGGTGAGGACCTGGCGGGGGTGGGCCATGAACATCTCCAGGAGCGTGAACTCCGTACGGGTCAGCTCCACAGGCCGCCCGCCCCGCGTGACCTCCCGCGTCGCCAGGTTCATCCGCAGGTCCGCGAAGGTGAGCGCCTCGTCCTGCTCGGCCGTCTCCGTCACGGCGGCCGCGTACGAGCTGCGGCGCAGCAGCGCGCGGACTCGGGCGAAGAGTTCGTCGAGCTCGAAGGGCTTGACCAGGTAGTCGTCCGCGCCGGCGTCGAGGCCGGTGACGCGGTCGCCGACCGTGTCACGGGCGGTCAGCATCAGGATGGGGGTCGTGTCGCCCGCGCCGCGGATACGGCGGGCGGCGGTCAGACCGTCCATGCGTGGCATCTGGACGTCGAGGATCACCAGGTCCGGCTGGTACGAGGCCGCCTTCTCCAACGCGTCCGCGCCGTCGACCGCGACCTGGGTGTCGTAGCCCTCGAAGGCGAGACTGCGCTGCAGCGCTTCGCGTACCGCCGGTTCGTCGTCGACGATGAGGATGCGCTGGGGTTCGGGGGCGCCTTCGGCGGGGCTCATGGTGTTTTCGTTCCTCGGGAGTGTGGGACGTGACGTGGTCTTGGCTGGTCCTCAGCCTCGCACGTTCCAGGGCCGGGGGATAAGGATCAGTTGCGTACCGTACGGCGGTGCAGCCGGGCCGCTGTGTTGCGGCGCGCCGTCGCGCGAGCGACCGACGCCACCTCGGGGGCTCGGGTCACCGGCGGGTGCAGTTCGGCCGCCACCGCGAGGGCGAGGCGCAGTCCGGCCGGGTCGCCGGCGGTCACGACGTCGTGTGAGACCTGCTGAATCGAGACCTGCTTGATCGAGACCTGCTTGATCATTTCGACCTCCAAGGTCGGAAGAAGGGTCAGCTGTCGGCCGGTGTCAGTCCGAGCCGCCCGCCCGCAGCGTGCTCAGGTCGGACTTGACGGTGTTGATCGGGATGGCGAAGCCGAGGCCGACGCTGCCGGCGCTGGAGGAGGAGGTGGCGTCGGAGGCGGAGTACATCGCGGAGTTGATGCCGATGATGTTGCCGTTCATGTCGATGAGGGCGCCGCCGGAGTTGCCGGGGTTGAGGGACGCGTCGGTCTGGAGGGCCTTGTACGTCGTCGTGGACGAACCGGTGTCGCCGTTGAACTGCTGGCCGCCGAACTCGAACGGCCACTGCCCGCCGCCGCCCTGCTGTTGCTGCTGGCCCTGGCTCTCCTCCGTCGAGACGGTGACGTCACGGTCGAGCGCGGAGACGATGCCGCTGGTCACCGTGCCGGTCAGGCCCTCGGGGGAGCCGATCGCCACGACCTCGTCGCCGACCTTGACCGCGTCGGAGTCGCCCAGCGTCGCCGCCTTCAGACCGGAGGCGTCCTGGAGCTTGATGAGGGCGAGGTCCTTCTTGCTGTCGGTGCCGACGACCTCGGCGGTGTACGACTTGCCGTCGCTCGTCGTCACCTTGATCTCGGAGGCGCCGGAGATCACATGGTTGTTGGTGATGATCTCGCCGTCGCTGGTGATGATCACGCCGGAACCGGTGGACTCACCCGCGCTCGAACTGGCGCTGATCTCCACGATGCTCGGGCTGACCGCCGTGGCGACCCCGGAGACCGTGCCCTTCTGGCTGGTCGGCACCACGCTGGTGCTGGTGGAGCTGGCGGCGACGGTGTCCGAGCCGGTCAGCTCCTGGATGCCGTACGCCGTACCGCCGCCTATCGCCGCCGCGACGATCGCCACGGCCGCGAGGAGGGCGAGCGGGCCTCGGGCGCGCTTCTTCGGAGCGGGCGCGGGGGCCGGAGCGGCGACCTCCGGGGTGGCGGCTGCCTCCGGGGCAGCGGCGGCCGGCGGCTGGTACGACGGCGGAGGCGGCCACTCCGGGTTCACCGGGTTCACCGGGGCGGAGGCGTGCTGCTGCTGGAGGTACGCGGGCTGCTGCTGGGTCTCGCCCTCGGCGTACCCGGAGTGCTGCTGCTGACCCTGGAAGGGGTTCTCGTACTCGCCGCTGCGGCGGAGGCTCTCGGTCATGACTCAGAGCTTGCAGCGCGACCATGAGACCTTCCTGAGTGCTCCCTGAGAAGCCCCCCAGAACCTCGTTCGCACCGAATAAAGGCGCCCGGCTCCCGCAGGTCAGGGAAACAAAGGGTGGCTGTGAGGTGATGCACAGGAACGCAGCCTCCGAATACTTGTCCGACTCCTGTGATTCCTGTGTACGGCGTGACGTACGGGGCCTACGATCACCGCGCCGGAGGGGGGCTCCGCGGTACAACCCGTGTTCGTCGGGGTGGTCGGCGTCGTACGCCCTTCTCGGGCCTCCTACGTCATCCACGCACCCCAGGAGCCCTGAGTGATACGTGCCCTCAAGGCACTTCCCGCCGCCACGCTCGCGCTCGCGCTGAGCGGTGTCGGCGTACTCGCGGCGCAGCCCGCGACGGCGGCCGACGAGCCGACCCAGCCCACCGTCACCCTCGACCAGCCCGCCGCGCCCAAGGCCTCCGCCGAGGAACTCCGCGAACGCGTGACCAAGGCGGCGAAGGACCAGGCGAGCCAGACCACGGACGAGTCCACCGAATCCGACGAGGGCTCCGCCGACGCCCCGACCCGCTCCTCCTACATCATCGGCGGCAGCGAGACGACGATCTCCTCCGCCCCCTGGATGGTCCAGCTCGCGTACTACGACCCCGCCACCGAGGAGGGCTACTTCTGCGGTGGCACGCTCGTCGCCCCGAACAAGGTCCTCACCGCCGCCCACTGCACCGTGGGCCTGGACTGGGTCGCGAACGGTGCCGTCCTGGCCGGCGCGACGGGCCTGTACGACGACACCACCGGCACGGTCGCGGGCGTCCTGCGGAAGTGGGAGCACCCGAAGTACGACGACGACACCATCAGGAACGACGTCGCCGTCCTCACCCTGGACCGCCCGCTGGACCAGAAGTGGCTGCCGCTGGCCGCGTCCAACGACAGCGCGCTCTACACAGCCGGCACCAAGGGCACGGTGTACGGCTGGGGCGTGACCTCCTCCGGCGGCGAGCTGGCCGCGAACCTGAAGAAGGCCACGCTGCCTCTGGTCAAGGACGCGACCTGCGACAGCGCCATGAAGTCGATCCTCGGCACGGACTACTTCGCCGAGGGCTCCATGGTCTGCGCCGGCACGCCGGCCTCCGGCGGCAACGACGGTACGACCAGCACCTGCAACGGTGACTCCGGCGGCCCTCTGGTCGTCGGCGGCAAGGTTGTCGGCATCGTCTCCTGGGGCGTCTCGGGCTGTGTCGCCAAGGGCGCCTACCCCGTGTTCACCAAGGTCTCCTCGTACACCTGGGCCGCCCAGCCGCGCATCGACGACACGGACCTGACGTACGACGGCCGCGCCGACCTCCTCGCCCGCACGCCCTCCGGGGGCCTCTTCCTGCAGGCGAGCAAGGGCACGTCGCTGGCGACCCGGGACTACCAGGGCAACGGCTGGCAGAACGCGAGCTGGGGCATGCAGGCCGACCTGGACCGGGACTTCTACCAGGACCTGATCATCCGGGACAAGAACGACGGCAAGCTGTACCGCAGCTACATGAGCCACTCCACCTGGGAGTGGACCTGGATGCAGATCAGCTCCGTCTGGGGTGGCTACAAGTCCTACGCCATCCCCGGCGACATGACGGGCGACGCCCGCCCCGACCTCCTCGCTCTCGACTCCTCGGGCTCGGTCTACCTCTACCCGGGCAAGGGCAACGGCCAGTTCAACAGCAAGATCAAGGTCGTCTCCGGTGCCTGGAAGGGCGCCAAACTCCTCGGCCGCGGCGACCTCTCCGGCGACGGCAAGCCCGACCTCCTGGTCCGCGCCTCCGACGCCACGCTCTACCTCTACCGGGGCACCGGCAAGGCATCGTCCCCTTGGTCGCCGCGCATCAAGGCCCGCACGGGCTGGAAGTTCACGTCCTACGTCACGAACGGCGACGTAACGGGCGACGCCATCGCCGACGTCATGACCCGCGACTCCGGCGGCACCCTCTGGCTCTACCCGGGCACGAACAAGGCGTCGACGTCCCTGTTCGGCAGCAGAATCAAGCTGGGCACGGGTTACAACCAGTACAACGCGCTGTTCTAGGACCACCGATCACAGCAAGGCCCGCACCCCGACTTCTCGGGGCGCGGGCCTTGTCGCGCTTGAGGAGCGAGGGCAACCCCATGCTCTTAAGGGGCGCGGGGCGGTATCAGTGTGCGGCTCCGCCGCGTGGGCGCGACAAGCCACAACGCACCCGCGGCCGAAAACGAACCCAAGCCCCTACGGCGCCCTACTCGCAGCCGCTGGAAGCTACTCGCACCCGCAAGACCGCCGCGCGACCAGCTTCGACGGAAACAGCTTCACCCGCTCGCTCCGCGACCCCGCCACCCGAAGCCCGTCATCCAGCACCAGATCCACCGCGGCCCGAGCCATCCCCGTACGGTCCGTCGCGACAGTCGTCAGCGGCGGATCCGTCAGCGCCGCCTCCTTCACGTCGTCGAACCCGGCCACCGCCAACTCCGACGGCACCTCGATACGAAGCTCACGCGCGGCCCGCAGCACACCGATGGCCTGGTCGTCGGTGGAACAGAAGATCGCCGGCGGACGATCCGGCCCGGAGAGCAGCTCCAGCGCCACGTTGTACGCGTCGTACCGGTTGTACGGCGCCTGGAACAGGCGCCCCTCCGTGGAGATCCCGGCCTCGTCCATCGCCCGACGCCATCCCTCGACGTGGTCGGAGACGGGGTCACCGACCAGCGGCGTCTCGGCGATGCCACCCATACAGGCCACATACGCGTGCCCGTGCGACAGCAGATGCCGCACCGCCAGCCGCGCGCCGCCCAGGTCGTCGGTCACCACGGCGACGTCGTCGATCGCCTCGGGCCGCTCGTGCATCAGCACGACCCGGGCGTCCCACGCCTCTATCTCGGCGGCAGCGTTGTCATTGAGCGCGTGGCTGACGAGGATCAGCCCGGAGACCCGCATACCGAGGAACGCCCGCAGATAGTGGACCTCACGCTCGGCGACGTAGTCGGAGTTCCCGACGAGGACCATCTTGCCGCGCTCGGCGGCCGCCTGTTCGACCGCGTGCGCCATCTCGCCGAAGAACGGCTGACGCGCGTCCGGGACGATCAGACCTATGAGCTCGGTACGCCGTGACGCCATGGCCTGGGCGACCCGGTCGGGCCGGTACCCCAGTTCCTTGATGGCGGCGAGGACACGCTCGCGCGTGGCCGGGGCGACCGGCCGGGGTCCGTTGTTGATGACATAGCTGACGACGGCGGTGGAAGTACCCGCAAGTCGCGCCACATCATCCCGAGTCACCTTGGCCACGCGCGGAGTCTACGCGGATGGACCGCCGCTGGGCAGGGCGTACGGGGCGTCCCTGTGGGTTACCCGTGCGTACGCCGCCCGGCGGCGGCGCCGGTCACGCGTCGGCCGCGACCTCGGCGGTGTCCAGCGCCGCCGTCTCGTCCGCATCCTCCGGCTTTGCGGACCCCGCCTTGGCCTTCGTGTCGTCGCCCGAGCGGTCCGCCTTCTCCGGCGTAACGAATCGATAACCCACGTTCCGGACGGTCCCGATCAGCGACTCGTGCTCGGGTCCGAGCTTGGCCCGCAGCCGCCGTACGTGGACGTCGACCGTGCGCGTGCCACCGAAGTAGTCGTACCCCCAGACCTCCTGGAGGAGCTGCGCGCGGGTGAAGACCCGGCCGGGGTGCTGGGCCAGGTACTTCAGGAGCTCGAACTCCTTGAAGGTGAGGTCGAGGACCCGGCCCTTCAGCTTCGCGCTGTACGTCGCCTCGTCGACCGAGAGGTCGCCGTTGCGGATCTCCATGGGGGAGTCGTCGTTGACGATCTGCTGCCGGCCCATGGCCAGCCGCAGCCGCGCCTCGACCTCGGCAGGGCCCGCGGTGTCCAGCAGTACGTCGTCGATGCCCCAGTCGGCGGTGACGGCGGCGAGCCCGCCCTCCGTGACGACGAGGATGAGAGGACAGCCGGGGCCGGTCGAGCGCAGAAGCTGGCACAGGCTGCGGACCTGCGGGAGGTCACGGCGGCCGTCGATGAGGATGACGTCGGCACCCGGGGTGTCGACGAGGGCGGGGCCTTCCGCCGGAGCCACGCGCACGTTGTGCAGCAGCAGGCCGAGGGCCGGCAGCACCTCCGTCGACGGCTGGAGGGCATTGGTCAGGAGCAGCAGAGAACTCATACGTCTGGTTCCTCCTCGGTCCCTGCGAGGACGTGTGCGGTACGGAACTACTCTGCGATCCCGGGGCCCCGTACACCTGCGGTCACCTGCTGTTTCCCGCTTCGTATACAACGCTTCCGAAAGCACAAAAGGACCCGGGGGCTACGTTGCCCGAGTCCTCTGTCGAGCAGAATAGCCCACATGAGTGCTGGTCCGGCAGGGCATGTGACGCGATCTTTCGACATTCCGAACTCCGAGACGGCCGATCGAACCTCTTCCCGCCCGTACCGGAGCCGTTTGCGAAGGTTTCTGACCACTGACGACGGGGTGAATATCGAGGCCGCATACGACCCGGGGGCGGTTGTATACGACGGCTCCCATGACCGTTCCGCCGACACCGGGAGTCCATCCGCAGGCCATCTCGCGGTCGTCGTCGCACATGGGTTCACGGGTGACGTGGACCGCCCGCACGTCCGGCGGGTGGCCGGGACGCTCGCCCGGTACGGGGCCGTCGTGACGTTCTCCTTCCGCGGTCACGGCAGATCGGGCGGCCACTCGACGGTCGGCGACCGGGAGGTGCTCGACGTGGCGGCGGCGGTGCGCTGGGCCCGGGAACTCGGGCACGCGCGCGTGGCCACGGTCGGGTTCTCGATGGGCGGCTCGGTGGTGCTGCGGCACGCGGCGCTGCCCGACGGAGCCGACGCGGTGGTTTCGGTGAGTGCCCCCGCCCGCTGGTACTACCGGGGCACGGCCCCCATGCGCCGCGTCCACTGGCTCGTCACCCGCCCCGCCGGCCGCCTCGTGGGCCGCTACGGCTTCCGCACCCGTATCCACCACCGCGACTGGAACCCGGTGCCCCTGTCGCCGGTGGAGTCGGTCCCCCTGATCGCCCCGACCCCCCTCCTCATCGTCCACGGCGACCGCGACGGCTACTTCCCGGTCGACCACCCCGAGATGCTGGCGGACGCCGCCGGCGAGAACGGGGAGCTGTGGCTGGAGCGCGGGATGGGGCACGCGGAGAACGCGGCGGGGGAGGAACTGCTGGAGCGGATGGGGGAGTGGCTGGTGAAGGCGGCCGCGCCCCGATAGCCGGGGTCGCGCCCCGTAAAGAGGCGCGGGGCTGCAATCGCCGGGTCCCCCGTAGCGTCTCTGACTGGCTCAGTGACCCTGAGCGTTGCGTAAGGTGTGAGCCAATCGCCCTCGTGCCCTGGTGCTTACGGACGAACCGTCAGCCCGCGTGGCACGTCCCTCCGGACGCTGGTCGGCCCAGCCTGCACAGCTATAGGACCGAGGAGGGTGCCCGACGTCGCCTGGGCGCCGGGCGTGCGTATGACAGTCTGTCACAGGGGCACCACGGATCGCTAATCCGATTGGTGAGCCTGATGCCCGTCACGACTAATCCAGAGGAACGCAGATGCCAAAGGGCACCGTCCGCTACTGGGCCGCCGCCAGATCCGCAGCCGGCGTCGCCGAGGAGCCGTACGACGCGACCACTCTCGCCGAGGCCCTCGCCGCAGCCCGCGAGCGCCACCCCGGCGACCTCGTCCGCGTACTGCTCCGATGCTCGTTCCTCGTCGACGGAAACCCCGTGGGCCTCCGTGAACATGAGACGGTACGTCTGGCCGAGGGCGGCACGGTCGAGGTGCTCCCGCCGTTCGCAGGAGGGTGACCCCCAACATCATGAGCAACCAGCCGTACGGGTACGACGCCCACCAGCAGCCGCAGCCGGCCCAGCCGCACTGGCAGGGGTATGACGAGAGCCAGGCCGCCCACGCCCAGCAGTACGCCCAGCAGTGGGAGGGCCAGACCTGGGACACCCAGGTGCAGCCGCAGGCGCCGGTCGCGGCGAACGTGACGGAGACGGCGTACTTGCCGCCGCAGGCGGACGGGTACGGCGGGCAGGCCGGGCAGCACGGCCAGTACGCGGCCCAGGTCCAGCCGCAGCCCCAGCCGCAGGCGCACCCGCACCCAAACCCGCAGGTCCGGTCGCAGGCCGACCCCGTCTCCCAGCCCGAGCCCGGCTACGGTCCCCCGACCCTCACCGGCAACGCCCGGGTCACCGACGCCCAGCGCGCCCGTGCCGAGGGCCGGTCCCCGATCATCGAGCCGGGGATGCAGCCGGCGCTGATCACGGCCGTACTGGGCCTGCTGCTGGCGGGCGCGGCGGCGATCGGGGAGTACGCGCTGGCCGTACCCCTGGTGATCCTGCAGGCCGTGACGGCGGCGGGCTGGTTCCGGCTGAACGGTATGTGGCCGGCCCGGCAGGGCATCGTGCTGGCCTTCGCGGGCGCGCTCGCGGCGGACGTGGCGCTCTTCGCGGCCGGCCGGGAACACGCGCCCGCCGCGATCCTCGGGACGCTCGGGGTGTGGGTGCTGCTCGGCATCGTGCTCGGGCTGCGCAGCCACGCGGATCCGGATGAGCGGATGTACGGCCTGATGGCGACGGTCGCCTCGGCGGCGCTGTCGATCATCGCGGCCGGGTATCTGGCGGCCGTGGCGGACGCGGTGGCGGTGGGCGGGGTCGCGGTGGCCGTGGCGGTGCTGGCCCGTGCGCTGCCGCTGCCGACGCCGGTCTCGGTGGTCGTCTCGCCGCTGGCGGCGACGGGGGCGGGGATCGCCGTGGGCGGTGCGACGGAACTGGGCACGTCGGGTGCGCTGCTGGGCGGCGCGGCTGCCCTGTGCGCCCTGATCGGCCACCGAGTCGCCTCGTACGACTACCCGTCCCGCTTCGTGCACTTCACGGCGGGGGTGGCCTTGCCGCTGACTGCGGCGGCTCCGGCGGTGTATTTGCTGGGCCGCGCGCTCGCCTGAGAGCTCGGGGAGTGCGGTTTGTGTGGCGGCTGCGGGTGATTCGTGGCTGGTCGCGCCCACGCGGCGGAGCCGCACATCGACAGAGCCCCGCGCCCCTGAAGACCTGCGGGCGCCCCCTGGCTTTTAGGGGGCGCGGGGAACTGCGCGACCAGCCCCCACCCATCCGCACGGACAAACGCACCGCAGACACCCCATGCCCTGTCACAGATGATCAACAAGGCTCACAAACGC
Source organism: Streptomyces tailanensis (assembly GCF_008386495.1). Lineage (GTDB taxonomy): Bacteria > Actinomycetota > Actinomycetes > Streptomycetales > Streptomycetaceae > Streptomyces > Streptomyces tailanensis. The sequence goes on along the minus strand of NZ_VTHJ01000030.1, from coordinate 41,463 downwards.
ACCTCACCCCCGCACCCCCGCGATTACCCTCGCGGGGAACGGACCGACCGGCCGAGTCGCACAACGTGGGGAACACCGAGACATGCGCGCACTGCGAACACTTGTCATCGTCGCCGTGATCCTGGGCGGCCTCTTCGTGATCGCGGACCGTGTCGCCGTCGGCTTCGCCGAGGACGAGGCGGCGGCGCAGCTGAAGAGCAGCGAGGGCCTGGCCGACACGCCGGACGTGTCGATCAACGGCTTCCCGTTCCTCACCCAGGTCGCGAGCGGCGAGCTGGACGACGTCGAGGTCGGCATCGCGGACTACGAGGCCCCCACGGGCAACGCCGACGAGAGCATCCGTATCGCCGACCTGAAGGCGAACATGCGCGGCGTCGCGTTCTCCTCCGACTACAGCTCCGCCACCGCCGCCAGCGCCACCGGCACCGCGACCATCGCGTACGACGAACTCCTCAAGGCCGCCAAGTCCGAGCCCACGGACGTCGCCCCCGGCACCACCGCCCGCGTCGTGGGCCTCTCCGACGGCGGCAACGGCAAGACCAAGGTCGCGATCGAGCTCGACATCCCGATCCTCGGCAAGAAGACCTTCTCCGTCCTCAGCACGGTGAGCGTCAAGGACGACACCGTCGAGGTGCGCGCCGACTCCCTGCCCGACCTCGGCGGCGCCGACCTCGCCGAGAACGCCGTCCGCTCGATCACCGACTTCCAGCAGGCCATCGACGACCTCCCCGGCGGCATCAAGCTCGACAAGGTCGAGGCGGCGTCGGACGGCGTGGAGATCACGGTGAAGGGTTCGAACGTCTCGCTGGTCGGGTAGGACCACGCCGGACCGGTTCAGCTTCAGCGGAGCCGCGGCGTCCGAAAGGCGAGACGCCGCCGTCCGTACCGTAGATGCCGTAGATGTGATGACGGCTACACAGGCCCCGGCGCCCCCGGGATCAGGCCCCGGCGCCCTTCCCTGTCTCGCATATCGGACGATCGTGTCTCATAATTCGACACACCGGTGACACGCCCGCCCCTCCCTCCCTACGATCGACAGTCATGAAGCGACAGGCGGATCTCACGAAGCGGCGGGCAGTCGACCTGTGCCGCGTCGCCGCCATGCTCTGTCGCACTTTCTGAGCGGCGGTTCCCGCTGCCGCGTTCCCTTGCGCCTGCGCCCTGTCCAGCCAGGGCCCATCCCTTGCGCGCCCCCGGCCCAAACCGCCGGAGGCAACCCGCCGCAACTGCCCCGGAGGAGAAAGAGCATGAGCCGCAGCGACGTCCTCGTCGACGCCGACTGGGTCGAGGCCAACCTCGACAACCCGAACATCGCGATCGTCGAGGTGGACGAGGACACGACCGCCTACGAGAAGAACCACATCAAGAACGCGATCCGGATCGACTGGACGAAGGACCTCCAGGACCCGGTACGCCGTGACTTCATCGACCAGACCGGCTTCGAGAAGCTCCTGTCGGAGAAGGGCATCGCCAACGACACCCTCGTCGTCCTCTACGGCGGCAACAACAACTGGTTCGCGTCGTACGCCTACTGGTACTTCAAGCTGTACGGCCACGAGAGCGTCAAGCTCCTCGACGGCGGCCGCAAGAAGTGGGAGCTGGACGCCCGCGAGCTGGTCTCCGAGGTTCCGGCCCGCCCCACGACCGAGTACAAGGCCAAGCCGCAGAACACCGCGATCCGCGCCTTCCGCGACGACGTCGTCGCCGCGATCGGCTCGCAGAACCTGGTCGACGTCCGCTCGCCCGACGAGTTCTCCGGCAAGCTGCTCGCCCCGGCCCACCTGCCGCAGGAGCAGTCGCAGCGTCCGGGCCACGTCCCGAGCGCCCGCAACATCCCGTGGTCGAAGAACGCCAACGACGACGGCACCTTCAAGTCGGACGACCAGCTCAAGGAGCTCTACGCCGAGGAGCAGGTCGACCTGGCGAAGGACACCATCGCCTACTGCCGTATCGGTGAGCGCTCCGCGCTGACCTGGTTCGTCCTGCACGAGCTGCTCGGCGTGGAGAACGTCAAGAACTACGACGGCTCCTGGACCGAGTACGGCTCCCTGGTCGGCGTCCCGATCGAGCTCGGGGCCAACAAGTAAGCACCCAAGCAACCCATCCGACCGGCCTTCCCTCCGGTCAGACCCCTTCTGGAGAAAGACATGTGTGGAGCGAAGGCCGGCGGCCCCGATGCCTCGACGATCAAGCCCGGTGAGACCACGATCCAGGGTCAGGTGACCCGCGACGGCGAGCCGGTGACGGGCTACGTCCGTCTGCTGGACTCGACCGGCGAGTTCACGGCGGAGGTCCCCACCTCCGCGACGGGCCAGTTCCGCTTCTACGCGGCCGAGGGCACCTGGACCGTCCGCGCGCTCGTCCCCGGCGGCACCGCCGACCGTACGGTCGTCGTCGCCGAGAAGGGCGCGCTCGCCGAGGTCGCGATCGCGGTCTGAGCGCTCGTAGCGTTCGCAGCATTCGTATGCAGTGGCCGAAGGGCCGCACCTCCCGGTGACCCGGGAGGTGCGGCCCTTCGGCGTGCCCGCGTCCTACGCTGGAGGTATGTACGCCCGCCGGCGCCACGCCTACTTCGTCATGATGGGCACGTGTCTCGCGCTGTTCGTCCTGGCCTGGGGTGTCGTACGCCTCTGGTCGGTCCCGGTCGCGGTCGGCATGTGCGTGGTCGCGATGGTCATCCCGCCGCTCGCCGCCGTCGTCGCCAACCGCCGGGGCCCCGACGACCGCTGGTGGGACGACCCCTCCGGCGACCCCAAGTCCGACGAGTGGTGGGACGAACTGGACGGCAAGAAGCGGCGGCGGTAGGAACGTACGCATGTCGCCTACGCGCCTGTCCACCGTGGTCCTCGACGCACACGACGCCCATGGCCTCGCCGCCTTCTACCGACGCCTGCTCGGCTACGAGGTCCGCCGCGAGGAACCCGGCTGGGTGCTCCTCGGCCCGCCGCCCGGCACCGAGGGCACGTCCCTCGCCTTCGAGACCGAACCCGAGTACGCGCCGCCCGTCTGGCCCACCCGCACGCCGGGTGATCAGCAGATGATGCTGCACCTCGACATCGAGGTCGACGACTTCGCCGCCCTGGAGACCGAGACCGCGCGGGCCGTGGCGGAGGGGGCGCGGCTCGCCGAGTACCAGCCTCAGGACGACGTACGGGTGCTCTTCGATCCGTCCGGGCACCCGTTCTGCCTCTGGGCAGACGCCTCTCACTAGGCAGGTGTCCGGTGTCTCAGTAGACGAGGGCCTGGGTGTCGTCCGCCAGGGACTCCTGTACGAAGACCTGCGCCCCGGCGATCCGTACGCCCTTGAGGACGTCGTCCTCGGTGATGTCGCGGCGGGCGGCGCACTGCGTGCACAGGGTGAGGCGGCCGCCGGCCAGGATCGAGTCGATCAGGTCGGGGAGCGGTGCCGCGTGCGGAAGCTCGAACTCGGCGGCCCGGCCTGGCAGCGCGAACCACGCGGACTCGCCGGTCAGCCAGACGGAGACGTCGACACCGCTGGCCACGGCGACCGCGGCCACCGTGAAGGCCTGGGAGCAGCGTTCGGGAGCGTCGGCCCCCGCCGTCACCTTGATCACGAGCTTCTTCGCCATGCCCGAATGGTAGTCCCGCAGAACCGACTGCTTGGCTGAGCGGAACGCGGAGCCTGGCGGAACGCCCCCGGCCCCAGCCGCGTAAGCTGGGGTCCGGCCTTGTGTAGTACCGACCCTCCGCTCATCCGAGGAGCACCCCGTGGAGATCTTCTTCGAAGCCCTGCTGGTCCTGGTCTGCGTCGGCGTGCTCGCCTTCACCGGCCTGGCCGTGAAGAAGCTGTACCAGGGCCAGCGCTGATCCCCGCCACCCATCGACGTACGAGACTTCTGAGCTGCTCATGATCGAGATCCCGTCCGACCTGCACAAGGACCTCGTCCCCCTCGCCTTCCTGCTCGGCAGCTGGGCGGGCGCGGGTGTCCACGACTTCCCCGGCGCCGAGAAGTGCAACTTCGGCCAGGAGGTCACCTTCTCCCACGACGGCCGGGACTTCCTGGAGTACCGCTCCCACACCTGGGTGCTGGACAAGGACGGCAACAAGCGTCGCCCGCTGGAGACCGAGTCCGGCTTCTGGCGCGTCGACGCCGACCGCAAGGTCGAGATCGTCATGACCCGTGACGACGGCGTCGTCGAGGTCTGGTACGGCGAGCTGGCCAAGCAGAAGCCCCAGATCGACCTGGTCACCGACGCCGTCGCGCGTACGGCGGCCTCCGGGCCCTACAGCGGCGGCAAGCGGCTTTACGGCTACGTGAACAGCGACCTGATGTGGGTCGGCGAGAAGGCCACGCCCGAGGTCGAGCTGCGCCCCTACATGTCCGCCCACCTGAAGAAGGTCGTCACCCCCGAGGACGTCGAGCGCTGGGCCAAGGCCCTCCCGGACGACATGCCGGACGACGGCATCGCCTTCTTCAAGTAGGCCCGGTGAGCCTTGCTCACCCGTTCCGGACGATGCTGCAGACGTAGACGCACTCGTGACGGGGGATCGTGAGGAACTGGATGAAGCCGCGCCCGCTGAAGATGGGGAAGTTCCCGTCCGCCGGGCTTCCCTCCCGGCCTGCTGCCCGCGGTCTCGGCATCGCGGCCGAGGGCGGCGAGTTCGGTGGCGATGCGCTCCACCTCGGCCCTCTGTCTCCGCGTCGGCGTGGATCGTCCGGATGCCCGCCACGGCTTGCGCCGGGTCTTCTACGCCGACGCTGATCACTTCCTACAAGTGACGCAGACGCGCGGCGCGGGAAGGGCGGCGCTGGATCGCCACGAACATGCCCCAGGTGGGGACGAAGGTGCGTAGGGGCAGCGAGAGAGTGGGTCTGCTGAGCGTTGGTCGTCGCTTCGACGAGGTCCTGTACGAACGCTGGCGCACGGCTCGGCGTCAGCCTCTCGACCGCCGTACGCAGCGCCTCGGGGTGAGGAGAGGCATGGGGATCAGAGGCTCGGGGAGTGGCTGCGTGGGGCGCCAGTTATTAGTGGTCGTTATCAGTGGTCATTATTAGCGCCTTGCCGCTTGTTAATGCCGATCGACGCTTAACAGTTTCACCAGTATTGCAGTGCGCTTGCAGTCTGCCAGGGTTGTGGCTAGAGTGACAGATGTCTTCGTGGGGCGGGCTCCACAGCGTCACGAACGCGCGGAGCCCCGACCGCAACTTGACTGCGGTCGGGGCTCCGGAGGCCGTGCTCTGGGCGGCATGCATGCAGAGGCGAACCCAGAACGTTCGTCGTTGACCTTAGCACGACGCATCCGCAGTTGCATCACCGTGTAGTGACGATCACCAAATGGAGGGGGAACCATGACCAGTCGCCTGCCCGCGTGGATGCTGACGACCTTGTCCCTGCCGCGACTGCGGCGCTACATCCGGGCCGCTCGGGGTGATGCCCGCACGGCATCGCGGCTGTACTGGTGGAACGTCGAGGTCTCGGCCGCACTGTTTGGGCCCTTGCACTGTCTGGAACTGGCTCTGCGCAACGCCCTGCACGAAACGCTCGCACGCCATCACGGCAGGCCGGACTGGTGGACGGTCGCGCCGCTGAGCGAGCGGGGGGTGAAGCTGGTCGACGACGCGCACCGCTCCTGCCGACGGCGTCTGTCAAGGACGACCGCGGACGACGTGGTCGCGGAGCTGTCGTTCGGCTTCTGGGTCTCGCTGCTCAGCCACGCGTCGGGCTACGACCGGAGCTTCTGGGTGCCCGCGCTGCACCAGGCGTTCCCGCACTACCGAGGGCGTCGTCGCGACCTCTACGACGGCCTGTCCTCCCTGGTTCTGCTGCGGAACCGCATCATGCACCACGAGCCGGTCCACCATCGCGACCTCGCCGCCGACCATGCCAAGATCTACCGTGTGCTCGGCTACCTCAACCCCGAGTTGGCCAAGGAGGCGCAGGCCATGGACAGGTTCCCGGCCGTCCTCGCCGACCGGGGCGATGTCCTTCGCGGCACCCGGCCGCCCCAGTTCTGATGGACCGGCTCCATGTCCATCGAGGCCCGAACCCGGGAGACACCGTGACCGATCACGCCAAAAGGCCGGGCGCCGACGGCAGTACAACCGTCGACGTCGACACCGTTGAGTTCGCCGGCCGACTCGTCTCCCGGTCCGACATCGCCCGGTTCGCCGGAGTGAAGCGCCCCGCCGTCAGTAACTGGCAGCGACGGTATCCGGACTACCCCGCTCCGGCGAGCGCGGAACCGGAGTTGTTCATGGCCGGCGAGGTGCTGGCCTGGCTGTCCTCGCGGACCATCCCCGTGAACGCTCTGCTCCCTGGTGAACCGACCGGCATCACCTACGGTGACCGCTTCCGGGCAGGGCTGACCGGGGGCAGGGCCGGAGGGCTGCTGGCCGCGGTCAGAGAACTCACTGGGCCTGGGGCGGAGCGTATGCGCGGGTCCGTGCCGCTGCGGCTCTACCTCGACTGGCTGCTGTACCTCGTCTTCTGCGCCATCGTGGAGGCGGACGGAGGGGAAGCGGGTCGGCGCGGGTGGATACAGACCGAACGTGACGTCGACCTCCCGGAACAGAAGTACCCCGGTGGCCTCCCGGCCGCTCTCCAGGACCGGCTCGAGCGCAACCCTCCCCGTTCCGCCGAGGAGAGCCGCCGGGCCTTCGATCTTGTCCTCGCCCTGCTGCGCGATGCCGACGCCCACGAGGGGGGCGACTTCCTCACGCCGCCGTCCGTCGCCCGGGTCATGGCGGGCGCCCTCGCCGCGGTCGCACCCGCCGGGGCCGTACCGCTCGACCCGTACTGCCGTACCGGAGAACTGCTGACCGCGTACCTGGACGCCACGGCCGGAGAGGGGAGGAGCGGACGGGGACCGCGTGAGGTGCGTGGCCGGGTTCTCCACGATCGCGCGCTGCGGATCGCGCGGATGAACGTCCGGGTACACGGCGCGTATGGCGGCGAGCTGGCCGAGGGGCCGGTCACCCCCGCTCTCTCCCCGTTCAGTGACCCGGAGGCGAGCTGTGAGGTGGTGATCACCAACCCGCCCTTCGGGGGCAGGGTCCCGGACGACGTGTCTCCTCGTTACTGGCTGTACGGCCAGGCCCGGCGTACCGAGTTCGACTGGCTCCAGTACGTCGTCTCCCGTCTGGCTCCTGACGGACGGGCCGCGGTGCTGATGCCGGCCGGGGCCTCCTTCAACGCCGGTGCCTCCCACACGGTGCGGTCGGGGCTGGTCGAAGCCGGGGCCGTCGAGGGCGTGATCGAGCTTCCCGGCGGGCTGTTCACACTCACCGGCGTCAAGACGCAGATTTGGTTCCTGCGTGCCCCCGGTTCGCAGGGGGCGGTGGACCGCGAAGTGCTGTTCGTGGCGGGCGCGCACCTCGGACATCAGCTCGCCCGGACCCAATGGGCTCTGTCCGACGACGACATCGCCCGGCTGGTGGGGGAGTACGTGTCCTGGTATCAGGCCGGTGTGGCAGGGCGCTCCTTCGAGGGCACCCCGGGCCTGAGCCGGGCCGTGCCGATGTCGGAGATCGTGGAGCACGGCCACGATCTGGATCCCTCGCGGTATGTCCGACTGCCCGGCCCGACCTCGGTCGCCCCAGCGGCCGGCCCCGCCGAGATCCGGGACCGGCTGGCGAGACTGGCCGAGGAGATCGCGACCCTGCACGCTCGGGCGGATGCGGCCGAGGCCGAAGCGGCCCGATGGCTCGGGAGGTACGGACTGTGACGACGACCGAGGGGGCCAAGGGTTCTGTGCCACCGACCGGCTGGTCGAGTCGCCCGCTGGGGGAGCTGTGGGCCTCCATCCAGGCAGGGCCGGGCCAACGTACCGAGGACAAGGGCCTCACCCAGGCGGACGGCGGCGTCCCCGTCGTCCTGCCGCGTGATTTGCGGGGTCGGCGCATCGTCACCGAGGAGGCCCCGGCCGTACCAGCGATCCCGTGGGACCGGGCGCGGACTCTGGCGAAGTACGAACTGGCCGAGGGGGACATCCTCATCACCCGCACCGGTACCGTGGGCCGTTGCGCACTGGTCACCGGGGAGCACGCGGGCTGGCTGTTCCACCCCAACCTGGTACGGCTCAGATTGTCCGGGACGGGACCGGTTGGGGCCGCGTATCTCGCGGCCTATCTGAGCGCGACTACGGCACAGGACTGGATCAGGACACGGACGGCCGGGGCGGTCATCCCGTCACTGAGCATCCGCACCCTGGGTGAGCTGCCCGTCCTCGTGCCGCCGGTCGCCGAGCAGGCGGCGATCGGTGCCACGCTCGCTGCCCTCGACGACAAGATCCAGGCGTATGCCGAGATCACTCGCGCGACTCGTGCGTACCGCAGCGTGCTCGCTGACGCCTTGATGAACGGTGTCCTGTCATCCGAGCCATGACTGCGCGCTCCCCGCCCTAGACTGGGCGTGTGGTGAGCACCGACTGGAAGAGCGACCTCAGGCAGCGCGGGTACCGGTTGACCCCGCAGCGCCAACTTGTCCTCGAAGCCGTGGACAGCCTTGAGCACGCGACCCCCGACGACATCCTCGTGGAAGTGAGGAAGACGGCGTCGGGGGTCAACATTTCCACGGTTTACCGGACCTTGGAGCTCTTGGAGGAGCTGGGCCTGGTCAGCCACGCCCACCTGGGGCACGGGGCGCCGACGTACCACCTTGCCGACCGGCACCACCACATCCACCTGGTCTGCCGTGACTGCGAGAACGTCATCGAGGCGGACGTGGACGTGGCAGCGGCGTTCACGGCCAAGCTGCGCGGCACCTTCGGCTTCGACACCGACCTGAAGCACTTCGCGATCTTCGGGCGGTGCAAGGACTGCACGCTCAAGGCAACCACCAAGGCTTCAACTACCGAGTCGTAGGCTTATGCGTATGAAGAGCCCACTGTTGTCCCTGCCCGGCGCGGTCCCCGCGGAAGGGGTGGACGAAAGTGTCGCCGCCCACTACGGCGACCTGTTCCGCGAACAGCGTGCCCTCGCCGACGGCATCGGATTCGTCGACCTCTCCCACCGGGGTGTCATCACCGTGTCCGGCGAGGACCGGCTCAGCTGGCTGCATCTGCTGCTCACCCAGCACGTCAGCGAACTCCCTCCCGGGCAGGCCACCGAGGCGCTGATCCTCTCCGCCAACGGGCACATCGAGCACGCGCTGTATCTCGTCGACGACGGCTCGACGGTCTGGGCCCATGTCGAGCCGGGCACGGACACGCGGGAGGCGTTGCTCGCGTACCTGGAGTCGATGAAGTTCTTCTACCGGGTGGAGGTGGCCGACCGGACGGACGACTTCGCGGTCGTGCATCTTCCGGCCGGTTCGATCGCCGAGGCTCCGGAGGGCGTCGTCGTACGCGAGACGCCGTACGGCCGTGATCTGTTCCTTCCGCGCGCCGACCTGGAGTCGTACGCCGAGAAGTCCGGTCCGGCGGCAGGGCTGTTGGCGTACGAGGCGCTGCGTGTCGAGCACCACCGGCCCCGGCTCGGCTTCGAGACCGATCACCGGACCATCCCGCACGAGCTGGGCTGGATCGGCAGCGCGGTCCATCTCCAGAAGGGCTGCTACCGGGGCCAGGAGACCGTCGCCCGGGTCCAGAACCTCGGCAAGCCTCCGCGGCGGCTCGTCTTCCTCCACCTCGACGGCAGCGAGGTCCATCTTCCGCCGCGCGGTGCGGAGATCCGGCTCGCGGACGACGGCCCGGAAGGCCGCAAGATCGGCTTCATCACCACGTCCGTACGCCACCACGAACTGGGCCCGGTCGCCCTGGCCCTGATCAAGCGCAACGTGCCGGTGGACGCACGCCTGCTGGCCGACACGACGGCGGCGGCGCAGGAAGTGGTCGTAGAGCCGTAGGTGTTGCCGGATGACCCAGCCGCGGGTGCCCTATACCTCCAGCAGCACCGTGAACGGGCCGTCGTTCGTCAGTGACACCCGCATCTGGGCGCCGAAGCGGCCGGTGGCGACCGTTGCGCCGAGGGAGCGCAGTTGGGCGACGACCTCGTCGACCAGCGGTTCGGCCACGTCGCCCGGGGCCGCCGCGTTCCAGGTGGGGCGGCGGCCCTTGCGGACGTCGCCGTAGAGGGTGAACTGGCTGATCACGAGCAGGTGCGCGTCGATGTCGCTGCATGACTTCTCGTCGTGCAGCATCCGTACGGACCACAGCTTGCGGGCGAGCTGCGCCGCCTTCTCCTTGGTGTCGTCGTGGGTCACCCCGACCAGGACGCACAAGCCCTCGCCCTCGATCTCCCCGACCGTCTCACCGTTCACGACGACGCTCGCACCGTCGACCCTCTGCACCACCGCACGCATGCCCACCATGATGCCGCCGCCGTCCATCGGCCGTACGCAAGGGGGTCCCCCTTACGGGGGGTTCGTGATCAACGACGTTTGAGGAGTGCTTTGCCCGGTCTTCCTCATTGATCCATTACCGCCCATCTGGGGGTGGCTCGCGGTGACTCGGTCACATGGCGGCCACGGGGAGTGGCACCATGCTCACACACACCGGTCGAGGGGACGGTTGAGGCGTATGAGCACATCGAGTACCGGGCAGCCCCCGGACACTGCCACGTTTACCCGTACGAGCCCGGGGTCCGGGCCCGCACCCGGACCCGGTGTCTGCCGGCCGCCGGCCCAGCGCACGGACAGCGGCCCGCTGCTGCCGCCCGACCAGCCCGAGCGCGAGCTGTCCCGGCTGCGGCTGCCCGAGCTGCGCGTACTGCGCCGGGACGCCCAGCGGGACGAGGCCGACCTCAGCTATGTGCGGCGGCTGCTCCAGGGGCGTATCGACATCCTGCGGGCCGAGCTGGCGCGCAGGGGTGGGGCGGCGGAGCCGGCGGAGTCGGCGGGCGGGCGGGCGTCCGCGCTGGTCGACCTGCTTCCGGAGATCCTCACCGACGCCCCGGCCCGCCAGCGTTCGTCGGCCCGGCACGTCACCGTGGGTACCCCGCACGGGGAGGAGTACCGCCTGCTGGCCGCCGAGATGCTCGCCGAGGTTGAACTGTCCGACCTCGCCGCCCGCACCGACGACGAACTCGGCGCCGGTCTGAACCGCCTCGTCCGCTACGAGCGGCAGGTCTCCGGCCGCCGCCGACGGCTCCAGCGCACGGCCGACGACTGCAGCGCCGAGATCGCCCGCCGGTACCGCGAGGGCGAGGCCCAGGTGGACGATCTGCTTACGTGAGGGGTTTCCGGGCTGACGGCGGACGGCCGTCGTCAGCCCGGAAAAAGGGCGCGACACCCTGGGTCTCGTCGCCCTAGCGTGATGCCATGAGCCCCGCACTGGACGCCCAGCACGCCGCCGCACACGCCTCCGCACACGCCTCCGCACAGGACATCGACGTACGTGCCATCACCGAAGAGGAGATTCCGGTCTGGCTCCGTGCGCTGGACGTCGGGTTCCTGCGCGCCCCGCAGTCCCTCTCCGAGGAAGAGCTCAAGGACCGCTCGTCCCACATCGTCCCGTCCCGTGCGCTGGGCGCCTTCGACGGGGATCGTTGCGTGGGGACGTTCCGTTCCTTCGCCCAGGAGCTGACCGCGGTCGGCGGCCGGACCGTACCCGCCGACGCCATCTCGAACGTCACCGTCACCGCCACCCACCGCCGCCGGGGCATCCTCAGCCGGATGATGGCCACGGACCTCACGGCCGCGAAGGAACGCGGTGACGTCGTCGCCACCCTGATCGCCGCCGAGTACCCGATCTACGGCCGCTATGGCTTCGGCCCCGCCACCTGGTCCACCGAGTGGACCATCGACGTACCCCGCACCGGCCTCGACCGGCGATGGTCCGGCCCGGCGGACGGCGGCCGCATCGACCTCGTCGACGCCGCGGACGTACGCAAACTCGGACCCGAACTCCACGAGCGGCTCCGCCGTGCCCAGCCCGGCGCGGTCAGCCGTGACGAGCGCTGGTGGCGGATCAACACCGGTGATCTGCGGCTCGGTTCGGGATGGACCGAGCCGTTCTACGCGGTGTACCGCTCGGCGGCCGGCGAGGTCGACGGGATCGTCTCGTACGAGTGCGACGACAACTGGCATGACAAGCAGCCGCACGACACGGCCGACGTCAACTGGCTGATCACGACGACCCCGGCCGCCGAGCGCGCCCTGTGGCAGTACCTCTGCTCGATCGACTGGATCACCAAGGTCAAGTCGGGGTGGAGGGCTCCCGACGACCTCCTTCCGCTCTTCCTTCCCGACCCGCGCGGCGCCCGGATCACCGCCCAGGCCGACTGGATGTGGGTGCGGATCCTGGATGTCGTACGGGCGCTGGAGGCTCGGTCGTACACGGGTACGGGGACCCTTGTCCTTGATGTCGTCGACCGGGACGGGTTGGCCGGTGGGCGTTACCGGCTGGACGCCGGGCCGGACGGCGCGAGTTGTGTGCCGACGAGCGAGGGCGCCGACCTCGTCCTGGAGGCGGCGGATCTGGCGGTGCTGTGGCTGGGCGACGAGTCGGCTGTGCGGCTCGCCGCGCTCGGCCGGGTGCGGGAACAGCGGAAGGGCGCCGCCTCTGTCGCCGACGCCCTGCTGCGGACGTCCAGGCGCCCTTGGTGCCCGGACATCTTCTGATTCTGAGAGTTGTTCTGGGAGTTGTTCTGGGAGTTCTTCTGGGACCTTTCCTTGATCGTGTGCGGGTATCCGTAGCTGTTCGGTTGTGTCATCCGTAGCTATTCAGTTGTGGTTGTGGCTGCGCATTCAGTTGTGGCTGAACCATTCAGTTGTGACTGTGCGGACCGGTCGAACTCCCGGCTCCCCTCCGGAAGGGAGGTCGATCGGTCAGTCTGTGTGGCAGTTGCCAGAGTCACCAACCATCCGAAAGTTTGACCATGTCGGAAAAGTTGGCGACCAACTCCACCTTACTTATGTCCGCTTGGAGTCATCTCATAACCACCTTCCCATGAACTGCCCAAAGATGGCGCGAAGTTGTAGTGTTTGTTCGTGGAGCGGGAACGCACGGCCGTCGATGGACGGAAGTCGTCACAGCGGCCCCAGAGGTCACATCACGAGGTGGCCGACGTGTTGCGCAGCCGGATCCGGTCCGGCGAGCTGCGACCGGGGCAACGCATGCCCACCCAGGCGAAGTTGGCGGACGAGTTCGGGGTGGAGCGGGGGGCCGTACGCCAGGCGCTGCGCATCCTGCAGTCGGAGCACCTGCTCACCAACGTTTCCAAGGGAAGCCCGGCCACGGTGGCCTCACGCCTGGTAAAGCCCTCGGCCGGCGGGCCCGGGTTGGCGCCGCGGCCCACGATGGTGGAGCTCGGACCCCGCGTATCCAGCGCCTTCGCGGCCCCTCATGTGGAGATCGACGCCCTCTGTCTGACGTCCGTGTCCCTCACGCTCGCCGTGGGTGAGCCGTTGCGGGAGATTCACGCGGGGCGCATAAAACCGGCCAGGGTCGATGTCCGGGTGCTGCTGCCCAGCCGCGACATCGCGCTCGCCTTCCCGACGCCGGTCGACGCCTCGCTCGACGGCCGGCTGCAGCGCCGCTGGCTGGCCCAGCGCAACGCCCAGGGGCAGGTCCTGCAGCACAACCTGCTGGCGTTACGGTCCACGCACGGCATCGACGTCCACGTCAGTTTCCGTGCGCTGCCCTTCACGCCGCCGGTGAAGCTGTACCTCCTGAACGGCTCGGAGGCGCTCTTCGCGTACTACACCGTGCAGCGGAAGGAGGCGGAAGTGGGCAGTGAGCAGCTGGAGATGTACGACGCCGAGGGCACCCAGTCCATGCTGTTCGCCTTCGAGCAGGGCGCGACCTCGGCCTTGCGGGACACGACGTTCGTGGAACAGTCGCACCTCTGGTTCAACGCGCTGTGGGAGACCATCAGCTCGGAGCTGCTGCTCACGAGCTGATGACACCGATGACGCTGATGGCCATGACGCTGATGGCGGTCACAGGGCGGGGCCGGCGAACACCAGAGCGAGGACGACCGCGCCGATGGAGCTGCAGGTGTGGTTCCTGGCCTTCAGCCCGATCGTGAGGAACAGCAGGCCGATGATTCCCATCGTGCCGTACTGCCACTCGACGAACCGCTGGAAGGCGACGACCGCGAGCGCGGAGAGAAGAGCGATGACGGGCATGGTGGTACCTCCTTCGGTCTGGCCGTGCTTGTGCCGGATGCACTTGCTGGTTGCCGCTACTTGCCAACGATCCGCGAGAGGAGGATGGACTTCCGCCAACTTCGCCAAGTTGGCAACCAACTCAGTTTAAGTTGTTCCCACTTGGTCGATACTCATAACCACCTTCCTTGGAACTCCCCAAAGATGGACACGAGTTGTAGCGTTTGGTCGTGACCCAGGAGAACGTTGCAGTGAACGGCAGCAGAAGGCTCTCGTCCCAGGAGATCGCCGACACCCTGCGGGACCGCATCCGCAGTGGTGACCTCGGCCCCGGCGAACGCCTGCCCACCCAGGCCGAACTGGCGGAGGAGTTCGGCGTGGAGCGCGGCACGGTGCGTCAGGCCCTGCGTGCCCTGCAGGACGACGGGTTGCTGAGCAATGTGAGCAAGGGGAGCCCGCCCAGGGTCGCCGAGACCACCCCCACCACGAGCCACGATCCCCAGCCGACGATGGTGGGCCTCGCCCCGCGCCTGGCCGACGCCTTCTCCGCGCCGCATGTGCGCGTCGACGCGGCCTGCCTCACCGCCGAGACCCTGATGATGGCCCTCGGTGAACCGGTCCGCCTCATCCACGAGGGAACGATCCGCCCGGAGTCCATCGACGTCCGCATCCTCCTCCCCTCCCGGAAGATCAACCTGGCCTTCCCGGTCCCGGTGGAGGCCCGGGGCGAGGACGACGAGGAGGACCCCGTCCACAAGCGCTGGCTCGAGCAGCGCAACGCCCAGGTCCGCGTCCTGCGCCACAACCTTGAGGCCCTGCGTACCTCCCACGGCCTCGACGTCCGCGTGACCTTCCGCGCCCTCCCCTTCACCCCGCCGGTCAAGCTCTACCTCCTCAACGGCCGGGAGGCCCTGATCGCCTACTACATGCTCATGAAGCGCGAGGAGCAGATGGACGGCGGCACCCTGGAGATGTACGACGCCTTCGGCACCCAGTCCCTCCTCTTCTCCTTCGAGAAGGAGACCGGTCAACGCGACGCCGCCTTCGTCGAGCAGTCCCAGCAATGGTTCGACGCCCTCTGGGAAACAATCACCACGGACCTGACACTCTCCTAGTGACTCCTGATACAGCGCAGACTGAACCGGTGACAGCAGACACAGAGACCCTGCGAACCCTGATCACCCCCGTCCGCTACGTGCTCTGGGACCTGGACGGCCCGATCTGTCGGTTGTTCGCGGGGCATCCCGCGCATGAGGTGGCGATAGCGCTACGGCAGTTGATCGAGAAGCGGGGGCTGGGTGGGCTGCTGGAGGAGAAGGAACGCACGACAGGAGACCCCCAGGTGGTGCTGCGCAATCTCGGCAGTCGGCATCCGAGCAGCGATCTGATAGCAGACTTGGAGGAGTGGCTCACCCAGCAAGAGCTGACGGCCGCGGCCAAGGCGTATCCGACCAAGTACGCCGACCCGCTCATCAGGACATGGTCGAGGCGCGCCCGCTTCGCCGTCACGACCAACAACTCGGCGCGGGCCGCGGCACGTTACATCGAGACCCGAGGCCTGACCGACTGCTTCCCGTACATCTACGGCCGCACGCAGAACCTCGACCTGATGAAGCCCGACCCCTACATCCTGCGCCAGGCCCTCAGCGCGATGGGCGCCGACCCCAAGCTCTCCCTGATGATCGGTGACGCGTCGACGGACTTCGAGGCGGCCCAGAAAGCCGGCGTCCACTTCCTGGGCTACGCGCGTAACGAGAGAAAGCTCAACGAACTGCTCGAAGCGGGTGTCGAGCTGCAGCACATCGTGAACGACCTGGAGCCAGTGCTGCACGTGGTCAGGGCACCGTAGTCAGTCCGGCGAGTGACGCCAGAGCTTCCGAGCGCCGACGGTAATCGCTCAGGCCTGGGCCATCAGCAGCAGGAAGAAAAGCACTGCCAGGACCAGCCAGAAGGTGCTCACCCGCGGCTTTGGTTCGGTCGCCTCCTCCGTCTGCGGCGGCGGGTCCGACTTCGCCGGGCATGCCTGCTTGCTGTTCCGGTCGGCCAGTTGCCGGAACTGCCGGTAGGTGAAGGCGCCCACACCGAGCAGAGTGCCGAGGCCGTACGGCGACTTGAGCCCCGGGTCCAACCTGTGGATGAGAGTCCTGCTGTCGAAGAGGGTGGCCGAGCGTTTCACCGGGTCCGGAGCGGCCTGTATCGCCGTATGACCGAAGGTACGTACGCGGTCGGGAGCGTCCTGCCGCCGCAGAGGGACCTGGCGAAGGAGTTCGGCGTCTCCTGGCACACCGTGCAGCGCGTCCTCAGGGACCTGGCCGTCGAAGGGTGGATCGAATCCCGCAAAGGCAGTGGGTCGCGGGTGCTGCGGGGGCAGACCGTACAGAGCGGTGCGCGCCGGGAGGGTGCGCGAGGGCCCGTGACGCTGGGCCCTCTCGTCAGCGCCGCCTTCGAGGCTCCGAAGGTCGCCCTGGATGTCTTCACGCTGACGTCCGAGTCCATCGACATCCACGTACGCGCCCAGGAGGAACGTATCCGGGCGGGAGACATCAAGCCGACGGCCATCTCCATCCGTATGCTGCTTCCCGCGGACGACGTGGAACTGCCCTACCCGTATGTCAGGTCGAACAGGGACGACCCACGGCCGAGGCGGCGTCTGAGGCGCGTCCCGGTGAAACGGCACATGGCCCTGGACGACGGAGAGGTAGTGGAGGTCGTCGACGTCCTGGGTATGGGATCGACCTTGACTCACAGCGTCATGGATGACGACCCGCACTCCAACGATTCGGTCACCGTGGGTGCCTGGAAGTCGTGGTTCGAGGCGACCTGGGAGCTTCTCGGCGAGTGATGCGGTAACGGCGCGCACACCGCTGCGTTATATCTGCTGCACACCTGTCGCACGTGGGGGACATCTCGTGCAGCCATCCCCCGGAAGGCCGTGCTTCTGCTACCTCAAGGGGCGCGTGGGGCTAGTGTGTGCATCACTTTTCTTGACGGGTCCCCTATTTCTCGGGGGTCCCGCGTGAGTGTCCAGGAGCAGCAAGTTGGCGATCAGGGCCTGGCCGAACGGTGCGTCGGAGGTCCTCGCTGCTGTCCGGAGCCAGTTCCGTGGGATTCCGGAGTGCTCGGACGCCTGTGGTCAGGCGAGTGGGCACGTCTGTGTTCCCGGCAGGCCGTTGGCTGAGCGGTGTCCGGGAGACAAGCCCGTCGACTCGATCGTGATCCAGGGGATCGGGCGCTTCCTCGCTGGCCTCCACCAGGTGCGCAAGGAGAGCCTGCCCCCCTTGCCCGCCGACTGGCCCCGAAACGAGAAGGACAGCCGGGCGTTCCTGACAGTGCTGGCGGGGCGTACGGAAGCGCGGCTTCGGCAGGCCAATTGGCCGGAAATCGGTGGACTGCTCGCGGTGCTGGGAGTTCCGGGCGACGGTCTGCGTCTGTTCGTCGACCGCGTCCCCGCGATGACCCGTCGGCCGTACGGTCTGTTGCACACCGCGATGGGGCGGGACAAGGTGATCGTCCTGGACGACGAGGGGCGTTCCGGTGGCGACGGCCGCACCGTCGTCTGTGTGGCCTGGAAGTCCGCCGCGTACGGGGATCCGCTGTACGGCCTGGTCAGGCATATCGTGTCCGCGCGGTACCCCGAGCGGCAGTGGGGCGAGGTGGTGGACGCATGGGCGGCCCCCATGCAGAGGATCAGGCCGACGGCCCTCAGCGGTGTGGCTCGGGACCATCTCCACTACGTCGGTTTCGAGCGGGCCCGTGCCGCCTACATCGACGTGATCAGGGCCACGCGAGCGCTGGGGAACTCGTTCGACGAGCTGAGACAGCAGATGGCCGCGGAGCGCCTGCACGGCTCGTTGCTGCTGGCCGCCGACCCGCTCAGGCTCGTACAGGTGCCGACCTCCGACGAGATCGCGCGTGCCCTGTGCCGGTGGCAGATCGCCCGGCTCGCGCAGCAGGGCGGGTCGCTGCCTGCCAGGGCGTTCCATGTGAAGTGGGACAGGCGTGTGTCCGAGCGGGCGGATTTCTCACGTGATCTGGGGCGGCAGGCCCTGATCACGGAAGGCGCTGTCCCCGCCGAGGACGTGTTCAGGGGAACGGCCCATCTCAACACTGTTGTGTCCGACCCCAGCTTCGCCCGACCGGTGGTCGTGAGGCGCAAGGCAGGATCGATTCCCCGCCGCGAACGAGGGTTCCTCAGCGAGCACGCGGTCCTGAAGGCCATTGAGGACCTGAACGTGCGGAGCGCACAGAACTCGGAGGCCCTGGGATCATCGGGCTACCCGGGGCCTTCGGTTTCCCCTGTCAGGATCAGGGCGCCCAAAGTTCTGGCACTCGGGCACGACCATCACTGCCAGTTCGCCATCCATACGTACGAAGGCCCGTCCGGACGGGCTCCCGAGCATCCGGTGCACGGGCTTCTGCCCCGGGAGGCGGACCAACTCGTCGACCAGTTGGGTGCGCTGGCGCAGGTGGATGTGCGCGGTCTGTCGCTGGACCCCGCCGCAGACAGTTCGGACTTCTACGACTGGCTCAGCATCAACCTCGTACGGCTCGTCGACGAGCTTCCCGAAGAGTCCAAGCGGGAGGCATCGCTGCTGGGCCTGCCGGGCGGCCCCCGCCTCAAGCAGATCCTCGGCCGGTTCACGGTCACCGGGCGTGCCCGGGCTCTCCTGCACGGGGACCTGAACCCGTGGAATCTGGTGCGCAACGGCCGCGAGGGCGGTCTGACCATCATCGACTGGGAAATGGCGATGATCGGCGATCCGCTATACGACCTGGTCCGGCACATGCATCTCACTCCGACCCGGCCGGAGATCCGCGACCGGATGTTCCGCCGCTGGGCGAGCGGCCTTCCCAGCACCCACACCAAGGACTGGGAGCGGGACTGGCTCGTCTACCGGCGGATCGAGCTTGTCCGTTCGGCCTACATCGACCTTGATCGGCTGGTCACCGGGGCCGGCCTCGACGCTCCCAATGTGCGCAGGGCGGTGGAGTCGTATGGGATGACGTTGGAGGCTGCCATGGCTTCGCTGGGACTGCCCGTCCGTTCCACGCGGAACCCTGGTCCGGCTCGTGCCCTGTCGGATGGAGGGTGCGGTGGCACACGAGAAGTCGACGTTCCCGTGGGTGTGTGAGCTGCCCGCGGCAGTCTCAGGTACGCGGCATCCCGCCTGCGTAGGCTCGCCCCATGAGCGAGATCGGGCTGCGGGAGCGTAAGAAGCGGCGGATGTACGAGACGGTGTCGGAGATCGCTGTCCGGCTGTTCGTCGAGAAGGGGTTCGATGCCGTGTCCGTGGCGGAGGTCGCCGCGGCCGCCGAGATTTCGAAGCCGACCCTCTTTCGGTACTTCCCGGCGAAGGAGGATCTCGTGCTGTACCGGATCGCCGATCACGAGACCGAGTCCGCGCGGGTCGTGGCGGGGCGGGCCGAGGGGGAGTCGGTGGTGGGGGCGGTGCGGGCGCATTTTCTGGCGGGGCTGGCTCGGCGGGATCCCGTCACGGGGCTCAATGACGATCCTCGGGTGCTCGCGTTCTATCGGATGCTGTACGGGGCGCCGTCGCTGGTCGCGCGGTTGTACGGCCATCTGGAGCGGGCGGAGGCCGCGCTCGCCGAGGTGCTGGGTGGGGGCCTCGACGCGCGGGTCGCCGCCGCGCAGATCGTGGCCGTACGGCGGGTGCTGGCGGAGGAGAACTGGCGGCGGATGGAGCGGGGGGAACGGGCGGACGAGGTCGAGGGGGACGCCGTTGCCGCTGCCGAGCGGGTGTTCGGGCGGCTTGAGGAGGGGCTCGGGTGGCTTCCGGGGGCCTCCGTCGCGACTGAGGATCGGTAAAATATTTAACTCGGTTACGTTATTTCGGTACGCTCGGTGGAATGACGTCTCCTGAGCCGGTTCTCCGGCATGCCTTGATCCATGAGCGCACCTACCACGACACCTGCCGTGCCGCCTTCGCCGCCATGGTCGAAGGGGCGGGTGAGCGGGTCGTCGTGGGCGAGGATGTCTCGGCCTCGGGGGCCGACGCCGAGGTACTCGGGTATCAACTGCGCAGCCATGCGAAGGAGTTGCGGGAGCTGCCGGAGGGGCCGTTGTTCTTCGGGCGCCTTGATTTCGCCGAGGCCGACGCCGATGCCGACGGTCACGCCGGGCAGAGTTACCACATCGGGCGGCTGCGCATCAGCGAGCATCCGGCCTTGCCGCCCCTCGTCGTGGACTGGCGTGCGCCCGTGTCCCGTGCCTTCTACCAGGCGAGCGTCCGTGATCCGCGGGGCGTGGCCGTCCGGCGCCGATTCGGCTGGGCGCCGGGGAGCCGGGGTGACTCCGCCGACCTCACCGGGATGGAGGATGAGCACCTGACCCAAGGTGAGCACGGTGGTCCGGCCACCAGTCGGCTTCTCGTCGCCGAGATCGAGCGGCCCCGAGTCGGTCCCATGCGCGACATCGCCGCCACGATCCAGCCGGAGCAGGACGACCTGGTCCGCGCGGATATCACCGCCTCCGTCTGTGTCCAGGGCGCCCCGGGTACCGGCAAGACGGCGGTCGGGCTGCACCGTGCCGCGTACCTCCTCTACACGTACCCGCAGCGCATCCGCCGCGGCGGTCTGCTGATCCTCGGCCCCAACCGGACCTTCCTCTCCTACATCGCAGAGGTCCTCCCGGCGCTCGGCGAGAGCGGTGTGCGCCAGTCGACCGTCACCGACGAGATCGCCCGGCAGCCGGTCACCGCCGAGGACGACGAACGCGCCGCCACCGTCAAGCACGACGCCCGGATGGCCGAGGTGCTCCGCCGGGCCCTGTACGCCGGCGTCGACCTGCCCACGGCACACCCCGACTCCCTTGTCGTGCCGGACGGTTCGTACCGCTGGCGGGTGCCCGGTGACGCGCTCCGGCGGATCGTGGCGGACGTACGGGCGGAGGAACCGGAACCGCCGTACGACGTCGGCCGGGAGCGGGTTCGGACACGGGTCGTACGGCTGCTGCAGCGGCAGGCCGAGCTGCGGGCGGGACCGCGCACGAACGCCTGGGTGCAGCGGATCTCCCGGTCGCGGCCGGTGGGGGAGTACGTCGACGCCGTATGGCCGCGGGTGCGGCCGGAGGAGGTCGTGGCGCGGCTGCTCGGCGATCCGGACGCGCTCGCCGGTGCGGCGGAGGGCGTGCTCGACGCGGACGAGCGGAAGGCCGTGTCGTGGGCGAAGGCGCCGCGTACGTGGCGGTCCGCGCGCTGGTCGGCCGCCGACCTCGTCCTCCTCGACGAGGTGGCCGGGCTGCTCCAGCACCCCGAGGGCTACGGCCACGTCGTCGTCGACGAGGCCCAGGACCTCTCCCCGATGGAGTGCCGCGCGATCGGGCGCCGGGCCGCGTTCGGTTCGGTGACGGTCCTGGGCGACCTGGCGCAGGGGACGACCCCGTGGGCCGCCCGCGACTGGCCCCGCCTCCTCGCGTACCTGGGGAAACCGGACGCCGCGGTGGTACCTCTGACCACCGGGTTCCGGGTGCCGGGGGCCGTCGTACAGCTGGCCAATCGGTTGCTGGGGCGGTTGGGCGTGGATGTGCCTGCGGCCCGATCGCTGCGGAGGGATGGGGAGTTGGGGATTCGGAGCGTGGGCGAGGGGGGCTGCGTGGATGCGGCGGCCGTCGTGGTTGCGACGGTCGCTGTGGTGCGTGACGCGCTCACGCGCGAGGGGTCCGTCGGGGTCATCGCGGCCGACGCCGATGTCGTACGGCTGCGGAACGCGCTCCACGAGGCCGGTGTCGCGGTGGGTGGGCCGGACGAAGTCGGGGCGCGGGTGGTGGTGCTGGGCGCGGGGGTGGCGAAAGGGCTGGAGTACGACCATGTCGTGGTCGTCGAGCCGGCGGCGATCGTGGCGGCCGAGACGCGGGGGCTGCACCGGCTGTACGTCGCGCTCACGCGCGCGGTGTCGCGCCTGGATGTGGTGCATGCGCGTGCTCTGCCGTGGTGAGCCGGTGAGCGGCGTGACGAGGGCTCATCCGCCGCTCACCGGTTTGTTGCTCAGGTGGTGGCGGCGTCCAGGGTCGGGATCAGCTGCTCCTCCTCGTACGCGAGGTGGGCCTCCAACTCGGCGATGAGCCGGTCGACTTCGGGGAGTACGGCGACGGGGTCGGCGTCGTCTGCCGTCACGACCCGGCGGAGGTCCTCGACGAGGGCGGCGATCCGCTCGTGCTCCTCCCGGAGGCGGCCGAGTGTGGGGGACAGTTCCGGGTGGCGGTCGGCCAGGAACGGGAACAGCATGGTGTCCTCGCCGGTGTGGTGGTTGTGCAGGCCCTGGCAGAAGGTGAGGCAGTTGACGCGGAGCTGGGCGCCGAGGCCGGCTTCGCCGTTGCCGTCGATCAACTCCTTCTTGATCAGGGCGAGTTCGCGACGGAAAGCGTCGTGCACGACCTTGATGGCCTCGCCCATGGAGCCGGCGTTGATGTTCGGCGGGCCGGCCACGGGGAGCTCCCGCACGGCCACGACCGGGATCGTGCGGTCCGTCTTCGCCTGGTACTCGGCCCACCCCGGTTCCGACTCGACCGCCCGCGCGAACGCCCGGTCCCGCTCCTCGCCGTCCAGCACGACGGCCTCGGCCTCGTACGTGAACACCCCGCTCTCGATGGTGACTCGGGGGTTGGCGACGACGTTCCGGTACCAGTCGGGGTGCTTGGGGGATCCACCCGCCGACGCGATGACCAGGATCGTGCCGTCGCCGTCGGGGAGGTAGCCGAGGGGAGTGGTGTGCCGGCTGCCGGTACGGGCGCCGGTCGTGGTCAGGAGGATCAGCCGGGCGCCCTCGAAATAGCCGCCGACTTCGCCGTGGTTGGCGCGGAACTCTTCGATGATCTGCTGATTGAAGGGGTTGGGCATTCTCTGCTTTCTGTGGCTGTTTTCGGCAGGGGGGATCGCCGCAGCGCGCTGCGGGCGGAATTCGGCATAGGGAATTTCCGATGGGCAGGCAGGCCGAATTGCTCGTTCACACGTGTACGTCACAGGTGTACGTCGCACGTGTACGTCACACGCCACGGTGCGGTGGTGAAGTGGTCATCGCGCGCGGAAGAACGCGAACGTGAACGCGAAGTATCGCGAAGAAACGGTGATTGGCGTGATTGGCGCGCGGCGCGTCAACAGGCGGACCCCTGGCCCGCCCCGACCTCACTCGGAGGCCGGGCAACCAATCCGCTCACGGCACAAGGCCGACCCGGCAGTCATGGGGGAAACCATAATGGAGAGACCGGGCGCGGGCAATGCGGTATTCGGACGAGGGACTCAATCCTTACCGGGGCGGGGCCCGATGGCGGTCGTGGCCGAGCGTGCGAAGCCGGCCACGTTGTGAGGGCAACGCCAATGGGATTCAGCGTCGGGGTGGTTGCTGTTCGGGTTGAGGTCCAGCCACTCGTACTCGGAGTCACCGGCCAGCAGTGACAGCAGTACGGGGAAGGACTCCAGGTGCTCGTCGAAGTCGCTGAAGTCGCCGAATTCGCTGTCGTACGGGTGGTTTTCGTGATCGCATACGGGGTGTTCGACGGCTGGATCCGACGCCACGGCCGACAGCGCCACCACCGCCTGGTCGGCCGCGGCGGACTCCGCGTCCGACATCACGTGGCCGTACATCAGCACCAGCCCGAACGTGAAGAACGCCACCGCGTCCGGATCCCGGGGCTCGGCGGCCCGCGCCCGCCGAAGTTCCTCCACACACGCCAACAGGGTCTCGTCGTGCTCCCCCAGGAAGTACCCGTGCCGGATCGAATCCCAGTCGTCGATCAGCTCTTCCACGTCCAGCCCGTGCAGACCCGAAATCATGATCGATACGACGCCGAGTGCGGAGCGCCGGTTCCGCCGTCGCCCACGAGATTTTTGCAGTAGCGGACTTCGGGGACCGCCGTGCCGTTGACCGACCAGTCCGCCGAGCGGCCGTCCGGTACGAAGCCGCCCAGCTCGTAGAAGCGGCGCGCTCTTTTGTTGGCGGCGATCACCCACAGCACGAGCTTGCGGAACGAGCGCTCCTGGGCGGCGACCAGCGCCTGCTGCATCAGCGCTTTTCCGACCCCGGTGCCGAGGCGGTCAGGGGCCGCGTAGAGGGCGAGCAGTTCACCGTCCTGGGGTTTCCGGTCCTCTTCCCGGGAGGGGCCGAGTGCCGCCCAGCCGACCACGACGCCGTTTTCTTCGGCGACGAGGTTGAGGACGCTGCCCGCGCCGCGCGCGAACATGTCACGTCGCATGCGGGCGTCTTCAGCGACCGTGAGCGCGTCGAGGTGGTCCTGCGGCACCATGCCCCGGTAGGCGGCCTGCCAGCCTTTCACGCGCACCGTCGAAACGTCGTGGATGTCCTCTTCGCGCATGGGGCGTACCCGTATCATGGGGAAATTTTTCACCTGACTTCCGGTTCGGCGCACGAGAAGTCGTACGCCGCCCAGTCCTTGAGCGTGCGATAGCCGAGGCGCTGATAGAGGGCGTTGCTGGTGGGGTTGGACTGGTCCGCGAACAGGACGACGTCCTTCGCGCCGGCGGTCAGCGCGGCCCGGCTCACCTCCGCCGTCACGGCGCCCGCGTAGCCGCGGCCGCGTAGGTCGGCCGGGGTGTAGACGATGTCCACCTGTACCTGGCCGCCGATCATCGGGTTCATGCCCGCTATGGAGACGGGAGTGCCGTCCGGGGTCTCCCAGAGCGTGTAGCGCTTGTCGGCGTAGCGGGTGTCGGCCCAGGAGTCGGCGTTGATGGTGACGTCCTCCCCGACGGCCTTGGCGAACTCGCCGCACCAGAACATGACTTGCTCAAGGTCCTGGTCGCCCAGGACGCGGCCCCGGCCCGCCGGTAGCGGCTCCGGTGGGGTGAGCGTGTCGAGGCGGTACAGACGGAGCCGTGTGTCGCGGATTTTCGCCGTCGCGCCGGTGTGCCGCTGCCAGGCCTCTGCGAAAGCGATGGCCGTGCCGTGGTCCGCGCTGACGGAGGGAAGGGAGTGCCCGAGGGCGGCCAGGTGGGCGGCGAGGGAGTCGGCCTGCTCAGGCGTGAGCGGGGTGGGGCACAGGGCCCGGGGTGGGAGGCGGTAGAAGGTGGCGTGCACCTCGCCCGCTCGCTCCAGCACGCCGAAGACGGGGGCTTCGGTCCCGTACGCGTCCGCCCCACGCTTTCGCACTCTCTCGGCCCACGTCAGCGGCATGACGTGCAGGCCGGGCTGCGAGCGCAGGAAGTCTCCGGCTCGGGAGAGGAAGTCGTCGACGTCTTCGGTGAGGTGCCAGTGCCAGTCATCCGGTCGCATGCTTCATGATTTCCCATGCCGCAGGTGTGCGCTGTGGTTTTCCGCCAGGGTGAGGCCGCCAGGAATTCCTCACCGCGTGACAACGGACCCAGCTCCGTCGGGGACTTGACGAGTTCCGCGTAGTCGGCGGCGATGGTGTCGTACGACTTCTGGATCGCGGCAAGGTAGGAGGGATCCGTCACGCGGGTGACTGTGGAGGAGGATGCCGACAGTCAGACGGCGGACCTCAGAACCAGGCCAGGGCTTACCGGATTTCTGCCGTGCCCGTTCCCGCGGCTTGCACAGCGCTAGCGTGGGGTCCCGTGATCGTATGGCTCAATGGCACCCATGGCGCGGGCAAGACGACGACCAGTGCGCTCGTGCAGCAGCTGATCCCGGATTCACGGGTGTTCGACGCCGAGAAGGTCGGCGAGACACTCATGGACATCACGCCGGGGCTGCCCGAGACGGACAACTTCCAGCACTGGCCGCCGTGGCGGCCGCTCGTGGTCGAGACCGCCCGCCGTGTACTCGACTACACCGGCGGCACTCTGGTGGTGCCCATGACTGTCCTGGTCGAGCAGTACTGGCGCGAGATCAGCACGGGCCTCGCCCAACATGCCATTCCGGTACGACACTTCGTCCTCCACGCCGACCAGGACACCCTCCGCGGGCGCATCGCGGGGGATACTGTTCTTGGCCCCGACTCCCCGTTCCGTCTCAAATACCTTGAGCCCTACGCCGAGGCGGCCCGCACATGGCTGCACGCCGAGGCCGAGGTCGTCGACACCACGCACCTCACACCCGCCCAGGCCGCCCTGCGGATCGCGGAGGCCGTCAAGAGCTGAGGTCCGCTCACCACGTGAAACCGGCATGTATGCGGTGTGGCGAGCTCAGTGACCTGTCTCGATGGACCTGAGCCACTTCGGCTCTCTGACCAGCCGTGGCTCAGATCGAGCGAGACGTAGCGGCCGGGGTCGTCTCGCTCAACCTGGGCTTTCAGGAGCCGAGTTGTCCTTCGGGCTGTCATTGCCGAGGGCCGCCGCTGTCTCGATGGTGTCCGCGATCATGCGGAGTTGATGGATGAACCACAGCTTGGCGGTGGTGCGGAGGGAGCTTTCGTTGGGGAGCCGCCGGATGAATTCTGCATGGAAGGCCCGAAAGTCCTCATCAGCGCCGGAGAGTGCCAGGCCGCGCCAGTGCGGAGCTGCGTAGAACACCATGGCTTTGACGATCTCGGGATAGATCGCCGCGTAGCGCTTGGGGTCCCACGGCCGGACGGTGCGGGCGGGGCGGGGCTGGAGCCGGGCGAGCCGCTGTGTGAGGTCGCTGATCCGGTAGCCGTGCTGCAGGAGGGTGGTCCCGCAGCGGGAGGTCTGTTCGTAGCAGACGTTGACCACGTCGGGGCCGTAGCGGCGAAGGAGCCGGTAGTGACGTTTCTGGGCGGCGACGATCTCCGGCAGGCCGGCAAGGTCGAGCTGGTTGGCGGGGGCTTCGACGGCTCGGCCGATCCAGAGGCGATGGGGGATGCAGACCTGGTCGTGGTGTTTCGACATCCAGACCATGACGCCTTGGCCGGGGGTGCCGGTCCTGCGGGCGACACAGCGGCGGCACGCCCATCGGGGAGTTGCGGCGAAGGGACCCTGGGGGATGTTCCACGCCTGTCGCTCCCAGCGGGGGATCGCGTACTGGATCGAGGTCTGAGGCTGTCCGCTGAGGATGCTGAGCCGGCCGACTGGATCCAGGCGGGATTCCAGCCAGTGGGAGGGCCGCTGAAGGCGTTGGACGGGCATCGCGTTGGCCGTGGCGAGGCGGTCCAGGAACGAGGCTTCGGTCTCCTGTGGGAAGGGCTTGAGCGGACGCGGCAGCGGACGGAAGACGACGGCCTTGAACGGCCTGTTCACCCCGCTTTCCTGCCTGCGTCAGGCGGGGAATCCGACTCGCTGTTGTGGTCGATCCGGATGTGTCGCAGGGAGGCTTTGGTGATGCGCTCGCTGCCGTCGAGGATGGCGGAGATCGCTGCGGCCCGGATCAGGTGGGAGAGGCTCCCGATCATGCCGCCGGTTCTCTGGTGCAGGTATTTCGAGAGACCGGCCAGGGTGTCGGGCGTGTGGCGGTGCAGGCGAAGAGTGCTCTCCAGCGAGGCGATCAGGGCCTGCCACTCGGTGTTGCGGGGGAAGGCGCCGGTGCGGACCAGGATGCAGCGGCCTCCGAGCTGCTTGCCGCGGATCCCGGTGAACAGCCCGGACTTCTCGACGTTGATGCCCGCATAGACGAAGGTCGCCGGCAGGTGCTCGGTGAAGTACTTCAGGTGATCGGAGAGGTCCTCGCCTGCGGTGGTCGCGTGGTTGAGCAGGTGGATCTCGTCGACCAGGACCAGCTCGGTGCGGGCCTCGATCATCACCTGGCAGACGGCGCTGGTGACATCGATGGTGTTGTGCCGCAGGTTGATCACGGGCAGGCCCAGGAACCGGGCGAACTTCAGGGCGAGTTTGCGCGGGGAGCCTTTGGGCGGGGCGGTGATGTAGACAACGGGAATGCGGTCGCTGCCCGGATACCGCTGCTGGACACGTAGTTCGTGGGTGCGGCCGAGCTGTTTCAGCGCCGTGGTCTTCCCGGTCGTCCACTGGCCGGAGACGATCATCCCGCGACGGGCACCGTGTTCACGCTGGTTGAGCAGGGTCAGGAGCCGTCCCTGATGCGCGATCTCCTTGACCGCGGACGTGCGCACGACCTGCAACTCGGAGTGGTAGGCGATCCGGGCCTCGTCGTAGGTCTTCCGCAGTTGCGGGGTCAGGGCCTGCCACCGCTGATCGGACAGCAGGTCGAAGACAGCCGGGTCGGCTTCCACGAACCGCTGCCAGCCCTCCAACCGGGTGGAGGGATCGGTCCGGTCATCAGGCAGACCCGTCTCTTCCCCGCCCGGCTCCGAAGCGTTCACCACCACTTCTCGGCCTCCTTGCGCGCGTCGAAGATCTCCAGCGGGACGACGTCGGCGAGTTCGCCGACCTCCTCGTCCTCCGCCGGTTCCGGCTCCGGCGTGGGCGCCGGCCGCGGCCAGGCAGGCTCGCTGGTGGCCCGGGTACGGGCGGCGACCTTTCGGTCGCGTCGCCGGGCCGGACTGCCTCTCCCCGCAGACCGACGGCCAGGCTCGTGTTCGGGCCCGTCCGAGGCCCGGTCCAGCAGCTCTGCCGCCACCTGTGCGACGGCATCCTCGTCCGGCTTGCGCTGCCCGCGTTCGGTCAGGATCTGGTGAGCCCGGTCGAAGACCAGCTCGCCCATCGGGACGGGAGACGTGCGCAGGTGACGCCAGGTCGCGGTGATCCAGCCCGTGCCGTGGTGATTGCGTACCCAGACACAGGAGATGTCGTAAGGGTCGTAGTGGACCTCCCAGAGCTTGCCGTCCGGACCCGCCCCCGAAGGCTGACGCCGGAAGGGAGCGAGTCCGGGGGCGTCGTAAGTACGGTTGTTGATCCGCACCCCGCTGCGGCCGATGACCCGCCATTCACGGGGCATGAGCTGGATGTACTCCTCCGGGCTGAGCGCGACGGGGACGTATCCGGCCGCCGACACCAGCGCGGCGTACTTCTCGTTCGGGCTCAGTGGCCGGTCCGGCATCAAGGGGTCGCGCAGCCCGTCGTGCGGCCTGGACTGCCAGACGACGATCCACTCCTGGAGAAGTTCCTGGAGCTCGTGGATGGACCAGGCCGCCTGAGCGGCCGGGGCCTTGCCCCGCATCTCGGCACTGCGTCCCGTGTAGCCGGCCACGTACTGGGCGAACATCGTCGACACCGAGCCCAAAGTCCGCTCGATATGCGGCCTGTCGGTCGGTGTGTCCGGGTGGGCGGGCTGGAACGAGATCCCCAAATGGCGGCAGGCATTGCGGAAGTTGTCCGAGATGAACGCCTTGCCGTGGTCGCTGACCACCGTCTCCGGAACGATCACCGGGACCGCGGCGGCCTTGTCCAGCCGCTCGTCCAGCGACAGCAAGGAGGTATAAGGCAGCACAGAGCGCGACATGCGCAGAGAGTCGGACCAGCCGGGCCGCACCGGTTCCGGCGTCATGGCGCGTGCCAGCAGCAGCGCGGCATCGACAGCCTTCGTCGACGGACGCAGCACCACTGCGGCCAGAGTCCGGGTGGCCAGATCGATCAGCCCGGTCAGTTCGCAGCGGTCCACCGTCCCGTCATCGTGGATGACCATGACGTCCAGCGGCGTGGAGTCGATCTCCATCACCTCGCCGGGCCGGGCCGCCGTCAGCTGCCCGAACATTCGCTTCGGCTGCTTGCCCAGCGAGCGGCGGGTGCGAGCCGAACCGAACAGATGCTGCCCGGTCGAGACCGCTTCCAGCAGACGGTAGAACGTCGCCCTGGACGGCATCCGGACTGCTCCGGCACCATGCTCGGCGACCAGGAGCCGCTCGACGCGGCGCCGCAGCACCTGCGCGGAGACGGTCGGCTCGTCCGTCCGGCTGCCCGCGACCTTCGCGATCGCTTCGACTACCCGGGGATCGGCCCGGCTCGTGCCGATGGCGGGCTTGCATAGCCTGCCGTCCACCAGGCCCGCCACCCCTTCGTTCTCGAAGCGGGACCGCATCCGGCGCAGCGTGCTCAGCCCCACCTCCTCACCGCAGTCCCGCAGCTCGGCCAGCTTGGTCAGCTCCCGCTGCCGCAGAGAGTGCACCGTTGGGTCGTACTCGGCCCGCACCGCGACGTTGGTCTTGCCGTCCGGGCGGCCGGTGAGCAGCTCGGTCAGATGCCGCCGCCACCACTCAGCCCGCTGTGCCGCTCCCTCCGGCAGCCCCTCCAATACCCCGGCCTCCGGCAGCGGCGGACGGCTCAACGAGGTGCTGAGCACGGTGAAACCCTCCGACGCCAGCAGGTGTCCCAGCAGCACGACGCTGGCGGCCTGGGCATCATCGACCAGCCGCACCGACGTGCCGTGCAGGGCGGCAACCGTGTGCTCCCGCCCGTCGTAGCGGACCCTGTCACCCAGCGACAGCAGCCGCGGACGCGTCGGCATCCCCTCCCACCTCCTCCGCGACCACGGCCACCCGGCGAACCTGCGTGGCCGCCGACAGCAGACCGGCTTCCAGATCCACCGCCAGCTCCCCGCGCCAGATCAGATGGAAGAGCACCGGGAGCACGGCGATCGGATCACCCACGACACGGACCCCCGCCAACAGACCCCGAGGCCGGGCGAACGCCGCCAGCAGCTTCGCCGCCACCGGATCTCGCCGCACCCGCGGATGCCGGTAGCCCGACAACCAGCGGAGATTCGCCGCCAGCACCGGATCGAGCACGCCCACCCGCTCGAAACCCCAGCCCACCCGTGCGCAGGCCGCTGCCGTGACCTCGAACTTCACCGCGTCCTGGGGTTCGATCCGGTCGTCGGACGCACGTCCAGGACCACACCGGTGCCATCCCGACGGCGAACGAAATAGTCCGGAGTGTGGCTGATCCGCCGGTTCCGGCCGTCAGACCGCCATGAGAGCCGGAACGGCTGCGACGCCATCGCCACCACGTCCGGATCACAGTCCAGCCGCATCAGCTGACCGAGTTCCACCCACGACTCATAACCCACCAACTCGGCACCCGTAGCAGCCCAGTACCAGCCGGGGAAACCGCGCTGACCCCGATAGGACGGAAATGCCCGCACCTGCCTGGCCGCCTCGAAAGGCGCCGACCACATCACCTCAAGCGGTCCCTCGTGCAGCTCACCGCGAGCGTCGACGTACTCCAGCCAGAAGTCCTCAGCCTCCACCAGCCACCTCCACTCCGCGCTGACCACGTGCAACGACCTGTGACTGAGTGCTTGAGTCGGCCCCGCTGAACCTCGTCGTGGCCCGCTCGGCGGTGTCCGGCTCTCACCCGTGTGCTGATAGGACGTCGCGGAGAGCGAGAGGGGAGCGGCCGGTCAGCTGGGTGTAGTCGTTTCGGACTCGATCCCAGCGCTGCTCGCGCACCGAGGCGAACATGGACGAAAAGGCATAGAGCCACCAGGGATCCAGGCCGGTCGCCGCCGTCTCAGCACAGTACGTGTCAGCCGGGATGTCTACGTAGACGACAGGCGTCTCCCATGCCTCCGCCGTGATCGAGGCGATGCCTGCCAGGTCCACCGACTCGGGTCCCGTGATGTCATGGTGACGGCCGGTCGGCTCACCCACCGCGAGTGCGGCGAGGGCGCGCGCCACGTCGTCGCGCGCCACCAGGGAGACCCGGCCATCCGCTGCCGGAAGCCTCAGCAGCCCGGTCGCGCGCGCCTCGGTGAGCCAGGCTTGGAAGAACTCGATGTACAGCGAAGCCCTGGCGAACGAGCACGGGACGCCGGAAGCCAGAAGCAGATCCTCGGTGAGCCGGTTGGCCACGGCGTAGCAGAACGGGGACGCCATGTCGGCGTCAACGCTGCTCAGCGCCACGACATGGCCGACACGCTCAGCCGCCACGGCGGCGACAACGTTGCGGTGGTGCAGCAGCACCCGTGCATCGGGCCCGTCACTGGAGACGAAGACCAGAGCGTCCACGCCCTTCAGCGCCGCACGCAGAGCGGGCGGATCGGCGTAGTCGGCGACGGCGATCTCCACCTGCGGGGGAAACGCCTCGGCAGGCAGCCTCCTTCTGGTCATCGCTACGACGTCCACGTCGGCCCGGTCCGCGAGCAACTGCACGACCCGCCCGCCCAGGCTGCCCGCCGCCCCAGTCACCGCGATGCGCATCGTTGCCCCCGTCGCCTTGTCACCAGTCGTACAACCGTAGGCAGCCAAGCGCGGCAGCGGCTCAGAAAGAGCGAGACAGAACAGCAGATGGCCAAGGTTGACTGAGACGCGCGGGTAGATGGCTCAGATAGACCGAGACTGGCCCACCTTCAGCGAGACAGGTCATGTATGCGGTGTGGCGAGCTCAGGCTCAACAGAGGCGCAGCGTGGCATGGCGCACTTTTGCAAGCGGGTGCTTGCAAAAGTTAGCGAGGGTGGGGCATGGTGGAGGCATGGCATCGCTCAACGTCGGCAATCTCGGTGAGTATCTGCGTGAACAGCGGCGCAACGCGCAGCTGTCGCTCAGGCAGCTCGCCGACGCCGCCGGGGTGTCCAATCCGTATCTGAGCCAGATCGAGCGCGGGCTGCGCAAGCCGAGCGCGGAGGTGTTGCAGCAGGTCGCCAAGGCGCTGCGGATCTCCGCCGAGACGCTGTACGTGCGGGCCGGGATCCTCGACGCCGAGCGGGACCGGGAAGAGATCGAGACGCGCGCCGTCATACTCGCCGATCCCACGCTGAACGAGCGGCAGAAACAGGTGCTGCTCCAGATCTACGAGTCCTTCCGCAAGGAGAACGGGTTCGAGGTCGTCATCGGCGAGAGCGCGAGCGAGGACGCGGACACCGGGGAAGGCGTCGAGGACGACGCCACCGACGACGCCGGCAAAGACGTAGGCCCCGGCCCCCGTACGGCCGACGGCAGCGATGCCGGTCCGCGGCAGGCGGGACGTTGACCGAGCCGTACGGCTCATCGACCGCGGACCACCGGACCACCCCAAAACCCTCAACCGAAAGCCCATCCGGGAGGACCATCACCATGGCCATCACCGACGACATCCGCAAGGCCGTCACCGACCCGACGCCGTTCTACTTCGCCGCCGGCACCGCCGACCTCGCGCTCCAGCAGGCGAAGAAGGTGCCCGCCATCGTCGAGCAGCTGCGCGCCGAGGCGCCGGCCAAGATCGACGCCGTACGCAACACCGACCCCAAGGCCGTTCAGGAGAAGGCGACCGCCCGGGTCAAGGAGGGCCAGGAGAAGGCCGCCGCTCGCGTCAAGGAGACGCAGGAGACCCTCCAGGTCAAGGTCAACGAGTTCCTCGGCACCCTGGACGGCGACCTGAAGAAGTTCGGCGAGACCGCCCAGGACCTCGCGCTGCGCGGTGTCGGCGTCGCCGCCGAGTACGCCGTGAAGGCCCGGGAGACGTACGAGAAGGTCGCCGAGCACGGCGAGCAGGCCGTGAAGACCTGGCGTGGCGAGGCCGCGGAGGAGATCGAGGAGCTCGCGATCGTCGTCGAGCCGAAGACCGAGCCGGTCGAGGTCAAGGGCGAGCCGGTGGCGAAGCCCGCCACGGCCACGGCCGCGCCTGCCCCCGCCGCCAAGAAGACCGCGGCGAAGAAGGCTCCGGCCCGGAAGACGACCACCGCGAAGAAGACCACGCCGCCGGCCAAGTAACGCGAAGAGGACCGCGGCCGTCGGCCGAGCAGGCGATACGGCGCCGGACGGACACGGCGCTGGAACGGGCCGGGCACCATTGGGGTGCCCGGCCCGTTCTACGGGTACGGTGGCCGCGTAGGAGTGTTCGCAAGACCGTGGCCGCAAGAGCGAAGAGAACGGGTGGTGGTGGGCGGCATGCTGATGGAGGGCTTCGCGGGGTTCATGGGGCTGTTGCAGCTCGCTGTGATCGCCTTCGCCGCTTTCGCGCTGATCGATGCCGCGTTCCGGCGGGAGGACGCCTTCCGCGCGACGGACAAGCAGACCAAGGTGTTCTGGCTGATCATCCTCGGGATCGCGCTCGTCGTGAGTCTTGTGTTCCCGCTTCTGTCGTTCCTGCCGATCATCGGTCTCATCGCCAGCATCGTGTACATCGTCGACGTACGCCCCGCGGTGCGGCAGATCTCCGGCGGCGGTGGGCGGGGCGGCAACCGCGGGTCCAGCAGTGACGGACCCTATGGGCCGTACAACGGCGGTCGGTGACCGGCCTGGCTTTTGGTTTGGGCCGCGTCAGGCGTCGCGGTCCAGGAGGAGTACCGCCACGTCGTCGGTGAGTTCGCCGCCGTTGAGGTCGCGGACCTCGTTCATGGTGGCGCGCAGCAGTTCCTCGCCGCGCAGGCCCTCGGTGAGCCGGCGGCGGACCACGTCGACCATGCCGTCCTGGCCGAGGCGCTCCTTGCCCGCGCCGATCCGGCCCTCGATCAGGCCGTCCGTGTAGAGCATCAGGCTCCAGGCGGCGCCCAGCTCGATCTGGATACGCGGCCAGCGGGCGTTCGGGAGCAGGCCGAGGGCGGGGCCGCCGTTGTCGTACGGCAGCAGCTCGGCCAGCGGAGTGGTGCCGTCCCGGCCGGGGCGGGCGATCAGAGGGGCCGGGTGACCGGCCAGACAGAGGCCGGCGCGGCGGCCGTCGGGGGCGATGTCGACCGTGCAGAGCGTCGCGAAGATCTCGTCGTTCTCGCGCTCGTGTTCCAGGACGCGCTGGAGCGTGGAGAGCAGTTCGTCGCCGCACAGGCCCGCGAACGTCAGCGCCCGCCAGGCGATCCGCAGCTCCACGCCGAGCGCCGCCTCGTCCGGGCCGTGCCCGCAGACGTCACCGATCATGACGTGCACCGTGCCGTCGGGGGTGCGGACCGTGTCGTAGAAGTCGCCGCCGAGCAGGGCGCGGGAACGGCCCGGACGGTAGCGGGCGGCGAACCGCAGGGACGAGCCCTCCAGGAGGGGGGTGGGGAGCAGGCCGCGCTCCAGGCGGGCGTTCTCCTGGGCGCGCAGCTTGGACTCGGTGAGGCGGCGTTCGGCCGTGTCCGAGCGCTTGCGCTCCACCGCGTAGCGGATCGCGCGGCTGAGCAGGCGGCCGTCCAGTTCATCCCGGAAGAGGTAGTCCTGTGCGCCGACTCTTACCGCCTCCGCGCCGCGCTCGGCGTCGCCGGAGTCGGTGAGGGCGAGTACGGCGTGGCGGGGGGCGAGTTCCAGGACGCGCTTGAGGACGGAGAGTTCCTCGTCGTCGGCGGGGCGGGGCCCCTCCTGGGTGCGACCCGGGGTCGGCAGGGCCAGGTCCAGGAGGATGCAGTTGACGTCGTCGGTCAGCAGCCGCTGGGCCTCGGTGAGGTTGCGGGCGGTGCGGACGCGGATCGGCTTGCCCGCGGAGTCGAGCAGCTCGGGCACGTTGAGGGAACCCGCCGGGTCATCCTCGATCAGGAGGACTGTGAGGTTGGTGGGGGCCGTCGGGGGGATCCGGTCGGGCGGGTCGGTGGGGGTGACGTCGCCGTGGGGGGCGGTGGCGGCGCCGCCCGCGGCGCTGGTGGCGGCGGTGGCGGTCGCGTCGACCGGGCTCGTGGAGTTCCCGGCAGGGGACATGGCCGAGGTGTTCAGGGCTGCCCCCTCTCCGGACGGGCCGCTGGGTGCGGACACGGCGTGCGCCTGACCGTTCTCCACGGCCGGGATCGCTCTCTGCCGCGGTACGGGTATGGGCATCGTCTTGGGTTCCTTCCCTCCCCCCGAGGGCACGGTGGGGCGAGGGACCTCGACCCACCGAGCGGGACCTTAGCGCCAGGCCCCGGCGCAACGGAATGGTTGGCGGGGCGCCGGGTGGCAATCAGCCAGTGTCATATGCCGCATCCGGTACCGCACTTGGACATGGCAGGGCTTTCTCTTGAGATGACGAATGTCACGCGGCCGGGGTTGAGCCCGAACGGGGAAGGTGGTGAGAGTCACGTGGGGTGGGTCACGCGGAGGTGGGTGGGGTCAGCGGGTGGGTTTTCCTCGCCCCCGCCGCCCCTACCCGCCCCTCCCCCACTCTCGGCTTCGCTCGAGCGGGGGGGGGACCCCCATCAAGGGGCTGCGCCCCTTCGACCCCCATGCGTGCGTTCTGGGCCGCGGGTGAGTGGGGGCTGGTCGCGCCCACGCGGAGGAGCCGCACATTGATACAGCCCGCGCCCCTGAAGGGGCGCGACAAACCCCCACCAACCCGCACACGAGCGTCAACTCGCGCTAAACGTGTCTGTGTCCGGTCGTACCACCCCGAGGATCGGCATGGAACCCGCGCCCGCGATCGTGACCGTGCGTCCGGGGCGAGGGGCGTGGATGATGGCGCCGTCGCCTATGTACATGGCCACGTGGCTGGCGTCGGAGTTGTAGATGATGAGGTCTCCGGGGCGCATGTCCTGGACGTCGATGTGCCGGAGCTGCCTCCACTGCTCCTGGGAGGTGCGGGGGATGGTGACACCGGCGGCTATCCATGCCTGGCTGGTGAGGCCGGAGCAGTCGAAGGTCCCGGGGCCCTCGGCGCCCCACTCGTACGGCTTGCCCATCTGGTCCGTCGCGAACTTCACCGCCTTCTTGCCCTGCTCGGAGGCCTTGCCGTCGATCTCGTCGAGGATGCCGGAGCCCAGCCAGGCGGCCTGTGACTCCTGCGCGGCGTCCTCCTCCAGCTGGGCCAGCCGCTCCCGCTCGTCGTCCTCCAGCTCGGCTTCCAGCTTCTCGGCGGCGGCGATCTGCTTCTTGATCTTCGCCTTGGCCTTCTCCTTGGCCTTGCGGTTGGCCTCCAGCTTCTCCCAGCGCTCGGAGGCGTCCTTGGAGTACTGCTCCAGGTCCTCCTGTGTCTGCTTCATCTCGGCCAGCAGACCCTTGGTCGCCAACTGCCCCTGACGCAGCCGGTCCGCGCCCTCCAGGAAGTCCTGCGGGTTCTCACTCAGCCACAGCTGCACCTCGGGCGGCAGTCCACCGCCGCGGTACTGGGCCCGGGCCGCGGCGCCGACCAGGTCCTGCAACTTGTCCAGCTTCTCCCGGCCCTTGACGATCTCCTGGGCCAAGTCGACTATCTCGGCGGACTGTTTGTCGGCCTTCTCCTCGGCCGCGTTGTACGCGTCCGTGGCGACCGCCGCGTCGTGATAGAGGCCCTCCAGCTTCTCGCGCAGGGCCTCCAACTCCTCGTTCGTCACCGGGCCGTTCGTCGCGTCCGTAACGGAAGCCGAGCCCGAACCGGACGGGGACGGCGTCGGAGTCGGGGTGGGTGTCGGATCGTTCGGTTGCGTCTGGCTCGCGTACGCCGTGACCGGTGCGCCCAGCACGGTCAACGCGCAGACCACCGCCACGGCCGCCATGGTCAGGCTCCGCTTGCCGGCTCCCATAGCCCTTGCCCCCAAACCCAACACCCAACAACCCGACAGAACTGGTTAACCGTCAGTAACCTCTGACGCCTGGGTGATCGTGCCATGTAGTCGCGCAATGCGACAGAGGCGGGCAAGAACTCCCTTCCCCCTGATCCCTCCCGCATGACGGCGTTCCCGCCTGTGTGACGAACGGCTCAAGGAGATCGTTCCCGTGTGTCACGAGAAAGTTGCGGTGCGTAATCGGCGCCCAGGTTCACCGGGAGCGCCGTCGCACTTCACCGCCGTACTCACCGCCGTACTCACCCCCGAGGCGCCAACGCCTCCCACGCCACCGTGACTTCGCCCTGGCGCCAGCGCGCCGCCCCGTCCCGTACCGGCCAATCGGCGCTCAGGTCGCGGACGGTGCGGATCCAGCGCTGGCGGGCGCCGTACGAGGCGTACGGCGCGGCGGCGGCCCACGCGCGGTCGAAGTCGCGGAGGAAGGCGTACACCGGCTCGCCGGGGACGTTGCGGTGGATGAGCGCCTTCGGGAGGCGTTCGGCGAGGTCGGAGGGGCGTTCCAGGGAGCCGAGCCGGGTGGCGAAGGTGACCGTGCGGGGGCCCTCCGGGCCGAGGGCGACCCAGACGTGGCGGCGGCCGATCTCGTCGCAGGTGCCCTCGACGAGGAGGCCGCCGGAGGAGTGGGGTGTGGCCGGCTGGAGGCGGGCGCACAGGCGTTGCCAGACGGCGGTGACCTCTTCCTCGTCGTACTGGCGCAGGACGTTCGCCGCGCGGATGAGGGCCGGGCGGCCCGGGACCGGTACCTCGAAGCCTCCGTGCCGGAAGGTCAGACCCTCGCACTCGTATGGTTTCGCCGCCGCGACCCTGGCCGGGTCGATCTCGACCCCGATCACCTGGGTGCGGGGCGCTGTCGCGCGGAGGCGGCGGAGGAGTTCGAGCGCCGTCCAGGGGGCGGCGCCGTAGCCGAGGTCCACGGCGAGGGGGGTGGGGGTGCGGCGGAGTTCGGGGCCGTGGGTGGCGGCGATCCAGCGGTCCATGCGGCGGAGGCGGTTGGGGTTGGTGGTGCCGCGTGTCACCGTGCCGACGGGTTTGGCCATGGGGTGAGCGTATGCGGGGTGGGGCGGGGCCTGGGATGGAGTCCTGGGGCCGGGGGATGGAGCCCTGCCCCGAAGTGCTCGAACGGTTGAGCGAGCCCCGGTAATAATTCTGCAAAGAGGAAATGGAACTGGACCCTCCGGTGTTCTGGGTCCCAGAGGGCGGCTCGGCGCCCTCCCGACGGCATGCCCGGACATCCGGAGCAAGGAGGAACGCCACGTGAGCCACTACGTCACCAGGCTCGGGCGACGCTCTCCGACCGCCGCGTCACGGCTGAGGTTGCACCGAAAACCCCGGCGTGTGGCGATGCTGTCCGTACATACGTCACCGCTGCATCAGCCTGGTACGGGTGACGCGGGCGGCATGAACGTATACATCGTGGAGCTGGCGCAGCGCCTGGCCGCGATCAACATCGAGGTGGAGATCTTCACCCGGGCCACCACCGGTGGCCTCCCCCCGACCGTCGAACTGGCCCCCGGCGTCCTCGTCCGGCACGTCGACGCGGGCCCCTACGAAGGCCTCGCCAAGGAGGACCTGCCGGCCCAGCTCTGCGCCTTCACACACGGCGTGATGCAGGCATGGGCGGGCCACCGCCCCGGCTACTACGACCTGGTCCACTCGCACTACTGGCTCTCCGGCCACGTCGGCTGGCTCGCCGCCGAACGCTGGGGCGTGCCCCTGGTGCACGCGATGCACACGATGGCGAAGGTGAAGAACGCGGCGCTGGCCGTCGGCGACACCCCCGAACCCGCCGCCCGGGTCATCGGCGAGACCCAGGTCGTACGCGCCGCCGACCGCCTCATAGCCAACACGGCCGAGGAGGCCGACGAACTCGTACGCCACTACGAGGCCGACCGGGCCAAGGTCGCCGTCGTCCACCCGGGCGTCAACCTCGACCGCTTCCGCCCCGCCGACGGCCGTGCCGCCGCCCGCGCCCGCCTCGGGCTCCCGCAGGACGCCCTGATCCCTCTCTTCGCCGGCCGCATCCAGCCCCTCAAGGCCCCGGACGTCCTCCTCCGGGCCGTGGCCGTCCTCCTCGACGAGCGCCCCGAGCTGCGGTCGAGGATGGTCGTGCCCGTAGTCGGCGGCCCCAGCGGCAGCGGGCTGGCCAAGCCCGAGGGCCTGCAGAAGCTGGCCGCCCGGCTCGGTATCGCCGACGTCGTGTGCTTCCGGCCGCCGGTCGGCCAGGAGCAGCTCGCGGACTGGTTCCGGGCGGCGTCCGTGCTGGTCATGCCGTCGTACAGCGAGTCGTTCGGCCTCGTCGCCATCGAGGCGCAGGCGGCCGGTACGCCGGTGCTGGCGGCCTCGGTCGGCGGCCTCCCCGTCGCCGTACGCGACGGACACACCGGCTTCCTGATCGAGGGCCACGATCCCGTCGCGTACGCGCGCGTGCTGCGCGATTTCGCCGACGACCCGGGCCTGCCCGCCCGTATGGGCGCGGCCGCCGCCCACCACGCCGAGTCCTTCGGCTGGGACACGGCCGCCCAGGCCACCGCCGACGTCTATACGGCCGCCACGCACGACCACCGCCACCACGGCCTGCGCGCCCACCACGGCTGACCCGACGCCGTACGCCTACCGACGGGTAGGCTCGCCTCATGGCTGATCCGACGTCGATCATCGAGCAGGTCCTCACCGAGGCCGAACTGGAGTGGGAGAGCCCGGACCCCGGCACCTACGTCGTCAAACTCCCCGGGACCCGCAAACTCTCGACGACCGTGTCGCTGATCGTCGGCAAGCACTCCCTCTCCCTCAACGCCTTCGTCATCCGCCACCCCGACGAGAACGAGGCCGGCGTCCACCGCTGGCTCCTGGAACGCAACCTCAAGCTCTACGGCGTGAGTTACGCCGTAGACCCCCTCGGCGACATCTACGTCACCGCCAAGCTGCCGCTCTCCGCCGTAACCCCCGACGAGATCGACCGCCTCCTCGGCCAGGTCCTGGAAGCGGCGGACGGCTCCTTCAACACCCTCCTGGAACTCGGCTTCGCGACCGCCATCCGCAAGGAGTACGCCTGGCGCGTCTCCCGCGGCGAGTCGACCCGCAACCTGGCCGCCTTCACCCACCTGACCCGGGCCGCCGGGGACCCCGCTGGAACCGCCGGGGAGTAACCCGACCCACCGCCGAAGTGCCGCGCCAGAGACGCCCGATCGCAGAGCTGGCCAGACCGTGGTCGGCGGGATCGCCCTCCACACGTCTTCGCGTGCGAGGCGCCGACGCAGGGGCTCCCGTGGCAGCGGTGCATGCCCCGTGACATGGGCGACGGCCGTCCGATCGGCCTTCCCGGTTGCCTGTCGGTCCATTGTGCGACAGCGGGGGGTGGGGGTGGTACGTGATCATGCCATGGGCCAACGGTGTGCTGTCAGTCGGCGATACGACGTACGGGCTGGCCGGTGGCGCGGGCAATCGTCTCGAAGTCGGAATCCTGATGGAGCACGGTCAGTTTGTGGTGCTGGGCCGTGACCGCGACGAGGAGGTCCACCGGACTCGCGCACTGATGCCAGACTCGGTCCGCGAGAAGCTGTTGCAACTCGGCGGTGTCCTCCCAGACGGAGTCGCGCATCGGGTAGTAGGGGAACGTCTCCCGCAACAGCCCGTCTGCCTCGTAGTACGCGGGCCGGCCTCCGACCGCCCGCAAGAACTCTTGGCGGACCGGCTCGCACAGCCCGACCAGTCCTGAAGTGACCAGCTGATCCCACTCCGGGCCGGTCTGACGCCGGTAGAAGCGGATCAGGGCACTGGTGTCGATGAGAAATGCCTCACTCACGCCGCGTGATGCTCCGTGTCCTCGGTGATGTTGGGACGAGCGGGGGAGGTCGGGGCCGCGGACTCGTCGATCGCGGAGAAGTCGATCTCTCCTTCAGCAACCATCTGGCGCATCCGCTCCACCGCGGCGGCCCGCCGACGTCGATCGGCGATCTCTCGGAGCGCCGCGTTCACCGTGTCCTTCTTCGTACTCGTGCCGAGGTGGCGGGCGGCTTCGGCCAGGGCTTCGTCGTCGAGGTCGATCACTGTGCGGGACATGGCGCCTCCCAAGTCCGTATATACATTTCTCAAAAAAGATATCATGGTTGTTGGGGCGAAAAGGGACGGGCGGGAGGCAAGGGGGCACACGGCCTCAGCCGCACACGAAGCGATTCCTCGCTGAACGCGAGCAATACGTGTCCAGTGTTGACGTGACGTTCCTTGATGCCATCACCGGGAAGGCGATGGCGTAGTCGTGGGTGGTGTCAGCCGGTGGAAGCAATTGAGCTGCTGACCAGCTCAATTGCTTCCACCGGCTG
>NZ_VTHJ01000003.1:171171-226261 GCF_008386495.1 Streptomyces tailanensis | reverse complement strand
GTCTGAGACCTGATGCCGAGCCGATTGTGGTGAAGTGGATGATCCTATGCTGTCGAGAAAAGCCTCTAGCGAGTTTTATGGCGGCCCGTACCCTAAACCGACTCAGGTGGTCTGGTAGAGAATACCGAGGCGTTCGGGTGAACTATGGTTAAGGAACTCGGCAAAATGCCCCCGTAACTTCGGGAGAAGGGGGGCCACACCTGGTGAGAGCACGTGCTGCTTGAGCTGGGGGTGGCCGCAGAGACCAGCGAGAAGCGACTGTTTACTAAAAACACAGGTCCGTGCGAAGCCGTAAGGCGATGTATACGGACTGACGCCTGCCCGGTGCTGGAACGTTAAGGGGACCGGTTAGTCACTCTTCGGGGTGGCGAAGCTGAGAACTTAAGCGCCAGTAAACGGCGGTGGTAACTATAACCATCCTAAGGTAGCGAAATTCCTTGTCGGGTAAGTTCCGACCTGCACGAATGGCGTAACGACTTCTCGACTGTCTCAACCATAGGCCCGGTGAAATTGCACTACGAGTAAAGATGCTCGTTTCGCGCAGCAGGACGGAAAGACCCCGGGACCTTTACTACAGTTTGATATTGGTGTTCGGTTCGGCTTGTGTAGGATAGCTGGGAGACTGTGAAGCTCGGACGCCAGTTCGGGTGGAGTCGTCGTTGAAATACCAGTCTGGTCGTGCTGGATGTCTAACCCGGGTCCGTGATCCGGATCGGGGACAGTGTCTGATGGGTAGTTTAACTGGGGCGGTTGCCTCCCAAAGGGTAACGGAGGCGCCCAAAGGTTCCCTCAGCCTGGTTGGCAATCAGGTGGTGAGTGTAAGTGCACAAGGGAGCTTGACTGTGAGACCGACGGGTCGAGCAGGGACGAAAGTCGGGACTAGTGATCCGGCGGTGGCTTGTGGAAGCGCCGTCGCTCAACGGATAAAAGGTACCCCGGGGATAACAGGCTGATCTTCCCCAAGAGTCCATATCGACGGGATGGTTTGGCACCTCGATGTCGGCTCGTCGCATCCTGGGGCTGGAGTCGGTCCCAAGGGTTGGGCTGTTCGCCCATTAAAGCGGTACGCGAGCTGGGTTTAGAACGTCGTGAGACAGTTCGGTCCCTATCCGCTGTGCGCGTAGGAGTCTTGAGAAGGGCTGTCCCTAGTACGAGAGGACCGGGACGGACGAACCTCTGGTGTGCCAGTTGTTCTGCCAAGGGCATGGCTGGTTGGCTACGTTCGGGAGGGATAACCGCTGAAAGCATCTAAGCGGGAAGCCTGCTTCGAGATGAGGACTCCCACCCCCATGAGGGGTTAAGGCTCCCAGTAGACGACTGGGTTGATAGGCCGGATCTGGAAGCACCGCAAGGTGTGGAGGTGACCGGTACTAATAGGCCGAGGGCTTGTCCTCAGTTGCTCGCGTCCACTGTGTNGCAAGGTGTGGAGGTGACCGGTACTAATAGGCCGAGGGCTTGTCCTCAGTTGCTCGCGTCCACTGTGTCAGTTCTGAGACAACGAACAGTTGTCGGCTTTGAGCTGAGCATTTAACTGAAGAGTGTGCTTGTTCGCTCGAAACCAATAGGGTTTCGGTGGTCATAGCGTGAGGGAAACGCCCGGTTACATTCCGAACCCGGAAGCTAAGCCTTACAGCGCCGATGGTACTGCAGGGGGGACCCTGTGGGAGAGTAGGACGCCGCCGAACAATCTTTGGAGGACCCCTGGTCACCAGCGTTCAGCTGGGACCAGGGGTCCTTTTGTTTTTACAATGCTTGCAGTACCGAAGACAGGAGTCACCATGTCCACCAACTCTCCCGACGAGCGACCGGAGCGCGACCAGCGGCGACGGGACAGTGGTGACCGTGGTGGTTACCGGGGTGGACCGCGTCGGGACAGCGACCGGCGCGACAACGACCGTGGTGGCTACGGGCGTCGTGACGATCGCCGCGGTGATGACCGCCGGGGCGACGACCGTCGAAGCGACGACAGGCGAGGTGATGACCGCGGGGGCTTCCGCCGCGGCGATGATCGCGGTGGTTTCCGTCGTGATGACAGCCGTGGCGGCGAGCGCGGCGGATTCCGTGGGCGTGACGACCGTCGCGAGGGTGACCGTGGGCCTCGTCCCGCATTCCGTCGCGACGACCGCCCCGGGGGACCGCGTCGTGACGACCGGGACCGTGACCGTGGCTTCCGGCGGGACGGAGACCGTCCTGGTTTCCGTCGCGATGACCGGCGTGACGAGCGCCGTGACGACGACCGCGGTGGCTTCGGCCGTCGTGATGACCGTCCCGCGTTCCGCCGTGACGATCGCCGTGATGACCGTAGGGACGATCGTCGTGACGACCGGCGTGACACCGGGGACCGGGGCGGCTTCCGCCGCGACGACCGGGACCGAGATCGTGACCGTGGCTTTCGGCGTGACGACCGTGGCGAGCGCCGGGACAGTGACCGTCCCTCGTACCGTCGTGACGACGACCGCGGTGGCTTCGGCCGTCGTGATGACAGCCGTGGTGAGCAGCGCGGTGGGTTCCGTGGACGTGACGACCGTCGCGATGACCGGCGTGGGGACGACCGTGGTGGACGTGCGCCGTTC
The DNA here is from genome assembly GCF_008386495.1 of Streptomyces tailanensis. Lineage (GTDB taxonomy): Bacteria > Actinomycetota > Actinomycetes > Streptomycetales > Streptomycetaceae > Streptomyces > Streptomyces tailanensis. Next base: position 223,688 of record NZ_VTHJ01000003.1, on the reverse strand, counting down.
CGGCGTGACGACCGCCGGGACGCGGATCGGCCGGCCTTCCGCCGCGATGATCGGCGTGACGACCGAGGGGACCGTGGCGAGCGCCGGGACAGTGACCGTCCCTCGTACCGTCGTGACGACGACCGGGGCGGTTTCCGGCGCGATGACGATCGCGGTGGCTTCCGGCGGGACGACAGCCGTGGCGCCGAGCGTGGTGGTTTCCGTGGGCGGGACGATCGCGGCCGTGACGACCGGGGTCGTGGCCCCCGGCGCGACGACCGTGGCGGTCGGCCCGGTGGTTTCCGTGGACGTGACGACCGGCGGGGCGGTGACGATCGGCGCGGTGGCGGGCGCTTCCGTGATGAGCGGGACAGGGACCGCGAGCCGATCAAGCGGCTGCCGATCCCGGAGGACGTCACCGGCGAGGAGATCGACAAGGACGTACGGCAGGAGCTGCAGAGCCTGCCCAAGACGCTTGCCGAGGATGTCGCCAAGAACCTGGTGATGGTCGCCCGGCTCATCGATGAGGACCCCGAGGGTGCGTACGGCTACTCCCGGGTGGCCCTGCGGCTGGCGTCGCGTGTCGCCGCCGTACGCGAGGCGGCCGGCTTCGCCGCGTACGCGAACCAGAAGTACAGCGAGGCGCTCGCCGAGTTCCGGGCCGCGCGGCGGATGACCGGCAACGTGGATCTGTGGCCTGTGATGGCCGACTGCGAGCGTGGTCTCGGGCGGCCCGAGAAGGCGCTCGACATGGCCGGGGCGCCCGAGGTGCACAAGCTGGACAAGGCCGGTCAGGTCGAGATGCGGCTCGTCGCGGCCGGTGCCCGGCGTGACATGGACCAGCTCGACGCGGCCATCGTGACCCTGCAGAGCCCCGAGCTGGCCTCCAACTCCGTACAGCCGTGGACCGCGCGGCTGCGATACGCGTACGCCGACGCGCTGCTCGCGGCCGGGCGTGAGGGCGAGGCGCGGGAGTGGTTCGCCAAGGCCGTCGAAGCGGACAAGGACGGCAGCACCGACGCGTCGGACCGGCTCGCCGAGATGGACGGCGTCGAGTTCGTCGACGTCCTCGACGACAGCGACAGTGAGACCGAGCGGGCGGGCGACGACGAGCCGCAGAGCCCGACTGCCGCGGATGACGAGGCCGTCGAAGAGCACGATGAGGACAAGGGCGGCGAGGACGACAAGGACTGACGTTCGGCAAGCGCGGTGAAGGGGCGGGATTCCACGTACGGGATCCCGCCCCTTCGTATGTCCGGATGTCAGCGCGGCTCAGAGTTCCAGCGCGCGCAGCACCAGTCCCGACGCCGGCTTCGGGCCGAAGGACGTCGACTTGCGGGGCATCTTGATGCCCTGGCGGGCCAGGTCGCGTACGACCTCCTCGCGGACCGGGTGCATCAGGACGGCCGTGCCGCCGTCCCCTTCCGCCTTCTCGACGGTGGCCGCCGTGTCGTGGATGTACGCGATGTGCGCCGGTGAGTCCTCGGGGATGTGCCAGACGTGCTGGAGGAGCGTGGCGTGCAGGACGGTCGCGTCGAGGGTGCGCCAGGTGGCCGGGTGGTCGGCGGGGATGGTACGGGCGAGGAGGTCCGGGTCCGGGGCGTCGATCAGGTGGAAGGAGCCGTCGCCCGCGAGGAGGAAGGCGTTGCCTGCAGTGGCCGCGTCCGCCAGGGCATTCAGGGCCTCGGGGAGCGGGACCGTGAGGTGTCGTACGCGGAAGAGGCCGTCCAGGGCGCTCAGGGCGTCGGCCACCGGCAGTTGGTGCAGCAGGCGGTGGATGGCGCGGACGCGGAGGGGGTGGCGGGCGGTGTCCACCAGGAGGACCAGGCCGTAGTCCCAGGGGCTGGGCGTGGGGTGCTCGGCGCGTAGCCGGAGGTAGGTCGCCCAGCGGTGGTGGCCGTCGGCTATGAGGGCCTGGTGGCTGGCGAGGTCCGACTGGATCTCGGCGAGGTCGGCGGGGTCGGTGACCGCCCACAGACGGTGGCTGAAGCCGTCCTCCGTGGTCGTCGAGAGGAGAGGGGGGCGGTGCGTGGTGCGCTCGACCACGGCTGTCGCGCCGGTCGTGGAACCGTTGCCCCGGTAGGTGAGGAGCAGGGGTTCCAGGTTGGCGGAGGTGGCGCGCATCAGGGCCGCGCGGTCGGCGATGACGTGGGGTATGACGTCCTCGTGGGGGAGGACCACGCCGTCGGCGGGCTCCGAGAGGCGCAGGGCGCCTATGAGGCCGCGCTGAAGGATGGTTCTGTCGGCCTGCTCGTAGACGTAGAGGCCCGGCTCGGTGTCGGGGGCCAGGACGCCCTCGGAGAGCCAGTGGCGCAGGGTCTCGGCCGCCTGTTCGTTGCGGGCGTCGGGGGTACTGGCCTGGGGGAGTATCAGGCGGACGATGTTGTGCGGGTCGGCCGATTCGAGGTGGAGCAGACCGTCCGGCCGTACGACCACGTCGTACGGCGGTGATGTCACGGCGGCCAGGCTGCCGACCCGGTCGGGGTCGTAGCGAAGGCCCCGGAACGGGGTCAGTTCGAGGCCGCTGCGCGCCGGGTTCTCCTCCGCGGGACCTGCGTAGTTCATTCATGCATCGTATGTGTGTCAGTGGCATGCGCGATGATCGGTGGAAGCGATCCAAACCGATTGTTGACCCAACCGATTGTTGAACCGATTGTTGATCGGCCGAGCGAGGAGCGGTGTGCAATGAGCCAGGCAGTCAGGACGCGGCCCGACGGCAGTGGGCAGGCCCTGAGCGAGGCGTACGACACGGCGCTGCTCGATCTGGACGGGGTGGTGTACGCGGGCGGGAGCGCGATCGCGTACGCCGTGGAATCACTGGGTACGGCCCGTGCGGGGGGCATGCATCTCGCGTATGTCACGAACAACGCGCTGCGGACGCCCGACACGGTGGCCGCGCATCTCACGGCGCTGGGCATACCGACCGAGGCCGGTGACGTCATCACGTCGGCGCAGGCCGTGGCCCGGCTGATCAGCGAGCAGGTGCCGGCGGGGGCGCGGGTGCTGGTCATCGGCGGCGAGGGGCTGCGGGTCGCGCTGCGCGAGCGAGGGCTGGAGCCGGTCGAGTCGGCGGACGACGATCCGGTGGCGGTGGTGCAGGGATACGGCGGTCCTGAGCTGCCCTGGGGGCGGTTCGCGGAGGCCAGCTACGCCATCGCGCGCGGGGTGCCGTGGTTCGCGTCCAACACCGACCTGACGATTCCGAGCGCGCGCGGGATCGCGCCGGGGAACGGGGCGGCGGTGCAGGTCGTGCGGATAGCCACCGGCGCCGAGCCGCAGGTGGCCGGCAAGCCGCTGCCGCCGATGCACCGGGAGACGATTCTTCGGACGGGCGCCGAGCGGCCGTTGGTGGTCGGGGACCGGCTGGACACGGACATCGAGGGGGCGTTCAACGGAGAGGTCGACTCGCTGCTCGTGCTGACCGGTGTGACCGACGGCGCGCAGCTGCTGGCCGCGCTTCCGCAGCACCGGCCGACGTACGTCGACGCCGATCTGCGGGGGCTGTTGACAGGGCAGCCGGAAGTCGTCGAGGCGGGCTCGGGCTTCCGCTGCGGTGGCTGGACGGCGACGGCCGGTGGAATGGGGGTCCCCCCGCTCGAGCGAAGCCGAGAGTGGGGGAGGCTGGAACTGGACGGCGAGGGTGGGGCGCTGGACGGGCTGCGGGCGCTGTGTGCGGCGGCGTGGACGGCGGCCGGAGAGGGTTCGTGCGAGCTGGACGGGGGGAAGGCGCTGGCACGGCTGGGGCTCTGAACTCCTGGGATCGGAAGGGGATCGAGCGGCCCTTGGGGTTGGTGCGCCTCGCCCAAGAGGCCCTCGCGCCGTACGCCGGGGTGGTGTTCGTCGTACGCCCGCGCCCTCCTCGTCGTACACCCGTGCCGTCTTCGTGGACGCTATCGAGCCAAAAGCAGAGGATAGGCTAACCTAACCGGGTGTTGGTCGACAGTCCCCCCGAACCGAGCGCGGAGACCGCCCCCGCGCCCCCCAACCGCCGCGCGATACGTGCCGTCGGTCTCGTCGTCTCCCTCGCGATCCTTGTTCTGGTCGCGCTGGCGAGCATCGCGATCGGCGCGAAAGAGCTGTCGCTGGAGCAGGTCTGGCACGGCCTGTTCGACGACACGGGGACGTACGGCGATGTCGTCGTCGGGGAGCGGATCTCGCGCACCCTCCTCGGGCTGCTCGCCGGCGCCGCCCTCGGCCTGGCCGGTGCCGTGCTCCAGGCGCTCACCCGCAATCCGCTGGCCGACCCGGGTCTGCTCGGCATCAACGCGGGAGCGTCCGCCGCGGTGGTCACCGCCATCACCTACTTCGGTGTCACCTCGCTGACCGGGTATGTGTGGTTCGGGTTCGTCGGCGCGGCGGCGGTCGGGGCGCTGGTGTGGTTCCTCGGCGGCAGCCGGGGGGCGACGCCCGTACGGCTCGCTCTCGCGGGCACGGCGATCAGTGCCGCGCTCTACGGCTACCTCCAGGCCGTGATGATCATGGATCACGCGGCGCTCTCCAAGATGCGCTTCTGGACGGTCGGTTCGCTGGCCTCGGCGACCGACGAGACCATCGTCCAGGTCCTGCCGTTCCTCGCGGTCGGCACCGTTGTCGCGTTGCTGCTCGCGCGGCCGCTGAACGCGATGGCCATGGGCGACGACACCGCCCGCGCGCTCGGCGCCAACCTCAACCGCACCCGGGCGCTGTCCATGGCCGCCGCCACCGTGCTGTGCGGCGCCGCGACCGCCGCGTGCGGGCCGATCGTGTTCGTCGGGCTGATGGTCCCGCATGTCGTACGGTCCTTCACCGGGCCCGACATGCGCTGGATCCTGCCGTACGCGACGGTCCTGTCGCCGGTGCTACTGCTCGGCGCCGATGTCGTCGGCCGGATCGTGGCGCGGCCCGCGGAACTTCAGGTGGGCATCGTCACCGCGATCCTCGGCGGGCCGGTCTTCATCTTTCTCGTACGACGGCGGAGGACGGCGCAGCTGTGAAGACGCAGGTCATGAGCAAGTCCGCCGTGCGCAACCGGGCCGTCCGGACACCCGGTGGCCTGTCGGTCCGGCTCGACGTACGGGCGTTCACCGTCGTCGTGCTGTTGCTGGTGGCGGCGCTGACCGCCAGTGTCGTGCTGATCGGCACCGGCGACTTCCCGATCCCCGCCGCCGACGTCCTCAGGACGCTGGCCGGCAACGGCGACGCCGGGCAGGAGTTCATCGTCAACGAGCTGCGGCTGCCCCGGGTCCTGGTCGGGCTGTTGGTGGGGGCCTCGCTCGGACTCGGCGGGGCGCTGTTCCAGTCCATCTCCCGTAATCCGCTGGGCAGTCCGGATGTGCTCGGCCTCTCGCAGGGCGCCACGGCCGGGGCGCTGGTCGTGATCGTGCTGTTCTCGGGGAGCGCGGACCAGGTCGCCCTCGGGGCGCTCGTGGCGGGCCTGGTCACCGGTCTCGCGATCTATCTGCTGGCCTGGAAGCGGGGCGTGCACGGCTATCGGCTCGTGCTGGTCGGTATCGGCGTCTCCGCGGTCGTCACGGCGGTCAACGGCTATCTCATCACCAAGGCCGACCTCGTCGACGCGGGCCGTGCGGTCGTGTGGATGACCGGCTCCCTCAACGGCCGTGACTGGACCCAGGTCTGGCCGCTGCTCATCATGTGCGCGATCCTCGTGCCGCTGGTGCTGGGCAACGCGCGTGCGCTGCGGATGATCGAGATGGGCGACGACGTGTCGTACGCCCTCGGGGTGCGTGTCGAGCGCGTACGGATGCTGCTGCTGGTCTCGGCCGTGCTGCTCACCGCCGGGGCCACCGCCGCCGCCGGACCGGTCAGCTTCGTCGCCCTCACCGCGCCCCAGCTCGCCCGTCGACTGACCCGCTCGCCGGGCCCGAACCTGGTGCCCTCGATATGCATGGGCGCGACCCTGCTGATCGTCGCCGACTGGGCCTCGCAGCGGGCCTTCGGGGCCGACCAGCTGCCCGTCGGTGTCGTCACCGGCGTACTCGGCGGTGTCTATCTGCTGTGGCTGCTGGTCACCGAGCGGAAGGCCGGGCGGATATGAAGGCCGGGCGGATATGAACGAGAACAACCTGAGGAGCAGTACTGTGAACCGCCTGTCCGCCGAGAACGTCACCCTCGCCTATGACCAGCGGGTCATCGCCGAGCAGTTGTCGGTGGAGATCCCCGACAACTCCTTCACCGTGATCGTCGGCCCCAACGCCTGCGGCAAGTCCACGCTGCTGCGCGCCCTTTCGCGGATGCTGAAGCCGTCGCAGGGGCGGGTGCTGCTCGACGGGCAGGTCATCCAGTCGATGCCCGCGAAGAAGGTCGCGCGGACGCTCGGCCTGCTGCCCCAGTCGTCGATCGCGCCGGACGGGATCACGGTCGGCGACCTCGTCGGACGCGGCCGGTATCCGCACCAGGGGCTGCTGCGGCAGTGGTCGACCGAGGACGAGCGGATCGTGCGGGAGTCGATGGAGTCGACGGGGGTCGCCGAGCTGGCCGACCGTTACGTCGACGAGCTGTCCGGCGGCCAGCGCCAGCGCGTGTGGATCGCCATGGCCCTCGCCCAGCAGACCCCGCTGCTGCTGCTCGACGAGCCGACCACCTACCTCGACATCCAGCACCAGATCGACGTGCTCGACCTGTGCGCCGAACTGCACGAGAAGCAGGGCCGCACACTGGTCGCCGTACTGCACGACCTCAACCACGCCGCCCGGTACGCCACCCACCTCATAGCCCTGCGCGGCGGCTCGGTGATCGCCGAGGGCGCGCCCTCCGAGATCGTCACGGCCGACCTGGTCGACGAGGTCTTCGGGCTGCGCTGCCAGGTCATCGACGACCCTGAGACGGGGACACCGCTGGTGGTGCCGGCGGCGCGCAAGGCACGTACCAAGGCCGAAGGACGTGCCACGGTCGAAAAGGTGGCTGCTACAGAAGCTTTCTGAGGCGGAACAGGTCCTTCAGACTCGCCTCCAGTTTCACCCGGCCCGCGCCCCAGGCCTTGGCGAAGTTCAGCTCGCCGTTGACCATCGCGACCAGGTCGTCGCCGGTCATCGTCAGCCGGATCTCCGCCTTCTCCGGCGGCGGGCCCTGGAGGGTGTCCAGCACCTCGATGCCGCCGTCCTTGAGGCGACCGACGAAGGTGACGTCCAGGTCGGTGATACGGCAGCTCAACGACCGGTCCAGGGCGGCGGCAGCGCGCACGTCCCCGTCGGCGTTCCGCATGTTGTCCGAGAGCTTGTCGAGTGCGCTGCGGCACTCCTCAATGGTGGCCATCGCGATCGACGGTACCCCAGGGCTTCGAGGTAGCGTCTGGGCATGAGCGACTCTTTGCCCGAGGCCGAGGTCCGGGTGGAAGCGGCGATTCCGGAGGGTGACGATCCGGATATGGGGACTGGTGTTCCGGTTGTGGAGGGCGCGGTCGAACCCGAGTGCGACCCCGCCGCCCCGGCCCCGCTGAACGTGCCCCGCACCGCCACCGGCCACCCCGAGGTCGACGCGGCCCTCGGGCGGCTGGCCGACGCCGACCACCTCGCCACCGACGGCCACGTCGAGGTGTACGAGGATGTACATCGGGGGCTGCGCGACGCGCTCACCGCGCTCGACGCCCGCCCGGGACCTCCGGCTCCCACCCGTCACCCGACCACCGCCCCTCAACGAGACCCTTTGGGTCGCACCTATCAATTGCCGTACGAAAGCAGGAGCTGAACCGCCGTGGCAGGAGTCGCACGCCGCCGTCTGGACGCCGAACTGGTCCGGCGGAAGCTCGCGCGGTCGCGTGAGCACGCGAGCCAGCTGATCGCCGCCGGGCGGGTCACCGTCGGCAAGACCGTCGCGACCAAGTCCGCCACCCAGGTGGAGACCGCCGCCGCGATCGTGGTCACGAACGACGACGGCGACCCCGAGTACGTGTCCCGGGGCGGCCACAAGCTCGCGGGCGCCCTGGAGGTCTTCGTCCCCCAAGGGATGGTCGTCAAGGGCCGGCGGGCGCTGGACGCCGGCGCCTCCACCGGCGGTTTCACCGATGTACTGCTGCGGGCCGGGGCCGCGCACGTCGTCGCCGTCGACGTCGGATACGGACAACTCGCGTGGACTCTCCAGAGCGATGAACGCGTCACCGTCAAGGATCGTACGAACGTACGCGAGTTGACGCTCGAAGCGATCGATGGGGAGCCTGTGGATCTTGTCGTGGGGGATCTGTCCTTCATCCCGCTCGGCCTGGTACTGCCCGCCTTGGTGCGGTGCGTGAAGCCGGACGCCGATCTGGTGATGATGGTCAAGCCGCAGTTCGAGGTGGGTAAGGAGCGGCTGGGCAGTGGGGGAGTCGTACGGAGTCCGGAGCTGCGTGCCGAGGCGGTGCGCTCAGTGGCCCGGAGGGCCGGGGAGTTGGGGCTCGGAGTGAAGGGCGTGACCGCCAGCCCGCTGCCCGGGCCCTCGGGCAATGTCGAGTACTTTCTGTGGCTGCGTGCCGGGGCACCCGCGCTGGACCCGGCCGACGTCGACCGAGCAGTTGCGGAGGGGCCGCGTTGACTCAGGACCAAGTTCGAACCGTTTTCCTGCTCACCCACACCGGGCGGCCCGCGGCCATCCGCAGCGCCGAGCTCGTCGTCAAGGGGCTGCTGCACCACGGGCTGGGCGTGCGCGTCCTGGCGGCCGAGGCGGAGGACATTCCGGTGCCGGAGGAGGTGGAGCTGGTCAAGGAGGCCACTCCGCAGTGCCTCGACGGGTGTGAACTGCTCATCGTCCTCGGTGGCGACGGCACGCTGCTGCGCGGCGCCGAGTTCGCCCGGGCGTCCGGGGTGCCGATGCTCGGCGTCAACCTCGGCAGCGTCGGGTTCCTCGCGGAGGCCGAGCGGGACGATCTCGACAAGGTCGTCGACCGGGTGGTGACCAAGTCGTACGAGGTCGAGGAGCGGATGACCGTCGATGTCGTCGTTCACCGGAACGGGGACATCGTCCACACGGACTGGGCGCTGAACGAGGCGGCCGTGCAGAAGGCCGGCGCCGAGAAGCTGCTCGAAGTGGTGCTGGAGATCGACGGGCGGCCGGTCACGGGGTTCGGCTGCGACGGCATCGTGCTGTCGACGCCGACCGGGTCGACCGCGTACGCCTTCTCCGCGGGTGGGCCTGTGGTGTGGCCCGAGGTGGAGGCGCTGTTGATGGTGCCGATCTCCGCGCACGCGTTGTTCGCGAAGCCGTTGGTCACTTCGCCGGAGTCTGTGCTGGCGGTGGAGGTGCTGCCTCATATTCCGCCGGGGGTTTTGTGGTGTGACGGGCGGCGGACTGTTGAGTTGCCGCCGGGGGCGCGGGTCGAGGTGCGGCGGGGGGCGGTGCCGGTGCGGCTTGCCCGGTTGCATCATGCGTCCTTTACGGACCGGTTGGTGGCCAAGTTTGCTTTGCCTGTTTCCGGATGGCGGGGGGCTCCGCACTAGACCTGTAGCTCGCCGGGGTGACATTGGAGACGGGGGGCGTCGCACTTCCTCCCTCCGACCTCGTATGGTCGTGTCCGTGTTGGAGGAGATGCGGATACGGTCGCTCGGAGTCATCGACGACGCGGTCGTCGAGCTGTCGCCCGGGTTCACTGCCGTGACGGGTGAGACGGGTGCGGGCAAGACCATGGTGGTCACCAGTCTTGGTCTGTTGCTCGGTGGGCGGGCGGACCCCGCGCTGGTGCGGATCGGCGCGAAGAACGCGGTCGTGGAGGGGCGGATCGCCGTGCCCGACGGCGCGTCGGCGGTCGTGCGGGCCGAGGAGGCCGGGGCCGAACTCGACGACGGGGCGCTGCTGATCAGCCGTACCGTCTCCGCCGAGGGACGGTCACGGGCGCACCTCGGCGGGCGTTCCGTCCCGGTGGGTGTGCTCGCGGAGCTGGCCGACGAACTGGTGGCCGTGCACGGGCAGACCGACCAGCAGGGGCTGCTGAAGCTGTCCCGGCAGCGGGCGGCGCTCGACCGGTACGCGGGGGACGCGGTCGCCGTACCGCTGGCCAAGTACGCGGAGGCGTACCGCAGACTGCGGGCCGTCTCCGTGGAGCTGGAGGAGATCGTCACGCGCGCGCGTGAGCGGGCCCAGGAAGCCGACATGCTGCGGTACGGGCTCGACGAGATCGCGGGCGTCGAGCCGCGGGCCGGCGAGGACGTGGAGCTCGCAGAGGAGGCCGAGCGGCTGGGGCACGCGGAGGCGCTGGCGTCGGCCGCGACGGCCGCGCACGCCGCGCTCGCGGGCAATCCCGAGGACCCGGAGGGCGTGGACGCCACGACGCTCGTCGCGGGCGCCCACCGGGCGCTGGAGGCCGTACGGTCGCACGACCCGGCGCTGGCCGCGCTCGCCGACCGGATAGGGGAGATCGGGATCCTGCTGGGCGATGTGGCGGGGGAGCTGGCGGGGTACGCCGACGACCTGGACGCCGACCCGCGGCGGCTCGCGGCCGTCGAGGAGCGGCGGGCCGTGCTGAACGCGCTCACCCGGAAGTACGGCGAGGACATCGCCGCCGTGCTGGCCTGGGCTGAGCAGGGCGCCCAGCGGCTCACCGAACTCGACGGCGACGACGAGCGGATCGGGGAGCTGACCGCCGAGCGGGACGCCCTGCGGACCGAACTGGGCGGGCTGGTCCAGGCCCTGACGGACGCCCGGCAGGAGGCCGCCGAGCGGTTCGCCGCCGCCGTGACCGCCGAGCTGGGCTCGCTGGCCATGCCGCACGCGCGCGTGTCGTTCGCGATCCGGCAGACGGACGATCCCGAGGGCGTCGAGGTGGGCGGGCGTACGGTCGCGTACGGGCCGTCCGGCGCCGACGAGGTCGAACTGCTGCTCGCCCCGCATCCGGGGGCGCCGCCCCGGCCCATCGCCAAGGGGGCCTCCGGCGGTGAGCTGTCCCGCGTGATGCTGGCCGTGGAGGTCGTCTTCGCCGGGACCGATCCCGTGCCGACGTATCTCTTCGACGAGGTCGACGCCGGTGTCGGTGGCAAGGCCGCGGTCGAGATCGGCCGGCGGCTCGCCAAGCTCGCCAAGTCGGCCCAGGTCGTGGTTGTCACGCATCTGCCGCAGGTGGCCGCCTTCGCCGACCGCCAGCTCCTGGTGGAGAAGACCAACGACGGGTCCGTGACCCGGTCCGGCGTGAAGGTCCTGGAGGGCGAGGAACGGGTGCGCGAGCTGTCGCGCATGCTCGCCGGCCAGGAGGACTCCGAGACCGCGCGGGCCCACGCCGAGGAACTGCTGGCGGCGGCGCGGGCGGACGCGTAGCACTCCGCGGGGAGCGAATGGATGAGGCGAGGCCGGCTCAGAGGGGCAATCCCGTGCGGGAGTTCACTCGTGTGAGTGACGCTGAGAGTCAGGTTGCCCGAACCTTCGCCTTCCGCCGCGGCCGGCGGTCTCGGAAGGTCCGTGCGGCCTGGCATCCTTGGACAGGTACGACGTAGCGAGACGTGCTACGCAGACCACGCAGAAGCGCCTCGCGCGGTCCATCCTCGCCGCCGGATCCTTCTGTACGTTTCTTCGTGACCGTCCGACCCCGAACCAGGAGCCCCGGCCACGTGAGCCACGTGAGCAGCCACTCACCGCACGGCCAGTCGCCGCTGCGAACCGTGCAAGTGCTCGGCGGCGGCAGCGCGGTGAGCTGCGCGCATGTGCGGTCGCTGGCCTCGGGCCTCGTCGCCCGGGGCGTGCGGGTCACCGTGTGCGCCCCGGGTGAGACCGACGGCGTGTACGACTTCACCGGCGTCGGCGCCGAGCACGTCCACGTGCCCCGCAGCAGCGACCCCGCCTCCGTGGCCACCCTGCGCAGCGCCTGCGCGGACGCCGACCTGGTGCACGCTCACGGGCTGCATGCCGGGTTCCGGGCCACCCTCGCACTCGGCGGCCGGCGCACCCCGCTCGTCGTCACCTGGCACACGCGTACGTACGCCGAGGGGGCGCGGGCGCATCTGCTGCGGCTGCTGGAGCGGCGGGTCGCCAAGGCGGCCGCCGTGGTCCTCGGCACCTCCTCCGAGCTCGTCGACCGGGCCCGCAGCCGGGGCGCGCGGGACGCCCGGCTCGCCGCCGTCGCCCTTCCCGTGCCGCGCCGGAACGACGCCGACGACGACACGGACCGGCCCCGCTCCAAGGCCCGCGCCGAACTCGGCGCCACCGACCGCCCGTTGCTCGTGGCCGTCGGCACCCTCGACCGCCATCGGGGCTACGACACCCTGCTCGACGCCGCCCGGGAGTGGCGCGGTTTCGACCCCGCCCCGCTGCTCATCATCGCGGGCGAGGGGCCGTCGCGGGGCGTGCTCCAGCGGCGCATCGAGGACGAGGAGCTGCCCGTGCGGCTCGTCGGGCGGCGCGACGACATCTCCGAACTGATCGCGGCCGCCGACCTCGCGCTGCTGCCCGGTGGCCCGGAGGCCCGCTCCGTCCTCGCCCAGGAGGCCCTCCACGCGCGCGTGCCGCTCGTCGCGGCCGCCGTCGGGTCGGTGCCCGAACTGGTCGGCGACGCCGCCGAACTCGTCCCCTCCGGCGACGCCGGGGCCCTCGCCGGTGCCGTCGTACGCCTGCTGGCGGACCCCGACCTCTGCGAGGAGCTGAAGGACAAGGGCACCCGGCAGGCGGCCACCTGGCCCACCGAGGACGAGACGGTGGCACAGGTGCTCAGCGTCTACGACGAGTTGACCCAGGTCCGGCCGCTCACCTGACTCAGGGCACGTGTCTGCGTGCCCGCAGGGCCAGGCTCAGCGCCAGTACCGTCTGCGGGTCGTCCAGGTCGGTGCCGAGCAACTCGCCGATACGGGCGAGACGGTTGTAGAGGGTCTGCCGGTTGAGGTGCAGCTCGCGGGCGGTCTCCGCCTTGCGGCCCGCGTGCGCCAGATACGTCTCCAGCGTGGGCAGCAGCGGGGGCTTGGCGCGGTCGTCGTGGTCGCGGACGGGGCCGATCGCGCGGTCCACGAACGCGGCCAGGTCGGGATGGTCGCGCAGCCGCCACAGCAGCAGGTCGATGTCGAGGCGCCGGGCGTCGTACCAGGGCCGGTCGGCCAGGCCCTGCGCGGCCGTCGCCGTCTCCGCCGCGTGCCTGAGCCCGGCCGAGGCGGCCGCCCAGCCGCCGGGCACCCCGACCACCACCACGGGCGGATGACCCGCCGACCGCTGCATCCCGGCGCGCTCCACGCCCGCCCGCAGCGCCGCCGCGACCTTGTCCGCCACCGCCGGGCGCTCCGACTCCGCGCGCAGCCCGAGCAACAGCGGCACACGGCCCTCGACGGGGCGCACACCCAGCAGGACCGGTACGCCCACCGAGGCCAGCTCCTCGGACACCGCACGGGCCAGGACGGCCCAGCCGCCGCCCGACGACAGGCCGTCGGCGAGGCGCATCACCACCGGCAGCAGCGGGCCGCCGCCCGGCTTGAAGCCGAGGACGCGGGCCTGCGCGGGGGCGTCCTCGGCCCGGATACGGCCCTCGGCGAGGTCGGTGAGGAAGTCGCCGCGCCCGCGCGCCGCCAGCTCCTCCTCCTGTCGGGCCTGCATCAGGACCACGGCGAGCACACCGGCCGCCCGCTCGGCCGCGAGCCGGTGCACGGGAGCCAGGGGCGCGACGACGGGCAGCAGGACCAGCCGGGCCCGTACCGAGCCGGTCCCCGGCCCGCCGCCCGGTACATCGACGATGGCCGTCCCGGCGGGCGGCTCGTCCTTGTGCTGGGCGCGCAGCCCCTCCCACACCTGCAACGGGTCGGTGGCCGCGGGCCCGGTCCCGGCGGCGTACAGCAGTTGCCCGTCGGCGGTCTCCAGGAACACCGGGTTGCCGCTGAAGTCGGCCAGGATGGCGAGGACTTGGGGCACTCCGCCCCCGCCGAGCAGCGCCTCGGTGCAGCGCCGGTGGACCTCCTCGGCCCGCTGGAGCAGCGCGTAGTGGCCGTTGACGATCTCGGTGTGGATCTCCTCGGTGACCGTCACGAACGCCACCTCGCGGTGCAGCTGTACGAGCGGGAGACCGGCCGAGCGCGCCGTGTCGATGAGGGCCGCCGGCAGCCTGGTGAAGCGCGGGCCCAGTTCGATGACGAGGGCCGCGATACCGCGCTCGGCCAGGGTCCGGACGAACGCCCGCTGGTCGGCCGGCCGGGTGCCGAGCCCGTATCCCGTCGTCAGCAGCAGCTCGCCGCCCTTGAGCAGCGAGGCGATGTTCGGGACCTCGCCCGCGTGCACCCAGCGCACGGTCCGCTCCAGCCGGTCGGTGCCGGCCAGGATCTCGGGCAGCCCGCCGCGCAGCCCGGGCAGCTCCAGGGCCCGCCGTACGGTGATGCCGCCCTGCGCCTCGGGGCCGTCACCGGGTTCGCGGCTGTCACGGGTGTTCATGGACCGGACGCTACCCGCGCGCGGGTCGTGGGGGCATCCTCGCTCCGTCGGGCGGCTACGCGGGCGCGATGTTGTGGTTGAAGCGGAACACGTTGTCGGGGTCGTACTCGGCCTTGACCGCGGCCAACCGCCGCGTGTTCTCGGCACCCAGGCCCGCCTCGACCCGGGCGGAACCCTCGTCGCCGATGAAGTTGAGGTAGACCGCTCCGGTGGTCCACGGCCGGACGTCGGCCCGGACCTCCCGCACCCACCGCACACACCGCTCGTCGTCGGCGGGGTCCTCCCAGATGCCGAAGGGGTGCACGGCCCACGGCGCGTTCCGGTACGGCACCGGGTACTCGGCGGGGCCGTCGGCGACCGCCCCGCCGTACGGGAAGAGCACGTGCTGGGTGCCGGTCGGCACGGGCATCGTCCACGCGCGCGTGCAGAACACGTCCACCAAGTCGTCCGGCAGGCCGGTCAGATACTCCGCCGACCAGTAGTTACGCATGCCGGGCGGATCGTCGATCATGCACTGGACGTCCGCGTACGGCATCGCGCCGACCACCTCGGCCTCGTGCGGCAGCGCCAGCAGCGGCTGGGCGACCTTGCGCATGTCGTCCTCGGTGCCGACGTACGTCAGGAGGACGGCGCAGGCGAGCCGGCCCACCAGGTGGTCGGGGACGAACTCCTCGGGCGGGCCGGTGAGATAGAGCAGGCCGCCGCTCGCCTCGGACGGGCCGCTCTCGATGACCTCGCGGTACACGCGCATCACCTCGGGGCCGTGTTCCGGCAGGTACAGCAGCAGGGCGATCGCGAAGGCGGGCAGCTCGTGCAGGCGGAGGGTGAGGGCGGTGGCCACGCCGAAGTTGCCGCCGCCGCCGTGCAGGGCCCAGAACAGCTCCGGGTTCTCCTCGGCGGTCGCCAGGACCGTGCGGCCGTCGGCGGTCACCAGCTCCACGCCGAGCAGGTTGTCGACGGCGAGGCCGAAGGTGCGCTCCAGCCAGCCGCTGCCGCCGCCGAGGACGAAGCCGCCGACGCCGGTGGTCGAGGCGCGGCCGCCAGTGGTGGCGAGAGCGTACGGCTCGGTGGCGCGGTCCAGGTGGCTCATGGTGGCGCCGCCCTCGACGCGTACGGTCATGGATCCCGGGTGGACGGTGACGGCGTGCATGCGGCGCAGGTCGATGACGAGGCCGTTGTCGTTGAGGGCCATTCCGGCCACGCTGTGGCCGCCGCCGCGGACGGCGATCTTCAGGTCGAGGTCGCGGGCGAAGCGGACGGCGCGGGCGACGTCGGGCTCGGTCTCGCACTGCGCGATCACCGCCGGGTGGCGGTCGATCATCGCGTTGAAGACGGTGCGGGCGTCGTCGTAGCCGGGGTCCCACGGGGCGAGGACCTCGCCGGTCAGGTCCTCGCGCAGCTCGACCAGTGCGGTGTGCGCCTTCGAAAGGGGAGCCATGGCCGCGCCCTTTCCGCCGGGGGACAGGACTACTTCCAGGCTAGGTGGGGGTGGGGGATGGGGCACCCGGCACCGGTGCTGGGCGGGGGACGTTCCGCAGCTCGGCGGTTACGAGGTGCCGCTGCGCCCACCCGTGCCGCCCCAGCGGCACGACTGCCCGCAGTTTGGGCGGCACGAGTGGAATGCGCCGTCAGCCGCCGTATGCGCCAGAAGCCGTGAGGCGGAGGGCCGTGTCGATCAAGGGGACGTGGCTGAAGGCCTGAGGGAAGTTGCCGACCTGGCGCTTCAGGATGGGGTCCCATTCCTCGGCGAGCAGGCCGAGGTCGTTGCGGAGGGACAGGAGCTTCTCGAAGAGCTTGCGGGCCTCGTCCACGCGGCCGATCATCGCCAGGTCGTCGGCCATCCAGAACGAGCAGGCGAGGAACGCGCCCTCGTCGCCGGGCAGGCCGTCGACGCCTTCCTTCTCGCCCTGCGTCGGGTAGCGCAGGATGAAGCCGTCCGGGGTCGACAGCTCACGCTGGATCGCCTCGATGGTGCCGATGACGCGCTTGTCGTCCGGCGGCAGAAAGCCCATCTGCGGGATCAGCAGCAGCGAGGCGTCCAGCTCCTTCGAGCCGTACGACTGCGTGAACGTGTTGCGCTCCTTGTCGTAGCCCTTCTCGCACACGTCGCGGTGGATGTCGTCGCGCAGTTCGCGCCACTTCTCCAGCGGGCCGTCCGCGTCGCCGGACTCGATGAGCTTGATCGTGCGGTCGACGGCGACCCAGGCCATGACCTTGGAGTGCACGAAGTGGCGGCGCGGGCCGCGGACCTCCCAGATGCCCTCGTCCGGCTCGTCCCAGTGGTCCTCCAGGTAGCGGATCAGCTTCAGCTGGAGGAGAGCGGCGTAGTCGTTGCGGGCCAGGCCCGTCATGTGGGCCAGGTGCAGGGCCTCGGTGACCTCGCCGTAGACGTCCAGCTGGAGCTGGTGGGCGGCGCCGTTGCCGACCCGGACCGGCGCCGAGTCCTCGTACCCGGGCAGCCACTCCAGCTCGGCCTCGCCCAGCTCGCGCTCACCGGCGATGCCGTACATGATCTGCAGGTTCTCCGGGTCGCCGGCGACCGCGCGGAGCAGCCACTCGCGCCAGGCGCGGGCCTCGTCGCGGTAGCCGGTGCGCAGCAGCGAGGACAGGGTGATCGCCGCGTCGCGCAGCCAGGTGTAGCGGTAGTCCCAGTTGCGGACGCCGCCGATGTGTTCCGGGAGCGAGGTCGTGGGCGCCGCGACGATGCCGCCGGTCGGGGCGTACGTCAGGGCCTTCAGCGTGATGAGCGAGCGGATCACCGCCTCGCGGTACGGGCCGTGGTACGTGCACTGCTCCACCCAGTCCCGCCAGAACTCCTCGGTGGCCTGGAGCGACGGCTCCGGCTCCGGCAGCGGCGGGGGCTGCTTGTGCGAGGGCTCCCAGGAGATCGTGAAGGCGACGCGGTCGCCCGGCGTCACGGTGAAGTCGGCGTACGTGGTCAGCGCCTTGCCGTACGTCTCGCACTCGGTGTCGAACCACACCGAGTCCGGCCCGGCGACCGCCACCGTGCGCTTCTCGTGCTTGTGGACCCAGGGCACGACCCGCCCGTACGAGAAACGCATCCGCAGCGCCGAGCGCATCGGCACCCGGCCGCTGATGCCCTCCACGATCCGGATCAGCTGAGGGGCGCCGTCACGCGGCGGCATGAAATCGGTCACACGGACCGTGCCGCGCGGGGTGTCCCACTCGGATTCCAGGATCAGCGAGTCGCCGCGGTACCTGCGCCGGGAGGCCGTCGGCGGCTCCGCGTCCGACGCGTAGGCGGGGCCCAGACGCCAGAATCCGTGTTCCTCCGTGCCGAGCAGTCCCGCGAAGACGGCGTGGGAGTCGAAGCGCGGCAGGCACAGCCAATCGACCGTGCCGTCCCGGCAGACCAGGGCAGCGGTCTGCATGTCTCCGATGAGTGCGTAGTCTTCGATGCGCCCGGCCACGTGCAACTCCAGTCGAACGGCCACGTATCGCCCCCCGAGGGGCGGTCGCTGTGCGGTGTGCGGTCAAGGGACCCATGGGATCAACAAGGGGCCAATATCCAGGGTGATCCAAGGGACGGTGTCATGCGATGTCGCTCAACGATCCTCAACGCATTCGAGGCGTTCGTTGCTCAACGAACTGACGAGCTCTCGTGTTTCCGGAGACCGGCGGGGGTGGTGCCGTTACACCGGCCGGGCTCGGCAGCGAGTGTCCGAAGAGGATACGACGCGGTGGAGGGCTTCGCGTGCCGGTCGAGGCAACGCGAGTGGGCCGAACGAGTGACCTAGGGGTGAGGTTAGTCCGACGTTCGCTGACCGTCGTACGACCTCCGTGGCGGCCCGTGCGCGGAGGGTGGCCGGAAGCGATCGTGTCCCGTCGCTGATACCCTGGTAGCCCGTGGACCGGTGGGCGCCCCGACCTGGACAGGGACCCCCGAACCGCAGCGACGGCACCCCTCGACATCCGCTCGGGCGGCGGCCGACCCGCACACAGAACCGCGACCACGGGAGCCCCCTCTTGGCCATGCCGCCCGCTGCTTTCCGAAACAGCACCACGACGACCAAGCACATCTTCGTCACCGGGGGTGTCGCCTCCTCGCTCGGCAAGGGGCTGACCGCCTCCAGCCTCGGCATGCTGCTCAAGGCCCGGGGCCTGCGCGTCGTGATGCAGAAGCTCGACCCCTACCTGAACGTCGACCCGGGCACGATGAACCCCTTCCAGCACGGTGAGGTGTTCGTCACCAACGACGGCGCCGAGACCGACCTGGACATCGGCCACTACGAGCGCTTCCTCGACCGCGATCTGGACGGCTCGGCCAACGTCACCACCGGCCAGGTGTACAACACGGTGATCGCCAAGGAACGGCGCGGCGAGTACCTGGGCGACACCGTGCAGGTCATCCCGCACATCACCAACGAGATCAAGCACCGCATCCGGCGCATGGCCTCCGACGAGGTCGATGTCGTCATCACCGAGGTCGGCGGCACCGTCGGCGACATCGAGTCGCTGCCGTTCCTGGAGACCGTCCGCCAGGTCCGGCACGAGGTGGGCCGGGACAACGTCTTCGTCGTGCACATCTCGCTCCTGCCGTACATCGGGCCCTCGGGAGAGCTGAAGACGAAGCCGACCCAGCACTCGGTTGCGGCGCTGCGCAACATCGGTATTCAGCCAGATGCGATCGTGCTTCGCTGCGACCGCGAGGTGCCCGCCGCGATCAAGCGCAAGATCTCCCTGATGTGCGACGTCGACGAGGCCGCCGTCGTCGCCTGCCCGGACGCCCGCTCGATCTACGACATCCCGAAGACCGTGCACGGCGAGGGCCTGGACGCCTATGTCGTCCGCAAGCTGGACCTGCCGTTCCGTGATGTGGACTGGACGACCTGGGACGACCTGCTCGACCGTGTCCACAACCCGCAGCACGAGATCAACCTGGCGCTCGTCGGCAAGTACATCGACCTGCCCGATGCCTACCTCTCGGTCACCGAGGCGCTGCGCGCGGGCGGCTTCGCCAACAAGGCCCGCGTGAAGATCAAGTGGGTCACCTCCGACGACTGCAAGACCCCGACCGGCGCCGCCGCGCAGCTCGCCGACGTCGACGCCATCTGCATCCCCGGCGGCTTCGGCGACCGCGGTGTCTCCGGCAAGGTCGGCGCCATCCAGTACGCCCGCGAGAACAGGATCCCGCTGCTCGGCCTCTGCCTCGGCCTGCAGTGCATCGTGATCGAGGCCGCGCGCAACCTCGCCGACATCCCGGACGCCAACTCCACCGAGTTCGACTCCGCCACTGCCCACCCGGTCATCTCCACCATGGCCGAGCAGCTCGACATCGTCGCCGGCGAGGGCGACATGGGCGGCACGATGCGGCTGGGCATGTACCCGGCCAAGCTCGCCGAGGGCTCCATCGTGCGCGAGGTGTACGACGGCAAGGAGTACGTCGAGGAGCGCCACCGTCACCGCTACGAGGTGAACAACTCCTACCGCGCCGAGCTGGAGAAGAAGGCGGGCCTGCAGTTCTCCGGAACCTCTCCGGACGGCAAGCTCGTCGAGTACGTCGAGTACCCGCGCGAGGTGCACCCGTACCTGGTCGCGACCCAGGCGCACCCCGAGCTGCGCTCGCGTCCGACCCGGCCGCACCCGCTGTTCGCGGGCCTGGTCAAGGCCGCCGTGGAGCGCAAGACCGGCAAGTAAAACCGAGGGGCACGAGAGCTGTACGGTGGCCGGGGTACGCGTCTTCCGGGACGCGTGCCCCGGTTTCTTTGCGCACGTGTGGGAGGACGAGTCGCCATGAAGATCAAGGACAGCGCCGAGGAGTGGGAGGTCCGGGCGAGTGAAACGCCGTTCGTCGGCAAGAAGACCTCCGTGCGCACCGACGACGTGGTCATGCCCGACGGGTCGGTCGTCCGCCGCGACTACCAAGTCCACCCGGGGTCGGTCGCCGTCCTCGCCATCGACGACCAGGACCGGGTTCTGGTCATCCGGCAGTACCGCCACCCTGTCCGCGAGAAGCTGTGGGAAATCCCGGCCGGGCTCCTGGACGTACCGGGTGAGAATCCGCTGCATGCCGCCCAGCGCGAGCTGTACGAGGAGGCGCACGTCAAGGCGGAGGACTGGCGGGTGCTGACCGACGTCTACACCACCCCCGGCGGCTGCGACGAGGCCGTACGCATCTTCCTGGCCCGGGATCTCTCCGAGGCCGAGGGGCAGCGTTTCGAGGTGGAGGACGAGGAGGCCGACATGGAGCTGGCCCGCGTTCCCGTGGACGAGCTGGTACGGGGTGTCCTCGCCGGGGAGCTGCACAACAACTGCCTGGTGGTGGGGGTGCTTTCGTTGGTGGCGGCGCGGAGCGGGGACGGCGCGGAGGCGCTGCGTCCGGCCGAGGCGCCGTGGCCCGCGCGGCCGTTCGAGTCCTGAACCCCTCCTCACAGCAAACTCGCACCACCAGTCCTACGATCTGCTGATCCGATCGGGCGACCTGCCCGCCGTGCTCCGCCCAGATCGTCGCAGAGCGTGAACTAGGCTCGGGTAGCGCCCGAACCGGAGTCCCGGCGGGCTTGCTCGTGCAGTGGGACGGGAGTGTGGCCCGTGGCGGATCAGGCGGTGGACACCGGGGGGACCCGGGCGTCCGGAACAGGGCGGCCCCCGGCTGTCGAGGCCGCCCCCACGGACAGTCAGTTCCTCGGTCGCACAAGGGAGTTGAAGGAGCTACGGGCGGACATCGGCCGCGCGGGGCTCAACACGCTCGCCGGCCGCAAGGCTCCCCACGCGCGCGTGCTGCTCATCGCGGGCAGGCCCGGCTTCGGCCGCACCGCGCTCGCCGAGGAACTCGTACGGCAGGTTACCGACGGTTACCCCGGCGGGGTGCTCCGTGCGCGGTTGACCGAGCCCGACGGCACCCGTGTCCCGGTCGAGCGCGCGGCACGGGCACTGCTCGGCGAACTGGGGCGGCCGGCTCCCGCCGGTGCCGACGAGGACGATCTCAGCGAGGCGTTCCGCGAGGCCCTGGCCGACCGCCGGGTGGTGCTGCTGCTGGACGACGCGGTGGACGCCGAGCAGGTCGACGCGCTGTTGCCGGACACCCCCGACTCCCTGGTCGTGGCGGTCTCCGGGGGGCCGCTGACGGGCATCTCCGACGTCCGGCCGTGCACCCTGGGCGGACTGGACACCAAGTCCGCGGTGGAGCTGCTGGAACGCTTCACCGGCTCGGTGCGCATCACCGTCGACCCGCGCTCCGCCGAGGGCCTCGCCGAGGTGTGCGCCGCCCAGCCCGCCGCGCTGCGCCTCGCCGGTGGCTGGCTGGCCGCCCGGCCCACGGCCGCCGTCTCCGACCTCGCCAAACAACTGCGGGCCGAGAACGACGACAGCCCGGTGCTCGTCCGGATCCTCAAGCTGTCGTACGCCTCCCTGCCGACGCCCGCCGCCCGGATACTGCGCCTCCTCGCGCTCGCCCCGGCCGGCCTGGTCGACCCGCACGTCGCCTCCGGGCTCGCCGGCTGCTCGGTCGGCGCGGCCCGCACCACGCTGGACGACTTCGTGGCCCTGGGCCTCCTGCACCGGGTCGACTCGACCCTGGCGCAGTACGAGGTCCCCGGCTGCCTCCAGCCGCTGCTGTGGTCCCTCGCCGAGAGCCACGAACGCCCGGGTGAGCTGCAGCTGGCCCGGGCCCGGATGCTGGAGCGGACGGTACGGCTGCTGCAGTCCTGCCGGGCCATCACCGAGACCGACAGCCCGCTGGCCCGCGAGAAGCTCCTCGGGATGCCCAAGGCGCTGCGGTTCCCGAGCCCCCGGGCCGCCGAGGAGTGGCTGTGCGTCCGCCGGCCCGCGCTGCTCGCCGCGGCCCGGCTCGCGGTCGCCGACGGGGAGCTCGACACCCTGGCCCGGCGCCTGATGTCCCAGCTCGTGCGGGCCATGGTGGCCCACTTCGGCACGCAGGCCGCGGCCGCCGACCTGTACGACATCCACCGGCTCGTCCTCGACGTCGCCGAGCGCCGCAGCCTGCCCCGCGAGCAGGCCGCCGCCCTGCTGAACCTCGGCGACCTGGACGCCCGGACCGGCCGTACGAAGGCGGCGCTGGCCCGCTACCGGGCCGCGCTCGACGCCGGACGGCGGGCGAACGACCCGTACGCGACCGGCCGCGCGATGGAATCCGTGGGCGGCGCCCACCAGGAGCTGGAGGACTACGACAGGGCCGCCGACTGGTACGGCAGGGCGCTCGTCCAGCGGCTCGCCCGGGACGAGCGCCAGGACGCCGCCCGGCTGTACGGCCGTATCGCCTCCGCACACACCTACGCGGGCCGCTACGGGGAGGCGCTGCGGAACTGGAGCTCGGCGCTCACCGGCTACCGCAGGCTCGGCGATGTGGGCGCCCAGGCAAGGGCGTTGAGCGAGATGGCGCGCGTCCAGGAGTACGCGGGGCGCCCCGAGGAGGCGCTGCGCACCTGCCAGGAGGCGGTGGAGTGGGCGCAGCGCGCCGACGACTCCCGGTTGCAGGCCGCGCTCCAGCTGCGGCTCGCCGACACCCTGGAACGGCTCGGCGACCCCGCGGCGGCCAGGCTGCACCGGGAAGCCGCCAAGCGTCTGCTCGGCCCGGAGTTTCCAGACGCAGACGCAGACGGGACCGGCGTCACCGGCGAAACCCACGAGATCGATGCGGAACACGGTTCTAACGCCTACGAAATCCGTATCGCATCCGCGAAAGATTGATGCATTGAAAGGCTAGACAGCGGGGATACCTTCATTAGACTGGCTGCGCCGCCGGTTCTCCCGCGGTGTCTCCCGGTGCGTTCCCATGCGTACGGGTATGTCCTGCATTGCGGGGGCATGTACCGCCTGTGCGCGCGAACCCCCACACCCTCCGAGCCAAGGACCGTGATCGACGTGAAGGTCGGCATCCCCCGCGAGGTCAAGAACAACGAGTTCCGGGTGGCCATCACCCCCGCCGGCGTGCACGAGCTGGTGCGCCACGGCCACCAGGTCGTCATCGAGCAGGGCGCCGGTGTCGGCTCGTCGATCCCGGACGCCGAGTACGTCGCCGCCGGCGCCGAGATCCTGACCACGGCCGACGAGGTGTGGGCCACCGCCGACCTGCTGCTCAAGGTCAAGGAGCCCATCGCCGAGGAGTACCACCGCCTCCGCAAGGACCAGACGCTCTTCACCTACCTGCACCTGGCCGCCTCCAAGGAGTGCACCGACGCCCTCGTCGAGTCGGGCACGACAGCGATCGCGTACGAGACCGTCGAACTGCCTGGCCGCGCACTGCCGCTGCTCGCCCCGATGTCCGAGGTGGCGGGCAGGCTCGCCCCGCAGGTCGGCGCATACCACCTGATGCGGGCCAACGGCGGCCGCGGCGTGCTGCCCGGCGGTGTCCCGGGTGTCGCGGCGGGCCGGGCCGTCGTCATCGGCGGCGGCGTGTCGGGCTGGAACGCGGCGCAGATCGCCATCGGCATGGGCTTCCACGTGACCCTGCTCGACAAGGACATCAACAAGCTCAAGGAAGCCGACCGCGTCTTCGGCACCCGGATCCAGACCGTCGTCTCCAACGCCTTCGAGCTGGAGAAGGCCTGCCTGGAGGCCGACCTCGTCATCGGCGCCGTCCTCATCCCGGGCGCCAAGGCGCCGAAGCTGGTCACCAACGAGCTCGTGTCGCGCATGAAGCCGGGAAGTGTCCTTGTCGACATCGCGATCGACCAGGGCGGCTGCTTCGAGGACTCCCGGCCCACCACGCACGCCGAACCGACCTTCAAGGTCCACGACTCGGTCTTCTACTGCGTCGCCAACATGCCCGGCGCGGTCCCCAACACCTCCACCTACGCGCTGACCAACGCCACGCTGCCGTACATCGTCGAACTCGCCGACCACGGCTGGGCCGAGGCGCTGCGCCGCGACCCCGCACTGGCCAAGGGGCTCAACACCCATGACGGCAAGGTGGTTTACCGCGAGGTCGCCGAGGCGCACGGCCTGGAGCACATCGAGTTGGCGTCGCTGCTCGACTGACCGGTCGTCGACAAAGCCGCAGACCGACCGCAAGGCTGGTGCCGCTGACCGGCTGCTTTAAGTCACCTTTCGGTAAAAGGCGATACGTCAACACAGGTCGTCAACAGCACCTTCCCGGCCGGATCTTGCCCGACAAGGTCCGGCCGGATGTGTGTATGGTCACTTTGCGGCACTCGCGCAACTCGCCTCGAACGTAACGCTTCGGATGTTTCACGCACCGGTGAAACCTGCTGTGCGACGGCCCTACGCCCTTGACAGCCGCATGTTTCATTGCCGACACATCGGGCCGGGTCCGGCGGATTGTGTTGCTGCGGACCGCCGACACGCCATAGAGTCGCCAACCGTCGGCATGGTGCCACGCTGACCTATCTAGAAGTTTCCTGGTCACCAAGGAGGTAAGACGACTTGTGAATGAGTCGACATTTACTCCCGGGGGTGGTCAACCAGGAATGCCTGCGCGGGTCTCGGGACCCACGGGGTTCGCGGCTGTCGGCTCCGTCGCAGTCCGCACCTTCGCAGCCCACCAGGGTCACCAGTCCTCAGGGGTGACTCAGCCAGCACACCAGAGCATGGATGGCCAACACGTGAACGCCATGGCCGGCGACGGAAGTGGCGGGGTCCACAACCACTTCGCCGACTACGACGAGCTGCCCGACGGGCACTTCTACGACCCCGACGCCGAGTACGAGCCCGATCCGGAGTACGCGGCCACGCTCGCGCCCGACGCGGCGCGCCAGCGACGCGAGCGCATCGGCCCCACCGGCCGACCGCTGCCGTACTTCCCGATCCCGGGCCCGCTGACCAGTCACGGGCCCGCGACGATCATCGCGATGTGCAACCAGAAGGGCGGCGTCGGCAAGACGACGTCGACCATCAACCTGGGCGCCGCGCTCGCGGAGTACGGCCGCCGGGTCCTGCTCGTCGACTTCGACCCGCAGGGCGCCCTCTCGGTCGGCCTCGGCGTGAACCCGATGGAGCTCGACCTCACGGTCTACAACCTGCTCATGGAGCGGGGCATGTCGGCCGACGAGGTCCTGCTGAAGACCGCTGTCCCCAACATGGACCTGCTGCCGAGCAACATCGACCTCTCGGCGGCCGAGGTCCAGCTGGTGAGCGAGGTCGCGCGCGAGTCGACTCTGCAGCGCGCCCTGAAGCCGCTCATGGCGGACTACGACTACATCGTGATCGACTGCCAGCCGTCACTGGGTCTGCTGACCGTGAACGCGCTGACCGCCGCCCACAAGGTGATCGTGCCGCTGGAGTGCGAGTTCTTCGCCCTGCGCGGTGTCGCGCTGCTGACGGAGACCATCGAGAAGGTCCAGGAGCGGCTCAACCCCGAGCTGGAGCTCGACGGCATCCTCGCCACGATGTACGACTCGCGCACCGTCCACAGCCGTGAGGTCCTCGCGCGTGTCGTCGAGGCGTTCGACGACCACGTCTACCACACGGTCATCGGGCGCACGGTCCGCTTCCCGGAGACCACGGTCGCCGGTGAGCCGATCACCACGTACGCCTCCAACTCCGTCGGCGCCGCCGCCTACCGTCAGCTCGCCAGGGAGGTGCTCGCCCGGTGTCACGCCGAGTGAGTCTGCCGGGGGCCGACGAACTCTTCCGTACGACAGGGGGAATGGCGCTTCAGCCGTCCACTCCCCGGCGGGGGGCCAACGGAGAAGCCCGGGTGCCCGCTCCCGCCGGGGACAGTGACGGGGCCGCCGCGGAGGACGCGCCGCCGTCCGTGCCCGTACAGGGCGGTGACGGCGAGGGGTCCGAGCATGTGGCCGCGGAGTCCGAGGCCGGGGATCAGCCGCGCAGCCGCTCCGCCGCCGCGGGGGCCGAGCGGGCGGCCGCCGCGCGCCGTCAGGGAGCCGCGCAGGAAGGTTCTGCCGGGGCGGCCGGTGACTCTGCCGCGCCGCGCAAGCGGGGGCGGGCCGCCGGGCGCCGGCCCAGTGGGCGGGAGCGGCACGACGAGAAGATCACCGTGTACGTGTCCGCCGAGGAGCTCATGGATCTTGAGCACGCCCGGCTGGTGCTGCGCGGGGAGCACGGGCTGGCCGTCGACCGCGGGCGGATCGTGCGGGAGGCTGTCGCCGTGGTGCTGGCCGACCTGGAGGCCCGGGGGGACGCGAGCATCCTCGTACGTCGGCTGCGCGGGCGGTAGAGGTAGCCTGCGGGGGCTATGACCTCGTACGACGTCTCGCCCACGGCTTCCGGCGGTACCGCCGGGCGTCGGCGTGCGTTGGGAAGGGGCCCTGGGGCTGCGCCCCCGGCTCCGCCGGTCGAGCCGGTCGAGAGTGAGCCTCCGGCTGAGGCCGGTGGGGCGTTGTGCCCACCCGTTCCGCCCTGCGGAACGACTGCCCACAACGCCGACGGGGGTGATGAGGCGCCCCCCGCTCCCGCTGACCCGGCGCCGGAGACGCCTGCCCTGGCTGAAGAGGCCGACGACGGGGTCTTCAAGGTTCGGCTCGCCAACTTTGAGGGGCCGTTCGATCTTCTGCTTCAGCTGATTTCCAAGCACAAGCTGGACGTCACCGAAGTCGCGCTGTCCAAGGTCACCGATGAGTTCATGGCGTACATCCGGGGGATGGGGCCGGACTGGGATCTGGATGAGACGACCGAGTTTCTGGTTGTGGCGGCGACCCTGCTGGATCTGAAGGCGGCCCGGCTGTTGCCCGCCGCCGAGGTCGAGGACGAGGCCGATCTCGCGTTGCTCGAAGCCCGGGATCTGCTGTTCGCTCGGCTGCTGCAGTACCGCGCGTACAAACAGATCGCCGACATCTTCAACCGGCGGCTGGACGAGGAGACCCGGCGCTATCCCCGTACCGTCGGGCTGGAGCCGCACCATGCGGAGTTGTTGCCCGAGGTGGTCATCAGCATCGGGGCGGAAGGATTCGCCAGGCTGGCGGTCAAGGCCATGCAGCCGAAGCCCAAGCCGCAGGTGTACGTCGATCACATTCACGCGCCGCTGGTGAGTGTGCAGGAGCAGGCGGGGATCGTGGTGGCGCGGCTGCGGGAACTGGGGGAGGCGTCCTTCCGTGTGCTCGTCGAGGACACCGACGACACACTGACCGTCGTGGCCCGCTTCCTCGCGCTGCTGGAGCTGTACCGCGAGAAGGCCGTGGCGCTCGACCAGGAGACCGCGCTCGGGGATCTGATCGTGCGCTGGACCGGCGGGGACGGGGGCGAGGAGCCCGTGGTCACGGACGAGTTCGACCGGCCGCCCGAGCCGCCGAAGGACGAGCGGCCCAAGGAGGAGAAGGCGTGAGCGAGGAGACCACCGAGGTGCCCGCGGGTCTGCGTACCGTCGCCGACCTCGACCTCAAGCCCGCCCTGGAGGCCGTCCTCATGGTCGTGGACGAGCCCGCGACCGAGGAGCATCTGAGCAAGATCCTGGAGCGGCCCAAGCGGCAGATCGGCAAGGCGCTCAGGGAACTGGCCGATGAGTACGCGATCCAGGGGCGCGGCTTCGAGCTGCGGGTCATCGCCGGGGGCTGGCGGTTCTACACCCGGCCCGAGTACGCGGCCGCCGTCGAGCGGTTCGTGCTCGACGGGCAGCAGGCCCGGCTCACCCAGGCCGCGCTGGAGACGCTGGCCGTGGTCGCGTACCGGCAGCCGGTGAGCCGCAGCCGGGTCTCGGCCGTACGAGGGGTCAACTGCGACGGGGTCATGCGCACCCTCCTCCAGCGCGGTCTGGTCGAGGAGGCGGGCGCGGAACCCGAAACAGGTGCGATCCTGTACAGGACGACGAACTACTTCCTGGAGCGGATGGGCCTGCGCGGCCTGGACGAGCTCCCGGAGCTCGCGCCCTTCCTCCCCGAGGCGGAGGCGATCGAGGCCGAGACCCAGGAAGCCGTACCCTCGTTCGATCCGGATGCTCCGGACGCGGACGACGGTCCCACGTCAGGCCATGACTGATACGACGACGACGGAACTTTGATGCGAAGCAGCGGTAGCGGCAAGAGTGGTGGCGGACGCGGTAACTACCGCGGTGCCGGCAACAGCAGGGACCAGAAGCAGGGGCAGGGCCAGGGTCAGGGCCGCCCCCGCAAGCCCCGCCCCGAGGAGCGCCGCTACGACGTGGGCCCCGGCGCCACCCAGGACGGCCCGAAGTCCGGGCGCGGCGCCTCGGCGCGCGGCGGTGCCAAGGGCGGCCCCAAGCAGTCCCAGCAGCAGCCGCGCGGGCGCGGCCGGTCGGCGCCGGCGACCTCGCGCGAGTACGACGCGCGGGCGGAGGAGCGCAACCGGGAGCGGTACGCGGGCAAGAAGGACGTCAAGCTGCCCAAGACCTTCCCGGGTGCCGAGCAGGAGGGCGAGCGGCTGCAGAAGGTGCTCGCGCGGGCCGGCTACGGTTCCCGGCGGGCCTGCGAGGAGCTGATCGAGCAGGCCCGGGTCGAGGTCAACGGCGAGATCGTCCTGGAGCAGGGCAAGCGCGTCGACCCGGAGAAGGACGAGGTCAAGGTCGACGGTCTGACCGTCGCCACGCAGTCGTACCAGTTCTTCGCGCTCAACAAGCCCGCCGGTGTCGTCTCGACCATGGAGGACCCCGACGGTCGGCAGTGCCTCGGCGACTACGTGACCAACCGCGAGACGCGGCTGTTCCACGTCGGGCGGCTCGACACCGAGACCGAGGGCGTCATCCTGCTCACCAACCACGGCGAGCTGGCGCACCGGCTGACCCACCCCAAGTACGGCGTCAAGAAGACGTACGTCGCGCACATCGTGGGCCCGATCCCGCGCGACCTGGGCAAGCAGCTCAAGGACGGCATCCAGCTGGAGGACGGCTACGCGCGCGCGGACCACTTCCGCGTCGTGCAGCAGACCGGCAAGAACTACCTCGTCGAGGTCACCCTCCACGAGGGCCGCAAGCACATCGTGCGCCGGATGCTGGCCGAGGCCGGCTTCCCCGTCGACAAGCTCGTCCGTACCGCCTTCGGCCCCATCACCCTCGGCGACCAGAAGTCGGGCTGGCTGCGCCGTCTGTCGAACACCGAGGTCGGGATGCTGATGCAGGAGGTCGACCTCTAGAGCCTCCGCCACGTTCGAGCAGTGGGCCGGTCCCGGGTTTGCCTTCGGGGTCGGCCCTTTGCCGTTCCCGGGCCCGCTCTTGGCGTTCCTTTCCCCGTAAAAGGGTTGTGCCCCGGAGCCCACCCCTTTATGGTCGTAGTGACTATTAGTCGGGGTGACTATTAAGGGGGTGGTGCACGTGACCGTGCCCGAGGGCTACGACAAGTACGCCTACGAACCCTTCGCCGTCACCGTCGACCTGGCCGTCTTCACCGTCCGCGCGGGCACGCTCCAGGTGCTGCTCGTCGAGCGCGGACAGGAGCCGTACGCGGGACGCTGGGCGCTGCCCGGCGGGTTCGTGCTGCCGGACGAGTCCGCGGAGGAGGCCGCCTGGCGCGAACTCGCGGAGGAGACCGGTGTCACGGACGTCTCCGGGCTCCACCTGGAGCAGCTGCGGACCTACAGCGAACCGGGGCGGGACCCGCGGATGCGGGTCGTCACCGTGGCGTTCGCGGCGCTGTTCCCGGACGCGCCCGTTCCGCACGGCGGCGGTGACGCGGCCCAGGCCCAGTGGCTGCGGTTCAACGCCATCGGCCCGCTCGCCTTCGATCACGACCGCATCCTCGCCGACGCCCACGAACGCGTCGGCGCCAAGCTCGAGTACACCTGTCTCGCCACCTCCTTCTGTCCGCCCGAGTTCACCCTCGGCGAGCTCCAGCAGGTCTACGAGACCGTGTGGGGCACTCCGCTCGACCGGCCCAACTTCCGGCGCAAGGTGCTGGCCACGCCGGGCTTCGTCGAACAGGTGCCCGGCGCCGCCCGCCTGACCGGCGGCCGCGGCAAGCCCGCCGCGCTGTACCGCGCGGGTGTGGCCACCACCCTGCACCCGCCCCTGCTCCGACCCACCATGGAAGGACGGCCCTGATGACCATGACACTGCGTACGAAACGTTCCGCCACCGGATCCCTGCTCGGCCTCGCCCTCGGAGACGCCCTCGGCTTCCCGACGGAGTTCAACGACGTGCCCTCGATCC
Organism: Streptomyces tailanensis; assembly: GCF_008386495.1. Lineage (GTDB taxonomy): Bacteria > Actinomycetota > Actinomycetes > Streptomycetales > Streptomycetaceae > Streptomyces > Streptomyces tailanensis. The sequence continues at coordinate 193,423 of NZ_VTHJ01000003.1, read as the reverse complement.
TCGCCAAGTGCGGCCCCTGGCGGAAGATGGAGCTGCCGACGCCCGCGATCGTCACGGACGACACCCAGATGACGCTGGCGCTGGCCCACGGGCTGCGCGCGGCCATGGACCGCGGCGTGCTCGCCCCCGAGGTCCTGGAGCGGGCGGTCCGCAAGGAGTTCGTGGCGTGGTCCCGCTCCCCGGAGAACAACCGCGCCCCCGGCCACACCTGCCTCGTCGCCTGCGACCTCCTCGCCCGGGAGCGCCACCCGTGGCAGTTCGCCAGCCAGATCCACTCCAAGGGCTGCGGCGCCAACATGCGGGTCGCGCCCCTCGGCCTCATCGGCCCGCTCAGCGACGAACAGCGCGCGGGCGCCGCCCAGTTGCAGGCCGCGCTCACCCACGGCCATCCCACCGCGCTCGCCGCGGCCGACCTCACCGCCCACGCGATACGGCTGCTCGCCCAGGGCGCCGAACCGCTCGGCCTGGTCGGCATGCTGCGGTCGTACGCCTACGACAACCGCGCCCGCTACCACGCGCGCTGGCTCGGCGACCTGTGGACCTACAGCCAGGACCCGTCGCCCGAGCACTACATCGCCCGGGGCTGGGACGAGTGCCTGGACGCCCTGGACCGCGTCCAGCAGGCCCTGCGGCAGCCGTCGCCCGAGACGGACCCCTGCACGGCCACCGGGGAGGGCTGGATCGCCGAGGAGGCCCTGGCCACCGGGCTGCTGTGCTTCCTGCTCTTCGTCGACGAGCCCGTCACCGCGCTGCGCCGCGCCGCCTGCACCGCGGGCGACTCCGACTCCATCGCCTGCCTCACCGGTGCCTTCGCGGGCGCCTACCACGGGCCGGACGCCTGGCCCGCCGAGTGGGCCGACCGCATCGAATACCAGGGGGACCTCGTGTCGCTGGGGGCCCTCTGGGACGCTTGAGGGATGACGGACGCCCTCGACATCGACCTGGACCCGGTGGTCGCCGAACAGCCCGACCCCCTGCTGTTCGCCACCGTCTCCGGAGCCCACCTGTACGGCTTCCCCTCGCGTGACTCGGACGTCGACCTGCGCGGCGTGCACCTGCTGCCCACGGCCGAACTGGTCGGGCTGCGCGAGCCGGAGGAGACCCGGTCGAGGATGTGGGACCGGGACGGCGTCGAGATGGACCTCGTCACCCACGACCTGCGCAAGTTCGCACAGCTGATGCTGCGCCGCAACGGCTATGTGCTGGAGCAGCTGCTCTCCCCGCTCGTCGTGCACACCGGCGAGTCGCACCGCGAACTGATCGCGCTCGCCCCCGGAGTCCTCACCCGGCACCACGCCCACCACTACCGGGGGTTCGCCATCACCCAGTGGCGGCTCTTCGAGAAGACCGGTGAACTCAAGCCGCTTCTTTACACGTTTCGGGTGCTGCTGACCGGCATTCATCTGATGCGCAGCGGCGAGGTGCAGGCGCATCTGCCCACCCTGCTGCCGGAGATCGCCGAGGCCCCCGCGTACCTGCCGGACCTCATCGCCGCGAAGGCGGCGCGGGAGCATGGCGCCGCCGATGTGGACCAGGAGCGGGTGGCGGAGGACGTGGAGCGGCTCCAGGGCGTGCTGGACGAGGGGCAGGCCCTGTCAGTGCTGCCGGAGAACCCGTCCGCTTATGACGCCCTGCACGACTTCGTGGTCCGGGTCCGCCTCGACGGAGCCAAGGGCTGAGGCGCGCCGGGTCCGGACGAGGAAGTCCTCGACCCGGGCCCGGTCCGGCTCCGGCGGCAGCGGGGAGCGGGCCGCCGCCTCCTCGGTCTCCGCGGCGAGGCGGGCCATCCAGGTCTCGACCCGGGCCCAGGGGACCTCGCCGCGCTTGACCGCCAGCAGGGGCTCGCGCTGATCGCCCACGTCGACGGTGAGCTCGCCGGTGCGCAGCAGGTCACGGCAGCTCATCAGCAGACGGAGCAGGTGCATGGCGTGCTTCCAGCGCGGGGCGCCGTGGGTGCGGACGTCGGCGTCCAGCTTCTTGCGCTGGCCGAGGGCGTAGCGGGCGAATGTCTCCTGGGCTTGGCAGGACAGGAACGCCCCACGCAGGGAGAGCAGTTCGCGGCCCGTGGCGTCGACGTGCTCCACCAAGGGGGAGTGCAGGCACTCCAGGATGTTCGGGTTGGCGCGCAGCGCCAGTTCGCAGAAGCGCTCCAGCTCCCAGCTGAACTGCTCCTCGGCCGGCCCCTCCACATGCGTCGGCGGCTTCTCGAACCGCCAGAACAGCGGCGTGGGGGCCAGGAACACTCCCCGCCGGTCCGTGTCGCTGCCGTCCGTCGCCAGACCGAAGGCGCGCGAACCCATCACGCAGGCGTAGATCGTGTGGTCGAGGACCAGGGCGTGCGGCTGCACGGGCTGCGGGGGCTGCATGCCCGGGAGCGTACGGGGTGGGCTCAGGCCAGCCGAATCGAATTTCCCGAGACCGTGATCTGCTCGGCGGGCAGCGGCGCGGTGGCGGGACCGTTCTCCACCGCGCCGTCCGTGATGCTGAACTTGCTCCCGTGGCACGCGCAGTTGATCGTGTCGTCCGAGACGCTGCTGACGATGCAGCTTCGATGGGTGCAGACCGCCGAGAAGGCCTTGAAGTCGCCCTCCTCGGGCTGGGTCACGACGACCTTCCGGTCCTTGAAGATCGTGCCGCCGCCGACCGGGATGTCGGCCGTCCTGGCCAGCTCCTCGCCGCCCGGCGTCTGCTCCTCGTCGGTGTCGCCGCCCCCGTCCCCGTACTCGCTGCACCCCACGAGCAGCGCCGCCACCGCGCCCGCCGCCCCGGTCGCCAGAACCGTGCGCCGCGTCGAACCCATCGTCATGTCGTCACTCCGAACGTGCGGAAGAACCAGAGGGCGGAGGTCAGCCAGACGACCGTGAGAGCGGTGAAGACGAGGCCGCCGACGATCGGCAGGAGCCACCCGGGGAGGCGCTCCGAGCGGAGCAGCAGCATCTTTGCACTGAAAACACCAAAGAAGAAACAACCCAGGACAGAGTGCCATAAAACGCGCGGATCGTAGGTCTGATAGCCGAGGGCGTACAGACAGTGCACCGCCACCGGCACCGCGACGAGGAACGCCACCCGGCCCGACCAGCGGTGCAGCACCCCCGACCAGCTCGGGCCCGGCAGCTTGCCGTACATCATCAGCGCCGACACCAGCTGGACGAGTGCGAAGCCGAACGACACCGTCGCCAGCCATGACTTGACCGCGCCCGTGCTGCTGAAGCCGGCGAGGTTGAACGCTGTCCCCGCCGGGTCGTGCACCTTGCCGTAGGCGCCCAGGCCGATCGCCACCGCACACGCCACCAGGGCCGGGACCAGGTAACGGCTCGCGCCACCGCCGGGGCGGGCGGGGGCGGACGGTGGGGACGGGAAGTCCTGGGTGGCGGCGTTCGGGTCGACGGTCATGAGCTGCTCCCTGCCGTGAGCGGTTTCAGAGGGGCGTCATGGGGTGATCAGAGGGGTCATGGGGTGACGGGGCGGGCCGTGAGCCGCTGCCCGTCGACCGTCACCGCACCCGTCTCCGGGTCGATCTCCGGTGCTGGCGAGGGCGTGCCGTCGCGCTTGAGGATGCCGACCTGGCGGCCGTCCTGGAGCAGGATCCAGCCGCCGTCGACCTCGGCCCCGCGTACGTTGGCGGTCGCGCGGTACAGCCCCGACGGCTTGACCGCCTTGTCCGCGGTGAAGCCGTACTCCTGGCCGCCGATGTCCACCGTGCCCCGAATGCTCCCGCCCTCGATCGTGCCGTTCAGCTCGGCGCCGTCCTTGCTCGTGAGCTTCATGCCGCCGTCGTCCTCGACGTCGCCCTTGAGCCAGGACTCCTTGTCGCGGCCGTCGCAGAAGTACGCGACCGCCTTGCCGTCGCGCAGCGAGACCGCGATCGCCGCGGAGTCGTCATCGGTACGGCCCGCGTAGTCGGCGTTCGGCGGCGGAGTGGGCGTCGGGCTCGGCGACGGTGACGCCTTCGTCGGGGACGGGCTCGGTGACGCCGAGGCGGGCGGCGGCTCGTTCGTGGTGGACGACGACGTGGAGCGCGTCCCTGTCGTCGCGTTGAGTGACAGCATCACCAGGGCCAGCAGAAGTCCACCGAGGAGCGTGAGAAGTGGTCCGGAGCGCTTCATGCGAGCCTCCCCCGAGGCGTGGCGCGGACGGCCTTCCCCATGCAAGCGGACGCGCGGGGCGACGTCCAGAGGCGCACGGAGGTGTTTGACCCCAAGTGGCGGGACAGTGACGTTCGCGTGACATTGTCATGATCTGCGGTCAGAGATCGAAGCCACGGGGTGCGGGTGGGTGCGGGCTGTTGTGGCGTCTCGGCAGACGGGCGCCGTGCACCCCCTCGACACGGGCTCACTAGGCTGGATGGACAAAGAGTCGGGATGTACATCAGCGAGGAGCACAGCCGTGGCGGTACGAGCGGTCCGGGGCGCCGTCCAACTCGAGCGGGACGAGGCGGGGCACATGGATGAGCAGGTGGGCGAGCTGCTCACCGCGGTCCTGGAGCGCAACGGGCTCACCCCGGACGACCTCATCAGCATCTGGTTCACGGCCACCCCCGACCTGCACAGCGACTTCCCGGCCGCCGCCGCCCGCAAGCTCGGCATCGGCTTCGCCGACGTGCCGCTGATCTGCGCCCAGGAGCTGGACATCGAGGGCGCGATGCCCCGGGTCGTACGGATCCTCGCGCACATCGAGTCCGACAAGCCCCGCTCCGAGATCGCGCACGTCTACCTGGGCGCCGCGGCCGCACTCCGCAAGGACATCGCCCAGTGAGAACCGCACTCGTCATCGGCACCGGCCTGATCGGCACGTCCGCCGCCCTCGCCCTCGCCCAGCGCGGCGTGACCGTCCACCTCGCCGACCGTGACCTGGAGCACGCCCGTACGGCGGCCGGGCTCGGCGCCGGCACCGACGAGGCGCCCGCCGGCCCGGTGGACCTCGCGATCGTCGCCGCCCCGCCCGCGCACGTGGCCGGAGTGCTCGCCGACGCCATGCGCCGGGGCGTCGCCCGCGGCTACCTCGACGTCGCCTCCGTCAAGGGCGGCCCGCGCCGTGAGCTGGAGGAACTCGGCCTCGACCTGTCGGCCTACATCGGTACGCACCCGATGTCGGGCCGTGAGAAGTCCGGACCCCTGGCCGCCACCGCCGACCTCTTCGAGGGCCGTCCCTGGGTGCTGACCCCGACCCGGGACACCGACACCGAGGTCCTGAACCTGGCCCTGGAGCTGGTCTCGCACTGCCGGGCCGTGCCGGTGGTCATGGACGCGGACGCCCACGACCGCGCCGTCGCCCTGGTCTCGCACATGCCGCACCTGGTCTCCAGCCTGGTCGCCGCGCGCCTGGAGCACGCCGAGGAGTCGGCCGTACGGCTGTGCGGGCAGGGCATCCGGGACGTGACCCGCGTCGCGGCCTCCGACCCGCGTATGTGGATCGACATCCTCTCCGCCAACCCCGGCCCGGTCGCCGACGTGCTCGCCGACGTCTCCGCCGACCTCGACGAGACCGTCCAGGCCCTGCGCGCCCTCCAGGCCTCCGACGAGGCCAAGCGCCACGAGGGCGTCACCGGCATCGAGGACGTCCTGCGCCGCGGCAACGCCGGCCAGATCCGCGTCCCCGGCAAGCACGGGTCCGCTCCGCGGGCCTACGAGATCGTGGCCGTCCTCATCGACGACCAGCCCGGCCAACTGGCCCGTATCTTCGCCGACGCGGGCATGGCCGGCGTCAACATCGAGGACGTACGCATCGAGCACGCCACCGGGCAGCAGGCCGGCCTGGTGCAGCTGATGGTGGAGCCGAAGGCGGCGCCGGTACTGACGGCGTCGCTGCGGGAACGGGGTTGGGCGATTCGGCAGTAGGCCTTGGCCATAGAGCAGTAGACGTCGGCTATAAGGACAGTGCACGGCCGCCATAGGTACGGCCGGATGGGCTACGGGTACCCAGTACCCTTGTCCGGGGCGCTTTCCGTCCTGCCCCATTCACCTCGGACCAGGAAAGGTGCTCCCCAGTGGAACGCGCCACAGTGATCGTTGCCATCGACGGCCCCTCCGGCACGGGCAAGTCGAGCACCTCGAAGGCCGTGGCCGCGCAGCTCGGGCTGAGCTATCTGGACACGGGAGCCCAGTACCGGGCGATCACGTGGTGGATGGTCAACAACGGCATCGACATAGAGGACCCCTCGGCGATCGCCGCCGTGGCCGGGAAGCCGGAGATCGTCTCCGGGACCGACCCGGCCGGGCCGACCATCACGGTCGACGGCACGGACGTCGCCGGCCCGATCCGCACCCAGGAGGTCACCTCCAAGGTCAGCGCGGTGAGTGCCGTACCGGAGGTGCGGGCGCGGATCACCGAGCTCCAGCGGTCCATCGCCTCGGGCGCCGAGAACGGCATCGTCGTCGAGGGCCGCGACATCGGAACGACCGTACTGCCGGACGCCGACCTGAAGATCTTCCTCACCGCCTCCCCGGAGGCCCGCGCCGCCCGCCGCAGCGGTGAGCTGAAGGGCGTCGACGTCCACGCGACCCGCGAGGCCCTGCTCAAGCGGGACGCGGCCGACTCCAACCGCAAGGCCTCGCCGCTCGCCAAGGCGGACGACGCGGTCGAGGTGGACACCTCGGACCTCACCCTCCAGCAGGTCATCGAGTGCGTGGTCACGCTCATCGAGGAGAAGCGGGCGGCGAAGTGAGCGAGACCTCTTCGGTCCAGGCTCCTTCGGTACGGGGCGCCGAGGTCGGACGGCGTATCGGCGTCGGCCTGATGTACGGCCTGTGGAAGCCGCGCGTCCTGGGCGCCTGGAAGGTCCCCGCGACCGGCCCGGTGATCTTCGCGATCAACCACTCCCACAACATCGACGGCCCGATGGTCATGGGCGTGGCACCCCGGCCGACGCACTTCCTCATCAAGAAGGAGGCGTTCATCGGTCCCCTCGACCCCTTCCTGCTGCGCATCGGCCAGCTGAAGGTGGACCGCTCGACCGCCGACCGCACCGCCATCACCCAGGCGCTGGCCGTCCTGCACAACGGCGGTGTGCTGGGCATCTTCCCGGAGGGCACCCGGGGCGAGGGCGACTTCGCCTCGCTGCGTGCCGGGCTCGCGTACTTCGCGGTACGCGGCAACGCACAGATCGTCCCGGTCGCCGTACTGGGAAGTTCCGACCGGCGCGGACGGTTGATAAAGGGGCTGCCTCCGCTGCGAAGCCGCGTCGACGTCGTCTTCGGTGACCCCTTCGAGGCGGGCGACGGCAGCGGACGACGTACGCGCAAGGCCCTGGACGAGGCGACCGAGCGTATCCAGAAGCAGCTCGGCGCACACCTGGAAAACGCCAGGCGGCTCACCGGCCGCTAGGCAACACTCGAGTAGTGGAGCACTCGGCACCCCCGCGTGCTCCACCGATCACCACGATGAACGACAGAGGTACGGACTTCATGAACGACCAGTTTCCCTCCGAGCACGAGCACGGAGAGCTTGGCGACGCCGAGTACGCGGAGTTCATGGAGCTCGCCGCGGAAGAGGGCTTCGACCTGGAGGACGTCGAGGGCGCGATCGATGAGGCGGGCCACGGCCCGCTGCCCGTCCTCGCCGTCGTCGGCCGCCCGAACGTCGGCAAGTCGACGCTCGTGAACCGCATCATCGGCCGCCGCGAGGCGGTCGTCGAGGACAAGCCCGGCGTCACCCGCGACCGCGTCACCTACGAGGCCGAGTGGGCGGGCCGCCGCTTCAAGGTCGTCGACACCGGCGGCTGGGAGCAGGACGTCCTCGGCATCGACGCCTCCGTCGCCGCCCAGGCCGAGTACGCCATCGAGGCCGCCGACGCCGTCGTGTTCGTCGTCGACGCCAAGGTCGGCGCCACCGACACCGACGAGGCCGTCGTACGACTGCTGCGCAAGGCCGGTAAGCCCGTGGTGCTGTGCGCCAACAAGGTCGACGGCCCGAGCGGCGAGGCCGACGCCTCGTACCTGTGGTCCCTGGGCCTCGGCGAGCCGCACCCCGTCTCCGCGCTGCACGGCCGTGGCACCGGCGACATGCTGGACGCCGTCCTGGAGGCCCTGCCCGAGGCGCCCGAGCAGAGCTTCGGCACGGCGGTCGGCGGCCCCCGCCGCATCGCCCTCATCGGCCGCCCGAACGTCGGCAAGTCCTCCCTCCTCAACAAGGTGGCGAACGAGGAGCGCGTCGTCGTCAACGAGATCGCGGGCACCACCCGTGACCCGGTCGACGAGCTGATCGAACTCGGCGGCGTCACCTGGAAGTTCGTCGACACGGCGGGCATCCGCAAGCGCGTCCACCTGCAGCAGGGCGCCGACTACTACGCCTCGCTGCGCACAGCCGCCGCCGTAGAGAAGGCCGAGGTCGCGGTCATCCTCATCGACGCCTCCGAGTCGATCTCGGTGCAGGATCAGCGCATCGTGACGATGGCCGTCGAGGCCGGCCGCGCGATGGTCATCGCGTACAACAAGTGGGACACCCTCGACGAGGAGCGCCGCTACTACCTGGAGCGGGAGATCGAGACCGAGTTCGGTCAGGTCGCCTGGGCGCCCCGGGTCAATGTCTCGGCGCGCACCGGCCGGCACATGGAGAAGCTGGTCCCCGCGATCGAGACGGCTCTCGCCGGCTGGGAGACCCGTGTCCCGACGGGCCGTCTGAACGCCTTCCTCGGCGAGCTGGTCTCCGCCCACCCGCACCCGATCCGGGGTGGCAAGCAGCCCCGGATCCTCTTCGGCACCCAGGCAGGCACCAAGCCCCCGCGCTTCGTGCTCTTCGCCTCCGGCTTCATCGAGGCGGGCTATCGCCGCTTCATCGAGCGCCGCCTGCGCGAGGAGTTCGGTTTCGAGGGGACGCCGATCCATATCTCGGTACGGGTGCGCGAGAAGCGCGGCAAGAAGAAGTAGAGCGAAAGCAGACGTAGAGGCGGCCACCCCGGGTTCCGGGTGGCCGCCTCTACGTCTGCCCGCTTCAAAGACCCCGGCGCGGGTTCGGTGTCAGCGGGGACGGGATGTGGTGCATCCCCGTGTGCCCGGTGGGGATCCGCCCGACCGGCTGCCACGCGGTGGTCGTCGTGGTCGTGTTGCCGGACTGGGACTCGCGCTGGGTGGCGAGGTGCCCCGTGGCGTGCCGGGCGCTGTACGAACCCGTACCGCGCCCGCCCGAACCGTGCGGGAGGTTCCCGAAACCCGTGAAGCCCAGCTCCTCCTCACCGTTCCGGTCGCCCGGCAGGGCCCGATAGTTCCGGACCCACTCGGCGTAGAGCGTGTCGTAGATCGGCGTGGCGGATGGGCCTCCCGAAGGATCCTGAGTCGGCCGCAGGGAAGAGATCGACTGGTAGGACTGGCGGCGGGGAACGTCATATGCGTGCACGTCACTGCCAACGACCCCACCGCGCAAGAGATGCGCCGGCTCCACCATTCAGCCTCCGGTCGCCTTGAAGGGGCGCGGAGAGCTGCGCGATGGGAAGAACTCAGGTCCCGGCCAGCGGCAACGTCGCCGCGACCAACTTGCCGGAGGCCGCCGCCTTGTCGAGCGCCTCCCGCAGCAGATCCTCCCGCGGCTGCCGCCCGATCGACCCCACCGGCGCCGCGAACATCAACACCTGCTGGTGCTTGTTCGCGGCCGCCCGCCAGCCGTCGGCGACCTGAAGCGCCTGATGCGCCTGCCACCAGGCGACCGGCGACCCGGCGGACGTACCCGGCTGCAGGATGGCGTGCAGCTGGCCCATGGCGAGCAGGACGGACCAGCCGTGCAGCACGGGCGGCACGGAGTCGATCTGGGGCAGCGGCATGAAGCCCTGCTCGATGAGCAGCGGCAGGAAGTCGTCACCGGAGCCGGTCGTGCCCGGCCGCGCGATCGGCGCGGTCGGCTCCACGACGAGCGCGGGGTGCAACTCGCCGCTGAGCAGGATCAGTCCGCTGGTGACGCCGAGCACGGCCTGCTCGGGTGCGGCCTGGGCCGGGGAGTCCCCGGCGATGGAACGGGCGGCGCCCTGCAGTTGCTCCTCGGTGACCTGGACGACCTGGGAGGGCAGACAGGTGGCGTGGGCGAAGGCGAGCACGGCTGTCTCGTCGCCGACGAACAGGACGGTGCTGGTGCGCTCCTGCTCGGAGTCGCCGGGGGTGCGGCACGACGTGCAGTCGTAGCCGCCGGGGGCGTTCTCTCCGGCGAGCAGCCGGTCGGCTTCTTCATTGCCGATCTCGGCGCGTACCTCGTCGCTGACCTCGAGCATGCGCGGCACGGGTGGCTCCTCGGGATGTGGTGCGTGTCGGAGCCGGGTGGCTCCCGGCCCATGAGCGCGGAGGTTCCGGCTCATGAAAGGGACAACGGCGATCTGTGGCCGGAGTCACGCCCGGCGAGGAACGGAATCGAACCATCCGACGCACAGGGTGAATCCATGCCCGGAATCAGTTACTCCGTGCCAACTTCTCGGATTTCCGAGGAAGTTGGTCCGGTGAAGTGGGTCACAGATCATCCGGGTTCCTGGTCGACAAATCCCGAAATCGGCGAATGAAATGGACGGCCGGAAATAGTCGCTACTCGTGGTAACGGCGAACTGGCCTCGAACGACAAACGATTGATTGCTGACAACCAGTCAAGCTCCCTAGATTCCCCGCCGTGTGCAACGAGCACCGCTCGGGTACGTCCGCCGGCCGCCACAGCCAGCTCAGCACCACCGCACCACCGCCGGCGGACAGGGCTGAGCGCGTCACCCGCGTCCTGTGCGACGGGCGTCGCGCCCCGCCCTGGGGGACCCCGAGTCCTTTGAGAGGGAAATCCATGTCCGCATGTGCCGACAACACACGCGAGAACATTCGCAAGACGCAGGGCGCCCGTAGGACGCAAGACGTCCGCAGGACGCGTACGACGGCGGTCCTCGCCGGGGCGGCGCTGCTCGCCCCGCTCGGACTACTGACCGTCACCGGCAACGCCGCGGCGGCCGACGGCGGAGTGTGGGACCGCATCGCCCAGTGCGAGAGCGGCGGCAACTGGCACATCAACACCGGCAACGGCTACTACGGCGGCCTCCAGTTCGCCGCCTCCACCTGGCGCGGCTTCGGCGGCACGGCCTACGCGGCCACCGCCGACCAGGCCTCCAAGTCCCAGCAGATCGCGATCGCCACGAAGGTCCAGCGTGTCCAAGGCTGGGGCGCGTGGCCCGTATGCGCCGCGCGTGCCGGAGCGTACGGCAGCGCACCGGCCGCGCCCGCCCCCGACTCGGCATCCACCAAGTCGGCTCCGTCGCGTTCCACCGGCCACCCCGACCGCGGCTCGTCCCGCGGCGACTACACCGTCCGCCAGGGCGACACGCTGAGCGGTATCGCCGCCCGCCACGGGACCACCTGGCGGCAGGTCTACGCCGCCAACAAGGCCGTCATCGGCGCCGACCCCCACATGATCGTGCCCGGGCAGCGACTCGACCTCTGAGCGCTCCTCCGACGCCCGGGTACCTGGGTCCCATCCGGCTCCCCGACCGGGTGGGACCCGCGCCTGTCATCCGGCCCTCACGGCAATCCCCTACGGCAACTCGGCCGCCTCGCCGCTGAACGCCACCGTCCCGCGTCGGAGTTCGTACACGAGCGCCGACGCCCCGCGCAGCCCCGGTGGCAGGCGCTGTTCGGCGACGACCACGCAGGCGTCGAGTCCCCTCAGCAGCTCGTACGTGCGGGCCGCGACCATCGGTGACATGCCCTGGGTGGGCTCGTCGACGAGCACGACACGCGCGCGTGCCGGCAGGGCGCGCGACAGCGCGAGCATGCGCTGCTCGCCGCCGGAGAGGGTGTTGGTGCGGCGGGGAAGGAGCGGTTCGAGCGCTGGATAGGCGTCCAGGGCGTACGAGAAGTCCGGCGCGGCGAGTTCGAGGTTCTCGCGCACGGTGAGCGAGCCGAAGACGGCCCGCCGCTCGGGGACGAGGACGAGGCCCCGCCGGGCCCGCTCGTACGCGGGCATCCGGGTGACATCGGCCCCGTCCCACACCACGGCCCCGCCGGAGAGCGGCACCGCGCCGGCGAGGGCGCGCAGCGCGGTCGTACGGCCGGAGCCGTTGCGGCCCAACAGAACGGTCAGGCCGGGGCCCGGCGCGGCGAGGGTGACGCCGTGCAGGGCCTCCAGGGGGCCGTATCGGACGCGGGCATGCCGGAGGGAGACGAGGGTCATCGTCCGGCCGCCGTGTCGCGCGGGCCGAGCGTGCGCAGGACCTGGTCGGCGGGGCCGGAGGTGACGATCCGGCCCGCCGCCATGACGTGCACGACGTCCGCGAGGTCCGCGACGAGGTCGAGGTCGTGCTCGACGACCAGCAGGGCCGTCCCGTCCGCCGCGAGGGCCCGCAACACGCGGGCGAGGGCGGCTACTTCACCCGTGTCGAGCCCGGCGGCGGGCTCGTCGAGCAGCAGCACGCGCGGACTCCCGGCGAACGCCCGCGCCAGCTCGACCCGCCGCAGCGTCCCGGTCGGCAGCCCGGCCGCGGGCAACGCCCGCACCGGCCCGTCCAGCCCGAACAACCGCAGTGCCCGCTCCAGGGCCCCGGGGTCGGCGACCCGCCCCTGCTCAGCACCCACCCGAACATTTTCGGCCACGGTCAATGAGGGGAAAACGGCCAGCTGTTGAAACGTACGTGCGACTCCGAGCCGCGTACGGGCATGCGCGGACAGCCGAGTGACGTCCCGCTCCCCGAGGCGGACCCGCCCGTGATCGGGCCGCAGCGTCCCGGCCAGACAGTGGAACAGCGTGCTCTTCCCGGCCCCGTTGGGCCCCACGACCGCGCTGATCCGGCCCGGGAGGACGTCGAGATCGACACCGTCGAGAGCGGTGAAACCGCCGTAGGTGACGTGGAGCCGGCGGGCGCGGAGGGCGTGCGGCGGTTCTACCGCGCCGGGCAGGCCTCGGCTTGGGCCGCCGTACTCCGCCGCGCCCGGCGAGCCGTCGTCCTGGTGGGCGTGTTCCATCGGCTTCAGCGGTCGTGGCGCCCTGGGTGCGGGGCGCGGCGGCTCCGCACCCGCGCCCGCCGTGCTCCGCGCGTCCCGCCGACGGTCTCCACCGCGCCGCGTACCGCGGCCGACGCGGCCGACGCCCGTGCCACCCAGGCCTGTGGTGTCGATGCCCGTGCCGCCCATGCCCGTGCCGCCCATGCCCGTGCCGCCCATGCCCGTGGCGCCCATGCCCGTGGCGCCGAGCCCTGCGGTGCTCCCGGCTCCGGCCCAGCCCGCAGCCGAGGCCTCCGCCACCTCCGCACCCCTCCCGGTGGCCCCGCCGTCGGCCACCACTCCCCCTGCCCGTAACCTGCCCCGCACCCCGACCCCCAGCGGCGTCAACACCCCGCGCCGCCCCGACCGCGGCCGTACGGCCGCCGCGCGCACCGTCTCGTACGGTCCGGCGGGGAAGCGGCCCACCAGTACCGCCAGGACGCCGATCACCGCGGCCGCGACCCCGCCCCTGGTGCCCGCGTCCAGCCCCACCAGCAGGGCGGCCGCGGCGAGGGCGCCCAGCGTGTTGTCGGCGCCCAGGACGACGATGGCGGCGAACCAGAGGAGGCCGCGGACGGGGTCGTAGGCGGCGGGGTCGAAGGCGCGGACGCCCATGGCGAGCATGCCGCCGCCGAGGGCGGCAAGGGCGGCGCCCGCGACGAAGGCCGTCAGCTTCAACGACGGCACGCGTACGCCCGCCGCGGAGGCCCCCGACTCGTGGTCCCGCATGGCCGCCAGGGCCCGGCCCGTGCGGCCCCGGCGGAGCAGGCGGGTGGCCGCCAGCGCGCCCGCCAGCAACCCCAACTCCAGGACGTAGTACACGCGGTCGTCGGCGAAGCCCGCCGGGCGGGACAGCGTGAGACCGGACGTAGCGTACGGCTGGGCGAAGACGAAGCGGCTCACCCCGACGCCCACCGCGAACGTGGCCAGGGCCAGCGCCAGGCCGTGGCGGCTGATCGCGGGCCAGCCCGTCAGCAGGCCCAGGGGAGCCACCAGCAGTACAGCCGCCAGGAGCGCGGTCAGTTCGGGCAGCGCCGGCAGGAACGGGAAACGGCCGGCCGCCAGCAGCGCTGTGAACAGCGCGCCCAGGCCCGCGTACGCCGCCTGGCCGAGGGAGATCTGGCCGCCCCGGCCCGTCACCACGACCAGGGACAACAGGATCACGCCCAGGGCCGGGACCTGGACGGACGTGTGCAGGTCCCGGCCCGCGAAGCCGAGCGGGATCAGGAACAGGATCACCGCCACGATCCAGGCACCCGTCGGCGTCTCGGACCGCGCGGTCGCCGTACGCGGCAGGGCGTCCCGGGTGCCGACGCCGGGCAGGACCAGGGCCGCGATCAGCAGCGCCACCACGAAGAGGTTGGCGCCCACGGCCTGGACCAACGGCTCCGCCCAGCCCGAGGGGTGCAGCCGGGTCAGCTGGCTCTGGGCGACGCCGATGCCCAGCGCCACCACCACGGCCACCGGCAGGCTGCGCATCCGGGCGGCGACCGCGACGGCGACCACCTCCATCACGAGCAGCGGCATGCCGTACGGGTCGAGGCGTACGTAAGGGGCCAGCAGTACGCCGGTCAGGCCCGCCGTGAACGAGCCGAACGCCCAGCCCGCGGCGGCGACCCGGTCGGCGTCGATGCCGCCGAGGACGGCGAGGGATCTGTCGTCCACGACAGCGCGCAGTTCGCGCCCGAAGCGGGTCCAGCGGGTGACCGCGCCTACGGCCGCCGCGATCGCCACGGCCACCGCCAACTGGCCCCAGGGGTCGGCCGCCACCAGCGTCGGCGCGTCCGCCCGCGCCCCCTGGCCCCACAGCAGGGCGGCCCCGCCGACGAGGAGGACGAAGACGCCGAGGGAGGCCACGAGGGTCTGCGCCGGGTCGCCGCCGAGCACGGCGAGCGGGCGGAAGACGAAGCGTTCCAGGACCAGGCCGATCGCGGGGGCCACCACCAGCAGGGTCACAGCGGCACCGAGCCACAGCGGCCAGCCCCACTCCACGGTGAACTGGCGCAGCAGATACGCGCAGACCATCGCGATCGCCCCGTGCGCGAAGTTGAGCACACCGGTGGCCCGGTACGTCACGATCAGGCCGATTCCGGTGAGGGCCGCCGCGCTGCCGACCGACAGCCCGGCCAGCGTGAGGTCGTACGTCAGCGACGACATCAGCCCTCCGGGGGAGGCTCACCGGAGGCAGGGGCCTCGCAGATCGGGCACGGCCTCAGGTCCCCGATCATCATGGTCCGGGAGTCCACCGGCACCGCTTCCGGCTTGTCTGCCACCAACGGGCAATCCGCACGGTGCCAGAGGGTGCCGTAGGGCACCATCAGCAGCGTCTCGCTGGTGGCGAGGGGCGCGGCCGCCGCCTGCCCTGACGCGTCGACGCCGGAGACGTCGGCGGGCTCGGTGGCGACCAGCAGGCCGTACAACTCCTCGACACGCGTGGCGGCCAGGGCGTTCCTGCCGTGGGCGAGGAGGACCGCGCCCGCGATGATCAGGGCGGCGCCGGGGACCGTGCAGGAGGCCAGGTACGGCAGTTGCCGTTCCGCGAAACGCTCGCCGGAGATGCCGTACCAGCCGACGACACACAGCACGGCGCCGCCGGCGAGCGCGGCCCAGCCGGCCCAGAGGACGGGGTGCACGGTCCGCAGTCGGGTTGTCCGCATCCGGGGCTCCCACACGTCGTGTGTCTGTGCATGCCGGCCGTTGGCTTGCACTATGCCTTCTGGAAGCTGACCCTGAAAGAACCGGGCGCCTACCGCCCGGACCGACACCCGGTGGTGAGCCAGATGGTTCTCGGGAGCGACCTCAGGCGGGCGAACGGACAGCGGGGGCGCGCCCCTCGGCAACGAGGACGGGCTACGGCACTGACCGCCGCCCTGCTGCTCTTCCTCGCCCCGGCCCTCGCGGCCTGCGGCGACGACAGCGACGGCGGCGGCGCCACGACGCCCCCCACCCCCACGGTCGAGCGGACGACGGGCGAGCCGGCCGAGGAGAGCCCGAGCGGGCCCGCGGACACGGCGGCGGCCGAGAAGGAGATCAAGGAGAACTGGCGGACGTTCTTCGACCCGAAGACCTCCACCGAGGAGAAGCAGGCCGTTCTGGAGAACGGTGAGCTGATGGGCCCGGTCCTGGCGGCGTTCAGCGGCGACGAGCGCGGCGGCCAGGTGCAGGCCCAGGTCGAGAAGGTCGAGTTCACCTCACCGACCGAGGCGAACGTGACGTACACCCTGCTCCTGGAGGGCGCCACGGCCCTGCCCGACGCGGCGGGGACGGCCGTCGAGGAGGACGGCACCTGGAAGGTCTCCGTCAAGACGCTGTGCGGGCTGGTCGCGCTGAGCGGCAATGAGTCACCGCTTCCGGGCTGCTGAGGCCGGCGCCGTCCCGCGTGCCAAGGCTGTCGCCGTAGGCCTGTTGCTCCTCCTGGCCACGGCCTGCGGCAGCCGGCTCCCGGAGAGCGACTTCGAGCGCCGCGACACCCCCACCGCCCCGCGGAGCCGTGAGCCGCTGCGGGTCGGCATCATCACCAGCGTCACCAGCCCGGTCGGTGGTGCCGTGTTCACCGGTCCGCGCGACGGGGCGAAGGCCTACTTCGACGCCCTCAACGCGCGCGGGGGCATCGACGCTCGCGAGGTCGAGGTCCGCGAGTGCGACGACGGCGGCAGCGGCGTCGGCAACAACGAGTGCGTGCACCGGCTGGTCGAGGAGGACGGGGTCGTCGCCCTCGTCGCGACCACCGCCCTCGACTACGCGGGCGCCTCCCGCGTCGCCCACGCGCGCGTGCCCGACATCGGCGGCCAGCCCATCGGCCCGGCGTACGACACCTATCCGCACCTCTACAGCATCTACGGCAGCCTCGCGCCCCGGAACGGCACGACCGGCTGGGACGGGAAGCAGTACGGCGGCACCGAGGTCTACCGCTACTTCAAGCGCGAGCACGGGGCGCGTACGGCCGCCGTGGTGTCGTACAACCAGTCCTCGTCGGCCGCGTACGCCCGTCTGGTCGTCCAGGGGCTGAAGGCCGAGGGGTACGAGGTGGTCACCGAGCAGGTCGACTTCGCGCTGCCCAACTTCCGCGCGGCCGCCGCCGACATCAAGGAGCAGGGCGCCGACCTGGTCTTCGACGCGATCGACAGTCATGGCAACGCCCGGCTCTGCCAGGCGATGGACGAGGTCGGCGCCGAGGTGACCGCCAAGGTCACCAATGTGCAGAACTGGACCTCCACGGTCGCCGAGGACTACAAGGACGCCCCGCGCTGCCGCAACGCCCTGTGGGCCACCGGCTCCAGCCGCAACCACGCGGACACCGGCGACAGGGCCGTACGGGAGTTCCGGGACGCGACGAAGGATCTGAAGACGCACTCCCAGTGGCAGTTGGAGGGCTGGGCGGCCGCCATGTGGTTCACGGACGCGGCGAAAGCCTGCGCCGGCACCGAAGACGGTGTCTCGCGCGCGTGCGTCGACCGGTTCATGAACCGGGACGAGCCCTACACCGCCGACGGACTGCTCGTCCCCGTCCGCTTCGAACGGCTCACAGAGCCCCCGAAGACCCGCGAAACGTGTGTGTCGGTGGCCCGCTGGCAGGACGAGAAGGGATGGGTGAGCCAAGGGGACATGAACGACACCTGCTTCGACGTACCGCAGCTGCCCTACAGGCCCTGATGCGGTTCGGGGCGAACGGGTTCCCTCGTACGGCTATCGATCGGGCAACTGTTGCAGAACAAGTTGATGATGAAGACCAACCGTTCCCCGGAATCCCGGGTCTAACCATCCGGCGGCGGATCAGAACCGCTTGTAATGGATGACCAGGCAAAACAAGGGAAAACAGGGGGTTCGGGGGACGCATGCACATCTCTTTCCTGATACACAACGCGTACGGCATCGGCGGGACGATCCGCACGACGTACAACCTTGCGAACACCCTGGCCGAGCAGCACGACGTCGAGATCGTCTCCGTCTTCCGCCACCGTGACGAGCCGGTCTTCTCCGTCGACCCGAAGGTGCGGCTGCGTGCCCTGGTCGACATCCGGGAGGACGGCGCCGACAAGGACCACGCCGACCTCCAGCGCCCCGCCAAGGTCTTCCCGCGTGCCGAGGGCCGTTACGCGCAGTACAGCGCCCTGACCGACCGACGCATCGCCGAGCATCTCGCCGCGGTCGACGCCGACGTCCTGGTCGGCACCCGGCCCGGGCTGAACGTGCACATGGCCCGGCAGACCCGCCGCGGCCCGATCCGCGTCGGCCAGGAGCACCTCACGCTCGACAGCCACTCCCCGGCCCTGCGCGCCACCCTGCGCGGCGTCTACCCGCGGCTCGACGCGCTCACCACCACCACCGAGGCCGACGCCCGCTCGTACGGCTCGAAGATGCGGCTGCCCGGTGTCCGCCTCCAGGCCGTGCCCAACCCGGTGCCCGCGCCGGGCATCGACCCGGCCGACGGCACCGGCCGGTGGGTCGTCGCCGCCGGTCGGCTCGCGCCCGTGAAGCGCTACGACCTGCTCGTCAAGGCCTTCGACAAGGTGCGGGAAGAGCGGCCCGACTGGCGTCTGCGCATCTACGGCGGCGGCAAGCAGAAGGACAAACTGCGCGCCCTCATCGACAGGTTGGGCCTCTACAACCACGTCTACCTGATGGGCCCCGCCAACCCCATCGAGCCCGAGTGGACCAAGGGCTCCATCGCCGCCGTCACCTCCAGCATGGAGTCGTTCGGCATGACGATCGTCGAGGCCATGCGCTGCGGCCTCCCGGTGGTCTCCACCGACTGCCCGCACGGCCCTGGCGAGATCATCGACGACGGCGTCGACGGCCGCCTGGTCAAGGTCGGCAGCGTCAAGGCCATCGCCGGCGGTCTCCTCGAACTCATCAACGACGACGACAAGCGGCAGGAGATGGCGGCCGCCGCGCTCAAGGACTCCGAGCGCTTCGACCCGGCCCGCATCGCCGAACGCTACGAGACGCTCTTCTCCGACCTGATCGCCCGCGGCGGCGCCTCACCGGTGGGCCGCATACGCGGCTCGCTCCACCGCACCCGGGGCGCGCTCCTCGGCGGCGCGTATGCCGTTCGGGACGCCGGACGTTCCGCCTTCAAGAAGGGGCGCACCGCATGATGACGCTGGCTCCGCAGCAGCCCACGCACCACGACGACGAGGACAAGGCCGCGACCCCGCGCGCCGACTGTGTCGCCGACTCCGCGGGCGGCCTGACCTTCGACATCGCCGACCGCGGCGAGCCCGGCCCCGCCCATCTCGTCCTCTACCTCCGGGGCACCGAGGACAAGGTGCGCCTGCCGCTCACCCCGGTCGCGGGCGGCCGGCTGCGGGCCGCGCTGCCCAGCGGTGTGGACGTCCCCGAGGGCCGCTGGGACGCCTACCTCCAGATGGCGGGCGGTGAACCCTGCCGACTCGCCCCCGGCCTCAACGACCTGCGTTCCCTCGTCGACCGCGCGCCCACCCCCACCGCCGACCGGATCGCCGTCCGCATCCCGTACGGCACCAAGCACGGCAACCTCTCCGTCCGCAGCTGGGAGCGCTCCCCGCACGCCGAGGCCGGCGAACTCCACATCGGCACCGACGAACTGACCGTGACCGCCCAGGCGTACGGCTGTGAGCCGACCCCGGACGCCTACGTCGAACTCACCGACCGGGAGGAGGGTGCCCCCCTCGTACGGGCCGAACTCACCCCGGAGCAGGGCACCTTCCGCTTCACGGTGTCCTACGGCGCCCTGCCGCCCGGCACCTGGGACCTGTGGCTGCGTCCCGAGGGGGAGGCCGGGCCGCGTGTGCGGATCGCGCGGCTGCTGGACGACGTCGTCGACAAGAACCCGGTCTTCGTCTATCCGACGGTCCGCGTCGAGACGGAGCAGGGCCCCGTGACGGCCCAGCCCCACTACACGGTCGACAACGACCTGTCCGTCACGGTCACCGCGCTGAGCTGAGGAAAGCAGGGCGGTTGAGGACATTCCCGGTCCTCAACCGCCGGTGTCAGGACTCCTCGGGACCGTCTGTCGGCCGCTCCTGACCGAAGCGCGGGTGTGGGGTGAGCTCCTGGCCCTCGCGGGTCTGGGGCGGTGTGATCGCCGCGAACTTCGGATGGTGCAGGTCGAACGCCGGGGACTCGGAGCGGACCCGGGGCAGCGTCACGAAGTTGTGCCGGGGCGGTGGACAGGAGGTCGCCCACTCCAGCGACCGGCCGTAGCCCCACGGGTCGTCGACGTCGACCTTCACGCCGTACCGGTGGGTCTTCCAGACGTTGTAGAGGAACGGCAGCGTCGACAGGCCCAGCAGGAACGAACCGATCGTCGAGACCGTGTTCAGCGCGGTGAAGCCGTCGGCGGCCAGATAGTCCGCGTACCGCCGTGGCATCCCCTCGGCGCCCAGCCAGTGCTGCACCAGGAACGTGGTGTGGAAGCCGACGAAGAGCGTCCAGAACTGGATCTTGCCGAGCCGTTCGTCGAGGAGCTTTCCGGTGAACTTCGGCCACCAGAAGAAGAACCCCGCGAACGTCGCGAAGACCACTGTGCCGAAGACGACGTAGTGGAAGTGCGCCACTACGAAGTACGTGTCCGTGACGTGGAAGTCCATCGGCGGCGAGGCCAGGATCACCCCGGTCAGTCCGCCGAGCAGGAACGACACCAGGAAGCCGGTCGCCCACAGCATCGGTGTCTCGAACGACAGCGAGCCCTTGAGCATGGTGCCGATCCAGTTGAAGAACTTCACGCCCGTCGGCACTGCGATCAGGAAGGTCATGAAGGAGAAGAACGGCAGCAGCACCGCACCCGTGGCGAACATGTGGTGCGCCCACACGACCATCGACAGCCCGGTGATCGCCATCGTCGCGGCGATCAGCGTCAGATAACCGAAGATCGGCTTGCGGCTGAACACCGGGATGATCTCCGTGACGATCCCGAAGAACGGCAGCGCGATGATGTACACCTCGGGATGCCCGAAGAACCAGAACAGGTGCTGCCACAGCAGTGCGCCGCCGTTGGCCGCGTCGAAGATGTGCGAGCCGAACCGGCGATCCGACTCCAGACAGAGCAGCGCGGCCGCGAGCACCGGGAACGCCATCAGGATCATGATCGACGTGAACAGCGTGTTCCAGGTGAAGATCGGCAGCCGGAACATCGTCATGCCGGGCGCGCGCATCCCGATGATGGTGGCGAGGAAGTTGACCGCGCCGAGGATCGTGCCGAAGCCGGCCAATGCGAGCCCCATGATCCACATGTCGGCGCCGATGCCCGGCGACCGTTCCAGACTGTTGAGCGGCGCGTAGGCGAACCATCCGAAGGCGGCGGGTCCCGAGGGCACCAGAAGCGAGCCCAGCACGATCAGACCGCCGAAGAGGAACAGCCAGTACGACAGCATGTTCAGCCGGGGGAAGGCGACATCGGGCGAGCCGATCTGCAGCGGCATGATCTCGTTGGCGAACCCGGCGAAGGTCGGCGTCGCGAAGAGCAGCAGCATGATGGTGCCGTGCAGCGTGAACAGCTGGTTGAACTGGAAGTTGTCGACGATCTGGTTACCCGGCCGGGCCAGTTCGGCGCGCATCACCAGCGCCATCAGCCCGGCGGCGAGGAAGAACAGGAAGGAGGTGACCAGATACAGATGGCCGATCTTCTTGTGGTCCGTGGTGGTCAGCCAGTCGACCACCAGCCGCCCCCGCGGCTCGGCCCCCACGGGTCCTTCCGGCGCCTGTACGGTCTCGGTCCCCATCGCTCGCCCCTTCGCTGCCGCGTCCTGGGCCCGTGATGCACGCCATGATGCTCGCGGCCCCGCCCGCTCCGACAGAGGGCGTACGGGGAAAGTGTGTTGGAAATGTGTATTTCCCATGAGCTGTCGGCTTCCGTGAGCCGTCCGGGAATCAGCCGGAAAAGGCCGGAGACGCACCGGACATACGACCCCCCGGCGTGCTTTCCGACGGGCTATTCGCGATGGTGCCGAACCGCCCCAGAATTACGTTCGACAGCGCGCGGAAGGCGTACGGAACCGCTCGTACGTGTGACATCCCACTGCGCCGGCGGCCGATGTCGGGACGATCGAAACGCGTGTCGTGGTTCTGTGACAGAAGCGTGACTACGGGAGGACAACGGACCCTCCGGCCGCCTAACGTGGCCGTCATGGCACCCTTTCCCAACTCGCCCGAAGAACCCCGGGACGATCCCGACGCATACGTCGGACTGGAGGCGCCGAGCGCCGAGCGCCGCGCCCACGAGCACGGCTGGTCCACGGTCAGAAAGCTGCCGCCGGGCGCGATCATCACCATGGAGTACCGGTTCGGCCGGCTGAACTTCGAGGTCGAGGACGGCCGGGTGAAGCGCGCCTGGAAGGGCTGAGATCTGG
>NZ_VTHJ01000003.1:110500-171072 GCF_008386495.1 Streptomyces tailanensis | reverse complement strand
CCGGCTCGTGGCGAGCCGGGCCTTCGCTCTGCGGGGGTGGGTTGTGCGTACCGGCCCCGTTGTCTCGTGTCAGCCTCCCGCGACCGGCCGGGCCGAGGTCGTGCTCCGCGAGACCCGGTCCGCGTGCGGCGGACGGCGGGAGCCGAGCGGGGTGATCGGGGCGATCGGTGCGGCCGGGGGCCGCTCCGACCTGGACGGATGGGGTCCATGGGCCAGGTGCAACGGCACGATCGGGGGGTGGGCGGTGCGGGCGGCGATGCCCGTGTCGCGGGGGTTCGCGGGCTCCTCGCCGGGCGCGCGCAGCGTGGACGCGCCCACGGCCGTCGGTGCGGGTGTGGCCGGTGTCGCCGGTACGGGAGCCGTACGGCGTTCGCGCCAGGTGTCCCGCAGCGAGAAGATCCAGGCCTCGGCGCGGGCGATCAGCGGCTCGAACCAGGGCAGCGCCAGCATGATCAGCAGGCCCGCGGCCCAGCCCAGCAGGACGTCGCTCAACCAGTGCGTACCGAGATAGACCGTGGTGAGGCCGACGCCGAGCGAGATCACGGCGGACAGCGCCGACAGCCAGCGTCTCGCTCTCGGCGTCGATGCCAGGTAGGCGAGGATTCCCCAGGTCACCACGGCGTTCGCGGTGTGCCCCGAAGGAAATATGTCGCCGCCCAGCCACATCTCGTTGGAGCCGATCTCGGTCGCGTAGTGCGGCCCCAGACGGCCCATGCCGATCTTCGCGGCGCCGACGGTGATGTTGAGCAGCAGCAGCGAGACACCGAGCGCGAGCATCGGGCGCAGCGTGTGCTGCCGCCACGAGCGCCAGCCCAGCCAGGCGGCGACCATCACGGCGGTGGGGCCACGCTGGCCCAGGACGACGTAGTAGTCCAGGAACGCGTGGATCTCCTGCCACTGCTGGTACGGCCGGAAGAACATGATCTGCCAGTCGAGCCGCACCAGCCACGACGTGATCACGACGGCCCACACGATGGCCGCGTAGAAGACGAGCGTGGAGGCGAACAGCACCACCCGGTGCCGGGTCATTACGGGGACATCGATGTGAGCCGGTCGTTCCGGCTCACGGTCCAGTCTGGAGAAGACCCGGTCCAGACGGGTCGGCTTTGGTTCGGTACGCACTCAATCGACGTTACAGCGAGTGAGCTCCGACGCGACGTGAATCACCGGCTTTGTGATGACGCCGTGATGTGGGATTGCTCTCAGAATGATGTTTATTTCTGCTGAATGCCGAATCCCCGAGGTGCTTGACCTTCAATTCCATGGCCCAATGCCGGCCACCTGTTTTGCGGCCCTTTTGAATTCGTTCACCGAATGCTTACGTGGAATTACCCGTTCGCTCTCCGTGAGCCGGGGGCCGGTCACGGGGGACCGGAGCCATTGAGCCAGAACGCCCCGTAGGCCGCAGCGACCACCGCCACACCGCCGAGGATCACCGCCGACCTGCGTGTTCGCGTACCGGCCAGGGCTCGGGCGAGGGGCAGCAGGAGCGGGAAGGCGGGCATCAGCAGACGTGGTTTCGAGCCGAAGTAGCTCGACGCGCACAGCGCCAGCGCGGTGACGACCCCCGAGTACACCAGCAACGGCAGCGGCTGACCCTGCCGTACACAGACCACGTACAGCCAAATGAGGAGCGCGACGCCGATGATCAGCCCGACACCCGCCGGGGCCGACGGAAACGACGTGAACTTGTCGGCGACGAAACGCGCGAAGGCGTACCCGCCGTCGAAGCCGTTGCGCCAGCCCGCCTGGACGTCGAGATAACCGAGGGGGCCCTTGCCCGTGCGGTGACCCACCCACAGGACGTAACTGGCGGCACCTAGGGGCGCGAGAAGCATTCCGAGGGCGCATGCCCAGGAGGATGCGCCGTCCGATGTCGTCCCGCTCCGGTTGCCCGCGGATGGCGGAGCGTCCCGCCGGTACGACATGATCGCCGCGACCCACACCGCCGCCACCACCGCGAGCCCCACCGGACGGGTCAGCCCGGCGAGGGCGGCCAGGGCGCCGGCGATCACCCAGCGGCCTGTCAGGACGGCGTACAGAGCCCACGCGGCCAGCGCGGTGAACAGCGACTCCGTGTACGCCATCGACTGCACGATTCCGACCGGCAGCACCGCCCACAGCAGTACGGCGCACATGCCCACCCGTCGTCCGTACACATGGTCGGCGACTGCGAAGATCCCCCAGGCCGAGGCCAGCGAGGCCAGCGTGCTGACGACGAGACCGGCGTGGGCGTACGACAGTGGCGTCACCGCCGACACCGCCCGCTCCAGCCATGGCAGCAACGGGAAGAAGGCGAGGTTCGAGTGCACGTCGCCGTTCGGCAGGCGCACCTCGTAGCCGTAGCCGAGTTCCGCCACGCGTGTGTACCAGAGCGAGTCCCAGCGGGCCGACAGCAGCGTCAGGGCGCTCTTGTCGCGGGCCGCGCTCCACAGCGCCAGCACGACCAGCCCCAGGGCGCGCACGGCGGCGTACCCGAGGAGTGCGGGGGCGGCCCGGCTCAGCAGGGGCGGCGCCGGGCGCGTAGCAAGATCGGTCACGCGCTCGATTATCGGCGCAGCCAGGAACCGGGCCGGACGCGCGTACGTGGTGGTCGGTAAGCGATGAAGGAGTTATGGAGGAGCCGTGGACGGGCGACGGCGTGGCGTACGCCACATGCCGTATGAAGCTTTCATGAGACGCCCACCACGCTTCACCGGCCGGAACTCGCGTACGCTGACCGCTCACTCGCCTTTCGTTGCGCGGGTCCGGGACGCCGCTCCTCCCGGGCCGAGGCCGCCGGGGAGTCCCCGCCCCGCCGGTTCCGCCGAACGCGAGAGCATCTGGGAGGTACGTACATGTCCGGGACGACCACGGCCGCCGCGCGATGCCGTCGGGAGGCCGGGGCCGGTGCAAACCGCTGGGTCGTCCTCGTCGTCCTCTGTGTCAGCCTGCTGCTGGTCGCCGTCGACGCCACCGTCCTGCATGTGGCGGTGCCCGCCGTCACCGAGGACATCAAGCCCGGCGCCATGGAACTGCTCTGGATCGTCGATGTCTACCCGCTGGTCTGCGCCTCGCTGCTGATCCTCTTCGGCACGCTGGGCGACCGGGTCGGCCGCAGACGGATCCTGCTGCTCGGATACGCCCTCTTCGGCGTCGCCTCCGGGCTCGCGGCCCTCGCCGAGACCCCCCAGATCCTGATCGCGGCCCGCGCCCTGCTCGGCGTCGGCGGCGCGATGATCATGCCCGCGACGCTGTCGATCCTGCGCCAGGTGTTTCCCGACCGACGTGAGCGGGCGCTCGCCATCGGCGTCTGGAGCGCTGTCGCCGCCGTCGGCGCGGCCGTCGGCCCGCTGCTCGGCGGGTTCCTGCTGGAGCACTTCTGGTGGGGCTCGGTCTTCCTCGTCAACATCCCGCTGATGCTCGTCAGCCTCCCGATCGGGCGACTGCTGCTGCCCGAGTCGACGGGCGATCGCGACGGTCCCTGGGACGTGGTCGGCGCCCTCATGGCCGCCGTCGGTCTCTTCGGCATCGTCCTCGGCGTGAAGAAGCTCGGCAGCGGCCACCCGCCGTTCGCCCCGGGCACCGCGCTGGCCCTGCTGGTGGGCGGCACCCTGCTGGCCGCGTTCGTACGACGGCAGCGGCGGCGGGCGAACCCGCTGGTGGACCTGCGGATGTTCGCGCGCCCCGCGTTCAGCACCTCGGTCGGCTGCATCGTGCTGGCGATGCTCGCGCTGGTGGGGCTCGAACTGATCGCGGCGCAGTACCTGCAACTCGTCCTCGGGCTGTCCCCGCTTCAGACGGGCCTGCGGCTGCTGCCGCTGACCATCGCCGCGATGGCCGCCGGGCTCGTCGGCTCCCATCTGCTGCACCGCTTCGGGCCGCGCCGCATGGTGTCGCTCGGCTTCTGCCTCACCGCTCTCGCGGTCGTCCTGCTCACGGCGATGGGGCGCCACGACAACGCGGGGCTGCTGCTCGCCGGGTTCGTCCTGCTGGGTTTCGGCCTGGAGACGACGCTCTTCGGTGCGTACGAGTCGATGCTGAGCGAGGCGCCGGCGTCCTCGGCCGGCGGGGCGGCCGCGATCGGTGAGACGTCCTACCAGCTGGGCGCGGGTATCGGTATCGCCCTCCTCGGCAGCGTCATGAACGCGGCGTACGCGCCCGGGCTGTCCTCGGTGCCGGGTGTTCCCACGGCGGCGTCCAACGCGGCCGGGCACTCGCTCGGCGAGGCGTACGAGGTGGCCGGGCGGCTGGGGGGCTCCTCGGGTGAGGCTCTGCGGCATGCCGCGCGGGACTCGTTCGTGCATGGGCTGCATGTGACGTTGCTGGTGAGTGCGGGGTTGTTGGTGCTGGGGGCGGTGATGGCGCTGCGGCTGCCTCGGGTGATGGAGTGCGGGACCTCCGCGGATGTGCCGGGGCCTCGGGAGGCGACGGCTGTGCAGCCGGTACGTGCGGAATCGGTGCGCTGAGTGGTGTTGGGGCGCCCGGCGGCTGGTGCTGGGCGGCGGTCGGGTGCGCTGCTCGGCGCTACGAGGTGCCGCTGCGCCCACCCGTGCCGCCCCCAGCGGCACGATTGCCCGCAGCTATGCATGGCGATAACGTCGGCGTCGAATCGTAACTAGCGTTGCTAGTTTTCGTGAGCCGGAGGCTGCCATGAGTTTCGACCCCGCCGACCCGCTCGGCCTCGACGACCTGCTGAGCCCCGAAGACCTCGCCGTGCGTGACACCGTGCGGAGTTGGGCGGCGGATCGGGTGTTGCCGCACGTCGCGGAGTGGTACGAGACGGGGGAGTTGCCCGGGATTCGGGAGCTCGCGCGGGAGTTGGGGGACATCGGGGCGCTGGGGATGTCGCTCAGCGGGTACGGGTGTGCCGGGGCCAGTGCCGTCCAGTACGGGCTCGCCTGTCTCGAACTCGAAGCCGCCGACTCGGGGATCCGGTCGCTCGTGTCCGTGCAGGGCTCCCTCGCCATGTACGCCATTCACCGGTTCGGGAGCGAGGCGCAGAAGCAGCAGTGGCTGCCGCGCATGGCCGCCGGTGAGGTCATCGGGTGCTTCGGCCTCACCGAACCCGACCACGGGTCCGACCCGGCGTCGATGCGGACGTACGCCAAGCGCGACGGCGGGGACTGGGTGCTTGGCGGGCGGAAGATGTGGATCACGAACGGGTCCGTCGCCGGGGTCGCCGTCGTGTGGGCGCGGACCGACGACGGCATCCGGGGGTTCGTCGTGCCGACCGACAGCCCCGGGTTCGCGGCGCCGGAGATCAAGCACAAGTGGTCCCTGCGCGCCTCCGTCACCAGTGAACTCGTCATGGACGACGTACGGTTGCCCGCCGATGCCGTACTGCCGCAGGTCACCGGGCTGAAGGGGCCGCTGAGTTGTCTCTCCCACGCCCGCTACGGGATCGTGTGGGGATCGATGGGAGCGGCGCGCACCTGCTTCGAGACCGCCGTCGAATACGCGAAGACGCGGGAGCAGTTCGGGAAGCCGATCGGGGGATTCCAGCTCACCCAGGCCAAACTCGCCGACATGGCGGTCGAGTTGCACAAGGGGATTCTGCTCGCCCACCATCTGGGGCGGCGCATGGACGCGGGACGACTCCGTCCCGAGCAGATCAGCTTCGGCAAGCTGAACAACGTACGAGAGGCGATCGAGATCTGCCGTACCGCCCGCACGATCCTCGGCGCGAACGGGATCTCACTCGAGTACCCCGTGATGCGGCACGCGACGAACCTGGAGTCCGTGCTCACCTACGAGGGCACCGTCGAAATGCACCAACTGGTGCTGGGCAAGGCGCTCACCGGTCTCGACGCCTTCCGGTAACCACGAACGTGTTCGACGAGTGACGTCGTGAACCTCGTGAACGTGGTGAACACCGGGGGGCGGGCGGGTGAGCCGCCCTGCCTCAGCTCTGGTTGAAGAAACC
Organism: Streptomyces tailanensis; assembly: GCF_008386495.1. GTDB lineage: Bacteria > Actinomycetota > Actinomycetes > Streptomycetales > Streptomycetaceae > Streptomyces > Streptomyces tailanensis. The sequence continues at coordinate 165,167 of NZ_VTHJ01000003.1, read as the reverse complement.
GTCGGCCGGACGGCCCGCGGCTTCGCCGCTGACGATCTCCGTGTCGGCGGGCGTCAGCAGGAACACCCGGTTGGACACCCGCTCGATGGAACCGCGCAGACCGAAGATCAGGCCGGCCGCGAAGTCGACGACACGCTTGGCGTCGGCGGGCTCCATGTTCGTGAGGTTCATGATGACCGGGACGCCGTCCCGGAAGAGCTCGCCGATGTGCCGGGCGTCGCGGAAGCTGTCAGGCGTGACCGTGCCGATCCGGCGGCCCTGCTCCTGCGCGGACTCGGACGTGACCTTCACGCGGGGGTCGGTGACCCAGGCCTCGCCGGACGAGGACTCCCGCTCATCGGCGTAGTCGTCGTCGTAGTAACGCTCGTCATCGTTGTCGTCGACGAGGCCAAGCCAGGCACTCGCCTTGCGCACCGATCCCATGGACGCCTCCTCTCACAGCGGTCTTTGTCTCTTTCCGCATCCCTATCGTCGTCCATGATGCGGATGTCTCGCCAAGTGGATAGACGCCGCACGGGGGTTTCGTGACGGTACTGGTGCAGAACGAATTCGTCGAGAGTCCATGTGCCCCAAGGGCTCTGCCGTACACGTCCGCTGACTGGGAGTGAAATAATATTGTTCACGGCGTTTGGGTGAGTGCGGTGCGTACGGGTGAACGTTCCGGCGCTGCGATCGGCGACGGTCGAGCATGCTCGCGGGGCGGACACGGGGCAATGCGGTGGACACGGGGGAGTTTCGTTGTTCGGAATCGTGAGGCCTTGCAGCCATCGACTCGGTGAGGGGCTGCGGGCGCAGTAGATGGCGCATTTGTGCGGGCTCTGTCTCGCGCTGCGCGGGGACCATGGGCAGTTCGCCCGGGTCGTGACCAACTATGACGGCCTGCTCGTCTCGGTCCTGACGGAGGCTCAGGCCGAGCGGACCACGGGTTGGCGGCGGACCGTCGGGCCCTGTCCGCTGCGTGGGATGCGTACCGCGTCCGTCGCGCGGGGAGAGGGCGCGCGGCTCGCCGCCGCCGTCTCGCTGGTGCTCGCCTCGGCCAAGGTGCGCGACCACGTGGCCGACGGGGACGGGCTGCTCGCCCGGGGGCTGGTGGCGCCGACCGCGCGCCGGGTCGCGGCGAGTTGGGGGCGCGCGGGCGCTCGTACGGGATCGGATGTCGGGTTCGACACGGCGGTGCTGGTCGACGCGGTGGACCGGCAGCCGGCCATCGAGGCGCTCGCCGGGCCGGGGACGCCGCTGTTGACCGTCACCGAGCCGACCGGGACCGCGACCGCCGCCGCCTTCGCGCATACGGCGGTACTGGCCGGACGCCCCGGCAACGCCGAACCGCTCGCCGAGGCCGGCCGCCTCTTCGGACGGCTCGCCCATCTGCTGGACGCGGTGGAGGACCAGGCCGCGGACGCCGCCGCCGGCGCCTGGAACCCGCTGACCGCCACCGGTACCTCCCTGGCCGAGGCCCGGGGGCTCGCCGACGACGCCCTGCACGGGATACGGCTCGCGCTGCGCGAGGTCGCGTTCGTGGACGGCAAGCTGGCCCATCTGCTCCTCGTGCATGAACTGCGGCGCTCGGTGGACCGGGCCTTCGGGACGGTGCCGGTGTGCGTGTCCCACCAGCACGGAGGGCCGCCGCAGCAGGGAGGTCCGTACGCGGGTGGCGGGAATCCGTACGCCGGGGACGGCGGGAATCCGTACGCCGGAGGTGGCGGGAATCCGTTCGCCGGGGGTGATGGGGCACACGGTGGTGGTGGTTCCGGCGGTTTCGGTGGGTTGCCGTCTCCGCAGCCGCCGCAGCGGCGGGGGTTCTGGGCGGGCTGCGGGATGTTCTCGCTGCTGTGCTGCACCTGCCAGTTGTGCTGTGCCGAGGAGTACGAGGGTCCGTGGTCCCGGCAGCAGCGCGAGGGCTGTTGCCGGTGTTGCGACTGCTGCGACTGCTGTGAGGGGTGCGACTGCTGCGGCTGTGACGGCTGCGGCTGTGACTGCTGAAGCGGTCGGCCGGATCGTGGGCCGTTCGGTGGGGCGACTTCCGGACACCCCCGGGTGGCGGGAGAAGCGTCCTGCGGGTGCTGTCGGCGGCCGGCGCGGAGGTCGGATGGCCGCTCGGCGGGGAGTCGGCGTTCGCGCTGGACAGGTCGGAGGCGGCCGACACCGAGAACGCCCTCAGGATTTACACAGAACCCGCACATACCCCGTAGATGAGTTCAACTGCCGTGGGTGGCACGCCGGTTGGATTCCGCGCGACTGAAAGGCACCCTTGCGGGGATCGGCCGTACCACCGAATACTTCCCGGCAGCGCCTTGTCAGGGGCACGGCGTGTCCGGAATCCGGAACGATGCCCTTGATCTGCGCCTCACGGGCCCCGACCCCACGCGGGCCCCCGACTTCCCTTTAGGAGGGAACGAACAGTGAGGATCAAGCGCACCACCCCCCGCAGCGGCATAGCGAGACGGACTCGGCTGATCGCCGTGACCACCGGACTCGTGGCCGCAGCCGCCGTCACGGTCCCCACCGCCAGCGCGGCCGGCACCCAGACCTTCAGCGCTGCCGAGCTGAAGAGCGCCAGCTCATCGGTGCTCAAGGCCGATGTCCCGGGCACCGCCTGGGCGATCGACCCGGCGACGGACAAGGTCGTCGTCACCGTCGACAGCACCGTCTCCCAGGCGGAGCTCGCGAAGATCAAGGAGGCGGCGGGCGACAACGCCGGCGCCCTGACGATCAAGCGGACCCCGGGGAAGTTCAACAAGTTGATCAAGGGCGGCGACGCCATCTATGCGAGTAGCTGGCGCTGCTCCCTCGGCTTCAACGTCCGCAGCGGGAGCACGTACTACTTCCTGACCGCCGGTCACTGCACGGACGGCGCGGGTACCTGGTACTCCAACTCCGGCCGTACGACGGTCCTCGGTCCGACCACCGGGTCGAGCTTCCCGACCAACGACTACGGCATCGTGCGCTACAGCAACACGTCCATCACCAAGGACGGCACCGCGGGCAGCGTGGACATCACCAGCGCCGCCACCCCGAGCGTGGGCACCAACGTCATCCGTACCGGCTCCACCACCGGTACCCGCACCGGACGCGTGACCGCCCTCAACGCGACCGTCAACTACGGTGGCGGCGACGTCGTCTACGGCATGATCCAGACCACGGTCTGCGCCGAGCCCGGCGACTCCGGCGGCCCGCTCTACGGCAGCAACGGTGTGGCGTACGGCCTCACCTCCGGCGGCAGCGGCAACTGCACGTCCGGCGGCACGACCTTCTTCCAGCCTGTCACGGAGGCACTGAGCGCCTACGGCGTCGCTGTCTACTGACAGGTCTACTGACAGGTCTCCTGACCGTCAGTTCCACTCGGAGCCGGTGCTCTTCCCCCGGCACCCGCCCCGAGCACAGCTGCGGCCGGCAGCAGGCGAGCCCCTCGCACACCTGGTGTGCGAGGGGCTCGCCCTCGTTCGGGCGGCGCGGTGTACGTGGTGTCGGCGGCGCGGGTGGTGCAGCAGTACGAGCGGGGTGTGGTGTTCCGGCTCGGCTCGATGGCCCGGCAGGCGAGGCCGACCGTGAGCGGCGGGCCCGGGTCATCAACGCCGACGCCGAGTTGCAGACGTCGAAGAAGCTCGCGGAAGCCGCCAAGGAGATGTCCGAGCAACCCGCCGCACTCCAACTGCAGCTGCTGCAGACGGTGGTGACGGTGGCGGCCGAGAAGAACTCCACGCTCGTACTGCCCTTCCCGGTGGAGCTGCTGCGGTTCCTGGAGCGGGCCCAGCAGGCGCCCCCGCAGCAGCCGGCTGTCGACCGGCAACCGGTGCAGGAGCAACTTCCGCGTCGGGCGCCCCGTTTGGATTCGGGCCCTGAGGTGTCGAATTTCGGACAGGACTAGACCTCACCCGCTGCTGAAGGGGTCGTCGCGTCGCGTGTTTGCAGTGCGAATTCACCTGGTCCGAGGTGCGAATTCACGTGGCGTGATACCAGACGGTAACAATGCGGGGGTGTGCGCCGTCGCGGCGTTTGCGCCCTGATGCGGGGCCTGAAGTCGACCTTGTGTGCGCCCTGTGCGGCTAGGAATAGTTGGCGCCGCAGAGTTGGCATGGACGCGGCGTTTTTGTTGTTCGTCGCCTCCTTGTCCGTACGCCTTCCGGCCGGCGGGGGTCCCCACAACCCTCTCCGGCCAACCCCCCACAGGAGGACGTGAGTTGAAGCACCGACGCATACCCAGGCGCCGTGCCGTCGTGACAGGTGCGGGCATCGCCGCACTCGTCGCCGCGGGAGTGACCTTCCAGACTGCGAACGCGAGTGAGACCGCGCCGACCGCCGAGCCGAAGGCGCTCTCGATCACGGCGGCCGGAAAGCTCGCCTCGACCCTCGGCGCGGACCTCGGCACCGACGCGGCGGGAACGTACTACGACGCGAAGAGCAGGCTCCTCGTCGTGAACGTGCTCGACGAGGCCGCCGCCGAGACCGTCGAGGCGGCCGGCGCCAAGGCCCGCATCGTCGAGAACTCCCTCGCCGAGCTGAAGAGCACCCGGACGACCCTCAAGGAGGACGCCACCATCCCCGGCACCTCCTGGGCCACCGACCCGACCACCAACAAGGTCGTCGTCACCGCCGACCGCACCGTCTCCAAGGCCGAGCTGGCGAGACTCACGAAGGTCGTGGACGGCCTCGGCGCCAAGGCCGAACTCAAGCGCACGAAGGGGGAGTTCAAGCCCTTCGTCGCGGGCGGTGACGCCATCACCGGCGGCAGCGGCCGCTGCTCCCTCGGCTTCAACGTGGTCAAGGGCGGCGAGCCGTTCTTCCTGACGGCCGGTCACTGCACCGAGGGTATCTCCGAGTGGTCGGCCGACGGCCAGGTCATCGGCGAGAACGAGGTCTCCAGCTTCCCGGACGACGACTACGGCCTGGTCAAGTACACCGCCGACGTCGACCACCCGAGCGAGGTCAACCTCTACAACGGCTCCGCCCAGGCCATCAGCGGCGCCGCCGAGGCCACCGTCGGCATGGAGGTCACCCGCAGCGGCTCGACCACCCAGGTCCACAGCGGCACGGTCACCGGCCTCGACGCCACCGTGAACTACGGCAGCGGCGACATCGTCAACGGCCTCATCCAGACCGACGTCTGCGCCGAGCCCGGCGACAGCGGCGGCTCGCTCTTCTCGGGCGACAAGGCCATCGGCCTCACGTCCGGCGGCAGCGGCGACTGCACCTCGGGCGGCGAGACCTTCTTCCAGCCCGTCACCGAAGCGCTGTCGGCGACCGGTACACAGATCGGCTGAGGCTCGAAGAGCCGGAAAGCCCGGGGCTCACGCTTCGGAAGTCCGGCGCTCCGGCTTCTCCTTCAGGGCCGCCATCACCACGGTGATGGCGGCCCCCGCCGTTGCCTGCGAGGCGAAGCCTCCGGGCGTTTGCGCAGGTGGGGTGGGGTCGAGCGGTGATCGCACAGAGGTTCGAAAAGTGGTCTATGGTGGAGGCGGGAAGGTTGTGAACTGATGTTCGAGTGAGCGTGCGAACCACGGAGGTGTGCGTGCTGGGATTCACGCATCTGCACACCGTCTCCGGGTTCTCCCTGCGCTATGGCGCCTCGCACCCGGAGCGGCTGGCCGAGCGCGCCTCCGAGCGGGGTATGGACGCCCTCGCCCTCACCGACCGGGACACCCTCGCGGGCGCGGTCCGGTTCGCCAAGGCCTGTGCCGCGGCGGGGATCCGCCCGTTGTTCGGGGTGGAGCTGGCGGTGGGGGAGCCCGCGCCGACCGTGCGGCAGGTGCGGCGGCGTGCTCCCGTGCGCGGGGGTGCCTTCATCGATGAGTCGACACCCCGGGTGACGTTCCTTGCCCGGGAGGGTGCGACCGGCTGGGCCGAGCTCTGCAGAATCGTTACTGCAGCGCATGCGGGCGACAGTGAGAAAGAGGGGAGCCCGCCCCTGCTGCCCTGGGAGGAGTGTGCCGCCGAGGGCCTGACCGTCCTGCTCGGCCCCGCCTCCGACGTGGGGCGCGCGCTCGCCGCCGGGCGCCCCGACCGCGCCGCGAAGCTCCTCGCGCCCTGGCGGGAGGCGTACGGCGACGCCCTGCGCCTGGAGGCGGTGTGGCACGGCCGCGAAGGCACCGGCCCGGGCTCGCTGCGGCTGGCCGCCCGTACCGTCGGCTTCGCCGCCGAGCAGCGGATCCGCCCGGTGCTCAGCAACGCGGTCCGGTACGCCGACCACGGGATGGGCCCGGTCGCCGACGTGCTGGACGCGGCCCGCCGCCTGGTCCCCGTCGACCCCCGTGGCGAGCTGGACTCCGGCGAGGCCTGGCTCAAGGACGCGGACGCCATGCTGGCCGTCGCCGAGCGGGTCGTCGAGGCCGCCGGGTACCGCCGCAGCGTCGCGTACCGCCTGCTGGAGCAGACCCGCGCCACGGCCGCCGAGTGCCTGGTCGACCCGGAGGACGACCTCGGCCTCGGCACCGTCCACTTCCCCGAGCCGCACCTCGTCGGCGCCGGCCGCCGTACCGCCCAGCGGGCGCTGGCCTCACGCGCGGCGGCGGGCATGGTGCTGCACGGCTACGACCACCGGCGCGCCTACTGGGACCGGATGCACCAGGAACTGGACGTCATCGCCCACCACGGCTTCGCCTCCTACTTCCTCACGGTCGCCCAAGTGGTCGACGACGTACGGAAGATGGGCATCCGCGTCGCCGCACGCGGCTCCGGCGCGGGCTCCCTCGTCAACCACCTCCTCGGCATCGCGCATGCCGATCCCGTCGAACACGGCCTGCTGATGGAGCGGTTCCTGTCCAAGCGGCGGACCGTGCTGCCCGACATCGACATCGACGTGGAGTCCGCGCGCCGTCTGGAGGTCTACCGCGCGATCATCGCCCGCTTCGGCACCGAGCGGGTCGCCACCGTCGCGATGCCGGAGACGTACCGCGTCCGCCACGCCGTCCGCGCCGTGGGCGCGGCCCTCTCCCTGGACCCCGCCGACATCGACCGGATCGCCAAGTCCTTCCCGCACATCCGGGCCCGCGACGCCCGCGCGGCCCTCGAAGAGCTGCCGGAACTCAGGAAGCTGGCGGGGGAGAAGGAGCGGTACGGCCGGCTGTGGGAGCTGGTGGAGGCCCTGGACGCCCTCCCGCGCGGAGTCGCCATGCACCCGTGCGGAGTACTGCTCTCCGACGCCTCCCTCCTGGCCCGTACGCCGGTGATGCCGACCAGCGGCGAGGGGTTCCCCATGTCCCAGTTCGACAAGGACGACGTAGAGGACCTCGGACTGCTCAAACTTGACGTGCTCGGGGTGCGGATGCAGTCGGCCATGGCGCACGCGGTGGCGGAGGTGGCGCGGGCGACGGGGGAGCGGCTCGACCTCGACGCGCTCGACTTCGAACGGGGCGACGGCGACCCGGCGACGTATCGACTGATCCGTTCCACCGAGACGCTGGGGTGCTTCCAGATCGAGTCGCCGGGCCAGCGGGACCTGGTCGGACGGCTGCAACCGGCCACCTTCCACGACCTGGTGGTCGACATCTCCCTCTTCCGGCCCGGGCCGGTCGCCGCCGACATGGTGCGGCCGTTCATCGCGGCCCGGCACGGGCGGGCGCCGGTCCGCTACCCGCATCCGGACCTGGAGGAACCGCTGAAGGAGACGTACGGCGTCGTCGTCTTCCACGAGCAGATCATCCACATCGTCGACATCATGACCGGCTGCGGACGCGACGAGGCGGACCGGGTGCGGCGCGGGCTGTCCGACCCGGAGTCGCAGGGGCGGATCCGGGTGTGGTTCGCGCAGCACGCGGCGGCGAAGGGGTACGACGCCGAGACGGTCGCGCGGACCTGGGAGATCGTCGAGGCCTTCGGGTCGTACGGCTTCTGCAAGGCGCACGCGGTGGCCTTCGCGGTGCCGACGTACCAGTCGGCGTGGCTGAAGACGCATCATCCGGCGGCCTTCTACGCGGGGCTGCTCACGCACGACCCCGGGATGTATCCGAAGCGGCTGCTGCTGGCGGACGCGCGGCGGCGCGGGGTGCCGATCCTGCCGGTGGACGTGAACCGGTCGGCGGTCGCACACTGTATCGAACTGGTGTCTGAATTCATGGTGTGGGGGCTGCGGTTGGCCCTCTCCGACGTGCACGGCATCAACGAGGCCGAGGCGGCGCGGATCGAGGCCGGGCAGCCGTACGCCTCGCTGCTGGACTTCTGGGAGCGGGCGCGGCCGAGCCGACCGCTCGCCCAGCGACTCGCCCAGGTCGGCGCGTTGGACGACTTCGGCGCCAACCGGCGTGACCTGCAACTGCACCTGACGGAACTGCACCGGGGCGCCCGCGGTGCGGGTGGCGGTCAGCTGCCGTTGGCGGGCGGGCGCAGGACCGCGCCGGCCGGGCTGCCGGACCTGTCCTCCGCCGAGAGGCTCAGCGCCGAGCTGGGCGTGCTGTCGATGGACGTCTCGCGCAATCTGATGGACGACCACCGGAAGTTCCTCGACGAGCTGGGCGTGGTGCCGGCGCGGCGGCTGCGCGAGGCACGGCACGGGGAGACGGTCCTGGTCGCGGGCGCCAAGGCGGCCACCCAGACCCCGCCGATCCGCTCCGGCAAACGGGTCATCTTCACCACCCTCGACGACGGCACGGGCCTGGTCGACCTCGCCTTCTTCGACGACTCCCACGACGCCTGCGCCCACACCGTCTTCCACTCCTGGCTGCTGCTGGTGCGCGGCGTGGTGCAGCGGCGCGGCCCGCGGAGCCTCAGCGTGGTCGGCGCGGCCGCCTGGAACCTCGCCGAACTCGTCGAACTGCGCCGCGAGGGCGGCCTCGACGCGGTGATGCCACGGCTGGCGGAGCCGGTGGCGGAGGGCACCCACCGCGACCCCACGAACGGCCGGCGCATCCGCATGCCCACCGGATACGAGATGAATCCATGGGCCGATCTGCGGCCCGCGGGCGAAGAGCCCACGAACGTACGGAAGTTGTGGCACCAGAGTCCAGGGAGTGCGGGATGAACATTGTTCGCGTACCTGACGACAAGCCGTCCACCTTCTTCCACGTACGGCTGTCGCGTCCCGAAGGGCTGCCCGAGCTGATGGCGGTGCTGGAGCGGTTCACACCTGCCGCGCAGGCGCTGGCGCCGTCCGCCGCTGTCGCCCAACTCGGCGGTGCGCTAAGGCTGTTCGGGGCGGGGCCGGTCGATCTCGCGGAGCGGATCCGGGTGCAGGCCCTGGCCTGGTACGGGCTGGACACGGCCGTGGGCATCGGCCCCTCCTGGACGGTCGCCGCGATGGCCTCGGCCCGTGCCGGACCCGGCGGCATCCGGTACGTCGTACCGGAACAGGCCGAGGCGTTCCTGGGCCCGCTGCCCGTCGAGGACCTGTACGGGATCCGGCGAGCGCAGGCTGCGGAGCTGCGGAGCCTGGGCGTGGAGACGGTCGGGCAACTGGCCGGCCTCCCGGCCGGCACCGTCCTGCGGATCCTCGGCCAGCCCGGCCGTGAGCTGCGGGAACGCGCACACGGGATCGACCGCCGTACGGTCGTCCCGGGGCGCGGCGCGCAGTCGGTGAGCGTCCGCGCGGACTTCCCGCTCGACACACTGGACGGCGTCGAGATCCGCGCCGCCGCGCTGCGGCTGGCCACGGAACTCGGCGCACGACTGCGCACCCGCGACCGGGCGGCACGCCGGATCACCGTCACGGTACGGACGGCCGACCGGCGGGACCTGTCCAGGACCCGGACCCTGCCCGCGCCCTCGGCCCACACCGACGACCTGAGGGAGGCGGTGTACGCCGTCCTCGACGGCTACGGCCTCCAGCGCGCCCGGATTCGGCGGCTCACCCTGACCGCCGAGCACCTCGTGGACGCCGCCCTGGCCCACACCCAGCTGACACTGGACCGCGGCAGGGAGGCACGGCTGCGCGCGGAGCCCGTCATCGACGCCCTCAACGAACGGTACGGACCCGGCACGGTGGGCCCGGCCGCCATCGTCAACAGGGGGCCGCACGCGGCGTGACCGCCTGATCGGTGCCTGCGGCCGGGCCTCAGCGCGCCCAGGGCGGAGCGATCCGCGTACCGTCCGCGAGCACCGCCTCAAGACCGATGGACGTGGTGACCCAGGAGACCGCGACCGCCGCCGTCGGGTTCTCGACGGCGAGGGTCGTCCCCGGGTTGATGATCACCGTGTCGCCCGCGGTGATGCGGTGGGTCCGGTCGTCGAGGGTGATCAGGAGTTCGCCGTCGAGCAGATGGAAGATCTCCTCGCGGTCGACGGTGTGAGCGGGGGCCTTCGTGCCCGCGGGGATCTCGCCGCGCCAGGCGCAGAGTTCCTTGCTGCCGGTGCGGGTTGAGGCGTGCGAGATGAATCGGGCGCCGTGCAACTCGTGGACGACGGCTTCGGACGAGCGGATGACTGGCATGGCTGCCTCCCCGTAGAGGATGTGTGATGGATTAGCTTGGTCAAGCTGCTTGACTATGTAGATTGGTCAAGCAGCTTGACCAATCCGTCAAGGGTGTTTCAATGCGGGTGTGCAGAACTCCGAGGCCCTCGCCCTGACCGCCGCCCTGCTCGCCGCCGCGGGCGACCTCACGCAGCGCATCAACGACGGTGTCGTCGCCCGAGGTTTCGAGGGGCGGCCCGCGTACGGCTTCGCCTTCACCCGGCTCTCCCGGGGGGGCGCCACGGTCACCGACCTCGCCACCCATCTCGGCGTGACCAAACAGGCCGCCAGTCAGCTCGTGGAGGAGCTCGTGCGCAAGGGGTACGTCGAGCGGCGGCCGCATCCCGGGGACGCGCGCGCCCGGCTGGTCGTGCTGACCGAGCGGGGCTGGGGCTGTACTCGGGCGGCGGAGGAGGCGGCCGCGGAGGTCATCCAGGAGTGGGCCGAACTGCTCGGTGGGGAGGGTGAAGTGCGGGTGCTGCGCGATCAATTGACGCGCATCGCGCCCTACGGCCCCATCCGGCCCGCCTGGTGACCGTTGAAGTTTTTACTGACGCGTAACTTCCCACTTTTTCTACTCGCCCGTAACTTGGCGAAGAAGAACAGCATCCTCGTGATCCGGATCACTGGGCGCACGCCGTAGCACGTCCCTTGAGCCGCAAGGAGATCACTCGATGCTGCCCTGGAAGCGCCTGATCAGACCCCTGGCCGCCCTGCTTCTGGCCTCCGCCGTGACCGCCGTCCCCGCCACCGCCGCCGAGGCGGCCGACGTTTCTAGCCGTGGCTGGAACGACTACTCCTGCAAACCCTCCAGCGCCCACCCGCGCCCCGTCGTCCTCGTCCACGGCACTTTCGCCAACTCCGTGGACAACTGGCTGGGCCTCGCGCCGTATCTCGTGAACCGCGGATACTGCGTCTACTCCGTCGACTACGGCCAACTGCCCGGCGTCGCCTTCTTCAACGGCCTCGGCCCCATCGACAAGTCGGCGGAACAACTGGACGCCTTCGTCGACAGGGTGCTCGCCGCGACCGGAGCCGCCGAGGCCGACCTCGTCGGGCACTCGCAGGGCGGCATGATGCCCCGCTACTACCTCAAGTTCCTCGGCGGAGCCGCGGAGGTGAACGCCCTCGTCGGCATCGCACCCTCCAACCACGGCACGACCCTGGGCGGCCTCACCGAACTCCTCAAGTACTTCCCGGGCGCCGGCGATCTGCTGTCGTCCTCCACCCCCGCCCTCGCCGACCAGGTGGCCGGCTCGCCCTTCATGACCAAGCTCAACGCGGGCGGAGACACCGTCCCGGGCGTCACGTACACCGTGCTCGCCACCAAGTACGACGAGGTGGTCACGCCGTACCGGTCACAGTTCCTGAACGGGCCCAACGTGCGGAACATCCTCCTTCAGGACCTGTGCGCCGCCGACCTCTCCGAGCACGCGGCGATCGGCCTCATCGACCGCATCGCGTTCCACGAGGTCGCCAACGCCCTCGACCCGGCCCACGCGACCCCGACGACCTGCCTTTCGGTCGTCGGCTGACACGTGCACATCCGGTGACACGTACGTGTGTCGTCCGGTCATGACGGAGCCCCCACGCCCGGCGCCCAGGCCGGGCGTCGGGTGCGGGGGCTGCTTTGCTGGAATTTGTGGACACACACGCGCGTGTGCCGGGTGGGCTCAGCCGTCCGGCCACCAGGTGCGCGCGATGTCCTTTCGCACTTCCCGGCGCTCGACGGGGCGTTCGTCCGCCTCTTCCCGCATCCGGCGGGACTCGGACTTCCTCAGGGGCTTCTGCACGGTCGTACGGCGCATGGCTGCCTCCTTGCGTCTACCGGGTTCCGCTGTTTCACGGAGGTAGACCCTTTCCGGGAGCGTTACTCATCGGTCGTGCTCTGTCAGTGGCGGTTGTCACCATCTGGACTGTCAGTGGCAGGTGTCACTCTGGCGGCATGACCAACATCGACGACGACGAAACCTCCCGAGCCTCCGAAACCCCGAAGAACTCGGCGTCGAACGACCCGCCCGCGACCGTCGACTGGGACGCGGAGGCGGCCACGTTCGACGACGAACCCGATCATGGCCTGCGGGATCCCGCCGTCCGGGACGCCTGGGCGACCCGACTGCGGGGCTGGCTGCCGGGCCTGGCCTGCGACGTACTGGACCTCGGCTGCGGCACCGGCAGCCTGTCACTTCTCGCCACCGAACAGGGGCACCGGGTGACCGGCGTCGACAGTTCCCCGGCCATGGTCGGCGTCGCGCGCGGCAAGCTTGCCGGGCACCCCGCCGTGTTCCTCGTCGGCGACGCGGCGGCCCCACCGGTGGGGGAGGAGCGCTTCGACGTCGTCCTCGTCCGCCACGTTCTGTGGGCCCTGCCCGATCCGGGGCGCGCCCTGCGCCACTGGTGCGGGCTGCTGCGGCCCCAAGGGCGGCTCGTGCTGGTCGAGGGGGTGTGGGGCACGGTGAGCCCGGTCGGGATGTCCGCCGAGCGGCTGACCGGGCTGCTCGCGCGGCTGGTGTCCGACATACGGGTGGAACTGCTGTCGGACGAGGCGCCGCTGTGGGGGAGGGCGGTCGAGGATGAGCGGTACGCGGTGGTGGCCCGCCCCTGACCGGCTACGTGAGCAACGACTCCAGGCCGCCGTCGACGGTGGCCAACACCTCCAGCTCGTCGAGGGCGGCGACGGCGGCTGCCGCGGCCTCCGGGTCTCTCTCCCTGAGCCCGCTCTCCTCGAACTCGTCCTCGTCCAGCCGCAGTACGGCCGTGCCGTCCGCGGAGCGCCACAGGTCCAGGTCGAGGTCCTCGACGACGAGCTCACCGCCGGACAGTGTGGCGGGGCGTGTGATGTCGCAGTACCAGCCCTTCAGCCGGCCCTGTCCGTCGCGCACCTCCTTCACGGCGTACCACCGGTCGCGCCAGTAGTACTCGGTGAAGACATCGCCCGGCTCGAACCGTACGAAGCCGAAGTCCCGTACGCCGTCGCTCGCCCAGTCGGCGCGCACGGTGACCCGGGTGCCGTCGTCGCCGAGCAGTCGCGCGGGGTAACGGATCTTCGTACGGCCCGCCTTGAGCAGGACGACGTCCAACTCGTCCGTCGGCTCAGCCGAGTTCGCGGACATGGCGCACCTCCGTCGCACACACCTCGTAGCCGAACCACTTGTTGATCGCGATCATAGGGCCGTTGCCGGCGTCGTTGCCCGTGAACGCCTCCGTGTAGCCGGCGGCGCGGGCGCGGTGCAGGGAGTCGTTCTTGGCGAGCTTGGCGAGGCCCCGGCCGCGGAAGGCGCGGGCGGTGCCCGTCATGCCGGTGAAGTAGCGGTTCCGGCCGTCCGTGCGGACCGCGGTGAACGCGGCCGGGGTGCCGTCCACCAAGACCACCGTGCTCAGATCGTGGTCGAGGAGCGGGTGGCGGTAGGTCTGGGCGACCCACTGCTCGTAGTCGTCGAACTCCGCGTCGAGATCGCTCGGTTCGTCCGCCACCGTCTCCGCGTCCAGGTCGAACAGGGGGCGCGGGTCGTCGGCGAAGTCGGCGGCCGTGTGCAGTTCGACGTCCGGGGGTGGGGACTGGACCGAGGGGAGGGTGCCCTTCGCCAGGTCCAGGCGGAGGAAGTGGGCCGAGCGGCTGCTCGTGTAGCCGCGCCGCTCGGCGAACGCGCGGTTGTCCGGGGTGTCCAGCACCCAGGAGAGCAGCCGGGTCGCCCCCACCGCGGCCAGCCGCTCCTCGGCGGCGCGCACGAGCAGCCCGCCCGCGCCCCGGCGCACGTGCTCCGGGTGCACATACACGTTGAGGTACCCCTGGCCCGGTGCGTGGCTGTCGTGGGCGATGCCCAGCTGTACCGTGCCGATCACCTCGCCGTCCGCCTCGGCCACCAACTGCTGGTAGTGGGCCTCGGCGGGTGCGCTGGTGGCGTCGTGGAGGAGGGACTCGGCGGTGCTGACCATGAAGGGCAGGGCCCCCCTTCGTACGTCGGCGAAGGCCTCGGCGTCCGCGCGGTCGGCGGTGCGGAGGGCGCGCACGATCGGTGTCATGTGTGCCCACGGTACGCGTGGGGTGCGGCCCGCTGCCTCCGATTTTCCGGTGGGTACGGGACAATCGCCGCGTGACCTTGAAGATTCGCATCGTGGAGGGGGCCGCGCCGTACGAGCAGGTGCGGGCCCAGATCTCGGAACAGGCCCGCTCCGGGGCGCTGCCCGTGGGGTATCGGCTGCCGACCGTGCGGGGGCTCGCCGAGGAGCTCGGGCTCGCCGCCAATACCGTCGCCAAGGCGTATCGGGCGCTGGAGACGGATGGGGTGATCGAGACGCGGGGGCGCAACGGGACGTTTGTGGCTGCCGCCGGGTCGGCCGCGGAGCGGGAGGCCGCGGCCGCGGCGGCGGTGTACGCGGAGCGGGTGCGGCGTCTCGGGCTGAGCGAGGCGGAGGCGTTGGCCGCGGCCCGGGATGCCCTGCGGGCGGCGTACGGGGAGTAGGGAGCGCGGGATGTCTTTCGCCCCCGCCGCCCCTACCCGTACCTCCCCCACTCTCGGCTCCGCTCGAGCGGGGGGACCCCCATCTGGGGCTCCGCCCCAGACCGCGCTCCTCAAACGCCGGAGGGGCTGAATTTTCCCGGATTTCCGCGGCTACGCCCGTGCCAGCTTCTTCGGTGTTCGTGTCACCTTCAGGCCCGCCCTCCTCGCCGCCCGGGCGAACGTCATCGCGTCCTCCACCGCCGCCGCGTGCGGGTCGTTGTTGAAGTAGGCGTAGACGTCGTGGTCGGAGGGCCAGGTGTCGGTGATGCGGTGGGTCCAGGTGGTGAGGGACTGGCGGCCGTAGTGGGGCCAGGGGCGGGCGCGGCCGACGTGGAAGCGGAGGTAGCCCCAGTCGGCGGTGCGCCAGAGAGGGGTGGCGGGGCGGGACTCGACGTCGGCCCAGCAGAGGGCCGCGCCGCGGGACTCCAGGACCTCGCGTGTCTCGTCCGTCCACCAGGAGTCGTGGCGGGGCTCCACGGCGACCCGGGTGCCGCGAGGGAAGCAGGCCAGGCAGGCGTCCAGGAGGCCGGGGTCGGCGTGGAGGTTGGGTGGGAGTTGGAGGAGGATCGGGCCCAGGCGGTCGCCCAGGCCCGCGGCATGGCTCATCAGGCGGTCCACCGGCTCCTCGGGGTCCCGCAACCGCTTGATGTGGGTCAGGAAGCGGCTCGCCTTCACCGCGACCACGAAACCCGGCGGGGTGCGCTCCCGCCAGGCATCGAACGTCTCGCGTGACGGCAGCCGGTAGAACGCGTTGTTGTTCTCCACCGTGGCGAAATGCTCGGCGTACTCCTCCAGCCACAGCCGGGTGGGACAGTCCTCCGGGTAGAGGGCGCCCCGCCAGTCCTTGTACTGCCACCCCGACGTGCCGACGAACAGGGTCATACCTCTATGAAAGCACCGCTCATGGAAGTGCTGCCCATGGAAGCACTACAGGTACAGCCCCGCGTCCACCCCACCCCGCGGCTCCGGCACCGACGTCGGAGACGTCCCCCGGCGCAGCGCGTACAGCTCCGCCAGGGTCGCCCCGTCGCGGCCGACGCCCTCGTCCGTACCGAGCCAGCTCACCGCCTCCTCGCGGGTGAGCGGGCCCACCTCGATACGGGCCAGGCAGCGGCCGGGGCGGACGACCGCCGGATGGAGGCGCTCCAGGTCCTCGTTGGTCGTGACGCCGACCAGGACGTTGCGACCCTGGCCGAGGAGGCCGTCGGTCAGGTTCAGCAACCGCGACAACGCCTGGCCGGCCGTGTGCTTGGCCTCGCCGCGGATCAGTTCGTCGCAGTCCTCCAGGAGGAGCAGCCGCCAGCGGCCCTTGCCCGCCGCGTCCTCCTCGCCGATCGCGATGTCCATCAGATAGCCGACATCACTGAACAACCTCTCCGGATCCAGGACGCAGTCCACCTGGCACCAGTCCCGCCAGGAGCGGGCCAGTGTGCGCAGGGCCGAGGTCTTGCCGGTGCCGGGCGGGCCGTGCAGAAGCAGGAGACGGCCCGCGATGTCCTCGGGGGTCGTCTTCATCAGCCGGTCCATCGCGTCCGCCACCGGGGCCGTGTAGTTCGGCCGTACCTCTTCCCAGGTGCCCGCCGAGATCTGCCGGGTCGTACGGTGCGGGCCCCGGCGCGGCGACACGTACCAGAAGCCCATCGTCACGTTCTCCGGCTGCGGCTCGGGCTCGTCGGCCGCGCCGTCCGTGGCCTGGCCGAGCACCTTCTCCGCGAGCTCGGCACTGGTCGCCGTCACGGTGATGTCGGCGCCGCGGTTCCAGCGGGAGATCAGCACGGTCCAACCGTCGCCCTCGGCGAGGGTCGCGCTGCGGTCGTCGTCGCGCGCGGAGCGCAGGACCCGCGCGTCCGGCGGCAGCAGGGTGGCGCCCTTCCGTACGCGGTCGATGTTCGCCGCGTGCGCGTACGGCTGCTCGCCCGTCGCGAAACGGCCGAGGAACAGCGCGTCGACGACATCGGACGGGGAGTCGCTGTCGTCGACGTTGAGCCGGATCGGCAGTGCGTCGTGTGGGTTCGCAGACATGCCGACATGATCCGTCACCGAGGGCGCCCGTGCATCCGCTTTCCGTAGCGCGCCGAATCCTGTCGTCGGGGCCCGGCGATGTGGCTCAGGAGTTCACCGCGGAAGCTCCCCCACCGCCACCTCGCGCCGTTACTGTTGCCCTTGATGGCACGTCATGGGTGGAATTCGGGGGAGCGGCGGTGGCGACTCACCGCGCTCCTCGGCGTGGGGGCGGCCGCCGTGGCCCTCGTCGTGACCCTGGTCAACACGCTTCCCGGGGGCGGCGGAAGCACCGCCGGCACCTCCCGCGACGGCGACAAGGTGCACGGCACGCCCGCCGTCCCCTCCGGCGACATCGGGCCCGACGTGGGCTGGGGCTTCACACACACCCAGTACAGCGCCGACGTGGGCAGCGGGGCGGCGGTGAAGCGGGTCGAGGAACGCCTCGCCGATCAGCCCCTGCCGCAGATCCAGCACATCATGGGCTGGGGCGCCGGCAATCCCGAACCCGTCAAGGGGCGTTACGACTTCGAGGAGATGGACCGGCGCATCGACTTCGTCCGCGCCACCGGCGGCACACCTGTCGTCACCCTGTGCTGCGCCCCCGACTGGATGAAGGGCGGCGAGTCCGGGGCCGACAGTACCGACTGGAGCCAGGCCGCGCTGGAGACCGCCCCCGAGCCCGAGCACTTCGAGGACTACGCCGCCCTCGCCGCGACCGTCGCCAAGCGGTACCCCGACGTACGGCACTTCATCGTCTGGAACGAGTTCAAGGGCTTCTGGAACGACAGCGAGGGCCGCTGGGACTACGAGGGTTACACCGAGCTGTACAACCTCGTCCACAAGGCGCTGAAGAAGGTCGACGAGGACATCATGGTCGGCGGGCCGTATCTCGTCATGGACAGCGTCGACCCGCGCCAGAAGCAGGATGCGTCCACGTCCCTGAAGGGCGCGTGGGGTGCGATGGACCAGCGGGTCCTCGACGCGTTCGACTACTGGAACAAGAACAAGACCGGCGCCGACTTCGTCGTGGTCGACGGCTCCAGTTACACCAAGGACGACGATCTGCTGCCGGACGAGTTCGCGGCGACGGAGAAGTTCACGGCCGTGAGCGAGTGGGTGCGGGAGCGTTCCGGCGATCTGCCGCTGTGGTGGGCCGAGTACTACGTCGAGCCCGCCGACGGTGACGACAACCGTCATGGCTGGTCCGAGACCCGTCGTGTCGCCGTGCAGGCGTCCGGGTTGATCGGTATGGCGAAGGGCGGGGCGACTTCCGGCTTCTACTGGAACCCGGAGGAGAAGAGCGGCGACTGCCCCGGGTGCCTGTGGACTCCGACCGACAAGAGCGACGGTGGCGAGTCGCTGCCCATGTTCGATCTGCTGTCCCGGTTCAGCGAGGAGTTCCCACCGGGGACGACGTACGAGACGGTGTCCGTCGCCGACGACGACAAGCCCAACGTGCGAGTGCTGGCCGACGACAAGACCGTGCTCGTGGTCAACACCCTCGACCGCACGATCAGCGCGAACATCGACGGCCAGAAGTTCGACATGGGCGCGTACGAGGTGAAGTGGCTCAAGCGCTGAGCCACTACGCCGAGCCCATCGTCAAGAAGCGCTGTACGAGTGACGCCAGCAACAGCGCCAGCAGCGGCAAGCTGAACCAGAAGGTGCTCTGCAGCCACCTCAGCTGGCGGACGCTCGGGCGTACCGCCACCCGTACGACCTCGCGTGCCGTCAGCAGGACGATCAGGGCGATGGCCGCCATGCCGCCCACCACCGACCACGGGGTCCAGGTCACCTGGGGGCCGATCGGGCCGGGGTCGGCCTTGGGGGCCGTACCGGTCTGGTCGCGCAGCTCGAAGATGGTGACATCCTCGTTGGCGAAGGCCCGCTTCAGTTCCCCCCGTTTGTCGAGGTTCTGGATGAGCCGGGACTCCCAGTTCCTGGAGTAGCCGGAGTCCAGCTGGAGGGAGACGA
The DNA here is from genome assembly GCF_008386495.1 of Streptomyces tailanensis. Taxonomy (GTDB): domain Bacteria; phylum Actinomycetota; class Actinomycetes; order Streptomycetales; family Streptomycetaceae; genus Streptomyces; species Streptomyces tailanensis. The sequence goes on along the minus strand of NZ_VTHJ01000003.1, from coordinate 146,309 downwards.
CCTGGCTGCGGTTGACCATCAGATAGGAGTTGGGGCCGGCGTCCTTGAGCGACTTGACCAGGCCCGATACCAGGACCGGGTCGCTCGGTGCGAGCGTCGGCACGTACTCGACCTTCTCCATGCCCCGGGCGCCCCACGGCATCGCGGGCGTCACCGAGTTCACGGGGTCGTCGCTCAGCCAGAGCAGCCGCAGGGTGGGGTCGTCGTGGGCGTACACGTACTCCATGGCGGCGACCTCGCCCGTGCGGACGCGCTCGAAGGGCTCGTTGCCCCAGCGGGCGATCAGGAAGCCGCCGATGAGGACGAGGCCGGCCATGAGGGCGGCCAGCGGGGCGAGGCTCACCCGGTCCTTGTCGCGTTCCTCGGCGGTGACTCCGGTGCGCGGGAACAGGGCGAGACCGGCGAGCAGGGCGGCGCCGGGGAGGGCGAACATGAAGACGCGCAGGGCCATTTCGCCGCCGTACGACTGCATGCCGAAGCCCAGGAACGGGATGAAGGCCAGGACGAGGAGGGAGCGTTCGCGGTACTTGTTCTCGCGGCGGCGCCAGAAGCCGTAGCAGGCCAGGAGCATCACGGTGCCGGCGAGGGCCACGCGCGCGTAGAGGACGAGTTTGTGGGTCGAACTGCCTTCGCCGATACGGCCGGAGACGGAGGACGTGACGTTTCCGCCGACGCCGCCGACGCCGCCGAAGAGTTCGTCGAAGTGGCCGGACCAGTACGGCTCGGCCAGGAAGCCCACCCAGACGGCGACCATGACGGCGAACAGGATCGGCAGTCCGCGCAGTTCGGAGCGGCCGGCGAGGACCAGGACCGCGAGGACGCCCAGCATCACGAACGGGGTGAGCTGGTGGGCTGGGACCGTGGCCGCGTAGAGCGCGATGAGGACCATCAGGAGGACGGCCCGCTGGCGGCGGTCGGTCGGTTCCACCTCCGCCTCGCCGGGGCGCACCTTGCCCCACAGCATGCGCGGGGCACGGAACCAGACCAGGAGGATCGCCACGAAGGCCAGGTAGAGGAGGTACGTGAAGCCCTGGGGGGAGAAGTAGTCCTGGCCCACCCAGCCGCTCAGTACGAAGATCCAGACGCCCGTCCACTTCGCGCGCCAGCCCGCCCGCATATGGCGGGTGAGCAGGAACATGGGCGCCAGGTAGAGCAGTTGCATGGCCGTCGGCCACCAGCGGATGATCTCCGTGAAGCCGGTGATGCCGCAGGCCTGCGCGACGAACGTGGCCGCCGCGAAGAAGCCCGGCCAGCTCCAGCGGGCGTCCAGGTCGGGTACGGCCGAGCCGGTGCGGTCGATGTAGTCGATGAAGCCGAGGTGCTGCCAGGCGGTCGCGAAGCGGGGCTCGGTCTCGATCACGGCCGGCAGCGCGTGCAGGGACACGACGGTGGCCAGGAGGGTGATGAGGAGCAGGCCCTTGTGCTCGCGGCCCAGCCACAGCAGGGAGGCGAAGACCGTGGCCAGCAGCGCGGCCCCGACCAGGGTCGGTGCGGGCAGCACGGAGATCAGGCCGAGTCCGTCCATCCGGTCCAGGTCGCTGTCGTTCAGCGCCAGCGCGGGCACCCAGTAGAGCAGCAGTGCCGAGAGCAGGAGGCAGCCGAGGACCACGCCGGTGATCGTGGGGTGCAGCAGCCGTTCCCGCAAGGGCGCCACGGACGGTTTCACAGGCTCCCGTACGGCGGCCTTGGGCTTCACGATCTCGCGGGCGGTCGACTCCTGCCGTACGGCGGTTGCCTCCGGTACGGCCTCCTCGCGGTTCGGTACGCCCCTCTCTTCCTCCTCGAACGGCGCATCCACCTCCGGCACTTCGGCCGGGCCCAGCGAGGCCTCCGAGCCGGGCTCCCGGTTCTCCATGGGCAGTCCCACCGCCGGTGGTGTCCCGAGGGCCCAGGTCGGCCGGTGGTCCCTGCGGACCCCCGCCGTTCCGGTGGGCGGGGTGCCCGGGCCGGGGCGTACGTCGGGGCGGCGCTCCAGGTGGTCGAAGTCGACGTGGAGGCCGAGCGCGAGGGTGTCGGAGTCGAGCCGCCGGGACCAGGCGCCGCTCTGCTTCTTCGCGGCGGCGGCCACCTTGCCCAGGTCGGCGAGGTCGCCGTCCGGTGCCGCGTCCGCCGGCACCTCGGCGGGCGGCGCTCCCCGTACGATCCTGTACAGCCTGGGCGCGGCGATCAGCACGATCACCGCGAGACTGGCGACCTCGGCGATGCCCGCGCCGGTCAGTCCCATCCGGGGGAGCAGGAGCAGCGTCAGGCCGAGCACCAGGACGCACAACAGGCCCTGCAGCCAGGCGAGTCCGGCGGTACGGCTCTGGGCGCGCAGCACCGCGAAGTACGTCTCCATCACGACCCGCAGCAGGGCGCCCACGGCGAACCAGCGCAGCAGCACGGTGGCCGCGTCCGCGTAACCCTGCCCGAAGACGGCCAGGATCCAGGGCGCCCCGAAGAACAGCACCGCGCACACCGGCAGCATGATCCGCGCCATCCGCTTCAGCGCGGCCCGGGTGTTGGCGGCGAGGCGTGCCGGGTCGTGGGCGCCCTCCACGGTCAGCGAGGCGCCCATGTTGATGGCGAGCAGATTGACCGTGCCGCCGATGGTGGTGGTGATGTAGAAGTAGGCGTTGTCGGCGGAGGCGACCTGGGCGGCGACGATCACCGGGACCAGGTAGACCACGGCCAGCGAGAACAGCGAGCCGGTGTAGTCGCCCGCGAGGAAGCGGCCGATCTCCCGCAGCGACGGCGGACTCGCGTGGTCCTCGGTGGCCTTCACATGCCTGGGGATCAGGCGCCGGAACACCATCCAGCCCAGGGGCAGCACGGACATCGCGATCGCCGCGACCCAGGACACGAACACACCCATGGTCGGGACCGCCGCGGCGAACAGCACCAGCAGCACCAGCTTCACCGCCGAGAACACGGTGTTGCCGACCGGCACCCACACCGCGCTGCGCAGTCCGGTGAGCACCCCGTCCTGAAGCGTCAGCACCGACCAGGCGACCACCGCGAGAACGAAGAACACGGCGTTCACCGGGTCGTGCAGGAAGCGGTACGACGACCCCCACAGACCCAGCGTCAGCAGGAACACACCCGCCGCCAGCGCCACGACCACCGAACTGCCCGCGTACGTACGGAAGACCAGCCGTCCCGTGCCGCGTCCGGCGACAGGGATGAACCGGGCCAGGGCACCCGTCAGCGTCAGCGCGGTGAGCCCCGCCAGGAGCTTCATCGCGGCGATCGCGGCGGAGCCCTGACCGACCGCGTCCTCGGTGTAGTAGCGGGCGGCGGCCAGCCAGAAGCCGAGCCCCAGGACGGCCGAGATGCCGGTGTTGAGCATCAGGGCGTAGGCGTTGCGGAACAGCTGGTTGCCTCCCGCCCCCTTGCCCATCCCGGGCAGTCGCAGCCGGCGTCCGGAGCCGGACCGCTGCTCGGCGCCCTTGGTGGCCTCGGACATGGTGGTCTCGGCCGTGGTGGTCGTCGTGTCAGACACGGGAACGGATGGCCTTCCGGACCTGTCGTGCTCTTCGGACCATGGCGAACCCCTTGGTCAGGGCACGGTCCCGGGCGAAGTTGCGGCCGATCGCACGGCCCTCGATCAGCCGCTCGAACTCCTCGACTCCGGTGGAGCGCCGCACCGTGACCCGCCTGAGCGCGTACGGGCCCTGGCCGCGCCGGGCGAGCACGTTGCCCACCGCCAGCGCCTGCGCGAACCCCGTCTCGCGCACCGCGACCCGCACCCGGCGGCTGGAGTAGCCGTACGGGTACGCGAACGAGGCGGGCCGGGTGCCCAGTTCGTCGGCGACGATTCTCCGGCAGCGCCGCAGTTCGAACCGGAGCCGGTCCTCGTCGAGGTCGTCGAGCTGCGGATGGGTGTGGCTGTGGCCGCCGATCTCGACGCCGCCCGCGGCGAGCTCGCGCACCTGGTCCCAGTCGAGCATGGTGTCGAGGCCGCCGCCGTTGTCGTACGGGCCCTTGAGCCAGCCCGTGGTGACGAACAGCGAGGCCGCGAAGCCGTGCTTGGTGAGGGCGGGCAGGGCGTGGCGGTGCACGCCCTCGTAGCCGTCGTCGAAGGTGATCAGCACGGGCCGGGCGGGGAGCGGGCGGCCGTCCCGCCAACTCGCCGCCAGGTCAGCCGTGTTGACCGGGGTGAAGCCCAGGTCCCCGATCAGCGCCATCTGCTCCGCGAACGCCTCCGGGGCCACGGACAGGTCCCGGGTGGCGTCGTTCGGCGCGGTGGACACCGCGTGGTACATCAGGATCGGTACCGCAGCTTCGTTCATGACGAGCCCCCCTCGCCCCCTTTGGCACCCGGGATCTCGCCGACGGAGAACGTGACATCACCCCTGCGGGCCCGGACGCTCCCGACAACGTACCCCCCGGCCGCCGCGGCCACCCCCGCGACGATCGCGCCCACCCGTCCCGCGCCCCCCGCGCGTCCGAGCAGCGCGTCCCGCGCCCCGCGCGCCACCCCGGCGGGCAGCACGCGGGTGGTGTACCGGCGCTCCGACTCCAGCCCCTTGCCGGCACCCACGCTCCGGGCGACCAGCGCCTTGGACAGGCCCTCGGCGTAGGTGCGCGTGCGGAAGTACCCGAAGCGCTCCCGCACACCGGGCACCCGGTGGTGGATCACCGCGCGGTCGTCGAGCAGCAGGATCGCGTCGGGTCTGGCGCGGGAGAGGCGGATGCACAGTTCCGTCTCCTCGCAGCCCAGCGGGCGCTTGTCCCCGTCGCGGCCGATACCGGTGGCGAAGCCCCCCGCCGCGTCGAACGCGGTGCGGCGGAACGAGGCGTTGCCGCCGAGTACGTTGCGCACCCGGGCGACCCCGCCGGGCAGGCCCTTGTAGGCGCAGCCCACCACCCAGTCGAACTCCTCCGGGAACCAGGCCGGGCGGCGGCCCGACGCCCAGATGGGCACCGTACGGCCGCCGACGGCCATGACCCGGGGGTCGGTGTATCCCTCGGCGAAGTACGCGAGCCAGTCGCGCTCGGCGACGGCGTCGTCGTCGAGGAAGGCGATGATCTCGCCGTGCGAGGCGGCGATGCCCGTGTTGCGGCCGGCGGACAGTCCGCGCGGGCCCGCGTTGGCGAGCACCCTCACCTCGGCGACCTCCTTGTACTCCCTGGTGAGACGCTCCAGCAGACCCTGGTTGTGGTCCACCACCAGGAGCGTCTCCAGGGCCGGCCGGGACTGGGCGCGCACCGAGGCGACCGCCGCGAGGATGTCCTCCCAGCGGTCCTCGGTGTACACACAGATGACGACCGAGACGGCCGGCTCGTTCAAGACGACTCTCCCCGGCCGGCGGTGAGCATGGTCGCGTGCGAACGGCTGCGCAGCGCACGCCGGTTGGAACGTTCCTTCAGGATCACCTTCAGCACCCGCAGCCCGTCGCGTACGGCACGCAGGTTGCTCGCGCCGTGGATGCGCAGATACTCGTGGCTGGGGATCTCCTGCACCTTCAGGCCGGCCTTGACGACCCGGATGTTCATCAGGGTCTCGACCTCGAAGCCGGTGCAGTCGAGGTCGATCTTGTCCAGGCAGTGCCGCCAGAACGCGTTGTAGCCGTAGCAGAGGTCGGTGTAACGGGCGCCGAACTTGCGGTTCACGGTGGTGCACAGCGCCCAGTTGCCGAGTTTGCGGATCAGGGTCATGTCGTCGGTGCCGCCGCCGTTGGCGAAGCGGGACCCCTTGGCGAAGTCCGCGCCCGAGACCAGGGCGGAGACGTACGACACGATCTCGTGGCCGTCGGCCGAGCCGTCCGCGTCGACCATCACGATGATGTCGCCGGTCGCCGCCTCGAACCCGGTGATCAGGGCGTCCCCCTTGCCCTTCCCGCGCTGCGGCACGACCTTGACGTCCGGCCACAGCTCACGGGCCACCTCGACGGTGTTGTCGGTGGAATTGCCGTCGACCAGGACCACTTCGTGGATCCAGCCCGGCAGGGTCTTGAACACGTACGGCAGGTTCTCCGCCTCGTTCATGGCGGGGATCACCACGCTCACCGGCGGCGCGATGGCCAGGTGGTTGGAGATCGGCCGGTACTTGCCGTCGGAATTGGATACCGCCGGGCGCAGAACTGAGCTCATGAGTCTGGTCCCTCTCGTCCGGTGGACCGCCCGCCCCTGGGCGGTCCGGCTTTGTGTCCGGTTCGAAAGGGGGGTTCTCACTTACGGCACGCGAAATCGATCTCCGTATCGATCTTTTGTGCATACCAAGTGAGCTGGCAAAAGCCGGCCGACTGTCGCGACTCGGCAGTCGGTCGCGCGGCACGACTCGGCAACAGCGTGATCACCGAGCACGGCACCCCCCTACCGCGCCCCGCGCCGGGACCGTCGCGCTCCTCGAGCCCTCCCCTTGGAGCATGTACCGACGGACCGATGCGGGTAGATGTACAACGATGTACGAAGGTATTGATGATTGAGCCCATATGGCAAGGCCTATTACGCAGCCTCACGTTTTTGTTGTTGTGTCCGATACTGGTCGTCTACTTGTCGTCACGTACGTCTCGCCCCGACCGGATTTTCCCCATCCGTTTCAGTAGTTTGTCTGCCGGTTCGAACAATTCCGGCCGCGCCAACACCGTGTTCCGCAGCGCCCGGACCGGGGCTCGGCGAGCCCGGTGCCCGAGTGCCACGGGATGGCGTCGGGTGACCCACCCCTCGGACACGGAGATCTCCCGTGTCTTCAGGGAATCCTTGTACTGCTTCTGGCCACGGCCCAGATCCAGGTACGCGATGCCGTCGGCGGCGCCCTCCTCAGCCATGTGCAGATGCAGGAGCAGCCCCGGCGAGAACTTCGCGAACGCCGGGTCGTACGCCGGGAACCAGCAGGTCAGCACCCGCTCGGACTGCAGCCCGAAGTGGGCCGCGATCGGCTTGCCGTCCGAGTACAGCACCGACAGCCGCCCGGCGAAGGAGTCGGAGCGGGTGTGGAAGAGCTGGTGCACGAGCCGGATGATCCACGGGTGCGCGAAGCGGTCGCTGCGCCCGGTCCTGCGGTACTGCGCAGACTTCCAGGCCATCAGGGTGCGCAGGATCCTCGGGTCGCGTTCGTCGTGCACATAGCGCACCTCGCCGACCGCCCGGCCGAGCCTGCGTTCCTTGGCGCGCGTCGCCCTCACGAACTTCGGCGAGTCGGCGCGCAGTTGGCCGAGATAGGCCTCGTAGCCCTGCTCCAGATCCATGACCGGTGACGGGAAGGTGCCGGTGATGTGGCGTGCGAACGGCGTCTGGCCCGCCGCGAGATGGTCGAACTCCCATACGGCCAGCCCGCAGGCCCGCAGCAGCGCGTGGGCGTCCCAGGTGAATCCGGGGCGGTGGACCACGCCCTGGCAGTCGGAGAGGCCGAGACCGATGGCTCTGCCGACGCCGGCGGCGGATCTCTGGAACGGGAAGAAGGCCGCCGGTTCACCGTCCTCGCGTACGACCGCGATCCGCACCCCGTGCCGGCAGCGGCCGACCGCGAGGGCGAACTCGGGGGACAGGAACGGGTTCGCCAGCTCGGGCGCGCCGTGGAGATGGGCCTTCGACTGCAAAGCGGTCCAGGCCGCCCGGTCGGCGGCGGTCAGCTCGCCGGGGCGGTACACACTGATGTCCACGTCAGGTCCGTCTTCTCTCCGTACGGCCGCGCAGGCGCCGCAGTGGAGTCAGCAGGAGAACGAGCGAACTGATCACGGTCACGGCCGCGATCCCGCCGGGCATCGACCACGAGTGTGTGGCGATCATGCCCTGCGCGACGAGGAGGTTCACCGCGATCGCACCGGCGGCGGACACCACGATGCGGCCGAACGGTGCCAGTCCGCGCAAGCCGGTGCCGATGGCGGCGCCCGGCGCGACAAGGAGGAAGAACAGCGTGAACGGGCCGCGCAGCACCGAGTCCGCGTCGGCGAACGCGAGTACCGCGCCGACCCCCGCGACAGCCGCGGCCGCGCCCGCGAGCAGCGGCGACAGATCCCTCCGAGCCTCCTGCCGCGGCGGCCCCTCACCGCTCGATGACGAGGGAGATGGCTTGATACGTATGGTCTGCATTGGCGACTTTGCCCCCCGAAGCGCCGGATGCCGGGCTTCAATGTCGCTCAGAGGGCGAGGGGCAGTCAAGATGCGGAACCGGCCCCGACGGGTATTCGTAATGTACGGGCAAAGGAATTCCCGTCCGCATACGAAGAGTCCCCGGAGGCGAGGTGCGCCTCCGGGGAACTCCCGTTCACGGCCTGCCAGTTGGTGTTACCGGACTGGTGTTACTGGACGATCTGGAGCAGACGGTTCGGGGAACCGGTGCCCGGGCTGGTGACCTTGCCCGTGACGGCCCCGGCGGTCAGGGCCGAGGCGACCTGGGCCGGGGTGGCCGAGGTGTGGCCGGCCAGGTAGACGGCGGCTGCGCCCGCGACGTGCGGGGTGGCCATCGAGGTGCCCGAGATGGTGTTGGTCGCGGTGTCGCTGGTGTACCAGCCGGCCGTGATCGAGGAACCCGGGGCGAAGATGTCCAGAACCGAGCCGTAGTTGGAGTAGCTGGCCTTGGCGTCGGTGCTGGTGGTGGCGCCGACCGTGATCGCCTCCGTGACGCGGGCCGGGGAGTACGAGGAGGCGTTGGCGCTGCTGTTGCCGGCCGCGATGGCGTAGGTGACACCGCTGGCTATGGAGTTGCGGACGGCCGTGTCGAGGGCGGTGGACGCGCCGCCGCCGAGCGACATGTTGGCGACCGAGGGGCCGCTGTGGTTCGCGGTCACCCAGTCGATGCCCGCGACGACACCGGCCGTGGTGCCGGAGCCGGAGTTGTTGAGCACGCGCACGGCCACGACCTTCGCCTGCTTGGCGATGCCGTAGGTGGAGCCCGCGATGGTGGACGCCACGTGGGTGCCGTGGCCGTTGCCGTCCTGCGCGACGCTGTCGCCGTCCACCGCGTCGTAGCCGTTGACCGCCCGGCCGCCGAACTGGGAGTGCGAGATACGGACGCCGGTGTCGATGACGTACGCGGTCACACCGCTGCCCGCGCTGTCCGGGTAGGTGTACGTGCCGGAGAGCGGCAGCGACGCCTGGTCGGAACGGTCCAGACCCCACGGGGCGTTGGTCTGCGTGGCACTGGCCGTGAACACCTGGTTCTGCTCGACGGAGGCGACCGCCGGGTCGGCGGCGAGTCTCTTCGCCTCGGTCGCGGAGAGTTCGGCCGAGTAGCCGTTGAGCGCGGTCTTGAAGGTCCGCTCGACCGTGCCGCCGTACTCCTTGACCAGGTCCTTGCCCGCGCTCGACGCGGCCTTGAGGCCCGCGCTCTTCTTGAGCGTGACGATGTAGCTGTCCTTGATCGCGGTGGGGGAGTCGGCCGCGAGCACCTTGCCCTCGGCCGGCGCGGCCTGGGCGGGCATCGAGGTGAGGCCGCCCAACAGGGCGGCGGCCGCCAGGGTGGTGACGGCGGCGACACGGGTCTTCTTGCTACGCAGTTTTGCCATTACGAGGGAGTCCTCCTCATAGGCGGCGCACGCCTGGGTGGGGCGCGCGTCTGTGGGGGGTGTGTGCGTGCTCGCACTCACGACCGGGAGCGTCGCGTTCCGCTCACGGCTGTAAGCAGATTGATCGATCCAGGCAGGTAGCTCAAGAGTGTTGAGGCCTTGTCATGTTTCTGTCACGCATCCGTAATAGAACGCGGGTTGAAGAAGGTGAGTACGTTCCGGTAGGGCCGGGAAAGTATTGACATGGACACTTCCCATCAACCCGCGTAGTTGCTACGACGGTTGAGGCAGAGATCCTGCTAAAGGGAGGTTCCATGAGACGTTCCCGACTTGCGGCATACGCGACCTCACTCCTCCTCGCCGCCGGCACCGCCCTCACCGGGGCGACACCGGCCCAGGCGTCCCAACAGGCCGCCCCCACCGGCTATGTGGCCCTCGGCGACTCGTACTCCTCGGGGGTCGGCGCCGGCAGCTACATCTCCTCCAGCGGCGACTGCAAGCGCAGCACCAAGGCCTACCCGCACCTCTGGGCGGCCGCCCACTCACCCTCGTCCTTCCACTTCACGGCCTGCTCGGGCGCCCGAACGGGTGATGTTCTGGCCAGTCAACTGGGCCCGCTGGGCCCGAACACCGGGCTGGTCTCCCTCACCATCGGCGGCAACGACGCCGGCTTCGCCGACGTCATGACCACCTGCGTCCTGAAGTCCGACAGCGCCTGCGTCTCCCGCATCAACACCGCGAAGGCGTACGTCGACTCGACGCTGCCCGGCCGGCTCGACAGTGTCTACTCGGCGATCAGGTCGAAGGCACCCGCAGCCCATGTGGTGGTCCTCGGCTACCCCCGCTTCTACAAGCTCGGCGGCACCTGCCCCGGGCTGTCCCAGACCAAGCGGTCCGCCATCAACAACGCGTCCGACTATCTGAACACCGCGATCGCCAAACGCGCCGCCGACCACGGCTTCACCTTCGGCGACGTCCGCTCCCCGTTCACCGGGCACGAACTGTGCTCGGGCAGCGCGTGGCTGCACGGTCTCAACCTGCTCAACGTCGGTGTGTCGTACCACCCGAAGGCCGCGGGCCAGTCGGGTGGCTATCTGCCGGTGTTCCGCAAGGTCGCCTGACAGTCACTCAGAAGGCGTGGGGGAGGCCCCGCCCGTGGTCGGGGCCTCCGTCTCGCAGGTGACCGAGAACGCCACGGAGTTCGACCAGAGCTCGACCGGGCCGCGCACCTCCACGCTGATCTCGTCCTCGAACGTCCCCGACGTCTGGTCCGTGGTGACGACGACCTGGTCCTCCTTCGTCGTCCCGCCGCCCGAGGGGAACGACAGCGTCTGCCAGCCCGGATCCGAGACCGCGCCGCTCTTCGTCACCCAGCGGTACTGCACATCCACGGGCGCACGGCCCACCGTGAACGTCGCGGTGAAGGCGGGCGCCTCGCCGTCGGGCGGCGGACAGGCACCGGAGTAGTCGGTGTTGGATCCCGTGACCTTCACCTGCACGGTCTGGCTCGCGGGCGGCGGAGAGCTGGTCCCGTTGTCGTCGGGCGGGTCGTCGGAGGGCGACTCGGCGTCCTCCTCGTCGTCGGTGCTGTCGTCCGTGCTCTCGTCGTCGCCCGGATTCCCGCCGGAACCTTCGTCGCCCGTCCCGCCGTTGGTGCCGCCGTTCGTGCCCGCGCCACTGGTGGTGTCGTTCTTCTTCCCGCCGTCGTCCTGGTTGACCAGGGCGTACGTCAGTCCGGCGACCGCCAGCGCGATCGCGGCGATGCCCGCGACCAGGAAGAGCAGGGCCCGGCGATTGCGGTCCGGCTCGCCCGCGGGCACCGTCGAGGAGGCGGCCGGGGAGGGGCGCGGCGGGGTCGGCGGCCCGAACCCGTTCGCGCCCGGGGCCGGTGTCCGGCTCGGCGTCGGGGCCGGTGTCGGCTGGGCGGCCACCGTCGGGGCGTACGGGGTCGAGGTGACCGTGTCGGCGCGTGGGGTGCCGCCCGCCCCGATGACCCGCAGGTCCCGCTCCGCGTCCTCGGCGGAGATCCGCTCGGCCGGATCCTTGCGCAGCAGCCCCTCGACGACCGGGGCAAGAGGGCCCGCGCGGCGGGGCGGCGGGAGTTCCTCGTCGACGACCGCGCACAGGGTGCTCAGCGGAGTGTTCTGCCGGAAGGGCGAGTTGCCCTCGACCGCCGCGTACAGCAGCACACCGAGCGACCACAGGTCCGACTCGGGGCCGAACGCCCGGCCGAGCGCCCGCTCGGGGGCGAGGAACTCGGGCGAGCCGATGACCTCGCCGGTCATGGTCAGCGCGGAGCTGCCCTCCACCGTGGCGATGCCGAAGTCGGTGAGGACGACCCGACCGTCGTTGGACATCAGCACGTTGGCCGGCTTCACGTCCCGGTGCAGGACCCCGGCCTCGTGCGCGGCGCGCAGCGCGGCCAGCACCTCGGCGCCGATGTGCGCGGCGCGCTGCGGGGGGAGCGGGCCCTCGGCGTCCAGCAGGTCGGCGAGCGACAGCCCCCGGACCAGCTCCATCACGATCCACGGGCGGCCGTCCTCCATGGCCACGTCGTACACCGTGACCACGTTGCGGCTGTCGACCCGGGCCGCGGCCCAGGCCTCCCGTTCCAGCCGGGTGTACATCCGCTCGACGTCGGACACCGCGATCCCGCCCGGCGCGCGCACCTCCTTGACGGCGACCTCGCGGTGCAGAACCTCGTCGCGGGCCCGCCACACGGTTCCCATGCCGCCCTCGCCCAGCGGGGTCAGCAGGCGGTAGCGGCCCGCGATCACACGTTCACTACCCGGTTCTTCGGACACGGGCGTCCCCCATTCGCATCCGCGCGAAATCTCCACTCCGTGCGATTTCTCCCCAAAAGTAGCTCAGCCGAGTGCGGATGCCGCCCCCTTGAGCACCAAACCAGCCCCCAGGACGACAACCATCGCCGCCGACGCCAGCGGCACCGTCCGCCGCACCAGCGCCGCCGTCGGACCGCCGAGCCTGCCTTGGCCCTTGTCCAGCACCCGCGTCACCCAGCCGCCCGCCTTCACCACGGCGTACCCGGCCGCCGTCAGCGTGAGCGCCAGCCCGATCCCGTACGCCAGCACGAGCAGCAGCCCGAACCACGCCTTCCCGAGCGCCGCCGCGCCGACCAGCACGACCACGGCCGACGGGCTCGGCACCATGCCGCCCGCGAAACCGAGCAGGATCGTGCCGCGCAGGGTGGGCGCGGTGGGGTGGGTGTGGGTGAAACCGCCGTGGGTGTGGGTGACGCCGCCGCCGAAGAGGGAGCGCTTTTGGTCGTGACCGTGGTCGTGGCTGTGCTTGTGGTCATGGCCGTGTGTGTGGTCGTGCGTGTGGCCGTGGTCGTGGGAGTGCGTCTTGGATGTCGAGTGCTCATGGGTGTGGGCCTCGGCCGACGCGTGGGTCTGGGAGTGGGCGAGGACGAGTTCACGCTTGGGCTCGTGGGAGTGCCCGTGATCGTGCCCGTGCTCGTGGTCATGCTCGTGGCTGTCGTCGTGCGTGTGGCCGTGCCCAGGTGCCTGCTCGTGCATGAGCGCGAGCTTGCGGTTCAGCCAGGCGCGGCGTACGAGCGTCACGCCCGCCGCCAGTACGAAGAGGCCGCTCGCGATGCCCAGCCAGGTGATGACGGCCGGGGCGGCGGCCGAACCGGCGAGGACCAGGAGGCCGAGGGCGACCACGCCCAGGGTGTGGGTGACCGTCACCGAGGCGGCCATGGGCAGGACGTCTCGCATCCGGGCCCGGTCCCGTGCGGCGGCGGTGGCGGCCATCAGGGTCTTGCCGTGGCCCGGGCCGAGGGCGTGCATCGCGCCGAGGAAGATGGCGATACCGAAGGCCAGCGCCCCGAAGCCGAGGGTGAGGTCGTTGCCGGCGACCAGGTCGTCCAGGGCCCGGGTCCAGCGGTCCGCGCCGCGCGGGAGGATCGAGGCACCGGGCGCGTCGCGCTCCTCCGCCTCCGCCAGCGCGGGGCCGCCGGGCCGGACCTGGAGGGATGCCTTCGCCGTGTCCTTCGGCGACTGCAGCAACTCCTGGGGGTAGTTGGTGAGTTGCTCGGACACCGACTCCTCGGGCACGTCCGAACCGGTCAGCGTCATCCGATCGCCCTGAGCGGTGACCTCGCGCCAGCCCGGACCGGACTCCACGGCGGCGTGGAAGCGTACGTCGGCCGCCCGGTCCGGCAGCGGGGCCGTCAGCCGGCACTCCACGCGCAGTGTCTTCAGCCCCGCCTGGCCCGGCCGCTCCACGGCACGGCTCGACTTGAGTGTCACCTCGACGGCACTCCCGTCGACGGTGACCTCGGTGCCTTCGGCGGCCGTCTCGCACCGCTCCCGGGACCAATTCCCCATGCCCTGCCGCTTGATGGCGGCCGCGGCCTGGGTCGCCGGGATCTCCGCGAGGTCCTCGACATGGAAGACCTTGAGCTGGCCGGGGGCGGCGACCAGGCCGTCGTAGCGGTTGACGGTGAAGTTGCCGAGGGGATGGGCGCTCGCCGTCGCGGTGGGGACGAGGACGAGCGTGCAGGCGGCCAGGAAGACCGATGCGCAGGAGGCGAACACGCGCCGACGGGATGTCACTTGGCGGCCTCCAGAGCCTTCAGGGTCCTACGGGCCTCCGCGGCGCCGAGTGGCGAGAAGCCGGGGTTGAGGTCGAGCGCCGCCTTCAGCGAGGCCCGCGCCTCCTTCTCGTCGCCGGCGGCGTACTCGACCATGCCGCGGTGGTACAGGACCGTCGCGTCCTGGTACCCGGTCCCGGTCGCGCGGCGGGCGTACGGCAGGGCCTCGGCGTCACGGCCGTTGACGTGCAGGGCCCAGGCGAGGGCGTCCGCCGTGTGGACCGTCTCCCGGCGCTTCCACTCGGCCTCCGCGGCCCGCAGCGCGGCCTTCTCGTCGCCGTGGTCGGCGGCGGCCATCGCGGTGTCGAGGTCGGCGTTGACGCCATTGACGCGGGCGATGGCGGTGTAGGCGTCCACCAGCGCGTACTGCTCGCGCGCCGCGGCTTTGGCGCCCTTCGCCTCGTACAGCTCACCGAGCACCACCAGCGGGCCCGGCAGCGGGTAGGTGGCCACGACCGGCTCAAGGCCGCCGATCGCCTCGGCCTCGTCACCGCTCGCGGCCTGGGCGCGGGCACGACCCTCCAGCGCGGGAAGGTAGGTGTCGTCGGCGCCCAGGGCACGGGCGTAGTGGTCGAGGGAAGTCTTGTAGTCGCCCTGTTTCCAGGCGAGTTGTCCGAGCTGGGTGGCCACGTAGGCGATGTCGCCGCGCGTCACAGCCGAGTTGAGCGCCTGCTCCAGGACCCGCTTGGCGGTCTTCACGTCGCCGCGCAGCTCGTACACGTAGGCGTACCGCGTGAATACGGGGATGCCGGGGCGCCGGGTGTCGGCGAGCCGCGCCGCCTTCAACGCCTCGTCGTAGCGGCCGAGTTCGACGAGGGCGTCGATCCGGGTGCACAACGCCCGCTCGCTGTACGGGTTCTCCTTCAGTGCCCGGTCCGCGTAGCCCAGCGCGTCCTCGAACTCGTGCCGCGCGGCGGCCAGTGCGGCGAGGCCCGCGAGCGCCGGGTCGTTGTCCGGCCGCAGCTTCAGCGAGCGCTTCAGCGCCTTCTCGGCCTGCGGATAGCGGGAGGGGTCGCCCTTCGTGCGGGCCTGCTCGACGTATGCGAGACCGAGCGTGGACCAGGAGCCGAAGTCCTTCGGCTGCTCCCGGAGATGGGCCTGCAACCCCGCGACCGCCGTGTCGAGATCACCACTGGCGAGCTGCGCCGCCGAGACACCGGGCGAGGTGGACGTGATCACCGTCCGCTCGTCCTCCCCCGCCCCCAGCGCCACCGCGAACCCGGTGAACGCCACCGCCAGCGCCGCCGCACACGCGATGTACCGCACCACCCGCCGCCGGAACGAATGTCGATCGTCTGCGGGAGCCCCCTCGTCGGGACGCGGACGCCGGTCCTCCGGCGCGCTCTCGTTCGTACGCGGGGACATGCCCTCTCCTCAAATTCCTTGCCGTGAACCCGAGTTACGGTGATGAGGCGCGGCCCGCGCCGTGGGGGATGGGTACGAGCGGGCCGCGCCGGTCGGTGGACCGGGCCCCAGGGGACGGGCCCGGTCGGGCCGGGCTTAGTAGTAGGCCCGGTCGTTCATCCGGCGGCGCCACCACAGCAGGCCCGTGCCGACCAGCAGGACACCGGCGGCGCCGGCGCCGGCCGAGGCCGCGATCAGCGTGGTGTCGTCCATGCCGGACTCGGTGACCCCGGTGCCGATGGCGCTGCGGACGTTGTTCGTGCTGTTGCCCTTGACCGTCTTGCCGCGCGAACCGGCCGTCGGCAGACCCACGTACGGGAACTTCTTGCCGAACTTCTTGTCGTTCTTGTCGACCGCGTCGCCCAAGTCGTTCGGGGCGTCGACCAGTTCACCCTCGACGACCTGGAGCGCGATGTCGATCACGTCGTCGGTGAGGCGGCGGCCGTTCGGGAAGCCCTGGTTGTCGCCGTCGAGGACACCGAGCCGCTTCGGCTTCTTGGTGGGCTCGATCGAGGTGTTGAGGCGCAGCTGCTCTGACGGTGTCACGTGCTCGGGCTGGTTGAGGCCCTCGACGCCCTTGAGGAAGACGTCGACGAGGTCGTTGCGCGGCTCTGCCGGGGCGGGGATCTTGTAGATCGCCTCGATGAGCTTGGGCAGCTCGGGCTCGGTGACGTTCTTCAGGAACTGCGCGTCGTCCACGGGCGAGGACGCGTTGAACGTGTCCTTGTCCTTGATGGGGTTGACGACCTCGTTGACCAGCGGCATGCCGAGGCGCGAGACCTGGTGGAACTGGCCGTCGGCGCCCTCGCGCTGGGTCGTGGACCAGATGCCGACGATCGGCTGGTCCTTCGACTCGACGAGCGCCTCGCTCGGCACCTGCAGGGCGATCGAGTTGACGTTGTAGCCCTTGAGGGTGTCCCGCCCGACCTCGGACAGGTCACCGCCGTACAGCAGGTCGAAGACGCGCAGGTCCAGGAAGAACGGGTCGTCGGCCTGTCCGGCGTACGTCGTCACACCGCTGGCGGTCTCGTAGACGGCCTCGTCGCGCAGCTTCTTGAAGTCCGGCATCGACGCCTTGCCGACGTTCGACGGCGCCACCCACACATCGTCCGCGAGCTTCGTCTTCGACACCGCGCTGCGGTTCTTGAGCTTGATGAGCTCGATGTCGTACGTCTGCGTGATGTTGAGGTCCGGGTCGTCGAGGCTCTCGACCACGCCCGTGTTGTAGAGGAACGTGTCCTTGTTCTTCGTCTTCGTCTTGAACGTGTAGCGGAAGATGAGGTCTTCCTGCGCGTCGCCGTCCTGGTCGATCCGCAGGTCGTACTGGGCGTCCTCGGCGAAGGTGAAGAAGTTCGGGCCGCCCGCCGGCTCCTCCATGGGGATCCAGTTCGCGACGATCGTCGTGGTGTCCGGCTTGTCCGGGCTCACGAAGGCGTACACGTCGGTGTTGTCGAACTGGGGCTGCCCCGAGATCAGCGGGGCCTCGCGGTGGCTGGAGGCGGAGGCCGCCCCCGGTTCCAGCGCGGTGACGCCGGCGGCTGCGAGCCCTCCGGCGGCCAGCGAACCACAGATGAGGGACGCGATGCTCCTGCGTCCCGCGCCGCTCCTGGAAGTAGGTGTCATGCCGTCCGTCCTCTGTCCCAACTTGCCTGACGAACGCCATTCGGAGCGGTCGCCGGGGTGGATTGGTCGAATCCCAAACGTTCTTACGGCGCGTTTGAAGAGTTGTTTCAGTGGCGAACGTGATTCGTCGGACCGATTCCCCGACGGTCGTACCGATTGCTCGACGGGGGACCCGCGTTTTGGGCAGGCTTCATCCGTAACCCCATCCGGAGGTGGGTTCGTTGCGAATGCCTTACGCGCGGGGATGGCCGTGCTCAGCGGGAGGCGAGGGGGAGCGAGTGGAGGCGGACAAGCTTCTGGTCCGGGTGGCCGGAGGCGACCAGAGAGCGTTCGAGGAGCTGTACGGACTGGTGTCCGGCCCGGTGTTCGGGTTGGTCCGCCGGGTCGTACGGGATCCCGCGCAGTCGGAGGAGGTGGCTCAGGAGGTGCTGCTCGAACTCTGGCGCTCCGCGGGTCGGTTCGACCCCGCCCGCGGCAGCGCCCTGTCCTGGATCCTCACCCTCGCGCACCGCCGCGCGGTGGACCGCGTGCGCAGCGCCCGCGCCGCCACCGAGCGCGAGCAGCGCGAGGGCTGGAAGGCCCACAACCCGGCCTTCGACCAGGTCGCCGAGGAGGTCGAGGCCGGACTCGAACGCCAGTGGGTGCGCCACTGCCTGGAGAAGCTCACCAGCCTCCAGCGCGAGTCCGTCACCCTCGCCTACTACGACGGCTACACCTACCGAGAAGTGGCCGAGCGGCTCTCCTTACCGCTCGGCACGGTCAAGACCCGTATGCGCGACGGACTCACACGGCTGCGCGAATGCCTGGGAGGAGTCGCATGAGCGCGCTGTTCGGCCTCACGAAACACGAGGCAGGTGCCGTATGAGCCTGTTCCGCCGCGGGGACCTCCACTCGCTCGCCGCGCCCTACGCGCTCGACGCCTTGGAGCCGGGCGAGCGGCGCCGCTTCGAGAAGCACCTCGAGCGCTGCGACCGCTGTACGGCCGAGGTGCGCGCCCTGTCCGAGGACGCGGTGCGGCTGGCGTGGTCGACGGCAGCCCCGGCGCCGGCCGCGATGCGCGACCGGGTCTTCGCCGCCGTACGCAACATGCCACAGGAGGCTCCGGCGCAGGCGCGCCCCCAGCAGCATCTGCCGGCGCATGTGTGGGGTACCGAGCCGCCGCCGAAGTCGCGCACCCGTGCGCCCCGTTCGCGCCCTTTGTTCGCCCCGCTGGCCACCGCGACGGCCGCCGCGGCGCTCGTCGTGGCCTCGCTCTTCGCCGTCCAGGCCGACCGGACCCAGGACCAACTTGCCGCGGAGCGCGACCGGGCACGTGAGATCGCCCACGTCCTCACCGCGCCGGACGCCGAGGCGACCAGCGAACGGGACGCGGAGGGCAATGGAATCGGAGTGATCGCTTCCGCGGAAGAGGGGAGCGCGATCGTCACCCTCAGCGGGTTCGAGGACCTCCCGGCCGGCCGGGTACACCAGCTCTGGCTCATGCGCCCCGACGTGCAACCGCGCTCCCTGGGCCTGTTCGACGGCGACACGCCCTTGGTCACCAGCGGAATGAACACTGATGCGACGTCACTCGCCGTGACCGTCGAACCCGACGGCGGATCACCGCAACCAACCAGCCAGCCAGTTGTCCAACTCGCCCTGGAATCGGTCGGATTCGGAGAGTAATCAACAACCCTGTTACGGGGAAGAGGAATAGGAGGGTCGTGATTCCCGAGTGCTCGGGCGGAGCGATATGGTTACGCTGCCCGGGCCGGGTGGACTCGTACGGGTGGGGAGTGACATGGAACAGATAACAGTACGCAGGGCGCGCGTTCCCGCGATCACCTGCGGCAGCAGCGCGACCAGTTCGCGCCTCGACCGCCATCTCTCGGTGCTGAGCGGCCCCGCCGTGCCACAGCGTGAGACGGCGGAGGCGACCTCGCTGATGCGCGAGATCACCGCCCGTACCCCGCACGAGCGCAAGAGCCGCAAGGACACGCGCCTCGGCAGGGTCTCGCTGTTCGCACCCCTGAAGCGTCTGCGCCGCTCGCTCTTCGGCGGCCGCTAGCACCACGGATTTCCTGGAGGAGGCCCGCGCTCAGGCGACCACACCGTCCCGGCGCAGCGCTGCGATCTCATCGTCCGTCATCCCCACGGCACGCAGCAGCGACTCGGTGTGTTCCCCGAGCGCGGGTACCGCCCCCATCCGCGCCTCGTCCCCGCCCGGCAGCGATGGGAGTCCCCCCGGTTCGAGCGAAGCCGAGAACTGGGGGAGGGGGGGGCAGCAGCGCCCTGGCGAAGGGCGCCGCGACGGCCTGCTCGACGGCTACGACGGTGATGCCCTCCAGAGGGCGCCGGGAGACGGTCCATGGGGTCCATGGCGTGGGCCATGTCACCGGGGCGTCCCGAAGGTCACTCCCGATGGTCACTTGCCCCCGGCCGCTTACCGCATGGTCACTTGCCCCCGGCCGCTTACCGCATGGTCACTTGCTCCCGGCCGCGTACCGCCGGACCGCGAGCGGCACGAACACCGCGAGCAGGACGGCGGACCAGGCCAGCGACCCGGCGACCGGATGGCTCACCGGCCAGGCGGCGCCCTCCGGGACGGGCGCGTTCCCGAAGAGGTCGCGCAGGGCCGTGGTGACCGCGCTGATCGGGTTCCACTCGGCGACGGTGCGCAGCCGACCCGGCCGGCCCTCGGTCGGGATGTACGCGTTGGACAGCGGCGGCAGCAGGAAGGTCGCGCCGCCCAGTTGCCCGGCCGCCTCCCCGTTCCGGGTGAGCAGGCCCAGGAAGATGCCGATCCACACGGCCGTGAACTGGAACAGCAGCAACAGGCCGAACGCGCCGACCGCCGCGAGCGCGCTGCCCTCGATCCGCCAGCCCACCGCGAGCCCGACCAGCAGGAACGGCACCGCACCGGCGGCCGTGACGACCACGTCCGCAGCCGCCTGTCCGAGCGGCACGGCCGCCCGGCTCATCGGCAGCGTGCGGAAGCGGTCCATCACGCCCCGATGGGTGTCCTGCGCGGCCTGGAACATGCCGGTCATGATCCCGGCGGCGGCCGTCGCCACCAGCAGCCCCGGCACCAGGAATGACCGGTACGCCTCGCCCGGCACCGCGAGGGTCGCGTCCGGTGCCTATCCGAGGCTGGCGGCGGCTTTTGCGGCGGATTCGAGGCCGATTGATCTGGGGGATGGGCAACAAAGTGCCCATCTACAACAGCGTGAACTGGCCCTCCGGTCCCTCCTCGTGGTGGTCCAGGACCGAGGCCGGTTTGCGGGACGCCTCCGGTGCGGGCAGGACGCCTGCCTTGCGCAGCTCGGCCGTGGTGATCGGGTTTTCCACCTTCAGGTCGGCCTGCCTCGGGCGGAGTTCCGCGAGCAGTGCCAGCACGGTGATCAGTTCCAGGAGCTCCGATGTCCACGTCTGGGGCCAGGTCGTCGGGCGGATGGCCTCCAGAGTGCCCGGCTCGGGCGGGGACGTTCGTCTGGTGAACCACTCCTCCAGGACGCGGACTCCGCCCGCGTGGAAGTCCCAAGCCT
Organism: Streptomyces tailanensis; assembly: GCF_008386495.1. Classification (GTDB taxonomy): domain Bacteria; phylum Actinomycetota; class Actinomycetes; order Streptomycetales; family Streptomycetaceae; genus Streptomyces; species Streptomyces tailanensis. Next base: position 125,709 of record NZ_VTHJ01000003.1, on the reverse strand, counting down.
CCGCCGGTACGGGGGAGATGCGGCCCTCGTCGATGAGGAGGGCCTCTTCCTCGGGGTCGTAGCGAAGCCGGGAGTGGGGGAGGGAGGGTAGTGGGGCGCGGACGTAGGGGCGGCGGCCGCCGGGGAGTTTGGGGCGGTCGCCGTGGCGGCGCATCAGCCAGAGGAGGCGGTGGCCCAGCTCGACGCCCTCGGACCAGAGTTCGGGGTCCTCGGTGAGGGGGACGGTGAGGGTCGGGCGGGCCGTCGCCAGGGTCCAGGCGAGGACGTCCGGGGCGGTGGGGGTGAGGCCCAGGCGGGTGCTCAGGTGGTCCAGCAGGCCGGGCGCGAGGTTGGGTTCGGTGCCGCCGGGGCGGCGGTAGAGGGGGCGGACGCGGCCGGGGCGCAGGAGGGGGAGGCAGGACGTGGCGAGCACGTGGGGCCCGTCGCCCTCCGTGGGCGTCTCGACGACGAAGACCTGGTGCTCGTCCGTGACCCGCCACAGCTCGGGGCGGGCGGAGTCGATCAGCCGGTGGTCGGGGATCAGCCACTGCTCGTCGAAGGGCGCCGCCAGCACCCGTACCGGCTCGGAACAGGGGCCGGACGCGCGGGCCAGCTTCTCCGTGCCGCTGGACTGGCCCGGCAGCTGTCCGACCGCCGACCGCAGCGTACGTGAGCGGCTGGGCTCGAACAGGGTCTCGCGGTCCGGGCGCTCGGCCTTGATCAGGGCGTCCCAGCGGGCCTTCAGGGATGCCGCGTCGGGGGCCGTCGGCCACCCCCGGCCCAGCCGTGGCGGTGCGACGGACCACGGCATGAGGTCCGCGAGCAGCGGAGCGTCGTCGTGCGTCACGCTGGGCATCGTACGACCTCATCAATTGGCATCGAGGGTCACCGTGAAGGAGAAGCGGTCGCCGCGGTAATGGATGACCGCCACGTCCAGGACGCGGCCGTCCTCGTCGTACGTCACGCCCGTGTAGTGCAGGATCGGGCTGAGCAGCGGGACGTGGAGCAGGCGGGCGGTCTCGGGGTCCGCGAGGCGGGCCTCCACGGTGTCGGTGATGCGGCTGATGGCCACGCCGACCACGTCGCGCAGCACCTTGGTCATCGGCCAGCGGATCAGGTCCTGCCGGTCGATGCGTTCGGCCAGCTCGGGGCGGACGTAGTTGCGGGCGTGGTTGGTGGGCTCGCCCGTCTTCTCGTCGCCGCGCAGCCGGTGGTACGTGGCCACCTCGGTCAAGTCCGGGAAGTACTCAGAGAGTTCACCCGACAGAGGGGCCTTGCCGTGGTCCAGCAGCTCGGTCGTCATGCCCGACTGCTGGGCCACGATCGCGTCCACCGAGCCGAGCAGCCGCACGGGTGAGCCCCGTTGGGCGTCCGGCTCGATGAAGGTGCCGCGCCGGCGGTGCCGGGAGATCAGGCCCTCGTCCTCCAGCTCCTTCAGCGCCTGCCGCATGGTCAGCACACTCACTCCGTAGTGCCCGGCCAGCTGCTCCTCGGTGGGCAGCCGCAGCGAATCCCCCGGCGAGCGGCCGAGTATCGAGGCCCGCAGGGACTGCGAGACCTGATACCAGAGGGGCAGTTTGCGGTTCAGGACGATCGAGTCCGGCGCGAAGGAGGTCACGACGGTATCCGTACCCGGCGTCACGCGTTCAGTGCAACGGGCCGAAGTGGCGCCGGAGCCCCGACCACACATCGTCGTACCCCTGCTGCCGGTGCTCCGCCTGTGCCGCCTGCTCGGTCGTCAGGACGGGCCACCGCGTTTCGAACATGAACGCCAGCCCGTCATCCACCTTCTGCGGCTTCAACTCGGCGGCGCTCGCCTTCTCGAACGTCTCCCGGTCAGGCCCGTGCGCCGACATCATGTTGTGCAGCGAGCCGCCACCGGGCACGAAGCCCTCCGCCTTGGCGTCGTACGCGCCCTCGATCAGCCCCATGTACTCGCTCATCACGTTCCGGTGGAAGTACGGCGGCCGGAACGTGTCCTCGCCGACCAGCCAGCGCGGAGCGAACACGACGAAGTCCACGCCGGCCAGGCCCGGGGTGTCGGACGGCGAGGTCAGCACCGTGAAGATCGACGGGTCCGGGTGGTCGTACGAGATCGTGCCGATGACGTTGAAACGGCGCAGGTCGTAGGCATACGGCGTGAAGTTGCCGTGCCAGGCGACCACGTCCAGGGGCGAGTGGTCGTACGTGGCCGTCCAGAGGTTGCCGCAGAACTTGTTCACCACCTCCACCGGGCCCTCGACGTCCTCGTACGCCGCCACCGGCGCCCGGAAGTCGCGAGCGTTCGCAAGGCCGTTGGCGCCGATCGGACCGAGGTCGGGCAGGCGGAACGGGGCGCCGTAGTTCTCGCAGACGTAGCCACGGGCGGAGGCATCGAGGAGATCCACACGGAAGCGGACGCCTCGGGGGATCAGAGCCACCTCGCCCGGTTCGGCGTGGAGAAGACCGAACTCCGTGCGCAGGAGAAGGCCACCGCGCTCCGGCACGATCAGGAGCTCACCGTCCGCGTCGCTGAAGACGCGGTCCATCGACGCGTTGGCGTGATAGAGGTGCACGGCCATGCCGGTGCGCTGGGCCGCGTCCCCGTTACCCCCGAGGGTCCACAGACCACCGAGGAAGTCCGTGCCTGCCGGGGGCTCCGGGAGGGGGTTCCAGCGCAGGCGGTTGGGGTCGGGGACCGTCTCGGCGAAGGGGGCCGTACGCAGGTTGCCGTTGCCGTTGCCGTTGCCGGTGCGTGTGAAGCCGGGGTGGGCTGCCGACGGACGGATCCGATACAGCCACGAGCGGCGGTTGTGCGCCCTCGGCTCAGTGAACGCGGTACCACTGAGCTGCTCCGCGTACAGCCCGAGCGGAGCGCGCTGGGGGGAGTTTCGCCCGTGCGGCAGGGCACCCGGAACGGCCTCCGAGGAGTGTTCATTCCCGAACCCGGAGAGGTGCTCCAGCCCTTCGGCCATCTTCCGCAGGTCCTCGCTCATGCCGGCTCCCTCGCACACGTTATTCCTATGCTTCACCGTAGGATTGGAGGTGGACCGGCGCAAGAGGGCACCGCAAGCGCCCCAAAGGGGCGCGGGGAACTGCGCGATCAACCACACAAAATCCGCACTCGCCGAATATCCCCATCCCGCCGAGCTAGTAGGCGAAGGGGGTCGAAGGGGCACAGCCCCTGGGGATGGAACGGGTAGGGGCGGCGGGGGGCGAAAAAATCCCCCGAACCAGATCCGCTGCGGATCCGTCTTGTCAGTGCGGTGCTCTAGTCTCCCGGCACCGGCCGTACAGACAACGGAAGGCTCATCGGACCTCATCGGACCTCGATTGGACCTCGGCGGAAAGGCATCATGAATCCCGTGCCCCAGGCGACCCCCTTGCGCCGCGCCCCCGTACAGCGGCGCAGCGCCGAACGACTGACCAGGATCCTCGACGCCTGCGCCGACCTCCTAGACGAGGTGGGTTACGACGCGCTGAGCACCCGTGCCGTCGCGCTGCGCGCGGGCGTCCCCATCGGCTCCGTCTACCGCTTCTTCGGCAACAAGCGTGCGATGGCCGACGCGCTCGCCGAACGCAACCTCGACCGCTTCACCGAGCGCGTCTCCCAGCGCCTCCGGGTGGCCGGGGGTGGGGACTGGCGCACCGCGATGGACGCCGTCCTCGACGAGTACCTCGACATGAAGCGCAACGCCCCCGGCTTCGCCCTCATCGACTTCGGCAACCAGATCCCCGTCGGCGGCCACCGACAGGAGCCCAACCACCGCGTCGCCGACCGCCTCTCCGAGCTGCTCTCCGCCTACATCGACCGCACCCCCGACGAGGACCTCCGCCGCACCTTCCTCATAGCCGTCGAGACCGCCGACACCCTCGTCCACCTCGCTTTCCGGGTCTCCCCGGAGGGGGACGCCAGGATCATCGAGGAGATGCGGGAGCTGCTGCGGGCGTATCTGGCAAGGGTGCTGGACTGAATGTGAGCGGCGGCCGGAAACCCGCCGCTGACTCTCCCGCCCCCTCCCGCTCATGCATACCGGTCAGTATGCTCGGTCCCGGTGCCGTGCGAATCACGCGCGCGGCACCCCGCCCCAGCGTCACCGTCGCCGCCGTCCTCCGGGAGGACCCGTGTCCACCACCACCGACTCCCGCACCGCCCTGCGGATCTGCCCGCTCTGCGAGGCCACCTGCGGGCTCACCCTCACCATCGAGGGCACGCGGGTGACCAAGGCGCGCGGCGACCGGGACGATGTGTTCAGCAAGGGGTTCATCTGCCCGAAGGGCGCCTCGTTCGGGGCGGCCGACGGCGACCCGGACCGGCTGCGCACCCCGCTGGTCCGCAGGGACGGGGAGCTGAGGGAGGCCACCTGGGAGGAGGCCTTCGACGCCGTCGCCGCCGGGCTGCGGCCCGTCGTCGAGGCGCACGGGCCGAACGCCGTCGGTGTCGTCCTCGGCAACCCGAACGTCCACACCATGGCCGGTGCCCTCTACCCGCCCGTCCTCCTCGCCGGCCTCGGCACCCGCAGCCTGTTCACCGCCTCCACGGTCGACCAGATGCCCAAACACGTCTCCAGCGGACTGCTCTACGGCGACGCCCACGCCATCCCCGTACCGGACCTGGACCACACCGACCATCTGCTGCTCCTCGGCGCCAACCCCCTGGAGTCCAACGGCAGTCTGTGCACCGCCCCCGACTTCCCCGGCAAGCTGAAGGCCCTCAAGGCCCGCGGCGGCACCCTGACCGTCGTAGACCCCCGCCTGACCCGTACGGCCAAGCTCGCCGACCGGCACATCGCCATCCGGCCGGGCACGGACGCGCTGCTGCTCGCGGCGATGGCGTACGTCCTCTTCGAGGAGGGGCTCGCCGACCTCGGGGACCTCGCCGCGCATGTGGAGGGCGTGGACGAACTCGCTCTCACGCTCGGCGAGTTCACGCCCGAGGCCACTGCCGACGCCTGTGACGTCGAGGCCGACACGATTCGTCTGATGGCCCGCGAACTCGCCGCCGCGCCCACCGCCGCCGTATACGGCCGCATCGGCAGCTGCACCGTTCCGCACGGCACCCTCGCCAGCTGGCTGGTCGACGTGCTCAACATCCTCACCGGCAACCTCGACCGGCCCGGCGGCGCGCTCTTCCCCCAGTCCGCGACCGACAAGACGCCCCGGCCCGCCGGGCCCGGCCGCGGCTTCGGCCTGGGCCGCTGGCGCAGCCGGGTGAGCGGTCACCCCGAGGCCAAGGGCGAGCTGCCGCTGTCCTCGCTCGCCGAGGAGATCGACACCGCCACCCCCGAGGGCAGCCCCATCCGCGCCCTCGTCACCGTCGCCGCCAACCCCGTGCTCTCCGCGCCCGACGGCGACCGCCTCGACAAGGCGCTCGGCTCGCTGGACTTCATGGTCAGCGTCGACCCGTACCTGGGCGAGACCGCCCGCCACGCCGCCGTCGTGCTGCCGCCGCCCCCGCCCTCCCAGGCCCCGCACTTCGACTTCGCGTTCAACGCCTTCGCCGTACGCAACCAGGTCCGTTACAACCGCGCCGCCGTGCCCCTGGAGGAGGGACGGATGGCCGAGACGGAGATCCTCGCGCGGCTCACCCTCGCCGCCACCGGCATGCACGGCGCCGACCCCTCCGCCGTAGACGACCTGGTCATCGGCCAGACCCTGGGCAAGGCCGTCAAGGAGGCCCACTCGCCCGTCCACGGCCGGGACCCGCAGGAACTCGCCGGCCTGCTGACGGGCGACAGCGGCCCCGAGCGGCGACTCGACATGATGCTGCGCCTCGGCCCGTACGGCGACGGCTTCGGCGCCCGGCCGGACGGCCTGACCCTGGAGAAACTGCTCGCCCACCCGCACGGCATCGACCTCGGGCCGCTCCGGCCGCGCCTGCCGCAGCCGCTGAAGACGGTGAGCGGCAAGGTCGAGCTGCTGCCGCAGCCGATCGTCGACGATCTGCCGAGGCTCCGGGCAGCCCTGCGTGAGCGTCCGGCGGGGCTGGTCCTCATCGGGCGACGGCATCTGCGGTCCAACAACAGCTGGCTGCACAACATCCCCGCCCTCACCGGCGGCACCAACCGCTGCACCCTCCACATCCACCCCGAGGACGCCGACCGCCTCGGCCTCGCAGACGGGGACACCGTACGGATCAAGGGAGCCGGGGGAGAGGTCACCGCTCCCGTCGAGGTCACCGACGGCGTCCGCACGGGCGTGGTGAGCCTGCCGCACGGCTGGGGCCACGACCGCCCCGGCACCCGTATGAGCCACGCCGCACTCGACCCCGGCGTCAACGTCAACCAGCTCCTCGACGGCTCGCTGCTCGACCCGCTGTCGGGCAACGCGGTCCTCAATGGCGTCCCCGTGGAGGTGTCCCGAGCAGGCGCAACGCTGTGACCTGGAGTTTTGCGCTTATTGCTCGCATGTCAACGTCTTGTTAACGCTTGTGGAGCCGCCCTAACGTCGTCGCACCGCCGGTGCCCTGGTGGGAGTTCAAGGGCGAACGTTAGGTATCCACACATGTTGACCATCCTCGGCTTCGCCATGATCGCGACCTTCCTGGTCCTGATCATGATGAAGAAGATGTCGCCGATCGCGGCGCTCGTGCTGATCCCGGCACTTTTCTGCGTGTTCGTAGGAAAGGGTGCCCATCTCGGCGACTACGTCATCGAGGGGGTGGGCAATCTCGCGCCCACCGCCGCGATGCTGATGTTCGCCATCGTCTACTTCGGCCTCATGATCGACGTCGGCCTCTTCGACCCGATCGTTCGCGGCATCCTGAAGTTCTGCAAGGCCGACCCGCTGCGCATCGTCATCGGCACGGCCCTGCTCGCCGCGATCGTCTCGCTGGACGGCGACGGCTCGACGACCTTCATGATCACGGTCTCGGCGATGTACCCGCTGTACAAGCGCCTGAAGATGAGCCTGGTCGTGATGACCGGTGTCGCCGCCACCGCCAACGGCGTGATGAACACGCTGCCCTGGGGCGGCCCGACCGCCCGCGCCGCCACCGCGCTCAAGCTCGACGCCGGCGACATCTTCGTCCCGATGATCCCGGCACTCCTCGTCGGCCTGCTCTTCGTCTTCGTCCTGTCCTACTTCCTCGGCATCCGGGAGCGGAAGCGCCTCGGTGTGTTGAGCCTCGACGACGTCCTGGAGCAGGAGAAGATCGTCAAGGACGCGGACGAGAAGCAGGAGTCCGAGGAGACCGTCCTCGTCGGCGCCGGCGGTTCCGGTGACGGCAAGGTCCGTACGACGAAGACCACCGGCGGCGCGGGCTCCGGCACCGACGCCGATCCTGAGGACGACGACGTCGAGGATGTCCGCCTCCAGGGCCTGGACCCCAACCGCCCGACGCTGCGCCCCAAGCTGTACTGGTTCAACGCGCTGCTCACGGTCACGCTGCTCACCGCCATGATCATGGAGTGGCTGCCGATCCCGGTGCTGTTCATCCTCGGTGCCGCGCTCGCCCTGACGGTCAACTTCCCCCACATCCCCGACCAGAAGGCGCGCCTCGCCGCCCACGCCGACAACGTCCTCAACGTCTCCGGCATGGTCTTCGCCGCCGCCGTCTTCACCGGCGTCCTCCAGGGCACCGGCATGGTCGACTCGATGGCCAAGTGGATCGTCGACGGCATCCCGGCCGGCATGGGCCCGCACATGGCCCTCGTCACCGGCTTCCTGAGCCTGCCGCTCACGTACTTCATGTCCAACGACGGCTTCTACTTCGGCGTCCTGCCGGTGCTCGCCGAGGCCGGCGCCGCGCACGGGGTCTCGCCGCTGGAGATCGCCCGCGCCTCGCTCGTCGGCCAGCCGCTGCACATGTCCAGCCCGCTCGTCCCGGCCGTGTACGTGCTGGTGGGTATGGCGAAGGTCGAGTTCGGCGACCACACGAAGTTCGTCGTGAAGTGGGCGGCGCTCACCTCGCTGGTGATCCTGGGCGCCGGAATCCTGATGGGCATCATCTGAGCCGACTCCCGTCCCTGTCTCGTCGATGGGCATCGTCCGAACCCCGGGAGGGGCCGTCCGTATCGCGGACGGCCCCTCCCGGGGTCGCCCCCGCCTCGGGAGACCCTGACCCCATCGGACTCATAGCACTGATCGGACTCGTCGGACTCGTCGGACTCGTCGGACTCGTCGGACTCGGGAAGAGCCCCAACTCGCCAAGGAGGAACGCATCGTGAGGCCCGGCAGGAACCGCGGCTGGCTGCTCCGCCTCGTCATCGCCTTCAGCTTCGCGCAGGGGGCGGTGTCGATGGCCCGACCCGCCGTCTCCTACCGGGCCCTCGCGCTGGGCGCCGACGAGCGGGCGGTCGGTGTGATCGCGGGTGTGTACGCCCTGCTCCCGCTGTTCGCCGCCGTACCGCTCGGCCGCCGTACCGACCAGGGGCGGTGCGCGCCCCTGTTGCCGGTCGGCGTCGTCCTCATCGCCGGCGGCTGCGCGCTGAGCGGCCTGGCGAACTCCCTGGTGGCGATGGCCGTGTGGAGCGGTGTGATGGGGCTCGGGCACCTCTCCTTCGTCATCGGCGCCCAGTCGCTGGTCGCCCGCCAGTCCGCACCGTACGAACACGACCGCAACTTCGGCCACTTCACCATCGGCGCCTCGCTCGGCCAGTTGGTCGGCCCGATCGCGGCGGGTGTCCTCATCGGCGGCCCCGACATGGCGCGTACGAGTGCCCTCGCGCTGGTGGTCGCGGGGGCGGGCGCGGCGGTCGCGTTCACCTCGCTGTGGCGCATTGAGCGTCCGGTCGAGCCCAAGTCCCGTACGACGCAGGGCAAGCGGGTCCCGGTGCACCGCATACTGCGCACCAGGGGAGTGCCCGGCGGCATCTTCATCAGCCTCGCCGTGCTGTCGGCGACCGACATCCTCACCGCGTACCTCCCGGTGGTCGGTGAGCACCGGGGCATCGCGCCGTCGGTGATCGGCGTCCTGCTGAGTCTGCGCGCGGCGGCGACCATCGCGTGCCGTCTGGTCATGCCGCCCATGCTGCGGCTGCTCGGCAGGACCGCGCTGCTCACCGTGACCTGTGGGCTGGGGGCCCTGATCTGCGCCGGGATCGCGTTCCCGGTGCCGGTGTGGGGGCTGGCGCTGATGCTCGCAGCCCTCGGGTTCTGTCTGGGTGTCGGGCAGCCGTTGTCCATGACGACGGTCGTGCAGGCGGCGCCGGAGGAGGCCCGGTCCACCGCCCTCGCCCTGCGGCTGACCGGCAACCGGCTCGGACAGGCAGCGGCGCCCGCCGCCGCGGGCCTGATCGCCGGTGTCGCGGGTGTGGCCGCGCCGTTCGTGATGCTCGGCGCACTGCTGCTGGTGTCGTCGGGGATAGCGCTGCGCTCGCCGGCCGTGCCGGAACGGGAGAAGCCGGAGCAACCCGGGGCATCCGGTGAACCCGGGGTGTCCTTGGGCCGGAAGAGGGAAATCTGACGGGTTGTGAGGCGCGGCTTCCGTCGCGCGTCAGGTGATGTGACAGAGAGTCAGACGACAGCGTGATTTGTATGAAAATCATCTGACTCGGAGGTCTCGCATGTCCACCTCGTCCCGTCCACGCCGCGCCGGAGCGCGCGTGAGCGCCGCCGCCCTCGCGGCACTCACCGCCACGGGAGCCGCCCTGATCACGGCACCGGCGGCCGTCGCTCAGGAACCCGACGTCCTGATCCACCGGGTGGGCCCCGATGAGTTCGACGACCCGACCGAGTATTCGGGCGACGTCTGCGACTTCTACCTCGCCGCATTCGACTTCGCCACCGCCAGGAAGATCAACTGGCGGATCGACAACGAGCCCCCCGGCGCGAACCCCGTGCCCGTTGTCACGGGGTCCATCGCACTCGATGCCGGCAGCGGGTACACCCCGCCCGTGATGCCCAGTGGCCAGGTGCGGCTCCCCGAAGGGGAATACAGGCTGACCTGGGTGATCGACGAGACCCCGGACAACACCACGGACGACCAGGTGACGTTGGGCGAGGGCACCGACAGGACCTTCACCGTCAACTGCCCGCCCCTCGCCCCCAACGGCGGCCCCCCGGCCGGTGGCGGCGGTCTCGCCATGACCCAGGACTTCACACCGGTCGCCGGCGCGGCTGCCGTGGGCCTCGCCGCGGGCGGCGGCGTGTTCTACCTCCGGCTGCGCCGTCGCCGCCCCGATGGCGCTGCGTAGACGCGCCCCGAGGCCCTGGCACCGGACGCGCGCCTACCGCCTGACGCGGACGATCGTGATGACCGTCGCGCTGGTGGTGGGCGGCGTCCAATGGGCGCAGCACGACGAGCGGACCGGCCCCGCCGAGGCCCGCATCGCCGGCGCCGACGCCGAGGCGCGCGGTGCGGGGGCACCGCGCGCCTCGGAGCCCCTGTACTTCACGCCCCCACGCGTCACGCCCACGCCCACGCCCACACCCAAGCCGACCACACCTGCGCCCACCGCGACTCCGCGGAAGGCGACGCCCACCGGGCGGCCCGGTTCACGAAGGCCCACCCCCACCGAGCCCGCCCGTCCTACGCCCTCGAAGCCCACCGCCCGCCCGAAGCCCACCCCCACCAGACCGGCCAAGCCGGCCAAGCCGAAGAGACCCGCCTCCCCCCGTACCCTCCCGCCCTCCCCGGCGAAGAGCCTCACCATCCGTTATCTCGGCATCAAGGCGGCCTCGGTCATCGGGCTCCGCCTCGACGGCGAAGGGCGCCTCCCGGCGCCTCCGGAAGACAAGCCGAAGACGGTCGGCTGGTACTCGGCCGGGCCCGCCCCCGGCGGCCTCGGCACCGCGGTCGTCGTCGGTCACCGCGACACCAGGACGGGGCCGGCCGTTTTCTCCGCGCTCGAGATGATCAAGCCCGGCCGCATCGTGGAGATCCGGCGCGCCGACGGCCGTACCGCCGTCTACACCGTGGACGCCGTGAAGTCGTACGAGAAGTCCCGCTTCCCCAACAAGGTGGTGTACGGCCCCCGCAACCGCCCCGAACTGCGCCTGATCACCTGCGGCGGCGAGTACGACCGGAGGGAGGGCTACGCCAGCAACGTCGTCGTCTTCGCCCACCTCACCGCGACCCGGGACCCGGCGCGCAAGACCTCAATCCACCGGTGGTGAGGTCGAGCCCACTGCGTGGGGCTCTGGTGTCGGAAAACTATCAGGGCTAGTTTTTGGTGCGTACGACACGGCCCGCCCGGGCCTCGGCCGGGACCCGCACCGGGAGGCAACACGATGAAGGCACACGACGGCATGTACATCGACGGCGCCTGGCGGCCCGCCGCCGGTACCGACACGATCGAGGTCGTGAACCCGGCCGACGAGCAGGTGATCGACCGGGTCCCGGCGGGCACCGCCGAGGACGTCGACGCGGCCGTACGCGCCGCCCGCGCCGCCCTCCCCGGCTGGGCCGCGACAGCGCCCGCCGAGCGAGGCACGGTCATCGGCGCGCTACGTGACGCGCTCGCCGCGCGCCGGGAGGAGATCGCCGAGACCGTAACGGCGGAGCTGGGCTCGCCGCTGCCGTTCTCCCGGAAGGTGCACGCGGACCTGCCGGTCGCGGTCGCCGGTTCGTACGCCGAACTGGCCGCGACCTACGCCTTCGAGGAGAAGGTCGGCAACTCCACCGTGCACCTGGAGCCCATCGGCGTCGTCGGCGCGATCACCCCCTGGAACTACCCGCTGCACCAGATCGTCGCCAAGGTCGCCCCGGCGCTCGCCGCGGGGTGCACGGTCGTCCTCAAGCCCGCCGAGGACACTCCGCTCGTCGCACAGCTCTTCGCGGAGGCGGTGGACGAGGCGGGCGTACCCGCCGGGGTGTTCAACCTGGTCACCGGGCTCGGCACGGTCGCCGGGCAGGCACTCGCCGCGCACGACGGCGTCGACCTCGTCTCCTTCACCGGCTCCACGGCGGTCGGCCGGAGCATCGGCGCGACTGCCGGTGTCGCCCTCAAGAAGGTGGCCCTGGAACTCGGCGGCAAGTCCGCGAACGTGATCCTCCCGAGTGCCGACCTCGCCAAGGCCGTGAACGTCGGCGTCGCGAACGTCATGTCCAACTCCGGCCAGACGTGCAGCGCCTGGACGCGCATGCTGGTGCACACCTCCCAGTACGAGCAGGCGGTCGAGCTCGCCGCCGAGGCCGCCGCGAAGTACGGCGAGCGCATCGGCCCGCTGGTCAACGCCAAGCAGCGGCAACGGGTGCGGAGTTACATCGAGAAGGGCGTCGCCGAGGGCGCCCGCCTGGTCGTCGGCGGCCCCGAATCCCCGCGTGAGCAGGGCTACTTCGTCAGCCCCACCGTGTTCGCCGACGTCACTCCGGGGATGACCATCGCCCAGGAGGAGATCTTCGGCCCGGTCCTGTCGATCCTGCGCTACGAGGACGAGGCGGACGCCCTGCGGATCGCCAACGGCACGGTCTACGGGCTGGCCGGCGCCGTCTGGGCGGGGGAGGAGGCCGAGGCGGTCGCCTTCGCCCGCCGTATGGACACAGGCCAGGTCGACATCAACGGCGGCCGCTTCAACCCGCAGGCCCCGTTCGGCGGTTACAAGCAGTCGGGCGTGGGCCGCGAACTCGGCGCACACGGCCTCGCCGAGTACCTCCAGACCAAGTCCCTTCAGTTCTAGCCCTAGTTTCAGGAGAGTCGCTCGCCATGGTCGAGGTCCGCGCCGCCGTACTGCCCGCCATCGGCACCCCGTTGGAGATCGCCGAGATCGAGCTGCCCGACCCGGGCCCTGGTCAGGTCCGGGTCCGGCTCGCCGCCGCCGGAGTATGTCACTCCGACCTGTCCCTGTCCGACGGGACCATGCGCGTGCCGGTGCCCGCCGTGCTCGGGCACGAGGGCGCGGGGACGGTCGTCGCCGTCGGCGAAGGGGTCACCCATGTCTCGCCCGGCGACGGTGTCGTCCTCAACTGGGCTCCCTCGTGCGGCAGTTGCCATGCCTGCTCGCTGGGCGAGGTGTGGTTGTGCGCGAACGCGCTGACCGGCGCCGGGAACGTGTACGCCCGCCGCGCCTCCGACGGCACCGACCTGTACCCCGGGCTGAACGTGGCCGCGTTCGCCGAGGAGACGGTCGTGGCCGCCGGCTGTGTACTCCCCGCCCCGGCCGGTGTCCCACTCACCGACGCGGCCCTGCTCGGCTGCGCCGTCCTCACCGGCTACGGCGCCGTCCACCACTCGGCGCGGGTCCAGCCGGGCGAGACCGTCGCGGTGTTCGGGGTGGGCGGGGTCGGGCTGGCGGCGCTGCAGGCGGCGCGGATCGCGGGCGCGTCCCGGGTGATCGCGGTGGACGTCTCCCCGGCGAAGGAGGAGCTGGCCCGTGCGGCCGGCGCCACGGAGTACGTCGTCGCCTCCGAGAACACCGCCCGCGAGATCCGTGCCCTGACCGGCAAGCAGGGAGTGGACGTCGCCGTGGAGTGCGTGGGCCGGGCGGCCACCATCCGGGCGGCCTGGGACGCGACCCGGCGCGGCGGCCGTACCACCGTCGTCGGCATCGGCGGCAAGGACCAGCAGGTCACCTTCAACGCGCTGGAGATCTTCCACTGGGGCCGCACCCTCTCCGGCTGCGTCTACGGCAACTCCGACCCGGCCCGCGACCTGCCGGTCCTCGCCGAGCACATCAGGACGGGCCGCCTGGACCTCGGCGCCCTGGTCACGGAACGCATCACGCTGGAGGGCATCCCCGCTGCGTTCGACAACATGCCGGCGGGCAAGGGCGGCCGGGCTCTGGTGGTGTTCTAGGCGAGCCTTCCGCCAGGAGCGGCGGGCCGCATACGCATGGACACGTGTAACCACATGTAAGAAGCACGTGAATCCAACCCGTGCAAGACCGTTGACTGCATACCGTCCGGTCAGTACGTTCCCGGGAACGTCCCCGCACCGACCGGAGTGTGCACGTATGGACACCGCTCCTTCCGCATCGCGTCCCCAGCCGCCCGTCTCCGCCGCCACCGACCGCCCCCGGAGCCATCGCAAGGTGGCCACCGCCGCGGCGCTCGCCTCGGCCGTGGAGTGGTACGACTACTTCGTCTTCGGCATAGCCGCGGCGCTGGTCCTCGGCGACCTCTACTTCCCGGCGGGCAGCTCCTCCGCCGGAGTCCTCGCCGCGTTCGCCACCTTCGCCGTCGGCTTCCTGGCCCGCCCCCTCGGCGGCATCGTCGCCGGCCACCTCGGCGACAAGCGCGGCCGCAAGCCGATGCTGGTCCTGGCGCTCACCCTGATGGGCGTGGCCACCACCGGCATCGGCCTCCTCCCCACGTACGAGACGATCGGGATCGCCGCTCCGATCCTGCTCGTCCTCCTCCGGACCGCCCAGGGCGTCGCCGTCGGCGCCCAGTGGGGCGGCGCGATGCTGCTGGCCACCGAGTACGCCCCCGAGGGCAAGCGCGGGGTGTACGGCAGCTTCGTCCAACTCGGCGTCCCCATCGGGGTGGTGACCGCCAACACGATGTTCCTCGTCGTGGGCGCGGCGACCAGCGACAGCGCGTTCGCCGCGTGGGGCTGGCGCGTGCCCTTCCTGGTCGGCCTGTTCGTCCTCGGGCTCGCCTGGTACATCCACCGCCACGTCGAGGAGACCCCCGAGTTCCGGGCCGCCGAACGGGCGCTGACGGAACAGGAGAAGGGCGAGAAGAGCTCCCCGCTCAGGACCATCCTCCGCGGCCACCTCGGCACGGTCTTCCTCGCCGGCGGCTCCTTCGCCGTGAACACCGCGACGTTCTACATCCTCATCACCGGCATTCTCGACTACACGACCCGTGAACTCGGCATGAAGCGCGAGGCGGTCCTCACCGTCTCCCTCTGCATCAGCCTCACCCAACTCGTCCTGATCCCCGCCGCCGCGGCCCTCTCCGACCGCATCGGCCGCATCAAGATCTACGCGCTCGGCGCGGTCGGCATCGCCGTGTGGGCCATACCGCTGTTCCTGCTCATCGACACGGGCTCACTGCTATGGCTGGCGGTCGCCACGTTCGTCGCGGGCTGCTTCCTGAGCATCATGTACGGACCCCAAGCCGCCCTGTTCGCCGAGCTGTTCACCCCCGAGATGCGGTACACGGGCGCCTCCCTCGGCTACCAGATCGCGGCGGTCTTCGGCGGCGGCCTCGCCCCGTTCCTCATGGTCCTGCTCCTGGAGGCGACGGGCACGTCCATGGCGGTGTCCGCGTACATCATCGGCCTGTCGGTGATCGCCCTGGTCTCGATCAAGGTCCTGGCAAACAGGGCGAGTTCACGAGAGCAGGAGCGTTCGTAGCTGCGGGCAATCGTGCCGCTGGGGCGATGGGGGAGGGTGGGCGCAGCGGCACCCGGCCGGCGCCGGTG
>NZ_VTHJ01000003.1:74880-110470 GCF_008386495.1 Streptomyces tailanensis | reverse complement strand
GGGTGGGCGCAGCGGCACCCGGCCGGCGCCGGTGAGCGAAACCCACCCCCCGCCCCAGCGCCACGCCGGGCACCTAGTAACCCCGCCGCACCACCCGCTCGTACTGCACGGCCAACCCGTCCAACAGCGCGTTCAACCCCGTCTCGAACGCCCGCTCGTCCACCTTCTCCTGCTGCTCCGCCAAGAGATGCGCCTGCCCGAGATGCGGATAGTCGGCCGGATCGTACGCACTCTCGTCATCCACGAACCCCCCGGCGAACGACCCGATCGCGGACCCCATGATGAAGTACCGCATCAACGCTCCGATGGACGTGGCCTGCGCCGCAGGCCACCCCGCGTCGACCATCGCCCCGAACACCACATCCGCGACCCGCAGCCCCGCCGGCCGTCGCCCGGGCCCGCGCGCGAGGATCGGCACGATGTTGGGATGGTCGCGCAGGGCGGCCCGATAGGAGACGGCCCAGTCGTGCAGCGCGGTACGCCAGTCCCGCCCGTCCTCGAACATCGACAGATCGACCTGCGCGCTCACCGAGTCGGCGACCGCCTCCAGGATCTGGTCCTTGGTGCGGAAGTGGTTGTAGAGGGACGGCCCGCTCACGCCCAACTCGGCGGCCAGCCGCCGCGTCGAGACGGCGGCCAGCCCCTCCGCGTCCACCAGCCCCCGCGCCGTCTCCACGATGCGGTCGGTGCTCAACAGGGGCTTGCGCGGTCGGGCCATGGCGCACATAGTAGGGCTGGAGCATAAAACTAGCAGTGATAATTAAACCCTGAACGCGAGGTGATCCGGCGTGAACCTGGAGCTCAGCGACGAGCAGACCGCCGTCCGCGGACTCGCCCGGGACTTCGTGGAGCGCGAGATCACCCCGCACGTCATCGCCTGGGACCGCGCCGAGAACGTCGACCGCTCCCTCGTGAAGAAGCTCGGCGAGGTCGGCTTCCTCGGCCTCACGATCGAGGAGGAGTACGGCGGCTCCGGCGGCGACCACCTCACGTACTGCCTGGTCACGGAGGAACTCGGCCGCGGCGACTCCTCCGTGCGCGGCATCGTCTCCGTCTCGCTCGGCCTGGTCGCCAAGACCGTCGCGGCCTGGGGGAACGAGGAGCAGAAGCGCCGCTGGCTGCCGGGCCTGACGGCGGGGGAGTACGTCGGCTGCTTCGGCCTCACCGAACCCGGCACCGGCTCCGACGCGGGCAACCTCGCCACTCGCGCGGTCCGCGACGATGGGGGTACCTCCCGCTCGAGCGGAGCCGAGAGTGGGGGAGACTACGTGATCAGCGGCACCAAGATGTTCATCACGAACGGCACCTGGGCCGATGTCGTCCTCCTCTTCGCCCGCTCCGCCGACGCCCCCGGCCACAAGGGCGTCACCGCCTTCCTCGTCCCCACCGACACCCCCGGCCTGACCCGCCGCACCATCCACGGCAAGCTCGGCCTGCGCGGCCAGGCCACCGCCGAACTGGTCCTGGAGGACGTCCGCGTCCCCGCCTCGGCGATGCTCGGCCCGGAGGGCAAGGGATTCGGCATCGCCATGTCCGCGCTCGCCAAGGGGCGGATGTCGGTCGCGGCCGGCTGCGTCGGCATCGCCCAGGCCGCACTCGACGCGGCGGTCCAGTACGCCACCGAGCGCGAGCAGTTCGGCAAGACCATCGCCCACCACCAGCTCGTCCAGGAACTCCTCAGCGACATCGCCGTGGACGTCGACGCGGCCCGCCTCCTGACCTGGCGCGTCGCCGACCTCATCGACCGCGGCCTGCCCTTCACCACGGAGGCGAGCAAGGCGAAGCTCTTCGCCTCCGAGGCCGCCGTCCGCGCCGCGAACAACGCCCTCCAGGTCTTCGGCGGCTACGGCTACATCGACGAGTACCCCGTCGGCAAACTCCTCCGCGACGCCCGCGTGATGACCCTGTACGAGGGCACGAGCCAGATACAGAAACTGCTCATCGGGCGCGCGCTGACGGGCGTATCGGCGTTCTGAGTACGCGGGCGTGCGAGGGGCTCTGATCTGAGTATCCGAACGGATGTGGCCCGGACCACAACACACCGACCCTTGTCCCCATGAGTGAGACACCGGTCAAACAGCAGAACACGGCCGCCTTCTACGGCCAGGCCGTCGCATCCTTCCTCGTGGCCATGGCGGCCACCACCATCGGCATCTACAACCTGGACGCCGACGTCTGGGTCCGTTCCTTCCTGGCCATCGCGGTCCTCTACCTGGTGACCTCGTCGTTCACCCTCGCCAAGGTGATCCGCGACCGGCAGGAGGCCGGGCAGATCGTCAGCCGGGTCGACCAGGCGAGGCTGGAGAAGCTCCTCGCCGATCACGACCCCTTCGAGAAGCTCTGACCCCGTCCCGTACGTCCCGTACCGCCCTGAGCGGGCACTCTAAGCGCTCGCTCACCCTCGACGGTATGGTGGTACTCAGCCATGGGAAGGGGCGAACGAGCGATGAGTACGGCGGAGGAGACAGCCGGCGGCGAGCCGCAGCCGTGGGGCGAGGTGAACCCGGACGCGGCCCGGCGGCTGCTGGTGGCCGCCGTGGAGGCCTTCGCCGAGCGCGGCTACCACGCGACGACGACCCGCGACATCGCCGGCCGCGCGGGCATGAGCCCGGCCGCGCTCTACATCCACTACAAGACCAAGGAAGAGCTGCTCCACCGGATCAGCCGCATCGGCCACGAGAAGGCCCTCGACGTGCTGCGCACCGCCGCCGACTCCGAGGGCAGCCCGGCCGACCGCCTCGCCGAGGCCGTACGCTCCTTCGTCCGCTGGCACGCCGGCCAGCACACGGTCGCCCGCGTAGTCCAGTACGAACTCGACGCCCTCAGCCCCGACGCGCGCGCCGAGATCGTCACCCTGCGCCGCCAGAACGAGGCGGCCGTGCGCGGCATCATCGAGGACGGCGTCGCCACCGGAGACTTCGACGTCCCCGACGTCAAGGGCACCACCATCGCCGTCCTCTCCCTCTGCATCGACGTGGCCCGCTGGTTCAACGCGGGCGGTCCCCGCACCCCCGACCAGGTCGGCGCCCTGTATGCGGACCTGGTGCTGCGGATGGTGGGAGCAAAGAAGTAGGGCTCTCGGCCTCGGCGGGGCGTCGCCCGACATGATCGGGACAGACTTCGAAACATTCGAAGAAAGTAGCGTAACGGCCCTTCGATGCCTCATCGGCGCATGCCGTGGTCGGATTGGTCTGAATCGCCAAGTGTACGCAGTGAGCTGGCGATATGCGTCCTTGTTATCTCCTTGTGGATCTCCCCCATGATCGAAAGTTTCGGTTCCCGCGCCGAAACTATTGACAGTTGACAGGGGCAGGTCAACACTCCCCGTTGACAGGGCACGACCTCACGAGGACGAGGGGGAAGCACGCCCATGACCGACGCACCCGCACCCGGCTCGCCGACCCGCAGGCTGTTCGTCACCGGTGTCTGTACGACCGCGGTGGCCGCCGCGACCGCGGTGGCCCTTCCCGGTACCGCACACGCCGACACCGTCGTCACGACCAACCAGACCGGCACCAACAACGGCTACTACTACTCGTTCTGGACCGACGCACCGGGAACGGTCTCCATGACCCTGGCCTCCGGCGGCAACTACCGGACCTCCTGGAGCAACACCGGCAACTTCGTGTGCGGCAAGGGCTGGAGCACCGGATCACGCAGGACCGTGACCTACTCGGGCTCCTTCAACCCGTCCGGCAACGCCTACCTGACGCTCTACGGCTGGACGTCGAGCCCGCTCATCGAGTACTACATCGTCGACAACTGGGGCACCTACCGGCCCACGGGAACGTACAAGGGCACCGTCACCAGCGACGGCGGTACGTACGACATCTACAAGACGACGCGGTACAACGCCCCGTCCGTCGAGGGCACCAAGACCTTCGACCAGTACTGGAGCGTCCGCCATTCGAAGCGGACGGGCGGAACCATCACCAGCGGCAACCACTTCGACGCCTGGGCCCGCGCCGGAATGCCCCTCGGCAGCTTCCGCTACTACATGATCATGGCGACCGAGGGCTATCGCAGCAGCGGCAACTCCAACATCACGGTGCGCTAGCCATGAGGGCCACACAGCGCTACTCGATCCGTGCCCCGGGCGTGAGGTCGGCGGTCGTCGCGGTGGCCGCCGCGAGCACCGTCGCCCTCACGCTCATCCCCGCCGCGGGAGCCCCGCCCCATGCCGCCGCCTGCAACGGCTACGTCGGGCTCACCTTCGACGACGGCCCGGGCAGCACCACCTCAAGCCTGCTCGACTCGCTGAAGCAGAACGGGCTGCGGGCCACGATGTTCAACCAGGGCCAGTACGCCGCCGCCAACCCGTCCCTGGTCCGGGCCCAGGTCAGCGCCGGGATGTGGGTCGGCAACCACAGCTACACCCATCCGCACCTGACCCAGTTGAGCCAGTCGCAGATCGACTCGGAGATCGCCCGGACCCAGCAGGCCATCGCGGGCGCGGGCGGCGGCACTCCGAGACTCTTCCGTCCGCCGTACGGTGAGACCAACGCGACGGTGAAGACGGTCGCGGCGAAGTACGGACTGACTCAGATCATCTGGGACGTCGACTCGCAGGACTGGAACGGCGCCAGTACGAACGCGATCGTGCAGGCCGCCGCCCGGCTCACCAACGGTCAGATCATGCTCATGCACGACTGGTCGGCCAACGCCCGCGCGGCGATCCCGCGCATGGCTCAGGGGCTGGCGAGTCGCGGCCTGTGCGCCGGGATGATCTCCCCTCAAACGGGCCGCGCGGTGGCCCCGACCACGGTGTCGGCCGCACCGATGCCCAAGCCCTGACCAGGGAACACGCACCCGTGGCGCGGCGCCCACGGTGGCCCGCGCCACACCCCGTACCGAGACGCTCAGAAGTAGTACCGGGACACCGACTCCGCCACGCACACCGGCTTCTCCCCGCCCTCGCGCTCCACGACCACCGCGGCCGTGACCTGCACCCCGCCGCCGGCCTCCGTGACGTCCTGGAGCGTCGCCGTGGCGCGCAGGCGTGAGCCCACCGGCACCGGAGCGGGGAAGCGGACCTTGTTGGTGCCGTAGTTGACGCCCATCTTGACGTTGTCGACCTTGAGCACCTGGGGGACCAGGAGCGGCAGCAGGGAGAGGGTCAGATAGCCGTGGGCGATGGTCGTGCCGAAGGGGCCGGCCGCCGCCTTCTCGGGGTCGACATGGATCCACTGGTGGTCACCGGTCGCCTCGGCGAAGAGATCGATCCGCTTCTGGTCGATCTCCAGCCAGTCGCTGTGTCCCAGCTGCTCGCCCACCGCCGCCTTCAGCTCATCGGCGGACGTGAAGATCCTCGGCTCTGCCATGTCCCGGCCTCCCGTATATCCCGTATCCCGTATATCCCGCGCATCAAGGTCTAAGCAACTGCTTAGCATGGTCGGGTGCGCGGCTCCTGTCAACGGACCGCGACCCCACCCGGTGTGGGTAGGGTCGGAGGGGTGCCGCAGATTCCTGAGAAGATCCACGAGTTGACCGTCGGCCAGCTGTCCGCCCGTAGCGGTGCCGCCGTCTCCGCCCTGCACTTCTACGAGTCCAAGGGGCTGATCAGCAGCCGCCGCACCACGGGCAACCAGCGCCGCTACAGCCGTGACATCCTGCGCCGCGTCGCCTTCGTACGGGCCGCGCAGCGCGTCGGCATCCCGCTCGCCACGATCCGCGAGGCGCTCGCCGAACTGCCCGAGGAGCGCACACCCACCCATGAGGACTGGGCCCACCTCTCCGAGGCCTGGCGATCCGAGCTGGACGAGCGGATCAAGCAGCTCAACCGGCTGCGCGACCACCTCACCGACTGCATCGGCTGCGGCTGTCTGTCCCTGGACACCTGCGTGCTGTCCAACCCCGACGACGTCTTCGGCGAACGGCAGAGCGGCTCCCGCCTCATGGTCGAGCGCCGTGCCCCCGGCGTACGGCAGGAGTCACGGCAGCCGTCGCCGCGTACGGCCGAACAGGAGGAGCCCGGGAACTGCCGTTGAACGGCAGTTCCCGGGCTCCCCGGCCCCACGGGTCCCCCGAAGATCCCGTGGGGGGCTCTCACCGATCCCGTGCGGGGCAGCGCTCTCACTCGAACTCGGTGCCGCCCTTGCGGGTCAGATACGCCGGGCTGACCGCCTTCGCGATGGCCCGCCCGCCGGTCACCGGGCTGTACCGCTCGACGGCCGGGCGGATCACCACACCCTCCCGCAGATGCAGGTCGCGCCCGGAGACCGTCTCCCGGCCCGTGGCCACCGCCAGCACCCGGTCGACGTCGTACGGGCCTTCGTACAGCCTCGGGACGAGGGGCAGTTCACCGTCGAGCAGGCCGTCCAGCTCCGCCGAGTCCAGCCAGCGGACCCGGCCGTCGATCTCCGCCGACACGTCGAACACCGCGTAGCCGAGGGTGTCGCGGCGGCCGTCGGCGCCGTACGTCAGGTCCTGCACCCCGGCGCCGTAGACCTCGCCGAAGAGACCGACCCGGCGTGCCCCGAGCCGCTCGGCGAGCCGGGACGCGATCTCGGCGACCTTGTGGCCGTGGACGGCGCGCCAGTACAGATTGCGCGGGTCCTCCTTCAGCGCGAGGGACTTCGAGCCGAAGCCCTTCGAGGAGACCTGGACGCGGCCGTCCTCGGCGAAGTACGTCACCAGGCAGGCCGAACCATGCAGCTTCTCGGTGAGGACGACCGGCTCGCCGGGGGTGAAGATGTCCGGGTAGCGCTGGATGTTCTCGATGTCGACCCAGGGCAGCAGATCCGGCGCCGACTCGACCTCGCCGCTCATCGTGGGCGGGATCGGCGGCACCCACTTGACGATGCCGAGCCGCTCCGCGAAGTCGGTGCCCTCGGCGACGGCCGCCGTCAGATCCACGTCCGCCAGCGCCTGCGGGCGGCACACGATGCCCTGCGACAGCTCGCCCCGCAGCCGTACCGCCTTCACCCGGTCCGACTTGCCGCCCGCCAGCCGGCCGGTCAGCCCCAGCTCCTCGACCAGCTCCGCCGGGAGCACGGACTGCTCCGGGATGTATACGGCGGTGTCACCGGTGCGGTAGACGCCCTTGGCCACGACGGCCCGGTACAGGCCCACCTGGGCCAGTTCCAGCGCGTCGGCGCCCGGATGTTCGTGGATCGTCAGCACTTCGGCGGTGACGCGCAGCGTCGACATCGGGGTTCTCCTCGGTTCCTGGGTTTCCTCAGGGCTGTTTCATCGCCCCCAACTGTCCGTACGGGAAAGGGCTGGAGCGAGGGAATTTGCGACTGGTAGGGTCGCGATCTTCGGCTGGGGGCCACCGAAAGGCGCGCCCGGGCCGGAGTCTCGACAGGATCGACCCATGCGCTCACCGGCCCTCGCCGCCGCCCTTGCCGATATCGACACGGTCTTCAACGGCTTCGCGAGCCCCGGCGAGACCGGATGCCGGCTCTGCCACGCGCCGGAGGAGACCGCGTATCTCCGCACGCCGTACACGCGAGTGCCCCCGGACGTGCTGGACAGGTACCTCTACGAGGTGTCCAACCTCCCCCAGTTCTCGACTTCGCTCGAACCGGGGGGACCCCCACCCACGACCACGCCGCCGCGATGCGCCGCCTGCTGCCGCAGGGAGCGCGGGCGATGGTCGACGGCACGCTGGAAAGGTTCGGCTGCGGAACCCATGGTCTGAGCGTGGTGGACTGGCGGTCGTGGCCCGCCGAACAGGCCGCCGCCGTGGAGTCGTTCGTGAACGCCTGGTGGGAGGGCGTCCTGACGATGCCCGAGTCGCCGTATCCGATCCAGGACGTCTTCGAGACCTGCGCCGCCATCCTCGGCTCCATGACCCCGTTGCTCGACCGCTGGCGCTCGGGCCCCGTCGCCGACGTACATCTCCTTAGCTGCGTGGAGCGCTGGCTGGACGACCTGCTCTCCGACCAGTCGCCGTTCTGCTGGTACGACGACGCCACGGACTCCGACATACGGGCACTGCAGACCTGGCTCGCCGAAGAGGGCCTCGCCCGGCTGGAGGCCCGGGACTACGGCCTCGCCCTCCGGGTCGGCCTCCTCGCCGTCCCCGTCCCGGAGCGCTGGGACCGCATGTACTGAACATCAGGGAACCATCGGGGCAACCGCTTTCGTCGATAAAGTGTCATGTACACAGAGGGGGAGGCGTCGCGCACCCTCCGACGAGGGAGGAGGCGTCGTTGAGCGTCGTCATCTGTTCGCTGAAGTGGGAGCGGGCGCACTCGGGGAGCCAGAAGCTCACGTACGACTCGGACGGCTACCACCTGGTGCGCTTCCCCTACGCCAAGTCCGAGGAGTCGTACGACCCCTGGAAGATGCACGATCCGGCGCACGGCGGCGACACCGCGTCGAAGTTCCCCGACCCGCGCTCCGGGCTCATCTGGCCGAGCCGCGACGGCTGGGGTGTGCTGTCCGCGATGGTGTTCTGGGAGGCGGACCCCCAGACGCACGAGTACCGGGCCCGCTTCGTACGCGACCCGCTGAACCTGACAGCGAAGAAGTACGACTCGACCGGCACCACGGACAGTGCGCTCACCCGGGGCGGCCAGTACCGCACCTACATGTGGCAGATGTTCGTGCACAAGGGGACGCCGCTCGGCCTGAAGATATCGGCGCGCGGCGTGGGGGACACCAAGCGGGCCACGCCGATCACTCTGGCCGAGTTCAAGCTCGCCATCCACACGGACGTCAAGCGGCCTTAGGGGTTGCCGTTCCGAGGGGCCATCTCGGTCCTGCCGTACATACACGGGGGTGCGGCATCCCCGGCGCACCCCCGCCGTGCTACGCCGACACCAGCATCCGTACGCGCCTGGACTCGGCCAGGGCCTCGGATGTCAGCACCGGTCGTGGCACCACGATTCCGCACTCCGTGCACACCGGGCCCGAGGACGGTTCATGGGCCAGGTCGTACTTCCAGATGAGGCGCTCGCCCTCGCACACCGGGCAGGTCGAGCCCGGCTCGCGCTCCAGCGCGGCGATCAGCCGGCGCAGCACCTCTGCCAGTGGTTCATTGGGATGGACCCTGGGGTTGTCGCACCACGCGACACCGAAACCGCCCCAGGTCAGCCGGTGCCAGTCGTCGACACTGCCCGGCCTGCGCAGCCCGTCGTGCTTCTCCTTCTTGCGGCGCTGCGCGAACTGCACTTCATAGTCGAGCCAGACGGAGCGGGCCTCCTCCAACTCGTCCAGTGCGGCCACGAGCCGCGCTGGATCGGGGTTGCGGTCCTCCGGACCGAACCCGGCCCGGGAGCACAGGTGGTCCCAGGTCGCCCGATGCCCGTAAGGGGCAAACCTCTCAAGGCACTTGCGCAGCGAATATCGCCGCAGTGCCAGATCGCACCTCGGGTCGCGCACCTGTCTTGCCAGACTCCGGAAACCGGCCATCGCCCTGCACCTCCGTCACACCTGCACCTGTACTTCGGTCACTTCGGCGTCGTCCGTCGGGACGTCGCCGAATAGACGTATCGACACGCGATTCGGCTCCATCCGATTTCCGATGACCTCCATAAGTCGTCTGCTGAGCCGTTCATGGACCGTTCCTGCCTACGCCTGACTGCCCCTGACTTCTTCTTGTCTGCTTACGACTACTTCTGAGTACCTGTTCACGCTGTCAGTCACCTGTCCCTGGACTCACCTGTTCCTGAGCCGTGGTGAGGTGATCCAGAAAACGTGACGCATGTTCATCTTCAAACTCGGGGATACCGGCGGTAACGTCCGCCCCACACCCGTCGGTAGGAGCTGCCATGCCACGGCGCACCCCACGCACCTCACGCAACACGCTCGACAGACTGAGAACTCCCCGCAGATTCCCGGAGTTCCTCAAGGCCGCTTCGATATGCGCACTCGTTGCCGGTCTTTTGTCACCTCTTTCCCCGACTTCCCCGGCAGCGGCCGCCGACACGGGTGCAGTCGAGGCGACGGCCGTAGAGGCGGCCGCGGTGACCGACCACTGCGGCGGCCAGTGCTCCGACATCCTGCCGCCCGGGCAGAACGGCAACGCCACCCTCGCCCAGATCCTCCTCAACCAGGCCTTCGGCTCCATGCCGGAGAACGCGAGCAACCAGCTCGGCCCCTACAACAACCTGGCCACCGGCTACTCGGGTCTCACCAACGCCACCATCAACACCTTCTTCAACGACGCCTCCTTCGGCGTCGCCTCCGACCAGGTCGCCTCCACCCTGAACCCGGCCGGCCGCACCGACGTCACCATCGTCCGCGACAAGAAGACCGGGGTGCCGCACATCACGGGCACCACCCGCTACGGCACCGAGTTCGGCGCGGGGTACGCGGCGGCCCAGGACCGACTGTGGCTGATGGACGTCTTCCGGCATGTGGGCCGTGGCAAGCTGACCCCGTTCGCCGGCGGCGCCGAGTCCAACCAGGGCCTGGAGCAGGAGTTCTGGCGGCACGCCCCGTACACCGAGGCCGACCTCCAGGCCCAGATCGACAAGGCCGTGGCCGCCAACGGCGAGCGCGGCCAACTGGCCCTCGACGACGTCGAGGCGTACATCGACGGCATCAACGCCTACATCGACGCCTCCGACAGCGGCCGCTACTTCCCCGGCGAGTACGTCCTGACCGGCCACAAGGACTCCGTCACCAACGCCGGCACCATCGAGAAGTTCAAGCCCACCGACCTGGTCGCCCTGGCCTCCGTCATCGGTGCCCTCTTCGGCTCCGGAGGCGGCGGCGAGGTCAACAACGCCCTGTCCCTGCTGGCCGCCCAGGAGAAGTACGGCGTCAGTGAGGGCACCGAGGTCTGGGAGTCGTTCCGCGAGCGCAACGACCCCGAGGCCGCCGTCACCGTCCACGACGCCAGCTTCCCGTACGCCACCAAGCCCGCCGATCCGCAGGGCATGGCCCTGCCCGACGACGGCACGGTCACCGAGGAGCCGCTGGTCTACGACCGCACGGGCAGCGCCGCTACGACCGCCTCGACGAGTGTGTCGTCCGAGGCCACCGAGAGCGCCCTCAGCTCGGCCCGGCGGGGCATGTCCAACGCCCTCGTCGTCAGCGGCGAACACACCGCGAGCGGCCACCCCATCGCCGTCTTCGGCCCCCAGACCGGCTACTTCGCGCCCCAGCTCCTCATGCTCCAGGAGATCCAGGGGCCGGGCATCAGCGCCCGCGGCGCCTCCTTCGCCGGCCTGAGCATGTACGTCGAACTCGGCCGCGGCCAGGACTACGCCTGGAGCGCCACCACCTCCGGCCAGGACATCATCGACTCCTACGCCGTCGAACTGTGCCAGGACGACGTCCACTACCTCTACCACGGCACCTGCACGGCCATGGAGAAGATCGAGCAGACCAACGCCTGGAAGCCCACCACCGCCGACGACACCCCGGCGGGCTCGTACCGCATGCAGGTCTGGCGCACCAAGTACGGCCCCGTCTCCCACCGAGCGACGGTCGACGGCAAGAAGGTCGCCTACACCACCCTGCGCTCCTCGTACATGAACGAGGCCGAGTCGATCATCGGCTTCCAGATGCTCAACGACCCCGACTACGTGAAGGGCCCCGAGGACTTCCAGAAGGCCGTCCAGAACATCAACTACACCTTCAACTGGTTCTACGCCGACTCCGAGCACACCGCGTACTACAACAGCGGCGACAACCCGGTCCGTGCCGCGAACGTCGACGCCGAGTTCCCGGCCTGGGCGCAGTCGGCGTACGAGTGGCGGAACTGGAACCCGACCACCAATGTCGCCGACTACACGCCGCCCGCCCAGCACCCCAACTCCATCGACCAGGAGTACTACATCTCCTGGAACAACAAGCAGGCCAAGGAGTACACCACCGCCCCCTGGGGCAACGGCTCCGTCCACCGCGGCAATCTGCTGGACGACCGGGTGAAGCGGCTGGTCGCGGCCGGTGGGGTCACCAGAGCCTCACTGACCAAGGCCATGGCCGAGGCGGGCCTCGCCGACCTGCGCGCCGAGGACGTCGTGCCGGACCTGCTGAAGGTCGTCAACAGCAGCACGGTCACCGACTCCACGGCAGCGGCGGCGGTCAGCAAGCTCCAGACCTGGGTGTCGTCGGGCTCGAAACGCACGGAGACCTCAGCCGGTTCGAAGACCTACGCAGGCGCCGAGGCGATCCGCATCCTGGACGCCTGGTGGCCGCTGCTGGTGAAGGCCCAGTTCGAACCCGGCCTCGGCGCCGACCTCTACACCGCCATCACCGCCAACCTCCCCATCGACGAGTCCCCGTCGGCCGCGCACGGCCCGACCGGCTCGCACGCCGGAAGCTCCTTCCAGTACGGCTGGTGGAGCTATGTCGACAAGGACATCCGCTCGGTGCTGGGTGAGTCGGTGCAGGGCCCGCTGGCGAACCAGTACTGCGGCGGCGGCAGCCTCAGCGCCTGCCGCACCCTCCTGATCAACACCCTCAAGGAGGCCGCCGGCAAGACCGCCGCCCAGGTCTACCCCGGCGACGAGTTCTGCTCGGCGGGCGACCAGTGGTGCGCCGACTCGATCATCCAGCAGCCTCTGGGAGGCATCAACCACAACAAGATCAGCTGGCAGAACCGGCCGACCTATCAGCAGGTGGTGGAGTTCACCTCGCACCGGTAAGTGACTGCCGGCGGCGGGCCGGGGCTCAGTCGATACGGCCCGCCGCCAGCACCACCCGTGCCAACTCCCGGTGGCAGATGTCGCTGTGTGCCCCGGACGGCGGGCCGCCGTTCTTCACGACGGCGGCCGCGTCGATGTTCACACAGCCCGAGCCGGGCAGTTGGGCCTTGAGGGCGTCGGTGAGCTTGAAGGAGCGGGTGCCCTTGACGGCCTGGATCCCGTCGTAGCCGAGCGCGCCCCACTTGGCCCCCAGCACACTGCCGATGCCGATGCCGATGCCGATGCCGATGCCGAAGCCCGCGACCGCCCGCGAGTCGCCCGCCATGCGGGAGGCGAGCGGGTAGATCGTGCCGAGGGCCGAGTCGTGCTTGGAGTGGCAGCACACCAGCGGGCCGTCGATCCGCTTCTGCCGGCCGTTCAGCACGCCGCTCGCCCGCTTGTCGTGCGGCAACCGGGCCGCGAACGCGTAGTGCGAGAAGGCGGCCTGAAGCAGCGTCACCGACTTCACCGAGTGCACGCCCTCCGGCAGCCCGCGCAACGCGAACGACACCAACCGGCCACCGAAGCTGTGCCCCACGAGGTGCACCCGCACCTCCGGCGCCGACCGCGCGAGCTGCCCGAGCAGCCGCCCGAGCCCGCGCTCACCGACGGTGCCGGCACGGCGCTTCATCGCGAAGTACGTGGCCTGACGCAGCAGTTCATGGGCGCCGTCCCAGACACCGAACGACGCGCCTCCCTCGACCTCCGTCAGCGCCGCCGCGCAGTCCGCGCACACCGTCACCGGCTCCCCGCACAGCATCCCGGGCGTGCCCTCCGGCATCCCCTCCGCCAGCGTGTCCGCCGTGAACGCGCCCTGCGGTCCCTGCGGCGGCACCTCCACCAGCAGCCGCACCAGCCGCCCGAACTCCTCCACCGAGGCACCCTCGTCCGGCCGTTGCTTCAGCAGCCGGGCGAGCTGTTCGACGATCGTTGCCCGCCCCGGGAAGACCTCCAGGAGCGCGTGCCGGGTGCCCTTGTCGAGCACGGGCCGGCTGGGGGCGGCGGCCCGGACCGGCTCGAAGTCCGGGATCGGCTCGTCGGAGAACCGCATCGAGGGCCAGTGCACCCCGACGTACCCGAGCCCGGCTTTGGGGACGAGTTCGGGGAACGGCGCGAAGAAGCGGCTGTAGAGCCGGGTCGCGCCGGACCGGTCGCTGTTCCAGCCGTGCGCGAAGACGACCAGGTCCCCGACCCCGCGCCGCCCGACCCCCTCGAACAGCCGGTCCCGCTGCCCGGTGTCCACGTCCCCGTCCGCGTCGAAGGTCAGTTCCCAGTAGGGAGTCACGCTCATTTCCGGATCCGCCATGACGAGCCCCCTTCGCCCCCCCGTTGGTGGTGCGCTTTCGCGCATGGTCCTGCCAACGGCGAAGGATGGCCATACGTCACGTACGCCTACGTAACTACCGATAGAGCAAATACTCCTTCCGCACCCTTCGGAACGCCGCCAGCTCCTCCTGCCAGCCCGCCACCACGTCGTCCGTGTCCGCCCCCGCGTCGATCATCGTGCGTACCCGCGCGGAGCCGGTCAGCTTGTCGATCCAGTTGTCGGAGCGCCAGGCGAAGCCGCTCCACACCTTCCTCGCGGTCACGAGGAGGCCGATACCGGTGCGTACGGGGTCGTACGCCGCCCGGTCATGGACATGGATCTGTACGCCGCCGATGGTCTTCCCCTGGAACTTGGAGAACGTCGGCGCGAAGTACGCCTCCCTGAAGTGCGCGCCGGGAAGGTCGAGTTCGTTGGCGGCGGCCGCCCAGCGCCGGTCGATGCCCTCGGCGCCGAGCAGCTCGAACGGTCGGGTGGTGCCGCGCCCCTCCGACAGGTTCGTCCCCTCGAAGAGACACGTCCCGGAGTACACGAGAGCGCTGTCCGGTGTCGGCATGTTCGGGCTCGGCGGCACCCAGGGCAGCCCGGAGGTGTCGTAGAACCGCGACCGCTTCCACCCCGACATCAGTACGGTCTCCAGCGGTACGGGCGTGGTGAGGAACTCCCCGTTGAACAGCCGCGCCAGCTCCGCCACCGTCATCCCGTGCGCCTGCGAGATGGGCTGCCGGCCGACGAAAGTCGCGAACTCCTTGTGCAGCACGGGGCCTTCGGCGGAGCGGCCGGTGACTGGGTTCGGGCGGTCCAGCACCACGAAGCGCTTGCCCGCCAGCTGGGCCGCCTCCATGCAGTCGTACATAGTCCAGACGTACGTGTAGAAGCGGGCGCCCACGTCCTGGATGTCGAAGACGATCGTGTCCACGCCGGAGGCGGTGAAGATGTCCGCGAGCGGGCGGCCGCTCTTCAGGTAGGTGTCGTAGACGGGCAGCCCCGTCGCCGGGTCGTCGTGGCGGCCCTCGGAGCCGCCGGCCTGGGCTGTGCCGCGAAAGCCGTGCTCAGGGCCGAAGACGGCCCTGAGGTCCACTCGGTCGTCGGTGTGCATCACGTCGACGATGTGGCGGGCGTCTCTGGTGATGCCGGTGGGGTTGGTGACGATGCCGATCTTTTGGCTGCCGAGTTGTTTGTAGCCGGAGGCTGCCAGTCGCTCGAAGCCGGTGTCGAGCCGTGGGGCGGTGGTCGCGGCCGGGGGTGTGGTGGTGAGGTCGGCCGTGGAGGTGCAGGCGGCCGTGGTTGTCGCGGCGGCCAGGAAGGTGCGGCGGGAGAGGTGCATGGGGGTGACCTCCGTCATCGCGGGAGCGGTGTTTGTGCAAGCTAAGCGCTTCCGCGCGTCGTGTGTAATTCGGGCACCCTTCTCAGTGACATACCGACCGGTTAGTCTGACTGCTTGAGTGGAGCCATTAGGAGTACGTCGCCGTGTCGAAGGAGACCGATCGTGGGAGTCGCGCAGGGTGCGGGAGTGGTCGTCACCGGGGCCGGGGGTGGGATCGGGGCGGCTCTGGCTCGGCGGTTCGCGGCGGCGGGTGCTCGGGTCGTCGTGAATGACCTGGACGCTGAGCGGGCGCGGGGCGTGGCCGACGAGATCGGTGGGATCGCCGTGCCCGGGGATGCCTCCGCGATTGTGGGCGCTGCCCGTGAGGCGCTCGGTGGGGTGGTCGATGTGTACTGCGCGAATGCCGGGGTCGCCTCGGGGGGTACGGAGGCGGCCGACGAGAAGGTGTGGGCGCTTGCCTGGGATGTGAACGTGATGGCGCATGTGCGGGCGGCGCAGGAGTTGCTGCCGGAGTGGCTGGAGCGGGGCAGCGGACGTTTCGTGTCCACGGTCTCGGCGGCCGGGCTGCTCACGATGATCGGCGCCGCGCCGTACAGCGTCACCAAGCACGGGGCGTACGCGTTCGCCGAGTGGCTGTCGCTCACGTACCGCCACCGGGGCCTCAAGGTCCACGCGATCTGCCCCCAGGGGGTGCGCACCGACATGCTGACGGCATCCGGCAGCGCGGGCGACCTGGTGCTCGCGCCGACCGCGATCGAGCCGGAGGATGTGGCCGACGCGCTCTTCGAGGGCATCGAGAAGGACCGTTTCCTGATCCTGCCGCACCCCGAGGTGGCCGATTTCTATCAGGCACGGGCCGCCGATCCGGAGCGGTGGCTGACGAACATGAACCACATTCAGCAGAAGTGGGAGGCGACGGGCTGACCGCCCCGACCGCCCTGACCGGCGGACCAGGCCCGGAGAGTGGGATGATCCTCCGGCGGGAGTCGCGATTCCGCCAGGTCGGGAACCGATCGGCGGTCGACGGACGACCAGTAGGCGACAGGCGACAACAGAACCTCGGAAGGCAGGTGGCGGCAGTGCCCAGGACGACGGACGGGGACGGTACTCCCGTCCCGCAGCGGCTGCTGGCCGCCGCCACCCGGCTCTTCGCCGAGCAGGGCTACGACCGCACCTCCGTACAGGAGATCGTCGAGGCCGCGGGTGTCACCAAGGGGGCGCTCTACCACTACTTCGGTTCCAAGGACGATCTGCTGCACGAGGTGTACGCGCGCGTGCTGCGCATCCAGCAGGAGCGGCTGGACGCGTTCGCGGGGGCTGACGCGCCGATCGAGGAACGGCTGCGGGGGGCCGCCGCCGATGTCGTCGTCACCACCATCGACAACCTCGACGACGCGATGATCTTCTTCCGCTCCATGCACCATCTGAGCCCCGAGAAGAACAAGCAGGTCCGCGCCGAGCGCCGCCGCTACCACGAACGCTTCCGCGCGCTCGTCGAGGAGGGCCAGGAAACGGGCGTCTTCTCCAAGGCGACCCCCGCGGACCTGGTCGTCGACTACCACTTCGGCTCCGTCCACCACCTGTCCACGTGGTACCGCCCCGACGGCCCGATGACCCCCCAGGAGGTCGCAGACCACTTGGCGGACCTACTGCTACGAGCACTGCGCCCGTAGCCGACCCCGCCGGAGAGCTCGTGAGGTTGCGGATGTTGAGCGTCTGCGGGCTTGGTGTGGTTGCTCGCGCAGTTCCCCGCGCCCCTTCAGGGGCGCGGGGAACTGCGCGACAAGCCCCCACCCACTCGCACTCAAAGAACGCACCCTCGGGGGGCGAAGGGGCGCAGCCCCTGGGGATGGGAATGGGTAGGGGCGGCGGGGGCGAAAAACCCTCCACCGCCCCGCCACGCGTCACACGTACCGTTTCAACTCCCGCCGAGCCAACGACCGCTGATGCACCTCGTCCGGCCCGTCCGCGATCATCAACGTCCGCGCCCCCGCGTACAACTCGGCCAGCGGAAAGTCCTGGCTGACACCCCCCGCCCCGTGCAACTGGATCGCCCGGTCGATGATGTCGACGACGGCCCGAGGCGTGGCGATCTTGATGGCCTGGATCTCGGTGTGGGCCCCCTTGTTGCCCACCGTGTCCATCAACCACGCCGTCTTCAACACCAGCAGCCGCAGCTGCTCGACGGTCACCCGCGCGTCGGCGATCCAGTTGTGCACGACCCCTTGCTGGGCGAGCGCCTTGCCGAAGGCCTCCCGGGCCACCGCCCGCCGGCACATCAGCTCGATGGCCCGCTCGGCCATGCCGATGAGCCGCATGCAGTGGTGGATGCGCCCGGGCCCGAGCCGCGCCTGGGCGATGGCGAAGCCGCCGCCCTCCTCACCGATCAGATTCGACACCGGCACGCGCGTGTGGTCGAAGATCACCTCGGCATGACCACCGTGGTAGTGGTCCTCGTACCCGAAGACCCGCATCGCGCGCTTCACCGTGACACCCGGAGTGTCACGCGGCACCAGCACCATCGACTGCTGGCGCCGGATGTCGGCCCCGTCCGGATCCGTCTTGCCCATGACGATGAAGATCTGGCAGTCCGGGTTCATGGCCCCGGAGATGTACCACTTGCGCCCGGTGATGACGTACTCGTCGCCGTCCCGCTCGATCAGCGTGGTGATGTTCGTGGCATCGGACGAAGCCACCTCGGGCTCCGTCATCGCGAAGGCCGACCGGATCTCACCCGCCAGCAGCGGTTCCAGCCACTGCTTCTTCTGCGCCTCGTCCCCGAACTGGCTGAGCACCTCCATGTTGCCCGTGTCGGGCGCCGCGCAGTTCAGCGCGGTCGGCGCCAACTGCGGGGAACGGCCGGTGATTTCGGCGAGCGGCGCGTATTGGAGGTTGGTGAGCCCGGCCCCGTACTCGGAGTCGGGCAGGAAGAGGTTCCACAGGCCCTGGCGGCGGGCCTCGGCCTTCAGCTCCTCCACCACGGCCGGTGTGTCCCACGGCGAGGCCGGCTCCGCCCGCTGCTCCTCGGCCACCGCCTCGGCCGGGTAGACGTACTCGTCCATGAAGGCGAGGAGCTTGGCGCGCAGCTCCTCCGTACGGGCGTCGAACGCGAAGTCCATGGTGGATCAGCCCTCCTGGGAGCCGGAGCCGGAGCCGGTACGAAGAGTCGTCAGGCCGTGTTCGATGAAGACGGGGACCAGGTCGCCGATGCGGTCGAAGCCGCGGCCGACCGTCTGGCCGAGCGTGTACCGGTAGTGGATGCCCTCCAGGATCACGGCGAGCTTGAACCACGCGAACGCCGTGTACCACGCGACGGCGGACACATCGCGGCCCGAGCGCGCCGCATACCGCTCGACGATCTCGCCCGGATCCGGGTGCCCGGCGGCCGCCGCGGTCGTGGAGACGGGGGAGTCGGGCATGGCGAGCGGCACGCTGTACATCACCAGCAGGCCCAGGTCGGTGAGCGGATCGCCGAGCGTGGACATCTCCCAGTCGAGGATGGCCCTGATCCGGTCGTCGTCACCCAGCAGCACGTTGTCGAGCCGGTAGTCGCCGTGCACCACGGCCGGGGCGGGGGAGTGCGGCAGTTGGCGCCCGAGGGCCGCGTGCAGCTCGTCGATCCCGGCCAGCTCGCGGTTGCGGGACGCGTCCAACTGCTTGCCCCAGCGCCGCAGCTGCCGGTCGAGGAACCCCTCCGGGCGCCCGAAGTCGGCGAGGCCCACCTCGGCCGGGTCCACCGCGTGCAGCTCGACGAGCGTGTCGACCAGGCCCAGCACGGCGGCCCGGGTGCGCTCCGGGCCGAGCGGGGCGAGCTGCTCGGCGGTGCGGTACGGGGTGCCCTCCACGAAGTCCATGACGTAGAAGGGCGCGCCCAGCACGGCCTCGTTCTCGGGGTTCTCGCACAGCAGCACGGGACGCGGCACCGGTACGTTCGTGGGGTGCAGCGCGCTGATCACCCGGTGCTCGCGCTTCATGTCGTGCGCGGTCGCCAGCACATGGCCCAGCGGCGGCCGCCGTACGACCCACTTGGCGACGCCGTCCGTTACCTCGTACGTCAGGTTCGACCGTCCGCCCTCGATCAGCCGGCCGGT
Source organism: Streptomyces tailanensis (assembly GCF_008386495.1). GTDB lineage: Bacteria > Actinomycetota > Actinomycetes > Streptomycetales > Streptomycetaceae > Streptomyces > Streptomyces tailanensis. Next base: position 91,141 of record NZ_VTHJ01000003.1, on the reverse strand, counting down.
GAGCGGACCGGCCACCAGCCCGGGCCGCTCGGCGTCGAGCAGGGCACGGAGCCGGTCGGGATCGAGACCGGGCGGATGGTCTGGGCGCATCATCGCTCCTACGTGCGGGAGAGTGGGACCGGACTCATGATGCCGACCGGTCGGTATGCCGTCCAGTGTGCGGCTTGAAAATGATCGGTGTCGCGAGGGGATCCGGCCGTGCGGGCCGGACCCCGATGCCACCACGGATCGCTCGGGGCGTCACGCGTGGCAGGTCATCATCTCCCCGCCGTTGATGGCCGCCATGTCCATGAACCCGGCGAACGGGTCGACGCCCTCACCTTCCGGTTCCCCGTCCAGCTCGGCGTACGCCCGGCGCAGGTTCGCCACCAGCCGCTCGCTCTCGCGCAGTTCGGCGAACTCCCCGAGGTCGGTCTGCCGGGCCGCCTCCAACGGGGTCAGCCCGGCCGCGTGCGACTTCTCGGCGGCGTCGGCCACGAACCGTATGTACCGTTCGGCCCGGTCGAACGCCGAGGGATCGGTGACCGGCCCGTGCCCCGGTACGACGGTCTCGGCGCCCAGCTCCCGCAGCATTTGCAGGGCCCGTAGCGAACCGCTCAGCGAACCCATCAGGAAGAACGGCGTCCCACCCTCGAAGACGAGGTCTCCGGTGAACACGATCCGGCGGTGCGGCACCCAGACGAAGGAGTCGCCCACGGTGTGCGAGATGCCCGGGTGGATCACCTCGACGTCGATGTCGTTGACGTGCAGGGTCGTACGGTCCGTGAACGTCATGTCCGCGCCCATGATGGGGACGTCCCCGAAGTCGGTCTGCGGCCACAGCAGATGCAGATGCTGCCCACTGGCCAGGGCCTCGCGGCGGCATGCGGCGTGGGAGACGATCGTGGCCGGCATGAAGTACTTGTTGCCGTACGTGTGATCCCCGTGGTGGTGGGTGTTGACCAGCAGCATCGGCGCCGGAACCGTCGTGTCCTCAAGGGCCCGGTACAGCGCACGCGCGCGCCGCTCGGTCGCCGCGGTGTCCACGAGCAAAGTGCTCACACCGTCGCTCACCCATCCGGCGTTGTTCAGACACCATCCGCCGTCCGGCTGCACATACGCGTACACATCGCTCGCCAGCTCGACGGTGTACGGCTTTCCCGCGGTCATAGTGACCCCCTTCACCCCCCGGATCGTCGCCAACTGCTGGTCAGAGCCTGTCAGTAGGCGACGATCGGAAGGAATCCGGGGTGTACGGAAACGACGTGGGTGGTTGTGCTACTGCCCGGCGTCTGCTGTCAGTGGTCGTCCCAATGGCCGTCGTGTGCGGCGTGCCGGTGCCCGTCGTGCACATAGTCCACGTGGTCCCCGTGCGTGACCGCCTCGTGGCCGCACCCCGAGCCGTGCTCGTGCGCGTGCCCCTCGTGCGCGGCGTGCCCGCTCGGCTCGCACTCGTCCCAGTGCCCGGAGTGCTCGCGATGCAGATGCCCGTCGTGCGCGTAGTCGGTGTGGTCGCCGTGCGGTACGGCGGTGTGTCCGCAGGCCGGGCCGTGGGTGTGGTCGTGAACGGGGTGTTCCTGATGAAGTGTGGTCATGGTGCTCACCTTCGGTGGTACGGGGTAACACTTCGGTAGTGCGCGCAACGCACCCAAGGCTAGTCACAGAAGCGCAACTTTTTCCTTTTCGAAACCCCATGCGCGTTCCAAGGGCGCCCCAGATTTCGGTCAGACGTTTTCGGCCAGGCGTTCCGGTCTTCCGCCTTCCGGTTCAGAACACCAGCACCGCGCCGCACACCGCGAGGGCGACCGTGCACAGGACGGCCGCGGCGGCGGCCCGGGGCGAGAGGACGGCCGGGCGGGCCGCCGCGAGGGTGCCGATACGCCGGTGGGCGAGGCCCAGGAGACCCAGCCACAGCGCCGCGCACAGGCCGGCGGCCGCGAGCCCGGCCGCGGACGGCCCGCCGTGCAGTGCCGATTTCCCGGCGAGTACGGCGACCACGGCGCCCGTCAGCGTCGTACGCCGCCACGCGAGCCGGGTGCGCTCGGGCTGCAGACCGGGGTCGCGCTCGACGTCCGGGCGCCGAGGAGTCATCCTTCCCACCCGAGCAGCACGACCACCACCATGGCGATGGCCACGACGGCGACCACGACGCCCAGCAGCGCCGGGAAGCGCGACACCGGCAGATCCTCGCCGCGCCGCATCGCCCGCTCGCAGCGCACCCAGTGGTTCACCGCGCGGAACGCGCACAGCACCCCGGCGGCCAGCAGGGCGAGGGCCAGCCCCACGCGCCAGCCCCACCGCAGGTCCGGCAGGAACTGGTCCACCGCGAAGCCTCCGCCGACGAGGGCGAGCGAGGTGCGCAGCCAGGCCAGGAAAGTCCGCTCATTCGCCAACGAGAACCGATAGTCAGGCGTCCCGCCCTCCTCCCGAATCTCCCCCGGCACAAACCAGAGCCGGACGTTCCGCGCAAATTCCCTCACCCCCAGGACATTACCTTCGCCGGTCACCGAGCCCGCAGCCGCTCCCAAGCAGCCACCCCATCCGGCACCCACTCCCACTCACCCAACCGCCCCTCCACCTCCTCCTCGGACAGAAACCCGTACCAGGCGACCTCCTCCACCTGCGGATCCACCGCCACCTCGCACCGCACCTCATACACGGCCGACCACCACGACCGCCCACCCCCGTCGTCGTACAGAAACTTGAACAGCGGAACAGGCCGAGGCAGCCCGGAAACCCCCAACTCCTCCTCCGCCTCACGAAGCGCCGCACCGTCGTAGCTCTCGCCCGCCCCCACCACCCCACCCACGAACATGTCGTACAGCGACGGAAACACCAGCTTCGTGGCCGTCCGCCGATGGACGAAGATCCGCCCCTCCCCATCCCGGACCAGCACGAACACGGCCCGATGCCGCATCCCGCGGGCATACACCTCCCCACGCGGTGCCTGCCCGATGACCTGGTCGTTCTCGTCCACGATGTCGAGGATCTCGTCGGCGGCGCTCATGCCCCCAATCCAAGCAGGGCCGGGCCAGGAACTCAGCGCGGCCGCAGTTCGCCGTCCCGAGTCGGCCGGGAGACGGCCCCGCACGGCATAGCCGGATGCATCCCGAGCAGCACAACCCCGACGACGATCCCCGCAGGGGCGCTCGCCTCCCAGGCGAGCGCCCCCGCGTCCGCACGCAGCCGATCCCCGAGGAACCCAACCCGCACACGATCCCCGCCAGCGGCTGCGCCGCGGTGAGCCCGGGCAGTGACATCCGCAGCGGCGCCGTCTCGAAGGCGCTCTGCACGAGCAGCAGCCCGGTCACCCCGAGCAGCAGCACCCCGTACGGCTGCCACACGGTGAACAGCCCGCCCCAGCCGTCCTCGGCGAACAGCTGCCCGCTGACCCTGGTGAGCGCGTCCTGGACGCCGTACAGCAGCCCAGCCGCGACCGCCGGCAGCACCGGCCCGGCACCGAGCCGGGACCGTTTCGCGTACGCCGTGAGGAGCAGCGCGAGGCCCACCATGACGCCGATGATCAGCCACTGCCGGAACGGGGCGGAGGCCATGTCCCCGCCCTCCGGCTGCCCGGCCACGATGAACGCCGTCACCCCGCCCGCGAGCAGGACGAGCCCCGCCCAGCCCTGCCGGCCCAGCGGCTGCCGGGCCTGCCGACGGGAGAGGGCGAGCGCGAAGACGAGGTTGGTGGCCAGCAGCGGCTCCACGAGGCTGATCTCGCCCTGGCCGAGCGCGATCGCCCCCAGCGCCATGCCGCACACCATCAGCCCGATCCCGCCGAGCCAGCGCGGCACCCGGATCAGGACGAGAACCGACACGCTGGGTACCTCGGGCGATCAATAGGGGGCATAAGGGGCAAGGTGTCTGTCCAGGGGACTCTAACGACCCGGCCGGAACCTGTCCGTAAGAGCAGACACATCGGAGCGGTTGACTAGGTCACTTCCGTACCGAAGGATCTGATGCCACAAAGCTGCTGACCGGCCAGTAACAAAGCGCTGGGCAGGCGCCCTTGTCTGCCATGGCCCGCCCCGCTTGCCTGACCCGTTCCCGAGAGGACGTCCTCCATGTCGTACGACGCAGATGTGATCGTGATCGGGGCGGGCCTCGCCGGGCTCGCGGCGACCGCGGAGCTCGTCGACAAGGGTCGCAAGGTGATCCTCCTCGACCAGGAGCCGGAGCAGTCGATCGGCGGCCAGGCGCACTGGTCCTTCGGCGGTCTCTTCTTCGTCGACTCGCCCGAGCAGCGCCGCCTGCGCATCAAGGACAGCCACGCCCTCGCCCTCCAGGACTGGATGGGCACGGCCGCCTTCGACCGCGAGGAGGACCACTGGCCGCGCAAGTGGGCCGAGGCATACGTCGACTTCGCGGCCGGTGAGAAGCGCGCCTGGCTGTACAAGCAGGGCGTCCGGTTCTTCCCGGTGGTCGGCTGGGCCGAGCGCGGCGGCTACGACGCAGGCGGGCACGGCAACTCCGTCCCCCGCTTCCACATCACCTGGGGCACCGGCCCGGGGCTCGTCGCGCCCTTCGAGCGGCGGGTACGGGAGGGCGTGGCCCGGGGGCTGGTCCAGCTGAGGTTCCGGCACCGGGTGACCGGGCTCTCGCGCAGCGCGGGCGCCGTCGACACCGTCACCGGCGAGATCCTGGAACCCTCGACGATCGAGCGCGGCCAGGCCAGCAGCCGGGGCGTCACCGGCGCCTTCGAGTTCAAGGCCCAGGCCGTGATCGTCACCTCCGGCGGCATCGGCGGCAACCACGACCTCGTCCGCGCCAACTGGCCCGAGCGCCTCGGCAACCCCCCGGAGAAGATGATCTCCGGCGTCCCCGCCCACGTCGACGGCAAGATGCTCGCCATCGCAGAGGAGGCCGGCGCCCACCTCATCAACCGCGACCGCATGTGGCACTACACCGAGGGCATCCAGAACTGGAACCCCATCTGGGAGAACCACGGCATCCGCGTCCTGCCCGGACCGTCGTCCCTGTGGCTCGACGCACGCGGCAAGCGACTGCCGGTCCCGCTGTTCCCCGGCTTCGACACCCTCGGCACGCTCGAGCACATCATGAAGACCGGGTACGACTACACGTGGTTCGTGCTCGACCAGAAGATCATCGGCAAGGAGTTCGCCCTCTCCGGCTCCGAGCAGAACCCCGACCTGACCGGCAAGTCCATCAAGGACGTCTTCATCCGGGCCCGCGCGGACGTCCCCGGGCCGGTGAAGGCCTTCATGGACCACGGCGTCGACTTCGTGGTCGAGAAGGACCTCGGCTCTCTCGTCCGCGGCATGAACGCGCTCACCAAGGAACCGCTGATCGACGAGGCCGAGTTGCGCCGCGAGATCGTCTCCCGGGACCGCGAGGTCGCCAACCCCTTCACCAAGGACCTCCAGGTCATGGCGATCCGGGGCGCCCGCAACTACCTCGGCGACAAGCTGATCCGCACCGCCACCCCGCACCGCATCCTCGACCCCAAGGCCGGCCCCCTCATCGCCGTCCGCCTCAACATCCTCACCCGCAAGACCCTCGGCGGCCTGGAGACCGACCTCTCCTCCCGCGTCCTCACCGAGGGCGGCGACCCGCTGGAGGGCGTGTACGCGGCGGGCGAGGCGGCCGGCTTCGGCGGCGGCGGCGTCCACGGGTACCGCTCCCTGGAGGGCACGTTCCTCGGCGGCTGCCTGTTCTCGGGCCGTACGGCGGGCCGGGCGGCGGCGAAGGCGACGGGGTGATCCCCACGCGGAAGCAGCGGAAGTAACGGCATGCGGAAGTGACGGAATTCTGACGAACTTCCGCCTCCGCTGGCCCGACCGGGGCGGCGGATGTTCGAATCAATGGGTGAACCCTGAACATCCCGAAGCGCGGGAAGCACCGGCGGAGCACCCCGAAGACGAAGCCAGGGAGCCGGAGCGCGGCGCGCCCATCGGCCGCCGCGTCCTCCTAGGCACCCTCGGCCTCGGCGCCCTGGGCGTGGTAGCCGCGCCCGTTCTCCAGCGCGGCATGGAGTCGTTCCTCGGCGAGGTGGGCCAGAAGGACCCCACGGGCCTGACCGGTCTGCTCCCGAACGGCGGCGGCTTCCGCTACTACTCAGTGGTCTCGTCCGTGCCCCGCAAGACTGCGAAGAACTACCGTCTCACCGTCGACGGCCTGGTCGACAAGCCGACGTCGTACACCCTCGCCGATCTGCGGGCCCTGCCCCAGACCCGGATGGTGAAGGACGTCCAGTGCGTCACGGGCTGGCGGGTGCCGGACACCCCGTTCGAGGGCGTACGGCTCTCCGAACTGCTGGACGCGGCCGGGGTGCGCTCCTCGGCCGGCGCGGTCCGCTTCACCTGCTTCGACGGGGCGTACAGCGAGAGCCTCACGCTCGAACAGGCGCGCCGCGCGGACGTCCTGGTCGCCCTGCGCATGCAGGACAAGGACATCAGCCACAACCACGGCGGCCCGGTACGCCTCTACGTCGCCCCCATGTACTTCTACAAGTCGGCCAAATGGCTCTCCGGCATCGAGGTCACGGAGAAGGTCGAGCCGGGTTACTGGGAGAAGCGGGGCTACGACATCGACGCGTGGGTCGGCCGATCGAACGGGCGGGACGATGAACCAACGACTTGAAGCGGCCCCTGTTCAGGTGGACACCGGTGTCCGGCGTTTCACCGCCGCCGAACGGTGGATCCACCGCACGACGGCCGCTCTGATGGGCATCTGCGTGGTGACGGCGGCCTGCCTCTACGTCCCCGCCCTCGCCGAACTCGTCGGCCGCCGGGCCCTGGTGGTGACGCTCCACAAGTGGACGGGCCTGCTCCTTCCGCTCCCGGTCCTCGCGGGCCTGGCCTCCCGCGCGTTCCGCGCCGACGTCGGCCGCCTGAACCGCTGGGGCCCCCACGACCGCCTCTGGCTCCGCGCCGCCCGCCGCCGCGCTCCCGGCCCCCGCCCCGCCGCCAAGTTCAACGCCGGCCAGAAGCTCTACGCCGCCTGGATCGCCGGCGCCACCCTCGTCATGCTCGCCACGGGCCTGATGATGTGGTTCACCCACCTCACCCCCCTGATGTGGCGCACCAGCGCGACATTCGTCCACGACTGGCTCGCGCTGACGATCGGCATAGTCCTGGCGGGTCACATCGGCATGGCGCTGGGCGACCCGGAGGCCAGACGGGGCCTGCGAACGGGATCAGTGAGCCGAGAGTGGGTGGAACGGGAGCATCCACTGTGGCGGCCGTAGAGGGCCCCGGATGAAGTCCGCCGCCGCGGCGCTCAGCCACGACGGCGGACTCCGGCGGTGCCGAACCCTCGGCAACCACCCCTCAGCGAACGGCAGTTGCTAGATCACCAGCGACAACAGCAACACAATCGCCCCCGCCACCACCGAGATGATCGTCTCCATCACCGACCAGCTCTTGATGGTCTGCCCGACGCTCATCCCGAAGTACTCCTTGACCATCCAGAACCCGGCGTCGTTGACGTGGCTGAAGAACAGCGACCCGGCACCGATGGCCAGCACCAACAGAGCCGCGTGGGTCGTCGACATGTCCGCGGCCAGTGGTGCCACGAGCCCCGCCGCCGAGATCGTCGCGACGGTCGCCGACCCCGTGGCCAGCCGGATCGCCACCGCGATGAGCCAGGCCAGTACGAGCGCGGGTATGGACCAGTCCTCGGAGATGTCCAGGATCATCTGCCCGACCCCGGAGTCGATCAGCGTCTGCTTGAACCCGCCACCGGCACCGACGATCAGCAGGATCCCGGCGATCGGCGCGAGGGACGTCTCGACCGTCGACGCCAGCCGCCCCTTGGCGAACCCGGCCGCCCGCCCCAGCGTGAACATGCCCACGATCACCGCCGCGAGCAGCGCGATCAGCGGCGACCCGGCGACGTCGAAGACCCGCTGGACCATGTTCTCCGGGTCGTCCACGACGATGTCCACCAGCGCCTTGGCCAGCATCAGCACGACCGGCAGCAGCACGGTCGCGATGGTCGCGCCGAACCCGGGCCGCTTCTCCAGTTCTTCCGAAGCCCGTACGGGAATCATGCGCTCGGGCACCGGCACGTCCACCCACCGGGCCGCGTACTTGGAGAACAGCGGCCCGGCGATGACCACGGTCGGTATCGCGACGACCAGCCCCAGCGCCAGCGTCACCCCCAGGTTCGCCTTGACCGCGTCGATGGCGACCAGCGGACCGGGGTGCGGCGGGATCAGCCCGTGCATGACGGACAGACCGGCGAGGGCGGGCACGCCGATCCGCATCAGCGAGTAGCCGCCGCGCTTGGCGACCATCAGCACCACCGGGATGAGCAGGACGATCCCGACCTCGAAGAACAGCGGCAGCCCGATCACGGAGGCGATCAGCACCATCGCCCACGGCATCGCCCGCCCGCCGGCCTTCGCGAGGATCGTGTCGACGATCTGGTCGGCGCCCCCGGAGTCCGCGAGCAGCTTGCCGAGAATCGCGCCCAGCGCGATGAGCACGCCCACCCCGGCCACGGTCGAGCCGAGCCCGGTGGTGAAGCTCGCGATCGCCTTGTCCAGCGGCGCCCCGGCGATCGCGCCGAGCGCGAGCGTGCCGATGGTCAGCGCCAGAAACGCGTGCACCTTGAACCTGGTGATGAGGACGACGATGACGGCGATGCCCGCCAGTACGGCGATGCCGAGGTGAGCGTGGCCCGCCGAGGTGATCGGCTCGACGGGGTCCGCTGCCAGCATCTCGACGTTGAGTCTGGTCACGGTGAATGAGTCCTTGTGTGAAGGGGAGTTGGGACGAGGCAAGGAGCCGAGGAACAAGGCGCCGATGGACAAGGCGCCTACGACGCCGGATCGAGCTCCCGCAGCGCGGCGACCGCCCGCTCGGTGATTTCCTCGGGGCCGCCCGAGACATCGACGGAGACACCGGCCTCGTCCGCTTCCAGCGGCTGCAGCGTGGCGAACTGCGAGTCGAGCAGCGCCGTCGGCATGAAGTGCCCCCGCCGGTGCGACAGTCGGTCCTCGATGAGCTCGCGGTCACCGGTGAGGTGCACGAAGACGAGCCCGGGCGCGGCGGCCCGCAACCGGTCCCGGTAGCCGCGTTTGAGAGCCGAGCAGCTGACCACCCCGCCGAGTCCGGCCCGGCCGTGGGCCCACCGGCCGATGGCGTCCAGCCACGGCCACCGGTCCGCGTCCTCGAGCGGAATCCCGGCCGACATCTTCGCGATGTTGGCCTCGGGGTGGAAGTCGTCGCCCTCGGCGTACGGAACGCCGAGCCCGGCCGCGAGCAGGGGACCGATCGTGGTCTTCCCGGTTCCTGCCACGCCCATCACCACGACGACGGGAGCGGTTCCCATCACTACCTCGTCCTCGTCGACATCTGAGACGTCACCCGACGTCGACGACACTGAAGCTCATTAGATACGACGATTTCAAGCCCTCGACACAAATAAGTCTGACTTTTTCGCCGCGTCCCTGGCCTCGTACCCTGATCTCCATGACCACACCGGGCCGGGGGCTGCACGGCCGAGTACTGGAAACCCTCGGCCCGGCGATCACGGCGGGCGAGTACCCGCCGGGAAGCGTGCTGCGCACGGACGAACTCGCCCAGACCTTCGAGGTGTCGCGCTCGGTGATGCGCGAGGCGGTCCGCGTCCTGGAGTCGATGCACCTGGTGGAGTCCCGCCGCCGGGTGGGCGTGATCGTCCGCCCGTCCGCCGAGTGGAACGTCTACGACCCCCAGGTCATCCGCTGGCGCCTGGCCGGCGCCGACCGCCCCCGCCAACTGCGCTCGCTCACCGTGCTCCGCTCGGCCGTCGAACCGGTCGCCGCGGGCCTCGCCGCCCGCAACGCCACAGCCGAGCAGTGCGCCGCGATCACCCAGCGCGCGCTCGGCATGGTCGCCAACTCACGCGGCCACCAACTGGAGGGCTACCTCCTCCACGACGTCGCCTTCCACCGCCTGATCCTCAACGCCTCCGGCAACGAGATGTTCGCCCGCCTCGGCGATGTCGTCGAGGAAGTCCTGGCAGGCCGCACCCACCACGAGGTCATGTTCCACGACCCCGACCCGGCCGCCGTCACCCTCCACGTCGACCTCGCCGAAGCCATCCGCGAGGGCGACGCGGACCGAGCCGAACAACTCACCCGCGAGATCACCGTCGGCGCCCTCCAGGAACTGGACGTCCTGGCCCCCAACGGCCGCCCCCCGAACCCGGGATGACCCGGACCCCGGTCTGGTTGAGGATTTCCAGACCGGTCCACTGCGGCCCCGGATCGAAGTCAACGTTTCCGGGGCCGGCCGGGTCCGCAGATGCCAGGTCCGCAGCAGATACCGTTCCTGACGACTGGCCAGGGGTGAGCCCGTTCAGCCGCACGCCCCGAACCGTCTTGGGCGCACTGGTCCCCGGCGTACTCAGCCCCGAGGTGGCGACACGCATCCCGTGCGTGGTCCGGGCCCGGGAGGCCAGTTCCCTGTGCGACCTGGCCTGTGGGTATGGCCAGAGGCGACGGGGAGGCCCCGGACCATCTCTCTGGTGGAGCGGGGGCCCCGCACGCTGGCGCCGAACCCGGCGTCCCAGATCGCACGATCACGTTAACCCAGTCGCCCCAAGGCACGGCAAGCCCGCAAGCGGACCGTCACACGATCGAGCGAACTCGACCTCACGCCTTGGAGCTGCGGCGCGACGACATGGCGCCATTCTGCCCGGAGGCCTACGCCGACCCCGCGTTCGTCGGCGGATACGACGGCCGCGCCGGCACCGCGGTCCCCTTGGACACCGGCGGCGACGGCAACGACGGCAGCGGCGGCAGGGCCGTGTCGTGCAGCCACGCCCTGAACAGGTCGTCCAGCGAGCCGTCCGCGTACCGCGCGGCGTGCGCGGTGAAGGCCGCCGTCGTGACGGCACCACCCCGGTGTACGTTCGCCCAGCCCCGCAGCATACGGAAGAAGGCGTCGTCGCCGAGCGCGCAGCGCACCGCGTGCACGGTCAACCCGCCGCGCTCGTAGAGCCGGTCGTCGAACATCAGCTTCCGGCCCGGGTCGGCCAGCCGCAGGTCCTGCGGGAGCGCGGACAGCTTCTGGTGCGCGGCGGCGGCCAGTTGCTGCGCGCTTCGGCCGCCGGAACGCTCCGACCACAGCCACTCCGCGTACTTGGCGAAACCTTCATTCAGCCAGATGTGCCGCCAGTCGGCGATGGACACACTGTTGCCGAACCACTGGTGGGCCAGCTCGTGCGCGACCAGCCGCTCCGAACCCCGCGCCCCGTCCACGTGGTTGGCGCCGAACAGCGACAACCCCTGTGCCTCGACGGGGACATCGAGCTCCTCCTCGGTCACCACCACCGCGTACTCACCGAACGGATACGGCCCGAAGAGTTCCTCGAACAGCTCCATCATGGCGGGCTGCCGCGCGAAGTCCCTTGAGAACTCAGTGAGTAGGTGGGCCGGGATGTGCCCGTGCTGCGGTACGCCACCCGGACCCGGGTCGCCCAGCAGCACCGTCTGGTACTTGCCGATCGACAGGCCGACCAGATAGCTCGACGTCGGCGCCGACTGCTCGTACACCCATGTCGTCGTGGACGCCTTCGCCGTACGGGTCAGCAGCCGCCCCCCCGCCACCACCTGGTACGCGGACGGCGTCGTGACCGAGATCTGGTACGACGCCTTGTCGGCCGGCCGGTCGTTGCACGGGTACCACGATGGCGCCCCGATCGGCTGGCTCGCCACCAGCGCCCCGTCGGTCAGCTCCTCCCAACCGAGCCCGCCCCAGGGGCTGTTCACCGGCTTCGGGTTGCCCGACCAGTGCACCTCGACGGTGAACGCGGCCCCGGCCCGGATCGGCTTGGCGGGGCGGACGCGCAGCCTGCCGCCCCGGTGCGTGTAGTGCGGAGCCCGGCCGTCGACCCGGACCCGCCCGATCTTGAAGTCGGCGAGGTTCAGTTGGAACTCGGAGAGCGCGGCACGGCCCGCGATCGCGTTCAGCCGCGCCGTGCCGGACAGCCGGTTCGGGCCCGGGCGGTAGTCCACGGCGACCTCGTAGCGGTGCACCCGGTAACGGGAATCACCGTTCACCGGGAAGTACGGGTCCGGACCCACTGACTGCTGAACCGCCACTGCCGCTTCTGCTCCCCGCTCCGCTCGTGTACGACCTCCATCGTCCCCCGACGCGGCGGAAGCCGCCGTCAGCGGCGCCATGCCTCGATCGGGTTGCCCAGCCACCGGGTGTCGTCGGGAACGGACTCCGCGGCCATGACCAGCGACGCCGGACCCAGCGTGGTGCGGGCCCCGACCACACTGCCGGGCAGGACGATTCCGCCCGGGCCCAGGGTGGCGCCCTCACGGAGTTCAACAGTATCCGTCCGCAAGATCCGGTCGTGGAAGAGGTGGGTCTGCAGCACGCACCCCCGGTTCACCGTGGCCCCGTCGCCGAGCGTGACCAGGTCGGTCTCGGGCAGCCAGTAGCTCTCCACCCACACACCCCGGCCGATCCGCGCCCCGAGCCCGCGCAGCCACAGGTTCAGCACCGGCGTCCCGGGCACCGACCCGGCCAGCCACGGCACGGCCAGCACCTCCACGAAGGTGTCCGCCAACTCGTTGCGCCACACGAAACCGCTCCACAGCGGATGCTCACCACTGCGATGCCGCCCCACGAGCAGCCACTTCGCCACGATCGAGAGCGCGGCTCCCACGGCCCCCGCAGCCAGCAGCACGACCCCGCCCAGCAGCCACGCCCAGCCGCCCAGCACACTCAGCGCCGCCACCGTCAGCAGCGCGAGCCCCGCCGAACAGAACACCGGAACGATCCGGAACAGCTCCACCAGCGCCCGCGCCCACAGCAGCCGCGCGGGCGGCTCGTACGTCAGGCTCTGGTCACCGTCGGCCGTCGACCTGGGCAGTTTCACCGGCGGCAGCCCCAGATACGAACTGCCCTTCTTCGCCTTCTTCGGCGTCGCCGACAGCACACCCACCAGCCCGCCGTCCGGCACGGAACGCCCCGGCGCGGTCATCCCGGAGTTCCCGAGGAACGCCCGCCGGCCGATCTCCGCCCGCCCGATCCGCATCCAGCCGCCACCCAGTTCGTACGGCGCCGTCAGCGTGTCATCGGCGAGGAACGCCCCGTCCCCGACCGTGGTCAGGCTCGGCAGCGCGAGAACGGTCGACACCTCGGCGCCCTTGCCGATCCGCATCCCGAGCAGCCGCAGCCACACCGGCGTGACCAGCCCGGCGTACAGCGGGAACAGCGTCTCCCGCGACCGGTCCATCAGCTGGGTGACCGTCCAGGCCTGCCACCCGACCCTGCTGTGCGTGGGATGCGTGCCCTCGCGCAGCCTGAGGCTCAGCAGCCGTACGGCGACGAGCAGCAGCAGCGCGTACGCCGCCCCGAACGCGAGCGTGGCCGGTACCAGCCCGAGCGCCGCGCCCCGCAGCGCCGCGCCGAGCCCGGCGTCCGGGTCCACGAACAGGCCGAGCACGGCCAGCGCGGCGACCAGGGCGAGCAGCGGCAGCGCGGTCAGCCCGACGCCGGTCACGCCGTACGCCACCCGCCAGAACAGGCCCCGCCGCGGCCGCTCCTTGGGCCAGTTCCGCTTCGCCTTGCCCAGCTTGACGGCCGGCGCCCCGGCCCAGCGCTGCCCGGTGGGGATCTGCCCGGCCACGGCGGAACCCGGGGCCACCTCGGCCCGCTTGCCCACGCGGGCCCCCGGCAGCAGCATGCTCCGCGTCCCGACCACCGCACCGGCGCCCACCTTCACGGCACCGATCTCCAGCCGGTCCCCGTCCAGCCAGTACCCGGAGAGGTCCACCTCGGACTCCACGGCCGCACCCCGCCCGAGCTTCAGCAGCCCGGTCACCGGCGGCAGCGCGTGCAGGTCCACATCCGCCCCGACCTTGGCGCCCAGGGCGCGGGCGTACCGCTCCAGCCAGACCCCGGTCAGCGAGGTCGCGCCACTGAACTCGGCCAGCCGCTCGGCCGCCCACAACCGCAGATGCACGCTCCCGCCACGGGCATACCGACCGGGCTCGACCCCGCGCAGCAGCAGCCGCGCCCCGCCCGCCGCGATCGCGAGCCGCCCCGGCGGGCTGAAGAACAGCACCGCCCCGGCGACGACCGCCCACCAGGGCGCGGTCGGCAGCCAGCCGTACGGCGTGAGCAGATTCCCGAGCGCGGCCAGCGGGACGACCCAGCGCAGCCCGAGCAGCGTGAACAGCGGGACGAGCAGCAGTGACTGGACGACACCGGCCCGTACCGGCACAGGGATCACCGCACGCCTGGCACCGTCCTCCTGGCCGGACTCCTCCAGATACCGGGCCAGCTTCCGCACCGTCGGCCGCTGGTAGATGTCCACCACGGCGACGCTCGGATACCGGCTCCGCAGCCTCGTCGTCAGCTGGGCGGCGGCCAGACTGCCGCCACCGATCGCGAAGAAGTCGTCCTCCGCGCCCCCGACCGGCACCCCGAGCACCTCGGCCCACTGCTCGGCGAGCCACGCCTCGGTCCCGTACAACTCCTCGGCCGGCCCGGCGGTCTCCAGATCCGCCAGCGGCCACGGCAGCGCGTTCCGGTCGACCTTCCCGGACGTCCGGGTCGGCAGCTCCGTCACCGGCGCCAGCAGCGGCACCAACGCGGCCGGCAGCTCGGCCCGCAGCTTCTCCACGGCCGTCGCCCGGTCCCACCCCTCCTGGGTGACGACATACCCGACGAGCAACTGATTGCCGCTCCGCGCGGTCCGTACGGCCGCCGCGGCACCCGCGACACCGGGCAGCGCCTGCAACGCGGCGTCGACCTCGCCCAGCTCGATCCGCCGCCCACCGAGCTTGATCTGCTCATCGGCCCGCCCGAGGAAGATCAAACCTTCGGGCTCGGCCTTGACGAGATCCCCGCTCCGATAGGCACGTTCCCACCCGAGCGACTCCAGCGGCGCGTACTTCTCCGCGTCCTTCTCGGCATCGAGATACCGCGCCAGCCCGACCCCGCCGATCACGAGCTGCCCGCTGCCACCCATCGGCACGGGCTCCCCGGCCTCGTCGACGACGGCCAGCTCCCACCCGCCCAGAGGCAGCCCGATCCGAATGGGCTCCGCACCGGACATCAGCGAGGCACACGCGACGACGGTCGCCTCGGTCGGCCCGTACGTGTTCCAGACCTCGCGGCCCTCGGTCACCAGCCGTTGCGCCAGCTCGGGCGGGCAGGCCTCACCGCCGAAGATCAGCAGCCGTACGTCATTGAGCGTCTCGGGCTCCCACAGCGCGGCCAGCGTCGGCACGGTGGAGACGACGGTGATCTCCTGCTCGACCAGCCAGGGCCCGAGGTCGGCGCCGCTCCTGACCTGCGCACGCGGCACCGGCACGAGACAGGCCCCGTACCGCCATGCCAGCCACATCTCCTCGCAGGACGCGTCGAAGGCCACCGACAGCCCGGCCATCACCCGGTCCCCGGGCCCGATCGGCTCCTCGGTGAGGAACAGCGCGGCCTCGGCGTCCACGAACGCGGCGGCGCTGCGATGGCTCACGGCGACGCCCTTGGGCTTGCCGGTGGACCCGGAGGTGAAGATGATCCACGCGTCGTGCTCGACCCCGGGCCGCGCGGCAGCGGGCTCGGACGTGCCGTTGACGGTGAGCCGGTGCCCGGCTCCGACGACCGCCCGTACGTCGGCCTCCCCGAACACCAGCTCGGCCCGCTCATCGGGGTCCTCGGCGTCCACGGGGACATACGCGGCCCCGGCGGCCAGCACCGCGAGGATCGCCACGTACAGCTCATTGGTGCCCGACGGCACCCGTACTCCGACCCGGTCCCCGAGCCCGACCCCGACGGCCCCGAACTTTCGCCGCAGCCACTCGACCTCGACGGCCAGTTCCCGGTAGGTGAGCCTGCGCTTCCCGTCGTCCAGTGCGGGCTCGTCCGGGTAAGTCCGCACGGACGCCTCGAAGACGTCGACGAGCGTCCGCGGCGACGCGGCGGGCCCCGCCGTGAAGCGGGCCGAGCCGTCGGACTCTTCCGTTCCCTCCGTCAGCTCACCGTCGAGCAGCGTGAGGTCGGGACTGTCGTATACGGCGGCCATCGGATCCTCGCCTCTCGAACCCGGACCATCCGGGGGCACCGACGGGCCACCAGGTCTGCCTGGGGATGTTCCGTTATGGCGCCGAACAAGCCCAATACTCTAGTGCTCGGGTGACCACGGCCTGTCGGGACGGCCAAGCGGGGGCAACCGCGCGACGACCCGCAAACACCGATGCACACATCCTGACCTGGGGTTTCTCCGGGACGGAGAGACGTCCCCCACATTTCGGCGCCGTTAACGCACGAAGGCCGCGACCTGATGGTCGCGGCCTTCGCCACTG
>NZ_VTHJ01000003.1:0-74870 GCF_008386495.1 Streptomyces tailanensis | reverse complement strand
GAACCCCCACGCCCGATAAAGGGCACTAGCACCTCAAGCTAGCGCGTCTGCCATTCCGCCACCCGGACAAGGTGTCTGTCGCGCGTGGTTCCCCTCGCGGCGACGAAGGAAACATTACCAGGCTTTCGAAGGCCCTCGATCACGCCCCGTCCCGGGGGCGGCCGGGCGTGAACGGCGTGTGACAGGCCCGTCCCGCTCTTATGCGGGAGGTGGGGCAGGAGGAGGATGAGCGGGAACCACCAGCAGCGACAGCGGGAGGAACCAGCGTGAGCGACACGGACACGACCAGGCGCGTGACCGGCGAGGACGAGGTCGTCGACCTCTGCCGCGAGCTGATCCGGATCGACACCAGCAACTTCGGCGACCACTCGGGCCCGGGCGAGCGCAAGGCCGCCGAGTACGTCGCCGAGAAGCTCGCCGAGGTGGGGCTCGAACCGAAGATCTTCGAGTCGCACCCGGGCCGCGCCTCGACGGTGGCCCGTATCGAGGGCGAGGACCCGTCCCGGCCCGCGCTGCTCATCCACGGCCACACCGACGTCGTACCGGCCAACGCGGCGGACTGGACCCACCACCCGTTCTCCGGCGAGGTCGCGGACGGCTGCGTGTGGGGCCGGGGCGCGGTCGACATGAAGGACATGGACGCGATGACGCTGGCGGTCGTACGGGACCGGCTGCGCAGTGGCCGCAAGCCCCCGCGCGACATCGTGCTCGCCTTCCTCGCCGACGAGGAGGCCGGCGGCACGTACGGCGCGAAGCACCTCGTCAAGAACCACCCCGACCTCTTCGAGGGCGTCACCGAGGCGATCAGCGAGGTGGGCGGGTTCTCGTTCACCGTGAGCGAGCAGCGGCGGCTCTATCTGATCCAGACGGCCGAGAAGGGCATGCACTGGATGAAGCTGACCGTGGCCGGCACGGCCGGGCACGGGTCGATGATCCACCGGGACAACGCCATCACCGAGCTGTCGGAGGCCGTCGCGCGGCTCGGCCGCCACACGTTCCCGGTGCGGGTCACCAAGACGACCCGGGCCTTCCTCGACGAACTCGGCGACGCGCTCGGCACCGAACTCGACCCGGAGAACATGGAGGGCACCCTCGCCAAGCTCGGCGGCATCGCCAAGCTGATCGGCGCGACTCTCAGCAACACCGCCAACCCCACCCAGCTGGGCGCCGGTTACAAGGTCAACGTCATCCCGGGCGAGGCCACCGCCCACGTCGACGGGCGGTTCCTGCCCGGGTTCGAGGAGGAGTTCCTCGCCGACCTCGACCGGATCCTCGGCCCGACGGTGCGGCGCGAGGACGTGCACTCCGACAAGGCGCTGGAGACCTCCTTCGACGGGGCGCTCGTGGACGCGATGCAGTCCGCGCTGGTCGCCGAGGACCCGGCCGCCAAGGCGGTCCCGTACATGCTCTCCGGCGGCACGGACGCCAAGTCCTTCGACGACCTCGGCATCCGCGGCTTTGGCTTCGCGCCGCTCAAGCTGCCGCCGGAGCTGGACTTCGCGGGCATGTTCCACGGCGTCGACGAAAGGGTGCCGGTGGAGGGTTTGAAGTTCGGTGTGCGCGTGCTCGACCGTTTCATCGACGCGTCCTGATCTTCAACCGGCTTTGTTCTGTCCTGAATTGCGCGCTGAAACGACACTCCAGTATTCGGCAGCTCGTACGACGATCGACCGTGGCGAGTGAATCGGACCATCAGCTCGTAGCTCGATTACTCCCTCCTCGTTACAGGTGATGCGACTCGCTACTCGGGGTCGCATTGCCAACAAGGAGGAATAATGATCAAGAAGGTCGTCGCTGCTGCGGCTGCCACCGGTGGTCTGGTGCTCGCGGGTGCGGGCATGGCTGTCGCCGACGCCGGTGCCCAGGGTGCCGCCGTGCACTCCCCGGGTGTCGCGTCGGGCAACGTCGTCCAGGTGCCCGTCGACGTCGCCACGAACGTGTGCGGCAACACGGTCAACGTGATCGGGCTGCTGAACCCCGCCTTCGGCAACACCTGCATCAACAAGTGACGTTGTGCCTCACCCGGTGAGGGTCTGAAAACCGTCGGCCCCGGAGTGCGCGCCATGCACTCCGGGGCCGATCGGTCTCTCGACAAGGTGCAAAAGATCAGAACATCTGGTTCAGAACATCTGGTTAAGGCAGGTAAATCAGCAATGCGACAGGTCACCCGCAAGGGCCTCATCACGATGGCGGCCGCGTCCGGCGTGCTCGCCGCGGCCGGCGGCTACGCACACGCCGACTCCGGCGCACACGGCTCTGCCGGCAACTCGCCCGGTGTGCTGTCCGGCAACAACGTGCAGGCCCCGGTGAACGTGCCGGTCAACGTCTGCGGCAACACCGTGAACGTGGTCGGGCTCCTCAACCCGGCGGCCGGCAACAAGTGCTCCAACGGATCGGGCGGCGGCCACCACGCCGACGGCTCCGGTTCGTCGCACGGCGGGGCCCAGGCCCGCGGTCACGCCAGTGACTCGCCGGGCGTGGCCTCCGGGAACAACGTGCAGGCCCCGGTGAGCGTGCCGGTCAACGCCTGCGGCAACAGCGTCAACGTGATCGGCGTCGGCAACGAGGCCATGGGCAACGACTGTTCCAACGGCTCGGGCGGCGGAGGCCACTACGGCGACGGCGGCTACGGCTCTGATCGCGGTGGCGGCGCCCAGGCCGACGGTCACACGAGCAACTCGCCGGGCGTGGGCTCCGGGAACAACGTGCAGGCTCCGGTGAACGTGCCGGTCAACGTGTGCGGCAACGGCGTCAGCGTGGGCGGCATCGGCAACGGGGTCACGGGCAACGACTGCGGGAACTCGGGCGGCGGAGGGGCGTCCGAGAACCCGGGCGGTGGCCAGCAGAACCCGCCGGGCGAGCCCGGACAGCCGGCTCCGCAGGTGCCCGAGAAGCCGGGGCAGCCGAACGAGCCGGGCAAGCCCGGCGGCGAGGTTCCCGGCGGCGACACCAACACGCCGGACGCGCAGGCCGTCACCCAGCCCGGCGGCTCCGCACAGCTCGCCCAGACCGGTGCCGAGCTGCCGCTCGGCCTGGCCCTGCCGGTGGGCGCGGGCGCGCTGCTCGGCGGCGCCCTGATCTACCGCAAGGCGCGGGCCGCGGCGCTGTAGCAGTACGGAAGGCGCTGTAGCAGTACGGAAAACGGAGCGGGCCCCGCACCAGCGGGGCCCGCTCCGTTTCGATCTGCCCACCTACCACGTGGCGCGCACCTGGCGGATGATCCGTCGGCGCAACCGCACCCTGCGGCTGCCATCGCGCAGCAGGCTCAGTCGGTCCAACTCCCAGTGTCCGTACTCGGCATGGTCCGTCAGCAGGCGTGTGGCGTCCTTACGGGAGACCCCGCGCGGTACGTACACGTCGACAAATTCGTATTCCGGCATCGGTATCTATTGTGCGGGCTGGGGCCCTGTACGGATAGCGTCTGCACTATGTCTGATGCTGCGCAGCCCACCGCTGCCGAGGTACGCGCCGCCGCCGAGGCGGTCAAGACCGCGCTCGACCGCCACCTGGCCGCGGTCGAACGCCGGTCGGGGGAGGACGACCCGGCCGTCTACGAGGCGTTCAACGAGCTGGCCGCGGCCGCCGAGGAGTACGACGAACTGCTCTACGACCGCTACGACGAGGTCACTCCCTTCGAGATCCCCGGCACCGAGGACATGCCGCCGTACACCGGCCCCGAGGAGCCCAGCGCACTGAGCGTGCTGATCCGCCGGGACTACACGGTGGTCGAGCCGCAGCGGTTGCTGGCGCAGGCACAGCGGGTGGAGGCGGTGGAGGAGCCTTCGGCTTCCGACAACGGCGCCGGTACGGTGCACGGGGCCCTGGGTGTCTTGTTCGGTGAGTTCGAACCGGACGAGATCGCCTCCCGGCACAAGGAGTTCGGCCTGGAGGAGGGCGACTCCACCCTGTGGGTGACCGCCGCGGACGACACCGCCGAGCCCGGCGAGTGGCTGGACGCCCCGTTCGACCAGGTCGACCCCCAACGCGTCGTCTGCCGCTTCGACGTCAGCGCGGTCTTCGACGACGAGGTGGAGGACGACGACGCGGAGGAAGACGAGGAGCTGGAACCCAGGCATTAGCTGCGGGCAGTCGTGCCGCTGGGGCGATGGGGGCACCTCCCGCTCATGGGGGTCCCTCCCGCTCGAGCGAAGTCGAGAGTGGGGGAGGGTGGGCGCAGGCGGCACCTCGTAACCGCCGAGCTGCGGAACCCACCCCCGCCCAGCACCACCCCACGGCACGGTCAATCAGCGGACGGCACCTGGGCCTTCAACAGGGCTGGCAGCCGCGTGGTGCGGGGCTTGGCCGACACCTCGGCGACCGCACGAGGCAGCGCCTGCTCCACACCATGCACGACGGACAGGTGCCGCTCCGCACGCCCGAAGGCCGTGTACACCCAGGGCCGGCTGAGGCCCTGCGCCGCGTCCCCGGGCAGGACGACGACCGCGGCCGGCCACCGGTGGCCCACGGCCTGGTGCGCGGTCAGGGCCCACCCGTGCCGCACGGCCCGCTCCACCCGCTCCTTCGGTACGACGACCGCCGCGCCCCCGCACTCCAGGTGCAGCCCGTCCGCGTCGGCCCTGACCACACGCCCCGGCGTCGTACGCCCCGGCAGGGGGGAGTAGGCGACGCGGTCGCCCGGGTCGAAGCCGCCGAAGCGCCCCGGGCCGGGGTTCAGCCGCTCCTTGAGCGCGGTGTTGAGCGCACGCGTCCCGGCCGCGCCCCCATGGCCGGGGGTGATCACCTGCACGTCGTCGGCGGGAATGCCGAAGGCCCGCGGCACCGAGTCCACGACGAGCTGCACGGTCCGGTACACCGCCTCCCCGGCGTCCCGCACCGGCACGATCACGACCTCCTTGCCTGGCGCGTCCACCTGGTTGAGCTCCCCGATCCCGATCCCGGAGACGAGTTCGCCGATGGGCCCGGGATCGGGCGTCCGGGAGGCGACCTGCGGGCAGGCGCGGGCGGCGAGGAGGTCCGCGAAGACCCGGCCGGGCCCGGCGGACCACAGCACACCGGGGTCGCCGCTGAGCACCAGCCTGGCACCGTCGGGCAGCGACTCGGCGAGCACCGCGGCCGTCTCGACGTCGAGCTGCGGCGCATCCAGGACGACGAGGAGGTCGAGGTCCAGCGCACCGTCGGCGTCCCGGCCGGGCCCCTCCGCACCGGACAGCAGCCCTGCGACGGTGGCCACGGCGGTGCCGTCGCCCGCCTCGGCGGTGGTGAGGAGGGAGGCGAACCGGCGTCTCCCGTCCGCGCTGTGCGTCGCGGTGTACGCCCGCAGCCCGAGCGCCCGCGCGGCGGCGATCAGGGCGGCCGGTTCCGCGCGTGCGGCCTCGCCGCCGGTGTGCAGCACGAGCCCGTGCCCGGCGACGGCGCGGATCAGCTCCGCGGCGGCCCTCGGCGCCGAGGCCGCCGCCGAGGCCCAGTCCGTCGAGTCGTCCTTGGGCAGGGAGTTCACGACACGGGCGAGACCGTCGGCGAGGCTCTCCTCGGCGAGGGCGTAACGCTCCAGGCCGATCAGTACGCGCACCGGACGCTCCTGCTCCGCCTCGTCGTCGACCGCTGCGGTGGGCGGTACGTCGTCGAGTGCGTCCTGGAAGACCAAGGCCTCTCCCTCGGCCACGGTGCTCTGGACCGCCGCGTCGGGGTCGGGGACGGACCGCTGGGCAAGCGCGGCGGCGAGCGCCGGGGCCTCCAGGGCCGTATGCCCGGCGACGGCCGCCTGCTCCAGCAGCCATACGGTGACCGCCCGCCCCCGCCGCTCGTCGTCCGGGCCGCACTCCGCGCCGAGGAGTGCCCGGGCGAACCCGTCGGCCTGTTCCGGCCGTACTCCGGGAACCCGCAGCAACTGCCAGGGATCCTCGCGCAGCCGGCCGCCCGCACCCTCGCCGAGCACCTCGGCGACCTGCGGCACGAGCGCCTCGGGAGCACCGCCCTCGGCCAGCACGGCGCGCACGGCCTCGACGGTCTCGCCGGAGGGCGCGGCCGCACCGGTCGGGGGCGCCACGGGCTGCGGCCGCCGCACCGGCTCCGGCGCGGCCCGACGCGGCGCGGGCTCCGGCTCGCTGAAAACGGTGGCCGCGGGCTTCTGCCCACCCTCCACGGCCCGTACGGCGGCCAGCAGATCCGCGGCCGTACCGCTGAGCTTGGCCCCGCTCGCGATCGGCCCCTTCTTCTCGGCCTTCCGCCGCTCGATCCGCTCCCGCTCCAGCCGCTGCGCCTCCAACTCGGCCTGGGCCTCGGACACTTCGGGCGCGGCCACGGCGTCACCGGCGGCCTCACCCGTGTCGCCTTCGTGCCCCGTGCCGGCGGCCTCCCCGGCGTCGGCGGCGTCGGCGGAGCCCTCGGTCGTCGGGGTCCCGCCGTCGGGGGTCTCGTCGCCCCGTCCCGCCGGCTCTTCCGGCTCCGTGGTCGCGGGCTCCGTGCTCACAGCGTGCTCCAGTCGTGATCGGGATAGTGGTGCACGGGCGCCGACACGTCGTCGAGCGCCCGGCAGATCTCGTCAGGAAGACTAAGGGTCTCCACTGACAATGCCGCCGTGAGCTGCAGCGTGTTGCGCGCGCCGACGATGGGCGCGGCGACGCCGGGCCGGTCGCGCACCCAGGCGAGGGCCACCTGGAGCGGGGTCACGGCGAGACCGTCCGCGGCGGTCTGCACCGCGTCCACGATGCCGCTCGCCGTGTCGTCGAGGTACGGCGCGACGAACGGCGCCATGTGCTCCGAGCCGCCCCGCGAGTCCGGGGGCGTGCTGTGCCGGTACTTGCCGGTCAGCACCCCACGGCCCAGCGGCGAGGAGGGCAGCAGACCGACGCCCAGGTCCAGCGCGGCGGGCAGCACCTCGCGCTCGACGCCGCGTTGCAGCAGCGAGTACTCCATCTGCGTACTGGCCAGACGAGTGCGTATCCCCGGCGCCGCGAGCTGCCAGGTGGCCGCCTTCGCGAGCTGCCAGCCGCAGAAGTTGGAGACGCCGGCGTAACGGGCCCGGCCGCTGCTGACGGCCAGGTCGAGGGCCTGGAGCGTTTCGTCCAGCGGGGTTTCGGGGTCGAAGGCGTGGATGTGCCAGAGATCCACGTAGTCCGTGCCGAGGCGGGCGAGAGAGGCGTCCAGGGCGGCGAGGAGGTGGCCGCGGGAGCCGTCGAAGCGGCGGTCGGGATCCGGGACGCTGCCGGCCTTCGTGGAGATGATCAGGTCGCGGCGCGGCACGAGCCCGTCCATCAGCTGTCCGAGCAGGTATTCGGCCTCGCCGTCCCCGTACACGTCCGCCGTGTCGACGAGGGTGCCGCCCGCCTCCCAGAACACCTTCAACATGTCCGCGGCGTCATGCTCGTCCGTGTCGCGCCCCCACGTCAGGGTGCCGAGCCCGATCCGGGACACACGCAGGCCGGTACGGCCGAGATGCCTCTGCTCCATGAACGCCGACATTACTGGCCAGAGTTCGCCACGTGGGTGCCTGTGGATAACCGATTTCCACGGTCAGCGCGTACGTGCGGGTCGTTCGTGCGACCAGCCCCACCCACCCGCAGTCGCCCCACGACCCCATCCCCCCGGTATGGTCGGCGCACAAGGGACGTTACTGATCGGTAAGGGGAAGGCTGGTCTACATGAAGCTCGGGATCAACCTCGGGTACTGGGGTGCCGGAATGGACGGGGACAATCTGGCCGTGGCCCAGGAGGCCGACCGGCTGGGGTACGCCGTGTGCTGGGCCGCGGAGGCGTACGGCTCGGACGCGGCGACCGTGCTCAGCTGGGTCGCCGCCAAGACCGAGCGCATCGACGTGGGTTCGGCCATCTTCCAGATCCCGGCCCGCCAGCCCGCGATGACCGCGATGACCGCCGCGACGCTGGACTCGCTCTCCGGCGGCCGCTTCCGGCTCGGCCTCGGCGTCTCGGGGCCGCAGGTCTCCGAGGGCTGGTACGGCGTCAAGTTCGACAAGCCGCTCGCCCGCACCCGCGAGTACGTCGAGATCGTCCGCAAGGCGATGACCAGGGAGCGGCTGTCGCACGAGGGCGAGCACTGGACGCTGCCGCTGCCCGGCGGGCCCGGCAAGCCGCTGAAGCTCACCGTGCACCCCACCCGCGAGCACATCCCGCTGTACATCGCGGCGATCGGCCCGAAGAACCTGGAGCAGACCGGCGAGATCGCCGACGGCGCGCTGCTCATCTTCCCTTCCGCCGCACACCTGGAGGACACCGCCATCAAGTACCTGCGGGCGGGCCGGGAGAAGGCGGGCAAGACCCTCGACGGCTTCGACGTCTGCCCGACGCTCCCGCTCGCCGTCGGCGACGACAAGGACGTCACGACGCTCGCCGACACCTTCCGGCCGTACACCGCGCTGTACGTCGGCGGCATGGGCAGCCGCAAGCAGAACTTCTACAACCAGCTCGCCCAGCGCATGGGCTACGAGAAGGAGGCCGCCGAGATCCAGGACAAGTACCTGGCCGGTGACAAGGCCGGCGCCGCGGCCGCCATCCCGCACGAGCTGATCGACCAGACGACGCTGCTCGGTTCCGTGGAGCGCATCGCCGACCGGATGAAGACGTACGCCGAGGCCGGAGTCACCACCCTCACGCTGGCCCCGGCGGGCTTCACTCTGGAGGAGCGGATCGCCTCGCTGCGGGCCGGTTCCGAAGCCCTGGAGCGGGCCGGGCTCGCGTAACGGAACAGCGGAGGCCAAGCAGGGATCCGGCGAAGCACTACGGCCGTGGTGGGGGCTCGGGGGTCTTCCCCGCCACGGCCGTCACGGGGGACAACGCGGCACCGGCCCGTTCGGTTACGCGCCCGCGACGCCCCGCCGTCCTTCGTTCGGCGGATTTGTCCGATACAGCTGTTGCCGGGCTCCTGGTACCCCATTTGACTCTTTTGCAGGGTCCTGTAGAGAGGTGCCTCACATGCTTTCGGCCAAGAGTCTGTTCCAGGAAATCGTCGACAACGACGAGTCGTTCCGACTGTTCTGCTCCATCGCCGCCAGCGGGGAGACACAGGGCGGCTGGGAGAACGCGCGCATCGCCGCGCTCGTCCCGCAGAGCGAGCAAGCACTCGCACCCAAGATCACCCGGCACGGCGCCGACGAGGACAAACACGGGCGGATCTTCAACGCCCTCATGAAGAAACGCGGCCTCCAGCCCATGGAGGTCCCGCCCGAGACCGACTACACCATGCTCCTGGAGCGCCACGGCATCGGCCTCGCACACGACAAGCTCAAGGCCGACCAGCCGCTCACGGTGCGGGACATCATCGTCTACCTGTCCCACAGCCGGGTCACCGAACAGCGGGCCGCCGACCAGATGGTGATGCTCCGCAAGCACTTCGCGAGCCACCCGGAGATCGGCAAGGCCGTCCGGATGATCTCCGACGACGAGGACAACCACCTCGCGTACACCCACGAGGAACTGCTGCGCTTCGCCGCCGCCGGGCACGGCCGCCTCATCCAGCGGACGCTCCGCGAGTGCGCCCTCGCGGAGATCGGCATCTACCGGGACGTCAGCCTTGCCGTGATGGACCACATGGGGCGCATCCTGGGCTGGCCGAAGGCCAAGGCGGCCGTCCTCGCCGCCGGTATCCGCGCCATGTACGCCTACGAACGGGCCTTCGGCTGGCGCCGCATGGTCACCCTGTCGATGCCGGAACGCCGCGACGCCCTGGGCGGCCCGGCCACGACGGCACCCGAGTTCGCCTGACGCGGCACGGGGAGCATGAGCGGGTACGGCACGCGCGCGTGAGGGCGGTGAGCAGAACCTGACGCCTCACGCGCGCGTGACGCCGTACTACAGCCACCCCCGCCGCTTGAAGAGCCGGTACACCAGCACCTCCGCCACGGCCGGCAGCGAGACCAGCGCCGGGTACGACCACACCCAGCGCAACTCGGGCATGTGCGCGAAGTTCATGCCGTACACACCGGCGACCATCGTCGGGATCGCCGCCATGGCAGCCCGCGCGGAGATCTTCCGCATGTCGTCGTTCTGTCGAACGCTCATCCGCGCCAGGTGCGCGGAGAGGATGTCGGGGACCAGCCGGTCCAGGCGCTCAGCGGGCTCGTTGACGCGGGCGAGGTGGTCGTTGACGTCGCGGAAGAAGGGCTGGACCGGTCGTCCACGAAGGGTGCCGCCGCATTGTACAGGCCCGCTGATCCGGCTCGCGTGCTCGGGCCCGTACAACGCGGCGGCACTGCGGCAGTACCTGCCGCTTGAAGGTTTGGAGCTCTCTCCCGGTAAAGCGAAGCCGGGAGACTCCCTCCTGGATCGCTCCGAAGGGTTTGACGGCTCGTGTGTCCGTCCGTACGACGAGCCTCCCGACCGCCGGGATGGTCAGTGACCTGCCAGGGTCCGCCAACTTGGTTGTCGCCGACGGGTGTTCAACGCCGGCACCCGACCATGACGTTTTGTGGACCTGTCGTGGCGGACGGTCACGGCGGAGGCGTCGCCGGTGGTCACGGTGGCACCGGCCGGCTCGTACACCGCCTTCAGGGCGTCCTCCACGGCCAGCGGATGCAGCGCGAACTCCTCGGTGACCAGGGCGAACTCCTTCTCCGTCGGCTCGTGCAGCCCGATCCACACGAACCCGCCGGACGCGCGGGCGGCGGCCAGGGCGTCGGAGAGGCCGTCGGGACCCTCGGTGCGATGGACGTCGCGGTAGACGGCACAGTCGACGATCACGGGAGGTTCCTTTCTCCGGGAGCGTCCTTCCGCCGCCCGGCGTATCTCTGGCGGTTGCGCGTCCCTGTGCCCCAAAGGGGCACGGGGCTCTGCCGATATGCGGCTCCGCCGCGTGGGCGCGACCAGCACCCACCGGCCCGCAGGTTCATCACTGTGCCTCCAGCGGAGCGCCTACGCTGGGCCGCATGCCCACGTTGATCCTTGTCCGGCACGGACGTTCCACCGCCAACACCGAGGGAGTGCTCGCCGGCTGGACGCCCGGTGTCGCGCTCGACGAGCGCGGCGCCGCGCAGGCCGCGGCGCTGCCCGGCCGCCTCGCCGGGCTGCCGATAGCCGAGGTCGTCACCAGCCCGCTGCAGCGCTGCCGGGAAACGATCCGTCCCCTCCTCGAT
Source organism: Streptomyces tailanensis (assembly GCF_008386495.1). GTDB lineage: Bacteria > Actinomycetota > Actinomycetes > Streptomycetales > Streptomycetaceae > Streptomyces > Streptomyces tailanensis. The sequence continues at coordinate 63,825 of NZ_VTHJ01000003.1, read as the reverse complement.
GCCCGGCCCGAGCTCAGCCCGCACACCGACGAACGCATCGGCGAGTGCCACTACGGCGACTGGTCCGGCCGCAAGCTCGCCGAGCTGAAGGACGAGCCGCTGATGGAGGTTGTACAGGCGCATCCGACGGCGGCCGAGTTCCCCGGTGGAGAGTCGATGCGGGCCATGCAGCACCGGGCTGCCGAGGCCGTACGGGAGTGGAACGCGCGCGTGGAGCGCGATCACGGGTCCGACGCCGTGTATCTGATGTGCTCGCACGGCGACATCATCAAGTCGCTCGTCGCGGACGCACTCGGACTTCATCTGGACCTCTTCCAGCGGATCGCTGTCGAACCGTGTTCCATCACCGCGATCCGTTACACACGCCTGAGGCCGTTTCTCGTCCGTCTCGGCGACACCGGGGATTTCTCGTCCCTGGCGCCGCGCGAGGAGCCCCCGAACGGCGACGCGACCGTCGGGGGCGGTGCGGGGGCACCGTGATCGTCAACCGCAGTAGGGTGAAGCGGTCGCGGGCGGCACGCTGAACCACTCAGCCGCCGACGCGGCCGGTCCCGACGTCGATTCCAATGGAGACAGGACGTGTCCCGTCAGGTGTTCCTCTACGACCCCCCGGACCGCTTCGTGGCCGGTACGGTCGGGCTGCCCGGGCGCCGGACCTTCTTCCTGCAGGCCATCGCAGGACAGCGCGTGACCAGCGTGTCCCTGGAGAAGACCCAGGTCGCCGCGCTCGCCGAACGCATGGACGAACTGCTCGACGAGGTCGTACGGCGCAGCGGAGGCAGCGCCGCGGTGCCCGCCGTCGCACCCACCGAGGTGGCGGACACGGCACCGCTCGACACTCCCATCGAGGAGGAGTTCCGCGTCGGCACCATGGCGCTGGCCTGGGACGGCGACGAGCAGCGCATGATCGTCGAGGCCCAGGCCCTGGTCGAGCTGGACGCCGACTCCGAGGAGGACCTGGCCGAGGCGGAGGAGCGGATGCTCCAGGACGAGGAGAACGGTCCGCCGATGCTCCGCGTCCGCCTCACCGGCGCGCAGGCCCGGGCCTTCGCCAAGCGCGCCCTCGACGTCGTCAACGCGGGGCGGCCGCCGTGCCCCCTGTGCAGTCTGCCGCTCGACCCGGAGGGACACGTATGTCCGCGCCAGAACGGATACCGCCGCGGGGCCTGACGGCCGCCGACCCCGTGGTCGAGTTGCTCGCCTCCGGCGAGCTGACCGTGCGCGGGCGTGTCCGTGAGGCGTCCAACGCGGTGCTGTACTGCACCGTCTCGTACGAGGGCCGTGAGGCCGCCTGTGTGTACAAGCCCGTCGCCGGGGAGCGGCCCCTGTGGGATTTCCCCGACGGCACGCTGGCGCAGCGGGAGGTCGCCGCGTACGAGGTGTCCGAGGCGACCGGGTGGGGGCTCGTGCCGCCCACCGTGCTGCGGGACGGCCCGTACGGAGAGGGCATGTGCCAGCTGTGGATCGAGGGGGAGCCCGGCTCCGATCTGCTCGCGCTCGTCGACGGTGAGGAGGCGGGCGAGGGCTGGAAGGCTGTCGGCTTCGCCGAGGTCGGAGACGGGAAGACCGCGCTCCTCGTGCACGTCGACGACGAGCGCTTGCGGCGGCTCGCCGTGCTCGACGCGGTCGTCAACAACGCCGATCGCAAGGGCGGGCATCTCCTGCCGGCCGCCGAGGGGCGCCTGTACGGCATCGACCACGGCGTGACCTTCAACGCAGAGAACAAGCTGCGGACGTTGTTGTGGGGGTGGGCGGGGGAGTCGCTCACCGCCGAGGCCGTGGCTGTGCTGGAGCGGCTGCGGGACCGGCTGGGGGAGGGCGGGACGCTGGCGGGGAAGCTGTCGGGGTTGATCACGGAGGCGGAACTGGACGCCACGCGGGAGCGGGTTGCCGCTCTCCTGAAGAGCGGCCGACACCCGGAGCCGAGCGGAGAATGGCCGGCGATCCCGTGGCCGCCGGTGTGAAGACGGGGCCGCGCCCTTGATGGGGCGCAGCCCTAAAGGGGCGCGGGGAACTGAGCGACCAGCCACACACGACCCGCAGTCGCGATATCAGGCGTACTCCCGAGCTATTAGGCGCCCGACCCCCCCCCAGCCCACCCGCGTACCCCCGAGTCACCAGGCACCCGGCTTAGCGCCGCAGGCATCGGGTTAGGCTCATGTACATGCATGCCTGGCCCGCTTCTGAGGTCCCCGCCCTGCCTGGCAAGGGCCGCGACCTCCAGATCCACGACACCGCGACCGGAAGGCTCGTCACGCTCGAGCCCGGTCCCGTCGCCCGTATCTACGTCTGCGGTATCACCCCGTACGACGCGACCCACATGGGTCACGCGGCGACCTACAACGCGTTCGACCTCGTACAGCGCGTGTGGCTCGACACCAAGCGGCAGGTTCACTACGTCCAGAACGTGACCGACGTCGACGATCCGCTCCTGGAGCGGGCCGAGCGCGACGGCGTCGACTGGGTGGCCCTCGCCGAGAAGGAGACCGCCCTCTTCCGTGAGGACATGACCGCCCTGCGGATGCTGCCGCCGCAGGACTACATCGGCGCCGTCGAGGCCATCCCCGGCATCGTGCCGCTCGTCGAACGTCTCCGGGACGCCGGCGCCGCGTACGAACTCGAAGGCGACATCTACTTCTCCGTCGAGGCCGACCCCGACTTCGGCAAGGTCTCGGGCCTCGACGCCGCCGCCATGCGCCTGCTGTCCGCCGAGCGCGGCGGCGACCCGGACCGGGTGGGCAAGAAGAACCCGCTCGACCCGATGCTCTGGATGGCCGCGCGCGAGGGCGAGCCCAGCTGGGACGGCGGCTCTCTCGGGCGCGGTCGGCCCGGCTGGCACATCGAGTGCGTCGCCATCGCCCTCGACCACCTCGGCATGGGCTTCGACGTCCAGGGCGGCGGCTCCGACCTCGCCTTCCCGCACCACGAGATGGGCGCCTCGCACGCCCAGGTGCTGACCGGCGAGTTCCCCATGGCCAAGGCGTACGTCCACGCCGGCATGGTCGCGCTGCACGGCGAGAAGATGTCGAAGTCCAAGGGCAACCTGGTCTTCGTCTCCAAGCTGCGGCGCGACGGCGTAGACCCGGCCGCGATACGGCTCTCGCTGCTCGCGCACCACTACCGGGCCGACTGGGAGTGGACCGACCAGGTCCTCGAAGACGCCGTCGCCCGCCTCGACCGGTGGCGCGCCGCTGTCTCCCGTCCCGATGGGCCGCCCGCCGAGGCACTCGTCGAGGAGATTCGCGCGGCCCTCGCGAACGACCTTGACGCCCCGGCCGCGCTCGCCGCGGTCGACCGCTGGGCCGCGTTCCAGCAGGAGCAGGGCGGGACGGACGAGGGGGCGCCCGGCGTCGTATCGCGTGCCGTGGACGCGCTGCTGGGCGTGGCACTGTGACGTCGTGACCTCATAGGGCGTCCCCTTCGACTGAAGGGGGCGCCCTGTTCGTTGACAGGCCGTCACAATCCGGCCAATAGCTGTCGTGACGCTGTCAAGAGGCTGTCGTTCGAATGTCGAAGCGCTGCGGGGACCATCGGCATGTGATGGGGTGACAGAGTCAGTTGAAAGCCGGACCGGCCAGCTGCCGGTCCCTTCGTGGAAGGGACGAACAGTGGCACTCCCGCACTCCTCCTCCGCACCTCACATCAGTCGGCGAAGACTGCTCGCCACGTCGGCCGCGGCCACGGCGGGCGCGCTGCTCGTCGGGGCGTCGGCCGGCACCGCGACGGCCGCCGGGACCGCGAAGACGGCCGCGAGCTCCTGGCCCGACATCATCCCGCTGCCCAACGGCTTCCGTCCCGAGGGCATCACCATCGGCGGCGGCCCGCACGCCTATCTCGGCTCACTCGGAGACGGCTCGATCTACCGCGCCGACCTGCGCACGGGCCAGGGCGGCATCATCTCCGCAGGCCCGGGTACGCCCTCCGTGGGGCTCAAACTCGACGGCCGGGGGCGGCTGTTCGTCGCCGGACGGGGTCAGGGCGCCCGGGTGGTCGACGTGCGCACCGGCGAGATCATCGCGTCCTACGTGCTCACCACGAAGACGCCGAGCTTCGCCAACGACGTCTTCCTGACCCCGCGCACCGCCTGGTTCACCGACTCCTACCAGCCGGCCCTCTACGCCCTGCCGCTCGGACGCCACGGCGCCCTGCCGGACGCGGACGAGGTCGTGACGGTCACGCTCAGCGGCGACTGGACCCAGACGCCGGGCGAGGTCGTCAACGCCAACGGCATCACCAGCACCCCGGACGGCAAGGCGCTGCTGGTCGTCCAGTCCGGCGTCGGCGGCCTGCACCGCGTCGACCCCAGGACCGGCGTGACCAAGCTCGTCGACCTCGGCGACGCGGCACCCCTCACCAACGGCGACGGCCTGCTGCTCCTCGGACGGCGCCTCTACGTGGTGCAGAACCGTCAGAACGCGATCGACGTCTTCAAGCTCGCGGAGGACGGCCGCAGCGGCATCTTCGAAGGCCGCGTCACGGACCCGGACTTCGACGTCCCGACGACGGTGGCCGCGTTCAAGGGCAGGCTGTACCTGCCCAACGCCCGCTTCACCACAACCCCGACCCCGGACACGACATACGCCGTGGTCGCGGTGGACCGCTGAGGGCCACTTATAAGCACCGGCGGCTTTCCCCGCGCCCCAAAGGGCGCGGGGCTCTGCCGATATGCGGCTCCGCCGCGTGGGCGCGACCAGCCACAACCAACCCGTAGACTGCCACGCACCGTTCCAGGCAGCCCGTGATCAGTCCTCGGACGATTCCTCGTCACCGGCATCCGGACGTGGCGGCTTCGGCGGCCGGGTACGCCAACTACCGGACCCCCCGTCACCCCCGTCAGCCGTAGCATGCCCCCCAGCCTGACCGGCGGAGCCACCCGCAGGGCCACCGTCCCGCCGCCGCAGATACCGCTCGAACTCCCGAGCGATCGCCTCGCCCGACGCCTCCGGCAGCTCCGCGGTGTCCCGGGCCTCCTCCAACGTCTGCACGTACTCCGCGACCTCGCTGTCCTCGGCGGCCAGCTGATCCACGCCCACCTGCCACGCACGCGCGTCCTCGGGCAGCTCGCCCAGCGGAATGCGCACGTCGATCAGGTCCTCGAGCCGGTTCAGCAGGGCCAGCGTCGCCTTCGGGTTCGGCGGCTGCGACACGTAGTGCGGCACCGCGGCCCAGAGCGAGACCGCCGGGACACCCGCGTGCGTGCACGCCTCCTGGAGGATGCCGACGATGCCCGTGGGGCCCTCGTACTTGGTCTCCTCCAGATCCATCCGCTGCGCCAGGTCCGGGTCGGACGTGACACCGCTGACCGGCACCGGACGGGTGTGTGGGGTGTCACCGAGCAGCGCGCCCAGGATGACCACCAGCTCCACGCCCAGCTCGTGGGCGAAGCCCAGCAGCTCGTTGCAGAACGAGCGCCACCGCATCGACGGTTCGATACCTCGGACGAGTACGAGATCACGGGGCTTCTCGCCGCCGACCCTGACCACGGACAACCTCGTCGTCGGCCAGGTGATCTTCCGTACGCCGCCGTCCAGCCACACCGTGGGCCGGTTCACCTGGAAGTCGTAGTAGTCCTCGGCGTCCAGCGCCGCGAACACCTCGCCCTTCCACTCCCTGTCCAGGTGCGCGACCGCGGTGGAGGCGGCGTCGCCGGCGTCGTTCCAGCCTTCGAACGCGGCCACCATGACTGGGTCGATCAGCTCGGGAACCCCCTCCAGCTCGATCACCCAGCGCCTCCTTCCGACGTGCCCTCGCGTACGCCCCAACCTTACGGCGTGCCCAGGGGGCCTCCGCAGCCCCCTTGCACGGGGGAGTGAACGGATCAATGCCCCGTTCGCACGGCTCAAACACTCCTGGACCACAGGCTCCCCGAGTGATCAACTTCTCACAGCGACGACCGCAGCCACTGCTCCACGCTCGCGATGTGGACCGTCGCCCACGAACGGGCGGCCTCCGCGTCGCGGTCGCGGAGGGCGGCGAGGATGGCGCGGTGCTCGTGGAGGGTGCGGCTGACGGCGTCCTCCTGGGTGAGGCCGCGCCAGATACGGGCCCGGGTGGTCGGGCCGGACAGGCCGTCGAGGAGGGAGCAGAGCACGGAGTTTCCGGAGCTCTGCACGATGCCCTTGTGGAACTCCAGGTCGCAGGCGACCAGTTCCTCCACCGACGGCTCGGCGCCCAGCATGTCCAACTGGGCGCCCAGCGCGTCCAGTTGCTGCTCGCTGATACGCAGGGCGGCCATCGCGGTGGCCGCCGGCTCCAGAATGCGGCGCACCGCGAGGAACTCCAGGACGGTGTCGTCGCGATGGAAGTCCACGACGAAACTCAGCGCCTCCAGGAGGAGTTGAGGGTCGAGGCTCGTGACGTAGGTGCCGTCGCCCTGCCGTACGTCCAGGATGCGGATCAACGACAGGGCGCGCACCGCCTCGCGCAGGGAGTTCCGGGACAGCCCGAGATCGGCGGCGAGCTCGCTCTCCTTGGGCAGGCGGTCGCCGGGGCGCAGCGCGCCGGCGACGATCATCCCCTTGATCTTCTCGATCGCCTCGTCGGTGACTGCCATGGCGGCCCTCCCTGTCGTTCAGACATCCGATGTCTCAGGCCATTATGGGGCCTTCATCAGGGGCTTTACACGACGCGGGAAAGGGGCGGCTCCACCGGCCTGTCGATGTGGAGCCGCCCCCTTGGCCTACGGGCCTACTTGGGCCTGTCTCTTGTCGAGGGCCTACTTCTTGTCGAGCAGGTCCTGGACCTTCGCACGGACCACGTCCGTCGCCAGCCCTCGGATCGTCAGCGTCGTACGCCGCCGCAGCACATCGTCGACCGTCTCGGCCCACTCGGTGTCCCGCGCGTACACGACCTGTGCCCAGATCTCCGGCGCGTCGGGGTGCACCCGCTCGCCGAGCTCGGGGTTCTCGTTGGCGAGGCGGGCGATGTCGAAGGCCAGGGACCCGTAGTGCGTGGCGAGATGCCGTGCGGTGTCGGCGCCCATGCGGGGCCCGGGCGCGGGCCGGTCGACAAGCAGCCGGTGAGCGACCGCGCGCGGATTCGCGACCCCCGGCAGCGGCAGCTTCTTCGGCAGCGTGGAGACCGGCTCGAAGTCCTCACCCAGCGGGTGCCCCGGCAGCGCCTCCAGCTTCTTCATGATCGTGCGCCCGATGTGCCGGAAGGTCGTCCACTTGCCACCGGCCACGGACAGCATCCCGCCCCGCCCCTCGGTGACGACCGTCTCCCGCTTGGCCTTCGCCGTGTCACCGGGACCGCCCGGCAGCACCCGCAGCCCCGCGAACGCGTACGTGATCAGGTCACGGTCGAGCTGCTGGTCCCGTATCGAGAACGCGGCCTCGTCCAGGATCTGGGTGATGTCCTTGTCGTTGACGGCGACGTCCGCCGGGTCGCCCTCGTACACCTCGTCGGTCGTACCGAGCAGCAGCATGTCCTCCCAGGGGAGGGCGAAGGTGATGCGGTACTTGTCGATCGGGGTGGCGAGCGCGGCCTTCCACGGGGAGGTCCGCTTCAGGACGAGGTGCGCGCCCTTGGACAGCCGGATGGACGGGGCCGCGTTCGGGTTCTCCATCCTGCGCAGGTGGTCGACCCACGGCCCGGTCGCGTTCAGCACCAGTCGCGCGTCGACCCCGAACTCGTCACCGGAGAGCCGGTCGCGCAGCTCGGCACCGGTCACGCGCCCCTTGGTGAAGCGCAGCCCGGTGACCTCGGCGTGGTTCAGTACGACCGCCCCGGACTCGACGGCCGCGCGGACCGTCATCAGGGCCATCCGGGAGTCGTTCATCTGGTCGTCGCCGTACACGGCCACGGCCTTGAGGTTCTCGGTGCGCAGCTCGGGCACGTCCTGCGCGGCCTTCGCCGGCGACAGCAGGTGCCCCACGCCGTCGCCGAAGGCCGACAGCGCGGAGTAGGCGAAGACGCCCGCCCCGAGCTTCGCCGCGCCGTGCGGCCCGCCCCTGTACACGGGGAGGTAGAACGTGAGCGGGTTCGCGAGATGGGGGGCCACCTGGCGGGAGACCGCACGGCGCTCGAAGTGGTTCTCCGCCACCAGCTTCACCGCGCCGGTCTGCAAGTAGCGCAGACCGCCGTGGAGCAGCTTGGAGGAGGCGGAGGAGGTGGCACCGGCGAAGTCACCGGCGTCGACCAGCGCCACCCTGAGCCCGGACTGCGCGGCGTGCCAGGCGGTGGATATGCCCAGGATGCCGCCGCCGATCACGAGAAGGTCGTACGACGCCTTGGCGAGCTGCTCCCGGGTCTCGGCACGGGTCGGGTTCGAGCCGGACGCCGGGCGCGTCCCCAGGGCAGGCAGGGCTTGCAGGGTGGACTGACTGGTCATGTCGGGTTCTTACTCCTCATCAGAGCTTCGCTGACAGAGCTTCGGGATCAGAGCTTCCCGGGCTCTCTCGTCAGCTCTCGTCAGTTCTCGTCCTCGAGCCAGCCCATGGTCCGCTCGACGGCCTTGAGCCAGCTCTTGTACTCACGGTCGCGGATGTCCGCGTCCATGCGGGGGGTCCACTCGGCGGCCCGGCGCCAGTTGGCGCGCAGGTCGTCGGTGCTGGTCCAGAAGCCGACGGCCAGACCGGCGGCGTAGGCGGCGCCGAGGCAGGTGGTCTCGGCGACCATCGGGCGCACCACGGGGGCGTCCAGGAAGTCCGAGAGGGTCTGCATCAGCAGGTTGTTGGAGGTCATGCCGCCGTCGACCTTGAGGGCCGCGAGCTCGACGCCGGAGTCCTTCGTCATGGCGTCGGTGATCTCACGGGTCTGCCAGGCCGTGGCCTCCAGGACGGCACGCGCGAGGTGCGCCTTGGTGACGTACCGGGTGAGACCGGCGATCACACCGCGGGCGTCGGAGCGCCAGTACGGGGCGAACAGACCGGAGAAGGCCGGTACGAAGTAGGCGCCGCCGTTGTCCTCGACCGAGAGCGCGAGGGTCTCGATCTCGGCGGCCGTGGAGATGAGCCCCATCTGGTCGCGCATCCACTGCACCAGCGAACCGGTGACGGCGATCGAGCCCTCCAGCGCGTAGACCGGCTTGTCGTCGCCGATCCGGTAGCCGACGGTCGTCAGCAGGCCGGAGTAGGAGTTGATGATCTTCTCGCCGGTGTTCATGAGCATGAACGTGCCGGTGCCGTACGTGGACTTGGCCTCGCCCTCGGCGAAACAGGTCTGGCCGAACAGGGCCGCCTGCTGGTCGCCGAGCGCGGAGGCGACCGGGATGCCGCCGAGCAGGTCGCCCAGCTTGCCGCCGGTGATCTCGCCGTACACCTCGGCGGAGGAGCGGATCTCCGGAAGCATCGACAACGGCACGCCGATGGACTCGGCGATCTTCTCGTCCCACTGCAGGGTGTGCAGGTTCATCAGCAGGGTGCGGGAGGCGTTGGTGACGTCGGTGACGTGGTGGCCGCCGTTGACACCGCCCGTCAGGTTCCAGATGACCCAGGTGTCCATGGTGCCGAAGAGGATGTCGCCGGCCTCGGCACGCTCACGCAGACCCTCGACGTTGTCCAGGAGCCAGCGGGCCTTCGGACCGGCGAAGTATGAGGCCAGCGGCAGACCGGTCTCCCGGCGGAAACGGTCCTGCCCGACGTTGCGGCCGAGCTCCTTGCAGAGGGCGTCGGTGCGGGTGTCCTGCCAGACGATGGCGTTGTGGACGGGCTCACCGGTGTTCTTGTCCCACAGCAGCGTGGTCTCGCGCTGGTTGGTGATGCCGATGGCCTTGATGTCGTCACGGGTGATGCCGGCCTTCTCGATGGCCCCGGCGACGACCTCCTGGACGTTCGTCCAGATCTCGGTGGCGTTGTGCTCGACCCAGCCCGGCTTCGGGAAGATCTGCTCGTGCTCCTTCTGATCGACGGAGACGATACGGCCGTCCCGGTCGAAGACGATGCAGCGGCTGGAGGTGGTGCCCTGGTCGATCGCGGCGATGAACGGTCCGGCGGTGTGGGCGTCGGTCACGATGTGCTCCTGAAGGTTCAACTGGTCAACGGGCTGTACGTACGGCGCGTGCTGAGCGTTCCGTAGGACTGCGGCTCTGGCGGCTCTGGGTGCCCTTAAGCGAATGCGACGTTGTAGACGCCTGCGGCGATGGCGGCGCCGATCAGGGGACCGACCACCGGGATCCAGGCGTAGCTCCAGTCGGAGCCGCCCTTGTTGGGCAGGGGGAGCAGGGCGTGGACGATACGCGGACCGAGGTCACGGGCCGGGTTGATCGCGTAGCCGGTCGGGCCGCCGAGCGAGAGACCGATGGAGACCACGACGAGCGCGGTGATCAGGGCGCCGAGGGTGCCGAGACCCTTGCCGTCGCCGTTCAGGCCCTGGGTGAGCACCGCCAGGACGAGGACGACGGTGCCGATGACCTCGGTGGCGATGTTCTGCGCCGCGTTCCGGATCTCCGGGCCGGTGGAGAAGATGCCGAGCACCGGGCCGGCGCCGGTCTCCCGCGCCTCGACGGCCTTGGCCTTCGTGGTCTCCGCGCCCGGACCGCCGACGATTTCCCTGTCGGTGAGGTGGGCGTGGAACTGGCCGTAGTAGGCGACCCAGACCAGAGCGGCGCCGATCATCGCGCCGAGCAGCTGCCCGCCCCAGTAGGTGGGGACCTGGCTCCAGTCGATGCCGTCGTCCTTGAGCGCGAGCGCGAGGGTCACGGCCGGGTTCAGGTGGGCGCCGGAAAGCGGCGCGGAGGTGTAGACGGCCGTCAGAACGGCAAAACCCCACCCGAAGGTGATGGCGAGCCAACCGGCGTTACGGGCCTTGGAGGCCTTCAGCGTGACGGCGGCGCACACACCGCCGCCGAGCAGGATGAGTATGGCGGTACCGATGGTCTCGCCGATGAAGATGTCGGAGCTGGACACCCGCGACTCCTTTGTCCTTCGTCCAGGGGAAGAGGTTCGGCCCTTGGCGCTGTGACACTGTAGCGCGTATTGCCGGTAAGCGTTCGACAATGTCGACCGATGGACGGGAGTCTTGCTCCGGCGTTACAGGTGCGTCAAGAGTTGTGTTGTCGAAAGCACGATCGTTACTGAGCGATCGGCCCTGTCGATCTCTTCGAGGGCGCGGACAGGGCCGAACGGGCGCGCACGGGAAAGGGCCGGGACGCCCAGTGCGTCCCGGCCCCCTCGTGGCAGCTCAGAACCGCCCGGCGCCCAGGTCCCGCGACACCGCGCGGGCGCAGTCCCGTACCGCCGCGATCAGCTCGGGGCGCAGCTCGCCGTCACGGCAGAGGCGCTCCACGGCGCCGGTGACGCCGACCGCGCCGACGGGCATGCGCCGCCGGTCGTGGATGGGTGCGGCGATGGACGCGACGCCCTCCCAGGTCTCCTCGACGTCGGCCGCGTACCCGCGCGCGCGGGTGATGTCCAGGACGCCCTCGAAGTCGGTCGCCGCACAGACGGTCCGCTCGGTGAAGGCCTTGCGCTCGCCCTCCAGGACCTCGCTGTGCGCCACGGGATCGTACGCCGCCAGCACCTTGCCCAGGGCTGTGGAGTGCAGCGGCTGCATGGCCCCTATCTCCAGGACCTGCCGGCTGTCGTCGGGCCGGAACACGTGGTGCACGATCAGCACGCCCTGCTGATGCAGCACGCCCAGGTGGACGCTCTCACCGCTGGAACGGGCCAGGTCGTCCGTCCACACCAGGGCGCGCGCCCGCAGCTCGTGGACGTCGAGATAGGTGGTCCCGAGCCGCAGCAGTTCGGCCCCCAGCTGGTAGCGGCCGGAGGTGTCGTCCTGCTCGACGAAGCCCTCGTGCTGGAGTGTGCGGAGTATGCCGTGGGCGGTGCCCTTGGCGAGGCCCAGCGACGAGGCGATGTCCGACAGGCCGAGCCGTCGCTCGCCGCCTGCGAGCAGTCGCAGCATCGCGGCCGCCCGTTCGAGCGACTGGATGTTCCGTGCCATCGCCGTCCTGCCCTCCGTCCCCTTCGACCGCCGTACGCGAATGAACTTCCCACGTTCGGCAACAACGTTCGGCAATGTCGAACACTACCGGTCGTTGCCGACCTCCCGCCAATGAACCGGCGACAGCTTTTCGGCCACGCGGGCCACCACGTGTGGTTCACGTGTGTTTACGGTGACGGGCCCGTGCCCGTTCGGCGTTCGCCCCGTGCCCGTTCGGCGTTCGCCCCGTGCCCGTTAGGTGCATGTCCGCTGTTCATCGCGTGCGCGTCAGGTGCCCGTACCGTGCCCGCCTCGCGCCTGTCGTCCGTTCGTCGTCGGAGTAAACCGCACCTCGCCGTGTACGCCACACTCGTCCGCCCCGTGGACGCCCCTGACCGTCCGCGGGCGCGCCGGGCTACCCTGACGGCGTGCGCCTTCCACCGACTTCCATGGGAAGACGCAAAGCCGACAGCCGTCGCACTCCAGGGAGCACCTTCATGGCCTCGTCGCCGCACACGTCCCCTTCGTCCACAGCCTCCGCCGGGCGGGCCCGATCCGACGCACTGCGCCAGGCCCTCGCCACCCGCGTGGTGGTCGCCGACGGCGCGATGGGCACGATGCTCCAGGCACAGGACCCGACCCTGGACGACTTCCAGCAGCTGGAGGGCTGCAACGAGGTCCTCAACGTGACCCGCCCGGACATCGTCCGCTCGGTGCACTCCGCGTACTTCGACGCGGGCGTGGACTGCGTGGAGACCAACACCTTCGGCGCGAACCTCACCGCCCTGGGCGAGTACGACATCGCTGAGCGCACCGCCGAGCTGTCCGAGGCCGGTGCCCGCATCGCCCGCGAGACGGCGGACGGGTACGCCGCACGCGACGGCCGGCAGCGCTGGGTGCTCGGCTCGATCGGTCCCGGCACCAAGCTGCCCACCCTCGGCCACACCACCTTCACCGCCATCCGCGACGCCTACCAGCAGAACGCCGAGGGCCTGCTGGCGGGCGGTGCCGACGCGCTGCTGGTGGAGACCACACAGGACCTCCTCCAGACCAAGGCCTCCGTTCTCGCCGCCCGCCGGGCCATGCAGACCGTCGGGTACGACGTCCCGCTGATCGTGTCGGTGACGGTGGAGACCACCGGCACGATGCTGCTCGGTTCGGAGATCGGCGCGGCGCTGACGGCTCTGGAGCCGCTGGGCATCGACATGATCGGCCTGAACTGCGCGACCGGGCCCGCCGAGATGAGCGAGCACCTGCGCTATCTGTCCCGGCACTCCCGTATCCAGCTGTCGTGCATGCCGAACGCGGGCCTGCCGGTGCTGACCAGGGACGGCGCCCACTACCCGCTCACGGCCCCGGAACTGGCCGACGCCCAGGAGAACTTCGTCCGCGAATACGGCCTCTCCCTCATCGGCGGCTGCTGCGGCACCACCCCCGAGCATCTGCGCCAGGTCGTCGAGCGCGTCCGGGACCTCACCCCCGGCGAGCGCGACCCGCGCCCCGAGCCCGGCGCCGCCTCCCTCTACCAGACCGTGCCGTTCCGCCAGGACACCGCGTACATGGCCATCGGCGAGCGTACGAACGCCAACGGCTCGAAGAAGTTCCGCGAAGCCATGCTGGACGGCCGCTGGGACGACTGTGTGGAGATGGCCCGCGACCAGATCCGCGAGGGCGCCCACATGCTCGACCTCTGCGTCGACTACGTGGGCCGCGACGGCGTCGCCGACATGGCCGAGCTGGCCGGCCGCTTCGCCACCGCATCCACCCTCCCCATCGTCCTCGACTCCACCGAAGTCCCCGTCATCCAGGCCGGGTTGGAGAAGCTCGGCGGCCGCGCGGTCATTAACTCCGTCAACTACGAGGACGGCGACGGCCCGGAGTCCCGCTTCGCCAAGGTCACCAAGCTCGCGCAGGAACACGGCGCCGCGCTGATCGCGCTGACCATCGACGAGGAGGGCCAGGCCCGTACCCCGGAGAAGAAGGTCGAGATCGCCGAACGGCTCATCGACGACCTCACCGGCAACTGGGGCATCCACGAGTCGGACATCCTCATCGACACCCTGACCTTCACCATCTGCACCGGTCAGGAGGAGTCCCGCAAGGACGGCATCGCCACCATCGAGGCGATCCGCGAACTCAAGCGCCGCCACCCGGACGTCCAGACCACCCTCGGCCTGTCGAACATCTCCTTCGGCCTCAACCCGGCCGCCCGCATCCTGCTCAACTCCGTCTTCCTCGACGAGTGCGTGAAGGCCGGTCTCGACTCGGCGATCGTCCACGCCTCGAAGATCCTGCCGATCGCCCGCTTCGACGAGGAGCAGGTGCAGACCGCCCTCGACCTCATCTACGACCGCCGCAGCGAGGGCTACGACCCGCTCCAGAAGCTGATGCAACTGTTCGAGGGCGCCACCGCCAAGTCCCTGAAGGCGGGCAAGGCCGAGGAGTTGGCCGCGCTGCCGCTGGAGGAGCGCCTGGGGCGCCGCATCATCGACGGCGAGCGCAACGGCCTCGAAGCCGACCTCGACGAAGCCCTCCAGGACCGCCCCGCCCTCGACATCGTCAACGAGACCCTGCTGGACGGCATGAAGGTCGTCGGTGAACTCTTCGGCTCCGGCCAGATGCAGCTGCCGTTCGTCCTCCAGTCCGCGGAGGTCATGAAGGCCGCCGTCGCCCACCTCGAACCGCACATGGAGAAGTCGGACGCCGAGGGCAAGGGCACCATCGTCCTGGCGACCGTCCGCGGCGACGTTCACGACATCGGCAAGAACCTCGTCGACATCATCCTCTCCAACAACGGCTACAACGTCGTCAACCTCGGCATCAAGCAGCCGGTCTCCGCGATCCTGGAAGCCGCCGCCGAGCACCGCGCCGACGTCATCGGCATGTCCGGCCTCCTGGTCAAGTCCACGGTGATCATGAAGGAGAACCTGGAGGAGCTGAACCAGCGCGGCATGGCCGCCGACTACCCGGTCATCCTCGGCGGCGCCGCCCTGACCCGGGCCTACGTTGAGCAGGACCTGCACGAGATCTACGAGGGCGAGGTTCGCTACGCCCGCGACGCCTTCGAGGGCCTGCGCCTGATGGACGCCCTCATCGGCGTCAAGCGCGGTGTGCCCGGCGCGAAGCTGCCCGAGCTGAAGCAGCGCCGGGTCCGTGCCGCCGCCGCGCAGACGGTGGTCGAGGAGCGGCCCGAGGAAGGCCACGTCCGCTCCGACGTCGCCACCGACAACCCCGTGCCGACGCCGCCGTTCTGGGACACCCGCGTCATCAAGGGCATCCAGCTCAAGGAGTACGCGACCTGGCTGGACGAGGGCGCCCTGTTCAAGGGCCAGTGGGGCCTCAAGCAGGCCCGCACCGGCGACGGACCGACCTACGAGGAGCTCGTCGAGACCGAGGGCCGGCCCCGGCTGCGCGGTCTGCTGGACAAGCTGCAGACCGAGAACCTCCTCGAAGCGGCCGTCGTCTACGGCTACTTCCCGTGCGTGTCCAAGGACGACGACCTGATCATCCTGGACGACGCCGGCAACGAACGTACGCGCTTCTCCTTCCCCCGCCAGCGCCGTGGCCGCCGGCTGTGCCTGGCCGACTTCTTCCGCCCCGAGGAGTCCGGCGAGACCGACGTGGTCGGCCTCCAGGTCGTCACCGTCGGCTCCCGCATCGGAGAGGAGACCGCCAAGCTCTTCGAGTCCAACTCCTACCGCGACTACCTCGAACTCCACGGCCTGTCCGTGCAGTTGGCCGAGGCACTCGCCGAGTACTGGCACGCGCGGGTGCGTTCGGAGCTGGGCTTCGCCGGGGAGGACCCGGCCGCCATCGAGGACATGTTCGACCTCAAGTACCGCGGCGCCCGCTTCTCCCTCGGCTACGGCGCCTGCCCCAACCTGGAGGACCGCGCCAAGATCGCCGAACTGCTCCAGCCCGAGCGGATCGGCGTACAGCTCTCCGAGGAGTTCCAGCTCCACCCCGAGCAGTCCACGGACGCGATTGTGATCCACCACCCCGACGCCAAGTACTTCAACGCCCGCTAGGCCGGTCACTCAACGTGTGCCGGGGCCGGGGCCGGTAAGTACCCCGGGTTCCCCCGTGCTCGTACGACAAACAAGAGCGCTTCCCCTGGCGGAGTCGTACACTGGTCGATCCACCGCAGGCCGGTTCCCCATCCGGGAACCGGCCTGCTCGCCCCACAAGGAGGTGCGCCGGATGACCACGACGATCCCCGCGCTCGGAACCCGTACGGCCGAAGGCTCCGCTCTTCAGGCCGTGCTCCTCGACATGGACGGCACCCTGGTGGACACCGAGGGCTTCTGGTGGGACGTGGAGGTCGAGATCTTCGCCGGCCTCGGCCACACTCTCGACGAGACCTGGCGCCATGTCGTGGTGGGCGGCCCCATGAGCCGCAGCGCGGGCTTCCTCATCGAGGCCACCGGCGCCGACATCACCCTCGCCGAGCTGTCCGTGCTCCTCAACGACGGCTTCGAGGCCCGTATCGGCCACGCCCTGCCGCTGATGCCCGGCGCGGCCAGACTCCTCGCCGAACTCGCCGCGCACGGCATCCCCACCGCTCTGGTCTCCGCCTCGCACCGGCGCATCATCGACCGCGTCCTGACCTCCCTCGGCCCCCAGCACTTCGCGCTGACGGTCGCCGGCGACGAGGTGGAGCGGACCAAGCCGCACCCCGACCCCTATCTTCTGGCGGCCGCCGGGCTGGGCGCGGACCCGGCCAGATGCGCGGTCATCGAGGACACCGCGACCGGTGTCGCCGCCGCCGAGGCCGCGGGCTGCCATGTGGTCGCCGTCCCGTCCGTGGCCCCCATCACCCCCGCCGCCCGGCGCACCGTCGTGACCTCGCTGGAAGAGGTCGATCTGTCATTCCTGCGCGGGCTGATGGCGGCCTCGGTCAATTGAAAGTGCAATAAATTCCAAGATCGCCGACAGGCCTCGGCCCGGGAAATTCAGTCGGCCGAACAGTCGGCCGGGAATGACTGAATTCCCGCATCTGGGAAGCCCTTTCCGGCTGTGACATTTACCACTCGAAAAGGGCTCCAGGCTACCTTCAGGGGCGCCCAATCCCCGCGTTCAGGGGCGCTCGGCGCGCCCTTGTGTCCCGATTGGTGAAGGGTGCACCCAAACATTCCGTGGGGGCTACACCATTTCCGTTCGCACCCGGTTTCACAGCGTGAGGGGACCCCGACTCCGGTGCGCGCGGGCCACTTCGATCAAGCGGGCTAATCTCGACGCGAGAACATCGCCGTACATTCCGTGACGCGCTCGCACCACCCCGCCGGCACCCGTCTCGGAACACAGCTCAGGAGTAACACGAGCATGAACCGCAAGACCCTGGTGCTGCCGGTCGTGATCGGTCTGCTCGCCCCGGTCCTCGCCGCCTGCGGCGCGACCGACAGCGAGGGCGGCAGCGGCGACACCATCGTCGTCGGCACCACCGACCGGTTCACCGCCTCGACGGACTCCCCGGCCCCCATCGACCCGGCCTACGCCTACGACGTCGGCACCTGGAACATCCTCCGCCAGACCGTCCAGACGCTCCTGGTCCAGTCCCGCGGCGACGGCGAACCCGAACCCGAGGCCGCCTCCGACTGCCGCTTCACCGACACCGGCCACGAGCGCTACGTCTGCACCCTGCGCAGCGATCTGAAGTTCGCCGACGGCAGCCCCATCACCGCCGGGGCCGTGAAGTTCTCCATCGACCGCGCCCGCTCCCTCAAGGCCGACAGCGGCGTCTTCGCCCTGCTGTCCACCATCGACCTCGTCGAGACCAAGGGCGACAAAGAGGTGATCTTCCACCTCAACAGCCCCGACGCGACCCTCCCGTACAAGCTGTCCACACCGGTCGCGGGCATCGTCAACCCGGCCGACTACGACAAGAACAAGCTCCGCGACGGCTTCGAGGTCGACGGCTCCGGCCCCTACACCCTCGACGCCGAGGTCGAGAACAACGAACTGGTCAAGGCCGTTCTCACCAAGAACCCGAACTACAAAGGCCAGTTGGATCCGAAGAACGACCAGGTCGAACTGCGTTCCTTCGCGAGCGCCGACGCCATGGGCACCGCCCTCGAAAACGGCGACATCGACCTGATGACCCGCGGCATGACGCCGGAACAGATCGCCAAGCTCGACGAATCCGACGACAACGACATCGACCTGATCGAGTCCGCCGGCCTGGAGATCCGCTACCTCGCCTTCAACACCGAGGCCTCCCCGGTGAAGAGCACCGCCGTCCGCCGGGCCATGGCCCAGGTCATCGACCGCGGCGAACTGGTCTCCAAGGTGTACGGCTCCCAGGCCGAGCCGCTCTTCTCCCTGGTCCCCGCCGGCATCATCGGCCACTCCGACTCGTTCCTCGACAAGTACGGCGACCCGAGCGCCCCCAAAGCGAAGTCGACCCTGGAGAAGGCCGGCATCACCACCCCGGTGAAGCTCACCCTGCACTACACGACCGACCACTACGGATCGGCCACGAAGACGGAGTTCGAGCTGCTGAAGAAGCAGCTCAACGACAGCGGCCTGTTCGACGTCGACATCAAGGGCACGCCCTGGTCGACGTTCCGCCCCGCCGAAAAGGAAGGCGAGTACGCCGTCTACGGCATGGGCTGGTTCCCGGACTTCCCGGACGCCGACAACTATCTCGCGCCCTTCCTCGACAAGGACAACTTCCTCGGCTCGCCGTACGCCAACAGTGAGATCCGCGGCGAGCTGATCCCCGCCTCCCGCCGCCAGGCCGACCGCCTCACCGCCTCCGAGAGCCTCACCCGCATCCAGGACATCGTCGCCGACGACGTGCCGCTCCTGCCCCTGTGGCAGGGCAAGCAGTACGTCGCCACCCGCGACGACATCACCGGCGCCGAATACGCCCTCAACTCCGCCTCGACGCTCCAACTGTGGGAACTCGGCCGCGGCATGGGCAACTGACCCGACCTCACCCCTACGCGCTGGTCCCCGGGGGAGCCCGGCGCGTCGTAAGACACCACCCGACGACACCAAGGCACTCATACGTGAACATGCGCACCCAGTGGCCCGTCCTCACCATCGCGACAGGGCTGGCCGCCGGCCTGCTGACCGCTTGCGGCTCCGAGACGGGGGGAACCGGCGGCTCCGGCTCCAACGTGGTGATGGGGATGTCCGACGACGTCCTCGCCACCGACCCCGCCTCCGGCTACGACCCCGGGTCCTGGCTGCTCTTCAACAACGTCTTCCAGTCCCTGCTGAGCTTCCCCAACGGCGCCACCGAGCCCGAGCCGGACCTCGCCGAGGAGTGCGACTTCAGGGGCACGGGGACCACGGTCTACGAATGCACCCTCAAGAGCGGCCTGAAGTTCAGCAACGGTGAAGCCCTCACCGCGAAGGACGTCAAGTTCTCCTTCGACCGCATGCTGAAGATCAACGACCCCGAGGGTCCCGCGATCATGTTCCCCATGCTCGACAACGTCGAGACCCCGGACGACAACACCGTCCGCTTCAACCTCAAGTACGCCGACGCCACCTTCCCCAGCAAGATAGCCTCCGGCGCCGGCTCCATCGTCGACGAGAGCTCCTACGACGCCGACGGCCTCCGCGAGGACGGCGAGGCCGTCGGCTCCGGCCCGTACAAGCTGGAGTCCTTCGGCGAGGACGAGGCCGTCTTCACCGTCAACGAGAACTACAAGGGCACCGCCGACGTCGAGAACCAGGGCGTCACCCTCAAGCTCTTCCACGGCGACCAGGACGCCCTCAAGAAGGCCCTCCTGGAGGGCGAGGTCGACGTCACCTACCGCGGCCTCAGCGCCGCCGACATCTCCGACATCGAGACCGACACCTCCACCGCCAGCGGCGTCGACATCGTCGACGGCACCGGCGCCGAGGTGCAGCACCTGGTCTTCAACATGGACGACCCGGTCACCGGCAAGCTCGGCGTCCGCCAGGCCATCGCCCACCTCCTCGACCGCGAGGCCCTCGTCGGCGAGGTCTACCAGGACACCGCCACACCGCTGTACTCGATCATCCCGGCCGGCATCACCGGCCACAACACCGCCTTCTTCGACACCTACGGCGCCCGCCCCTCCAAGGACAAGGCCGAGGCGGCCCTGCGTGCCGACGGCATCACCGGCAAGGTGAAGCTGACCCTCTGGTCCACGCCGTCGCGCTACGGCCCCTCCACCGACCAGGAGTTGGAGGCCATCGCGGGGCAGCTCAACGACAGCGGCCTGTTCGAGGCGACCATGAAGTCCGTCCCGTTCGACCAGTACGAGAAGGACATCGCCGACGGCAAGTACGGCGTGTACGTCAAGGGCTGGATCCCCGACTACCCGGACCCCGACAACTTCACCGGCCCCTTCTTCGGCAAGGGCAACGTCCTGGGCAACAACTACACCAACAAGACCATCACCGGTGACCTCCTCCCGAAGACCGCCGCCCTGCGCGAGCGTTCGTCCACGGAGAAGGAATACGCCCAACTGCAGAACATCGTCGCCGAGGACGTCCCCCTCATCCCCATCTGGCAGGCCAAGCAGTACGCCGTCGTCCGCGACAACGTCTACGGCCTCGAGTACTGCCTGGACGCGTCGACCGTGTTCCGCTTCTGGGAGCTCAGCAAGGGCTGACACCCCCCCCCGAGCGACACCCCCCGTACGACACCGAGGGCGCCCCCTTCACCCGAAGAGGGCGCCCTCGGCGCACAGTTGAGGCATAGACCTCGCCCGGTCTACTGCGCGCCGGGACGCACCAGCCCACTCTCGTACGCGTACACCGCAGCCTGCACCCGGTCACGCAGCCCCAACTTGGTGAGCACATGCCCCACATGCGTCTTGACCGTGGTCTCACTGACGAACAGATCCGCCGCGATCTCCGCGTTCGACAGGCCCCGCGCCACCAGCTTCAACACCTCGACCTCACGGTCGGTCAGCGTGTGCAGCGTGTCCGGCACCGGCTCGTCGCCCGACGGCAGATGCTCCGCGTACTTGTCCAGCAGCCGGCGCGTGATGCTCGGCGCGAGCATCGCCTCACCCGCCGCGACCACCCGGATCGCCTGCACCAACTCGTTCGCCGGAGCGTCCTTCAACAGGAACCCACTGGCTCCCGCCCGCAGCGCCTCCACCACGTACTCGTCCAGATCGAACGTCGTCAGCACCAGCACCTTGGCCGGACCGTCCCGCCCAGGCCCGGTGATCTGCCGCGTCGCCTCCACCCCGTCCATCCGCGGCATACGGATGTCCATCAGAACCACATCGGGCTGCAGCGCCCGCACCTGGTCGAGCGCCTGGAGACCGTCACCGGCCTCCCCGACGACCGCGATGTCCTGCTCCGCCTCCAGAATCATCCGGAAGCCCGTACGCAGCAGGGGCTGATCGTCAACCAGTAGGACGCGGATGGCCACGAAAGTCTCCTTCGGCTAGTCCGGGCCCATTCTGCCTTGCGGCCCACCCACCGACTCGGTCGACCTCACCTGGAGCGGATACGGCGGGGGAGTGCCACCGAATTCCGGACATACCGACTGGTGGTCGCACCAACCGCACAGCTTGGTCGGCCGCGGCCGCCATTCACCCGTCTCGGTGGCCACCCGGATCGCCTCCCACAACGCCAGCAGCTTGCGCTCCACCCGCTCCAGATCCGCAACGACCGGGTCGTACGTCAGCACATCCCCGCTCCCCAGATACACCAGCTGAAGACGGCGCGGCACCACCCGCTTCAACCGCCACACCACCAGGGCGTAGAACTTCATCTGGAACAGCGCGCCCTCCGCGTACTCCGGTCTCGGCGCCTTGCCCGTCTTGTAGTCGACGATCCGCACCTCACCGGTAGGCGCCACATCCACCCGGTCGATGATCCCGCGCAGCCTGAGCCCCGAGTCCAGCTCCGCCTCCACGAACAACTCGCGCTCGGCGGGCTCCAACCGCGTTGGATCCTCCAGGGTGAACCAGCGCTCCACCAACCGCTCCGCCTCGCCCAGCCAACGGGCCAGCCGCTCGCCCTCCGGGTCGTCCGCGAACAGCTCCACGACCTCCGGTCGCGTCTCCCGCAACCGGTCCCACTGCCCCGGCACCAACGACTTGGCCCGCGGCGCCGTCCGCTCCGCCGCCGGCGCGTCGAACAGCCGCTCAAGCACCGCGTGCACCAGCGTGCCGCGCGTCGCCGCCTCACTCGGCTTCTCCGGCAGCCGGTCGATCACCCGGAACCGGTAGAGCAACGGGCACTGCATGAAGTCACTGGCGCGCGAGGGCGACAGCGACGCCGGCGGCGCGGCGGCCCGCACACCGCCACGAACGCCCTCGCCACCCGTCCCACCCGTGCCGCCGCCGGTGCCGTCGCTGCTGTTTTCCATGAGCACAGACCATACGGCCCACCACTGACAGCCACGGGCCCGTCCGACCGACGGCCGGCACACCGCCTCCCGACACCGGTGTGCCTCCTGCGACCTGTGGGAAAGCTGAGAGGGTGCCGAGGCGGAACGCACCGCGGCGACCGCATAGCATCGACCACAGACCCTTCCGCCCGGCCAGCAGGCGCGGAAGACGCTTCGAACGAGGGGACATCGTGGAGACGAGCGGCGGGAGCGGGCAGCCGCGGTCCGGCAGTGACGAGGCGACGGAACGCGCGGACCGCCACGCGACCGACACACCGGCAGAGGAAAGGCCCCCCGCCGGGCCCCGCGCTGCGAACGGCGACCCCGCCCCCGATCCCCACCCCGACGGCGACTCCGCCCCGACGAACCCCGAGGACCCCGAGGCCGCCCAGCAACCCCAGCCGTCCGACCCGTCGTCGACCCAGGACCCGCCCAACCTCAAGAAGACGCCGACGGACGAACCGGAGACCACGACCAACACCGCGCGTCCCCAAGCCCACTCGGACGCCCCCAAGCCACCCGAGCGCCCCAAGGAACCCGGCGGCGGCATCCTCATGGGCCGCCCCTTCGGCGTACCCGTCTACGTCGCCCCCAGCTGGTTCCTCGTCGCCGCCCTCATCACCTGGGTCTTCGGCGGCCAACTCGACCGCGTCCTGCCCGAACTCGGCGGCGCCCGCTACCTGGTCTCCCTCTTCTTCGCCATCGCCTTCTACGCCTCCGTACTCGTCCACGAACTCGCCCACACCGTCGCCGCCCTCCGCTTCAAACTGCCGGTACGACGCATCCAGCTCCAGTTCTTCGGCGGCGTCTCCGAGATCGAGAAGGAATCAGAGACCCCCGGCCGCGAATTCATCCTGGCCTTCGTCGGCCCCCTGCTCTCCCTGGTCCTCGCGGGCGTCTTCTACCTAGCCCTCCAGACCGTCCAGCCCGGCACCGTCCCCGGCGTCCTACTGGCCGGCCTGATGATCTCCAACCTCATCGTCGCCGCCTTCAACCTGCTGCCCGGCCTCCCCCTCGACGGCGGCCGCATGCTCCGCGCCGTCGTCTGGAAGCTCACCGGCAAGCCGATGAGCGGCACCATCGCCGCCGCCTGGGTCGGCCGCGCCCTCGCCGTCTCCGTCCTCATCGGCCTCCCCCTGCTCACCCAGTCCGGCGCCCTCGGCTCCGCCGCCGAGGACAGCGTCGGCATGGACACCGTCATGGACGCCCTGCTGGCCGCCATCCTCGCCGCGATCATCTGGACCGGCGCCGGCAACAGCCTCCGCATGGCCCGCCTGCGCGAACACCTCCCCGAACTCCAGGCCCGCGCCCTCACCCGCCGCGCCGTCCCCGTCGAGACCGACACCCCCCTCTCCGAAGCCCTGCGCCGCGCCAACGAAGCCGGCGCCCGCGCCCTCGTCGTAGTCGACCCCGACGGCGAACCCCTCTCCCTCGTCCGCGAAGCCGCCATCGTCGGCGTCCCCGAACACCGCCGCCCCTGGGTAGCCGTCAGCGGCCTCGCCCAAGACCTCACCGACGGCATGCGCGTCTCCGCGGAACTCGCAGGCGAAGCCCTCCTCGACGCACTCCGAGCAACCCCCGCGACGGAATACCTGGTGGTGGAGGAGTCGGGCGAGATCTACGGCGTACTGTCGGCGGCGGACGTGGAGCGGGCCTTCGTAAAGGCAATGGCAAGGCCGAGCTGAAACGCCACAAGCCCACCGAGACCGTGGTCGGCGCCCCCTCCGGCGACCGGTACGCTGGTCACATGTCCGAACCGACCGGTGCCGCCCGCCGTCGCGGGCCCTTCAAGGTCGGGGACCAGGTCCAGCTCACCGACCCCAAGGGACGCCACTACACGTTCACGCTCGAAGAGGGAAAGAACTTCCACACCCACAAGGGTTCCTTCCCGCACGACGAGCTGATCGGCGCTCCCGAGGGCAGTGTTGTCCGCACCACGGGGAACGTCGCCTACCTGGCGCTGCGCCCCCTGCTCCCCGACTACGTCCTGTCCATGCCCCGCGGTGCCGCCGTGGTCTACCCCAAGGACGCGGGGCAGATCCTCGCCTTCGCCGACATCTTCCCCGGCGCCCGCGTCGTCGAGGCCGGCGTCGGCTCCGGCTCGCTCAGCAGCTTCCTGCTGCGCGCCATCGGCGACCAGGGCATGCTCCACAGCTACGAGCGCCGCGCGGACTTCGCCGAGATCGCGCAGGCGAACGTCGAGCGCTACTTCGGCGGCCCACACCCCGCCTGGCAGCTCACCGTCGGCGACCTCCAGGACAACCTGTCGGACACCGACGTCGACCGCGTCATCCTCGACATGCTCGCCCCCTGGGAATGCCTGGAGGCCGTCTCCAAGGCCCTCGTCCCCGGCGGCATCCTCTGCTGCTACGTCGCCACCACCACCCAGCTCGCCCGGACCGTCGAGTCCATCCGCGAGATCGGCTGCTTCAACGAGCCGACCGCCTGGGAGACGATGATCCGCAACTGGCACATCGAGGGCCTCGCCGTCCGCCCCGACCACCGCATGATCGGCCACACCGGCTTCCTGCTCACCGCCCGCCGCCTCGCCGACGGCGTCGAGCCGCCCATGCGCCGCCGCCGCCCCGCCAAGGGCGCCTACGGCGAGGACTACGCTGGCCCCAACGCCGACGGCGGCACCGCCCGCTGAACCGAAACGCACGACCCCGCGTCCCTTGCTCTTGAGGGGCGCGGGGCTCTGCCGATATGCGGCTCCGCCGCGTGAGCGCGAACAACACACCATTGACGCCCCCGAGTTCCCGACAGCGCCAAAGAACTCGCCCCCGGCGCTTCCCTGTTGATGCGCCACCGGAACGCCACGGGAACCACACACCCCGCCGTTCCACCCCACTGTGACGTGTGGCACCATGCGGGTCACCCCAACCGGCACAGCCCTCTCAGGAGACGCTCCTAGTGCAGCAACCCGCGGTCCCGGAACTGGCACACGCGCACACCCGCCCGATCCACTGGCTCGCCACGGCCACCGCCCTCGCCGGAGTCGTGGCCCTGTCGTCGGCCCTGCAACCCGACGCGGCGAGAGCCGCCCAGTCCGGCCCGGAGGCCGAGTCGGCCCCGGCCGCGGTGGCGGCCCCCGATCCCACCGAGGTGGACCTGCCCCTCGACTGTGGACCCGTCGACCTCGTCATCAAGAACAAGGCCTCCGGAGACCTCGACGGAGACGGCCGCCCCGAAACCGTCGCCGTCGTCCACTGCGACTCCAGCATGGGCACACCACCCGACAGCGTGTACGTCCTCACCCGCTCCACCGACGCCGCGAAACCCCGCGTCGTAGCCACGCTCGTCGCACCCAAGGACCGCAAGACCGTCTCGGACTTCGCTGTCCGTGACGCGGCCGTCACCGCGACGCTGCACGGCTACTCCTCGGCCGGCGTACCCAATTGCTGCCCGGACGTCACCGCCGACGCCAAGTGGCAGTGGAAGAACGGGGCGTTCGTCCGCTCGACACCCGCAGGCACCCAAAGCGTGTGACACCGCACACCCGCAGACCAACGGGATGTGATCACCCGGCAAACCCGGTGTGAGAAAGCAGACACGGCACAACGCGGAGTGTCCGCACGGTCACTCCGCGTCAGGACCGAAGATCTCGACCCTGTCCGAAACCCGACGCACATGGATGCACTCCCCCGGACACTCCTTCGCGGAGTCCACCACATCCGTGAGAAGCGTCAGCGGAACGGGCGTTGTGGCCCCCTGGGCCTGCAACAACTCGTCGTCCGCGCCCTTCACATAGGCCAGCCCGTCGATGTCCAACTCGAACACCTCGGGCGCGTACTGGGCACAGATGCCGTCACCGGTGCACAGGTCCTGGTCGATCCAGACCTCGAGCGCCTCGCCCGCGGCACCGGCCTCCTGCTGCACGGTCATCTCTCCTGCCATTTCTCTCGTCGAGCCGATCGGGAACCATGCAGGCTCTGACGGGTGTTGAACACTTCGACCCTACCTGGGGCCGCTTCCCAACCATGTTCGGTGGGTATTCCCCTGGCGTGAGGGAGAGCGCAAGGGTGAAGATCGGACACACCCCGACCGTCTTTGTGATCTAGGGGTTTCAATCGACACCCACCCAGGTAGGGTCTGGAAGCGTCCAGCTCCCCTTGGAGGAGGTGAGGACCGTGGCAGCCCACGACGACGACATGAACCGCGGCATCCGCCCGGGACGAGGGTCCGACGACCCGGCCGGGCAGATTGCCTACCTTGAGCAGGAGATCGCCGTCCTGCGACGCAAGCTCGCCGACTCTCCGCGACACACGAGGATTCTCGAAGAGCGGATCGTCGAGCTGCAGACCAACCTGGCCGGCGTGTCCGCACAGAACGAGCGGCTCGCCAACACGCTCCGTGAGGCCCGCGACCAGATCGTGGCCCTCAAGGAAGAAGTCGACCGGCTCGCACAGCCACCGGCCGGCTTCGGTGTCTTCCTCACGGCGAACGAGGACGGCACGGCCGACATCTTCACCGGAGGACGCAAACTCCGCGTGAACGTCAGCCCGAGCGTCGACCTGGACGAGCTCCGGCGCGGCCAGGAACTGATGCTCAACGAAGCGCTCAACGTGGTCGAGGCCATGCACTTCGAGCGGGTCGGGGACATCGTCACCCTCAAGGAGATCCTCGAGGACGGCGAGCGCGCCCTCGTGCTCGGGCACACCGACGAGGAACGGGTGGTACGGCTCGCCGAGCCGCTGCTGGACGTCACCATCCGCCCCGGCGACGCCCTCCTGCTCGAACCCCGCTCCGGCTACGTCTACGAGGTCGTCCCCAAGAGCGAGGTCGAAGAACTCGTCCTCGAAGAGGTCCCCGACATCGGCTACGAGCAGATCGGCGGCCTCGGCAACCAGATCGAGATGATCCGCGACGCGGTCGAGCTCCCCTACCTCTACCCGGACCTGTTCAAGGAGCACGAACTGCGCCCGCCCAAGGGCGTCCTCCTCTACGGGCCCCCCGGATGCGGCAAGACACTCATCGCCAAGGCCGTGGCCAACTCACTGGCCAAAAAAGTCGCCGAAGTCACCGGCCAGGCCCAGGGCAAGAGCTTCTTCCTCAACATCAAGGGCCCCGAGCTCCTGAACAAGTACGTCGGCGAGACCGAGCGACAGATCCGCCTCGTCTTCCAGCGCGCCAGGGAGAAGGCCAGCGAGGGCACCCCCGTCATCGTCTTCTTCGACGAGATGGAATCCCTCTTCCGCACCCGCGGCTCCGGCGTCAGCTCCGATGTGGAGAACACCATCGTCCCCCAGCTCCTCGCCGAGATCGACGGCGTGGAAGGCCTGCAGAACGTCGTGGTCA
Organism: Streptomyces tailanensis; assembly: GCF_008386495.1. Taxonomy (GTDB): domain Bacteria; phylum Actinomycetota; class Actinomycetes; order Streptomycetales; family Streptomycetaceae; genus Streptomyces; species Streptomyces tailanensis. The sequence continues at coordinate 36,329 of NZ_VTHJ01000003.1, read as the reverse complement.
TCGGCGCCTCCAACCGCGAGGACATGATCGACCCCGCCATCCTGCGCCCCGGCCGCCTCGACGTGAAGATCAAGATCGAGCGCCCGGACGCCGAAGCGGCCAAGGACATCTTCCAGAAGTACCTCACCGAGCGCCTCCCGCTCCACGCCGACGACCTCGGCGAACACGGCGGCAGCAAGGCCACCACCGTCCAGAGCATGATCCAGACGGCAGTGGAACACATGTACGCCGAAACCGAGGAAAACCGCTTCCTGGAAGTCACCTACGCCAACGGAGACAAGGAAGTCCTCTACTTCAAGGACTTCAACTCCGGCGCCATGATCGAAAACATCGTCGGCCGCGCCAAAAAAATGGCGATCAAGGACTTCCTCGACAAGAACCAGAAGGGCCTCCGCGTCTCCCACCTCCTCCAGGCCTGCGTGGACGAGTTCAAGGAGAACGAGGACCTCCCCAACACCACCAACCCGGATGACTGGGCCCGAATCTCCGGCAAGAAGGGCGAACGGATCGTCTACATCCGTACCCTGATCACCGGAAAGCAGGGCGCCGACACCGGACGCTCCATCGACACGGTGGCGAACACCGGACAGTACCTGTAACAAAGCAGGGCGGCTGCGGGTGCCCTCACCGGGTACCCGCAGCCGACTGTTTTTTCAGGCACAGTCGAAGCAAGGCAATGACGCAAATGATCTCCCCACCAGCGCAGAGCCGTTCTAGGCTCTTTCGTACCGCCGAGTCGCGCAGTGCGGGGACGGGCACCGCACACGCACCGGAGCGCCAGCGGTACTTGAGCAGCGTCCCCGACCGAGGACGCCGCCGGGCAAGGAGGGCCGCATGACCGTACGGCGAGTAATGGGCATCGAGACGGAGTACGGGATCTCCGTCCCCGGCCACCCCAATGCCAATGCCATGCTCACCTCGTCCCAGATCGTCAACGCCTACGCCGCGGCGATGCACCGGGCCCGCCGGGCCCGCTGGGACTTCGAGGAAGAGAACCCGCTACGGGACGCACGAGGCTTCGACCTCGCCCGCGAGGCCGCCGACTCCAGCCAGCTCACCGACGAGGACATCGGCCTCGCCAACGTCATCCTCACGAATGGCGCACGCCTCTACGTCGACCACGCACACCCCGAATACAGCGCCCCCGAGGTCACCAACCCCCTCGACGCCGTCCTCTGGGACAAAGCCGGCGAACGTATCATGGCCGAAGCCGCCGAACGCGCCGCCCAGCTCCCCGGCGCCCAACCCATCCACCTCTACAAGAACAACACCGACAACAAAGGCGCCTCCTACGGCACCCACGAGAACTACCTGATGAAGCGGGAAACCGCTTTCTCGGACATCGTGCGCCACCTCACCCCCTTCTTCGTCTCCCGCCAGGTCTTCGCCGGCGCCGGCCGCGTCGGCATCGGCCAGGACGGCCACGAACACGGCTTCCAGCTCAGCCAGCGCGCGGATTATTTCGAGGTCGAGGTGGGCTTGGAGACGACTCTCAAGCGCCCCATCATCAACACGAGGGACGAGCCCCACGCGGACGCGGAAAAGTACCGCCGTCTGCACGTGATCATCGGCGACGCGAACCTCTCCGAGATCTCGACGTACCTGAAGCTGGGCACGACAGCCCTGGTGCTGTCGATGATCGAAGACGGCTTCATCGCGGTCGACCTGGCCGTCGACCAGCCCGTACGGACGCTGCACCAGGTCTCCCACGACCCCACACTGCAACGCCTCGTCACCCTCCGCAGCGGCCGCACACTGACCGCCGTACAACTTCAGATGGAGTACTACGAGCTGTCGCGCAAGTACGTCGAGGAACGGTTCGGGGCGGACGCCGACGACCAGACGAAGGACGTCCTGACCAGGTGGGAGGACACACTCAACCGCCTGGAGAACGACCCGATGAGCCTCTCCGGAGAACTCGACTGGGTCGCCAAGCGCGAACTCATGGAGGGCTACCGCCGCCGTGACAGCCTCGACTGGGACGCCGCGAGGTTGCATCTGGTCGACCTCCAGTACGCCGACGTACGCGCGGAGAAAGGCCTCTACAACCGTCTCGTCGCCCGCGGCAAGATGAAGCGGCTCCTGGACGAAACCGACGTCGACCGGGCCCGTACGAAGCCCCCGGAGGACACCCGCGCCTACTTCCGCGGGCGCTGCCTGGAGCAGTACGCCGACGACGTCGCGGCCGCCTCCTGGGACTCCGTGATCTTCGACCTTCCCGGCCGGGACTCGCTCCAACGCGTCCCAACCCTCGAACCGCTTCGCGGAACGCGAAATCATGTCAAGGAGCTCCTGGACCGCTGCCGCACAGCAGAAGACCTGGTCAAGGTCCTCTCCGGCAACTGAACCGGGGTTCATCCCCGATCTCCGGGGCAGGGTGGAAACAGCGACGTCCGGGAATCATCGAGGTGGTCCCTGGACGTTGTGGAAACAACGGGGCCAATGTCAGACCCGCCTTGTAGGGTCTGATCATCACCGATCGGCAGGAATGCCGACCTGTCGACCATGTCGGGCAACAGAGCGGGGTGAGGGTTATGGCGACCAAGGACACCGGCGGCGGCCAGCAGAAGGCCACCCGTTCCACTGAAGAGGTCGAGGAGGCGCCCGAGGCGCAGGCTTCGGAGGACCTCAAGGAGCGGCAGGAGAAGCTGAGCGACGACGTGGACTCGGTTCTGGACGAGATCGACGATGTCCTCGAGGAGAATGCAGAGGACTTCGTTCGAAGTTTCGTTCAGAAGGGTGGCCAATAGCCTTTGAATCGAAGGCTATGGGGGAACTTGGCTTGGCAAATGGAGACGGCGTGAAGCGTTGCTCGCGGTGCAAGGAGTCCAAGCCGCGGGCAGCCTTCGCAAGTAACAAGTCGGCTCGTGACGGGCTGCAGGCCTACTGCCGGGAGTGCTGGGCGCAGTATCACCAAGCTCGGCAGTTGGCCAAGGGTAAGAATGTGCGACCGCGTGTGGAGACGCCTGAGGGGCACAAGTTCTGTCGGTGTTGCGGTCAGGTCAAGCCGCACAGTGAGTGGCACCGAAACGCAACCGCATCCGATGGCCTCTCGACAAGCTGCAAAGCTTGTCGGGCTGCCAAGGGGCGTGCAGGCCACTTGAAGCGCAACTACGGCCTGACAGAAGCCGAGCGTGACGAGATGATCGCATCCCAGATGGGGCTCTGCGTGATCTGTTTGAAAGCCCCGGCCGTGCATGTGGATCACTGCCACAAGACGGGTAAGGTCCGAGGCGTACTGTGCTTCAACTGCAATTCGGCCATCGGCAAGTTGGGAGATCATCCCGACGCTGTTCGTCGGGCTGCCGCCTACTTGGAAGGATCCTCGTGGAAGCCAATACTCGTAGCACCGGGCGTCTACCAGCTGCCTTCCTGACGCCTGGGTCGTCGTCCTTCATGGACTTCCTGTCGGACCACCAGCCGGAGCTGTTGCCCGGGAAGAGGCAGCTGCCGCCGACTCAAGGCGTGATCGAGGCCCCGCATGGGACGACGATCGTGGCTGTCACGTTCCCCGGTGGTGTCGTGCTCGCCGGTGACCGCCGGGCCACGATGGGCAACATGATCGCGCAGCGGGATATCGAGAAGGTGTTCCCGGCGGATGAGTACTCGGCTGTCGGGATCGCCGGTACGGCTGGTCTGGCCGTGGAGATGGTGAAGCTGTTCCAGTTGGAGCTGGAGCACTTCGAGAAGGTGGAGGGCGCTCAGCTCTCGCTGGAGGGCAAGGCGAACCGGCTCTCTACCATGATCCGTTCCAACCTGGGCATGGCCATGCAGGGCCTGGCCGTGGTCCCGCTGTTCGCCGGTTACGACGTGGATCGTGAGAAGGGCCGTATCTTCTCGTACGACGTGACGGGCGGCCGTTCCGAGGAGACCGGCTTCGCGGCCACCGGCTCCGGTTCGATCTTCGCGCGTGGTGCGATGAAGAAGCTCTTCCGTGCCGACCTCTCCGAGGGTGACGCCACGACCCTCGTGATCCAGGCCCTCTACGACGCGGCAGACGACGACTCGGCGACCGGTGGTCCCGATGTCGCCCGCCGGATCTACCCCATCGTCACCGTGATCACCGAGGACGGCTTCCGCCGGCTCACCGACGAGGAGTCCTCCGAGATCGCCCGCTCGATCCTGGAGCGGCGTCTGGAGCAGCCCGACGGTCCGCGGGCCGCGCTGCTCTAGCCGATCCAGTCGACGGCCCTCTTATCAAGGTGATCCAGTGACTTCGACAGAAAGGGACGGATAACCGGTGTCGACGCCGTTCTATGTCTCACCCCAGCAGGCGATGGCCGATCGGGCGGAGTACGCCCGCAAGGGCATCGCCCGTGGTCGCAGCCTGGTCGTGCTGCAATATGCCGATGGCATCGTGTTCGTCGGCGAGAACCCGTCCCGTGCGCTGCACAAGTTCAGCGAGATCTATGACCGGATCGGTTTCGCGGCCGCCGGTAAGTACAACGAGTACGAGAATCTGCGGATCGGTGGTGTTCGTTACGCCGATCTGCGTGGTTACACCTATGACCGTGATGACGTGACCGCCCGTGGTCTCGCCAATGTCTATGCCCAGACGCTGGGCACGATCTTCTCCTCGGCGGCTGAGAAGCCGTACGAGGTGGAGCTGGTTGTGGCGGAGGTGGGAGAGACGCCTGAGGGCGACCAGATCTATCGGCTGCCTCATGACGGTTCGATCGTCGACGAGCACGGTTCGGTCGCGGTCGGGGGTAACGCCGAGCAGATCAGCGGCTACCTGGATCAGCGTCACCAGGACGGTATGTCTCTGGCCGAGGCTCTCAAGCTCGCCGTCCAAGCCCTCTCCCGTGACACCAACGGCACGCAGCGGGAGATCCCTGCCGAGCGTCTCGAGGTCGCCGTTCTGGATCGGACCCGTCCGCAGCAGCGTAAGTTCAAGCGCATCGTCGGCCGTCAGCTCGTCCGCCTGCTGGAGGCGGATGGTGCTGCCACGGAGGCCGAGAGCTCCGAGGAGGAGTAGCCCCGCCGTCTGCGAAACCCCGCCCGTGGTGCGCCCCGGCCGACTCAGGATGCTGTTGGTAAATCCGCCTCGCTGGGTCTCATCCAGCGGGGCGGAGTGCTGCGAAGGGCGAAACGCGGGTGCGCGTGAGCGGTCTGCCGGTCAATCGCTGTTGGCGGGCAGGATGCGACGTATGGACATGGAGATGACAGAGCCATTCGCCACGAAAGCCGCCGCAGTTGCTCCTGTCGTGCTGATTGCTGCGGCGATCGAGATAGCCGTGTATCAGCGCACCATGGAGTCCGTCACTCGGCAGATGGCGTAGCACATGCCAGGGGTCTTCGAGGAGGTGATAACGGTCGCCGGTTCGACCTCGGCCCCAACCGCAACCGCCCCGACCAGGGCCTGAGCCCCTCTCGTCACCATCGAGAGGGGCTCTCTCGCGTCGGTTACGCCAACTGGTGCGCCAACGAAGTCACCATCAGCGTGCTGGTGGTTCTGGATGCTGAGGCTCGAAGTATTGGCTTGCTGCGACCGCAGGCCCCGCCTCGACTGCCGCTTGGTAGCACTCGTCCGCTATGCAGGCGAACCGACGCGCACGACGACTGGTACCCGCCTCGACATGCCGTATCCATCCAGCGCGAGCCCCCTCCCAATGATCGCGGGCTGGCTGCCCACGGAAGTGCTCTCCGAGTACGCCACGAAGTTGCCCCTCGGTGGTCCGTCCAAGTTTGAACGAGTTCGCCCACCGCGTGATGATCAAGTTCGTGAAGGCGATTCGCTTCCACTCGTCACGGGTGGTCCCATCACGCGGCGGTTCCCAGCACTCGAGCAGGACTGGATCATGTAGTGAGAAGAGAACGAGATCCCTGTGACCGACTCTGGCGGCCTCTTCTTGAGCAACGCGAGTCTGCCGGGCCTGATAGATCAGTGACACCACTACTCCCGCCAGCGCGAGAGTAGACACGAGGATCGATACGGACCCATAGGTCTGGCTGACGTCGCTCAGCTCCGACCAGTCAGTCCGCTCTGGTGCCACTGCCCGAAGGAAGAATGGGGTGCCAAGTAGAGCCGCTAGAGTCACCAGGGCCATCGCCGCATAGGCCATGCCCGAGATGAAGCGCTCGATGAGCTGGGTTGTTCTTCCAGTCGCGTGCGGACGGAACACGCTGCCCCCGTTTCGAATCACCGCTTTAAGCCATCAGGTCACAGTGACAGAACGCGATGGGGAGGCGACAGAGTGCAAGCTCCGGCTGAGGGGGCACGCCGGGGGCTTCCATGAGATCAGAAGAGCTGTTCTCCAAGCCGCTTCAGAGCCTTCCGCTGCTCGTCGAGGGAGGCGTGCGCGTAGACCTTCATCGTCACCCCGATGTTGCTGTGGCCGACGCTCTGCCGGACGATGTGCGGTTCAGGCGGGCGGAGTTCGCGGAGCATGACGGCGAAGTTCGGGTAGTCCTGGAAGGTCTGGCGATTGCCTACCTTCCGGTAGTGCCACGTCTCGTAGGGGGCTTGCACCTTGGGGTGGTCGGGGTCGACGAGGAGGACGGCCAGGGCCTCCAGCCGGCTTTCCAGCAGGGCCATGTGCAGCTGCTCCGCCGTGCTGGTCTTGCGCCACCACTCCCGCCCCAGGGTGGACGCTGTTAGTTAATTCGGGGCCCGGTTGCTTCGCCCCGCCGCATGCGGCGGGGCGAAGTGCTGCGAAGTGGCTGGTGCGGGTGCGGGCCCGGGCTGTGCCGGTGAGGTGGGCGTCGATGCGGGCAAGGTTGATCGCGGCGCCGGTGAGCTGGTGCTGCAGGCTGGTCTTGGCCAGTCCCTTGTAGCGGGACCTGCGCAGACCGCAGCGCTGGACGCCCTGGGCGATGGTGCCTTCCACACCGGCACGGATCTGGTAGCGCTCTTTCCACTCGTCGGTCTGTTGAAGAGCACGGGTCTGCTGAAGCACGTCGTACTCGTCGCGGGGCCGCAGAGTGAGCTGTCGGCGCTCGGCCGTCGGTGTGCTAAGGCATTCGCTGCGGTGTGTGCAGGGACGGCAGTCCAGGACCGAGAAGGCGACCCGGATCACCGGCATGCGCCGCTGGGAGCTGTGCACGGCCCACGTTTTGCTGGCACGGCCGTTCGGGCAGGTGACGCTCTGGTTGTCCCAGTCGATGGTGAAGGCATCCTGCCCGTAGGCGCCGTCATCACGCGCGGTCTGGACGCTGTTGACCGCCTGGAGCGGGCCATGCAGTTCCACGCCGTGATCGCGGCGGGCGGCGACCATGGCGGGGCTGTTGGCATAGCCGGTGTCGACCCAATGTTCCGCGGGCAGCAGCTCCCGCTGAGCGAGACCGGCATGGACCACAGCCGCCATGCGGTCGTCATTGACCGCGGCGGCGGTGGTGGCCACATTCGTGATCAAGTGCGGGATGTCGGGGCCGCACGTCTCGGTGAGATGGACCCTGTAGCCGTCCCAGTCCAGGTCGCGTTTGGAGCCGGTGCGGGTCTCGGTGTCATAGGGAGTGACCAGGCGTTGTGTGCCTGGCGGGCGGTCTTTTGGGTCCCTGCGCTGCACCTCGCCGTCGACCAGGTGGAAGTGCTGGACCCAGATCTGCCGCAGGGTCTCCACCTGCGGCGGGGCGCGCAGCTGATACGGCGCGTCGGGCGAGGTCACTGCCCGGAGCAGCCGCATGCCGTCGGTCCCCATCCGCCGACCGGTCTCCTCCCGCTTGGAGCGGGCCTTGGGGAAACGCGAGTCCTCGGCCCGAGTGGCGTAGTGCCGGAACCAGTCCGGCTCGGCCACCTGGTCCAGCCACTCGGGAGCGGCCTGGGCCAGCGCGTTCAACGCCGCGCGCAACGTCTCCGCCACCATCTCCAGCCAGCGCAGCTCCCGCGCCGCGGACAGCACATGCGTGGAGTCGGTCCGAGCTTTCCCGCCGCTGGCCAGCAAACCCCTCTCCCGGGCCGCGACCAGGACGCCGTCCAGCACCCGCCGCGCAGCATCTGCCTCGATGAGGCGGTCCCGGAACTCCGACAACACCGAGAAGTCGAAGCCGGGATCGGTCAGCTCCAGCCCGAGCGCGTACTTGAAATCGATCCGCGCCCGCACCGCCTCCGCTGCTTGGCGGTCGGTCAGCCCCTCCACGAACTGCAGCACCAGCACCAGAGCCAGCCGCCCCGGCGACCAGGCGGGCTTGCCCCGCACTGGAAACAGGTCCGCGAACTCCTCATCCGTGAACAACGTCCCCAACTCGTCACGGACCCGGATCGCCAGGCTCCCCTTCGGGAACGCGGCCCGCGCCACCCTCACCGTCTCCACCGGGATCTCCCCTGATCCCTTCGGCTGCATCGACACCCGCACCCACCCCACACGACAACGTCGGCCTTCAAGACCACAACCAGGTCTTGAAGGCCGACGTCACGACGCACCAGGCCCCGAATTAACCAACAGCGTCCGACTCAGGCCGGGGCGCGCGGCGTATCAGAGGGTCGTTCAGCTCGCTGGGCGCCCCGTAGACCCCCGAACCACCAGCTCCACAGGAATATCCCCCTCCGCAGGTGTACGTCCCTCCAGAACGGCCAGCAGGGCCTCCATCCCCCGTTCGCCGAACAGTTCGGCGTCCAGCCGCACGGTTGTCAGCTCGGGGTCGAGTGCTGTGGCGAGGGCGAGGTCGTCGAGGCCGGTGATGGAGATGTCGTCCGGTACGCGCAGCCCCAGGCGTCGCGCGGCCTTGTAGGCGCCGGCGGCGAGTTTGTCGTCGTCGCAGACCAGGGCCGTGGGCCGGGGTCCGGGACGGGCCAGGGCGGTCACGGCGGCGGTGCGGGCCCCGTCGATGGAGATCGGCGCGGCGGTTGTACGCAGGGTCGTCCCTGGCACCGTCGCCAGCCGTGCCGCGAGTTCCCGGGCCCGCACGTCGAAGGTCCAGGAGGGTACGTCGGCGGCGAGGTGAAGGAAGTGGCGGTGTCCCAGTTCGAGCAGGTGGTCGGCGACCTGTCGTACGCCGTCGCGGATGCCGAGGTTGACGGTGGCGGCCCCGAGACTGCCTTCGGGGTCGCTGTCCAGCATGACGAGGGGTAGTTGGTCGCCGCGGATGGCGGTGAGGGCGTCCGCGGCCATGGAGGAGGCGATGACGCCGTCGAGGGCGGCCTGTGCGGAGGCGAAGGGGTCGCGGGCGGGGCCGACGCCCTCGGGGGAGGGGTAGAGGACCACGCCGAAGCCGTGCTGGGCGGCGACGCGGGCGGCGCCGGTGTAGACGCCGGCGAAGAATTCCGTGGTCAGGGCGGGTACCACGAGGAGGACGGTCCGGGTGCGGCCGAGGCGTAGGTTGCGGGCGGCCAGGTTGGGTCGGTAGCCGAGTTCGCGGGCGGCTTCGCGTACGCGTTCCGCGGTGCTCTCGGACACGCGTCCGCGCCATTTGTCGCCGAGGACCAGGGAGACCGCGGCCTGTGAGACGCCGGCGGCTTGGGCGACGTCACGGCTCGTGGGCCGGGTGCTACCTCGTGCCACCGTCGGTCTGCTCCTTCGTCTGAATGTGTCTGGACTCGTGGACAGCGCACATGGTACGTATGAACCGCGACGTTATACGTAACACTTCGCTCGCCCAGACCCCTCGGAGAGGACAGGCATGGCGGCCGGATACCTGGAGATACTCAGGGCGCGGCACGCCGCGCGTCTGCTCGCGGGCACGTTGGTGGGGCGGTTGCCGAATGCCACCGCGGCGATCGCGATCGTGCTCTTCGTGCGTGCGGAGGGCGGTACGTACAGCCTCGCTGGGGCGCTCGCCGCGGTGTACGGGGTCGCGAACGCGGTGGGGCAGCCGTTGCTGGGGAGGCTGGTGGATCTGTACGGGCAGCCGCGGGTGCAGTTGCCCGCGGCCGTCGTCTCGGCCCTCGGTATGACCGTCTTCGCTCTCGCGGGTCTGGAGCCGATTGCGCTGGCGTATCTCGCCGTGATCGTCGCTGGGCTGTTCACGCCTCCTCTGGAGGGTGGTCTGCGGGCTCTGTGGTCCTCGGTCCTCCGTAAGGAGGAGCAGGTGCACACGGCGTATGCGATGGACGCGGTGGCGCAGGAGGTCATGTTCACGGTCGGGCCGCTACTGGTGACCCTGTGCGTGTCGCTGTGGTCCGCGTCGGCGGCGCTGATCGTGCTGAACGTCATCGGGGTGCTCGGTGCCCTCTGGGTGGTCGTGTCGCCGCCTTCGCGGGCGTGGCGTTCGGCGCCGCGTGAGGCGCATTGGCTGGGTGCGCTGCGTTCGCCCGGGATCCTGGCGCTGCTCGGCGCGTTCCTGTTCGTCGGTATCGCGCTCGGTTCCATCACGGTGGCCGCCCTGTCGTACGCGGACGAGAACGGTGGGGACGCGGTGTACGGCTGGCTGATGGCGGGCGTCGGGCTCGGTGCGCTGGTCGGTGGTACGGCGTACGGGGCGCGGCGGTGGAACGGGGTGCCGGAGGGTCGACTCCAGGTGTTGGTGGCGTTGCTGGCGGTCTGTTATGTGCCGTTGATGTTGATGCCGGGACCGGTGGCGATGACGGCGCTGATGGCGCTCGCCGGTGTGTTCCTGGCGCCGGCTATCGCCTGTTCCTTCGTGCTCGTCGACCGGCACGCGCTGCGCGGCACGGTCACGGAGGCGTTCTCGTGGATCGTGACGACGTTCATGGTCGGTCAGTCGCTCGGAGCGGCCGCCGCGGGGCCGGTCGTGGAGTGGGGTGGGACGGTGTGGGGTTTCGTCGTGCCGGGTGCCGCGGGGGCCGTGTCGTTGCTGGTTCTGCTGGCTACGGGGCGTCTTCTCGCTGTTCCTTCTGGGGGTGCGGTGGTTGCGGTCTCATCGGAAAATGATCCAAACCGTGCTGTCGAACCCCGTTTCAGCTCGGTCGATCGGGCGTAATGTTCAGTCATGGACCGCCGCATTTTCGGGCTGGAGAACGAGTACGGCGTCACGTGCACGTTCAGGGGACAGCGCCGTCTGTCTCCTGACGAGGTGGCGCGGTACCTCTTCCGCCGTGTCGTGTCATGGGGCCGCAGCAGCAATGTGTTTCTGCGGAACGGGGCCCGCCTCTATCTCGACGTGGGCTCACATCCGGAATACGCGACACCCGAATGTGACAACGTGACCGAGCTGGTCACTCACGATAAGGCCGGCGAGCGCATTCTCGAAGGACTGCTGGTCGATGCCGAACGTCGCCTGCACGAGGAGGGAATCGCGGGCGACGTCTACCTTTTCAAGAACAACACCGACTCGGCGGGCAACTCGTATGGTTGCCACGAGAACTATCTGGTGGCGCGGCACGGGGAGTTCTCCCGGCTCGCGGACATCCTCATTCCGTTCCTCGTCACGCGGCAGCTGTTGTGTGGCGCGGGGAAGGTGCTTCAGACGCCGCGTGGTGCGGTGTACTGCGTGAGTCAGCGGGCGGAGCACATCTGGGAGGGTGTCAGCTCGGCGACCACCCGTTCCCGGCCGATCATCAACACTCGCGACGAGCCGCACGCGGATGCCGAGCGGTATCGCCGGCTGCACGTCATCGTGGGCGATTCGAACATGTCCGAGACGACCATGCTGCTCAAGGTCGGTGCCACAGACCTGGTGCTGCGCATGATCGAGGCGGGCACGGTGATGCGTGACCTCACCCTGGAGAACCCGATTCGGGCGATCCGCGAGGTCAGCCATGACATCACGGGCCGTCGCAAGGTGCGGCTGGCCAGTGGCCGGGAGGCCTCGGCGCTGGAGGTGCAGCGTGAGTACTACGAGAAGGCCGTGGACTTCGTCGAGCGCCGCGGGATTCGTACGGGCACAGTGGAGCAGGTCCTGGAGTTGTGGGGCCGGACGCTGGACGCGATCGAGGCGGAGGACCTCGACCGGATCGGTACCGAAATCGACTGGGTGATGAAGTACAAGCTCATCGAGCGGTACCGGGCGAAGCACAACATGACGATGTCGCATCCGCGGGTCGCGCAGATAGACCTCGCGTATCACGACATTCACCGCCGTCGGGGTCTGTACTACCTTCTGGAGAGGAAAGGCCAGGCCGCCCGTATCTGCAATGACTTGAAGATCTTCGAGGGCAAGTCGGTTCCGCCGCAGACGACTCGGGCCCGCCTTCGTGGTGACTTCATCCGGCGTGCGCAGGAACAGCGCCGGGATTTCACGGTCGACTGGGTGCATCTGAAGCTCAACGACCAGGCGCAACGTACGGTGTTGTGCAAGGACCCGTTCCGTTCGGTGGACGACCGGGTGGAGAAGCTGATCGCGGGAATGTGACCCGATGCCGGTTGGCCGGCGAAACGTCGCCCTGGGCCGGATTTCCGGCCCAGGGCGACGGCGTGTCCTGCGGTGATCCGTCCCGGGAGCGCGTAGGTCGTAGAGTGGCGGCCATTGCCCCCCACCCCCGATCCCAGTTGGACTGATGAACTACAACACGAAACGACGCGTGGCCGCACTGCTGGCCGTTCCCGCCCTGTTGTTCACCGCCGCGTGCGGATCGGACGACGAGAACAACGGCGAGGCGGCGGGAGGCGTCGCCGAGGTCAAGGGGAAGGTCGGGGCGAAGCCCGAGATCTCTGTGCCCAAGGACGGTCAGCCGTCCAAGGAGACCGTGGTCAAGACGGTCTCGGAGGGCAGTGGAAGCCCGATCAAGGCCTCGGACTTCGTCCGGCTGGACTGGACCGTCGAGAAGTGGGGCGGCGGCCAGGAGCTGAGCGGCACCTGGGCGACGTCGACCGGCGACGAGACGGCCCGTCGGCAGTCCGTCGAGCAGATCGGTAAACCGAGCCAGCAACTGCCCGAGAAGGTCCTCGACGCCGTGAAGGGCAAGAAGCCTGGCAGTCGGATCCTGGTGCAGGGCACCGCGGGTGACCTGATCGGCCAGAATCTGAACACGTCCTCCGGGATCGCCGCGACGGATGTGCTGGTCTGGGTGGTCGACCCGGTCGGTGCCACCACCGTCGACGCCAAGGCCGAGGCCAAGGGCGAGCAGGCGGCCTCCGAGGCGGGCCTGCCCGAGGTCGAGGCCCCGTCGCAGAAGGCGGCGACGATCACCATCCCCGAGGGGGCCAAGGCTCCCAAGGACCTTGAGCAGCAGGTGCTGATCAAGGGCAGCGGCAAGAAGGTCGAGGCGGGCCAGGGGCTCGTCGCCCAGTACACCGGGGTCAAGTGGGAGGACGGGACGAAGTTCGACTCGTCCTGGGACCACGGCGGTGCCACTGCCTTCCAGATCGGCACCGGCTCCGTGGTGGAAGGCTGGGACAAGGGGCTCGTCGGCAAGAACGTGGGCGACCGGGTGCTGCTGGTGATCCCGCCCTCGCTCGGCTACGGCGCGAACCCGAGCAGTGAGCTGGCCAAGAACACGCTGGTCTTCGTGGTGGACATCCTCGGCACGGTCTGACGGGCCGGTCTGTGAGACTGTTCCCGACGTAGGTCACGCAACAAGGAGTGATGAAGTGAGCATCGACAAGCCCGAGATCGACTTCCCGGGCGGCGAGCCCCCGAAGGACCTCGAGATCAAGGACATCTGGGAGGGCGACGGCGAGGAGGCGAAGGCCGGCCAGACCGTCACCGTTCACTACGTGGGTGTCTCCTTCAGTACCGGCGAGGAGTTCGACGCCAGTTGGAACCGCGGTCAGCCGTTCCGCTTCCCGCTCGGTGGCGGTCGTGTCATCAAGGGCTGGGACCAGGGTGTGCAGGGCATGAAGGTCGGCGGCCGTCGTCAGCTGACCATCCCGGCCCACCTGGCCTACGGCAACCAGAGTCCCACCCCGGCGATCAAGCCCGGCGAGACGCTGATCTTCGTGGTGGACCTGCTCGGGGTCTGATCGCCATAGGGGTCTGAATCCTCATAGGGGTCTGACCGTCATAGGGGGCGTGCTCGGGTCGGTCGTGCCGTGACCGGTATCGACCGCCTGGGTTCGCGCCTGTGTCGTCTGGGGTCCATGCCTGTCCGGGCATGGGCCCTCGGCTTTTGCCGCGACGCTTCGTAGCGGTACGGTCATCCGCTAGAAGCACCTTAGGGAAGGGCGTCGATGGCCATTGCCAAGGCCGAGCGGTTGATGAACCTGGCGCTGTGTCTGCTGGGGACGCGCCGGCCGCTCAGCAAGCGCGAGCTGCGGGATTCCATCGAGGCGTATGTCGAGGCCGCCAGGCCGGGTATGGACGCAGCCGGGTCCGACGACTCCTTCAACCGCATGTTCGAGCGCGACAAGGACGACCTTCGCGAACTCGGCCTGGTCATCGAGACGGTGGAGAACCTGGAGGGCGAGGTCGGCTATCAGGCCCGCCGCGACAGCAACAGCCTTCCGCCGATCACCCTCGACGCCGAGGAGGCCGCCGCCCTCGGTGTCGCCGCCAAGGTCTGGCAGCAGGCCCGGCTCGCCGGTGCCGCGAGCGGCGCCCTGCAGAAGCTGCGCGCGGCGGGGCTTCCCGAGGACGTCGACCCGTACGAGGCCCATGGCGCGCTGGAGCCGCGTATCCCCGTGCACGAGGCCGCGTTCGAGCCGCTGATGCTGGCCTGCCGCGACCGCCGCCCGGTCGTGTTCGACTACCGCAAGGCCACCGCCGCCCGCCCCGAGCCCCGCCATGTGGAGCCGTGGGCCCTTGAGTGCTGGCGCGGTCACTGGTACCTCGCCGGCTTCGATCGCGACCGGAGCGCCGAGCGCGTCTTCCGGCTCTCGCGGATCACCGGCAGGGTGCGCAGCCGGGGGAGTGCCTTCACCGTGCCGGTCCCGGACGTCGTCACCGTGCGGGAGACGGTCGCGAGCTGGGCGGGGGAGACCGCGGACCGCTCCGCGCTGATCCGGCTGCGCTCCGGCGCGGGCTACCCGCTGCGGGCCAGGGCGAGTGCCGTGCGGGAACTGGGGGACGGCTGGGACGAGTTGGAGATTCCGTACGGGCACGGTCTGGACGCCTGGCTGGTGGAGTTCGGGCCCGACGTGGTGGTCCTGGAGCCGGCCGAGTTGCGGGCCGATGTGGTGGACCGGCTGCGTGCCGTGGCCAAGGGTTGAGGGGGACGTAAGAACGTGGTGGGAAAGCCGGCGCGGCCGGGGAACGCCATCGACCAGACCCGGCGGATGCTCTCCCTGGTGACATATCTGCGGGAGAGGCCCGGCGCCCGGATCGAGGACGTCGCCCGTGCCTTCGGGATCACCGAGGACGAGCTGGTCTCGGACCTCGATGTGCTGCCCATGTGCGGGACCAGCTTCCGCGGGGGTGACCTGCTCGACATCGACACCGACGGTGAGCGCATCTGGTGGCACAACCCGGCCGCGCTCGGTGCGGAGGCCGCCGAGCCGCTGAGGCTGGCCGCCGACGAGGCGACCGCGCTGCTGGTGGCCGCCCGCGCGGTGGCCACGCTGCCCGGGCTGCGCGAGAGCGACCGGCAGGCGCTGCTGCGGGCCACCGCCAAGGTGGAGACGGCCGCGGGGGAGGCGGCCGGGGCCAGCTCACGGCTCTCGGTGACCTTCGAATCGGAGGGCGGGGTCTTCGCGGACGTCGACCGGGCCATCTCGGAGCGCCGCCGCCTGTGGATCCGCTACTACTCGCCGGCCCGTGACGAGGTCACCGAACGCGAGATCGACCCGATCCGCCTGGTCAGCGTCGGGCACACATACGTCGAGGCCTGGTGCCGGCGCTCCGAGGCACGCCGTACGTTCCGGCTCGACCGGGTCGCCGAGATCAAGATCCTCGACGAGCCGTCCGCGCCTCCCGAGATCGAGCTGCGGGACCTGTCGGAGGCGCTGGTGCAGCCCGCCGCCGAGGACCCGGAGGTCGTGGTGGAGGTCGGTCCGGGCGGGCGCTGGGTCGCCGAGTACTACCCGCACGACAGCGCCGATGAGCTGCCGGACGGCGGGCTCCGTATCTCTCTGCGGACGCCCGACCCCGCCTCGCTGCGGCGCCTCGCGCTGCGGCTCGGGCGCGACGGCCGGATCGTCTCGCCCCCGGACCTCGCGGACAGCGCCCGCCGCGCGGCCCGTGAGGCCCTGGCGGCCTACGACGAGGTCGCACCCGTGTACGACGGGCCGGGCGGGCGTGAGTGAGCCGCGGGGGCTACCCGGAGGCGACGAACGACCACACAAGGGAGGCACGAGGGCTGTGAGCGGCGGTTCGGTTATGTCTGGCGTGCAGGGCGTGCAGGAGATGTCCGTGGCGGTCGCCTTCGCGGGCATGAAGAGGGCGGTCGACGTGGTCTTCAGAGCCGGCTGCCCCGACTGCCGGGCCAATTTCGAGCTGGGCGCGAGCGCCCTCCGCCTCGCCATCGGCGCCACCAGCAAGACCACCTTCTACTCCTTCACCTGCCCCGAGTGCGGCGTCGCCGTCCGCAAACCGGCCGGCGAGCGCATCGTCGAGCTGCTGACCGGCGGAGGGGTCAGGACCTTGCGGCTGCATTCCGCGGGCTAGGGTCTGCCCGGCGGATCAGGCCGGCGGTTGTCCCGGGCGCCTTGTGACCTGAGGTGAGCGGGGCTTGGTGCGTGCAGCTGCAAGGCGGGGGAAGGAGCCGACGCGGAGCGATGGGGGTCCCACCCGCGCGAGCGAAGCCGAGCGTGGGGGAGACTGACGACAACGCGGCAGATGCGCGTGCCAGGCCCCGCGTCGCTGGCATGATCCGCCGGGCAGGCCCTAGGGTCGTCGCCATGTTCTGGGCGATGTTCGCAGTGGCTATCGGGTTCGTGGGTCTCGTCGTGCTGGGGGTGCTCGCCGTACGGGTCTTCGTGGAGGCTCAGCGGCTGGGGCGGCAGGTCGCGGAGTCGGGTCGGCGGATCAATCGGGCGGCGGAGGAGCTGGAGCGGGCGACGGTGAGCGCGGCCCGCTCTGTGGACGCTCTGTGAGTTCCGGTCGAGCCTGCTGTGAGTTGACTGCCGTGTGCGGTATGCGCCACTTCGCCCTGTCACCCTCACGCCATCGGCAGGTACGCTGCCTGTCGCGGCACGGAGAACGAGGCCCGAGTCGCGAATCGGGAGTACGCACGGGGATTGCCTCGCGTTCACCCCTGAGCGTTACGATCGCTGTCAGCACGATCGTTCGGACAGGTGTCCGACCGGTCGGACAGCCCCCACCCGCCGCCTCGGTGAGAAGGTAAAGACATATGTTCGGAAGGCTCGGCCCCACCGAGATCATTCTCATCCTCGTCGTCATCATCCTGCTCTTCGGCGCGAAGAAGCTTCCGGACATGGCGCGCTCGCTCGGCAAGTCCGCGCGCATCCTCAAGAGCGAGGCCAAGGCGATGAAGTCGGAGGGTCAGGACGACACCACCGCCGCGTCCGCGCCGCCGAACCCCGGCGAGGCGCCGGCTCAGCGCACGATCCAGGCCGCCCCCGGTGACGTGACCAGCTCCCGCCCGGTCGCCGAGCCGACGGACACGACCAAGCGCTGACGCAGGGCCGGACAAGTCTTCCGGCCTGCCGCACGAGATGAGGACGTGGGTTGCTCAAGTCTGCCCGCAAGAAGGAGAAGGATCCCGAGGGGCGGATGCCCCTCGCGGAGCACCTTCGTGAGCTCCGCAACCGGCTGGGGAAGTCGATCCTGGCCATCATGCTGGCCGCGGTGGTGGGGTTGGTCTTCTATCAGGAGATCATCAACTTCCTGACCCGGCCCGTCCAGGAGTCCGTCGGCTGCACGAAGGCGTTCACGGAGCTCGCCAAGCAGAGCGATGGTGCCTGCGGCAACATCACGATGTCGGGTCTGATGGGCCCGTTCACGCTGATGATCAAGGTGTCGCTGACGGCCGGTGTCGTCATCGCCAGCCCGGTCTGGCTCTACCAGCTCTGGGCGTTCATCGCGCCCGGTCTGCACCGGCACGAGAAGCGCTACTCGACGGCCTTCGTCGCGGCGGGCTTCCCGCTGTTCATGATGGGCGCCTACTTCTCGTACCACGTGCTGCCCGCGGCCGCCGAGGTCATGCTCGACTTCACTCCCGACAGCGCCGTCAACCTGCTGCCCCTGGACGAGTTGCTGGACCTCGTGACCCGCATGGTGATCGTCTTCGGACTCGCCTTCGAACTGCCGCTGATCCTGGTCATGATGAACATGACCGGCATGGTCACCGGGCGCCGGATGCTGGGCTGGTGGCGGGGCATGATCCTGGGTGTCACCCTGTTCGCCGCCTTCGCCACGCCGACGGTCGACCCGGTGTCGATGCTGGCGCTCGCCGCGCCGATCATCCTGCTCTACTTCCTCGCCACCGGCTTCGCCCTGGCGAACGACAAGCGCAAGCGGCGTCGCGAGGCCCTGGAGCCCGCCGACGACGAAGCCTCCGAACTGGATCTCACCCCCGAGGCCATCGGAGAGGTCGAGGCGGTCTCCGCCAGCCGGGCGCTGCCGTCCCAGGCGGACCCCGAGCACGAGCGGATCAACGGATACGACGACGTCACCTGAGACAAGGGTTGTACGCGGCCGGGGCGCCACGCGGCGCACCCGGCCGCTTCTGTGCGCGGGCAGATATCCGGATAATGATCGTCCTGTTGTCAGTGGGGCCCGGTACGCTCGAAAGCACGATGACAGAGGACCTCTCACCGGCCGAGCGGTATGCGGCAGCACGTAGGCGCGCTGCCGAGCAGGCCACCGCGCTCGCGTCCTTCCGCGAGATGTACGACTTCGGGCTCGACCCCTTCCAGATCGAGGCCTGCCAGGCGCTGGAGGCCGGCAAGGGCGTGCTCGTTGCCGCCCCCACCGGCTCGGGCAAGACGATCGTCGGCGAGTTCGCCGTCCACCTCGCCCTCCAGCAGGGCAAGAAGTGCTTCTACACGACACCCATCAAGGCACTGTCGAACCAGAAGTACGCCGACCTGTGCCGCCGTTACGGCGCCGACAAGGTCGGCCTGCTCACGGGCGACAACAGCGTCAACTCCGACGCCCCCGTGGTCGTGATGACCACCGAGGTGCTGCGGAACATGCTGTATGCCGGTTCGCAGACCCTCCTCGGCCTCGGCCACGTGGTCATGGACGAGGTGCACTACCTCTCCGACCGCTTCCGCGGCGCCGTATGGGAGGAAGTGATCATCCACCTCCCGGAGTCGGTCACCCTGGTCTCACTGTCGGCGACCGTGTCGAACGCCGAGGAGTTCGGCGACTGGCTGGACACCGTGCGCGGCCACACCGAGGTGATCGTCTCCGAGCACCGGCCCGTGCCACTGTTCCAGCACGTCCTCGCCGGGCGGCGGATGTACGACCTCTTCGAGGAGGGCGAGGGCAACAAGAAGGCCGTCAACCCCGACCTCACACGCATGGCGCGCATGGAGGCCAGCCGCCCCTCCTTCCAGGACCGCAGACGCGGCCGTGCCATGCGCGAGGCCGACCGAGAGCGGGAACGCAGACAGCGTTCCAGGGTGTGGATCCCGAGCCGGCCCGAAGTCATCGAACGGCTCGACTCCGAAGGCCTGTTGCCCGCCATCACCTTCATCTTCAGCCGCGCCGCCTGCGAGGCCGCCGTACAGCAGTGCCTGTACGCGGGGCTGAGGCTGAACGACGACGACGCACGGCTCAGAGTGCGCGCCCTGGTCGAGGAGCGCACGGCGTCGATCCCGAACGAGGACCTCCATGTCCTCGGCTACTACGAGTGGCTGGAAGGCCTGGAGCGTGGCATCGCGGCCCACCACGCGGGCATGCTGCCGACGTTCAAGGAGGTCGTCGAGGAGCTCTTCGTGCGAGGCCTGGTCAAGGCCGTGTTCGCCACCGAGACCCTCGCCCTGGGCATCAACATGCCCGCCCGCTCGGTGGTGTTGGAAAAGCTCGTCAAGTGGAACGGCGAGCAGCACGCCGACATCACACCGGGTGAGTACACGCAGTTGACGGGGCGGGCCGGCAGGCGTGGCATCGATGTGGAGGGGCATGCGGTCGTGCTGTGGCAGCGCGGCATGAACCCCGACCATCTGGCCGGACTCGCGGGTACGCGTACGTATCCGCTGCGCTCCAGCTTCAAGCCGTCGTACAACATGGCGGTCAACCTGGTCGAGCAGTTCGGCCGGCATCGCTCGCGCGAACTCCTTGAGACGTCCTTCGCGCAGTTCCAGGCCGACAAGTCCGTCGTCGGGATCTCCCGGCAGGTGCAGCGCAACGAGGAGGGTCTCGAGGGCTACAAGGAGTCCATGACCTGCCACCTCGGCGACTTCGAGGAGTACGCGCGCCTCAGGCGTGAGCTGAAGGACCGCGAGACCGAGCTGGCCAAGCAGGGAGCGGCCCAGCGGCGTGCCGAGGCCGCTGTGGCGCTGGAGAAGCTCAAGCCCGGGGATGTCATCCATGTCCCGACCGGCAAGTACGCCGGGCTCGCGCTGGTCCTGGACCCCGGGCTGCCCGCCGGGCGGTCCAACGGCCACCGGGGCTTCGAGCACCACGACGGGCCGCGTCCGCTGGTGCTGACCGCCGAGCGGCAGGTCAAGCGGCTGGCGTCCATGGACTTCCCGGTGCCGGTCGAGGCCCTGGAGAGGATGCGGATCCCGAAGTCCTTCAACCCGCGCTCGCCCCAGTCGCGACGGGATCTGGCCTCCGCGCTGCGCACCAAGGCCGGGCATCTCGAGCCTGACCGGCACCGCAAGAGGAGGGCCGCCGCCGCCGACGACCGTGAGATAGCGCGGCTGCGGACCGAACTGCGGGCCCATCCGTGCCATGGCTGCAACGACCGCGAGGACCACGCCCGTTGGGCCGAGCGCTACTACCGGCTCAAGCGGGACACCGCGCAGTTGGAGCGGCGTATCGAGGGGCGTACGAACACGATCGCGCGGACCTTCGACCGGATCGTGGCCCTGCTGACCGAGCTGGACTATCTGCGGGGTGACGAGGTCACCGAGCACGGGAAGCGGCTCGCGCGGCTCTACGGTGAGTTGGATCTGCTCGCGAGTGAGTGTCTGCGGGCCGGTGTGTGGGAGGGCCTGGGCCCGGCTGAGCTCGCGGCGTGTGTTTCGGCGCTCGTCTACGAGGCCCGGGTCGGCGACGACGCGATGGCGCCGAAGCTGCCGTCCGGCAATGCCAAGGCCGCGCTGGGGGAGATGGTGCGGATCTGGGGGCGGCTGGACGCGCTGGAGGAGGAGTTCCGGATCACGCAGAGCGAAGGGGTGGGGCAGCGTGAGCCCGACCTTGGCTTCGCCTGGGCCGCGTATATGTGGGCCTCGGGGAAGGGGCTCGATGAGGTGCTCCGTGAGGCGGAGATGCCGGCGGGGGACTTTGTGCGGTGGTGCAAGCAGGTGATCGATGTGCTCGGGCAGATTTCGGCGGCGGCGCCCTCCGGGTCGAGCGTGGGGAAGAGTGCGCGTAAGGCTGTGGAGGGGCTGTTGCGTGGGGTGGTCGCCTACTCGTCGGTGGGGTAGCTGTTCTCTGGCGGCTGACGGGTAGTCGGTGGCTGGTCGCGCCCACGCGGCGGAGCCGCACGTCGATAGAGCCCCGCGCCCCTGGGGATGCTGTCCCTGCTCAGCGGTTCAGATATGAGCGCCAGCTGCCGTACCTCGTGATGTCCTCGGCGTCCGCCAGGGCGCCAGGCTCGCACAGGAAACCTGGGGCATGGGTGCCGTCGGAGAGTTCGATCGTGCCCAGGGTCATGGGGCGGGGAAGGGTCGCCAGTAGGCGGCCCAGGCCTTCTGCGGGGAGGCGCCATACCTCCGTCTCGATGGAGGAGCCGCCCTTGCCTACGTGGACCAGGCCCGGCTTCTGTGGAGTCGTCCGTAGGGCGTGGAGGCGGTAGGCGGGCGCTGTGGTCGTGGTGCGGGTCAGGCGGGCGCCCAAGGACAGGAGTTGAGGGTTCAGCGGCTGGTCCGAGAGGTGGGCGCCTACCACCGCTAGTTGGGTGTACGGCTGGAGCAGGGTCGCGATCCTCGCCAGGCGGGCGTCCGTGAACGCCGGGCCGATCAGCATGACGCCGAAGGGGAGGCCGTTCACCTCCCCCGCTGGGACGGCCACCGCCGCCTGGTCGAAGAGGTTCGTGGAGTTGGTGAAACGGCCCAGGCGGGCGTTCGCGCCCAGGGGGTCGGCGGCCACTTCGGCGAGGGTGGGGTGGCCCGGAGTGGTGGGGAGCAACAGGGCGTCCGCGTCGGCCAGTTCGGTGAGGGCCTGGGTGCGCAGGTCGGCCAGGCGGGCCTGGTCGGTGAAGAGTTGGTGGGCCGGGATGTCGCGGGCGCGGGTGATGATGCCGGCGACGGTGGGATCGAGGGAGTCGACTCCGTCCGCGAGCGCCTTGTCGATGAAGCTCCCCACGGCTGTGTAGCGCTCGGCGACGAACGCGCCCTGGTACAGCATCGCCGCCGCTTCGGTGAACGGGGTGAGGTCGAAGGGGTGGATCTCCGCGCCCGCCGAGGCCAGTTGGTGCACTGCCGCCTCATACGCCTCCGCCCAGCCCTCGTCCAGTTCGCCGAGTTGGTCACGCGGGGGGACGGCGATGCGCCAGGGGCCCTGCGTGCGCTGGGGGAGGGGTGGGAGGGCGCGGGAGGGTGGCGAGACCATGTGGGCCAGGGCCTGTTCGGCCTCCGGGAGGGTGCGGGCGAACACCGTCACGCAGTCGAGGGAGGCACAGGCCGGGACGACGCCGGTGGTGGGGACCAGGCCTCGGGTGGGTTTCAGGCCGACGATGCCGTTGAAGGCGGCGGGGACGCGGCCGGAGCCCGCCGTGTCCGTGCCGAGCGCGAAGTCGACGATGCCGAGGGCTACCGCTACGGCCGAGCCCGAGCTGGAGCCGCCGCTGATGCGGGTGGGGTCGTGGGCGTTGCGGACGGCGCCGTGGGGGGAGCGGGTGCCGACGAGGCCTGTGGCGAACTGGTCGAGGTTGGTGGTGCCGAGGACGATGGCGCCGGCCTCGCGGAGGCGAGCGACGACGGGGGCGTCGGCCTCCGGTGTGTACGCGTAGGCCGGGCAGCCGGCGGTGGTGGGGAGGCCGTGGACGTCGATGTTGCCCTTCACGGCGAAGAGGTGGCCGGCGAGGGGGAGGTGGTCCCCTGCGGTGTGACGTTCGTCGATGGAGCGGGCTTCGGCCTCGACCTCTGGCTGTTGGCGCAGGTCGATCCAGATCTCGGGGCGGTGTACGGCGTCGATGCGGGCGTAGGCCGTACGGACTCTGGTGACGGTGTGCTGCTGGGGCGACATCTGTGCTCCATTGGCTGGGGTGGTGCGGTCGGCTGCGGGCCGGTGGGTGGTGTGTGCCCACCCTCCCCCATTCTCGGCTTCGCTCGAACGGGAGGTGCCCCCGTCGCCCTGCGGAACGACTGCCCACACACCACCGGCGGGCGTTTCAAGGCGTCCGGTGGAACGGTCACCGTGGCGCCAGAACGACCAATGCCGTCCCCGCTTCCACCTGGCTGCCCGGCACCGTCAGGAGGGCGTGGACCACGCCGTCGATCGGGGAGTCGACTCGGGACTCCATCTTCATGGCCTCCAGGGTGAGGAGGGGCTGGCCGGTGGTCACGATGTCGCCTACGTTCACGTTCAGTTGCCATACCGAAGCGGGGAACTCGGCCTCGATCAGATGGCCGCCCTCCGGGATGTCGACCTCCGCGGGCGGCGTCGGCGGTGTGGCGGAGGCCTCCGCCCGGGTGAACTCGCCAGCCGCTTCCCAAGCCGCCCTCTCCGCCGCGAAAGCGGTCTGTTGGCGGGTCCTGAAGTCGGCTATGGAGTCGGCGTGTTCCGTCAGGAACGTCTCGTACTCGGCGAGTGAGAAGACACCCTCCTCCACGCGTGGTACGAAGCGGCCCGACACGATGTCCGCCCGTAGGTTCAGGAGTTCCTCCGTGTCGACCGGGTACCACTTGATGCGGTCGAAGAAGCGCAGCAGCCAGGGGGAGCCCGGTTCGAAGGCGCCGCGTTGCTGCCAGGGGGACCAGACCTGCGTGGTGCGGCCGACGAACTGGTAGCCGCCGGGGCCCTCCATGCCGTAGACGCAGAGGTAGGCGCCGCCGATGCCCACGGAGTTCTCCGCGGTCCAGGTGCGGGCCGGGTTGTACTTCGTCGTCACCAGGCGGTGGCGAGGGTCGAGGGGGGTGGCCACCGGGGCGCCCAGGTAGACGTCGCCCAGGCCCAGGACCAGGTACTCCGCGTCGAAGACCGTGTCGTACACGTCGGCCACCGACCCCAGGCCGTTGACGCGGCGGATGAACTCGATGTTCCACGGGCACCAGGGCGCGTCGTCGCGGACGCCCGCCATGTAGCGGGCGATGGCCTCGCGGGTCGCGGGGTCGTCCCAGGAGAGGGGAAGGTGGATGGTGCGGGAGGGGACGACCAGTTCGTCCGCCGGAGGGAGCGCCGCCACGATCCGCCGTATCTCTGTGAGGAGTTCGGACGGGGGCAGGGTCGCCGGGTTCGTCTGGATCTGGAGGGAGCGGATACCGGGGGTGAGGTCGGTGACGCCGTCGATGGCGGCTTCCGCCACCGCCTCCATCAGGGCGTGCACCCGCATGCGCAGGGCGAGGTCGAGTTGCATGGGGCCGAACTCGACCAGGAGGTTGTCGTCGCCGCTGCGGCGGTACGTCACATCGCCGTCGCGGGCCAGTACGCCGCCGTCGACGATCGCCGGGCGGGGCGAGGTGTCGTCGGACACCGGCCGGAAGCGGACCGTGTCACCGGGGCGGAACTGGCCGAGCTTCCAGCGTTCCGTGGAGATCACCGTGGCCGGGCAGACGAAGCCGCCCAGTGAGGGGCCGTCGGGGCCGAGCAGGACGGGCATGTCGCCGGTGTAGTCGACGGCGCCGACCGAGTACGGGGTGTCGTGGATGTTGGAGGGGTGCAGGCCCGCCTCGCCGCCGTCGGAGCGCGCCCAGCGCGGCTTCGGCCCGACCAGCCGTACACCGGTGCGGGCCGAGTTGAAGTGGACCTTCCAGTCGGCCGCGTAGAACTCGTGGATGTCGTCCTCGGTGAAGAACTCCGGTGCCGCGTGCGGGCCTTCGAGGGCGGCCACCTGCCAGACCGAGCCGAACTCAGGGCGCGCGTCCACCGGGACGGGTGAGCCCTCGGTGACGGCTCCGCCGTGCAGGACGTCGCCCGTCCGCAGGGCGCGGCCGCCGTGCCCGCCGAAGCGGCCCAGGGTGAAGGTGGCCGCGCTGCCGACGAACGACGGGACGTCCAGGCCGCCGCCCGCGAAGAGGACGTAGGCGCGGAGTCCGTGTTCCGCTGGGGCGCCGACGGCGAGTACGGCTCCGGCGGGCACCGTCACCGGCTCCCACTGCCGTACCGGTGAGCCGTCCACGGTCACGGGGGCGGGGGCGCCCGTCACACAGACGGTCGTGGTGTGGGTGAAGCGCAGCGACGGCCCCTGGAGGGTGCACTCGAGCCCGGGGGCGCCGTCGGAGTTGCCGAGTGCTCGGTTGCCCAGGCGGAAGGACAGGTCGTCCATGGGGCCGCAGGGTGGGACGCCGACCTGCCAGTAGCCGGTGCGGCCGGGCCAGTCCTGGACGGTGGTGAGGGTGCCGCCGGAGACGACCTCGATGCGCGGGGTCGGGTCGCTCACCGACGCCAGGGTCGCCGTGGAGTGGGTGGCCTGCTCGAAGTCCTTCCGCGCGAGCGCCGCCCGGACCAGTCCCAGGTTCGTCTCGATGCCGTCGACGCGGGTCCTGGCCAGCGCCTCGTCGAGCCGCCGCAGCGCGTGGGCGCGGTCCGAGCCGTAGGCGACGACCTTCGTGAGCAGCGGATCGTACGACGTGGTGACCTCGGTTCCCGTCTCCACCCAGCCGTCCACGCGCACACCCTGCGGGAACTCGACCCGGGTCAACAGGCCCGCGCTCGGCCGGTGTTCGCGGGCCGGGTCCTCGGCGTAGACGCGGGCCTCGACGGCGTGACCACGCGGTGTGCCCGGGGCGCGTACGACGTCGCGGTCGCCGCAGGCCAGGCGCAGCATCCAGGCGACGAGGTCGACGCCGTAGATCTCCTCCGTGACCGGATGCTCGACCTGGAGGCGGGTGTTGACCTCCAGGAAGTACGCCTCCTCGCGCCCGGCGTCGTACACGAACTCGACGGTTCCGGCGGAGCGGTAGGCGACCGAGGCGCACAGGTCGCGGGCGGAGGCGGCGAGTCGCTCGCGGACGTGGGCGGGCAGGCCCGGGGCGGGGGCTTCTTCCACGACCTTCTGGTGGCGGCGCTGGAGGGAGCAGTCGCGGTCGCCGAAGGTGACGACGCGGCCCTCGCCGTCGCCGAAGACCTGCACCTCGACATGGCGGGCGCGTTCGACGAGGCGCTCAAGGTACACGCCTGCGCTGGAGAACGAGGCGGCCGCTACGCGTTGCACCCGCTCCCAGGCCTCGGTCAGTTCATCGGCGGATCGACATGCCGACATACCGATACCGCCTCCGCCGCCGGTGGCCTTGAGCATCACCGGCCAGCCGATGGCCGCGGCCCGGTCGAGCGCCTCGTCGAGTGAGGCCAGCAGTCCGGTGCCGGGGAGGAGGGGGACGCCCGCGGCCTCGGCGGCCGCCCGTGCCGTGTGCTTCGCGCCGAACAGCTCCAGCTGCTCGGGGGTCGGCCCCACGAACACGATGTCCGCGTCCACGCAGCGGCGGGCGAAGGCCGCGTCCTCGGAGAGGAAGCCGTAGCCGGGATGGATCGCCCCCGCGCCCGTGTCCTTGGCGGCCTTCAGGACCAGGTCCGTATCGAGGTATGACTCCTTCGCGGGCGCCGGGCCGAGCCGTACCGCCTCGTCCGCGAGCCGGACATGGGGTGCGGCGCGGTCGGCGTCGGAGTACACCGCGACCGTACGCAGGCCGAGGTCGCGGGCGGTACGGATGATGCGTACGGCGATCTCGCCCCGGTTGGCGACCAGCAGGGTGTCGAAGGTCATGCGCCGCCCGCCTGGGTGATCGTCATCTCCACCGCCGTCGGGTCGAAGCCGTTGCAGGGGTTGTTGATCTGGGGGCAGTTGGAGACGAGGACGAGTACGTCGCGTTCGGCGCGCAGGGTCAGGGCGAGGCCCGGGGCGGAGATGCCGTCGACGATGCCGAGGGTGCCGTCCTTCTCGACGGGCACGTTCATGTACCAGTTGATGTTCGAGACGAGGTCGCGTTTGCCCAGGCCGTACTTCGCTCCCTCCGCGAGGAAGTTGTCCACGCAGGCGTGCTGCGACCAGGTGTGGTGGCCGTACCGCAGGGTGTTCGACTCCTTGGAGCAGGCGCCGCCGACCGTGTCGTGCCGGCCCACGTCGTCGGCGACCAGGGTCATCAGCGCAGTGTGCTCGTTGGACATCAGCACGCTGCCGGTGGTGAGGAAGATTCCGCCCTGCGCGTGGATGGTGTCGGGGGCGCTGTAGCGGACGGATGTGTCGTGGGCGTCGTACACGAGGAAGTCGACGGCCTGGTTGCCGTGGAGATCGGTGATGGTGAGTGTGCCGCCGGCGCGGATTACGGACGACCAGGCCGCCCTGGCCGGAACTATGGTCTTCATGCGATCCCCCTCGCGGCGAGGAACTCGGCGGTGTTGAGGAAGGCGCGGCGGCCCTCGGGGGTGGTGTCCCACAGGGCGTCGCCGGGCCGGGTCGGCTGGGCTCGCCAGGCGAGGACCTCCAGCGCGGTGCTGACGTACTGCGGGCGCGGATCGACCGGATGCGGCACGTTGGCGATCAGTACGGTCACGTCCTGCTCGGCGCGCAGGGTCACGCTGCCGCCGGGGCCGGCGGAGCCGGTGAAGTCGAGGGTGCCGTCGTCGCGTACCCGCACGCCCTGGAAGAAGGAGAGCGAGGGCGGCAGATCGCGCGGGTCGAGTCCGTTCTTGGCGGCGGCGAGCTTGAACAGCTCGCGTCCGGCGGGGGAGGGCGACTGCGGGGTGCCGTCCCCGTACCGCTCGGTGTTGCGTACGAGGGTGGAGCTGCCGCACAGCGCGTCGTGCCGGCCCGAGGTGTCGGAGACGACCGAGGCGAGGACGCGGCCCTGGTCGGACAGGAGCAGGACGCCCCCGCCGAGGTAGGCGTTCCACTGAACCTTGACCGTGTCCGCGACGTTCAGCCGCTCCCAGGGCCGGTCGGCGTGGTGCAGCAGCAGATGCGCGCAGGCGTCGCCGTGCAGGTCGGTCAGGCGGAACTCCGTGCCGCGGGCCAGCACCCTGTGCGTGTAGTTGCCGCCCGCCACCGTCTCCGCCCACACCAGGCGGCTCGCCTCGCAGGGCGGTTCCGGCCAACTGCTCGCCGGTACGACGGGCATCGCCTCGGTGCGGGTGCCCTCCTGCGCCCTGGCGTGATCACGTGCTCCGTACGTCGTCGCTGTCGCCATCGCGGGACCTCCGGGTGCTCCGGTGATTTCTGTCGCTCGACAGAAATTAGGGGCGGGCAGGGTCGGGGCCGTGTCCCGGGGGTTCCGGGCCGGTTACCGAACACTCACGGGGCCGTGCCCCGAACGGTCACCAGGGTCGCGCCCGGGAAGGGGTGCGGGGAACCCGTACGACCAGCCACATCGGATCCGCGCGTACCTACCTTCCAAAGGCCCCTTCACCCCATGTGCGAGGATCGAACACATGGGAAGCGCAGGTGGCGGCGGCACGGGCGGGCGAAGGGTCGGCAGGCCCAGGGCTTCGCAGCGGCCCGACACCGGCCTCTCTCCCCGTGACGAACTGCTCGCGGCCGCCGCCGAGTTGTTCACGACCCACGGCTACGCGGCCACCTCCACCCGCGCCCTGGCCGACCGGGCCGGCATGCGGCAGGCGTCGATGTACCACTACGTCTCCGGCAAGGAGGAACTCCTCGCCGAGTTGCTGGAGTCGACGGTCACCCCCTCGCTGACCCTGGCCCGCCGCCTACTCGCGGACGATGCGACCCCGGCCGAGGACCGGCTGTGGGAGCTGTGCCGCACCGACGTCCAACTGCTCTGCGGCGGCCCGCACAACCTCGGCGGGCTCTACCTCCTCCCGGAGGTCCGCACCGAACGCTTCGCCGGCTTCCATGCCGTACGGGCGGAACTCAAGGACGCCTACCGGCAGTTGATCGCGGCCACGGCAGCGGGCGCGGCGCTCGCCAAGAGTGAGCTGGACCTGCGTACGGACCTGGTGTTCGGCCTGATCGAGGGTGTCATCCTCGTCCACCGCTCCGACCCCGACCGCCCTGTGTTCGCGTTCGCCGACGCCACGGCGGACGCCGCGCTGCGGATCGCCGGGATCTGAGGGCGGGGCGCGGCTCTCACCTGTGCCTTTGCGTCCCGTCTCACCCTGTCAAGGGGCGGCCCTCATACGCTTGTACGTCATTACGCAACGCGTTCGAATGACTGCCCTGCGTGTAAACGACCAGAGCGTACTCCTGTCGCCAGGGTGATTTCAGGCGGTTGCTGAATATGACACAGCGATGATCCGGTCGGACTAAGCTCGCCCGCAGCGCACCGAGTTGGGGTGTAATCGTGCGCTTGTTCCAAAAAATAACGAAGACGCAGTTTGATCTGCGGAAGAACCATCAGCAAGTCCCCAATAAGTCCCTGACCTTCAGCCGATCTGTCTATAGAGGGCATACATGGTGAGTGTTCAATCGCCTCCCGGTGGCCGTGAACTTCCCGACGTGCGCGTGCTGTTGCTACCGGCGATACTGATGGCCGCGGCGACCGGGACCACCGTCTCCCTGGTGACGGGTTCGGTCCGGCTCGCCGTCGGCTTGTGCGGAACGGTCGCGACGCTCCTACTGGTCGCGGTCGCGGTCATCGCGGTGCGCGGCCGCCGTCGTACAGTCCGCGAACTCCGCGCCGAACAAGGGCGGCGGACCGCTGGTCTCGAACAGCGCATCGCCGCCCACGACCAGGAGTTCACCCGGCTGGGCAAGGAGATCCTGCCCGCCGCGCTGTACCGACTGCGCGGCGGAGAATCCCCCCAAGAGGTGATTCGTCATGTTGTCGACGGTGACGCCGAGTGGCGCGAACTTCCCAAGTCCCAGCGTGACTTGCTGTACACGGTGATCGACATCATCGACCGCGAGGAAGCGATGCGCGACTCCTCGCAGCGCTCCTTCGTCAACATCGCCCGACGTGTCCAGGCGATCGTGCACCAGCAGAACAAGGAACTCCGGGAGATGGAGGAGGACCACGGGCGCAACCCCGAGGTCTTCGACGACCTGCTGCGCATCGACCACGGCACCGCGCTGATCGGCCGGCTCGCCGACTCCATTGCCGTCCTCGGCGGCAGCCGCCCCGGCCGTGTGTGGCCCAAGCCGGTCCCGCTCTACAGCTGCCTGCGCGGCGCCATGTCCCGCATCCTGGAGTACCGCCGCATCGAGTTGCACTCGATCGCCAAGGCCAACGTCAACGGCGTCTCCGTCGAACCGGTCATCCACGCCTGCGCCGAACTCCTCGACAACGCCACCCGCTACTCGCCGCCGCACACCAAGGTGCACGTCACCGCCATCGAGGTACAGACCGGCATCGCCATCGAGATCGAGGACGGCGGCGTCAGCCTCAGCGAGGAGTCCCGCGCCAAGGTCGAGGACATGCTCATCAAGGCCCAGCGGGGCGAGGACATCCAGGACATGGGCGGCAGCCCGCGCCTCGGCCTCGCCGTCGTGGGCCGGCTGTCCACGATGTACGACATGAAGATCTCGCTCAGGCAGTCCGCCTACGGAGGGGTCCGTGCCGTAGTCGTCGTACCACGCAACATGCTCACCGAGGAGCCCGCCCCCGGTCTCGCCCACGGCATCGGCGCCGCCGCCGTGCCGACCATGGACACTGGAGGCGTCGAGGGCCCCGACCGCAAGCCCAAGCGCCGCCGCCCGACCACCGGACCGCGGATCCCGAGCTCCGCGGAAGAGATGGCACCGGGCATGGAGGACGACACCCCCGTCGTCACCGAGTGGACGGCCAACGGCCTGCCGCAGCGCCGCAGCCGGATGACCATCCCGCTCAGCCAGCGATACGCCGAGGCCGCCGCGGCCGAGGCAGCGGCCGAAGCCGCGATGGCCGCCGCGCCTGTGTGGCAGCCCGAGCCCGAACCGAAGAAGGAACTGCCGCCTCCGGGCTTGTGGGTCGAGGCGTTCATGGAGGGACTCAAGCGCGACCCGGATCCCAATGCAATCACCAGGAACCCGGACGACCCGGCCGAGTCCAACGCGTCCACCGCTTCCACCGCGAACAACGAGTCGGCCCGCAGCGAGGCCGACGACGAGGGGGACCTCAAGTGATCCAGCAGCGAGCCAATTTCGACTGGATGCTCAAGGATCTGGCCGACGGCGTGCCGGGCATCCAGCAGATCGTGGTGCTCTCCGCCGACGGCCTGCGCATCGCCCGCCACGGCGGTGACCCGGACGCCGCCGACCGGGTCGCCGCGGCCTGCGCGGGACTCCAGAGCCTGGCCGGCGCGGTCGCCAGTGAGATCCCGCAGAGCGACGGCGAGATGCGGATGGTCATCATCCAGATCAACGGCGGCTACTTCTACCTCATGGCCGCCGGATCCAACGCCTATCTCGCGGTGCTCGCCAACGAGATCGCCGAGCCCGGTCTGATGAGCAACCGTATGCGCGACCTCGTCGACCGCATCGGCTCCCATCTGACCAGTCCGCCGCGGCGGAACGGGCAGACCGTATGATTCCTCCGCAACGCCGACGACGCCACCCCACACAGGAGCCACCTCCGCCGCCACCCCTGAAGCTGGAGGGACCCAAGGACGGAGAGGGGGAGCGTCCACCCGAGCGGCTGTACATCCTCACCGGAGAGGACGGCGAGCGGGCCCCGATCGACCTCGTCACGTTGATCGTGGCGCGCGCCGATCCACCGCGCTCCGCCGCTCCGGAACAGTCGGCGCTGCTCCGGCTCTGCCAGTCTCCCCTGTCCGTGGCCGAGATCTCGGCCTATCTCAACCTGCCGATCAGCGTGGTGACCGTCCTGCTCACCGAGCTGCTGACGGCCGAACTGGTACAGGCACGCGCACCGGTCATCCGGCAGGCGCGAGCAGACCGTTCCCTCCTCGAAGCGGTGATGCATGGACTTCAAAAGCTCTGACACCATCACGGGTCCACGGACCGAGGACCACCTGCCGCTCACCGCACAGGCCGCGGCGAAGATCGTGATCGTGGGCGGTTTCGGAGTCGGCAAGACGACCATGGTGGGGTCCGTCAGCGAGATCAAACCGCTGACGACCGAGGAGACCATGACGCAGGCCGGCATCGGAGTCGACGACAAC
Source organism: Streptomyces tailanensis (assembly GCF_008386495.1). Taxonomy (GTDB): domain Bacteria; phylum Actinomycetota; class Actinomycetes; order Streptomycetales; family Streptomycetaceae; genus Streptomyces; species Streptomyces tailanensis. The sequence continues at coordinate 4,385 of NZ_VTHJ01000003.1, read as the reverse complement.
TACGGCTCCAAGTCCAAGACGGCCACCACCGTGGCCATGGACTTCGGCCGCATCAGCATCACGGACCAGCTGGTGCTCTACCTGTTCGGCACCCCCGGGCAGGAGCGCTTCTGGTTCCTGTGGAACGGACTGTTCGAGGGCGCCCTCGGCGCGGTCGTCCTGGTCGACACCCGTCGGCTGGAGGTCAGCTTCGACGTCATGGGTCGCCTGGAGGAGCGCGGTGTGCCCTTCGTCGTCGCGGTCAACGACTTCCCGGACGCGCCCCGCTACACCCTCGACGAACTGCGCCAGGCGCTCGACCTCGCGGAGGAGATCCCCATCGTCCGCTGCGACGCACGGCGCCGGGCGTCCAGCCGGGACGTCCTGATGACGCTGATGAGCTTCCTGCACTCCCTGACGATGTCGGCGGCGTCGACATGAGCCCCGCGCGGGCTCCGCGAGTTCCCTGAGCCACACACCGTACGAGTCCCACGACCGGGAGCCGTGTTGTCCCGCACGCCAGTCCCCTCCCGGTCTCTCACCAACTCTCCAGACATCGGATCCACTTCAGTTCGGAGCGACATTCGTGACGCCTGAAACCCACTCCCCGACCAGTACGGACGACCCCACGCCCGGTCCGCCCCCCGGTTGCCCCGCCCACGGCCATGGCCCCGGCGGCGTGCGCCGGCTGTACGGCCCGGAGGCGGAGGACCTGGGAGCCGTGTATGAGAAACTCCGCGCCGAACACGGTGCGGTGGCCCCGGCACTGCTCCACGACGACGTGCCCATCTGGGTGGTGCTCGGCCACGGCGAGAACCTGCACATGGTGAGCACCCCCTCGCAGTACTGCAAGGACAGCCGGCTGTGGACCCCCATGCAGGACGGCACGGTCAAGCCCGACCACCCGCTCATGCCGCACTTCGCCTGGCAGCCCATCTGCTGCCACGCCGAGGGCGACGATCACCTGCGGCTGCGTGGGGCGGTCACCGGCGCCATGTCGACGATCAACTACCGGAGCATCCGCCGCTACATCAACCGCGCGACCCAGCACCTCGTCAACAAGTTCTGCGAGGAGGGCACGGCCGACCTGGTCAGCCAGTTCGCCGAGCACCTGCCGATGGCGGTGATGTGCGAGATCCTCGGCATGCCCGAGGAGTACAACGACCGGATGGTGCAGGCTGCCCGCGACATGCTCAAGGGCACCGAGACCGCGATCGCCAGCAACCAGTACGTCATGGATGTCCTGATGCGGCTCACCGCCCGCCGCCGGGCCGAGCCACAGGACGACTTCACCAGCCACCTCATCAACCACCCGGCGGGGCTCAACGACGAGGAGATCGGCCAGCACCTGCGTGTCGTCCTGATCGCCGCCTACGAGGCCACCGCCAACCTCCTCGCCAACGTACTGCGCGTGGTGCTCACCGACCCGGGCTTCCGCGCCCAGCTGAACGGCGGCCAGATGACCGTGCCCGAGGCGGTCGAGCAGTCCCTGTGGGACGAGCCGCCGTTCAGCACCGTCTTCGCCTACTTCGCCAAGCAGGACACCGAGCTGGGCGGTCAGCGCATCCGTCAGGGCGACGGGCTCCTCCTCGGTATCGCACCGGGCAACATCGACCCCCGCGTCCGCCCCGACCTCAAGGCCAGCATGCAGGGCAACCGCTCCCACCTGGCCTTCAGCGGTGGCCCCCACGAGTGTCCGGGCCAGGACATCGGCCGTTCCATCGCCGATGTCGGCGTCGACGCGTTGCTGGCCCGTGTACCGGACATCCAACTCGCCTGTGAGGAGCACGAGCTGCGTTGGCGGTCGTCCGTCGGGAACCGGCACCTCGTGGAACTGCCGGTGAAGTTCGAGCCGAAGACCCCGGAGGAGGTCATGGAGCGGCCCACCGTCAAGCCGGTGCCGCCGCAGCGCCCGAACAACTGGCAGGTCAGCACGGAGCAGCCACAGCCCACGGCTCCGGAACCCGCCATCCCGGCCGACGAGCCCACGCCGACGTCGGTGCCCGAACCGGCCCGCCGACCAGGCCTGTACCGGCGTCTCCTGCGCCGGTGGCTCGGCAAATGAGCCGACCCGGGACCGGGGCTACCCCGCCCACTCCTCGTACGAGGACCAGGCCCACAACACCCGCGGGCTGACGAACCGGTGCTCGCGCCCCGTGACCGGATCGGTGAACTCCAGGGCCCGTGCCAGTAGTTGGAGCGGGCGCCGGAAGTCACCGGTCGGCACGGGGCCGGTCACCACCGGATAGAGGGGATCGCCGAGGATCGGCACCCCCAACGCGCTCATATGCACCCTAAGTTGGTGCGTCTGCCCGGTACGCGGTATCAGCCGGTACCGGGCACGCCCGTTCCGGTGCTCCAGCAGCTCGACCCGGCTGACGGCGTTGGGCTCGCCCTCGATTTCGCGGGCCGCCATGACCCCGCGCTCCTTGACGATCCGGCTGCGCACAGTGCGGGGCAGGACCAGCACGGGGTCGTACGGCGCCACGGCCTCGTACTCCTTCGCCACCCGCTTGTCCCGGAACAGCGACTGGTACACGCCGCGCTCCTCGGGCCGCACGGTGAACAGCACCACCCCGGCCGTGAGCCGGTCCAGCCGGTGCGCCGCGCCCAGCGTCGGGATGCTCAGCTGCCGCCGCAGTCGCGCCAGGGCCGTCTCGGCGACATGGCTGCCGCGCGGCGTGGTGGCCAGGAAGTGCGGCTTGTCGGCCACCACCACGTGCTCGTCCCGGTACAGGACGCCGACCTCGAACGGCACCTGCTCCTCGTCGGGCAGCTCCCGGTGGAACCACACGAACATGCCCGGCACGTACGGCATGTCCCGCGGTACCGGACGCCCGGTGACGTCCACGATCCGCCCCGCGTCGAGCATTCCGTCGATCACCCCGGGCCCGGCCGCGAGCCGCGCCACGAGATGATCCCGCACGGTCGCCCACGCGTCCCCGGCCGGCAGCCGCACCCGCACTGGGGCCACACCGTCGCGCTGCGGCAGGGGAGAGGGCGGGGGCGGGGTACGGCGTCTCATCACGATCAAGCATACGAGGGGCGTGGCGTGCCAGACCCGCCCTCCATCGCCCGGCCGTTCTTGCACCGCAGGTCAGAGAGCCATCCTTCGACCAGGTCTACGCAACCGCTGTGGCTGCGTTGTGGCGGTCCCCGCACTGTGGGCAGACACCGGCGGCGACCGAGTAGTGCACGTCGGCCTTGATTCGGTCATGGGTGGGACCATGAGGCCCTGTCTTGGGGGTGGGACGTCCTGCGCGATGGTTGTGTCGTCCGGTGAGGGTGTGCCATTCGAGATTTCCCCGCATCCAGTGCCGCAGCCCGGCGAGGTAGCGGGCGAGTTCGGGCGAGGCGTGACGCGCGACGTCGGGTTCTAGACGCAGATACTCACGCATGAGGCGGTCGTGGAGTTCGCCGGTCGCGCACATACTCCGTTCGAGAGACCATCCGTGGCGTGCGGAGAGCACGGTGGGCAAGCTGTGGCTGCCGATGTCAGCGCTCTCTTTGGCGACCGAGTACAGATCGTTCACCAGCATGATCATCAATGAGGCGGCGAGCGACAGAGACCGGACACCGGGCTCTTCCCAGTCGCGGACGGGCAATTCGTAGCCGCCGACGACATCGATCAGCACCAGGCAGGCCATGGCCCCGTTGTACTTGCGATGAGCCAGGTACTCAGCGGGATCGGGAACGTGCCCGGCGATACGCCAGGAGTTTTCCGCCGCCATCGCCAAGAACGTGGCGATCGTCTCGTGGCGCAGACGGCCTACTTGTGCCGGCGCGCCCAAGCGTGTGATGTGTTCTGCGGTCGCGCGGAGCGCACGCGCAACTGGGTCACTGCCGACAAAGCCCTCGATCGAGGGGCAGTCGGGCAGCCGGGGGCCGTTCTCCAGCGCGGTCAACGACCCAGCGAGCCGTGAGGCGCTCATGGCGAGGCGGACGCCTTCGATGCCCTCGTCGCAATAGTGATCGTCCGCGGCGAACAGGGCGGTCATGTTGCAGGCCGCGAGCATCAGGTGATCGTGGTCGACCGCGTCAGGGTGCGTCATCGCCGCGAACGTGCCGAACCGGTAGCCGTTGAGCTCAGTCCGCTGCGCCGGGAAAAGATCAAGGCTCAGCGCCCAATCAGCGATCTCCTCGTCCGCCCTGCGCGCCGCCGTCTCGTCGTACGTGACCGGAAAGGGGCACAACACACTCGGCACTGACAAGTCCCGTGTGGAGGTGTCGCTATTCATGCCCCTCATGGTGCGATGCGCGGGTCCCTTTGGGGAATGGCTGGTTCTGGCCACAATGACAACGGTTCCCAAACCCTTTCCCCTCGCAGCAGCACCGACGGCCCTAGGGCGCGTATCTGGTTTCGATCAATCTGGCGGATCCGGCCCGCGCGGTGTGGCGGATCCGGT
>NZ_VTHJ01000029.1:105740-106476 GCF_008386495.1 Streptomyces tailanensis | reverse complement strand
GCGGGCGGGGGTGCGGCCGGGGCGGCGGCTGCCGCGGGCGTGGTGGTCGCTGCGGCCCCCGCGGCCGCAGTACCCGCCGGAGCCGAGGCGGCAGCTGCCCCCGGCTTGTAGTCGGCGAAGAAGTCCCACCAGGCTCGGTCTACCGAATTCGGGTCCTGGAGGTACTGCTGATAGATCTCGTCGACGAGCCACTCGTTCGGACCGAAGGCCGCGGCGGGGTTCTTACCCGCTTGGTCTGCGTCGGTCGAGATGCTCGAGTTACTGGGGGACTGTGGCGACACGGCGGCAACCGCCCTCTTCCGCTTCACAAGGTGATGGACAGCGGGAATAAAGGCTACGCCTCTGCGGCCGGGAAGGTCAGGCCGAGCCCGCTCATCGTCGTGTAAGTCACATCGGAAAGCGTGTTTCGGGGGTGGAAATGGCGGGAAACAAGCGAGGTTCCGGGCTGGAATGGGTGTGGGAGGCGTGCGGCGGGCACGCGTGGGGTGGGGCCTGCGGCTTCAAAAGCGCGACCCTCTGCGTGAACGCACCTGATCACACGTGTCCGCCAGGGCGGATCTGGGGTGGATCTTGTGGCTCCGGTTCAAACTTTACGTCAACTTGGCACGGATGTAAGCCCCGCGAGGATGAGCGATATCCGGCAAGGTTGGAGGGATTCAGCCATGCCGGATGTGGGTAGCGAGGGGCCCCGCCCCCCTGCCCTCCCCCACTCTCGGCTTCGCTCGAGCGGGGGGAC
>NZ_VTHJ01000029.1:98133-105660 GCF_008386495.1 Streptomyces tailanensis | reverse complement strand
CCTTCGACCCCGCTGCGCCTTCGAGCTCGGGTGGATGGGGTTGGGGGGCGGGTGCGGGTGAGTGGGGGCTTGTCGCGCCCACGCGGCGGAGCCGCAAATCCATACGGCCCCGCGCCCTTGCAAAACAGGGGCTGCGCCCTGTTTTGCAGAGGTTCAGGTCTGTAGGGCTCGCTGGCCCGGTAGGGGGGTCGGGGCTCCCGGTAGGGCTACCTGGATGCGGCAGCCCTTTGGGGACTCGGCTACGCCTATGCGGCCGCCGTGGAGGTCTACGGCCCAGCGGGCGATGGCGAGGCCTAGGCCGGTGCCGCCGTCGCTGCCGGGGCCGTGGGGGGAGCTGACGGCGCCGCGGTTGAAGCGTTCGAAGACGCGGTGCCATTCGGACTCGGGGATGCCGGGGCCCTCGTCCAGGACCTCCAGCTCCAGGGACTCGGGGGTGGCGCCGCGGCGGGCCTTCACCGTGACTCTGCCGTGCGGGGGGCTGTGCTTGACCGCGTTGTCGATCAGGTTGGCGACGACCTGGTGGATCCGCTCCGGGTCCGCGTTGGCGGTCAGCTCCGGGGGGTGCACATCGAGGTGCAGGTGGACGTCCGTACGGGTGTGCTTGCCGGAGTCCGAGGCGACGCCGCCGCGCGCGGAGGACACCATCTGGGCCTCCTTGAGGACGCCCGACAGGTACGGCCAGACCTCGAAGCGGCGGCGGCGGAGGGGGACCACGCCGTTGTCCAGGCGGGAGAGGTCCAGGAGGGTCTCCACCAGCCGGCCCAGGCGTTCCGTCTGCTTCAGGGCCGTACGCATCGTCTCGGTGTCGGCCTGCGTGACACCGTCCACGATGTTCTCCAGGACCGCCCGCAGCCCCGCGATGGGGGTGCGCAGCTCGTGGGAGACGTTCGCCACGAGTTCCTTGCGCTGGCGGTCCTGGGTCTCCAGTTCGTCGGCCATGAGGTTGATCGTGTGGGCGAGGTCGCCCAGCTCGTCCCGGCGGTTCTCGCGGACCCGGCGTGTGTAGTCGCCGCGCGAGAAGGCCCGGGCCACCGCGTTCATCTCGTCCAGCGGCGCGGTGAGCGAATGCGCCACGAACTGCGTGATCAACAGTGTGGCGATCATCGAGAACACCGTGATGAAGCGCAGCTCCGTCTCGGTGCGCACCGCGATCATCAGCAGACCCGTGGTGATCAGGACCGAGACGACGACGAGCATGCCCAGCTTCGTCTTGATCGAGAAGGGGCGCAGGCCGCCCAGCGGTCCCGCGCCCTTCCGTGACTGCGCGTCACCCGCATTCCGTGACCGTGGGTCACCGACGCCGCTCATACCGCCACCAGCCCCCTACGCCTGCACGTCCACGCATGTCTGATCCATGCCCTACGCGCCCGGTGCGGGCACCGGCTCAGGGAGTCGGGGTCTCCAGGGCGTACCCCACACCGTGCACCGTGCGGATCCGCTCCGCGCCGATCTTCCGCCGCAGCGCCTTGATGTGGCTGTCCACGGTCCGCGTCCCCGACGCGTCCGCCCAGTCCCACACCTCGGCGAGCAGCTGTTCGCGCGAGAGTACGGCACGCGGGGTGTTCGCGAGGCATACGAGGAGGTCGAACTCGGTGGGCGTGAGGTGGACGTCCTCGCTGCGCACCCGGACCCGGCGCTGCGCGTGGTCGATCTCCAGCTCGCCGAGGCGCAGGATGCCCGAGCGCGGCGTCGTGGCGGCCAGCGCGGCCCGCTCGACCCGGCGCAGCAGGACGTGCACGCGGGCGGCCAGCTCACGCATGGAGAACGGCTTGGTCATGTAGTCGTCGGCGCCGACGCCGAGCCCGACCAGCATGTCCGTCTCGTCGTCCCGGGCGGTGAGCATCAGCACGGGGACGGGCCGCTGGGCCTGGACACGCCTGCACACCTCCAGGCCGTCGAAGCCCGGCAGCATGATGTCGAGGATCAGCAGGTCGGGCTGCCAGGCCTCCGCGGTGTCGACCGCCGCCGGGCCGTCGGACGCGGTCTGGACGACGAAACCCTCGGCGCGCAGGCGGGCCGCGATGGCGTCGACGATCGTCGGGTCGTCCTCAACCACGAGCACGCGACGCTGTGCGCCCGGCGTCGCCGTGGTGTTGCTGTGGGAGGTATGTGTCTGCTCCATCGCCCGCCCCTGTGTTGCTTTCCGGAATCCGTGGGGGTGATCCCTTGACTACGCATGGCTGCGCATGACTGCGATTGACGCTTGAATGATCGGCGCCAGGGAAGCAGGGTACGGGCAGTCACCGCGCCACGGCTATCCAGGTCTTACCGCGAGGTGCACGACGTCCGGAACGCCTCGGGCAACCGGGATCTCTTCGGTACGCACCTGTTGGAACCCGGCATTCCCCAAGGTTTCCTCAAATGGCGGCGAGGGTTGCGCGGACCACACCGCCAGCACCCCACGGGGCCTCAAAACCCTTGCGCAGCTTGCCAAACCGGCCGGTGAGTAGAGGTTTTCGTTGGTCTCGGAGACCGTCCAGTCGGGCCCGTTGTCGATGTCCAGGCACAGCGCGTCGAACGTGGCGGATGTCTCATTGACGTACTCGACGAGATCCGCTTCCACGACGGTCGTGCGAGGGTCGGCGAGGGCGTCCGAAGAGAGTGCGGACAGCGGTCCCGCGCGGTGCCATTCGATGACGGCGGGCTCCCGTTCGACGACGGTGACGGCGCCCCAGCGCGGGTCCGCGGCGGCGTGTGCGACCGAGAAGCCGACGCCCAGACCGCCGATCAGCACACTCGGCCGGAAACGGTCGCCGAGCGCGTCCAGGGCGGCGTCGACGAGCAACCGCTCCGAGCGTCCGTCTGAAGTGTCCATGAGGAAGCACCCGTTGGCGATGATCTGCAACAGCTCTCCGTGCCGCCGCAGCACGACCTCGCCGTACGGGCCCTCGCGCCGGTCGATGACTTCGGGTACGTCGGTGGTACGCATCCGCCAATCTTTACGCGTCCCTAGCGCGGGGGCGGCCGGATTTCGACGTTGCCCGCGTACGGTTCGGGCGGGCTCAGATGTCCAGGCCGTGCCCGTACGGGAAGACCGGGTCCTCGGTGTCGTTGGGGACGTCCGGGCGGGAGGCCGCCACGGCCGCCATGGAGCGAGGGAGTTCGAAGGGCAGCCGTCCCTCGGCCCGCGCCCGGCCGAAGGCCACGTCGAGCAACGCGGTGTCGGAGGCCCCGTAGTCGGCGATGAGCGCGGCCGCCTTCGCCGCGATCTCCGGGAGCACGGCGGGCCGTTCCAGATTGACGCAGACCAGCGTCGGTACGGCGTCCAGCAGCCGCAGGATCTCCTTCAGCCGCTCCTCGCCGAACGCCAGCGACCCGGAGTGGAAGAACGACTCGAACCGGCCCGGCCGTTCCTCGTACGGCGTCCGCAGCCGCAGTACCGCCAGGTCCGCGTGGGCCGGGTCGGCGACGACATTGCCGTACAAGGACGCCGTCTGCGCGCCCACACCCTCCACGTACAGGTTCGGGCGGTCGGTGAGCGGCAGCAGGGAACGGTTCGTCAGGACGGTGAGGGAGCGGCGCTGGGCCGCTGCGCCCAGGGCGGTGAACTCGGCCGCCCCGACGGTCTCCTCGGCCCGGTCCGGATCGGTGTACCGTCTCTCGAAGAGCCCGAGCACGAACTTCGCGCGCAGCAGCCGCCGTACGGAGGCGTCGATCCGCTCCTCCGCGATCCGGCCGGAGCGGACCAACTCCACGATGACGTCCGGACACTGCTCGCCGCCGAACTGGTCGGCGCCCGCGTCCAGCGCCTTCGCCGCGCGCTCGGCGACGGAGAGGTGTTCGACGCCCCAGGCGCGGGCCTCGTGCGGCTCGCCCAGGATGGGGGCGTCGGTAAGCAGGCCCCAGTCGGTGCAGATGATCCCGTCGAAGCCGAGGCGTTCGCGGAGCAGCCCGGTCAGGACGTCACGGTTGAAGCCGAAGCCGACCTCCTCCCAGCCGTCGACGCCGATCGGCTGCCCGTAGTACGGCATCATCTGCGAACACCCCGCCGCGATCGCCGCCTTGAAGGGTGCGAGGTGGTAATCGCGCATCCCGCCCGGATAGATCTGCTCCTTGCCCTGCGGGAAGTGCGGGTCCTCGCCGTCCTTCTGCGGGCCACCGCCCGGGAAGTGCTTGACCATGGCGGCCACGGAACGCGGCCCGAGCCGCGGCCCCTGCAACCCGCGTACGTACGCCCGTACGAGCTCGCTCGTCACCTCGGCGGACGAGCCGAAGGTGCCGGACTGGCGGGCCCAGCGGGGCTCGGTGGCGAGGTCGATCTGCGGATGGAGGGCGACGCGGAAGCCGGTGGACAGGTACTCGCGGCGGACCGTGTCGCCGAACTTCTCCACCAGTTCCGGATCGCCGATCGCGGCGAGGCCCAGCGGTTCGGGCCAGGCCGAGAAGGCGCCGGAGTGGAAGGAGGCGCCCGGGTTGTCGGTGAACGCGTGGCGCGGGTCGGTGGACAGGGTGACCGGGATGCCGAGCCGGGTGTCCGCCGCGAGCGCCTGGAGCCGGTTGACCCACTCGGCCGTCTCCCGGACCCCGTACTGGCCCAGGAGGTTGAAGTGGGTCAGATGGCCGTCCGTGACCAGTTCGGTGGTGCCCTGTCGCAGGAACGGGCCGTCCGTCGCCTCGGCCTCGGCGAGCGTCCCGTCGGCGTTCATCGTCAGCATCGCGTGGAAGAGCTGGCCCGCCTTCTCCGCGAGGGTCATCCGGGCCAGGAGGTCTTCCACCCGTTCGTCGACGGGGCGGGTCGGGTCGCGGTACGGGAGCATCGGCGTTCCTCGATACGGGATACAGGGGCTACTTGACCGAGCGGACGAACTGGACGGCGACGGCGCCCACGACCGAGGCGACGGCGCCGAAGAGGAACAGGGCGCTGTAGTTGCCACCGCCGCCGCTGCCACCGCCGAGGGCGAGCAGGCTCGGGGCGATGATCGGGACGAGGGACTGGGGGAGGGCGTTGCCGATGTTGAGGACGCCCATGGCCTTGGCGGACTCCTCCGGGTTGGGCAGCACGGCGGCGGCCAGCGCCATGTCGACCGAGAGGTACAGCCCCTCGGCGAACCCGAAGACGGCCATGGCGACGAGATACATGCCGAAGGTCTGGGAGGTCGCCACCAGCGCCAGCCCGACGGCCATCCCGAGCGAGGAGCCCAGCACATACGGCTTGCGGCGGCCGGAGCGGTCGGAGAGCTGACCGCCGAGGACCGACCCGACGACGGTCGCCGCGACCATCACCAGGATGCCGACGAAGAACTTGTCGGCGACCTCGATGCCGTCGTACCCCATGCGGTCCATCAGGAAGTAGACGGAGTAGCTGGTCACGCAGGCGGCGCCGGTGAAGACCAGGAAGCGGCCGGCGAAGTTCCACGCGAAGTCGGGGTGCCTGCGCGGATTGACCCAGAAGCTGCGCAGGAACTCCTTGACGCCGAACGGCTCGAACGCGTCGGCGCGCGCCGGGCGGTCCCGGTCTTTCACGACCACGACCAGGAACCCGACGCAGGCGAGGCCGATGAGCCCGGGGACGAGGAAGGCGAGGAACATCGAGCCGCTGAAGACCTGGGCGAGCCCCGAGCCCGCGATCATCGACAGCGACAGCATCATGCCGACGATCCCGGAGACCCGGGCCCGCTGCTGGTCCGGGACCAGGTCCGGCACGCAGGACGTCAGCGCGGCGAGGGTGGCGTTGATGCCGAGCTGCGCGAGGGCCCAGCCGGCCATCAGGGCGAGGACGCCGCCGCCGAGCGCGACGATCAGGAGACCGGCCAGTCCGGCGACCATGCCGCCCAGCAGCCAGGGGCGGCGCCGGCCGAAACGGCCGGTCGTACGGTCGGAGAGGGCGCCGAAGACCGGGTTGCCGAGCATCGCGAGCAGCGCGCCGACGGACAGCACCTGACCGAGGGCCGCACCGCGCTGCGCCTCCGGCACGATCTGGTTCACCCGGAGGGCGAGGGTGACCATGACGGGCGTCAGCACGGCCAGATACGCGCCGAACTGGGCGAGGGCCAGGGCGACGACGAGGCGGGCGGGGGCGGGGCTGATCTGCTCGCTGAGCGGGGAGGCGGAGCCGGGTGGGGAGGGGTGTGCGGCCTCCGGGGTGACAGCCATGAGGTCTCCTGGGGACGGGGACGGCGCCGTGCAGGGTGTTTAACAGTTGACGGATTGGTCTGGGGATCCCTGGTTTTCCTGGGTCTTGGGGTGCGGGGCTGGTAGGGCGGATGGGAGTGCGTAACTCGCATGGGGGTTTGATCGTTGATGTGATGGTCGGGTCGGTGTTTCGGAGTGTGTGAGGGGGTGTCAGGGTGCGGCGGAGGGTGGAGCTGGGCGCGGGGGAGGTGCAGCAGATCGCTGCGGCCTGCGCCCGTGCGCTGCGGGGTGTGGACGCGGTGACCGGGGAGCAGCTGACCGAGGCGGCCCTGGTGGAGCGGGCGGGCTGGCTGACCGGCCTCGTCGAGGCTCTCGCGGCAGGCGTGGTGCGGGAGCACTGGAACCAGGCCGACCTGGCCCGACTCGCCTCGGGTGTCGATCAGTCGGGGGCAGGTCTGCCGTCGCAGTCGTGGATGGCGTTGCGGCGCCTCGGCTGGGCGGTGGCCGTCCCTGTGGGCGTGTATGTGCCGGACCGGGTGGTGCGGATCGCGCAGGAGCAGGCCGGTCGGGTGCTGCGGTCGGCCTGGTGGCGCGCCGAGATCACGACCGCGTTGCTGGCGACCTGGCCCGCCGACCCGGCCCGGCGCAGTGAGGCGGAGTGGCAGGCGCTGCGGGCCGCCCTGCCCGATGGTGGGATGGTGGCGTCGAGTGTGCTGCTGGCCCGCACCCGGCAGATCGCCGACTTCCACACCACGCATCGTCGCCTGCCCGCCGGTCTCACCGAGTGCGAGCCGCCGCCGGGCGGGGGATCGCAGGTGGTCCTCGCGGCCGTCGACAAGCAGCTCGCCACCCTCGAGCGCTGCCCGGAAGATCCCTTCCGCCACGGGGTGTTGACGGTGCGGCTTCCGGTGTGTCCCGATCCTGTATCGCGGGCGGACTGGCATCCGGTGCGGATCCGCTTTCGCCTGCCACCCCACGTCCCCGCCCACGCCGCCCTGTGCGCGCCCACCCTGCGCGTACGGCAAGGGCGGCTCCTCCTGGATGTGCCCTACGCGCTCGCGGTCCCCAAACCGGAACGGGCCGGACACCAGGCCGCGGTGGCCTTCGACTGGGGGCTGAACACCCTGCTCACCGGCGGCACCCTCCGCCTCACCGACGAGACCCAGCCCCGGGTGCTCATCGACGGGCGCCCGCTCTCCTTTCGCGCCGCCGGAGTCCTGGCCAAGGCCGACCGGCTGCGCCTGATCGGCGAGCACATCGGCGCCCGCATCGACCGACTGCGGATCCTGATCACCTCCCGGCAGGAGCGCGGGATGCGCCCCAGCCCCTGGCAGGTGGCGAAGCTCGCAGTGCTGGAGGCCGAGCGGGAGCGGGTGGCCCGGCGGCGGACCCGCCTGAACGCGGCCCTCGCCAGAGCAGCCGCCCGTTTCATGACCGATCACGCGGTCGCGGCCG
>NZ_VTHJ01000029.1:0-98123 GCF_008386495.1 Streptomyces tailanensis | reverse complement strand
GTCATCTACCTCGAAGACCTCCGCGACATGGAAGCCCGCGGCAAGGGCCGCACCCTGAACACGCGTCTGTCGCAGACGGTGCGCGGTGCGATCGTCAGCCACGTCCGGCACACCGCCGCCGCCCACGGCATCGCCGTGGTGATCGTGCCGCCGCGCGGGACGTCGAAGTACTGCCCGCACTGCCTGACCGCCGTCCGCCACCACCGCGCCCCCGACGATCCGCGGGCGGGCTGGGCGTGGGCGACCTGCCCCAACGAGGCGTGCGGGTACAGCACCGGACGGGACAACGCCGCCTGGCAGCGCATCGGTGCCCGCGGCCTGACCCACCAGCACACCACCCGCCTCGACCGCACCAGCGGAACCCTTGTGATCCGTACGGTGGTTGACACCCTGGACCAGGCCAGCCAGGTCCAGCACCAGACCCGGGACCGCACCAAGAGCGGCCCCACGAACAGACACCCTGTGCCCGGGAAGCGGCGCAGGTTCCCCGCCCTACCCGGCCGAGCGCCGGGTGGAAAGCGTCCGGCGGGGCGGACCCCCACGCACCCGGCCCACCGCAGCCAGCGGTGGTCACGGCAGCAGGGACCGACAACGACCGGCACCCCCACCCGGCCACACCAGCCAGGCGGGGCCAGACTCGGGGCAGGCTTCCACCGCCACGCCCACACCACCCCCATCCCACGATGGCCACGGCAGAGTCACCCTCCAGAACGGTCCCCAGCACCCGGGATCACCCAGGAAACCCAAGCCGATCAGAGACGCTCGTTCAGGGAAGCAGCAAAACCAAGTGGGTACTAGGTATTGGTCAAGTGGCCACAATCACAAGGCAGATGGCTTGAAAGGAGGGTGGTGTTGACTCGTGTAACCGCCGGTTTGCGAGAGCCTTCGAGGTCGTCCGGGCGAGCGTTAGAGTGGCCGGCATGGTGCGGAAGCGCGGGCCGGAAGGCGCTGGGCGGGCCGTTGCGCGTGGCACGTACGCCGCCGGGGACGAGCGGTGGTCGCGGATCCTCGACGCGGCCGTCGCGCACTTCGCCCAGCGGGGTTTCGACGCCTCCTCCCTCGCCCGCATCGCCAAGGACGTCGGCATCACCCAGGGCGGCCTGCTGCATCACTTCCGCAGCAGGGAGGACCTCCTCGTCGAGGTGCTGGAGCGCATGGAGGTCGCGTCCCGCTTCGTGGTGTAAGCGACCTTGCTCGACGCGTTCCGGTAAGCCGCGCGTCGGCCACCCCACCGGACACGGCGCCCGGATCGCACAGCGGCTGACCAGCCGTCAGACCATGCGCGGCCCCGAACCGCGCCGATGACCTGCGGATTCCGGCGCCTTGATCCGCTACACCACTTGGCGGGACGCCACCCGCATGGACGAGAGCGACCGGGAGCGGTTCTTCTCGCGGGAGTTCGAGTCGACGGCCCAGATGTCTCGCGGCGCTCGTGAAACTCGCCGAGTACAACAGCACCCGGCTGGGCCGCACCCGCATGTTTGCTCTGGCCGTCAGCCGCCGAAGCCGCGCAGGTTCACATTGCATTTTCGGTGGAACGGTGAGGTGTGGTCCTCCCGCTGGGCCGGAGGCGCAACGGCATGCCGGACTGGAGCCCGGCCGTCTGCCACGGGCCTTGGGCCTGTTCTGAGTTGAGATCACGGGATCGGTCATTCCCGCTTCGGAAGGGTGCCGGGTGCGGTAGACCGGTCGCGTGACTCGTGGTGAGTGCCGGAGCGCTACGGCTCCTGGTCGAACGATCTACGGCCGGTTCCGGATGTGGTCGCGTGACGAGGTCTTCCAGACCCTTATGGACGCGATGATCGCCGAGGCGGCGGCTCGCGACGACGTCGATCTCAGCCTGGTCAGCGTGGACTCGACCGTTTCCCGCGCGCATCACCACGCGGCGGGCATGGTGTCGGCCCGGAACTCCTTGAGGACCTGGAGAAGGCCATGGCGGAGGAAAAGGGGCTGCGGCGAAGGGCCAGAACGGCACCGTAGGCGAGGGGGCCGCGGTCAGGGAGGACCCCGAGCGGGAACGGCGCCGCGCCGTGCGCCGACGCCGCAGGGCCCGGCTGCGGGCCGCTGAACTGGGCCGCTCCCGGGGCGGGCTCACCAGCAAAGTCCACCTCGCCGTTGAGCGGCGCTGCCGCCCGCTGTCCATCATCCTCATCCCCGGGCAGGCCGCGGACAGCCCGCGCTTCATCCCCGTCCTCAACAAGATCAAGGTGCGGGTCCCGGTCGGCCGACCCAGGGCCCGGCCGGACGCGGTCGCCGCAGACAAGGCGTACTCCTCCCGTGCCAACCGCGCCCACCTGCGCAAACGCGGCATCAAGGCGGTGATCCCGGAGAAGACCGACCAGGCCGCCAACCGCAAGAAGAAGGGATGCTCCGGCGGCCGCCCGGTCAGCCACGACGACACGCTCTACAAAGATCGGAACACCGTCGAGCGCGGCATCAACAAGTTCAAGGAATGGCGGGGGCTGGCCACCCGCTACGACAAGACGCCCGAGAGCGATGCCGCTGGGCTCCACCTGCGCGGATCCATCCTCTGGCTACGCAGCCTGCCAACCCTCTTGTGATTTCAACTCAGAACAGGCCCTAAATCGCCTTTCGCGCTGAGCCGCCGAGGGCTAGCGTTTGGGTGCAGCGAGTTTCCCACGAGGAGTGAAAGACATGCCCGGTCGTCCGAGCGCGCGTTGACGTTGTAGGCCGTGATCGGCCTGTCATCGCGTGCTGCCCTTGATGTTGCGGCATAGCGAGCCTTCCCCCGCCTGAACCGTCGGCGCATCTGTCGTGCGCTGGGCGTCGGGCCTCGTTGTCGGCAATCCAAGGGACTCCTGTGCCGTCCGCTTCCTCCGCTGTATCCGATTCCGATCGACCTGTTCCGTCAAGCCTGTGGCGGGACGGCGACTTCCGCAGACTCTGGGTGGGGCAGACGGCCTCCCAACTCGGTGAACATGCAAGCCTGGTGGTTCTGCCGCTCTTCGCTGTCCTGACGCTCAACGCCAGTGGCGGCCAGTTGGGAGTCCTCCGCGCGGTGGGGCAGGCGCCGATCCTGCTGCTCTCGCTCTTCGTCGGCGCGTGGGTGGACAGGTGGCGCACCCGCACTGTGATGGTGCTGACGGACGCTGGCCGGACCCTGGCACTGGGCGCCGCCGCCGTGGCCGGCCTCTTCTGTTGGCTCGGCGTGCCCGCGCTGCTCGTGGTCGCCTTCGTCGTCGGGGCCCTGTCCGTGTTCTTCGACGTGGCATACCAGGCGTCTCTCGTAGGGCTGGTGAAACGCGATCAGTTGGTGCAGGGCAACAGTGCGCTCGAGGGCAGCCGGTCCGCGGCCCAGATTGTCGGTCCCGCCCTCGGTGGCGCTCTGGTGTCACTGCTGTCGGCGCCGATCGCTGCTGCCTCCAGCGCGCTGTGCTTTGCCTTGTCGTTCCTGTCGATTCGCCGGATCCGCCGGACCGAATCGATCCCGGAGCGCTCGGAGCGTCCCCCTCGGGTATGGCGGCGGATCCATGAGGGCCTCCGTTTCGTGGTCGGCGAAACTTCGCTGCGGACCGTGTGCCTCGCCTCGGCTGCCTTCCAGTTCTCCTTCGCGGCCATGATGACCGTCTATCTGCTCTTCCTGCCGCGAGAATTGCACCTGTCGGGCACTGCCGTCGGCCTGGCGCTTGCGGCGACGGGACCGGGCGCGCTCCTGGGCTCGATGCTCGCCGCCCGCCTGCCGAGCCGATTCGGTTATGGCCCGGTGCTCGTGTTCGCGGCGGTATTCGGCGACGGCGCGTTCCTGTGTGTGCCCGCACTGCACGGCTCCTCTGCCGTGACGGTTTCCGCGCTCCTTGCGGTCAGCTTCGTGTTCGGGACCGGCGGCCAGTTGGTGAATGTCACGGTCATGGCCGTTCGGCAGGCCGTCACCCCGGACGGGATACAGGGCCGCGCGGCCGCCACGATCACGTTTGTCGGCATGGGCCTGACCCCGCTCGGCTCCCTGCTCGGCGGATTTCTCGCGGAGCAGTGGGGGTTGCGCACCAGCCTCCTGGTGACGGCCGCAGGCATGCTGCTGTCTCCCGTGCTGATGGCTCTGTCCCCACTCGCCCGCCTGGGACGGGCTCTCCCGGATCCGCTGTGACTAGTGGCGTAAAGGACACCGCTGTCCTCTCCAGGCTGGGCCAGCGAGCGGGGTGCCTGGTGAGCTGCTGCTCGCAGTTTTCCCTCAGTGATTTTCCACCGGGTCTCAGGGCTAGAACTTGTAGCTCCATTTGGGAGAGGCACGTGAGCGCAGGCTCACGAAAGTGCGAGGTCTACCCGCATAGACAGGTCGAGTTGTGATCGCTAATAGCGAACATTTGCGAGGGAATATTGGGAGGCTCACATGCATTGAGTCCATGTAACTCAAGTTGATTGTCGAGAGGAAGATCATGGCTGCTGAGTACGCTCCGTCCGCACCGCTCACCCTGCCCGTACTGCCGCTCGACGAAGAGGTCGTGCTGCCCGGCATGGTGGTGCCGCTGGACCTCAATGACACGGATGTGCGGGCCGCGGTGGAGGCCGCGCAGGCGGAGGCGCGGACGGAGCCCGGGAAACCGAAGGTGCTGTTGGTGCCGCGGGTGGACGGGGCGTACGCGAGTATCGGCGTGCTCGGGACCGTCGAGCAGGTCGGGCGGCTTGCCGACGGGGATCCGGGGGCGCTCGTCCGGGCCCGGAGCCGCGTGCGGATCGGGGCCGGGACCACCGGGCCGGGGGCCGCGCTGTGGGTCGAGGGGACCCGGGTCGAGGTGGGTATGCCCGAGCCGTTGCCCGGGCATGTCGCCGAACTCGTCAAGGAGTACAAGGCGCTTGCCACCAGCTGGCTGCGCAAGCGCGGGGCCTGGCAGGTCGTGGACCGGGTGCAGGCCATCGACGACGTGTCCGCGCTCGCCGACAACTCCGGGTACTCGCCCTTCCTCACCACCGAGCAGAAGATCCAGCTCCTGGAGACCGCCGACCCGATCGCCCGGCTGAAGCTCGCCACGCAGCAGCTGCGCGACCACCTCGCCGAGCAGGACGTCGCGGAGACCATCGCCAAGGACGTCCAGGAGGGCGTCGACAAGCAGCAGCGGGAGTTCCTGCTGCTGCGGCAGCTCGAAGCCGTACGCAAGGAACTGCGCGAGCTCAACGGGGAGAAGGGGGGCGAGGAGTCCGACGACTACCGGGCCCGCGTCGAGGCCGCCGACCTGCCCGAGAAGGTCCGCGAGGCCGCTCTCAAGGAGGTCGACAAGCTGGAGCGGTCGAGCGACCAGTCACCCGAGGGCGGGTGGATCCGGACCTGGCTCGACACCATCCTCGAACTCCCTTGGAACGAGCGGACCCAGGACGCGTACGACATCCAGGGCGCGAAGGGTGTTCTCGATGCCGAGCACGCCGGTCTTGAGGACGTGAAGGAGCGCATCACCGAGTACCTCGCCGTGCGCAAGCGGCGTGCCGACCGGGGGCTGGGCGTCGTCGGCGGGCGGCGCGGAGGTGCCGTGCTCGCCCTCGTCGGGCCGCCCGGCGTCGGCAAGACCAGCCTCGGGGAGTCCGTGGCGCACGCCATGGGGCGGAAGTTCGTACGGGTCGCCCTCGGTGGCGTGCGCGACGAGGCGGAGATCCGCGGGCATCGGCGTACGTACGTCGGGGCCCTGCCCGGTCGTATCGTGCGGGCCATCAAGGAGGCCGGGTCCATGAACCCCGTCGTCCTGCTCGACGAGATCGACAAGGTCGGGTCCGACTTCCGGGGTGACCCCGCCGCCGCGCTGCTCGAAGTGCTCGACCCCGCCCAGAACCACACCTTCCGGGACCACTACCTGGAGGTGGAGCTGGACCTGAGCGATGTCGTCTTCCTCGCCACGGCCAATGTGCTGGAGGCGATTCCGGAGGCGCTGCTCGACCGGATGGAGCTGGTGCGGCTGGACGGGTACACGGAGGACGAGAAGATCGTCATCGCCAGGGATCACCTGCTGCCGCGGCAGTTGGAGCGGGCCGGACTCGGCGCCGACGAGGTCACGCTCGACGAGAGCGCGCTGCGCAGGATCGCCGGTGAGTACACGCGCGAGGCGGGTGTACGGAACCTGGAGCGGGCCGTCGCGCGGCTGCTGCGCAAGGTGGCCGCCCAGCACGAACTGGGCCGGCGGGAGCTGCCGTTCACCGTCACGGACGGCGATCTGCGCGGCCTCATCGGGCGCCCGCACCATGTGCCCGAGTCGGCCCAGGACCCGGCGGAGCGGCGTACGGCCGTGCCGGGCGTCGCGACCGGGCTCGCGGTCACCGGGGCGGGTGGCGACGTGCTGTACGTCGAGGCGTCGCTGGCCGATCCGGAGACGGGCGCGGCGGGGCTGACGCTCACCGGGCAGCTGGGCGACGTGATGAAGGAGTCCGCGCAGATCGCGCTCTCCTTCCTGCGCTCGCACGGCGCCGAACTGGAGCTGCCCGTCGCCGACCTCAAGGACCGGGGTGTGCACATCCACTTCCCGGCGGGGGCCGTGCCCAAGGACGGGCCGAGTGCCGGTATCACCATGACGACGGCTCTCGCCTCGCTCCTCTCCGGCCGGCTCGTGCGTACGGACGTGGCGATGACCGGCGAGGTCTCGCTGACCGGGCGGGTCCTGCCCATCGGCGGCGTCAAGCAGAAGCTGCTCGCCGCGCACCGGGCCGGCGTCACCACCGTGATCATCCCCAAGCGCAACGAGCCCGACCTGGACGACGTCCCCGCCGAGGTCCTCGACAAGCTCGACGTCCACGCCGTCACAGACGTCCGCCAGGTCCTGGACCTGGCCCTTGCCCCGGCGGAGGTGGAAGTCCCGGTCGCGGCCTGACCGGCCGCGCCGCCGAGAGCTTCGACGGCGGCGGCGTGAGTGGCTTCAGCCCGATGACTCCGGTGGGCGGCGTGACGGACGTCCACTGGGTGGCGGAAGGCCCGGGTCCCTTGCGGGATGCCGGGCCTTTTCGCTTGTCAAGCGGGTGCCGGGGTGTGGCACGAGGGCGGTCCGAGGCTGCGAAATACTGGCGTCGGCGGACCCGGACAAGGCGAGACACGGGACGCGGCGAGAACCCGGACAAGGCGAGAACCCGGTCACGGCGGGAACGGAAACAGGAGCGCTGACGTGCACGACGAGGGTGGTAACGGCGACGGGAGCGGTGTGGGGACCGGGCTGTCGGCGGGGGGCATGGACCAGGCCTTCCTCGCGCTGGAGCGGGAGTTGACGGTCCTGCTGCGGCGGGCCCGCGCCAAGTCCGGTGAGATGGCCCGGGCGGTCCACCCGGACCTGGAGTCCGCCGCGTACGGTCTCCTCGCCCGCCTCGACGAGGCCGGTCGCCTCCGTGCCACCGAACTCGCCGCGTACATCGGTGTCGGCAAGGCCACCATGTCCCGCCAGCTCCGTGCCCTCGAACACCTCGGCCTCATCGCCCGCGAACCCGACCCCGCCGACGGCCGCGCCTGGCTCGTCCACCTCACGGACGAGGGACGCGCGCGATTCCGGGCGGTACGGGACGCGCGGCGCGTGGCGTACGTACGGCAGTTGGCGGGCTGGGACCGCGACGAGGTGGCTGAACTGGCGCGGTTGTTGCACCAGTTGAACCGCCGAGCCGACGGCTGAGGACCCGGGCTGCCCTCACAACTCCGCGAACACCACGCTTGCGTCGTCGTGCGTCTTGCTCCGGCCGAGGAGCCGTCGCCCGACATCGGCCCGTTCAAGCTCCCGTACGCGTTCCACCAGCGCTCCCGCACCCTCCTTTCGCATGAACGTGAAGCAGTCCCCCCAGTCGCCCTCCCGGAAGCGCTCGACCCATCGGGTCGCGCCGTCCGTCAGCGCGGCCAGGGCCCGGACCTTCTCGCGGGGGACCGTCCCCGTCACCGCCCGGACGGCCACGGACGGATCGGCCGCCGCCGTCCAGAAGCCGCCCTCCTTGTTCCGGACGGTGGAGTCGGCGATGGCGGCCGTGGCGAGTGAGGCCCGCGGGAGGCGTGACAGGCGGTCGTCCAGGACCGCCGTCACCGATCCGTCCGGTGCCTCGAACAGCAGGGCCGAGTCCGACAGCACCAGGTACTCCACGGCCGCGGCCGACCAGCGGACGAGGACCACTGTCGCCTGTGGAGTTCTTGGGTGAGAAAGGTCACAGGTTTGCGTATGCGCCTCAGCGGTACGAGAGATGGCCTGTGAGAGGACGTCAGGCAACGGCGAATCCCGCTGCGAAACGGACAGTTCGGCCAGGGTGCCGCCGAGACGGGAGCTGAACCATGCGACCGAATGTCGACAGCCGTAATCGGTGGGCGGTGGTGTCACGCCGTCCAGGAGGACCAGGGTGCCGCCCTGTCCTCCCGCGGGCAGCGCGACCGTCGCGAAGTCCTCGTTGGGGCGGGTCGGGTCGCCGGGCTCCGAGACGAGTTCAGTGCGCATTCGGCCAGTCTGCACGTACCCTCCACAAGATCCAGGAAAGGCCGACAATGGTTGCCGTACGGCCCGGACCTTCCCGGCCGGGCGCCGGGTTTGGCATGGAATGATCGTCAGTGGTGAAGCGCGGCGGCGAATCCTGCCAAAGCGCGTCGCCGACGTCCAACCGGCCCGCGTGCCGGGGCGTCGGCGCTAGCCGGAGGAACTTGCCCGCCAACTCCCCGGGGATGTTCACTCCTTCGGGTGGCGGGACTGATGATGCGGGACCACTGCCCACCGGCACTGGGAGGGTCGGGAGCCGTACCGGGGGGACGGCCGTAAGTGACTGGCCGCAAGTGACTAGTTGACGGAACGTCACCCGGGCCCATGGGTACACGAGTCAGGAATGCGAGCACCGGTGCAGAAGACGCGGCCTCGGCGCGCGGAGAAGAAGGCAGCCAAGAAGGCGGCATCGACGGCCTCCGCGGCCTCCCCGAACCAGCAGGGGGCGGCACAGCGGCAGGCCCCCACCGTCGGCACCGGGCGCAAGGCGCACGTACGCAACCGGCTCATCGTGGCCGTGGCCGTCGTCGCCGCCGCCATAGCGGGCGCGGGGGCGCCCTCGATCCTCGCCGCCTCGGAACAACTGCACGACACCCAGAGCCTGGTGACGCTCGCCGAGCGGACCCAGCAGACCCTCACGCTCGCCCACGCGCTGGCCGACGAGCGCGACGAGGTCACTGCCTACATCGCCGCCGGGCGGCCCGACTCGGCCGCGCCGAGCAAGCAGCACAGTGACCGCGTCGACCTCCAGATCGAGGAACTGAGCGCGGACACCGACACCTCCGCCGCCCTGCGTGAGGACATCGAGTCCATCGCCGGCGTACGGAAAGCGGCGCTCTCCGAAGAGAGCACCGCTCTCGAAGCGCACCAGGCGTACACCGCCGTCGTCTCCGAACTCCACGCCCTCGCCGAGGAACTGGCCGAGCAGATCCCGCCCCGCGCGGGCGGCGGCGCGTACGCGCTCGCCGAGCTCGACACCGCCGTCCAGCAGGCCGCCGCCGCCCGCGGACTGCTCCTCGCCGCGCTCAGCGTCCCGACGACCACCCAGACCGTCATCGACCCGGTCACCGGCCTGCCCGCCACCACGACCGGAGCCTCGGCCGCCGACAAGAAGCGGCGCGACGCCCTCAGCGCCGCCGCCCAGCAGGCCCGCGTCCGCTCCGACGCCGCCCTCGCCCACTTCCGCGAGATCGCGCCCGCCGCCGCCCGCTCCTCGTACGACTCCACGGTCACCGGCCCCGAGACGGACACCGCCGACACCTACCTGGCGAAGCTCACCGACGAGCCCGCCCTCTCCGACGGCGAGGCCGGCACCAGCGCCAAGAAGGTGAACGCGGCGCTCTCCGCCCGCGTCGACCTGATGCGCGGCGCAGAGGCCTCCCTCTACGACCGGCGCACCAAGGACCTCGCCCAGCTGCGCGACGACGACGTCACCGCGCTGGAGATCCGCATCGCCGTCCTCGGCGCCCTGATGCTCGTCGCCGTCGGCATCGCCACCGGCATGGCCCGCTCGCTCACCCGCCCGCTCGCCGTGGTGCGCATCGGCTCGGCCCGGCTCGCGGGCGACCCGACCACCGAGGAACCCATCAGGTTCACCGGCCGCAACGACGAGTTCGCCCAGGTCGTACGCTCCGTCAACGCGCTCCATGCGCACGCCCTCGCTCTGCACGAGCGGCTCGCGCCCCTGGAGGGCGACCGCAAGCACCTCATCGGCCAGCGCAAGACCATGGCCGACGACCGCGACCGCCTGCGCGCCGAACTCGCCGAGGCCACCGCCCATCTGACGAAGATCCGGCACAGCGTCCACGCCACCTTCGTCAACCTCGCCCTGCGCACCCTCGGCCTCGTCGAGCGCCAGCTCGCCGTCATCGAGTCGCTGGAGGAGCGCGAGCAGGACCCCGACCGGCTCGCCACCCTCTTCAAGCTCGACCACTTCGCGACCGTCATGCGCCGCCACAGCGAGAACCTCCTCGTCCTGGCCGGCCACGAGCATGTCCAGCACCACGCGGGACCCGTCCCGCTCGTCGACGTCGTCCGCGCCGCGGTCAGCGAGATCGAGCGCTACGAGCGCGTACGCATCGCCGCCCTGCCACCGGCCGCGCACGTCGCCGGGTTCGCCGCGGACGACCTCAGCCACCTCCTCGCCGAACTGATGGAGAACGGCACGTCGTTCTCGCCACCGGAGATGTCCGTCGAGGTCTCCGGCTGGCTGATGGAGAACGGCGAGATCGCCCTCTCCGTCCAGGACGGCGGCATCGGCATCGCCGCCGAGCGGATCGCGAAGCTCAACTCCCGCCTCACCGACTTCGACCCCGAGGCCCCCTACGACCAGGAGGACGGCGAGGGGCTCGGCCTCGGCCTGTACGTCGTGGCCCGCCTCGCCCACCGGCTCGGCACCGGCGTACGGCTCCAGAAGCAGGACGGGGGCGGCACCGCGGCGATCGTCGTGCTGCCCAAGTCGTTGCTGGCGCCCACCCCCGGCGTGCCCGTCGGCACCCCCGCCGGGCTCACCCACACCCTGTCCCTGCCGGGCGCCGACACCGAAGCCAACTCCGGTGTCCTGACCGGCCGTTCGGTCATCGTGGGCGAGCCGGAGGGCGACGGGGACCCGCTCATCGAGGCGATGGAGCGGGCGTTGGGAGCACGGGAGACCGCCGAGACCTCGAAAACGGCCGCCGAGACCGCCGTACCGCACGACGACACCGTGTCGCAGGACGATCCCGAGCCTGAGCCGCGGCGCGAGTCCGTCTCCGAGACCACCATGGAGCTGTTCGCTCCCGTGGTCCCGGAGGAGACCGCCGCCGACGAACCCGACACCCACGAGCGCGCCGCCGACGAGGGGGACGCGGCGCGCACGATGGGGGCGCCACGGGACGAGGAGGCGCCGCGCCTCACCGACAAGGGCCTGCCCAAGCGCACGCCCAGGATCACCGCACCCCCGCCCACGGCCCCCAGGCCGCGTGTCGGGGGCGTGAACGCCGACGAGCTCAGGCGACGGCTCGGCGGGTTCCACCAAGGGGCGAGGGAGGGTCGCCGGGACGTCGAGGCCGAGATCGCCGAGCAGTCGGGTGAGACACGGATTCCCGAGACACGTGAGTACCGGACAGAGGCAGTTGACACCACGGGGGGCACTTCCGAGGAGGCAAGCAGTTGACCGCGCCCAGTACCTACGGCCTGAGCAGTGAAGCCCGCAACCTGCACTGGCTGCTGACGAACCTCGTCGAGGAGGTGCCGGGACTGCTGTCGGTCGCGGTGGTCTCCTCCGACGGTCTGCTCCTGCTCTCCTCCGACCCCGGCAGAAACGCCGCGGCCCGCGAGACCCGCGACGAACGGCCCCAGGGCCCCCGGGGCTCCGCCGCCGACCTGGCCACCATCGTCTCCGGCATCGGCAGCCTCACCATCGGCGCCGCCAAGCTGATGGAGTTCGGCGGGGTCAAACAGACGATGGTCGCGATGGACGAGGGCAGCCTCTTCGTGATGTCGATCAGCGACGGCTCGCTGCTCGGAGTGCACGGCGCCCCCGACTGCGATATGAGCGTGGTGGCGTACCACATGGCGCTCTTCGTCGGCCGCGCCGGCCATGTGCTGACCCCCGAGCTCCGCAGCGAGCTGCGCAAGTCGTTGGAGAGCGAGGCCCACAAGGAGACCGAGGCGGCCGGGAGCCGGCGATGAGCGCCTCGAAGGGCACGCAGAAGAGTGCCCACAAGGGCAGCAAGGGCGGCGGCTCGAAGCGGCTTCCGGTGCGCGGCGGCGATCGTAAACCCGCCCGCGTACGCCCCTACTCGCTCACCGGCGGCCGTACGCGCTTCGGTCATGTGCTGCTCGTCGAGACGTTCGTCGCCGTACTGGAAGCCCCGGCGGAGCGGCCGCAGTTGGAGAATGGTTCACTCAACACCAAGGTGATGCCCGAGATGCGGGCCATCGTCGAACTCTGCCGCCGTATGCGGACGGTGGCGGAGATCGCCGCGCTGCTGAGAATGCCGCTCGGTGTGGTCCGTGTCCTCCTCAGTGATCTCGCGGACCAGGGAAAGACCCGTGTGTACGGAACAGGTCACGGACCGGGACAGCCGGACCGCGCTCTGCTGGAAAGGGTGCTGAGTGGACTCCGCCGTCTCTGACGCCGCCTCGCCTGGCGTCACCCCCGACGCCTCGCCCGGCGTCACCCCGGGCGTCGACGACGACGCCCCCCGCGTCGATGTCGATGTGAACGCCCCTCGCGTCGACGTGCCGCGTCCCGTGCCGGGGCCCGACGTTCAAGAGGAGCCCGAGGAGGAGCTGAAGCCCTGGCAGGCCGACCTCTCCAAGGCTCCGATCGCCACGAAGATCGTGGTGGCGGGCGGCTTCGGCGTCGGCAAGACCACCTTCGTCGGTGCGGTCTCCGAGATCACCCCCCTCAGGACCGAGGCGCTGATGACCGAGGCCGGCGCCGCCACGGACGACCTCTCCGCGACCCCGGGCAAGCTCACCACCACCGTGGCCATGGACTACGGCCGCATCACGCTCGCCGACGACTTGGTCCTCTATCTGTTCGGCACGCCCGGCCAGGAGCGGTTCTGGTTCATGTGGGACGACATGACGCGCGGCGCGATCGGCGCGGTCGTCCTCGCCGACACCCGCCGCCTCGGCGACTGCTTCCCCGCGCTCGACTACTTCGAGAGCTGCGGACTGCCGTACGTCGTCGCGGTGAACGCGTTCGACGGCAGCGAGCGGTTCGACCCCGAGGACGTACGGGAAGCGCTGACGGTGCCCGCACATGTACCTGTCTTGATCATGGACGCACGCAAGCGGGCCTCGGCGATGGAGACCCTGCTCGCGCTGTGCGCGCACGCGATATCCGTCACCCCCGAGTAGTCCCGGCCGGCAGTCGGCGGACTCCGCCGACTGCGCCGACTCGGGGGACGAACTCGGGGGACGAAGAGGACGAATTGAGGAGCCCAGCCCGGATGCGGAAGATACTCGTCGTCGGAGCCGGCCAGTCCGGGCTGCAACTGGCCCTCGGACTGCAGTCGCACGGGTACGAGGTCACGCTGATGTCCAACCGGACCCCCGACGAGATACGCACCGGCCGGATCATGTCCACGCAGTGCATGTTCGACTCGGCGCTGCGCCACGAGCGCGACCTCGGGCTGAACTTCTGGGAGTCCCAGGCCCCCAGGATCGAGGGCATCGGGGTCTCCGTCGCCGGCCCGGACGGGCAGCGCGCCGTGGACTGGGTGGGCAGACTGAACGGATACGCCCAAGCCGTCGACCAGCGCGTGAAGATGGCCGGCTGGCTGGAGACCTTCGC
The DNA here is from genome assembly GCF_008386495.1 of Streptomyces tailanensis. GTDB lineage: Bacteria > Actinomycetota > Actinomycetes > Streptomycetales > Streptomycetaceae > Streptomyces > Streptomyces tailanensis. Next base: position 84,410 of record NZ_VTHJ01000029.1, on the reverse strand, counting down.
CCACCGCGGCGGCCAACTGGTCATCCACGGCGCCGCGGTCTCCGACCTCGACTACTTCTCCCGTATGTACGACCTCGTGGTCGTCTCGGCGGGCAAGGGTGAACTGGTACGGATGTTCGGCCGCGACGCCTCCCGCTCGCCCTACACCGAGCCGCAGCGCGCCCTCGCCGCCGTCTACGTCCACGGCCTCGGCCCCCGCCCCGAGCACCCCGACTTCGACGCGGCCCGCTGCAACCTGGTGCCCGGCGTCGGCGAACTCATCGTCCAGCCCGTCCTCACGACCTCCGGGCGCGCCGACGCCCTGTTCTGGCTGGGGCTGCCCGACGGTCCGCTCGATGTGTTCGGCGGCGTCCGGGACGCCGGGCGGCATCTCGAACTGACCCTGGAACTCATGGAGCGGTACACCCCGTGGGAGTACGCGCGGGCCGGCGAGGTCGAGGTGACCGACGTGGGTGCGGCGTTGGCGGGCCGCTACACGCCGACCGTGCGGCATCCCGTCGGGCGGCTGCCCGGTGGGGGGCTGGTGTTGGGTGCCGGGGATGTGGTCGTGGCCAATGACCCGCTCACCGGGCAGGGGGCGAACTCGGCGACCAAGTGTGCGGCCGTGTATCTCGACGCGATTCTCGAACACGGGGACAAGGAGTTCGATGAGGCGTGGATGGGGCGGACGTTCGGGCGGTTCTGGGGGATTGTGGGGCCGGTGACTAAGTGGACCAACACGATGTTGGCTCCGCCGGGTTCGCATGTTCTGGAGTTGATCGGGGCCGCTGAGGGGCTGCCGGTGGTGGCGGATCGGTTTGCCAATGGTTTCGACGACCCGGCGGATTTCGAGGGGTACTTCTATGAGGCGGAGAAGACTCGGGCGTACCTTTCTGAGGTTGCCGGGTCCTAATCGCCGTAGGGGTTGTTGGGGGATTGAGGCTGCGGGTTGTTCGTGACTGGTCGCGCCCACGCGGCGGAGCCGCAAATCGATACAGCCCCGCGCCCCTAAAAGCACACACGCGCCCCTTTGTCACAAGTGCTGCAAGGCGTTATAGGCCCTGTCCGAGCTTTCCTTGCTCTCCTTTGCTGGGAGTCTTGGGGGCTTGAAGCGTTTCAGGGGTTTGGCTTTCGGGTCCGGGCGGACTGCGCCCAGGATCGGGTTGGCCGCGATGGGGGAGACCTTGATTTTCGTGCCGGGGCGGGGGGCCTGGATCACCTTGGCGTCGCCCAGGTAGAGGGCTACGTGGGTGGCCTTGGGGTAGTAGACGACCAGGTCGCCGGGGCGCAGGCGGTCCAGGGGGACGCGGGGGAGGCGGGACCACTGTTCCTGGCTGGTGCGGGGGATGGGGTGGCCCGCGTGGGACCAGGCCTGGGAGGTCAGGCCCGAGCAGTCGTAGGTTTTCGGGCCCTCGGCGCCCCACTCGTACGGTTTGCCGATCTGGGCCACGGCGTAGCGCAGGGCCTTGGCGCCGGGGCCGGTCGGGGGGTGGGCGGTGCTGAGGGCGCCGGAGGTGACGAGGTTCTGCTGGGCCTCGGCAGTGGTGGCCCTCTCCAACTTCTGGACGCCTGCGAGTTGTTCGGCGGTGAGGGAGGCGAGGAGCTTCTGGACCTCGGCCAGGCGGGCGCGTACGTCGTCGCGTTTCTTCTTGTGGCGCTCGGTGAGGGTGAGTTGGAGGTCGAGGGCCGCGCGGGCCTTGCGGGCGAGGGCGTCGGTCTGCTGCTCGCTGCCGACCAACCGTTCCACGGTCAGGGCCCGTTCCCGGGCGACTTGTCCGATCACATGGCCCTGCTCCATCGCGCGGTGCGGGTCGCGGGCGAGGAGCAGCCGTACGTACGGGGAGAGGTCGGTGCTGCTGTTCTGGTACTGCTGCCGGGCCAACCGTCCGGCGGCGCCCCGGCTGTCGTACAGGGAGATACGGGCCGAGGTGAGCTTCCGGTCGAGCTTCGCGACCTCGGCCCGCTGCTTGGCCAACTCCTCCTCGGTGGCGTTGTAGTCCTCGGCGGCCTCCTCGGCCTCGCGGTAGAGCCGCTGGAGTTCGGTGAGGAGGTCGGCGACCGAGCGGTCCTCGGGGGCGGCGTCCGAGTGGGGGTCCGGGGAGTCGGCGGCCGTGTCGCTGGGTGCCGGTTCCGGAGCGGCCGGGGTGGCCGTGGCGGGGGTCGGGGTCGTCGTGAGGAGTGTGCCGGCCGCCAAGGTCGCGACCGCTGCCGTACATGTCCGGCGCAGAAGCCTTTCTGACACTTCATCACCTCCGGTGCGCAGGTGGGCCGTCCACCTCGCACCGGCAGCATCGGAGGAGCGAGGGGTGGGCGCGCGCCGGGGTGGACCGTCCGGCCCACCAGGGTCACTCGTCGTGGCGGTGCGGCTTTTCGGGCGGCGTGGCGGGTTGCCCCTCGCGGGACTTGCGCGTGGACGACCAGGGCCACTTCAGGCGGCGGCTCGGGTCCGCGTCGGGGGCGTACTCGTACTTCCACAGCTGGTGCAGGAAACCGCCCCGGCCGGCGTCGACCCGCCGGTACACCAGCACGGTCGGCGGGCCGCCGGCCGGGTTCGGCACGGGGACCCGGTACGTCTTCGGCGGGTGCCCGGTGATGCCGAGCAGCACGGGCAGGACGCGCCCGTCCAGGGGCCCGCCCTCGAAGGGGGTGTCTTGGGTCTTCACCGGACCAGTGTCACAGCAGGTGAGCCGCGTCGCCGACCACGGGCAGGATGCGGCGGGCCAGGGTGCTGACCGCGCCGTCGGGGGTCTCGATGGCCAGGGCCGCCCGGACGACGGTGGCGGTCTGGGGGTCGCGTGCGGCGGTCGCGGTGAGGCAGGCCACGAACTGTTCGACGAGCCAGTCCCGGAGCTCCGCCACGTCCGGCTGTTTGCCCTCGTCCAGCCAGATGAGGGAGGCGGCTTCGACGGAGGTGATCCACATGCGGACGGTCATACGGAGCCTCAGCCCGGGCTCCGCGATCTCCAGGTGCCGCAGGATGTGGTCCGCCGCCGCCCGGCGTACGCCGTCCACTATGGCCGTCGCCCGCGAGGTCTCCACGACGCTGCCGCCCTGGAGGAGGGCGCTGAAACCGGTGTCGTGTTCGTCCACGAAGGCCAGGTAGCGGTCGAGGGCGCGGGTCAGTCGGAGGGTGAGGGGGCCCTCGGGCGGCTCGTCGAAGCAGTGCTCCAGCTCTTCGGCGGCTGAGCGGAGGGCCGCCTCGTAGAGCTGCTGCTTGCCGCCGGGGAAGTAGCGGTAGACGAGGGGGCGGGAGACGCCGGCCGCCTCCGCGACGTCGTCGAGGGAGACGTCCTCCGGGGTGTGGTGTGCGAACAGGTTCAGTGCGGCATGCAGTAGCTGGCTGCGGCGCTCTTCGACGCTCAGGCGGCGGTATGCGCGGGTGGGGGCGTCGGGCGTCATACCTCGCAGCGTAGCCGTGGGGGTTGTTTCGCCCCCGCCGCCCCTACCCGTCCCTCCCCCACTCTCGGCTTCGCTCGAGCGGAAGGTGCCCCCATCCAGGGGCGGCTGCCCCTTCGACCCCGCTGCGCCTTCGAGCTCGGGGGTGGGGTGCGTGGGCGGGTGCGGGTGGGTGGGGGCTTGTCGCGCCCACGCGGCGGAGCCGCAAATCGACACAGCCCCGCGCCCCTGAAAAGACGGGGCTTCGCCCCAGTCTTTTCAGCGGCCCGCAGGGCCGTGTCTTTTAGGGGCGCGGGGAACTGCGCGAGCAACCACGAACCACCCGCAGCCGCCAAGGCACCTTCAGCCCCGAGCTCTCCCGCGTCCCTGCCTACGCCAGCAACCCCGACGACCTCCACATCCTCCGCCCCACACCCCTCAGCACCCCGATGTCGTCCAAGAAGTCCGTCAACCGTTTCGCGCCGGTTTGCATGATGTCGCGGCGGTGGGCGCTGGCGCGGACCTGAGTGATGGCCTCACGCTGGTCGAGGCCGACGTTCGGGTAGACGTCGGGGTTGATGAAGGCGACGGAGAAGACGCGGGCGAATTCGCCGGAGGTGACGCGGGTGAACTCGCGGGACCAGCGCGGGGCGGTCACCATCTGGCGGCGGAGCTCCTCGCGGGCGTAGCGGACATGCCGGGCCTCCTCCACCACATGGATGCGGGTCACGCCCCGGATCAGGGGCTGGACCCGCTCGTCGGGGAAGGTCAGCCGCTGCATCCAGTCGAGGATCTCCTCGCCGAGGAGGGTCGCGGTGAAGGAGCCCGGGGTTGTGGAGATCGTCTTGAAGAGGCGGCCGAGGTTCTGGTGGAGGCGGCTCACCGGGTAGTACGGCGTCCCGCCCTTGGCGATCAGCCGGGCGAACATCTTCGAGTGCCGGCACTCGTCCTCGATCTCGGTGAGCGCGTAGCGCACATGCGCGCTGGTCGCGGCCCGGTCGTAGATGTGCCGTACGAGCAGCTGCATGAGGATGATCTCGAACCAGATGCCGAGCGAGGCCAGCGCCGCCGCCTCATGCCGGGACAGAGCGATCCGCTGCTCCTCGGACATCCGCCGCCACATCGGCGTCCCGTACAGCGACACGAGCTCCGGCGGCCAGAACCACTTGCCCTCCTCGAAGGGCGCGTCCCAGTCCAGCTCCTTGTCCGGGTCGAAGGAGTGCTTCGCGGAGGAGGCGAGCAGCCGCTCGGCCACCTGCTCCCGGTCCTTGAGGAGGCCCAGCGCGTCGCGGAGCACCTCCGCCTCGGACACGGAGGTCTTCGAGGTCACCGTCGTCATGGGCTGTTCCACCTCGTAGTACGGGTGCGGTCACCGTTATGAGACTACTTGTCAGCAAGGCCGTCAATCCCTCGCGCGCCACTTGTTGACGACCCGTCTACCCCATGTGAATGTGCGAGGTATGCCGACCCACGAGCTGTATGCCAAGGACCCGGGAGACCCGCTGTGGACGGTGCCCGCGAGCGGTGCGGCACGCTTCAGCTGGGAGTACGACGACGGCCGTGAACGCCTGCTCGCCCTGTACCAGAAGGGCAAGGACAAGCAGTGGGACGGGCAGCGGCGCATCGACTGGGAGCTGGAGGTCGATCCGTACGACGCGCTCGGTACGCCCGACGAGGCGATGAACCTGTACGGCACGCCGTACTGGGCGAAGCTCACCGACCGCGACAAGGGAGAACTGCGCCGGCACTACGCGTCCTGGCAGTTCAGCCAGTTCCTGCACGGCGAGCAGGGTGCCATGGTCTGCGCGGCCCGGATCGTTCAGTCCGTCCCCGATCTCGACGCCAAGTTCTACTCCGCCACCCAGACCATGGACGAGGCCCGGCACGCCGAGATCTACGCCCGCTTCCTGCATGAGAAGATCGGGATGGTCTACCCGATCAACGACGACCTCCAGTCCCTCCTCGGCGACACCCTGCGCGACTCCCGCTGGGACATGCCGTACCTGGGCATGCAGGTGCTCATCGAGGGGCTCGCCCTCGCCGCCTTCGGCATGATCCGCGACACCACCGACAAGCCGCTGCCGAAGCAGATCCTCGCGTACGTCATGCAGGACGAGGCCCGGCACGTGGCCTTCGGCCGGATGGCCCTCCGGGACTACTACCGGCAGCTCACCGATGCCGAACTGCGCGAGCGCGAGGAGTTCGTCATCGAGGGCTGCTACCTCATGCGCGACCGGCTGCGTGGCGTGGAGGTCCTGGAGAACTTCGGCATCCCGAAGGCGGAGGCCGAGGAGTTCAGCGAGCGCTCCGAGTTCCTCGCCCTCTTCCGCAAGCTCCTCTTCAGCCGCATCGTCCCCTGTGTCAAGGACATCGGCCTGTGGGGCAAACGACTCCAGCAGGCCTACGTCGACATGGGCGTCCTGGAACTGGGCGACGCAGGCCTCGACCTCCTCATGGCCCAGGACGAGGAGGTCGCCGAGCGCCTGGACGCGGAGCGTTTCGCGGTGGAGGAACGGGAGCGGGTCGACGAGGTGGGGGAGGCGATCGAGGCGGGGGAGGAGGGCTGAGAGGTCGCCCGGAGCCTCCCGGAACCGCAGGCCTGATCCGCGTCAGACCGAGCACCCCAGATCCTCCGGCACCGCGAACGACACCGGCTCCGCTCCCTGCGCCGGGAACGACGTCCGCAGTGTGAAGGCGTACGGGGTCGGGCCGTTCGCGCGTAGATGCAGGAGGCGGGACTCCGCCTCCGCGACCGTCGGGCGCTGGCCGGTCGGGACCCACCACAGGACCGCCATCGCCTCCTGGAGGCGCTCGAACCACTCCCGCCTGCGGGCCAGCAGCTCCCTGTGCTGCCCCTGGTACATGAACGCCGTCAGGGCGTTCGTGTCCCGCCACACCGACATGTTGATGACCAGCCACTCGTCGCCGAAGACGGGTACGTCCGTGGCGTTGCCGGAGTCGCTCTGGAGGCGCCAGACGAAGCCGTCCGAGCCGTCGGCGACGGCGTTCACGGGGTCGAGGGCGTCGACGAAGTCCTTCAACTGCGGGGAATCCAGGGGGGCTTTGAGGCGGGCGATGTTGACCTGGGCGAGTTCGTACGCGGCGGAAGTCATGTACCGAACGATAGGTCGGGCGGGCCCGGGGGTGGCACCCCTTATCTCAGATGATGGTCAGTGGTCTTCAGCACCGCCTCCATCACCTCCCTCGCGATCGGTGCCGCGTCGCCACCCCCGCTGATGTCCCCCCGTCGCGCTTCCGCGTCCTCCACCACCACCGCCACCGCGACCTGGGGTTCCATCGCGTCGTCGGACTGGGCCCAGCCGATGAACCAGGCGTAAGGGGTGCCGGAGTTGCCGATGCCGTGTTGGGCGGTGCCCGTTTTGCCGCCCACGGTGGCGTGGGGGAAGGCGGCGTTGGTGCCGGTGCCGTCCTCGACGACGCCGCGCATCAGTTCGCGCAGGCGCTTCGCGGTTCCCGGGTTCATGGCCTGGCGGAGGGTGCGGGTGTTCGTGGTGGCGACCGTGCGGCCGGCGGCCGTCGTCGTGCGCTCGACCAGGTACGGCGATCTGACGGCACCGCCGTTCGCGACGGCGGCCGTGACGACGGCCATCTGGAGCGGCGTGGCCCGGGTGTTGTACTGGCCGATCGAGGAGAGGGCGAGTTGGGCCCGGTCCATCTCGGTGTCGAAGTTGCTGGGGGCGACCGAGAACGGGATGCGCAGGTCCGCGCCGTTGAAGCCGAAGGCCCGGGCCGTGTCGCTCATGGCGCCGAGCCCCACGTCCACGCCCAGCTTCGCGAACACCGTGTTGCACGATCGCTCGAAGGCACGGCGCAGCGAGGCGTTCTTGCAGCCCCTGACCTCGTTCGCGAGGGAGGTGGTGGTGCCGGGGAGGGTGTACGGGGCGGGGGAGCGGGTCCGGGCGTCGAGGTCCTTGATCACCCCGTTGTCCAGCGCCGCCGCGGCCGTCACCACCTTGAACGTCGAACCCGGCGGATACGTCTGCCGCACCGCCCGGTTGAGCATCGGCTTGCCCTCGTCCCCGTTGAGGCGCGTCCAGGCGTCCGTCGCCGAGGGGCCGTTGCCGGACAGGACGCCGGGGTCGTACGACGGTCTGGAGACCAGCGCGAGGATGCGCCCGGTGGCCGGTTCGAGCGCCGCGACCGCGCCCCGGCGGGCGCCGAGGCCGAGGTAGGCCGCCCGCTGGGCCGCCGCGTCGATGGTGGTGACGACCTCGCCGCCGGCGTTGCGGTCGCGGGTGATGTCGTTCCAGAAGGGGAGGAAGGACAGCAGCGGGTCGCTGCCGTCGAGGAGCGGGTCCTCGGCGTGCTCCAGCAGCGTCGTCCCGTACCGCTGGGAGGCGAAGCCCGTGACCGGGGCGTACAACGGGCCGTCCCGGTACGTCCGTTCGTAGCGGAGTTGCTCTCCCGTGTCCTTCGAGCCGGTGACCGGGCGGCCGCCGACCACGATGTCCCCGCGCGGCTGGCCCCAACGGGCGATCACGGGGCGGCGGTTGGCGGGGCTGTCGTCGTACGCCCGGGACTGGAAGACCTGGACGCGGGTGGCGTTGACGAGGAGAGCGACCAGGAGAAGGGCGCACAGGGCGGCGGCGCGGCGGATGTACTTGGTCATGCGCCGGTCGCCCCCGGGCCGTCGTCGTACTGGCGGCGGGCCGAGTCGCTCAGGCGCATCAGCAGGGCCACGATGATCCAGTTGGTGACGACCGAGGAGCCGCCCTGGGCGAGGAACGGCATCGCCATGCCGGTGAGGGGGATCAGCCCGGTGACACCGCCCGCGATCACGAAGACCTGCAACGCCACGATCGACGCGAGGCCGATGGCCAGCAGCCGGCCGAAGGGGTCGCGCAGGGCCAGGCCGGTCCGGTAGCCGCGCTCCACCAGCAGGGCGTAGAGCAGGAAGAGCGCGGAGAGCCCGGCGAGGCCCAGCTCCTCGCCCGCCGTGGCCAAGATGAAGTCCGACTTGGCGGCGAAGCCGATGAGGATGGAGTGGCCGAGGCCGAGACCGGTGCCGAACAGACCGCCGGCGGCGAACGCGAAGAGGGACTGGGCGAGTTGGTTCGGGCCCCGGCCCGCCTCGATCGACGCGAACGGGTGCAGCCAGTCCTCGACCCTGCTGTGCACATGCGGTTCGAGCCAGCCGACGGCCACCGCGCCCACGCACGCCAGCAGCAGCCCCACCGCGATCCAGCCGGTGCGGCCCGTGGCGACGTACAGCAGGATCACGAACAGCCCGAAGAACAGCAGCGAGGTGCCGAGGTCCCGCTCCAGGACCAGCACCCCGACGCTCAGCAGCCAGATGGTGACGATCGGGCCGAGCACGCGCCCCGTGGGCAGTTGGAGGCGCTTGAACCGCCAGATCTGGCGCCCGGCGTACGCCAGCGCGTTGCGGTTGGCCGCCAGATAGCTGGCGAAGAACAGCGCGAGCAGCACCTTCGCGAACTCGCCCGGCTGGAGGGAGAATCCGGCGATCCGCACCCAGATACGGGCGCCGTTGACCGGCGGGAAGAGGATCGGCAGCGCCAGCAGCACCAGCGCGGCCACCACCGAGACGTACGCGTACCGCTGGAGCACCCGGTGGTCGTGCAGCAGGACCACGACCACGATGAACAACCCCACGCCCAGCGTCGACCAGTTCAGCTGCGCGGGCGCCGCCAGGTCGGCCGGGGTCTCCAGGTCCAGCCGGTGGATCAGCACCAGGCCGAGCCCGTTGAGGAGCACCGCGATCGGCAGCAGCAGCGGATCGGCGTACGGCGCCCGCAGCCGCACCGCGAGATGGGCCAGCAGCGCGAGCACGCCGAGCCCGGCGCCGTAATCGGCGGCGCCGGGCGGGAGGGTGCCGTACTTCGCCAGACCGACCGCGCAGTAGCCGTACACGGAGAGGAGAACGGCCACGACGAGGAGGGTGAACTCGACGCCTCTGCGCCGGGGGAGGCGTACGGCGGGAGGGGACGGGTCCGCGGGATCCGCCGCCAGGGTCGTTCCGGCCTTGGTGGTCATGTCCGGAACTTACCTAAAGGGGATGTCTTGTGTGCCTTGGTTCAGCGGCACCAGCGTGGCGTTTCCGAGGTGGAGATGTAGCGGGCCGGGCCCCAGGACCAGGTGTCGTTCTTGAGCAGGTACCAGGTCGAGTTGCCGTCGACGCTCTGGCTCCGGATCTTGCAGTGGATCCAGACGAACTCGCCGTAAGGGGCGACCCGGACGACCGAGGCGCCGCGGAGGGGGGCGGTGCGCAGGGCCAGCCCGGAACGGGCGGTGACCTTGCCCACGACGGCGGCGGCGGCGCGCTTGTCCTGTCCGCTGCCCTCCCGGTCGTCGCCGATGGCGGGGGTCGTGACGGCGAGCGCCAGGAGAGCGCCGCCGGCGGCAGCTATGCCGAAGCGCATGAGCAGAATCCGCAGGGACATTGAGGCTCCTCCAGAAAAAGGGGGCGAAGGTGACTATTCGCCACGTTAGGAGCCACTTGTCGGCCGCGCCCGCCGCACTGGGCCATCAGAGGAGGAGGGCGCGCTCAGCCCTCACTCACCGGCAGCCGCAGGAGCGCCACGGCACCCCCCTCGGCCGCGTTCTCGAACTCCAGCCGAGCGCCCAGCACTTCCGCCTGCCCCACCGCGATGGTCAGCCCCAGCCCGTGCCCCTTGGTGGAGCCCTCCGTACGGAACCGCTGCGGTCCCTCCGCCACCAGGTACTCCGGATAGCCGGCGCCATGATCCCGCACCGTCACCACCAGCCCCTCCACGGTCAGCACCACCGGCGGCGCCCCATGCTTGTGCGCGTTGGCCACCAGATTCCCCAACACCCGCTCCAGCCGCCGCCGATCCGTCTCCACGCGCGCGTCCTCGACGACCCGCACCTCGGTGCCTGCCCCCGCGCCGGCCCCCGCGGCCACCCGCTCGGCCACCCGTCCCAGCCGCGTCTCCTCCAGATCCAGCCGCTCGCTGCCCGCCTCCAACCGCGAGATCTCCAGCAGATCCTCGGTCAGCGTGCGCAACGCGGCGACCCGGTCCCGCACCAGCTCGGTCGGCCGCCCCGGCGGCAGCAACTCCGCCGCCGCGTGCAACCCGGTCAGCGGCGTACGCAACTCGTGCGCGACGTCCGCGGTGAACCGCTGCTCGCTGAGCAGCTTCCTCTGGAGCGTGGACGCCATGGTGTCGAGCGCGGCGGCCACCGCGGCCACCTCGTCCCGGTAGCGCGTCGGGTCCGTCGTACGGGGATCACCGACCCGGGCGTCGAGGTCGCCCGCGCTGATCCGCCGGGCCACCTGGGAGGTCGTGCGCAGCCGCCGGGTCACACCCGTGACGGCGAACGCGCCCACCGCCAGCGTCACCCCGATGGCCAGCGCCGACGAGCCCAGGATGGCCCGGTCGAGGTTCTCGATCGTGGCCGCGCTCTGCGAGTAATCGATCCGTACGGCGAGGGCGCGGCCGTCGGCGGGGGCGGCCGCCCACATCGTGGGGTACCCCTCGACGTCGCTGACCATCGTGCCGCGCTCCCCGCCCTCCGCCAGCTCGCGCAGCGCCCGCGGCAGCTCCGACGGACCGACCCCGGCGCCCGGCGGGAGCCGGTCCCCGGCCTCGTACGCCCAGGCCGCCTCCTCCAGCCGTGCGAGCGCGCGTGCACGGGCCTCGTCGACGGTCTGGTCGGTGACGGAGACATGCACGAGCGTGCCGAGCAGCGCTGCCAGGCCGCAGCACATGACCGTGATGAAGGCCAGAGCCTTCCAGGTGAGCGTGGCGGCCCAGCGGCGCAGCCGGGGTCGTTGCGAGGGGGGGCTCACGGCGAGGCCGACCGGGTCGGGGTGTGCTTACCGTCCACGCGCAGTATCTCGTCGCGGGTGAGGAGCATCGACAGCTGGTCCTCGTCCCAGGTCCACTGCGTGCGGTACTCGTAGCCGACGATGCCCGCCGGGGAGCGGATGATGACGGTGCGGCCGGCGAGCTCGACCCCTGTCACCGCGTCGTCGCTGGCGAGGACCTGCACCAGCCGGTCCTCCTGGAAGGTGTACATACGTACGGCCGTCTGGTTGCCGGGCAGCAGCCGGAAGCCGAGCACCATGTCGTCGCGCCCGTCACCGGTGAGGTCCCGGTAGTAGGCCTTGAGGACGGGGCACTTGCCGCGGTCCCCACTCTCCCCGCAGTCGGCCATGCGGCGGGTCGTCCCGTAGTACAGAGCCGAGGAGCCGGAGTACACATCCGGGTGCGCGGCGATCTCGGCGCGGACGACCGCCACCGGGTCCACCTTGTGGATGTCGTCACCCGGGGCCCTGATGCCCTTGATGGCCTCCTTCTCGGCCTCGCCGTAGTCGTACGCGGGGGAGGTGGCGGGTGGTTCCCCGGGCCACAGCCGGGTCGGGCCGCTCGCGGTGGGCGTCGTGCCCGCGCTCACCAGGCCCCCTGAGTCGCCGCAGCCCGAAAGCAGCAGGGCGACGGCCACGGCGGCCGCACCGCCGACGGCCGCGCGCGACGCGGGGCGGCTGGGGAACACGGGACTCCTGGGAACGGTGGGTACGGGGCAGGCGCGAGGGCTTCCGTCGCTTCCGTCGGGTGGCTGTGACCCGTACACCCTATTCGTGCGGAAGTCGTTTTTACGTACTGCGACCCGCGATGCACCTCCGTCAGTCGGTGACCTCCTCCAGTTCCTCCAGCAGGCGGACGGTGGGCAGCCCGGTGTGCAGATAGTCCACGAAGAGTTCGTTGTGCAGCGCGTGCGGCGAGCGGCGGGTGCGGATCAGCCGGATCGCCTCCTCGGCGGAGTGGCCGTCGCGGATCAGCGCGTGCGCCACGACCAGACCGGACCGGTTGTAGCCGCTGTAGCAGCGGACGAGGACCTTCTTGCCGTCCTCCAGCGCGTCGCACGCGGCCTGCGCCAGCCGCATCACGCCGGCCAGCTGCGTACCGTCGAGCGGCCCGTCCGGGATCGGCCACACATGGTGCTCGACGTCGGCGTCGGGCCCGTACCCGGGCAGCCGCAACAGGGTCAGTACGAGATCGAACTCATCGCGTACGACGGCGAGTTCGACCTCGCCGGTGCCGTCCCGGCCCGCGTACTCGTGCCCGCCCATCCACAGACCGGGCACCACCTCGCTCCACGGTTCGTCCGGAGCCGGAACATCGGATTGCTTGCGCGTCCGCAACGGCGGCCTCCCATGGGCCTCTGGCCCCTGACGGCGGGTCGTCACCCCAAAGGTAACGGGGTTCTTGCCGATGGAGCACCCCGCCTGGTCCCATGGTCGTGGGGTGATGGTGTATGAGCGGACTGCGCGTCATACCGACCTGGCGCCACGGACAGGAGCGCCTGTACGTGTGCCGGACCGACGGGAGGCATCTGGCCTGGTACGACCGTGAGGCGGGCCGGGTGAACCTCCTGAGCGAGGAGTACGGCGACGAAGTGCTCACCGTCCTCCGCCCCTTCCTCACCGGCTCCGTCACGGTGGGCCCGCCACCCGTGCCCACCGCCGCGGAGCTGGCCCTGCTGAGCCTCCACCCGGACGACGACCTGGCCCCCAACCGCCCCGGTGAGGCCCTGCTCGTCGCCCTCGAACGCGACCCCGGGCCGCCGCGCCGGCTGCGTCCCGATCCGCGCCGCCGGGCCCTGGCGGCGGAGCGGACGGTCGGGGAGGCGCTGGACCGGTTGGAGGGCGCGGGCTGGCACACCCTGCACTCGGTGCCGCTGCCCGGCGGGGACCGGATCCACCATCTGGTGATCGGACCCGGGGGCCTGTTCTGCGTGCGCTCCCTCTACGCCCGCCGGCAGCGCGTCAGGGTCGCCGACCCCATGGTCGCCGTAGGCCGCCAGGAGCCCCGCCCCCTGCTCCACCGGCTCCGCGCCGACGCCGCCCGCGCCTCCTACGCCCTGACCGCCGAGGTCCGCCCCGTCCTCGCCCTCACCGAACCCGCCGCCCTCACCGTCCCCACGCCCCTGCGGGAGGCCCGCGTCCTGACGGACACCGACCTCCCCGAACTCGCCCGCACCGGCGGCGTGCTCAAGGCGGCGGACGTGGAGGCCCTGCACGCGATGGCCCGGGACCGGCATACGTGGGCGCGGGTGTAGGACTCCCGCCCGTGTGGAGGGCTTCCGGAGTCCTTCCGGAGTCAGGGAAGTGGCTGTTCGGTCCAGATGGTCTTGCCGTCGGGGGCGTAGCGGGTGCCCCAGCGTTCGGTGAGCTGGGCCACGAGGAAGAGGCCGCGGCCGCCCTCGTCCTCGGTGCGGGCGCGGCGCAGCCGTGGTGACGTGCCGCTGCCGTCGAAGACTTCGCAGATCAGGGCGCGGTCGCGCAGGAGGCGGAGCTGGACGGGGCCGGTGGCGTGGCGGATGGCGTTGGTGACGAGTTCGCTGGCGACCAGTTCGGTGGTGAAGGCGAGGTCGTCCAGGCCCCACGCGGCCAGCTGTTCGGTGACCGCCATCCGGGCGCGGGAGACGACCGCCGGGTCGCTCGGCAGCTCCCACTGGGCGACCCGGTCCGGCCCGATCGCGTGCGTACGGGCGATCAGCAGGGCCACGTCGTCCTCCGGCCGGGCCGGGAGCAGGGCGTCGAGGACCACCTCGCAGGTCTCCTCCGGCGTCCGGTCCGCGCAGCTCAGGGCGGTGCGGAGCGTGGCGAGGCCGGTGTCGATGTCCCGGTGCCGGTCCTCGACCAGGCCGTCGGTGTAGAGGACGAGCTGGCTGCCCTCGGCCAGCTCCAGCTCGACCGTCTCGAAGGGCATGCCGCCGAGGCCGAGCGGCGGTCCCGAGGGCAGGTCGACGAAGTCCACCGTGCCGTCGGGGGCGACCACCGCGGGCATCGGGTGCCCGGCGCGGGCGAGGGTGCAGTGCCGGGACACCGGGTCGTAGACGGCGTACAGACAGGTCGCGCCGACGATGCCGGAGTCCTGGTGGGTGTTCTCCACGGCCCAGCCCTCGCCCCGGTCGAGGCGGCCGACCAGGTCGTCGAGGTGGGTGAGGAGGTCGTCCGGGGGCACATCCAGGGAGCAGAAGTTGTGCACGGCGGTACGCAGCCGGCCCATGGTCGCGGCGGCGTGCAGGCCGTGGCCCACGACGTCGCCGACGACCAGTGCCACGCGCGCGCCGGACAGCGGGATGACGTCGAACCAGTCGCCGCCGACGCCCGCCTGCGCGGGCAGATAGCGGTACGCGACCTCGACGGCGTTCTGCTCGGACCTGCCCCGGGGCAGCAGGCTGCGCTGCAGGGTGAGCGCGGTGTTGTGCTCGCGGGTGTAGCGGCGGGCGTTGTCGATGCAGATCGCCGCGCGGCCGACCAGCTCCTGGGCCAGCGACAGATCGTCGTCCTCGAACGGGGCGGGCTGCTCGGAGCGGTAGAAGCTGACGATGCCGAGGGTGGTGCCGCGGGCCCGCAACGGGACCGTGATCAGGGAGTGGATGCCCGCCGCGAGGGTTTGTTCGAGCCGCGCCGGATCCTGGGCGAGCCAGCCGCCGGCCTCGGCCAGGACGGGTTCGAGCACCGGCCGGCCGTTCTCCAGGCTGCGGGCCTGGGGCGTGGTCGGCACGTACTCGACCGGGTCGCCGACCTCGTACAGATGCGACTCCTTGTGCATCGCCCCCAGCGCGACCCGCCGCAACGACATCCCCACCCCGAACGGCTCCGGCTCATCACCGAGCAGCACGGAGTCCGGCAGGTCCACGGCGGCGAAGTCCGCGAACCGCGGCACGGTCACCTCCGCGAGCTCCTCGGCGGTCCGCGTGACGTCCAGGGTCGTCCCCACTCGGACCCCGGCGTCGTGCAGCAACTCCAGCCGCCGCCGAGCCAGCACGGCCAGCCGCCCGACCCCGGCTTCACCGACGAGCAACAGCCAGCCGTCGGCGGAGGAGTCGTAGCCGGAGTCGCCGAGAGGGCTGCCGACGGCTCCGTACGGGGTGGCCCGGGGCGGGGCGGGCTTCGTCGGGAGGGGTTGAGGGGAGGGCGGTGCGAGCGTGTGGAGTACGACGGTGGGGGGTGGGGCCGAGGGCACGTCGGGACGGGCGGCGGGGGAGGGCGGCGCGGTCGCCTCGGCGGGAGTGCCGGGCGGTGCGGGGGCGGGCAGCGACTCCACGGCGGCCGTGGCCAGGCCGATCCTCGGGGGAGGCGATTCGGCAGGCGTCTCGGCCGTCGTCGGTGTCTGGGCCTGCGTTGCCGTTGCCATTGCCGTCGGCGTCTCGGCCGCCGCCGGCGCCTGGGCACGCGTCGCGCTCGCCGCCGCTGCGTCGGCCGCCGTCGGCGTCGGGATCCGCGTCTCGGCTGCCGCCGGACTCCCCGTTGTGGTCCGCGGTGACGACTGCCCCACCGTGGACGGTGTCGTCCGTCCTGTCGGCGACGACGACCCCTGCCCGATCGGGGCTGACGGGGCCTGCCCGATCGGGGCCGAGGGCGCCTGCCCGATGGGAGCCGACGCTGTCTGCCCGATCAGTGCCAGCGGAGCCTGCCCGATCAGGGCCGACACCGGCACTGGCGCCTGCCCCAGCGGCGATGTCGGCGCCGACGTCAGTTCCGTATGGCGCAGCTGGGGTCCGCCCAGGACGCGGGCCTCGACCACCACGCCCATCTCGCCCGCGGCGCCCATGACCGGGCGGCGCAGCAGCGTGGCGACACGGCCGCCGGAGAGGGCGACCTCGTCGAGGGTGCGGTGCGGGGAGGCGATGAGTTCCTCGGCCTTCTCGCGGAGCACGGCCAGGTCGACGCGGCCGAGGCGCTCGCCGTTGTGGCCGTTCGGCCCGTGCTGCCCGGGCGGGACCTCGGGCTGGCGGGGCCAGCGGGCGGGGCCGGTCGCGCCCCGGGCGGCGGCCCGGCGGTACGCGGCGAGCAGCGCCCGCTCGCGCTCCGTGGCCTGCTCCAGCAGCCGGGCCTCGATGTCGTGGGCGGCCTCGCGGACGAGCCGCAGCATCGCGGGGTCGCCGTCGTCGCGCAGACAGGTGAGGTCGAGGATGGCCTCGATACGGCCGCTGAGCGGGTTGCGGACGGGCGCGCCGGCGCAGGCGAAGGGGGAGAGGCAGTCGGCGAAGTGCTCGCGGCCGAGGACGAAGACGGGCTGCCGCTCGGTCAGCGCGGTGCCGACGCCGTTGGTGCCCGCGGCCGCCTCGGAGGCGCAGAAGCCGGGGGCGAAGTTCACCTCGTCGAGGCGGGACAGGAGCTGCCGGTCGCCGCCGTGCCGCTGGACCATGCGGGCCTGCGCGTCGCAGAGCACGACGGTCATGCTCACGTTCGCGAGGGAGGCGGTGAGCTGCGTGAGCACCGGGTCGGCCGCGCGGAGGAAGGGGTCCTCCATGGTGAGATCGGGTGCGTAGGGGATCAGCAGATGATGCGGTTCGAGCCCCGCGGAACGGCACCGCTTCCAGGAGTCGAGCACCGGGTCGCGGACATCCGAGTCGACCCGCGCACCGGCGAGGAAGCGCTCATGGGCATCGACGAGACCGCCGATGCTGTCCCAGGCGACGGACAACGGGATCACTTCCCTCGCCTGGAGGCGAACCCCGTCGCGCACCGCCACCCGGCTCGCCCCCGGGGACACCTGCCAAGCGCTTCAACCCTAAACCTTGCGTGACTCGAATCACAACATCGGCCGCAGAAGGGTACGGGGGAGTACAAAGTCCCTGTACGGACGCCTGAAAATGGCTCCGGCGGCGGTGGGAATTCGGCTTCCCCACACTTGGGCGTCACGTCCAACGGGAACGGTCCTGTCGTCCCCCTCGTTCTTGTCACGCCTTGCCACCGCCGGTCCGGTCCCCCGCCGGGCCGGCGGCGACACGGAAGGACGACGTGCCCCTTGTATCCGCTCCCGCTCGACGCGCCGCCCCCCGCGCGGCCCGCCGCCCCCGACGTCGGCCCCTCGCGGCTCCCCCTCCCCACCAGACTCCGGACCCTCCTCCCCAACCTCACCCCGGCCGGCGCCCGTAGGCTCCGCCTCGCCGTCAGCCTGCTGCCTTTGCTGCTGCTCGCGGTATGGGCGGCGGTCGACTGGCACACGGTCTACACGGGTGCCGTCCGACTGGCCTCCGCCCATCCCCTGTGGCTGCTGGCCGGGGTCTTCTTCACTGGCCTGTGCTCCGTCTCCGCCGCCTGCGTACGCCAGGGCACGGTGCCCGAGCGGCTGCCGCCGGGCCAGCTGCTCGCCACGCAGTTCGCCGCGGGCGCGGCGGGCCACGCGCTGCCGGGCAACATCGGCGCCCACGCGGTCGTCCTGCGCTTCCTGCGGGGCAAAGGCATACCCCTCGCCCGGTGCACCGCCTCGCTCGCCCTCTACTCGGCGGTCAAACCGGTGGCGAAGACGCTGGTGATACTCGCCTTCCTCGTCGCCTTCCCGGGCACGCTGCACCTGGCCGAACTCCTCCCGAAGGGCGAGACCCTCGCCCTGGTCGGCGCGATCACCGCCGTCAGCCTCGCCGCCGTGGTCACCCTGATCACGACCGTACGACCGCTGCGCCGGCCCCTGATCGGCGGTCTGCGCACCGCCTTCACCGACACCCGGCTCGTCCACAGCCGCCCCGTCCGCGCCCTCGCCCTCTGGGGCGGAGCCGCCGCCTTCCCTCTCTGCCAGGGCGCCGTCGTCGCCTCGGTCGGCTCCTCCCTCGACCTGCCCCTCTCCTGGACGCAGATGGTCTTCGCCTACCTCGTGGCCAGCACCGCGGCCGGCGCCGTACCCGCTCCCGGCGGCCTCGGCCCCGTGGACGCGGCCCTCGTCTTCACCCTTGTCGCCTTCGGCGCGCCCGCCACCCTCGCCACCACCACGGTCATCGGCTACCGCGTCCTCACGGTCTGGCTGCCCCTGATCCCGGGCACGCTGGTCCTCTCGGCGCTGGTACGGGCGAAAGTCCTGTGAACCCAGGCGGTGGGCGTGGATGGCGGTCTGTTGAACGGGGAACTATTCCTGTGGCAGGAGGCATCGGACGGGGCTGAGCTGGAGGGGGCTGGTTCATGTCGTACTCGGCTGGGCGGCGGGTCGTGGTCACGGGGCTCGGGGCGGTCACACCGCTCGGTGTGGGCGTGGGCGAGCTGTGGGAGGGGTTGCTCGAAGGGCGGTGCGGGATACGGGAGTTGGCGGGGGAGGAGTTCGACGGGTTACCCGTGCGGGTCGCGGGGACCGTGCCCGTGGACCCGGCCGACCTGCTTCCCCGGCCCCGGGCGCGGCGGATGAACCGGGCCGCGCGGTTCGCCGTGCTGGCCGCGCGGGAGGCGTGGCGGGACGGCGGTTTCGATCCCGCCGGTGCGCACGAGAGCGGGCTCGCACCGGAGCGGGTCGGGGTGTCCGCCGGGGCCATCCTCGGCGACGCCTCCGTACTCGTCGCCGGCGACCGCCAGCTGCGCGACCGGGGCCCACGGGCCGTCTCCCCGCTCACCACCCCGATGTGTGTGCCCTCGCAGGCGGCGTCGCAGGTCTCCCTCGACCTCGGCATCACCGGTGAGGCCCGTACCGTGACCAGCGCGTGCGCCTCCGGCACCGAGGCGATCGGGCAGGCCGTGGACCGGATCCGCCACGGCCGGGTCGACGTGGCGCTCGCGGGCGGGGCCGAGGCGGTGGTCACCCCGGCGATCATGGCGTCCTTCGCCGCGATGCGGGCGCTGTCCCGGCACGGCCTGAACGGCACCGGCGAGAGCCCGTCCCGCCCCTTCGCCAAGGACCGGGACGGGTTCGTCAACGGCGAGGGCGCGGGCTTTCTGCTGCTGGAGGCCGAGGAGCACGCGCGGGCTCGCGGCGCCCGTGTCTACTGCGAGGCCGCCGGCTGGGGGCTCTCCGCCGACGCCCACCACATGGCCGCGCCGGACCCGTCGGGCAGAGGCGTCGCCCTCGCCCTCCGCCGGGCCCTCCAGGACGCGGCCGCCGACCCCTCCGACGTCGTCCACGTCAACGCCCACGCCACCGCCACGGTCGACGGCGACCTCGCCGAGGCGAACGCCCTCGCCGCGGTACTGGGCCGCCGGGTGCCCGTCACCGCCCTCAAGGGCGCGCTCGGCCACCTCCAGGGAGCCGCCGGCGCCGTAGAGGCCGTCGCCACCGCCCTGACCCTCCACCACCGCCTGATACCGCCCACCCTCGGCTGCACCACTCCGGACGACGCGATCCCCATCGACCTCGTCATCAAGGCCCCCCGCCTCCTACCCCCCGACGGCGACCTCGCCCTCAGCAACTCCTTCGGCTTTGGCGGCCACAACGCGGTCCTGGCCCTCCGCCTGTGACAGAGAACCTCGCCGCCCGGTTCGGCACCGCCGACCGACTGATCATTAGGCGGGGCGTTTGCGGGGGGTCGTTTTCTTGGTGGTGGTCTTTTTCGCGGTGGTCTTCTTCGTTGTCGACTTCGCCGCCGTCGACTTCTTCGCGGTCGTCTTCTTCGCCGTGGACTTCTTCGTCGGCGCGGCCGAGGGGGCGGCTGTCTTCTTGGTCGCGGCGGTGGACTTCTTGCCGGTGGGCTGTTTCGGGGTGGACCGGGACCGCATGGGGGCGACCTCGGCGACTTCCTCGCCGCGGGACTCCTTGGCCTCGCGGACGCTCTTCTCCAGGGCGGCCATGAGGTCGAGCACCTTGCCGCCCGGCGCGGGGGCGGGGGCGCTGGGGGGCTCCTCGCCGGAGGCCTTCGCGGCGATGAGTTCCTCGACGGCCTCCCGGTAGTCGTCGTGGAGCGATTCGAGGTCGACCTCGCCGAGGGTTTCCATGAGGGCGTCGGCGAGGTCGAGTTCCTTGTCGCGGACGGTGACGCCCGTGTCGGGGGCGACCCCCTCGGTCGTACGGATCTCGTCCGGCCACAGCAGCCCGTGAATGGCGAGTACGTCGTCCACCACCCGGAGCATGCCGAGCCGTTCACGCCCCCGCAGGGCGAACTTGCAGATGGCGACCTTCCCGCTGCGCTTGAGCGCCTCGCGGAGGAGGGTGTACGGCTTGGCGGCGGGGACACCGTTCGCGGCGAGGTAGTACGCGGCGTCCACCTGGAGCGGGTCGACGCTGTCCGCCGGCACGAACCCCTCGATCTCGATGGTCTTGGCGGTCGGGATGGGCAGCGCGGCGAGGTCGTCGTCCGTGATCGGGATCATCGTGCCGTCCGCGTCCTCGTACGCCTTGCCGATCTCCCCCTGCGTCACCTCGCGCTCCTCCAGCTCGCACACCTTGCGGTAGCGGATGCGGCCGCCGTCCTCCAGATGGATCTGGCGGAACGAGACGGAGTGGCTCTCGGTGGCGTTCACCAGCTTGATCGGGATGCTGACCAGGCCGAACGAGATGGCCCCGTTCCATATGGATCGCACGAGCAGCACGCACCTTTCGGATCGGTGGCGGTCGGGCCCCAGGGCCCACACCGAGTCATCCACACCGAGTCATCCACACCGAGTCATCCACACCGAGTCATCCACACGGTATCCCTTCGTGATGCTTTGCGCTGATTTGGTGCGATTCACGGAATTCGTGGGATTCTCATCGCATGACGCCGATCACCGAGGTGGAGGGCCACCGGGTCGCCCTGTCCAATCTGGAGAAGGTCATCCACCCGGCGACCGGCTTCACCAAGGGCGAGCTGCTGCACTACTACGCCACGACCGCCGACGCCCTGCTGCCCCATCTGCACGACCGCCCGGTCTCCTTCCTGCGCTACCCGGACGGCCCCGACGGCCAGGTCTTCTTCGCCAAGAACGTGCCGCCGGGCACCCCCGACTGGGTCACGACCGCCGAGGTGAAGCGGATGGAGGGCCCGGCCCGGATGGTGCTGGTCCAGGACCTGGCGAGCCTGATGTGGGCCTCGAACCTCGTCACGGAGTTCCACACGCCCCAGTGGACCGCGTACTCCCCGGACGAGGCCGACCGGCTGGTCTTCGACCTGGATCCGGGGACGCCCGCGACGATCGTGGAGTGCTGCGAGGTCGCCTGCTGGCTGCGTGAGCGGCTCGCGGCGGACGGGATCGAGGCATACGCGAAGACGTCGGGGTCGAAGGGGCTCCATCTGCTGGCGGCGGTGCGCGGGGCACCCTCCGAACGGGTGACGGAGTACGCCAAGGAGCTGGCCATGGAGGCGGAGCAGGCGATGCCCCGGAGGGTCGTACACCGTATGACCCGCAGCCTTCGCCCCGGCAAGGTGTTCGTCGACTGGAGCCAGAACGCCGCACGCAAGACCACGGCCACCCCCTACACCCTGCGTGCCCGCCCCGAGCCCACGGTCTCGGCCCCGGTGACCTGGGACGAGGTCGAGGGCTGCACATCCCCCGGCCAACTGGTGTTCCGTGCGCAGGACATCGCCCCCCGCCTCCAGGACTACGGCGACCTACTGGCCCCCCTGCTCGACCCGGGCACCGCCCATGCGCTGCCCTGACGCTTCGACACCCCTGGGACCCTGGACCACTCGTCCCCTGGGCCGCGCTCGGCGGTGTCGCGTTGGCCGGGGGCGGATCTGTTCTCCAACTCCGTCGCTCCGAGACATCACTGGCCGCCGCGAACATCCTCTGGATCGCGCTGCTGGCCGCGGTCGCGTGTGGCCGCTTCGGTCCCTACCAGTTCTGAGACGCCTCCGCTCGGAGGCGGAGGGAGGGCAGGGGCCGCGGGGGCGACTAAACTCCCCGGTGTGGAAAGCCGAGTTGTGGTCTGCCGAGACTGCTGCTGCGGCACCCCCAAACTCCCCGGCGTCGACCACGAGGCCCAGACCACCCGCCTCAGCGAGACCGTGCCGACCCGTATCACCGACTGCCTGGACGTCTGCGACCAGGCCAACGTCGTCGTGGTCCAGCCCTCCACCGAGGCCCGGGCCGCAGGCGCCCGCCCGGTCTGGCTCGGCCTCGTCAACGACCCCGACGCGACCGAGGACGTAGTCAGCTGGGTACGGGCGGGCGGCCCGGGACTCGCCCCCATGCCCCCGATCCTCGACCTGTACGTCTTCACCCCGCCCCGCCGCCAACGAGCCATGTAACGAGCCGCACAAGACCCCAGCCGGTCTCCTCTCGCTGCGGGTCGGCGCCGGATTCCCGGCGAGCGCGACCACCGGCCTCCCTCCCCACGGGAGGCGACGTCACGGTCCACGAAGGCGCACCGGAGCTCCGCCCGGCCAGATTCGGGATATCCGTGATGAGCAACGCCGTTGGCGCGTTGCGCGCACTGGGCATCGTCGGAGCGCAGGGCGGAGCGGGCGTCGGCGTCGGCGGAGGTGAGGCCGTGGGCGGCGAAGCGGACGGCGTCGTACCCTCCGCCGCCCACGGCCTGGCGTACCCCCGTGCCGGGCCGGAACGCGGCGGCGAACGCCTCGGTGCGGGAACCGGCGCTCGCAAGGCGCTCCTGCGCGCGAACACTGCGGACGGCGATGGGTCGGCCGCCTCGTCGCCCGCCGCCCCGTGCCCCTGCCCGATGACACCGACGTACCCCGCAGCCGCGTTCCTGCCGGGGCAGCCCGTCGTCCCGACCGGCACACCGCACCCCTGCTGCACACAGCCGGCCATCCGCAGCCGCAACCCGATGCGCGAGCCGCTCAGACGCGCGCGGAACCACCCTGATCGTCCCGGTCGTGGCCAGTACTCACTCCTCGGGGGCGCCGTCGGCCACCCGATAGGTCTTGGCCCAGGTGGCGCCGCAGCGGCAGCGGGTGAGCTCGACCAGTTCCCCCTCGTCGCTCACCCGGACGCCGTCCCCGATGCGCACGTGAACATGCTCGCCCATCACTCGTCTCCTCCGGCAGACGGAAAGCTTCATTCAAGGGATGCCCAAACAGGGAGTAAACGGGTGACCGCATCGTGAGACCGCCGCCGTGCCCGGCACCCTTGCACCATCCCACCCCACCCGGTCCGGAGCGAGGATGGAGGGGAGGGAGTGAACGTGGCTCGGATCCTCGTGAAGGACGACGACCTCGTGGTGCGCCTGTCGTGGCGGGAGACGGCTGCCGCGCACCGCGGAAGTGTGCGCGTGCCGCTGGCGGCGGTGTCCCGTGTGACGGTGGAACCCGACTGGTGGCGTGCCCTGCGCGGAGTTGCTCTGCACGGAGTCTGGATTCCCGGCGTGCTGTGCGTCGGCACGCGGGGCCATCCCGGCGGACAGGACTTCGTGGCCGTACGGCCGGGCAGGCCAGTGGTCTGCGTGGAACTGCGGCCCACGGCTTCCTTCGGACTCCTGGCCGTCTCGGTGCGGGACGACGCGGAGGCCACGGCGGACCGGCTGCGGCGTCTCGCACCGGACCTGGACGCGTCCACCCCTTGGCGACAGCCCCTGCCCGTCGCCGAGGAGACGCAGGACACCTGGAGAGAGCTGGCCAAGAACGGCAAACCACGGAGACGACCGTGGCAGCGTCGACGGCGCGGGGAAAAAGCGCCCGGCGCTGGGCCCCGGCGCCGGCTCCTCCGGGGCTACGCACCGCAGGACATCGCCGGCCCTTACCGCAGGCGGCGCGCATCGGAAGCAAGGAACGATTCCAAGGAACGATTCCCATGAGGCTGCATTTCCTGGACGCCCTGTACGCCATGCCGGGCCCGTACGCCTCCGTCTACGTGGACACCTCCCGGGACATCGACGACCGGGACAAGGCGATCGAACTGCACAGCCGCCACGCGCGCTCGGACCTCATCGAACTCGGCGCGGACCCGGCCACCGCCGAGGTCTCCGCCGCTGCCGTAGGGACCGACGCCGACCTGCCAGGCCGCCACGGCCAGGCCCTCTTCGCCACCCACGGCGAACTGGTCCTCACCGCTACGACCTGATGGCACTCGAGGCGCAGAGCCGGGCTCGCCTCATCACCACCTCGAAGTATCCGCCGCTGCGCGGAACCCGCTTCAGCTTCGGGGAGTTGGACTACCTGTACACCACGGGCTACATATCCGCGCTCAACGAATTCCACGGGATGCATGTGGCGCCACTCCAGGTCGCTGATCACGTCGGGCAGGACTCTTCGCGGGACGCCCTGTTGAAGGAAGTTCTCGCTCTCACCAAGCTGAACTGGAACTCGGCCGCATTGGGCGGACTCCTGCCGATCACGATCAAGTTCTCCGGGCTGGTCGGCGAGATCATGAGGGAGATCCCCGCTGACCGGGAGCCGCTGCCTCAATTCAAGTTCTACATCTGAACGCACAGGCGCGGGTCTTGGGCAGCGCGGGCACGTTCACAGAAGTCAGCCCATCCCGCGACGGAGGTCCGTTCGGGGTTCCCGATCGAGGCAAAGTCAGGGCCTCAGTACGCCCTGTGCGGTCAGTGACCGGCAGCCCATGGCTAACCAGCGCAACGATAGTTTGCCGCGGGCTTACGGCCAGCCGCCGAAGGCGGACGAGCAGCACTTGAAGTCGGGTATCTCATACGCCCACGATCCACAGGCAGAACAAGCACGGACGGATGGCCGTCAGCCGACGGTCAGCGCGATCGCGTCGGGGACGGCGTCGAATGCCTCGCTGACGCGGGCGGCGAGTGTCGCGCGCCCGCCTTTGCCACGGCTGCCGGCGCCCTTGCCGCGGCCGGCGGTCCAGTTCTTGGCGCCGACGCGGTAGGCGCCGAAGGCGATTTCGCCGAGCAGGCGCAGGCGTAGGTCCTCGCGGCTGTCGCGGCCGAGTTTGGCCTCGAGTTGCTCGACGATCTGCTCCTGGTGGTGGGCGGCCATGACGAGGCTGTGTTTGCGCAGGCCGTTGTGGCCGGCGACGAGGCGGCGGGTGGCCAGGAAGCGGCGCGGCCAGTCGTCGTCCATGCCGGTGATCGCGGTGGTCAGGGCGGTGCGCAGGGCGGTGAGGACGTCGCCGTGCAGGTCGGTCGCGGTGAACTCCTCGACGTAGTTGATCCAGAGCTCGGCCTCGGCGGCGAGGGCGACTGACTCCTTGGAGGAGTAGTAGCGGAAGAAGGTCCGTTTGGAGATCTCCACCTCGTCGGTGATCTCGTCAAGGGTCACCTCGTCGAAGCCCCGCTCGGTGAAGCGTGCCAGGGCCACGTCGGCCAGGGCGCGGAAGGTGCGCTGCTTCTTGCGCTCGCGCAGTGGCAGGGCGCGGTCGTCCAAGCCGCGGGTTTTGGCCACGGCCGTGGAGGGAGCGGAGATGGGGGTCGCCATGCACGTCACCTTAAGCCTTCCATCAGAAAAAGCCCCTGATGCGTTACTGCCTCTAATGGCATACTGCCACTGAGTGACAATTTTTGCTCCTCGGCCTGGAGACCGCCATGCCCCAGCCTGTTGCCCGGCCCGTCCCGACACCCGCCTTCCCTCCGTCTCTGCGGGAAAGACCCCCGACTCGGGCAGAAAACGCCCCACCCGCTGTGCCTTTGCTCGGCCTGGCCGTCAACCCCCCTGGGGTGGTCAGGGGATTCGTGGGGGCGGAGACCGGACGAGGGGGGCTCGCGTGAGCGTCCTGTTACATCTGCTGGCCGTCGGTCTTCGTCCCTACGCCCGTTCTGTCGCGGCGATCAGTGTCCTGCAGCTGGTGCAGATCACCGCGATGTTGTATCTGCCGACGCTGAACGCCGACGGCATCAACCACGGGGTGCTTGCCGGGGACACGGGGTACGTGCTGCGGACCGGCGGCGTGATGCTCGGTGTCACGTTGGTGCAGATGACGTGTGCCGCGGCGGCCGTGTATGTGAGCGCGCGGACGGCGATGGCGCTTGGGAGGGATCTGCGGGCCCAGGTCTTCGCCCGGGTGCAGACCTTTTCCGTGCGGGAGGTTGGGCGCTTCGGTGCGGCCTCGCTGATCACGCGGACCACCAACGACGTGCAGCAGATCCAGACCCTGGTTGTGCTGGTGTTCACGCTGGTGGTGGCCGCTCCGGTGATGGGCGCGGGCGCGCTGGTGATGGCGGTGCGTCTGGACGCGCCGCTGTCGGTGCTGCTCGTGGTGGTGCTGCCGGTGCTGACCGTTGCCATGGGTGTGATCTTCGGTCGGCAGATGCCGCTGTCGGCCTCGTTGCAGCAGCGGGTGGACCGGGTCACCAAGGTGGTGCGGGAGCAGATCACCGGGATCAGGGTCGTACGGGCCTTCGTGCGCGACCGGTACGAGCAGGAGCGGTTCGCCGAGGTGAACCGGGATCTGCTGGAGGTGGGCCTGCGGCTGGGGCGGATGCAGGCGCTCGGGATGCCGACCGCCATGCTGATCATGGAGTTCTCGGGGATCGCGGTGCTGTGGTTCGGCGGGCATCGAGTGGACGGCGGTGGGATGCAGGCGGGAACGCTGATCGCGTTCCTGCAGTACCTCACGCAGATTCTGCAGGCCGTGATGATGGCGATGATGGCGTTCCTGCTCTCGCCCCGGGCGAGTGTGTGTGCGACGCGCATCCGCGAGGTCCTGAACACCAGCAGCAGTCTGACCCTGCCCGCCTCGCCGGTCACGGAGCTGCGCGAGGCCGGCCGTCTGGAGCTGCGCGGCGTCGGCTTCCGCTATCCGGGTGCCGAGGAGCCCGTGCTGCGCGGGGTGTCCCTGACCGCCCGGCCCGGGCAGACCGTCGCGGTCGTCGGCTCGACCGGCAGCGGCAAGACGACGCTGCTGCACCTGATACCTCGGCTGTTCGACGCGACCGAGGGACAGGTCCTCGCCGGCGGTACGGACGTACGCGAGGTAGACCGGGCCACCCTGGCGGCGACGGTCGGGCTGGTGTCCCAGAAGCCGTACCTCTTCTCCGGCACCATCGCCTCCACCCTGCGCTACGGGCGCCCGGAAGCAACGGACGACGAACTGTGGAAGGCGCTTCAGACCGCGCAGGCACGCGACTTCGTACAGGCCCTGCCCGAGGGGCTCGACGCGCCCGTCGCGCAGGGCGGCAGCAACCTGTCGGGCGGGCAGCGTCAGCGCCTGGCCATCGCCCGGGTGTTGCTGGCCCGGCCGGATGTGTATCTCTTCGACGACTCCTTCTCCGCCCTGGACGCGGCCACCGACGCCCGCCTGCGCGTCGCGCTGGCCGAGCAGACCGCGGGGGCGACGGTCGTCATCGTCGCCCAGCGCGTGGCCACCGTCCGCCATGCCGACCGCATCGTCGTCCTGGACGAGGGCCGGGTGGAGGGGAGCGGCACGCACAGCGAACTGATGGATGCCAGCCCGACGTACCGGGAGATCGTCCTCTCCCAGATGACCGCAGAGGAGGCGGCCGTATGACGGCCGAAGCCGAAACAACCGCCAAGCCCCAGGACTTCCGCCGGACGGCCGTACGGCTATTGCGTGCCCTGGGCCCTGACCGGCGGCTGCTGATCCTGTGCCTGGCGCTGAGCATGGTGAGCGTGGCCCTGACCGTGTCCGTGCCGATGATCCTCGGCCACGCGACCGACCTGATCGTGCGCGGGGCGGCCGATGGCGGAGTGGACTTCGCGCGGGTCGGGCGCGTACTCGCGTTGGCCGCCGCGCTCGTCGTCGTCTCCGCGTCCTGTGCCCTCGCGCGCGGTGCGCTGGCCCAGGACATCGGCCAGCGCACCGCCTACCGGCTGCGCGAGCAGGCATCGGCCAAGCTCACCGTCCTGCCGCTGAGTTACCTCGACCGTCGCCCGCGCGGCGATCTGATCTCCCGGCTCACCAACGACACCGACAACATCGCCCTTACCCTCCAGCAGCTCCTCACCAAGATCGCGGTATCGCTGCTCAGCGTCGTCGGCGTGCTGGGCATGATGCTGTGGCTGTCGCCGCTGCTCACCCTGGTCGCGGTGGCGTCCTTGCCCGTGGCCGCGGTCGTCACCCGGCTGCTGGGACGCCGCTCGCAACCCGAGTTCACCAAGCAGTGGCGGGCCACCGGCGAACTCGGCGCCCATGTCGAGGAGATGTTCACAGGCCACGACCAGGTGCTGCTCTTCGGCCGGGGCGAGGACACCCAGCGGGTATTCGACCAGCGCAACGACGCCGCGTTCGAGGCCGGCCGCCGGGCCCAGTTCTTCTCCGGCGTCATCGAACCCGCCCTGGCCTTCCTCGGGTACGTCACCTTCGTGGCCGTCGCCGTCCTCGGCGGGCTGCGGGTGGCGGCCGGCGCGATGACGATCGGCGAGATCCAGGCGTTCATCACCTACACCCTTCAGTTCAACAACCCCATCACCCAGGCCGCCGCCCTGGTCAACATCGTCCAGTCCGGCATCGCGTCGGCGGAACGCGTCTTCGAACTCGTCGACACGGACGAGCAGATCCCCGACCCCGCGATCCCGCAGCGACTCCGGCAGGTCACGGGGAGGGTGGAGTTCGAGCAGGTCTCCTTCCGCTACGAGCCGACCGAGCCGCTGATCGAAAACCTGGATCTCACCGTCACCCCGCACCAGACCGTCGCCATCGTCGGCCCCACCGGCGCCGGCAAAACCACCCTGGTCAACCTGCTGATGCGCTTCTACGAACCCACCGCCGGCCGCATCACCCTCGACGGCACCGACATCACCACCCTGCCCCGCACCGAACTGCGCGCCCGCATCGGCATGGTGCTCCAGGACACATGGCTCTTCGAAGGCACCATCGCCGCCAACATCGCCTACGGCAAGGTCGACGCCACACACGAGGAGATCGTGGCGGCGGCGAAGGCGGCCCGGGCCGACCACTTCATCCGCACCCTCCCCGACGGCTACGACACCCTCCTCGACGAGAACGGCGAGGGCCTCAGCGCCGGCGAACGCCAACTCCTCACCATCGCCCGCGCCTTCCTCACCGAGCCGTCGATGCTCGTACTCGACGAGGCCACCTCATCCGTCGACACCCGCACCGAGGCCCTCGTCCAGCACGCCATGGCCGACCTGCGCACCGGCCGCACCAGCTTCGTCATCGCCCACCGGCTCTCCACCATCCGCGACGCCGACACCATCCTCGTCATGGAGGCGGGCCGCATCGTCGAACAGGGCACGCACGAGGAACTACTCGAGGCCGACGGGGCGTACGCGCGCCTGTACGAGGCCCAGTTCGCCCGGGTGGCGACGCTCCCCGCCTAACGGGTCCCCTCCTGGCGGTGCGGCAGGGCGAGCGACACGACGGCGACGACGGCCAGGACCCCGGCGATGACCAGGAACGCCCGCGCGTATCCGGCCGTGAGCGCCCGCACGCCGGGGACGTCGGCGGCGGCGACCGTGGAGAGCATGGCGAGGCCGAGGGCGCCGCCGACCTGCTTGGTGGTGTTTATCAGTCCGGAGGCGGCACCCGCGTCGGCGGCGTCGACACCGCTGGTGACCGCGGTGGTGATCGGGGTGAGCAGGAGCCCGCTGCCGACGGAGATCAGCAGTGCCGGGCCCATCACCCCGTCGAGGTAGCCGCTGTCGGGGGTGATGCGGCTCTGCCACCAGAAGCCGGCCGCCGAGACGGCGGCGCTGGTGATGATCAGCGTGCGTGGCTCGGCGTACTGCAGCAGGCGGGGCGCGAGGCGGGCACCGACCGCCATGGTCACCAGGGTGTGCGGCAGGAAACCGACCGCCGTGCGCAACGGCCCGTAGTGCAGGACCTGTTGCATGTAAAGGGAGAGGAAGTACCACATGGGGATGAGGCAGGCTCCGGTCAGCAGCAGGATCAGGTTGCCCACGCCCACGGAACGGATCCGGAAGAGCCGTAAGGGCACCAAAGGCGCCCGCGCCACTCGCGCCTCCACCCGGACGAAGCCCGCCATCACCAGCACCCTGGCCGCCGTCGCCCCCATGGTCAGGGCATCTCTCCAGCCGCGTGAGTCCGCCTGGGCCAGCCCGTAGGTGAGGGCGGCGATCCCGGCGGTCGCGAGCGCGGCCCCCGGGATGTCGAGGCGTGGCCCGGCCCCGCCGTCCCGTCCGCCCGGCAGGAGCCGCGCGCCCAGCAGCACACCCGCCGCCCCGATCGGCACGTTGACCAGCAGGATCCAGCGCCATGACAGGTACTCGGTGAGCGCGCCGCCGATCAGATTGCCCGTCGCACCACCCGCGACCCCGACCGCCGTCCAGATGGCCAGCGCCCGCGTCCGGACCGGCCCTTCGGGAAACGTGCCGGTCAGCACGGTCAGTGTGGCCGGGGCGAGGAGCGCGGCCCCCGCTCCCTGCACCGTGCGGGCCGCTACCAGCGAGCCCGGCGATACGGCCAGACCGCCCGCCAGACTCGCCGCCGAGAACAGCGCCAGCCCCAGCACGAAGGCCCGCCGGTGGCCCAGGACATCGGCGAGGCGGCCACCCAGTAGCAACAGACCGGCGAAGGCGAGCCCGTACGCGTTGACGACCCACGGCAGGTCCACCGGGGCGAAACCCAGAGCGGAGCGGATCGACGGCAGGGCGACGTTCACCACGGAGACGTCCAGCACCACCATGACTGAGCGGCGCAGGCCAGAACGAGCACCCAGCCCGCGCGGCGCCGTCCGATGCCAGGGACTTCCGACACGCCCTTCAGCGCTGCGCTGTGCCGCTTCACGTCATCCCACTCCTCATCGGGCGCGTGGCTACCTCCATCGGATCCGGCAACGTTATGGTACGCCGTATCAAAATGGCTTTGGGGAAAGGAGGGCGAGCGTGCCGAGGACCGCTGACCATGCGCAGCGCCGGGCTCAGATCATCGAGGGTCTGGTCCGCGTCGCCACCCGTGACGGCGTGCACGCCGCGACCATGCGCGTGGTCGCGGCCGAGGCCGGAGTGTCGGTGCGGCTGGTGCAGTACTACTTCGAGACCAAGGCTCAGCTGATGCTGGCCGCGTTGCGGCATCTGGAACAGCAAAGTCACGAGCGCTGGGCAGCCCGCCTGGCCGCCCAGCGGTCCCCGCCGTCCCCGCGGGCCCTTGTCGAGGCCCTGCTCGAAGAGGCCCTGCCCACCGACGAGGCGAGCCGCGCCTTCCACATCCTGTGGACCTCGTGCGCGATGCTGGCGATGACCGATCCCGAACTCGCCGCCGAGTCCTTCGCCGAGGGCCCTGAGCGCTTGGAGGGTCAGCTTGCCGATCTGCTGCGGCAGGCGCAGACGGATGGTGTCCTCGACGCCCGCGCGGACCCGAGCGTCGAGTCCGTACGCCTGCTCGCCCTCAGCCACGGCCTCGGTACGAGCGTCCTGGTCGGCCGGCGCACGCAGGAGTCCGCCCGGAAGGTGCTGGGCTACCACCTGGAGAGGCTGTTCTGCCGTACCTGAGTGGCCGCGCCGGATCGCCGGATCCGGTCGAGGCGTCGTCCTACGGCGTGTCCGGTGCCGTGCCGGCGAGGTAGACGGTGTTGGCCGAGGTGCCGCCTTGCAGGGGGTTGTCGAAGTCGACGACATGGGCCGCTGCTTGTGCGAAGACCTCCGTGAGCGCGGAGGTGAACTGCTCGTCGGGCGGGTCGTTCGACCACAGGGCGAACACCCCGCCGGGGTGGAGGTGAGCGGCGAGGGCGCGAAGCCCGGCAGGCTGGTAGAGCGCCGCGTGCCGGGGGTGGAGCACATGGCGCGGCGAGTGGTCGACGTCCAGCAGGATGGCGTGGAAGCGACGGCCCGGCTCTTTCGGGTCCAGACCGCAGGGGTCGGCGGCCAGCGCGAAGAAGTCTCCGTGCACCAGGCGGCAGCGGGCGTCCGAGGACAGCCGGGCTCCGAGGGGTACCAAGTGCCGCTGGTGCCAGTCGATGACTTCGGCGAGCGCGTCGATCACGGTCAGCGAGCGCCCCCGGGGGTCGTCCAGGGCCGCCTGGGCGGTGTGGCCGAGCCCGAGTCCGCCGACGGCTACGTCCAGTTCGGTGTCCGGCAGTTTCGCCAGGGCGAGTTCCGCGAGCGCGATCTCGCCGGCGGTGAAGAGGCTGGACATCAGGAACTCGTCGCCGAGCTTCACCTCGTACACGTCGTCCCCCGAGACCGGGTGGCGGCGCCGACGCAGACTGATCTCACCGATCGGTGTCGGTTGCCAGTCGATCTCCTCGAAGCGCAGGCCCATCCGCTCACCCTTCTGACGTTCGTGGATGCATGAGTGCCGCTGCCGGCGTGGGAATGGGGAGTTGGGGTGGCGGCTCTGTCAGGCGTCGATGACGACCGGGATGATCAGCGGCCTGCGGCGGTGGGTACGGAACGCCCAGTTGCCCACGGCGCGGGCGATCAGCTGTTCGAGCTGGTGCGCGTCGCCGACGCCTTCCTGGGCCGCGGTGGCCAAGGTCTTCTCGATCACCGGGATGACGGGTTCGAAGGTGGTGTCGTCGTGGACGAAACCGCGCGCCAGGAAGTCGGGGGCTTCGGCCAGCGCGCCGGTGTCGGCGTCGACGAGGGCCACCACCGTGACGACGCCTTCCGCGGCGAGGGTGAGGCGGTCCTTGAGGGAGGCTTCGGTGGCGCCGCCGACTTCCATGCCGTCCACGTAGACGTTGCCCGCGGGCACCTTGCCGGTGATCGAGGCGCGGCCGTCGACGAGGTCGACGACGACGCCGTCCTCGGCGATGACCACCCGGTCGGGATCGAGTCCGGTGCGGATGGCGAGGTCGCCGTTGGCCCGCAGATGGCGCCATTCGCCGTGGACGGGCATGACATTGCGGGGTTTGACGATGTTGTAGCAGTAGACGAGTTCACCGGCGCTGGCGTGCCCGGAGACGTGGACCTTGGCGTTGCCCTTGTGGACGACGTGGGCGCCCCAGCGGGTCAGCCCGTTGATCACCCGGTAGATGGCGTTCTCGTTGCCCGGGATGAGGGAGCTGGCGAGCAGGACGGTGTCGCCCTTGCCGATGCGGATCACGTGGTCGCGGTTGGCCATCCGGGAGAGAGCCGCCATGGGCTCGCCCTGGGATCCGGTGCACACCAGGGTGATCTTGTGGTCGGGGAGCTTCTCCATTTCCTTGGTGCTCACGACCAGGCCCGAGGGCACCTGCAGGTACCCGAGTTCGCGGGCGATGCCCATGTTGCGGACCATGGAGCGGCCCACGAAGGCGACCTTGCGGCCGTGCTGGTGCGCGGCGTCCAGGACCTGCTGGATGCGGTGCACATGGCTGGCGAAGCTGGAGACGATCACCCGGCGCGGGGCGGTCCGCAGCACCTGCTCGATCGCCGGGTTCAACTCGCGCTCGGACGTGGTGAAGCCGGGCACCTCGGCGTTGGTGGAATCGGTCAGGAACAGGTCAACGCCCTCCTCGCCGAGGCGGGCGAAGGCGCGCAGGTCCGTGATGCGGTCGTCCAGCGGAAACTGGTCCATCTTGAAGTCGCCGGTGTGCAGCACCATTCCGGCGCCGGTGCGGATCGCGACCGCGAGGCCGTCCGGGATGGAGTGGTTGACCGCGATGAACTCGCAGTCGAAGGGGCCGAAGGTGCGCCGGTCGCCCTCACGCACCCGCACCGTGCGTGGCCGGATGCCGTGCTCCTTGAGCTTGGCCTCCAGGAACGCCAGCGTCAGCTTCGAGCCCACGACGGGGATGTCGGAGCGCTCGCGCAGCAGGTACGGCACGCCGCCGATGTGGTCCTCGTGGCCGTGGGTGAGCACTACGGCCACGATGTCGTCCAGGCGGTCCCGGATCGAGGTGAAGTCCGGCAGGATCACGTCCACGCCGGGCTGGGTCTCTTCGGGGAACAGGACGCCGCAGTCGACGACGAGGAGTTTGCCGGCGTGCTCGAAGACGGTCATGTTGCGGCCGATCTCACCCAGGCCGCCCAGGGCGACGACCCGCAGCCCTCCCTTGGGCAGGGGAGGGGCGGCTTTCAGTTCTGGATGCGGATGACTCATACTCTGACGTTACCGGAGAGTCTGCCGAGGTGATTCATTGGCTGCCCAACCAGCCGGTTCAGCACGGCGAGGCCGAGGCGTTCAGCCGTCGGAGCGGGGCCGCTACGGCAGCGGACGGGACAGCGCGCGGTGGAGGTGGTAGCGGTTGCCGTGGGTGAGCCGTACGCCGGGTGTGCTGGAGAAGATGTCGTGTCCCTTGTCGTGATCGCCCGCCTCGGCCGCCTCCTGGTGGGCCTCGGTGCTGGTCCATTCCGTGTAGAGGAGCACCCGGGTTCCGTCGGTGCTCAGCAGGAAGTGCGCCGAGATCGCTCCCGGGTG
The DNA here is from genome assembly GCF_008386495.1 of Streptomyces tailanensis. Lineage (GTDB taxonomy): Bacteria > Actinomycetota > Actinomycetes > Streptomycetales > Streptomycetaceae > Streptomyces > Streptomyces tailanensis. The sequence goes on along the minus strand of NZ_VTHJ01000029.1, from coordinate 50,275 downwards.
CCCGCCCTCCTCGGGCTGGGCCGCGATGACGGCGTCGGTGAAGTACCGCTGCCGCTCGGGTCCGTCCACGTCGAAGGCTGCGGTGATCAGGCAGCCGGGGGTGCGGGTCTCGCCCTCCTCGGCCAGGCTGCGGTACAGCCGGTAGCCGGGCGGTCCGGCGAGCGGGGTCGCCGGGCCGTTGCCTCGCAGGTACGCGTCGTATGCCGCGTCGCTGTCCCATTGGGCACAGGTCAGCAACGTCTCGCCGTCCATGCTCAGAAACCAGGTGATGACGGCACGTCCGCCGGCCCAGGGGCCGCGGTCGAACTCGTGGGCATCGGCGTCAGCCATCCGTCGCTGGTGGTCGGGACCGCCTGCGTAGCGGGTGCCGATGACGATGAGGGGCACATCAGATCGTGCGATACGAGGGAAGGCAGGGCTGATCACGTATGCTCCTCCACATGCCGGGACGTGTGCTGCGCCGATTGTGGCTGCGTGCCGGGCCGGTCCCGCAACTGCTTTACGGAGATGCCCCTTGGCCCGCTCCGCACCGTCACGCAGATGCGCAGGCTGGAACCGGGAGGAGCCGAGGATGGTGCCGCCGCGAGCCAGGACGCCGCTCACCGCGTCGAGGTCGAGCTTGAGGTAGTCGCACTCCACGAGGCCCTTCCAGCCGTCCCGGAAGCCGATGACCTCGTCGCCGTGGTCGACGACGGCGCAATGCGCGACGGACCGGATGACGGCGTTCAGGCCGCGGCTGTCGCCACCGGACGCGAGGACACCAAGACGCTTTGCGGTGCCGCTTCCTGAGCGGGATCGGGCTGCCGGCGGCGCGCCGGCTCATGCCCATTGGCGGTCAAGGGGCGGCGCCGCCCCTCGGGGGATGAGGGCGGCGCCGCCTGGCAACGACGGCGGCCTGTCAGGCCATCTCGTTGCAGCGACTACAAACCTACCCTAACGTCAGGGTAAGTTTGTAGTAGGCAAGGGAGCCGGGCGGGCGACGCGAGGTGGTGGAGCCGTGGGCGGAAGGCTGATGCGGATCGGCGAGCTGTCCGAGCGCACGGGCTTGTCGCTGCGCACGATCCGCCACTACGAGGACGTCGGCGTGGTCGCGCCCAGCGAGCGCAGTACGGGCGGCTTCCGCCTCTATACGGAGGCGGAGGTGCGCAGGCTGGCACTGGTGCGCCGGATGCGCCCGCTCGGCCTCTGCCTGGAGGACGTACGGGCACTGCCGGACGTCCTGGAGCGGCTGCCCGACGCGGGCGGGCCCTTGCCCGAGAACGACGAGGAAGCGCACGAGGAACTGGTGGCGATGTTGCGGAAGTACTGGGTGGAGGCCGATGCACGGTGCGTGGACCTGCGCCGGGAGCCGGCGTCGGCGGAGGAATTCGCCCACTCCCTGCACGGGCACCTGGCCAAGCTCCTTGATGCCCCCACGACGGCCGTGAAGGCGGTGCGGTGAACGCCACCAGTGAATGGGCGGCCTCCGAGGCCGCCCGGCGGCGGACGTTCGCGGTGATCAGCCATCCGGACGCGGGCAAGTCCACGCTCACCGAGGCCCTCGCCCTGCATGCGCACGCGATAACCGAGGCGGGTGCGGTGCACGGCAAGTCCGGGCGCCGCGGGGTGTCTTCGGACTGGATGGAGATGGAGAAGGCCCGCGGCATCTCCGTCACGTCGGCGGTGCTGCAGTTCGCCCACCGCGACTGCGTGCTGAATCTGCTGGACACTCCTGGGCACGCGGACTTCTCCGAGGACACCTACCGGGTGCTGGCGGCGGTGGACTGCGCGGTGATGCTCATCGACGCGGCCAAGGGCCTGGAGGAGCAGACCCGCAAGCTCTTCGACGTCTGCCGCCACCGCGGCATTCCGGTGATCACGTTCGTCAACAAGTGGGACCGCCCGGGGCGCGAGGCGCTGGAGCTGCTCGACGAGATCGAGCGCGAGTTCCGCCTCAGGCCCACCCCCATCACCTGGCCGGTCGGCACCGCCGGATACCTGCGCGGACTGATCGACGTACGCGAACCCGGCCGGATGCTGCGCTACACCCGGGCGCCCGGCGGTGCCCACGAAGCCGTCGAGGAGCCGATCCCCGCCGAGCAGGCCGCCTTGGAGGAGGGCGCCGACTGGGCGCAGGCCACCGACGAGCTGGAACTCCTGCGGGCGGACGGGGCTGAGTTCGACCGCCCCTCGTTCCTGGCCGGTACCTCCACGCCGGTCTTCTTCGGGGCCGCCCTGTCCAACATCGGCGTTCGGCTGCTTCTGGACGCCGTCGTCGACCTCGCCCCACCGCCCGGCCCCCGTGGGCTGGAGGGTGGCGGCAGCCGCCCGGTCGACGCGCCCTTCTCCGGACTGGTGTTCAAGGTGCAGGCGAACATGGACCCCTCGCACCGCGACCGGATCGCGTTCCTGCGGGTGTGCTCGGGCATGTTCGAACGGGGAGCGACCGTCACCCGCGCCGCCTCCGGCAAGCCGTTCGCCACCAAGTACGCGCACAGCGTCTTCGGACAGGATCGCTCCATGGTCGACACCGCCTACCCCGGTGACGTGGTCGGCCTGGTCAACGCCGCCGCCCTGCGCGTGGGCGACACCCTCTACGACGGGCCGCCCGCCCTCTTTCCGTCCATGCCGACCTTCGCCCCGGAGCACTTCGCCGTCGTGCGCCCCGTGGACATCGGCCGCTCCAAGCAGTTCCGGCGCGGCATCGCCCAGTTGGATGAGGAGGGCGTGGTGCAGGTCCTGGTGTCGGATGTGCGCGGCGATCAGGCGCCGGTGCTCGCCGCGGTGGGGCCGATGCAGTTCGATGTCGTTTCCGCGCGGATGGCGGGCGAGTTCTCCGCGCCTGTACGGCTGGAGATGCTGCCCTACCATCTGGCGCGGGCGACGGACACGGCCGGAGGTGAGGCGCTCAACCGCTCTCGGCTGGTCAAGGGCGAGGCGCTGACCCGTATCCGCGACAAGGCCGTCCTCGCCCTGTTCCCGGACCGCTGGCAGGCCGGCTCCTTCGAGCGGGAGTTTCCCGACGCCCGGCTCGAGCACCTCCTCGCCGCACACGAATAGGGCATGTCGCGGCGCCAGGGTCTCCATCACTTCCCGCCGGCCGCCCGCGCGACGGTGGACAGGTTGTCCTGCGGACCCGGCCGGACCTGAACGCCAGGGGTGTGCGGGCGCCGACCTCCTGCCGCGTCACCACCGGCATGCTCGGCCGTTGATCATCCACTCCGGAGTCTACACTCACGTGAAGGTAGACTTGAATGGCGTGCGCAGTCTGATGAGGCAGCCGGGAGGGAAGGCCGATGGCGGGTGTGGCGGAGTGCCCGTCGTGCGGGGAGGGCGAGGAGCTGCGCGGGGAGCCCTGCGAGGGTGACATCCGGGTTACCTGCCTGTCGTGCGGGGCCCAGTGGATGCGGGGCGCTCCCCGCTGCGCGGGCTGCGGCGGCCAGGACATCGTGGAGAGGCCGCAGTCGATGACCCGCCACTCGCGCGGCACCCAGCTGTCGATCATCGGCTGGCGCGAGGTGTCGCTGTGTCGGACCTGCGACGCCGAGGTGCTTGAGACCTCCATCGCCCAGAACACGCCCGTCCCCGGCGACTACGTCTCCAACTGCCTGTACGGGCCCGGGGAGCGGCCCTCAACGGGGCCCGCGCCGCGCCCGGCGCCGACCGCCACACCGGCCCCGCGGCCCGTCGCGCAACCCGACCCGGCGGCGGCGAAACCGGCCAGGGGTCCTGCGCGGTCGGCGGGCCCTCCCGCGCAGCCCCGGGCCGCGCGTAGCCGTCCTCGCCCGGCGGCGCCCTCTGTGGTGCCGACCGTGCGGCAGGCGATCGCCGGCTTTCTCGCCGAAGCCTCCGGCGAGGTCGATCACACCGCCATGCTGGTGCTGGGCACTCATCTCGGCTCGCACGAGCGCCTCGGCGTCCCGGACGAACCCGACGCCGCCGACAGCCTGGCCGCCTGGTGCGACGGGCACTGGGGCGACCGGAACAGTGCGGCCGCGCAGCGCGCCCTGGGCACCATCCTGCGGGCCATCGACTTCTGGGGCGCCCGTGGCCGGCTCGCTTCCGACCCGGCCGCGAAGCTCCGCCGAGGCGGCGGCTGAGGCGGGAAAGGGTGTGGCGGCCCCGACCACCGCCGAGTGGAGGGCTTACCGGCGCCGCCGCGCCGGCCGGACCTGTCCAGTGGATCGGCTGGCTCGTCAAGACTCTATTGACACGTGAGAGTCTGTAAGACGACTCTCCAACTGTAGGCGTAATTCACAAGCGGCAAACTCCATGCTGCAGCTGGCCCACGGCGAGGACGCCGTGATCGAGGCGGACGCCGCCGGGCGCACCGCGTCGGGCGAGATCGTGCTGGAGCGCACCGACCTGCACGGCAACTCCGAGCGGGTGCACACGTACCGGGTGGACACGGTGACGGCCGTCTTCCGGCGCGGCCCCGCCGACGGCGGCGGCTACCACTGGATTCCACAGCCGCCCGACGGCACCTGGTGGTGCTACTGAAGCGGCCGCCTGCCCGCCGGGGCAGGGGTGGACTGCACGCTCACGCGCAGTCCACGCCGAGAGGATGAGAACGCCGATGGGAACGTTCATGGTGAATCTGACCGACGGCTCCGAGATGATCCTCACCGCCGGACGGGCCACCCGCACCGACGCCGGGGACGTGGCCTTCGAGAACGTGGACGCCCGCGGCAACTGGTCCCGAGCCTGCAGCGTCAAGGCCGATCGCCTCGACAGCGCCCACGTGCGCGTGATCGGCGAGGACGGCATCGCGTGCTGGGTACGGCAAAGCGACTCGGGCCGGTGGTGGGCGTACTGAAGGACGCAGCCGCCCACGTATGGGCAGCCTCTGACCGACGAAATACCTTGGGGCGACGGGGCATTGGCCCTTTAGGATGACGGCACGGCATCGCGTGTCGGTCACCGTCCGGGTGAGTTCGACGCCATCTTCCAGCGGATCCAGGATGCCGAGATCACGTACTGGACCGATCCGCACGGCAAGAAGCCTGGCGAGATCAACCGCAACGACGGCGGGCGCGGTATGTACTTCATGGACCCCGCCGGACACGGCATGGAGGTCATCACCCGTCCTTACGGCAGCGGTGAGCCGACAGCCTCGTAAGCGGAGTCGGCCGGGCGGCGCGTGAGGAGAATGTCCCCTCGCGCGCCGCTGTCAGTTCCCTGTGCCGAGCCTGCGGCGGAGCGTGGTGGCGAAGTCCTCGGCGGCCATCAGTTGGGCGCGCAGCGTTTCGCAGCGGGCGTCGGCCACCTTCCGGTAGGAGTCGAGGCGCTCGCGCAGCCGCTCCATCTCCTCGCCGGCGGGCGGCTTGTCGGTGTCGGCGATGCGGTCGGTGATCTCCAGCAGGTCCCGCATCTCCTCCAGCGAGAAGTCCAGCGGCTTCATGCGGCGGATGACCATCAGGCGCTCGACGTCGGCCTCGGTGTAGAGACGGAAGCCGCCCTTGCTGCGGGCGGACGGGATGACGAGGCCGACTTCCTCGTAGTGGCGGATCGTGCGCAGCGACAAACCGGTCCGCTCGGCCACCTCGCCGATCTGCATCTGCCGCTCAGTCATCGTCACGCCTTCTCCTTCTGCGTCCCGCCGCGTTCGAACGTTCGAAGTGCTCCAGCATACGTGTCTGGAATCACATGATCCGAGGCCGTGTTCACCTGCATTTCACAAGCCACAGGTCGCACTCTCACCTCACGTCAGGGTAGAGTCTTTTTGCGAGGGCAGCCACGCTGTAAAGGCGCAGCCAGGGCGGCCCCGGCAGAGCGCGGGCCCCGACCGGGCCCCGCCGGCACCCGCAGACTTCCGGGCAATGATGCCCGACCGGCAGCCGCGAAGGCTGCCACTCCATCCGGCAGGGCCCCCGTCGAGGCCGGGCCGCCGGGGACTTCCGCCCCTTGCGTGGAGTCGAGTACGACGCGCGCACATCCAGCAGGTGGATGTGCGCGCCCGAACAGAAACGGTTGCATGTCTTCACTGCTGTCCGCAGGCCCCAAGCTGCGCGCCCGTTTTTCAAAGGGCACAGTCAAGCCCGACTGGCTCGATTCCCCGAAGGTCTTCCGCACCGAGGTGCTGGCCGGTCTGGTGGTGGCGCTGGCACTGATCCCTGAGGCCATCTCCTTCTCGATCATCGCCGGGGTCGACCCGGCGATCGGCCTGTTCGCGTCGTTCACCATGGCTGTGGTGATCTCGTTCGTCGGTGGCCGCACGGCCATGATCTCCGCCGCGACCGGCGCGATGGCGCTGGTCATCGCGCCGCTCAACCACGACTATGGCCTGGGTTACCTGATCGCCGCCGTCATCCTCGGCGGGCTCATCCAGATCGTTCTCGGTGCGCTGGGCGTCGCCAAGCTGATGCGATTCGTGCCGCGCTCGGTGATGGTGGGCTTCGTCAACGCCCTCGCCATCCTCATCTTCATGGCCCAGGTGCCCGAGATGCACGACGTCCCGTGGGCCGTCTACCCGCTGATCGCCGGCGGCCTCGCGCTCATGGTGCTCTTCCCGAAGATCACCAAGACCGTCCCGGCCCCCCTGGTCTCCATCGTCATCCTCACGGTCATCACCGTCGCCGCGGGCATCGCCGTCCCCAACGTCGGCGACAAGGGCGACCTGCCCTCCTCGCTCCCGGTCCCGGGCTTGCCCGACGTGCCGTTCACGCTGGACACGCTGACCATCATCGCCCCGTACGCGTTCGCCTTCGCGCTGGTCGGGCTGATGGAGTCGCTGATGACGGCCAAGCTGGTAGACGACATCACCGACACCCACTCCAACAAGACCCGTGAGTCCATCGGCCAGGGCATCGCCAACATCGTCACCGGCTTCTTCGGCGGCATGGGCGGCTGCGCCATGATCGGCCAGACGATGATCAACGTGAAGACGTCCGGCGCCCGCACCCGCCTGTCGACCTTCCTGGCCGGGTCCTTCCTGATGGTCCTGTGCATCGCCTTCGGCCCTGTCGTCTCCGACATTCCGATGGCCGCCCTGGTCGCCGTCATGATCCTGGTGTCGGTCGCCACCTTCGACTGGCACTCCATCCAGCCCAAGACGCTGAAGCGGATGCCGCTGGGCGAGACCACCGTCATGGTCGTCACCGTCGCCGCCGTGGTCGCCACCCACAACCTCGCCATCGGTGTCGTCCTCGGCTCCATCACCGCCATGGTGATCTTCGCCAAGCGCGTCGCCCACCTCGCCAACGTCTCCGGCGTCGTCGACCCCGACGGCAACCAGGTCGTCTACGCCGTTACCGGCGAGCTGTTCTTCGCCTCGTCCAACGACCTCGTCTACCAGTTCAACTACAAGGACGACCCGGACGACGTCGTCATAGACCTCACCGACGCCCACATCTGGGACGCCTCGTCAGTGGCCGCCCTGGACGCCATCGAGACCAAGTACAAGCAGCGCGGCAAGAAGGTCACCATCATCGGCCTGAACGAGCCCAGCGCGGACATGCACGAACGCCTCGCCGGCCAGCTCACCGCAGGCCACTGACGCCGGCTGCCTCTTTCCCGCGGGAACCGCGGGAAAGAGGCAGCCTTCTGCGGGCGGGCCCGGTCCGGGACAATGCCTGACCTGCTACAACACTGCGTCACGGCGCTCGACATGCTGCCGAAGAGCCCGAGGGAAGCTCGCAGAATTGACTTGCTCTTCGCCCTGAAGGGCGAAGAGGCCGGCCTCGACCTGCGCGCGTGCTTGTCCGAGCGCGTGGCGGGCTGATCGCTATAGGGATGGCTGCTGGACGGGTTGCCGAAGTGCTGCCCCAGGTGACGCAGTATCGCGTCGACCACCCTGGGGTTGACGGCGGCGAGCATGCCCGCGGTCAGAGCGAGGGCCAGCGGCAGATCGGACATGGCGGCTCAGCCGACGAGCGGGCTGAGCTTGTCGGCGAGGCCCTTGCCGGCCGGGAGGCTGCCGGTGAAGACCGTCTTGCCGTCCTTGTCGAGGATCACGTAGACGCTCTGCTGGGTGATCTCGAACTTCTTCCAGATATCCCCGGCTCGTCGGACAGGTTCGGGAAGGCGCCGACCCCGGTGTCGGCGACAAAGTCCTTCATGGCCTTGGTCTTGTCGAGTCCGGCCACCCCGATCACGTGCGCCTGGCCCTGGAACCGGTCGGCGACCTTGGCGGTTTCGGGGCCCTGGGCCTTGCAGGTGGGACACCACGGCGCCCAGAACCACAACACGGTGGGCTTGCCCGCCAGCATGGCCGCGTCGAACGGCTTACCGTCCACGGTCGTGCCGGTGAACCGCAGCGTCTCGGGGACCGCCCCGGTGCTGGCCCTTGCCTGCGCCGGCGAGGAGGAGCCGGAGGCCGTGGGGCTGGTCTCTTCTGCGGTACCGCTGGAGGAGGCGGACTTCTCCGCGCCGCAGCCGACGAGGGTGAGCGCGGTGGCGGCCAGCAGGCCGGGAAGGATCAGGCGGGCACGCATGACGGGACGGCTCCTGGTGGTCGGGGTCGGCTGAACTGTAGGCCGGGCGGCGAGCGGTACGGGCTGGGGTGGGTGCTTACGGTCCGGTGACGTCAGCCCGCGTGGTCGGCGAGCCGCTCCGGGGCGAGGACGGTGATGCGGCCCCGAGCGAGGCGGATCAGGTGCTGGTCGGCGAAGTCGCGCAGCACCTTGGTGCACGTTTCGCGGGAGGTGCCGGCCAGGGCGGCGATCTGCTGGTGGGTGAGAGCGATCTGCGGGCTGTGGGTCCCGAGCACCCTGGGGCGGGTCTCGGCCGCGAGGGTCAGCAGGGTGGTGGCGATCCGCTGCGGGACGGACTTGAAGACGCTGTCGGACAGGCGCTGTTCGAGGTCGGTCAGGCGGCGGCCGAGGATCTCGGTGATGCGGGCGGAGATCCGGGCGTCGGACAGCAGGAAGCGGTGGACGTCGGCGCGGCTCATCACGCAGACGGTGACGTCGTCGAGGGCTTCGGCGAAGTTGTCGTACATACGCTGCCCGAGCAGCACCATCTCGCCGAAGATGGTGCCGGGGCTGATGATCGCGCAGGTCAGGGCGCGGCCGTCGGCCGAGACCCGGAAGATACGCACCCGGCCCTGCTTGAGGATGAACAGCACCTCGGAGGGCTGGGAGGGCGAGTAGAGCAGTTCTCCGGCGCTGTAGGTCTTCATCGGGGCCGCGGTGGCGATGGCGTCCATTTCCGCGTCGCTCAGGTCGCGGAAGATGTCGACCTCGGAGATGCACCAGGTCTTCTCGGCCTCGTCGCCGGTGTGCTTCATGTGGTGTGGTTCCTCGCGTCGTCCCGGTGCCCAGGGCGGGGGTGCGGCGCCCCACGCCGGGCCGGCCAGCGCGCCAGCGCTGCTGGCCAGACAGTAGTCGTCCAGGGCGCCCAGGAGAGGCTCGGTACCCCCCGGCGGTGCGCCGGAACCAGGCGTTGACTCTGGTGGTACCGGTGTCATCCGGTAGTCCGGCCGGTCTGCTTGCCCGCCGTCCGGGCGACGAGGGAGAAGGTGAGTCCGGCCAGGAGACCGAAGACAAGGTGGGCGCCGAGACTGGAGGAGGTGACGTCGTTCCATTCGAAGACCGGCATGCCCAGGTTGGCGGGCATGATCCACAGCGCGCCGACGGTCCACCACACCGCGCCGTAGGCCAGGCCGAGGACCACGGCGGACGCGAGGCGCTGGGCGAACTGCCCCAGCAGCGCGCCGAAGGTGATGCCGGCGAAGAGCGCGATGGACAGGTGGATCAGCCATCCGGCGAAGGCGTTGGTGGAGCCGAGGAGACCTGCGACCATGGTGATCATCGCGGTGTCCGTCATGGGCCTCGACACCGACATCCAGATGCCCATCCCGACACCGCCGACCAGACCGGCCGCGGCGCCCCACACCGCGTGCACCGGAATGACGGCCGTGCTCGGGGAAACGCGCAGGGTCGTAGTCATGATGATCGCCCTCCTGGTGCAGTGACTCATCGCTCTTGTCGCTGACGCTAGGACGCGGGGCAGGTACAGGTATGTGAGGGCGCTTACGTACCCGGCGGTAGCGGTACGGCCGTCAGGTGGACTTCACGGCGGTCAGCAGGGCGTAGCCGAGCGTGCCGTCCGCGACGGCGGCGCGGGCCGCGGCGAGCACGGCCGGGGCGGCGGCCATGTCCACACCGGCGTCGGCGAGGCGGCCGGGGGCGGTGATGCGCAGCAGGTTCAGCCGCGCCTCGATCTGGTCGATCATGCGGAGCAGCGCCGCGTCGTGGCGCTCGGTGGCCAGGGTGCGCAGTCCTGCAACGGCCAGGATGTCGCCGTACTCGGCCAGCGGGCGGGCGTCGGCGACGCAGGCGATGCGGGCACCGAGACCGGCCAGCCCGGGCGGCAGCCGGTCGGGGACGGCGGTCACGTCGGTGATGCCGACCCGGCCGCCCGGGCGCAGGACACGGGCGAACTCGGCTGCGGCCTGGACCTTGTCGGGGAAGGTGCACAGGGCGCACTCGCACACCACCGCGTCGAACACCTCGTCCGGGTAGGGCAGGTGTTCCGCGTCGCCCGTGGTGAACACGGTCCGCTCCACCAACCCCGCCGCCTGGGCCGCGCCTTGGGCGAGCGCTGTATTGGCGGCCGAGTAGTCCACACCGTCCACTCGTACCCCGTAGGCGTCGGCGAGCAGGAGTGCCGTGGTGCCCCGACCCGAGGCCACATCCAGGACCCGGCCGCCTGCGGTCAGCTGAAGGCGGTCGGCGAGGCGTCGGGTCAGGGCGGTGCCGCCGGGGTGGTAGGAGCCGCCGAGCAGCAGGGCGACGACATCCTTCGCGTAGGCGTCCGCACAGCATGCTTTGACCTCGTCGCTGTTCATGACCGCTCTCCCTCCGCCTCGGTACGGACGGTTTTCGAGCCGTACGGTGTCGGGGTGAGCCGGTCCGCCAGCGGCAGCGCGTTCGGCACCACATCCGCGACCGGTACCCCCGACATCTGGGCCCGGACCTGCTCCCGGTAGCCGACCGAGTTGTAGGCGCAGAACGGGATCAGCCGCCCGTCCGGGGTGATCTCCTCGACGCAGCACTTCATCAGCTGCTTGACGTTGAGGGTGTAGGGGTCCTGGAAGTCCTGCACCACGATCATGAAAGCCTTGTCGTTGAGTTCCTTCACCGCCTGGGGCAGGTCGATGCCGCAGGCGTCCGCGCAGTCCAGGGCCTCCGCGGTGGCGCGGAGCTGCTCCTCGGTGGTGGCGGTGCCCATGAACGCGGAAGCTGACCAGAGTTTCTCCAGGGCCTCGCGGATGCCGGCGTCGGGCATGACCCGGTTGGTGACGTAGTCGAGGTGGTCCTCCACGTTCAGCAGGCGCGGGATGGGCACGACGGTGCGGTTGCCGGGTTCGCCGTCCACGAGGAGGTAGGTGATGGAGCGGCAGGTGGGAAAGCAGCAGGGCACGGGGAAGAAGTCGCCCTTCTGGAACCACTGCGGGCGCTGGGCGTTGATGAGCTTGATGACGTCGGGGTTGGTGAGCCGGTTCAGCGGGTCGAATTCGACATGCCGTCCGGAGTGGGTGACCGGCTGGAAGGCCACAGACCGGACGGCCGGATGGTCGATGCCGTACTCGATGATCGCGCCGATCTCGTGCTCGTTCAGGCCGCGTTCGACGGCCGCTACGAGGGTGACGGTCAGCCCGGCCTCGGCGCAGTTGTCCAGCGCCCGCTGCTTGAACGTGCGCAGGTCCCGCCTGCGGATCTCCAGGTGGGTGCGCTCGTCGAGGCCGTCGAACTGGAGGTAGATGTTCACGGACTTGCCGGGGACCTGGTTGCGTTTGCCGAGCTCGGCGACGAAGTTCTTGTCGGTGGCGAGGCGGATGCCGTTGGTGTTGAGGTGGACGTTCTTGATCGGGCGGGTCTGGGCGAGGTCGATGAACTCGAGGATGTGTTTGTGGATGGTGGGCTCACCGCCGGAGAACATCACCACCTCCGCCTCGCCCTCGGACTCCACGAACGCGTCGAGCATCCGCTCGCACTGCTCGTGGGTGATCGAGTAACCGTCGCTGTGGTGGCCGGAGTCGGCGAAGCAGATCGGGCAGTCCAGGTTGCAGCCGGTGTTGACCTCGATGATGCCCAGGCAGGCGTGTTGCTTGTGCTCGGGGCACAGCCCGCAGTCGCTGGGGCAGCCGTCCTTCACCTCGGTCTGGAAGACCAGCGGGATGGTGCCGGGCTTGTTGAAGCGGGCCGAGGACAGGTACTCCTCGGCGTCCCCGTAGACGAGGGCCTCGAATTCGCCGTGCTCGCGGCAGCGTTTACGCAGATACACCTTGTTGTCACGGATGTTGACCTGGGCGTCGACGGGCGTCTTGCACAGGGGGCAGATCGACTTGGTGAACTCCACGAACACCTCGTCGCGGTCCGCCTTGCGCCGTGGCGCGGATGCCTGGGGCATCGGTACTCCTCACTCCGTCGTGACGGGATCGGCTGTTCGGCTTGGACGCCCCTGCGCCGTGGGGCGCTCCCCGAGCCCGCGCTCTTGTGCTCGCCGGCGCTGGAGGGGAGCGGTGCGGACGAGCAGCAGTCCTCGGGGCCGGCGCCGCGTCGGTGACGGGCGCGGCAGTGCAGGGCGTAGGCGGACGGCGATCAGCCATGGGTTGCGTGGTGCTCCGCCGACCGCGCCGAGTGCTCCGCCGGCAACGAACGACGGGCCGGCGCAGCACCATCACCAGCTCGGCGCCCAGTGGCCCGAGTGTCCCGCGCACACCGGGACGTTCACGCCGTCCGGTCATCACACGTCATCACGCGTCCGCCTCCTCGTTACGCAGCCCGCCCCGCTTGCGGGCTCCACCCGTGCCGGGAGGCGTGGCCGCGCTGCCGCGCAGCAGCAGACCGGCGTAGAGCAGCAAGAGGGCGTCCTGGACGAGCACGAACCAGCTCAGCCGCTGGGGCAGGTAGCGGCCGAAGCAGCCGCAGTTGGCCACGGTGAGCCCGCGCGCGTACGCCTGTGCCGCCAGCAGCGCCCACGCCAGGGCGACGCCGGTGAACACCCATACCGGCGCCCTCGCGCGGGATCGAGGGCGGGCCAGGAACCACACCCCGCACAGCAGTTCGCCTGCGATCACTGCCACGGCCAGTGCGGTCGCGCCCGCCCCGGAGGCCAGCCCGTACGCGGCCAGAATGCCGGGCATCCACCGGAACGAGACAAGCTGCCCGGCCGCCATCGCGACGAACAGCGCGCCCAGTACGATCCGCAGCACCATGCCTGAACGCTACGGCCGGAACGGGGCCGGGAACTGTAAGCGCGCTCACCGAACAGGCAACCGCCGCGCGCCACCGAGGACGGGACTGATCGCCGCTCGTCGTGCTGGTGGCGTATCTCTTCTCCATCGGTGACCTCGCGGTCTCGGCCTCCGGGCCGGTTCACCGGCGGCCCGGTGTTCCAGACGGCCCGGGAGCGCGTGTTGCAGGTCCGGGCGCCGCACCTGTTCGAGCCGGTGGTCGCGGCGCATCCTCGGCGCACCTGGCGGTGTTCGTCAGCCTGCTCAACTTGCTGCTCGGAGGAATCGTCGCGCCCGGGGCGGCTGCAACGTCGCGGTCGCCGGGCTCGCGACCCGGCATGCGGCGGCCTGCCGGGCGACGCGTCGCCGGAGGGGATACACACGCCTGCTCGGGGTGTTCCCGGTGTTCCTGCCCGGCCTCGTCTGCTGCGCACCGGCCGTCCGGCTCGTGCTCGGCACCGCCGCCGTGCTGCTGCCGGCGTCGATTCCGATGCGGCCGGTGTTCTATCCGCTCACGCTCGTGCTGTTGACCGACGCCCTGGTGGGTCAGTCCAGGGAGTCGAGGGTGGCGAGGATGTCGGCCGGTTCAGCGCGGCGGGTGTAGTCGGTGTCGGCGAAGGCCCAGCGGATGGTGCCGGCGCGGTCGATGACGTAGGTGGCGGGCAGTGGGAGGGTGCGCGGGTGGCCGGCGTTGACGCGCTGGAGGTCGAAGCCGAGTTTGTCGTAGACGGCGGCGAGGTCGTCGGGGAGGTCGAAGGCGAGGCCGTACTGCTTGGCGGTGTCGGAGCCGATGTCGCTGAGGACGTCGAAGGCGAGCTGGTGCTTCTCGGTGAGAGAGAGGGATTCGTCGGGGATCTGCGGGGAGACGGCCACCAGTTGGGCGCCGCGTGCGGTGATGGCGTCGTGGTGCTGCTGGAGGGCGTGCAGGGCGATGTTGCAGTACGGGCACCAGGCACCGCGGTAGAAGGTCAGCACGATCGGGCCGTCGGCGAGCAGGTCGTCCAGGGACACGGCCTGCCCGGTCGCCGAGGGGAGGGTGAAGCGGGGGGCCCGCGCGCCGGCGGTCAGGGTGCGGTCGGCCTGGCCGGAGTCGGCCAGTGCCTGGCCCGCCCGGCGCATGATCTCCCGGATCTCGGCGGGGATCTGCTGCTGGCGGGCTTCGTAGAAGGCGCGCAGTTCGGCGTTGAGGGTCATGGGGATGGTCCTCCTGGGTCACTGGGGCACGACTCAACTCGGAATGACCGTTCCAGGATAGCAGTGGCGGAGGTATCCTGGAACTATCGTTTCGAGATGGCGGGGTAGGAAGCATGCCGGACATCAAGCACTTCGACCCGGACACGGCCCTGGAGACGATGGTCCGCCTGTTCTGGCGGCAGGGCGTGGCTTCAACCGGTATCCAGGACGTCGTCACCGCGACCGGGCTCAACCGTTCCAGCCTGTACGCCACGTTCGGCGGCAAGCAGGAGCTCTACCGTGCCGCACTGCGCCGCTACGTGGAACAGCGGTCCGAGCCGGCGTTCCGGCGCCTCGCCGAGGACGAGCGGGGACTGCCGGCCATCTCCGAGTTCTTCGCCGGCCTGATCGAGGCGCGCTGCTCGGGCGAGTACGCCCGCTGGGGCTGCATGGTCGCCAACGCGCATGCCGGGGCCGAGAACGGTGATCCCGAGGTGCGCGCTGTCCTGGACCGGCATCACCAGGAGCTACGGGACGCGATGCACGCGGCGCTCGTCACCGCCCATGCCCAGGGACAGCTCGCCCCCGGCTGCGACCCCGGCGCCTGCGCCGACCTACTGGCGCTGCTCGCGTACGGCGTCAACCTCCGCTCCCGCGCCGGAGCGGACGCACACGACCTGGGCAGAACGGTGACCGCCGCCCTCGCCTCGCTCGGTGGCCCGGCGGCACCCTGACGGCTCTCGCCAGTCATCGCCGGGCCCTGCGCTCCGCCTCCTCCTTGACCGCGGCGAGCGATCCGGCGACGGTCGCCTCCCAGCGGGCGGCGACCTTCTCACCCCACCAGGCTCCGGCCCGCCACAGGTCGGTGCCCAGCTCCCCTTCGTACAACAGGCGGGTGCCGGTGGGCAGTTCGGTCAGGGTGAACGACTCCACGACGTAGGGGACCGGACCGCGCACGAGGCGGAAGTCGACGCGCTCGGGGCGGCTGAACCGTACGGTCTCTACCGTGACGGCCTTCCACCGTCCGCCGAGCGGCGTGAAGTGAGCGGCCAGTGCCATGTCACTGCCGCGCTCCAGAACGCGCACCTTCTCCCGCATGGCCCGGGTGGCGCGCCCCAGGTACGGCTGGGCGATCACGTCGAAGACCACGTCCCGGGGCGCCGCGATGTCCAGGGTCTGCGGCCCGAGCGGTCTGACCCGTCGGCCCACGCCCAGGTCGACCGGAAGTGCCCCGCTGACCAGCCCGGCGTATCCGCCGACGGCCATGGCCGCCGCGGTCGCCGTCCATGCTGCCGTCCGGACCCTCCGGCGGCCGCTCACGACGTGCCCCCCGGCTCGCCCTCGACCGTCACGCCCTGCCAGAAGGCGACGTGGTTCTTGATCCTGCGGGCGAGCGGGCTCGGGTGCGGGTAGTACCAGGCCGCGTTCCGGTTGGTCCGCCCGTCGACGGTGACGGTGTAGTAGCGGGCGAGCCCCTTCCAGAGACACAGCGACCGGCCGCGGGTCTCGGTGAAGTACTCGCGATGCAGTGTTCCGGGCGGGAAGTAGTGGTTGCCCTCGACGATCACGGTGCGGGGGGCTTCCGCGATCACGGTGCCGTTCCATACTGCGCGCAGCATTACCGTGCTCCTCGTCATGCGCGGTGGAGGTTCCTCATGTACGGAACGCTATGCCCGGGCGGAGGCGCGGCTCAGTAATGGCGCTCACTGTTCGTCCCGACCAGGATGCGGCAGATGTGGGCGTCCGTGCACTGGGCCGGGTTCGGGCATGGTGCCGCGACAGATGGCGACGGCGGTGACCGTGACGACCGGTACCGCCCACGCGGCGATCGCGGTAACCCGCAGCGTGCGGCTCGGCCCGTGCCGCAGCACCAGCCAGGTCCCGAACGCGGCATCGGCGAGGGAGTCGGCGTAGTCGCCGAACGGGGACACGGTCTCCTGGCGGCGGGCCAGGCGGCCGTCGGCCAGGTCCAGGCCGACCGCCGCCACCCCCGACCAGCGGCAGGACCCCAGGGCCGTGGCGGGGAGACTGCCACGGATCAGGGTGAGCGCATCGGCCGGTGCGAGCCGGTCGCGGCGCTCCAACAGGCCCAGATGCAGGGCTGCGCGAGCAGCCAGTTGGCCGCCACCCAGCCCCGTCCCGGTTCGCGATCGCGGGCGAGGACGAACAACAGGCCGTGCAGGACGGTGAGCTGGGTCAGCGCCCGGGGGCGGCGGGCCGCCTGCCGCACCGACCTATCAGCGGCCAGACCCAGGAAACGCGCCACGACATACGGTCTCCAGCGGCCGTCTCTCGGCGTCCTTAGCAGGGTGTCGGTTGCCGCGCGGCTGTCGGTGAGGTCGGACACGGACACGGCGTCGGCCCCAGGATGCCGGGCCGCGCCGGTCGGCGCGCGGGCGGCCGGCCCAGGGGCCCACGAGCAGGGTGATCACGACCGCCACGGCCATGGCGAGGACGGCCATGGTCACGGTGTCGAGGGCGGCGCCGGTCAGTACCCGCAGACCGCCTTCGGGGAGTGCGGGAGGCCACAGGTCGCCGAGCAGTCGGCCGGTGAGGTCCTGGGTGCGGGTCGAGGCGAGTCCGGCGAGTGAGAGGCCGGCCCACCACCAGGCGACCGCGATCGCCGGTACAGCCAGGATCAGAGACCAGCGGGTCGGGCGGGACAGGCCACGCGGTGACCGGCCGTCGTCGCGTGAGCGTTCATGTCCGACCGACCAGTCGGCGCAGGTCACCACCGCGACGTCGGAGCGGACGCGGTTGCTCCACAGCTCGACCGCCCCCGCGAGGGCCAGCAGTGCCGCGACCAGCGTCCAGACCTCCCCCCAGTTACGCGACTGCAGGCTCACCGTGAGCTCGAATCCCAGCCCTCCGACGCCGGCGACGCCGAGCACGACCGCGGACCGCAGGGCGCACTCGAACCGGTGGAAGGAGTAGGACAGCAGCAGCGGTGCCGTGCCGGGAAGAAGGGCGTAGGCCAGAGCGGAGCAACGCTTGGCGCCGGCGGCGCGCAGCGCACGCAGCGGCGCGTCGGGCACGCTGTCGAAGGTCTCCCCGAAGACCTGGGCGCTCTGCGCGCCGAAGGGCAGGGCGAGTGCCAGGGCGGCGACGAGCGGGTCGAGGCCGAGCACGCTGACGAAGAGCAGCGCCCACACCAGCTCGTGCACCGAGCGGACGGCCACCAGCGCGCCACGCAGCACAAGCCGCCCCGCACCTAGGGGCCACGGCAGCGCGCCGCTCCACGCCGCGTCGCTGAGGACCAGCCCGCCGACCAGGCCGATCACCAGTGCCCCGGCCGTCCCGAGCAGCGCCAGGGCCAGCGTCGTCGCCGTCGCTTCCAGGACCACGGCGAGGAAGCCCGGGTCCAGGGCGGGGTGCAGCGCGGTCGCCGCGAGGTCGTCGAGCAGGGCCAGACCGCCTCGGTTGACCAGCTCGCCGCCCGACGGGACGGCGCGAGCAAACGCCCAGGCCAGCAGCCCGGTCACCGTCACCAGTGCTGTGAGCCTGCGGAGCAGAATCCGCCGCCCGCTCACGGGCTTTCGTCCCGGCGCGGACACGGCCGGCGGGGACGGCGGGGATGGCGGGGCGTCGAGTTGGAGTGTCATACGAGCTCGTAGAGGTCGTATGACAGGGCTTCGTCGGTCGCGTCGCCGGCCGGGAGGTCGAGGACGATCCGGCCCTGGCGCAGGCCCACCACGCGGGTGCAGTGCTCGCGGGCCAATGCCGGCTGGTGCAGACTCACCACGAGCGTTCTCCCGGTCGGTGAGGCGCCGAGCAGGCCGAGAACCCGCGCGGCGCGCACCGGATCGAGACTGGATACGGGCTCGCCCCAGCCCAGGTCGACCCGTTCGAGCGCGTCGCGGACCACGTCGAGCGAGTGGGGCCAGATCAGCGAGGCCAGCGCGCGGGTGGTGCTCCACCGGCCGAGCCGGCCCGCGTTGACGTTGTGCACCACCCGGACCTGCTCGATCAGGGCGAGGTCCTGGCTCACCGAGCCGATGCGCCGCTGCACCAGCCGCCGCCGTGGGGCCGTCAGGTGGGCGGAGTTCTCACCGAAGGCCTCCACACTGCCCGTGGTCGGCTCCAACGACCCGTTGACCAGAGCCAGGAGCGTGCTCTTGCCGGCGCCGCTGGTGCCGAGCACCGCCACCCGCTCCCCGGCATGGACCGTGAGGTCCAGCTCACCCAGGGCCTCGTGCGCACCGAACCGGCACCCCGCGCCGCGCAGCCGGATCACCGGCGGAGCCTCACTCACCGCAGCGGCCCCAGGTCGCGGGCCACGTCCTCGATCCGGTCGTAGGCGGAATTCTTCGTGCCTACGAAGGACTTGGCGCCGAAGAGCTTGAGCAGTTTCGCGTCCTCGGCGTTCCGGTCGTCGAGACCCAGGAGCAGGTCCAGCACCTGCTTCCTGGTGCCGTCGCCGAAGCGGGCAGGCGGGCGGCGCGGCTTCCCGACTGGGCGGCGGCGTCCTGGACGGCGAGTGTGTCCCGTACGACGCCGAAGACCTCGGCCGGCGGAAGCGGGGCGTCGGCGATCCGCAGATGCGGGTCGCCGACCACCCTGACCCCATGGGTACCGGTGAACACCCGCACCGGCGGACGCGGAAGGCTGGTTCTCATGCCTCCAAGAACCGCGCGACAGGCGCCGGGCAGAGACGCCAACACCTAAGGAACTGGGCACATTACGGAACTCGGACATCCAGCCGGGCGTGACGTCTCGGGGATCAAGTGCCGACGGCCACCCCTTCGCACGTCCCTGCCGACACCACGCCCTCGGCATCTTCCGGCACCACGCCCACGCCATCGCGCACCTCTGCCGCCCCGGCTAGGGCGACGACGTCCCCCACTCCCGCCGGAACCGCTGCCTCCGCAGACCGTTCCGGCTGTCACAACCTGACCGCCACCGACGCGGTGAAGGCCGCTGTGACGGTGGCATACCAGCGCAGCTTTCCTCGCTTCACCCATATCCAGCCGGTGCCGGGGCAGTTCTTCTACGGCCAGTGCGGCGGCGTCCGCTACGCCGCCACCCAATTCGAGTCCACCTCCGGTGCCTCGCACGAGGAACTCGTGAGCATGCAGGACGAGGGCAGCGCCAGGAAGTACTTCCGCAGTACGTCCGCAGGTAACTGGAGCTACGTCGCCAGTGACGGTTTCCCCCGAGGGCCGCGGGGCTGCGGCGATGTCCCACAGATTCCCGAGGCCCTGGCCGCGGTCTGGGGGAACTGTCCGGTCATGTAGCCGAGCCTGCAGAACGGCTGCGGCTCCGACCGGCCTTCCGGCCCGGCTCGGCGGGCTCGTCGTGTTTTCTCTTCGCCGCCCTTCTCGGTGTCCTTGCCGCCGAACAGGAAGGGGGCCCGTCGTGCCGGGCCCGGTCCCTGACGGACCAGGTGAGCCGTCCGGTGGCGGGTAGCGGTACCCGCGCAGTCCGGACGGGCGGAGACTTCCGGATTCCGGCAGTGACGGCGGATCGTGCGGGAGGGCAGACTTCGCGCTGAGGAAGTGCGGAAAGGGAGCAGGACGTGACGGTTTTCCCGTGGATCCGTCCCGGATCGAGCGGGTGCGGCGGCTGACCTACTTCTCCCGCAGCGGTGTCGGAACGCGTCCTGCTGGTGCGCGACGCCCACGGGGTGTCCCTCGGCCTCACCAGTCCGGACCTCCCGCAGGGCGCTGCGCCGAGCCGCTGCCGGCTCGGGAACGAGCGGGCGGCCACCACTTGTCGCCCGCAGACCGGTGGTTGCGGTGACCTGCCGCTGACCAGCGCGCCACGGCGGGGCTCCCCGCCGTCACCAGGCAGGTAGGAGGCGTTCAGGACTGCTGGGATCCGGCATGGTGGCCGCTGCCGTGCAGCCCTGTCGCCGATGGCGTCGCGCGGGGACCAGCGCCGTGCGACCGGATGAAAGCCGGACGAAAGACGGGGGCGGGCTCGTGCATGGCAACCCGCTGTATCACTGGATCGCTTTGGGGATCGCCAGTGTGCTTCTGCTGCCGCTGTCGACAGCGATCCTGCGTGGATGGGTTCCGCCGTGGATGCGCAACCGCACCGGCGGCCTGCGACTGCGCGCCTTCGGATTGCTGTGCCTGTACGCGGGCACGCCGGCCAACGGCGTACCCCGGCTCGCGGATGCCTCGTACAACACGGTTATGGCCGGCATCGCTGTCGGTATCGGCTGCTCCGCCCTCGCGGGCCTCTTGTTCATCCTGGCCGCAGGCAAGGACGCCCGAGTCCCGAGATGAACACGAGAGCCGAACCCGCGCCCTTGGCTGGAACCACCCGGTACGGCACCAGGGAACGACGTCGGCCGCGCTGCGCGAAATCGCTGCCTCTCGACCATGTGGTCGTGGCCGACACGAGAGGAGGAGGGGCATCAGTCGTCCCGGGACCTTCCCCAGTGACTCCAAGGGCCGCGAGCTGTCGGGTTTCAGAATCTACAGGCGTTCGGCCGGCGTGCATCGGGAGACATCGGCCCTTGCCATCCATGAAGCACAGGCACTGCGCCGATAGTCACGACTTCGAGGCGCGCGGGCCGCGGCGACCGCGGCCGCGAACCCGGCTGCCTGGCTTTCGCTGTACGAGGTCTTGAGGTGTTCGGTGAGGCGCGGGCGAGCGGTACGAGCGCTGGACGGCGGCGACACACAACACCGGCAGCATCAGCGCAAGTGCCGCGGTGACTGCGAATCGGCCGAGCCGGAAGGGGCCGGCGGCGCGGGGCGTGATCACGCCCCTGGGATCGAACAGCACACTGATGTGCTCTCCTGCCGAGGTCGTGGTACGGCAACCCCGGCGTATCGGGACCAGCACGGGAGCCCCGTCCTCCCAGGCGTAGGAGCAGAGGACACCGGCACTGCGGCCGGACGGAGCCTGCTCGGCCTGGACTGCGGTGACGATCACGTCCTTGCGGTGGCCGCGCTCGCTCAGTGCGATCTCCGCCGTGACCCGGGGGACCAGCACGGCCAGCGCCATACCCGTCAGGGCGATGAAGCCCACCAGCACACGCCCCGCCCGCACGATGAGCAGATACAGACTGAGAGCCAAGGTGCACACGACCCCGGCCGCACTGATACTCGGCGCGCCCGGCCCGGCGAGCGCGCCGTAGAGGCCGGCGCCGACGACAAGCGGCGTACCGACGAACGCGACGACCAGGCCCTCGCAGCGCAGCCACATGGACGATCTGCCGCAGTCCCTGGCCGAGCTCGCCCGGCGCCACAGGAAGGGTCGGCCGTGTCGGCTGTGGCGTCGCCGACGTCTCATGACCGGCTTCCTCCTTCCAGCGCGTCATACGGCGGCGGCTGGTTGCTGTCCGGGACGGCAACCACACCCTGCATATTTCACCAGCCGTTTCTCAGCCAATACAGCGGCGTCTGGCGAGGAACGCGGGCCGAGCCTTCCCGATCCCGGCAACGAACGACGAGGCGATGTTGAGAAGCTCTCCCTCCCGCCCTGTCGCCTGGTTGTCCGCGCCCTCGGCGGCCCGCCCAGCATCGCCTGGCCCACTGGCTGGCGGCAGAGCACACAATGGCAGTCCGCGGACGCGAAACCTGCCGGGTTCTGGCAACCGTGGCCCAGACGAGGCGATGGTTGCGAGCCGCCGGATCAGTATCAGGATCCCGCCTGTCCGCTCTACCGCCCACGGCTTCGGCTCGCTCGGTACGAAGCCCACCTCGTCGATGCCCAGTGTGGCGCCGTGGTCGACCACGGCCGTCTTGAAGCCCCGGTCGGCCAGTGCCTTGCGGACGGGGGCAGCATGCTCGGCGACTTGGTCGAGCAGACAGTACCGGCGGCGTTCTCGTGCGTGTCTGCTGCGCAGACGGCCACTGCGACGACCCGCCTCAGCGCATCCGCCGCAGGATCCCGCATGTGGCCGAGGAGCTTCTTCACGGCGTCCCGCCCGGTCGGGGCCGCAGGAATCCCAGCAGGATCCGAACGCTGATGATCTTTAGGCGGGTTGCGACTCGTCGAAGACGCTGTAGGCCCCTCCTTGCGCGGTCGCGGCCGGACGAGGACGGGATGAGGGCTCGTGCCTCCCGGCGTGCCCTGACGCTGCCGGATCGCGCTCTTGTCCGACCGGCTACAATCCGCGCAGGTGAGCCGGGAAGCCTGGTCGGCATCGAGTTCCCCCGTTTCCTGGAGTCGCCTGATGCCCCCATCCTTCACCGGTCGCACATTCGTATGGTCGTTTGCGGTCGCCGGTGTGCTGCTCACTCTCTGCGGCACCGCGATGTGGGTGCTGCCCGGACCCGGAGTGCCCGTTCTCCTGCTCGGCATCTTCTGCCTGGCTGCGGCCGGAGTGGGCCGACTGGTCGACCGGTCGCGGTGAGCGCGTCCTGGCCGGTACGTCCCGGTTACGGCGGGCTGTTGGCGTCGTCTGGCTGCGCCTGTCGTTCGCGGCTGTGCAGTTGCTGGAGGAACCGACGGTGCCCGTCGCGATCCCCGCGGTGATAGTGCGCGAGTCGTCTGCGTTCCCGGCTGCGAACCCATCTGGGCACCTGCTGCCGGGGAGCGGTCGGTACGGCCGTGGCGTTGCTGCTTGTTGACCGGCTCTGCGACCACGCGGAGCGGGTGACTACCGACGCCATCACTGTGCGGCGGCCGCTGTTCCCGAGGCCGTCCTTTGTGGGGAGCTGTCCGAACGGCCCGGGCGCTCACCGCGCCGCTGACCGTACTCGCGCGTCGGTCGGACCGGGAAGCAGGCGGGGGCGGCTGAACCGCACCTGCGTCAACACCACAGATAACTGAGATCCGAGGGGCAGGGGGGCGACGATGGGTCGTGGGGAGCGGCGCAAGCACGCGCGGCGGGAGCAGCGTGAGAGGATCGAGGAACTCGCTGCGAAGATGAGGGACCCTGCGGAACCGCTGGTGTGGCGGGCAGGCTGGCAGGGGAGGCTGGCCGGCCTGGTGTGGTGCCTGTCGTTCGTCGCGCTGACTGACCGGCCTGACGGAGCGAGCCTGACGCATCCCGAGCCGGGTGCCCTGTTCTTCGCGGTCTGGACCTCGCTCGTCGCCGCGTGGATCACTTGCCAGTTCAGTATGTGGCGCATCACCGCTGACCGCTCCGGGGTGTACCTCCGCCGCATGTGGTCGACCCGCTTCATCGCCTGGTCGGTGATCGGCCGTGTGGAGATCCGGCGCGACGGGCTGCTGGAGTTCATCGGCCCGCAGCGGGCTCCTATGGCGGGCTTGTTCATGCCGCCGTGGCTGGCCCGGCTCTTGCGTCGGCCCGGCACCGGGGGACTTGCGGCCGACACGCTCACCGCGATGGCCCGCCACAGTCACCTGCGCCCCGCTGCTCAGGCTCCGCACCCGGCGGGCGGATCGGCGTTCGTGCGCTGGGCCGTACCCTTGGCCGTCATCCTGTACTTGGCGACGGAGAGTCTGCGCGGGTGACGTTCGCCGAGGCCGCAACCCACGCCCAGAGCAGCCGCTGCCCTTCTGACGTTTCGCCGGCTCTGCTGTGCTGATGAGCGGAAGCTACGAGCAGGCAGCCGAGGTGTTCGGTGAGCTTGGCATGCTCGTTTCGTCAGTGCCCGGGATCAAGCTGCGGCCGCCGGTGGACTGCGACACGGCCGGTGGCCGGTGGCGCGTTGGGCAGCCTCAGATGGCGATCTTTGGTCTTGCTTTGACGTGTTCCATACGGCATCTTTACGCATGGAGTGCCGGGAAGTCTGGTCGGCGGTTCGGTCCGCCATGGGCCGACGTCAGCATGCCGTCGACCGGAGTGGGGGCCGATGTTCCAGCGCGTCGCAAAAGAGATTCTTTCCGGCTTGACCGTGGCGATCGTGGCGTTGCCGTTGGCGATCGCCTTCGGCATCACGGCGACGGGCACCTCCGAGGGCGCGCTCGTCGGGCTGTACGGCGCGATCTTCGCCGGATTCTTCGCGGCGGTGTTCGGTGGTACTCCTGGCCAGGTGACCGGCCCGACCGGTCCCATCACCGTCGTCGCCACCGGGGTGATCGCCGAGCACGGGCTCGAGGGCGCGTTCCTTGCGTTCATCATGGCCGGCGCGTTCCAGATCCTGTTCGGGCTGTGCAGGCTCGGATCGTTGATCCGCTACATTCCCCACCCCGTGGTGTCGGGTTTCATGGGCGGGATCGCACTGATCATCATCCTGGGCGAACTGGACCAGGTGCAGAGCAGTTTCCTGGTGGTGGCGGGCACGATCGTGCTCATGCTCGTATCCACACGAGTGATCAAGTCGGTCCCGGCGAGTCTGATCGCGCTCCTCCTCGTCACCCCGGCCCTGCAGCTCACGGACTCGCTCCTGCGGGACGTGCGCCTCGGGCCGGTCCCGCTGAACACGGCGATCGACTACATAGGCCAGATCCCGGAGTCGATCCCCTCGATCACCGTCCCCGAGCTCAGCGGGTCGCTGCTGCTCACCCTGGTCCTGCCCGCGCTCAGCATCGCCCTGCTGGGCTCCATCGACTCGCTGCTGACGTCGGTCGTCATGGACAACATCACCGGCCAACGGCACCGCAGCAACAAGGAACTGATCGGCCAGGGACTCGGCAACGCCGCCAGCGGACTGTTCGGCGGCCTGGCCAGCGCCGGAGCGACCGTCCGGTCCGTGGTCAACGTCAGAAGCGGCGGCCGCACCGCGCTGTCGGCGGCCACGCACAGCGTCATCCTCCTCGCCCTCGTGGCCGGGCTCGGGGCCGTCGTGCAGTACATCCCCCTCGCGGTGCTGTCGGGGATCCTGATCCTGACCGCGGTCGGCATGTTCGACTGGGAGAGCCTGCGCAAAGCGCACGTCTCCCCGAGGGGCGACGTCGTCGTCATGTTCGCGACGATGATCATCACCGTTGTCGTCGACCTGACCATGGCGGTCGCCGTCGGCGTCGTCCTGGCGCTCATCGTGCACGCCACGAAGTCGCGCCGACGCAAAGCCTCAATCGCGCACGACGGCGTCGGCACCTACCGCATCGAGGGACCACTGTCGTTCCTGTCCGTCGACCGCGTCTTCACAGCACTCCGCGACGACGAGTCAAACCTGTCGCTGGACCTGAAGCACGTCGACTACATTGACATGTCCGGGGCCAAGGCATTGCTGACCTTCATCGACCACTCGTACAAGTCCGGCGTCGAACTCGGCATCAAGGACCTGCCACCGCATGTCGAGGACAGGCTGGTCGCGCTCGCGAACGAGGAACAACGTGACAAGCTCCTGGCCGTCGTGAAAGACCGCCCCACCGAAACCGCCTACTGAGGTCGAACTCATGGTGTCCCAAGGACTGACGGCTCCCGGTCCGTGCTCTGTCCCCGGGGCGTACGGCATCCTCAGGGCGCTGGGCTGACCGCCGAACGGGAACAGTTCCGCGAGTAGCTCCTTGTTCGCGGCCTGATCTACCGATGCCGAGGTCTCTGCTGGGCGACCAGCGGACGTGGCCCCGCCGTGGCCACGTACCCGCGCGTTGGGTCCGCGGCTTTCAGAGGAAGTTGCACACGCGGCAGCGCGTTCGATTCGCCTCATCATGGAGACAGGCGCGCAACGTCTGGGAAGATGAATCTTGCTCTGTGCGAGGGCACGAGGGCGTGATGGGGGAGGTTCCGGCGGCCTGTGGCGCTCCCTTGGACCGGACAGGCCGCCGAAGTGTCGGAGGGCGATGTGTCCGCGAAGAACCACCGGCTGACGGTCCTGTCCGTCCTGCCCTTCGCCATGATGGGCACAGTTGCGGTGGTGGATGTCGCCGTAGGCCCTTCGGTGGGATTGCTGCCGCTGGTGTCGGTGGGACCGGCCTTCGCCCCGCTCGTCGGCGGTTGGCGACGCACCGCGTGCGTTGGTGTGGTCGCGCTGCTGCTCTGTGTCGGCCTCGGCCTGTACAACGACCTCTTTGAGGCCCGCCGCGGCTACATGAGCCTTGCCTCCGTCGTTGGCGTCACGGTGGCGGGACTCGTGGCCGTGTTCATGCGCCGGGAGCGGGAGGCGGAGCTCGACAGCGTCCGGTCGATCGCCGAGGCGGCCCAGCGGGTGCTGCTCAAGCCGGTGCCGCGCCTGGCCGGGGAACTACGCGCGGCCGTCTGCTACATGTCCGCCGTCGCCGAGGCGCGTATCGGCGGTGACCTGTACGAAGTGGTCGCCGCCCCGCAGGGCGTGCGCGTGATCGTGGGGGACGTACAGGGGAAGGGGCTCGAAGCGGTGGAGACCGCGGCCGTGGTCCTGGGCGCCTTCCGTGAAGCGGCGCTGGACGAGGCGGACCTCACCCAGGTGGGGCGCAGGCTGGAGCGGTCCGTCGACCGGCAACTGGAGGGGGAGAAGTTCGTCACCGCCATTCTCGCCGAGATGACAGACCGGCGGGTGACGTTCCTGAACTACGGCCACCCCGCACCGCTGCTGGTCCACGCCGACGGTTCCGCGAGTCTTCCCGAGCCGGACGTTTACGCGCTTCCGCTGGGCCTGGGTGTGCACGGCCCGTCCCAGCCGGAGCCGTACTCCGCGGACTTCCGACCAGGGGACCAACTGCTGCTCTACACCGACGGGGTCATCGAGGCACGCGACGACGAAGGACGCTTCTTCCCGCTCACCGAGCGCGTCCACCTCCTCAAAGAGGACGATCCGGAGACGGCGCTGGAAACCCTGCGACAGGGGCTGCTGCAGCATGTGAACGGACCTCTGCAGGACGACGCCGCCATGCTGCTGCTCCGCTACCGCTGACCCTGACTGTCCTGTCAGACGACTTGGGCGCGACGAGCGTTGAACTGGCCCTCCACTGCGTAGCTGTCAGTCTGCCTTGGGCACGGACGGGGCCGTATGTGACGGCGGAGGACGGCGCGTGCGTTGCCGCGGGGCTCTCGTCGCTGTTGCTCCGGGCTGCTGCGCTCACTGAAACCACGCATGGGTGGAGAGTTCCGGTCGCACGCCGCGCTGGGCGCGGGCGAGGACGACGGCGCTGGAGAGGAGCCCGACGTGACTGAGTGCCTGGGGGAAGTTGCCGAGGAAGGAGTGGTCGCCGGGGTCGATCTGTTCGGCGAACAGGCCGAGCGGGCTGGCGTAGGAGCAGAGTTTCTCGAACAGTTCGGAGGCTTCGTCGACGCGTCCCTGGCCCGCGAGGTTGTCCACGAGCCAGAAGCTGCACAGCAGGAAAGCGCCCTCCGGCTCGTCGAGTCCGTCGGGTGAGACCTTCGGCAAGTAGCGGAACAGCAGGCCATTGCCCGCGCTGAGGCGTTCGGCGATGGCCCTCGTGGTGGCGATCATGCGCGGGTGGTCAGCGGGAAGGACGCGCCTGAGGGGCAAGGCGAGGAGCGAGGCGTCCAGTCCTCCTGTCTCGCCGACGTGTTCGGTGAGGGAGTTCAGACGGTCGTCCCAGGCATCGCGGATGATCCGCTCGGTGAGGTGCCGGGCCTGAGCAGCCCAAGTGGTCGCGTCGCCCGGGAGGTTCAGGCGGGTGGCAAGGCGGGCGGCGCGGTCGAGGGCCACCTGGCACATCGCTGTGGAGTACGTGAACGGGCGCCCGTGAGTGCGTACTTCCCAGATGCCGTGGTCCGGTGTCTTCCAGGCGGTGCGGGCCTGATCGGCCAGGCCGGACAGGCGGTGCCACAGGTCGGTGTCCAGCGTTCTGCCGGTGGCTGCCCATTGGAAGGCGCAGTCGAGGATCTCTCCGTAGACGTCGTGCTGCACTTGTTCGGCGGCGGCGTTTCCCCACCGCACGGGTGCGGAAGCGCGGTAGCCCTCCAGCTCCTCGTCGATCACTTCCGCCGGCGGTGGCCGGCCGTCCACGTCGTACAGGACGCGTGGTCGCCCGTCCCGCCAGGCGGCGCTCAGGGCCCAGCGGAGGAAGCCTCCTGCTTCGTCGGGAAGGCCGATGCGGCGCAGGGCGAAGACGGTGTATGCGGCATCGCGGATCCATGCGTAGCGGTAGTCCCAGTTCCGGTCGCCTCCGATGAGTTCCGGCAGCGAGGAGGTGGGAGCGGCGACGATGGCGCCGTTCTCGATGTGGTCGAGGAGCTTGAGCGTGATGGCCGAGCGACGCACCATCTCCGGGCGGGGCGTGTCGTCCACCACGTGTGCTGACCAGCGGAGCCATGCCTCGATCGTGTCGGTGACGCGGTCGGCGAATGTTTGCCCTGCGCAGGGGTCCTGCTGTTGGCTCCAGCGCAGGCGTAGCCAGAGGTCTTCCCCTTCGCGCAGGGGCAGGGTGCACGGGTGGTCGGGCAGCGGCCGGGAGGCGGTCAGGCGCAGCTTCAGAGGCTGCCCGGGGCAGGTCAGTTGCCATCCGCCGGCGTGACGCTCGGGCTGCGCGCCGCCGCGCGGTCGCACCGACACGGTGAGATCGACAAAGCCGTGGGTGACTCTGGCGTGCCGGACGAGTTCGCCTCGGCTGGCCGGCATGTCCTCTTCGAGGCGGGCACCTGGTTCGAGGAGGAAGGCGTCGGTGACCTCGACGATGCCGGTGTCCGCCCGAAGTTCCGTCACCAGGACACCGGTGTCCTGCAGGTAATACTGGCGGCTGTCCCACAGCCGGTCCGGAGACAGCAGGAAGGAACCGCCACGGTGGCGGTCGAGCAGTGAACAGAACAGGGGAGGCGCGTCGAAGCGGGGCACACACATGAAGCTGATGGCGCCGTCGCGGCCCACCAGGGCACAGCCACGGCCGTCGCCGATCAGGCCGTGGTCTTCGATCGGCAGATACCCCTCCAGGGGCACCGGCGACGACTCACTCATGTCTGTCCCGGTACCCACTGAGGGCGGAGCGGATCATTCGGCGGGCTGCAGGGGGCGCGAGGGCCAGTTGAGGAGGCGGGCGCCGAGCGCGGCGGTCTGCAGGATGTAGCGCTGGTCGGGATCGGTGGGGTCGTGGCCGGTGAGCTCGCGGATGCGGGTGAGCCGGTAGGTGACGGTACGCACGCTCACTCCGAGGCGGCGGGCCGTGGCGGTGTTCAGGCAGCCGCTGGCGAAGTACGCGGTCAGGGTGTCCAGGAGGGCCTTGGGCCCGCTGCGTGCTCCTTCGAGGTCGCCGAGGACGGTGGCCACCAGGTCGGTGATGGCGGCGCGGTCCCTGCCGAGGACCTGGAAGACCAGCAGGTCTGAGGCGTGCACGAGCGGGGTGGTGAGGCCGAGCAGGTCGGCGAGGTCGAGGGTGCTGCGTGCTTCCTGGTAGGAGCGGACGATGCCGCTGGGTCCGGGCCGTGGTCGGCTGACGGCGATCTGGTACGGCTCGTCGACGGCGTCGCCCACCTTGGCGGCGAAGGCGTCCGGAACCTCCGACACCGCCCCGGGTGACACGCACACGAGCAGGCCGTCCTTGGTGGTGATGAGTACGTCCCGTGTACGGAACCGGCCGGTCAGCGCTTCCTCGACGTAGCGGGTGGTGTCATCGCCTGCCTCGAACGCGCTCTCGGCGCGGGCGACGGTCACCTGGTGTGGTCCGATCAGCCGCAGCCCGAATCGCTCGGCCCGCTCGGCGAGTCGGCCGAGGTCGGTGCGGCCTTCGAGGAGGTCGCCGACGAATTCCCGTCGCGTCGCCTCTTCGCCTCGGATGGCTGCCCGGTGTGCGGTTTCGTAGCCTTCGGTGAGAGCCACCGTCGCGTCACCGATTGCCCTGATCACGGCGGAGGCGACCTCTTTGAGGCCCTGAGGGTCCGTAGCCTGCCGGGTGCCGGGCAGGTCGGTCCAGGTGCGGCAGACGGAGTCGAGATATTCGGCGATCAGGAACCGCAGGGCCGTGCCGCGGTCGGCCGCGGCGGCGGCGAACTGCCGCAGACCCGCGAGATCCTCCTGGGGCAGGCACCGTTTACTGAGGGAAATCCCTGCGAGGTGCTCCAAGTGGCGGCTCATGTCCGCCACCGAGGGCGGAGGCTTGCTCTCGGCGGCGGGTGCGGCATTCGGTGCGGGCACCATGGCACCTGTCGCCGCACGCGGTTCCTGGTGGCGTTTTCGCGTCGGCATGCTCCCATTTTGCCGAACAACGGCAAAACGGGGGTCCGTGAGACGTCCTTGGCTGGCCGCCCTCGGCAGGCGTCCGGCTGAGCCGCGAGGGTAATCCGTGGGTAAAGCGCCTGACGAAGACCCACGAACAAGGGGGTACTGCGCTGTGCCCCGAAGCCCCTTCCTGTCGTTGTTCCGGAGGATTGCCGGGATCCTCCTGGTGGCGCTGGGCTGCCTTCTCGCAGCCCCCGTGGTGAGCGCGGCGCAGACGCCAACGGTGCTCGTGATGCGGATCGACGGCACCATCACGCCGGTCGTCGCCGATCACCTTGGGGAAGGGGTGCGCACCGCCGAGCGGGAGGGCCATGTGGCGCTCTTGGTCGAGATGGACACCCCGGGCGGGCTGCTTCAGTCGACCAGGGAGATCGTCCAGGATGTCCTCGCCTCCGACGTTCCGGTCATCGTCCACGTCACCCCCTCGGGAGCGCGTGCCGCGTCGGCCGGCGCCTACATCACGCTGTCCGCACACGTCGCCGCCATGGCACCGGGCACCCACATCGGGGCCGGCACGCCGGTGACCGGGCAGGGCGAGGAGGCGAGCGAGAAGGTCGTCAACGATGCGGTCGCCTTCGCGGTCTCGATCGCCGAGCAGCGAGAGCGCAGCACGGATTTCGCCCGGGACATGGTCCGCGACGGCAAATCGGTGTCCGACCAGGAGGCCCTGCGGATCAAGGCTGTCGATCTCGTGGCGCCGTCCCGCGATGTGCTGCTCACCGAGCTCGACGGCCGCCGTGTCATGGTCGGCCCTGACGGCGCGGAGCGCGAGGTCGTTCTGAACACGGCGGGAGCACAGGTCGTCGAGCACGAACTCGGCTTCTTCGGCGAGCTGCGCCAACTCCTGGCCAGCCCGGAGCTGGCGTACTTGTTCCTGTCGATCGGCACGCTGGCCGTGATCTACGAGCTGGCCGGCCCTGGCATGGGCTTCGCCGGTGTCCTCGGTGTCGTCCTGCTCGTTCTCGGGTTCGTCGCGCTGAGCGTGCTGCCCTTCAACGTCGGCGGGCTGCTGCTCCTGCTCCTGGCCGCCGCCCTGTTCGCCGCGGAAGTGATCACCCCGGGCGTTGGGGTCTTCGCCGCCGGGGGGACGGTGTCCCTGCTCTTCGCGGGAGTGCTGCTCTTCCGCGGTGAGCTCGGCGTGGATCCCGCCGTGCTGTGGCCGACCGCCCTAGTGGTGGGAGGCGGCTCGATCCTCGCCGGCCGGCTGGCCTGGCGTGCCCGCAGAGCACCGGCGACAACCGGGCACCAGGCGCTGGTAGGCCATGAGGCGGTCGTACGGCGCGCCGCAGGTGGCACGGGCCAGGTGTGGCTCGAAGGGGCCTGGTGGATCGTGCGCGGCCGCGATGCGGCGGTTGCCGAAGGGCAGCACGTCCGCGTGGTGGACCACGACGGCCTGGAACTGATCGTCGAACATGTCGAGCCCGCACAGGGCCAAGGCACCGAACAGAAGGACGAACCATGAGCCCAGCACTGACCGGCATCATCATCGGCGCAGCCGTCCTGCTCCTGCTGCTCATGGCCGCCGTGAAGATCGTTCCCGAGTACGAACGCGGGGTGATCTTCCGCCTCGGCCGGATCATCGGAGCCAAGGGGCCTGGCCTGTTCGTCATCATCCCCGTGGTCGATCGCATGGTCCGTGTCTCGCTGCGCACCATCACGATGGACATCCCACCGCAGGACGTCATCACCAAGGACAACGTCACCGTACGGGTCAACGCCGTCACCTACTTCAACGTCGTCGACCCCAACCGCTCCGTGGTGGCCATCGAGGACCACATCAAGGGAACCTCGCAGATCGCCCAGACGACGCTGCGCAGCATCCTCGGCCAGGTGGACCTGGACGAGCTGCTGATCAACCGGGACGAGATCAACCAACGCCTCCAGCGGATCATCGACGACGTCACCAACCCGTGGGGAGTCAAGGTCACCCTCGTCGAGGTCAAGGACGTCGAGCTGCCCGAGGCCATGCGGCGCGCCATGGCTCGCCAGGCCGAGGCCGAGCGCGACCGGCGGGCCAAGGTCATCCACGCCAAGGGCGAGTTCGAGGCCGCTCAGACCCTGGCGGACGCCGCAGAACGGCTCGAGGGCCACCCCGCTGCCATGCACCTGCGCATCCTGTCGACCATGGCCGAAGTCTCCAACGAGCGGAACTCCACCCTCATCTTCCCGCTGCCGATGGAGGTGCTGCGCCTGGTCGACATGCTCCGGCCTCCCGAGGCCGCGCAGAGAGGCCCCCGCACGGGATAGCCGAGACCCCGCCGAGCGGTCGCGCACTCCGCAGGGGAGGCCTCAGCCTCAAGGACAGAGGAGATCGGTATGAACCCCTCGATGGACGACCGGCGCATCCTTGCCGAGATCGAGCGGTCTCTCGCCCGGGACGATCCCGAGCTGGTCTCGATGATGGACGCGCTGAACCACCAGTTCCCTCACGAACCGGATGACGCCGACGGCCACAACGACAACGGCGGACGGCCTGACTGGCGCCGGAAGGTCGTCGTGGCACTGCTCCTCGTCGCGCTGGCGGGCCTGATCCTCACGGCGCTCTTCGCCAAGCCGCCCCCGGCCGACGACAACCAGGGACCACCGGCGAAGGGCCTCGCTCCGGCCGTAGCTGTCCATACCCAGCGGCGTGGCCCTCGGACTCGGACAGGCCCCAGGCCAACCCTGCCCGCGCTACGCCCGTCAGCATCCACACTCCCAAGGAGGACGAATGCGTGCACGTGATCTCGCACAGCCGTACGTCTCGGTCAGCACGGACACCGATGCCGTAGAAGCGGTGAGACTGCTCGTCGAGCAGGGGCTGCCGGGTCTTCTGGTCGTTGGCCGGGCCGGGCAGCCGTTCGCGATGCTGCCTGCCTGCGACGTGGTCAGGACGCTGGTTCCCGGCTACATCCAGGAGGATCCGGTACTTGCCGCCGTGATCGACGAGCCGCATGCCGATCGCCTGTGTCGCGCGCTGGCGGGACGCACGCTCGCCGACCGTCTCCCGCCGGGAAGGCCCTTCCTTCCCACTGCCGCTCCGGATCGCACGGCCGTGGAGCTGGCCGAACTGATGGCCCGTACCCGGAGTCCCCTCATCGCCATCGTCCAACGGGATGCCGGGGGCCCTGGCCGCCTCCTCGGCGTCGTCACGGCCGCCCACCTGCTGGAACGACTCCTCCAGGCGTGAGCAGCCCGGCCGGCTCGCCCCCTGCCGAATCGTCGAAAGGTCAGCTGCGTGTCCGGAGGCAACCGCAAGAACCGCACCTTCCTCGGCCGTCTCCCGCTGCCCGAGCGCACGTTCGTGACGGACGCTCTGCGCACGGAGACCGTTGGTGGCATGGTGCTGCTCGCTGCGGCTGCCGTAGCGCTGGTATGGGCCAACACACCGCTGAGCAGCGCATACGAGTCGATACGCGAATTCCACTTCGGCATCGAGGCACTGGGCCTGGATCTCTCCGTGGCCCACTGGACAGCCGATGGACTGCTGGCGATCTTCTTCTTCGTCGCCGGTGCCGAACTCAAACGTGAGCTTGTGGTCGGCGAACTGCGCCACCCGGGAACAGCGGTCCTGCCCGTGGTCGCAGCGGCCTGCGGTATGGCCGTACCCGCTCTGGTCTACGGACTCGTCGCCACCTCCATGGGAGGGACGTGGAACGGCTGGGCGGTCCCCATGGCCACCGACATCGCCTTCGCCCTGGGCGTCCTCGCGGTGATCGACACCCATCTGCCCTCGGCGCTGCGTGCCTTCCTGCTGACGCTCGCGGTCGTGGACGATCTCGGTGCCATCGTCGTCATCGCCCTCTTCTACACCTCGACGATCAACTTTGCCGCCCTCATCGGCGCTGTCCTCGGGCTGGGGCTGTTCTTCCACCTGCACGACCGGCGGCGCGTGCACGGCTGGTACTGGTACCTGCCGCTCGCCCTGGTGATCTGGGGTCTGACGTACGCCAGTGGCGTGCATGCCACGGTGGCGGGAGTCGCCATGGGACTGCTGCTGCGGGTGGCGCAGGACGGTGAGCGAGGCCGGCGTCCGGCTGAGCACATCACGCACCTGGTGCGGCCGGTCTCCGCCGGGGTGGCCGTCCCGCTGTTCGCGCTGTTCGCGGCCGGCGTCAGCGTGTCCGGCGACACGCTGGGAGATGTGGTCGGCGGTCCGGAACCGCTGGGCGTGGCCCTGGGCCTGGCCGCCGGCAAGGTGCTGGGTATCTTCGGCGGCTGCTACCTTGCCGTCCGCTTCACCCGGGCACGCCTCAGCCCGGATCTCGCCTGGGCGGACGTGATCGCCGTGGCGATGCTGGCCGGGATCGGGTTCACCGTTTCGCTGCTGATCGGTGAACTCGCCTACCCGACGCCCGCAGACCTCGAGCACATCAAGGCCGCCGTCCTCCTCGGCTCCCTGACCTCCGCGCTGCTGGCGTGCGTGCTGTTGAGAGCACGGAACAGCAAGTACCGGCGGCTCTATGAGGAAGAGAACCTCGACGAGAACGCCGACAACATCCCCGACATCTATCAGCACCACATCGCCGCTCCGGCCACTCGGAACGAGGACCGCCCCGATCAAAGCGGCGACTCCGATACCCCATCCGCATGCGAAGGAGATCCGCCGTGCCCAGGAACGCTGCGCCCTCTGCCACCCGCCCCTGGCGAGTGAGACTGTCGGCGGGGGGACACCATGCTGGTCCCGTCCCGTTGAGGCCCCAGCCTGTTGGCTCGGGCACAGGACCGCCGGCTTCAGCCCCCAGGAGACGGTGATGAACGGCTCGGTAGGGACGGGGCGCATTCTCGGGGTGCCGCTGCGCATCCACTGGACCGTGCCGCTGCTCGTGCTGCTCTTCGGATACAGCCTGGGCAGCCAGACTCTTCCCGCCTCAGTTCCGGACCAGTCGAACGCCACGTACACCGTGGCCGGCCTGGTCGGAGCTCTGTTGCTCCTGGGGAGCCTGTTGGCACATGAGGCCGCCCACGCGATCACGGCCCGCAGGAAGGGCATCGAGGTCCGGTGCATCACCCTGTGGGCGCTGGGCGGGATGACCGAGATGGGCCGGCCGCGCGGGGCCGGCGCGGCCTTCTTGGTAGCCGTGACCGGGCCGCTCACCAGCTTCATTGTCGGTGCGGCGGCGCTCGGGGCGGGCATCGGGCTGGATGCGGTGTCCGGCTGGGAGGTGCCCGTGGCCGTCCTGGTGTGGCTCGGGTGGGTGAATGTGGTCCTGGGCGTGTTCAACCTGCTGCCGGCCGCCCCGCTCGACGGCGGTCGGGTGGTGCAGGCGCTGATGTGGTGGCGTACCGGGGACCGGGACCGTGCCGAACGAGCGGCCGCGCGCAGCGGACAGGTCCTCGGCATGCTGTTGATCGCTCTTGGATGGATCGCTGTCCTGCGCGGCGCCTTCGGCGGCCTGTGGCTGGCCGTCATCGGCTTCTTCGTCGTGATCGTGGCCGGCGCCGAACGCCGGCGTGCACGGTTGGTCCCGGCTCTGCGTGGAGTGAAAGCGGCCGATGCCATGTCGAGTCCTGTGGAGACCTGCCCTGACTGGTTCACTGTGGAACGCTGCGTCGAGGACGTGGCTCTGCGGACCCACCACTCGACGTTCGTCCTGACCGACTTCGAGGGGCGGCCCAGCGGCCTGCTGCATCTGCCTCAGCTCGCGCGGATCCCGGCCCCGCAGCGGCAGACACTGCGCGTGCGCGACGTGGCGACCCCGCTGGCGCACGCCACGACCTGCGCGCCGGACGCCCTCCTGGAAGGCGTGCTCGAAATGCTCCGCCCGGGCAGCGGCCTGCCCATCCTCGTCACCGACGGCCGGCACCTGGTGGGCATCATCACCGCGCGGGACATCTCCCGGATCGTCCAGCGCCACGCGCTGCGCGGATCGGAGAACCACTGATGGCCGATCCACACACGACAGGGCGGACGACAAGTGCGGACGCTTCGGCTGCCGGGCCCCTAATGGCGGCTGATCGGCATGTGCCGCAGGCGTCGGCGTACGAGTCTCCGCAGCCACCTCATCGGATGCACCGGAATGCCGCCATGCACCCGCCGGTCGGTCCGTCGCGATGGGGCCGGCTCCAGGGGGGACCTTCTGGTCCGTGTCTGCATCCATCACCGTCGCGATCGTCCCTGGCTCGGTGTTCGTCGAGCAGGCGAGGTGGTGGCGCGGCGCCGAGTACTTCGCCGGTCCGACTCGGGGTACGGCCATCACTCTTCACAGGGGCGTGTTTCCCGTGAACTGGTTGATCTCCGCGGTCGGTGTTGTCGTCGTGCTGGCGGCCCTTCGTGATCTTTTCCATACGATTTGGCACCCGACTCGTCGGGGCGGGCTGAGCCAACTGATCATGACCGCGATGTGGAGGCTGTCGCACCTGCTGCCCTTCTGGCATCGGACGGCCGGACTGGTCGGACCGCTCGGCATGGTCGCCGTCGTCGGGACGTGGGCGCTTGCCGTTGTGCTGGGGTGGGCGTTGATCTACTGGCCGCACATGCCGGAAGCGTTCGCGTTCGCGCAAGGGCTTGTGCCGTCCGAGCGGGCCGATCTGCTGGACGCTGTGTACGTGTCGCTCGTCATGGTGGGCACTTTGGGACTGGGGGACATCGCACCGGAAGCCGGATGGCTCCGCATCGCAGCGCCGCTGGAGGCATTGATCGGGTTCGTCCTGCTGTCGGCCACCGTGGCATGGGTGCTGGAGCTCTACCCGGCCCTGGCCCGCAGGAGAGCTCTGGCGGTTCGGCTCGCCCTGCTCCGGCACGCCGACCCGGGTATGCGGCTGCTGGAATCGTCCGCAGGCGCGACCACACTGGACAGCCTGGCCGGCGAAGTCGTGCGTGTCCGCATCGACTTCGCCCAGTACCCGGAGGCGTACTACTTCCACGATGGCGCGGATCGTACGTCGCTGGCCGTCATGGTGCGTCACGCTGTTCTCCTCGCAGAGCGGGGACAGGCGGCCGGAAGAACGGAAGTACGACTGACGGCCGGGGTACTGGCCGCCGCCTTGGATGATCTGGCCAAGACGCTTGATCAGCGGCATCTGTACAACGGCGGGTCGCGGGGCAACGTCTTTGACGCGTACGCCGCTGATCACCGACAGACCCGCCCCGCCGCCGAGGAAGCCACCGGCTGATCGACCGGACAAGCAGGGGACCAGTCGACCGGACGCGCGTTGCATGAACCGGCTGATCGTATGGCCGCGGAAGCTTGAGGAAGGGCCCCCGGAGCGTCACTCTGTGAGGGAGGGCGGGATGACCGGGTTCAGACAAGGGGCTTGGATCCCGTCGCCTTCCTGGGCTCGCCCAGTGCGGTGAGATGCCGGAGACTCCTGTATGAGGGCCTGTGTCGGTGTGGGCCGTGGAGAGGGTGACCGGAGTGCTGGAGGTCCCGCTCTGGTTGTGGGTGGCGTTCGCCGCGACGGTGGTGGTGTCGCTGGCGGTGGACCTGCTTGCCCACCGCGCCGAACATGTCATCGGTTTCAAGGAGGCCGTCGCCTGGAGCGCCGTGTGGGTGGGACTTGCTCTGGTCTTCGGCGCGGTCGTCTTCCTCGTCCTCGGCACGACGGCCGGCACCGAGTACACCACCGCGTGGCTGCTGGAGAAGAGCCTGTCGGTGGACAATCTCTTCGTCTTCGCCGTGATCTTCGCCTACTTCAGGGTGCCCCGTGCCTACCAGCACCGTGTCCTCTTCTTCGGCGTGATGGGCGCTCTGGTGTTCCGCGGGATCTTCCTCACCCTCGGTGTCGCCGTTGTCAGCCGCTTCACCGCGGTGCTGTTCGCCTTCGCGGCTGTGCTCTTCTACAGCACCTACAAGCTACTCAGGGGCGAGGAGGAGGGCTTCGACCCCGGCAAGAGCTTCGCCCTGCGGATGCTCCGCAAGGTCATCCCGGTCCGGGACGAGTACGCGGGCATGAGCTTCTTCGTCAAGGAGGCCGGCAAACGCGTGGCCACCCCGCTGCTTGCGGTGGTCGCCGCGATTGAGGCAGCCGACCTGGTCTTCGCAGTCGACAGTGTCCCTGCTGTGCTCGCCGTCAGCGACGACCTCTTCATCGTCTATACCAGCAACGCGTTCGCCATTCTGGGTCTGCGGGCCCTGTACTTCCTGCTATCGGGCCTCCTGGACCGTTTCCACTACCTGAACATGGGCCTGGCGGTCATCCTCGGCTTCATCGGCGTCAAGCTGGTCCTCCAAGCGGCCCACAAGACGATCAGCCCCGGCGTCCCGGAAATCCCTTCACTGATCAGTCTCGCGGTCATCGTCGTCGTGCTGGCCGCATCCGTCGTCCTCAGCCTGCGGAGACCCGTCCCGCCCCAGCTGGCCCCCGCCGCCCCGGCGGACGCAGCCCCACGGTCAGACACGGCTGCCAAGAACCCCGGGCCCGTCAGCTCTCCGCGCGCAGAGCGGGAACAGCGGGACGGGCCTGAGGAGCACTCTGATCGCCGGGACAATGACTGAGCACGTGGCCTGCCTCTTCTACGACCAGGCAATCTATGGTTAAAGAATGAGTAAACGCGAGCATGAGACCGGCCCTCAAGGGACGCTTGTGTGCCCGGTCTGCAAGCGGCCTCTGCAGATGACCGTCAAGAGACGGCACAAGACCTTGGGAGTCTTCGTGCCCGTGTGGGGTCCGGGCCCCTGCCACAACCCTGACTGTCCCGAGTACCTGGAGGAGCCGGAGCCTGGCCCCTCCCAGGAGTGCTGACACCACATCCGGCACCAGGCTGGCGGACGCCGTGCTCGGGGCCGCGAGCGTGGCTCGCATGTGGTATCCGGCGCACGAGGGTACTTGTCCGGAGGCGTTCGGTGTTGAGGGCGTCCACGGCTGCTCGTGCGTCTCCGATCGTCGCGTAGTCCACCGCGACGAAGTTGCCCGGCCTGCCGTGTTGCCGTTCGCAGGCGTGTGCCCCGGTTCGCCGCTCGGCCGGGCACGTGGGCCCGTCTCAGCCGGGGACCGGACGGAGGCGGGGCATTCGTACACCGACGTTCGTCCTCAGACGGGTGGACCAGACGGTGAGCCCTTTGCCGTCACTGGGGCGCGGTGACGACAACCGCGTAACTGCCGACTCCGAGAAGTTCGCCGCCGGGGATCTGCTCCTCATCGGTCAGCAGGTGACTGATGCGTCCTGATTGCTCGTCGAATTCGATGTCGATCACGGTGCCCTTGTTGAGACCCGTTTCGGTCAGTACCGCCTTCCTGATGGGGTCGTGCGCGGCGTGGGCGTGGTTGCCGGGATCGATGTCCTTCTCGTCGCGGAGGCGACCGGCCTCTTCGACGGCGACCGCGTCGGGGCCGAACGACTGGACGTCGCTCCAGTCGAGGGTGTGGTGTCCGCGGCCTCGGGTTTTGAGGCGCAGCCCGGCGATACGCGCCGGTGACGGTGCAACGGTGCACGCGGCGACCGTCCCCACTGTTTCGGCCGTCGTGAGGTCCATGACCGCCTTGCCCTGCGCTTTGGTGAACAACATCTGCGTCAATCCTCCTGCGGGGCCTGATGGAGGCGGTTGCGCAGGCTCTCCGCGGCGGCGCCGAACCCTCCCAGGTCACCTGCGCTGTGCTGGGCGGTGGCGTCCGGAACGAGTACCCGTTCGCCGGAGACGGTGACCGGGCCGGCCACCGGCAGCAAGACGCGGCGGTGCTCGGCGGTTTGGACCTCGTACCCCGCGACCACCGGTGCTCTGCCTGTCGCTACGACGGCGTCGGTGACGATGCCGAGCCGTACCCCGCTGCGGGTCGTCACCGCGAGACCGAGCACATTGCCTCCGCCCGGCTCTTTGGCGTCCGATCGGGCGGCCGTGTCGTTCTCCTCCAGCGCGCTCTCGTCGCGCACCATGACTGCGTGCGGCCCCAGGGCATGGACGTTCCTCCACAGCAGAGCACGGTGGAGCGGGCCTGCGAGCAGGCCGCGGCCGGCGAGTGTGAAGCACCGGATGCTGCCTGTCGAGGCGTCGAAGACGAGGTCTTTGACCTGCCCGATGTCTTCCCCCGCCAGAGTGACCACCGGTTTCTTGGCGATCTCGCTGGCTCGCATGTAGACGGTCACGGCTTGGGCCCTCCTCCCCTCCGATGTCGGCGGCCCTGGGCTATCACGCCACCGGAGCGGCGGCGCGCCTGCAGCGCCACGAGGGAAGCGGCGCCCACCAGGACGATCGCGAGAGCGATGATGAGCCAGGTCCACCATTCCATCTCCGCACCCTTCGCTTACGGCCTCGCTATGTGCCCCCATTCCAGGGTCGGCCCACCGATGCTCGGGTGTCGACCGCAACGGTTGAGGAGTGGCCTTGGGCCTCTTCACCGGTGTGCCGAGCGGCTGGGCCGATGCCCTACGGGGAAAGCGGGCTTCTGGTCACGACCACGACGCCGTGTGAAACGAGGCGCCAACCGGCCCTGCCGCGGTCATGGGCAGGTAAGCCCTCAAGGGGCGGGGATCTTGAGGACGCCGTCCTCGTAGTCCACTGCGATCGAGCCGAAGTCGCTGAGCACGTCCGAGCCGAGCAGGCCCTGAATGCCACCGCCTTCCCTGGGAGGGCCCAGGTCGATGACCGTAACCTCACCCGGGTCGAGACGTACGTCACCGACCTTCCACTGGTCCACCACGGCAACGGGAACCTGCCCGGTGCCGAGGATCCCGCTCACCGAGCGGCGCTCGCCAGTGCGTTCCAGACCGACCCGGTCGGCGACGTCCTCGTCGACCACGCTGGAGGAGGCACCGGTGTCCAGAGCGAACATGAAGGGCCCCTCGCCCTCGATGCTCACCGGGACGAACGCCAGCGTCTGGCCGCCCTGCTCCACGACCCTGAGGGGGACTTCGCGCACCGCTCCTGGAGAGGTCCGCGGCGCCTCCGAGCCGTCGCGATCTTCGTACAGGACGCAGCCGGCGAGCAGCCACGCGGTAAGAGGCCCCGCAACGAGTCGGCTCGCCCACCGACGCCTCGTGCCGGGCACCCTGTCGTCCCGCTTGCTCATGCGGCCGAAGTGCCCACCCGATCACCGTGCAAACACGCCGTTGGCAGCGTGCACACTCGTAGAGTTGTTACTCACAGTGATGGTTGCGCTTGCCCTCCGGCCCAATGGCGGTCGCCTCAGCCACGATCGACGACGCCCAACGTACGCATCACCGCCTGGAATCACCTGCCCCATGCGTCAGTGAACGCCAGGGTTGACAGGCCGCTCGCTCGATCGGACGCGCTGAGCGGGGCGTGGGCGGCGGGCGGCCGCCAGGATGGAGGGTGCTGTCCCACCTACGAGGGAGAGGCATGACCGAGACCGACGCGGACGGGGGTGGTCGGCCCTCTGGGCACCGCGATCCAGGTCCCGGCACGGCTGACCTTCGGCGCGTCGGGGCGAACCCGGATTTCTGGTACCCGGTCGCGCTGTCCGGGAGGGTGTGCAGCAGGCGGGTGGTCGCGACCGCGTTCGCCGGCGAGCGCATCGCGCTCTACCGCGGGGAGAGCGGCACCGTTCACGCGCTGGAGGACCGGTGCGCCCACCGGCAGGTGCCACTGAGCATGGGCGTCGTGGAGGGCGAGACACTCCGCTGCCGCTATCACGCGTGGGCCTATCGCGGCGACGGCCGCATCTCACAGATCCCGTACCTGTCCAAGGGCGATGGCCGGCCACCGCCCGGCGTGCGCGGCTACGCCGTCCGCGAGGCGTACGGCCTGGTGTTCGTCTTCCCGGGCGACCCGGAGAAAGCGGCGGTCACCGCGCTGCCCGAGCTGCCGACCTACGGCTCACCGAAGTACAAGACCATGACCTTCTCCCGGACCGTACGCTGCCACTACTCCTTCATGCACGAGAACCTGCTCGACATGAACCACCAGTTCCTCCACCAGGGCGTCGTCGGCAGGCTCCACCCGAAGTTGCTGGAATACCGGACCGGCCCACGGTCGGTGGAGGCCAGGTACCTGTTCACTCACGCCGGAGGGAAGCGGAACCGCGGCGCCTCCCTGCTGGCCGGCGAGGGCATCGGCGGCGGCTCCCGCGACGTCATGACCATCCGCACCGAATACCCGTACCAGACACTCGACCTCGTCCCCGAACATGCCGAACGTCCGGCCTTCAGCCTCTGGGCCGCGTACGTGCCCGAGGACGCCGAACAGCGCACATGTCACGCCTACGGCCTGCTCATGATCGAGAAGCCCGGGATTCCCGGCGCCCTTCATCTGGCCTGGCCGCTCATCAGGCGCTTCATCGAACGGGTGTTCGCTGAGGATCGCATGGCTGTCGAAGCCGAGCAGCGGGCGTGGGAGGAGCAGGGCGAGGATCGCAATCACGAGGTTTTTCCCCTGATCCTGGACGTCCGCGAGGTGCTGCGCGCCAACGGCGTCCCGCTTCATCCCCAGGCTGCCGCCTGCGGCACCGCGTCGGCGTGTGACGCCGCGGCGCCCATGCCCGTCCTCCACTCCGCAGGACCGGGCGCCACGGCCGGTCCGGAGTCGTCTGCTGCGCCGCCGGGCGGATGAATGCGAGTGAGTACCGATCGACGGAGTACCGCCGGTCTTGGGTCCTTCGGCGGACGTGTGGGTCCGGCACGCCCCCTTGGCGACCCCCTGACAGCCGCCGCCCGGCCGCCGTCCCCGTCCGCCGAGGTGACCACGCGCCTGCTCCGGGACCGTGGTGCGGCGCCGCCGAGGGCCGGCCGGGAACGGTAGTTCGGGGCATGGGGGCGCATACAAGTGCGCATAGTGCGCCATGGAGCACAACCGGCCACACTGGGACCGGGTATGACCAGCGGCGACGGAAGCCAGGCCGAACGTCCGACAATCCGCGCTCGTCAACCGGGCACAGAACAGCACGATGGAGCTACACCAGACCCCGAACAGACGGCGGACCAATCCCCGGCGCAGCCGCACAGCGATGGACACCCGGACCGCGACAGAGCGGTCGCGGACATGGCCGGTGAGTTCGGTGCGGAGCTGGTGCGGGCCATCCGTGCGGGCCTGGCCCAAGGCGCCAGCCCTGGGTACGGCCCTCGAGGCCCGTCGAAGCTGAGCTGGTACGCCTTTGCGACCGAGTACGCGCGGGCGCACTGGCCCGGCCGGGCGGCGAAGACCCGGAACGAGGTCAGCGAGGCGCTGACAGCGATCACTCAGGCGATGTGCTGGGACCTGCCGGGCCGGCCGAAGGAGCAGCTGCTGCGCCGTGCCCTGCGGCACTGGGCCTTTGTCGTACCCGGGCCGGGACACCAGGAGATGCCGGCGGAGGACCGGCCGGTGCAACGGGGCAAGTTGGGCAGTCATCCGCTGGAGAAGATTCGGTGGCGGGTGCCCAAGCCGAACGTGTCGGTGGATCCGCGGGTGGTGGCCAACCCGTACCAGGCACGGGATCTGCTGGACGCCGTCTCCTACGTGGGCGGTTACCGGCAGGCTCGTGGCCGTCGGCTGGTCGGGTTCTTCGCCGGCATGTACTACGCGGGTCTGCGTCCGGAGGAGGCGGTCGCGGTGGCGTTGCCGGACTGTCGCCTGCCCAGCACCGGCTGGGGGCGGTTGATCTTGCACCGTGCTCGGCCGCAGGCGGGCAAACGGTGGACCGACACCGGCGAGTACCACGATGAGGGCGGGCTGAAGAACCGTCCGCCGGGCGAGACGCGGGTGGTGCCGCTCCCGCCGCACTTGGTGGCCCTGTGGCGCGAGCATGTCGCCACGTTCGGCACGGCCGACGACGGCCGGCTGTTCTTCACCGAACAGGGCCGGATCATCACTTACACCACCTACCACCGGGTCTGGCACGAGACCCGCGACCTCGCCCTGCCACCCGTCCTGACCAGCACCCCGCTCGCCAAGCGCCCCTATGACCTGCGGCACTCGGCGCTGTCCACCTGGCTGTGCGCGGGCGCGGACCCGGCCGAGGTCGCCCAGCGGGCGGGCAACAGCGTCGAGGTCCTGCTGAGCCGGTACGCGAAGTGCCTGTACGACAGGCAGTCCATCAACAACCAGCGCATCGAGGGGCTGCTGAGCTCATACGACCAGCCGCCCGAGGCTGATCAGTAGCCTCTGGGCGGAATCGGCGATTCCCGGCTCGTCGGCTGACAGGGGCAAGCCGCCTACGGCTTGGGCGCGGGTTGCTCCCCGGAGCCTCGGACGATCAGCCGGGTGGGAACGGTGATGGTGCGCGCCCGGGAGCGGTCGCCGTCGAGCCGGGCCAGGGCGGTGGCCGCGGCGCTGCGGCCGAGTTCTTCGGGGTCCTGGGCGACGACGGTCAGGGCCGGTTCGAGGGCTTCGGCGAGTGATACGTCGTCGAAGGCGACGACTGCTACGTCCTTGCGCTTGCTGCGGGCGAGTTCGGCGACGATGCCGAGCGCCATGATGTTGTTTCCGGCGAACAGGGCCGTGGGGGGATCGGCCAGTTCGAGGAGTTGGGAGGTCGCGGCCTCGGCTCCCGGCTGGTCGTGTGCGCTGGCGACCAGGGAGCGATCGTAGGGCATGTCGGCTTCTTGCAGGGCCGCGCGGTATCCGGCGAGGCGTTCGCGGCGGGTGTACAGCTTGACGGGCAGGTCGCCGACGAATCCGATGCGGCGGTGCCCGTGGGCGATCAGGTGGGCGACACCGTCTTGGGCCCCCGCACGGTTGGAGCTGACGATGCTGTCCGTGGACAGGCCGACTCCTGGTCGGTCGAGGAAGACGATGGGCAGCCCCGCCGTCCGGTGGGACTTGAGGTGGGAGTGGTCGGCGCCGACGGACGGCACGACGATCAGGATGCTGACGCGGCGGGCGAGGAACTTGGCCGTGAGGGC
Source organism: Streptomyces tailanensis (assembly GCF_008386495.1). Taxonomy (GTDB): domain Bacteria; phylum Actinomycetota; class Actinomycetes; order Streptomycetales; family Streptomycetaceae; genus Streptomyces; species Streptomyces tailanensis. The sequence continues at coordinate 5,340 of NZ_VTHJ01000029.1, read as the reverse complement.
GCGTTCGCGGTCGGGGGCGTCGGCGGAGGAGCCCATGAGCAGGGTCAGGCCGCGGTCGCCGACGGTGTCCTCGATGGCGCGGGCCACGGCTCCGAAGAAGGGGTTGGCGAGGTCGGGGATGACCAGTCCGATGGTGGTGTCCGGGCCGCCGACGCGGATGCTGCGGGCCATGAGGTTCGGCTGGAAGCCCAGCTTGGCCACGGCGGCGAGTACCTCTTCCCGCGTCTGCGGCGAGACGGGTCCGTCCTCGTTGAGGACGCGCGAGACTGTCTTGGCGCTGACGCCGACTTCTCGTGCGACGTCGGCCAGGGTGGGGCGGCGGTTCGCTGCCATGGGTGAAACAGTCTCCTGTGCTCGTCGGTTCCGGCCGCGGCCTCGGCCGGAAGCCGTGAGAGCGGGGTTGCGCTGTCAGGTGGCCTGGACTCCGGCGGCCTTGGCGGCCTCCGAATCTGCTACGACAGTAGTTCCGGCCTCGTCGACGGTGAGGGCGCCGGTCATGATGGCGACGACTTCCGCCATGGAGTAGTCGGAGGGCTTGATCACCGCGGCGCGCCGGCCCAGCCGGTGGACGTGGATCCGGTCGGCGATCTCGAAGACGTGCGGCATGTTGTGGCTGATCAGGACGACCGGCATGCCCTTGTCCCGGACCCGGCGGATGAGGTCGAGGACCTGGCCGGATTCCTTGACACCGAGCGCGGCGGTGGGTTCGTCCATGACGACGACGCTGCGGGCCCAGGCGACGGAACGGGCGACCGCGACGGCCTGCCGCTGTCCGCCGGAGAGCGTCTCCACCGACTGGGTCAGCGAGCGCAGGCCGATCTTCAGGTCGGCCATGTGCTCGGCGGCCTCCTGGCGCATGCGCTTCTTGTCCAGCATGCGGAAGACACTGCCGAGGACACCGGGGCGGCGAAGCTCGCGCCCGAGGAACATGTTCGAGGCGATGTCCATGGAGGCGGCCACGGCGAGGTCCTGATAGACCGTTTCGATGCCGTGAGCGCGTGCGCTCTGCGGCCCGGAGAAGGTGATGGGCTTCCCGTTGAGGCGAATCTCGCCCGCGTCGGGGACCACCGCGCCGGTGAGGGCCTTGATGAGGCTGGTCTTGCCGGCTCCGTTGTCGCCGATGACGGCGAGGACCTCGCCGGGCAGCAGGTCGAAGTCGGCGCCGTCGATGGCGGTGACGTGGCCGTAGCGCTTGACCAGACCGCGGGCCTGCAGCACGGGGGTGGGGGAGGATGTGGCGGTCATCGGGCCTTCTTCCGGGAGAGCTGGTCGACGGTCACCGCGAGGATCACCAGGACTCCGGTGATCAGGGTCTGGTAGATGGAGGCGACGCCCATCAGCTGCAGGCCGTTGCGGAAGACGCCGACGATGAGGACGCCGATGAAGGTGCCCAGGACCGATCCGCGTCCGCCGAAGAGGCTGGTGCCGCCGAGGACCACGGCGGTGATGCTGTCGAGGTTGTCGGTCTGCCCGGCCTGGGGGTCGCCTACTCCGGTGCGGGAGATGAGCAGCAGGGCGGCGATGCCGTACAGCAGGCCGGCCACGGTGTAGACGCCGATGGTCAGCCGGGAGGTGCGGATGCCGTTCAGCCGGGCCGCTTCCGGGCTGTTGCCCAGGGCGTAGACGTGCCGGCCCCAGCCTGTGCTGCTCAGCGCATACGCGAGGAGGAGGAACAGGGCGATGGTGACCAGCGAGCCGTACGTGATGTCGGTGTTGCCGAGCGGGAAGGTCTGCCCGAGCGCCGTCAGGGGGCCCGGCAGGTTGGTGACCGTCTGCTCCTCGGAGTAGATGTGGGTCAGCGCGAACGCCACGTTGAGCATGCCGAGGGTGACGATGAACGGCGGCAGCGGGATCTTCTGCACCAGTGCCCCGTTGAGCAGCCCGAACCCGCCACAGACGACCAGGCCCAACGCGATCGCGACGAGCGGGGGCAGGGAGCCCTCGGCCGCCATCTTGGCGATCACGATGCTGCCGAACGCCATCACCGCTCCGCAGGACAGGTCGATGCCCGCGGTGAGGATGATCAGGGTCTGTCCGATGGCGAGGGTGCCGACGACCATGACCTGCTGCACGATCAGCGAGAAGTTCCCGCCGGTGAGGAACTGGTCGGTCGTCGTGGAGAAGAAGGCGCAGGCCAGGAGGAGGGCGACCAGCGGGCCGGTGGTCGGTGCCGTGAGCAGTCTGCGGGCCGTGGTCGGCGCTTTGAGCTCGGCGTACGGCGTGGACGTGGAGGGTGGCGTGGACGTGGCAGTCATGCGAGGTCCTTGTCGGAAGACTCAAGTCCTTGTCGGTCCTTGTCGGACGGCAAGAGGACGAGGGGGCGGCCGTCCCCGGTCGGGGAGGAGGGGCCGGCCGCCCCGCTGAGGGGTTTCGAACGGCGGCAGCTACTACGGCGGCAGCTGGGGTCGGCGGCTCAGCCCCAGCAGTTCTCCAGGCCGTAGGCGGTGTCCTTGGAGGTGACCCCGTCCTGCGCCTTGTCGGTGATCAGCGTGACGCCCGTGTCGGTGTAACCGGACGCCTTCGTGCCGTCCTTGGCGTACGTCGCGACGGCCTTGACGCCCTCGGCGGCCATCTTCAGCGGGTACTGCTGCGAGGTCGCGGCGATCTTGCCGTCCTTGACAGCCTGAGTGCCCGTGCAGCCGCCGTCGACCGAGACGATCAGTACGTCCTTCTCCCGGCCCTTGGCCTTGAGCGCGGTGTACGCGCCGAGTGCGGCCGGTTCGTTGATGGTGTAGACGACGTTGATGTCCGGCTCCTTCTGGAGGCAGTTCTCCATCGCCGTCTGGCCCTTGGCCTGGTCGCCGCCGGTGTCCTGGGCGCAGACGACGTCCTTGTCGGTGGCGCCGAAGCCCTTCAGGAAGCCGCTGTGCCGCTGGACGCCGACAGAGACGCCCGGCGCGAGGTCGAGGGTGGCTATCTTCGCCGACTTGCCCTTCATGGCGGCCTTGGCGTACTCGCCGATCAGCTCACCGGCCTTGACGTTGTCGGTGGCGAAGAGGGCGTCGACCGCGCTTTCCGGCTCGGTCGGGGTGTCGAGGGCGATGACCAGGACACCCTTGGCCTTGGCCTTCTCGAGGGCCGGCACGATCGCCTTGGAGTCGCTCGGCGTGATCAGGATGCCCTTCACCCCGGCGGCGACCATGTTCTCGATGGCGGTGACCTGACCGGCGTTGTCCCCGTCGAACTTGCCCGCCGCGGTGGACAGTTCGACACCGTTCTCCTTGGCGGCCTTCTCCGCGCCCTCCTTCATCTTCACGAAGAACGGGTTGGTGTCGGTCTTGGTGATCAGACCGACCTTGATGCTGCCCGAGCCGGTGCTCGCGGTGCCCGATTCGGATCCGGATCCACAGGCGGTCAGGGTGAGGGCTGCGACACCCGTGCAGGCAGCGGCTCTGAGCAAGGAGGAGGGCAGACGAGAGATGCGTGACATGAACAACTCCTGCGGGATTGCGGGCGAGCGGCCGGCATCGGGGCATGCCGTCCCGAGGTGTCATCGTTGACTTATGTCATCGTTGACACTGCTTGGCCAGGATGATGGACTCCGCCTCCAGGCAACGTCAATGCCTTGCACCCGTCACAAATCGGCAACGCCCGTGGCCGTCGCCCGCCCGAAGCCGCTCAGAGACTGCCCGCAGCGTGCCCGTTCTGCCAGCGCATTCCAAGAGAAGAGCAGCCATGACCCCGCCTCAGATCACCGTCCTGGGAGAGTGCGTCGCCGACGCGTTCACCGAACCCGCAAGTGCCCGGAACGAACTCGCCCTGCGGGTGCTGCCGGGCGGCGGACCCGCCAACACGGCGGTGGCCCTGGCCCGACTGGGCACATCGGCCCGCTTCCTCGCACGGCTGTCCGGCGACGTGTTCGGCCGCCTCTTCCGGGCCCACCTGGAGGCATCCGGGGTGGACCTGTCGCACGCCGTCGAGGCCGCCGAGCCCAGCACGCTGGCCGTGGCCGAGCTGGACACCCAGGGCCAGGCCACGTTCTCCTTCCATGCGCAGGCCACCGCCGACTGGCAGTGGACGAGCGCGGAACTGGCCGGGGTGGACCTGGCCGGCACCGCCTGCGTACACACCGGGTCACTGGCCCTGGTCAAGGAACCCGGGGCGGCGGTGGTGGAGGACTTCCTGGCAGCGGCCGCCTCCCGGGCCGCCATCAGCATCGACCCCAACGTCCGCCCGCTCCTGGTGCGTCCCGAGGTCTACCGCGCCCGGCTGGCGCACTGGTGTGGCCTCGCGGATGTGCTGCGGCTGAGCGAGGACGACCTGGAACTCCTGCTGCCCGGGACGCCGCCCGAGCAGGCGTGCGACACCTGGCATGAAGCGGGGGCGCGGCTCGTCCTGATCACGCGCGGCGCCGATGGTGCCCTGGCCTCACTCGACGGGGAACGGGTGCAGGTCCCCGCACCGGCGACGCAGGTCGTCGACACAGTCGGTGCGGGGGACTCGTTCACCGCCGGACTGCTGCACCACCTCGGCACCCGCGGACTCCTCGGCGGCAGGCTGACCGATCTGCGTATCGGCGATGTCGAGGCCGCCTGCCTGTTCGCCACGCAGGTCGCGGCCCTGACCTGCTCGGTCGCCGGCCCCAACCCGCCATGGGAGAGCCAGTTGGCAAGGTTCGCGACGGAAAAGACCGTCGCCCAGCACCTCGACTCCACCCACTGACAAGGACACGAAACCATGACGAAAACCCTGCTCGCCGAGTTCACCGCCCGAGAGGGAGCGGAGGACGAAGTCGCCCGCCTGATCCGGGACTACACCCTGAAGGTGCGCGACGAGGAAGGCAACCTGGCCTTCGATGTCTACACCAAGGCGGCCGCCCCGCGCGCCTACTGGATCTTCGAGGTATACAGGGACGAGGACGCCTTCCAGACGCACCTGAACGCCCCGTACGGCGGTCCGTTCAACGCCGCCCTCACCCCGCTGATCGAGGAGGACGCCTCCGTCCTGACGTTCCTCGATCCGCTGGCCACGCATCCGTGACGAGCGTTGAACACCGGCGGCGGAACGGCCCACCGCGCTCTGCTTCGCTGGCCAGCCTGTCCTGCCGCGCCGGGACGGCGCGGCAGGACAGGCTGGCCAGGGCCCGTGTCGGCTGATCGTGCTTGCGAAGCGCGCTCGCCCAGCCGCAGCCAGGCCCCGCGCGGCGCGGCTGGGAAGGGGTGGCGGGATCCGCAACCAGCACTAATGCCCGGCGGTACGAGCGGTGAGGTCCTCGTCCGTGATGGAGCGGACCACCCGGCAAGGGGTTCCGACCGCGACGGTCATCGGGGGAATGCTGCGGCTGACGACGCTGCCGGCGCCGATGACCGACCCGTATCCGATGCGAACGCCGGGCAGGAC
>NZ_VTHJ01000028.1:75555-111998 GCF_008386495.1 Streptomyces tailanensis | reverse complement strand
CGGTGGGCCCGCAGCGTTGGAGCTGCGGGCCCACCGACGTTTTTCGCTTGTAAGGGGCCCTGGGCTCTGTCGGGGCCCCTTCTGCGCTTCCTACTGCGCTTCCCGGCGCAGCGAAGGCTTCAGGTCCTTGAGCCGCCCCAGAAGCCCATTCACGAACGACGGCGAGTCATCCGTCGAGAACTCCTTCGCGAGCTGCACCATCTCGTCCAGCACAACCGCGTCGGGCGTCTCATCGACCCAGATCAGCTCGTACGCGCCGAGCCGCAGGATGTTGCGGTCCACGACCGGCATCCGGTCCAGGGTCCAGCCCACCGAGTACTGCGCGATCAGCTCATCGATCCGCTTGGTGTGTTCCGAGTAACCCTCGACCAGCTGCATCGTGTACTCGCTGACCGGCGGCTGCCGCGTGTCGCTCCGGGCATGCCGGATCCAGTCCGCGAGCACGGTCAGGACGTCGACCCCGCGCTGGTCGCCCTCGAAGAGGATCTGGAAGGCGCGCTTGCGGGCCGTGTTACGGGCAGCCACGGTTAGCTGTTCACCCGGCCGAGGTAGTCGCTCGTGCGGGTGTCGACCTTGATCTTCTCGCCGGTGGTGATGAAGAGCGGGACCTGGATCTGATGGCCGGTCTCCAGGGTGGCGGGCTTGGTGCCACCGGTGGAGCGGTCGCCCTGGACGCCCGGCTCGGTCTCCTGGACGACGAGCTCGACGGCGGCCGGCAGCTCGACGAAGAGCACCTCGCCCTCGTGCTGCGCGACGGTGGCGGTGAAGCCCTCGATCAGGAAGTTGGCGGCGTCGCCGACGGCCTTGCGGTCGACCATGAGCTGGTCGTAGGTCTCCATGTCCATGAAGACGAAGTACTCGCCGTCCATGTAGGAGAACTGCATGTCGCGCTTGTCGACGGTGGCCGTCTCGACCTTGACGCCGGCGTTGAAGGTCTTGTCGACGACCTTCCCGGAGAGCACGTTCTTGAGCTTGGTGCGCACGAAGGCCGGGCCCTTGCCGGGCTTGACGTGCTGGAACTCGACGACGGACCACAGCTGGCCGCCATCGAGCTTGAGCACCATGCCGTTCTTGAGGTCGTTCGTGGAAGCCACGGTTGCGGAATCTCCTGGACTGACGTGGACGACCCCGGCGCACGCGCACAGCTCGAAGGCTAGAGCGCGAGCAGCTCCTTGGTCGTGATGGTGAGTAGCTCGGGTCCGCCGTCCGCCTCGGGGCGTACGACGAGCGTGTCATCGATCCGGACGCCGCCCCGGCCCGGGAGGTGGACCCCCGGTTCGACGGTGACCGGCACGCAAGCGTCCAGTTTACCCATGGCCGCGGGGGCCAACTGCGGGTCCTCGTCGATTTCGAGTCCGACACCGTGCCCCATCAGCGGCGGAAGGCCCTCACCGTACCCCGCGGAGTCCAGCACCTGGCGGGCCGCGCGGTCGACGGCGCGGTACGTGGCGCCGGGTGCCAGGGCCTCCCGTCCGGTGCGCTGGGCTGCGAAGACGAGGTCGTACAGCTCGATCTGCCAGTCGGCGGGCGAGGTCCCGATGACGAACGTACGGCCGATCTCGCAGCGGTAGCCGCGGTAGGTCGCGCCGAGGCATACGGAGAGGAAGTCGCCCTCCTCGACCCTCCGATCGGTGGGGAGGTGGCCGGGGCGGCCGGAGTTCGGGCCGGTGGCGACGGAGGTGGGGAAGGCCGGGCCGTCGGCGCCGTGGTCGACGAGGCGGCGCTCCAGTTCGAGGGCGAGGTGGCGCTCGGTGCGGCCGACGAGGATCGATTCGAGCAGCTCGCCCAGGGCCTGGTCGGCGATCTCCGCGCCGATCCGCAGACAGGAGATCTCCTCCTTGTCCTTGACGACGCGCAGCTGCTCGACCGCGCCGCCGAGGTCGGCGAGGCGCAGTCGGGGCGCGACCGAGCGGATCGCGCGGTGCCGGGCCACGGTGAGGTGGTGTTCCTCGACGGCGAGGGTTTCGGCGCCGTGGGCCGTGACGAGGTCGGCGGCGGCGACCGCCGGGTCGCCGCCGGGGCCCGGCAGCACCTGTACGCGTACCGCCTCGTCGAGGCGGCCCTGGGCGGCTTCGCCGCTCAGCTGGGCACCGCAGACGAGTACGTCCTCGCCCCGGCCCAGCAGCAGAACGGCGTCGCGGGGTGCGGCGCCCGTGAGGTACCGCACATTGGCCGGACGCGTCACGAGCGCCGTCGCGCTGCCGCTCGCATGACAGCGCTCCCTCAGCCGCTCCCGGCGGGCGGCGTAGACCTCTGACATGAGCCGAGCCTATGAGCTCCGCAGGGTGGGCGCCGGTTCAGTGGGCCGAGTGGGGGGCACCGTGCGAGGTACGGGGGTGCGGCGATGGGTTGTGTGCCGTGTGCGCGCCGGTGGGGGCTTGTCGCGCAGTTCCCCGCGCCCCTTTGGAGTTGGCTCAGTCGCCGGTGTTTATCGGTTCAGCTTTCTACCACTTGGGCGGGCTCGCTATCGACCTTGCCAGGACCTCGTCCAGGACCCGTGCGGTGGCCGGTACGTCCAGCTGCGAGTTGTCGATGATGGGGAGGCCGGAGCCGTACCAACCTGCCATGCGGCCGTGGATGCGGGCGACCTCTTCGTCGGTGAGGCGGCGGTTGCCCGTGCGCTCGGCGTTTCGTTCGAGGACGATCTCGAGGCCCGGGAGGAGGACCACGGGCAGCAGCCCGGGGCCGACGTGGCGTTTCCAGCCGCCGAGGCCGACGACGGGGCGGTCGGGGAAGACGGCGTCGTCGAGGATGCACGAGATGCCGTTGGCTAGGAAGTTCCGTGCCGCGAAGCCGCAGGTGCGGCGGGCGAGACGATACTGCGCCTCGGAGTTGTCGTTCCAGCCGGACTGAGGGTCCGCGAAACCGGAGCGCACCCACTCGCGTACGTCGTCCAGGCTGATGTGCGCGGTGGGCACCCGGCGGTGATCCGCCCAGTACTTGGCGACGCTCGTCTTGCCCGCTCCGGCGGGCCCGATGAGCAGGACCGCGAGCGTGGTGGTCGTGACGTCCGGCGCGCCCACGGCGGGCGACGGGCTCGGCATGGTGACGGGGCCGCCCGGCGGCAGCTGGATGTGCCCGGTCGTGTCCCTCGGCATGCCGGCGTGCTGCGGGGACGAGGGGTGCGGATGCCCGGGGGCGCCGGCGAAACCCGGGGTGGGCTGGGGCACCGGGCCGGGCGGAGGCGCCGAACCGGGAGGCGCGGTCGGCGTCGGCGGAGCCACGGGCGGGTTCGCCGGCGCGGGGCCCGGGTGGGCGCCCGGGGGCAGGGGGGCCGGGTGTCCTTGGTTCGCGGTCGGCGACCACGGGGTCGCCGGGTCCTGCCCCGGCCGATGGGGCGGCGGCAGCGGAGCTCCCACTGCGTGCTGCATCCGGTGCCACTCCATCTCGTACAGTCACATCGACACTGGCGGGGCGGGGCCTTTCGACCCCGCCCTTACCGAACGGTACCGTCCCCGCTCGTCGCTTGGTGAACGGCCGGGGGCGGCCCGAAGTGCCCAAGTGGCCATGAACACAAGGCGAATCGGGCAAGCCGCACCTGAGCGGGCGTTACTGGCCCACTTCGCCGTAAGCCGCGAGGAGTACGGCGGGGTCGGGGCCCTCCAGGACGGTGGGCTTGGCCAAGCCGTCGAGGACGATGAAGCGCAGCAGGTCACCCCGGGACTTCTTGTCGACCTTCATGGTCTCCAGCAGCTTGGGCCACTGGTCGTAGCGGTAGTACAACGGCAGCCCCACCGACTCCAGCACCGTGCGGTGCCGGTCGGCCGTCGCGTCGTCCAACCGGCCTGCCAGACGGCCCAGTTCGGCCGCGAAGTGCATGCCCACCGACACCGCCGCGCCGTGACGCCACTTGTAGCGCTCGTTCTTCTCGATCGCGTGGGCGAGCGTGTGGCCGTAGTTGAGGATCTCCCGCCGCCCGGACTCCTTCAGGTCCCCCGAGACCACCTCGGCCTTGACCCGGATCGACCGCTCGATCAACTCGGCCGTGTGCGGCCCGGCGGGCGTACGGGCGGCCTGCGGGTCCGCCTCGATCAGGTCCAGGATCACCGGATCGGCGATGAAACCGGCCTTGATGATCTCTGCCAGGCCGGAGACATAGTCGTTGACCGACAGCGACTCCAGCGCCGCCAGGTCGCACAGCACGCCGGCCGGCGGGTGGAAGGAGCCCACCAGGTTCTTGCCCTCAGCGGTGTTGATGCCGGTCTTGCCGCCCACCGCCGCGTCGACCATGGCCAGCACGGTCGTCGGGATCGCGATCCAGCGCACCCCGCGCAGCCACGTGGCCGCCACGAACCCCGCGAGGTCCGTGGTGGCACCGCCACCGACGCCGACGATGACATCGCTGCGGGTGAACCCGGACTGGCCGAGCGCCTTCCAGCAGTACGCGGCGACCTCGGCGGTCTTCGCCTCCTCCGCGTTCGGCACCTGGATGGCGACGGCCTCGTAGCCTTGCTCGGCCAGATCGGCGCGGAGCGCCTCTCCGGTGCCGTCCAGCGCCTCGGGATGGATCACCGCCACCCGCTTGGCCCGGCTGCCGACCAACCCGCCCAGCTCGCCGAGGAGTTGACGCCCCACCAGGACCTCGTACGGCTCGGTGCCCGCCGAACCGCCGACCTGGATACGGGTCACTGTCTCGCTCATGCTTCCTTCAACTCCAGTGCGTCCAGGGCCGCTTGGGCGACTTCTTCGGGCGTACGACCGTCGGTGGGCACGACGGCCGTGGCGACCTCCTCGTACAGGTGGCGCCTGGCCTCCATCAGCTCCCGCCACTGCTTGCGGGGGTTGACGGCCAGCAGCGGGCGGGCGGTGTTCAGGCCGGTGCGCTTGACCGCTTCCTCGACGTCCATCGAGAGGTAGACGACACGCTGCCCGGCGAGCAGGCCGCGGGTGTCCGGGTCGAGGATCGCGCCGCCGCCGAGGGCGAGGACGCCGTCGTGGCCGGCCAGCGCGGTGTGCACGGCCCGCTTCTCGATCGCGCGGAAGGCGGCCTCGCCCTCGTCGACGAAGATCTCGGCGATGGCCCGGCCCTGCTCCACCACGATGTCGTCGTCGGTGTCCCGGTAGCCGACCCCGAGCCGCTCGGCGAGCATCCGACCCACGGTGGACTTGCCGACACCCATGGGGCCGACCAGAACGACGACAGGCACAGGCCTCACCGGATCGCGAGGTTGTCGAGGTACGACTGGACGTTGCGGCGGGTCTCGGTGACGCTGTCGCCGCCGAACTTCTCCGCCACGGCGTCTGCGAGCACCAGCGCGACCATGGCCTCGGCGACGATGCCGGCCGCCGGGACCGCGGAGACGTCGGAGCGCTGGTGGTGCGCCTGCGCGGCCTCGCCCGTGGTCACGTCGACGGTCCGCAGCGCGCGCGGCACGGTCGCGATCGGCTTCATCGCCGCACGGACGCGCAGCAGTTCGCCCGTGGACAGCCCGCCTTCGGTACCACCGGAGCGACCCGAGGTGCGCCGGATGCCCTCGTCGGTCTTCACGATCTCGTCGTGCGCCTTCGACCCCGGCACCCGCGCCAGCTCGAAGCCGTCACCGATCTCGACGCCCTTGATCGCCTGGATGCCCATCAGCGCCCCGGCGAGGCGGGCGTCCAGCTTGCGGTCCCAGTGCACGTGCGAGCCGAGGCCGACCGGGACGCCGTACGCCAGGATCTCAACGACTCCGCCGAGCGTGTCGCCGTCCTTGTGGGCCTGGTCGATCTCCGCGACCATCGCCTTCGAGGCGTCCGCGTCCAGACAGCGCACCGGGTCCGCGTCCAGCTTCTCCACATCGGCGGGCGTCGGGTACACGCCCTGCGGGACCTTCGCGGACGCCAGTTCGACGACGTGCGAGACGATCTCGATCCCGGCCGTCTCCTTCAGGTACGACCTGGCGACGGCACCGAGGGCGACACGGGCCGCGGTCTCACGGGCGGAGGCGCGCTCCAGGACGGGCCGGGCCTCGTCGAAGCCGTACTTCTGCATCCCGGCCAGGTCGGCGTGGCCGGGGCGGGGACGCGTCAGCGGGGCGTTGCGGGCCAGCCCGGCCAGGATCTCCGGGTCGACCGGGTCGGCGGACATGACCTGTTCCCACTTCGGCCACTCGGTGTTGCCGACCATGATCGCGACCGGGGAGCCCATGGTCAGGCCGTGCCGGACACCGCCGATGAAGGTGACCTCGTCACGCTCGAACTTCATCCGCGCACCGCGGCCATAGCCGAGCCGGCGCCGGGCCAGGTGGTCCGCCACCATCTCCGTGGTGATCGGCACGCCGGCGGGAAGGCCCTCCAGCGTCGCGACAAGTGCGGGACCGTGGGACTCCCCCGCGGTCAGCCAGCGCAAACTGCTCAACGGTGCTCCTCAGTGCTCGCGCCCTGGTACTGCGTCCTGCCTTGGTGTACGCGCGTCCTCGCGTACGGCGACGGCTGCCGGGTGCGCGGCCCCGGCCCGCCACCTCCGATCCTCCCACGTCCGGGCCTGTCGGCCGGTCGCAGGTCCATCAGACGGACGGGGCGGCCCTCCTCGGTCACGCCATCCGCGTCAGCCCATCCGCGCCGCCGCGCTCTTGATCGCCTCGCGGATGCGGAAGTAGGTGCCGCAGCGGCAGACGTTCGCTATCTCGTCGATATCGGCGTCGGTGGGGTTCTTGGTGCGCTTGAGGAGGGCGACGGCGGCCATGATCTGGCCGGGTTGGCAGTAGCCGCACTGGGCGACGTCCTGCTCCAGCCAGGCCTCCTGGACGGGGTGCAGTTCATCGCCGTCGGCGAGCCCCTCGATGGTGGTGACCTCACGGCCCGCGGCCTCGGCGACCGGCACCACGCAGGGCCGGACCGCCTCGCCGTCGAGGTGGCTGGTGCAGGCCTTGCAGACGTCGATGCCGCAGCCGTACTTGGGGCCGCGGATGCCGAGCAGATCGCGCAGCGCCCAGAGCAGGGGCAGGTCGTCGGGGGCGTCGACGGTGACGGACTCGCCGTTGACGGTGAAGGTGTGGGAGGGCATGGATGTGCTCCTGGAGCCTGGCGTGAATCAGCGAGGGAAGGGCGTGAAGTCCACGTCGAAGTTGATCGGGAAGCTGCGCGGCTTGGTTCCGGTGGCCCGCGCGTAGGCGTTGGCGACGGCGCCGACGGCCGCGGGGACGCCGAGTTCGCCCGCGCCGCCGGGTTCGTCGGCGCCCTCGATGACGTAGATCTGCACGTCCTTCGGGGAGTCCTTCTGACGGGCGTAGTGGAACTGCGAGTAGCTGCCCTCCAGCGGGAGCCCCTCGTCGATGTGCAGTCCGGCGCGCAGGGTGGTGGAGATGGCGTCCGTGAGCCCGCCGAGCATTTGGGCCTCAAGGCCGCGCGGGTTGATCACCCGGCCCACGTCGGCCGCGATGACCGCCTTCGTCACCCGGGGCTCCTTCGGATCGGTCGCGTCGATCTCGACCAGGCAGGCCGTGCAGGCCTTGTACTCGTCGTGGAAGCCGACGCCCTGGGCCCAGCCGGCGGGCAGCTCCCTCCCCCAGTCGCCCTCCTCCGCGACCTTGGCGAGAACGGCCCGCTGCCGAGCCGTCTTGAGGAACTCCCGCCGGAAGGCGACAGGGTCCTTGCCGAGCTTCGCCGCCAGTTCGTCGACGATGATCTCCTCGGCCCCGCGTGTGTTGGCCGAGTACACCGAGCGCCACGACCCGGTGTGCATCTTGAGCGGCACCTCGGTGAGCGTCTGCGTGGTGAGACCGAAGTTGTACGGGGACTTCACGGTGGTCAGGAACAGAGTCTGCGCGAAGGTCGCATTGCCGATACCGCTGGGGATACTGGCCGCCGCGGCGGTGAGCGCGTCGCCGAGCCCGTGCCGGAAGTCGGTCTCCACGGCGGCCACCTGGTGCTGGAAGGTGAGCACCTGTCCGGCCGCGTAGGTGGCACGGACCCGGTGGTGCGTGGCGGGCCGCATCCGTCCGTGCCGCGTGTCGTCGATCCGGGACCACATCAGCCGGATGGGCCGCCCGCTCTTCTTGGACACGGCGGCGGCCTCCAGCGCCGCGTCGTAGAACAGCCGGCGTCCGAAGGACCCGCCCGACTGCACGACGTGCACCTTCACCTTGGACACCGGCAGCCCGACGGCCTTGGCTATGGCGGCCTGCGCGATGATCGGCGACTTGAGCCCCAACCAGACCTCGGCGCCGTCGCTCCGCACATCGGCGACAGCGGAATTGGTCTCCAGCGGCGCATGGCTCGCGAACGCGAAGTCGAACTCGCCCTCCACCTTCTTGACCAGCAGCCCGAGCACGTCGAGCGACGGTGTCGCCGCCTTCAGCCTCGCCTTGATGCCGTCGTCCGACAGCGCGTCGACGGTCCCGGGACCCCAGGTGACGTCGAGCGCTTCCTTGCCGTCCAGCGCCTGCCCGAACGTTTCGGCGACGACGGCGACACCCGTGCCGATGGTGACCACGTCCAGCACACCCGGCATGGCTCACACGGCGGCCTCGTTGTTCACCGCCTTCACGGTGCCGTTGATCGTCGGCGGCCGCCGCACCATGCACGGCTTGGCACCGGGCACGTCGAGGTCGAGGGTGTAGGCCTGCTCGCCGGTGACCAGGGCGCGGGCGTCGATGCGCGAGGTGGGGGTGCCGACGAGCGTGTGGTCCGCCGCCTTCTTGGGCGTGACGGCCAGTGATCCCAGGTCGAGGGAGGCCGCGGCCGCCGACAGCGAGCCGTAGGAGGCGGTACGGCCGTCGGTCGCCACCACGACACCTTGACGCACAGTCAAGTCGTCGGCCTCAAGCCCCCATTGCTTCGCCGCGGCCCCGACCATCCGCGCCCGCGCCGCCGCGGCGGTGTGACGCACCGGGTCGTACAGGGAGCGGACGGAGTTGGAGCTGCCGGTGAGCTGGTTGAACAGCAACTCAGGCCGGGCGTCGTCCAGTTGAACCCGGACCCGGTCGAGCGGCGTGTCCAACTCCTCCGCCACGAGCATCGCCACCGCCGTGGTCAGCCCCTGGCCGACCTCCTCCCGAGGCAGCCGGAAGTGGACGATGCCTTCCTCGTCGACCTTCAGCACCAGCATGTTCGCGGTGGGCGCCCCCGCCAGGATCAGCAGGTCACCGAGGTCGACCAGATCCGCCGGTGCGGGCGGCGTGGGAATCGCCGCGTCGGCGCTGCCGGGAGCGTAGGCGTCCAGACCGATCTTGGTCGCGACCGCGAGGGTCGGCGCGGCCACCAGATAGGTGAGAAACCTGCGCCGGGAGTGACGTGCCATGGGAACTCCGTTCGACGATCCGCCTACGCCGCCGAGCCGTCCCGTGATGATCGCCCCTGGTTACCGCTTGGTACAGCGCCTTCACGAGATCGCCACATCGAACAGAGCTGTCGGCGTCGACGTGTCGTAGCTGCGGGCAGTCGTGCCGCTGGGGCGATGGGGGCACCTCCCGCTCGAGCGGAGCCGAGAGTGGGGGAGGGCGGGCGCAGCGGCACCCGGCAAGCGCCGGTGAGCGAAACCCACCCCCGCCCAGCAGCAACCGCCGGGCGCCCAAGCAACTAGCCCCGCCCGGCCAACGCCCGCTCCCCCGCCCGCCGCATCGCCCCCACAGGCGCCGGCTTGCACCCGGTCATCTGCTCGACCTGCAACACCGCCTGGTGCACCAGCAGATCGAGCCCGCTCACCACGGCCCCGCCATACGCGGACCAGCGCGCCGCCAACTCGGTCGGCCACGGGTCGTACAGCACATCGAACAGGGTCGCCGGCCGCTCCGGTACGACGGAAGACAGCGCGTCCGTGGCCCCGGACGGCGTCGTGGCGATGACAAGCGGCGCGCTCAGCCCTCGCTCCGCCTCCGCCCAGTCCTCCGTACGCACCTCGACACCCAGCCGCTCGCCCCACTGCCGCATCTCGGCCGCCCGGCTCTCACTCCGCACGTACGCCACGACCTCACCGGTGCAGATCCGGGCGAGCGCGGCCAGCGCGGACGACGCGGTGGCCCCGGCGCCGAGGATCGCGGCGGAATCCACCTGCTCGACACCCCGCTCCCACAGCGCGGCGACCATCCCGGGGATGTCGGTGTTGTCGCCGACCCGCCGCCCGTCCTCGGTGAACACCAGCGTGTTGACCGCCTCGACCGAGGCCGCCGTCTCACTGATCTCGTCCAGCAGCGGAATGACGGCCCGTTTGAGCGGCATCGTCAGCGACAGCCCCGCCCACTCCGGCCCGAGCTTCTCGACGAACCCCGGCAACGCCTCCTCATCGACCTCGAACCGGTCGTACGACCAGTCGACGAGCCCCAACTCCTCGTACGCTGCCCGATGGAGCACAGGAGAGAGCGAGTGGGCGATCGGGGAACCGAGTACGGCGGCCCGGTTCTTGCTGGTGGTGCGGCTCATTTATCCGTTCTGCGCTTCCTGGTACTTCTTACGGTTCTCGTTGTGCTCTGCGTTGGTCACGGCGAAGAGCGTCTCGTCCTCGCTGATCGACACGAAGTAGTACCAGTCTCCCTTGGCCGGCTTGAGGGTCGCCTCGATCGCGTCCTGGCCCGGATTGCCGATCGGTCCGGGCGGCAGGCCCTTGATCTTGTACGTGTTGTACGGGTCGTCGATCTGCCGCAGTGAATCGACCGAACCCGTGGCGAGCTTGGATTCACCGCGCAGATAGTTCACCGTCGAGTCGAAGTCGAGAAGGCCGTATGTCTCGGTGTTGTCTGGATCGAGCCTGTTGTAGACGACCCTGGCGACCTTTTCGAAGTCCTTCTTGTATTTTCCCTCGGCCTGCACGAGGCTCGCCACGGTGAGCAACTGGAGAGGATTCTCGAGGTCCAGGTCCTCGGCCTTGTCCTCCAGGTCCAATTCCTCGTACTTCGCCTTGGCGACGGCGACCATCTCCTTCAGGACATCCTTGGGCTTCATACCCTTGGCGACCGGATAGGTGGACGGGTAGAGGAATCCTTCCAACGGATCCTTGATGTCGTCGTCCTCGTTCGCCCAGTCAGGAAGGCCCAGGGTCGGCAATTCCTTCTCGGCAACGCCCTCGGTCGTGCCCTTCTTGAGCCCGAGCTCCTTGTCGATCTTTGCGTAGATGTCTTTGTTCCGCGTGCCTTCGGCAATGGTGAAGTTGTTCTGACTCTTCGGATCGAGCATCAAGGCGAGAGCGCTTTCAGCGGACATCTCTTTCTTGAGCAGATAGACGCCCGCTTGAACCAGCTTGTCGGGCTGTTGCGCCTGCGCAGCCGTAAAGGCATCAACGCTCTTGACGACCCCTGCCGCTTTCAGCTTCTGACCGATCACGGAACCGACGTCACCCTTTGAAATGGTGACCGTAACGGTCTCCTTCGTACCATCCCCCACATAATCAGGGGCCTCGGCGAAACGGCTTTGATAAAACTGGTAGCCGAAATATGTGGCACCACCGATACCGCCACCGAAAACGAGCACGACCACCAGACAGGCCGCACCGTTACGGCGCTTCCTGCCGTCCTTGCCCGCCTTGCCCGGCTTGCCGCCCCGCCCCTTCCGGTCGCCGCGACCGCCGCGTTCCCCCGCCTCGTCGTCATCGTCGTCATCGGCTCCGCCCGCGAAGAACGCGATCTCGCCCTGATCCGGACCGGGATCCCAGTCGGTCCGCTCGGCGGCCTGCTGGGGCTCGGGGGCCGGCTCTGGATCCGGCTCGGGCTCGGCGCGACGGCGCGAGGGCGGCTCCGGTGGTGGATACGCGTCGGGCGTGCCGTAGAAGTCGGGCTGCCCACCGCCGTACGCCATGGCCTGCTGCTGCCCGTAGGGGTCGGCCGGGTCGGCCCCGTAATGGCCCTGGGCGATGTGCTGGTGCGTCCCGTCGCTCCAGCCGCCGTTGCCATGGCCGTACTGCTGCTGGTCATGACCGGCGTACTGCTGGTGCTGCTGGTGCTGGCCGGGGTACTGCTGCTGCCCGGGGTCGCCGTACTCCTGCTGGTACTGCTGATGCTGCGCGTAGACATCCTGGTGACCGGTACCCCAGCCACCGTTGCCCTGGTCGTACGACTGCTGCTGTTGCTGCTGCTCCGGGTACTGCTGCGGCTGGCCGCCGTAGGGGGACTGCTGGCCCGCCTGGGCCTGCTGTCCGTCCCATCCGCCGTCCCCGTACAACGGGTCGTCCGGATGCCACGGTTCGGAGCCTGGGCCCCGGCCATACTCAGTCATCGATCCCCTAGAGCCGCGAGGCGGCGGTCACGCGGGGCTTGTGGCTCGGCTTTCGTCCCCGCCTCTATTTGTGCGGAGGCTGTTCGAAGGCCACCGCATCGCGCGGAACGTTACCGTATCGCGATCAGTTGGCCACTTCGACGCCTTCGCCGGGAGCTTTACCTGACACCCGTTCGGATTCCAGCGCCTGTTGCAGGATGATCACGGCTGCTGCCTGGTCGATGACCGACCTGCCTTTTTTCGATTTGACCCCCGAGGCGCGGAGACCTTGACCGGCGGTCACTGTGGTCATCCTCTCGTCGATGAGTCTCACCGGAACAGGCGCGATCATGCGGGCCAGCTCCTGGGCGAAACCGCGGACCTTGACCGCGGCCGGGCCCTCGCCCCCCTTGAGGGAGCGAGGGAGTCCGACCACGACCTCGATCGGTTCGTACTCCTCGACGAGTTGCTTCAACCGACGTTGAGCTGCCGGAACATCGCGTCCGGGGACCGTCTCGACCGGGGTGGCGAGGATCCCGTCGGGGTCGCACGAGGCGACTCCGATACGGGCGTCCCCGACATCGATCGCGAGCCGACGGCCGCGGCGCATGACCGGGCCGTCGTCTTCGCTCGCGTGAGGGGTCGTGCTCACTTGGCCGTCTCGCCGACCAGTCGCTCGACGGCGTCCACGGCTTCGCCGATGGCGGCCGGGTTCTGGCCACCGCCCTGGGCGACGTCGGGCTTGCCGCCACCGCCACCGCCGAGGGTCTTGGCGGCCGTACGGACCAGATCGCCGGCCTTCAGACCACGCTCGCGGGCGGCCTCGTTGGTGGCGATGACCGTCAGCGGCTTACCGTTCACCGCGGTGAACAGGGCGACCACGGCGGCCCGGCCTCCCTGGATGCGTCCGCGCACGTCGAGGACCAGCTTGCGCAGGTCGTCGGCGGTCGTGCCGTCCGGGACCTGACCGGTCACGAGAGCAACGCCGCGGATGTCCTTGGCGGACTCGGCGAGACCGGCGGCGGCCTGCAGAACCTTCTCCGCGCGGAACTTCTCGATCTCCTTCTCGGCGTCCTTCAGCTTGCCGAGCATGGCGGAGACCTTCTCCGGGAGCTCCTCCGGGCGGCCCTTGATCAGCTCCTGGAGCTGGGCGACGACCGTGTGCTCACGGGCGAGGAAGTTGTAGGCGTCGACACCGACGAGGGCCTCGATACGGCGCACACCCGAGCCGATCGAGGACTCGCCGAGAAGCTTGACCAGCCCCAGCTGGGCGGTGTTGTGGACGTGCGTGCCGCCGCACAGTTCCTTGGAGAAGTCGCCGATGGTGACGACGCGGACGCGCTCGCCGTACTTCTCGCCGAACTCGGCGATGGCGCCCTGCTTCCTGGCCTCGTCGATGCCCATGATGTCGGCGCGGACGTCGAGGTCGCGGGCGAGTACCTCGTTGATCTTCTGCTCGACGTCGGTCATCACGGCCGTCGGAACGGCGGACGGGGAACCGAAGTCGAAGCGGAAGCGGCCGGGCTGGTTCTCGGAACCGGCCTGGGCGGCCGTCGGGCCGAGGGCGTCGCGCAGCGCCTGGTGGGTGAGGTGCGTGGCCGAGTGGGCGCGGGCGATGGCCTTGCGGCGCAGGCCGTCGATCGAGGCCTGGGCCTTGGCGCCGACGGTGACCTCGCCTACCTGGACGACGCCCTTGTGGACGTACACGCCCGGGACCGGCTTCTGGCAGTCTCGGATCTCGATGACGGCACCGGAGTCGACCTTGATGCGGCCGGTGTCGCCGATCTGGCCGCCGCCCTCGGCGTAGAACGGGGTGCGGTCGAGGACGATCTCGACCTCGTCGCCCTCGGTGGCGACCGGGGAGGAGACGCCGTCGACGAGGATGCCGACGATCGTCGTCTCGCCCTCGGTGTCCGCGTAGCCGATGAAGTCGGTCTCGCCGGCGGTGTCGGCGATCTCGCGGTAGGCGCCGAGGTCGGCGTGGCCGGTCTTCTTGGACCGGGCGTCGGCCTTGGCCTTGTCCCGCTGCTCCTTCATCAGACGGCGGAAGCCGTCCTCGTCCACGGAGAGGCCCTGCTCGGCGGCCATCTCCAGGGTGAGGTCGATCGGGAAGCCCCAGGTGTCGTGGAGCAGGAACGCCTTGTCGCCGGGCAGCTGCTTGCCACCGGCGGCCTTGGTGTCGGTGATGGCCGTGTCGAGGATGTTCGTGCCGGCCTTCAGCGTCTTGAGGAAGGCGTTCTCCTCGGCGAGGGCGACCTTCTCGATGCGCTCGCGATCGGTGATCAGCTCCGGGTACTGCTGGCCCATCATGCCGATGACGACGTCGATGAGATCCTTGACTACCGGGCCGGTGGCGCCGAGCAGCCGCATGTTGCGGATGGCGCGGCGCATGATGCGGCGCAGGACGTAGCCACGGCCCTCGTTGCCGGGGGTGACGCCGTCGCCGATGAGCATCACGGCGGTGCGGATGTGGTCGGTGACCACGCGCAGGGAGACGTCGGAGTCCTTGGCGTCGCCGTAACGGACACCGGTGAGCTCGGTGGCCTTGTTGATGACGGCCATGGAGGTGTCGATCTCGTACATGTTCTGCACGCCCTGCAGAATCATGGCGAGGCGCTCCAGGCCGAGGCCCGTGTCGATGTTCTTGCTGGGCAGCTCGCCGAGGATCTCGAAGTCCTCCTTCGAGGTGCCCTCGCCGCGCTCGTACTGCATGAAGACCAGGTTCCAGATCTCCACATACCGCTCGTCGTTGACGGCCGGGCCGCCCTCGACGCCGAACTCGGGGCCGCGGTCGTAGTTGATCTCGGAGCACGGGCCGCACGGGCCGGGGACGCCCATGGACCAGTAGTTGTCCTTCATGCCGAGACGCTGGATGCGCTCCTTGGGCACGCCGATCTGCTCGTGCCAGATACGCTCGGCCTCGTCGTCGTCCTTGTAGACAGTGATCCAGAGCTTCTCCGGCTCCAGGCCGTAACCACCCTTGTCCTGGGGGCTGGTGAGCAGCTCCCAGGCGTACTTGATGGCGCCTTCCTTGAAGTAGTCGCCGAAGGAGAAGTTGCCGCACATCTGGAAGAACGTGCCGTGCCGGGTGGTCTTGCCGACCTCTTCGATGTCCGGCGTACGGACGCACTTCTGGACGCTGGTGGCGCGGGTGAAGGAAGGCTTGACCTCGCCCAGGAAGTACGGCTTGAACGGGACCATGCCCGCGTTGACCAGGAGCAGAGTCGGGTCGTCCGCGATGAGCGACGCCGAAGGGACGACGGTGTGACCGCGCTCCTCGAAGAAGCTCAACCAGCGGCGGCGGATTTCAGCCGACTCCATCAGTGGTCCTCATTCCGGTTGTACGGGTACGACGAGCTCTCGACGTACCTCTGATTCCTGCTGTACTTCGGTGTGTTGCTGTTCTCGATGGCGATGACGCGCCGGGGGGCCGGAAGCTCCGGAACCTGGTCGGGGTTGGCCTCGATGCCGAGTGCCTCGCCCAGTTCGGCCTCCCGCTGGGCCATGTTGTCGCGGACCTCGAGCGCGAAGCCGACCGCCCGGTCCTTGAGCCTGCCGCCCGCCTCGATCGCTTTGTTCGCCGCCTGGGTGGCGAGGTGCTCGGGGGTGAGCTGCTTGAGCTTGCGGTTGACCTTGGTGGTGGCCCACACTCCGGCGGCGACACCTGTGGTGAACCAGAACGTACGGCGGAACATCGCTCGGTCAGTCCTTCTTTCCACGAGTGTTCCGCCTGCTCCGGCGCGCGCCCGGAACGGTACGGCCCACGATCACGGTACGCCGCTGCTCCTTGGCGGGCTCGCCCTCCCGGCGGCCGCCGATGGCCCGGCGTACGCCGTAGCCGAAGGCGGCGACCTTGACGAGGGGGCCGCCGAAGGTGGACGCGACGGTCGTGGAGAGCGCCGAGGCGTTCGACGTGACCTCCTGGACGTCGGACGCGATGGCGTCGACCCGGTCGATCTGCGTCTGCGCGGAGCGGACGGCACTGGAGGCGTCGGCGAGGAGGGGGACGGCCTGGTCGGTCACGTCCGCGACGAGCTTGGTGGTCGCCTTGAGCGTCTGGGCCAGCCTCGCCAGCGCGACGGCGAGGAAGGAGACCAGGATCGCCCAGAAGACGGCCACCAGGATCCCGGCCACCTCTCCACCGGACACTGTGTGCACCCGCTCCCTGGAACATGCCTGAACGTCGAAAAGTCGTGTCCCGAGCCTATCGCGCCGGGGCTGCCGCTCCGTACCGCATTAAGACGCAGGGGCAGTAAGGCGAGAGCCCGCCGTCCCGCCCGCCTCGGAAGGCGGGGAGACGACGGGCTGACGCTTGCTGCGTGGGTACTACGTCCGTCGAAAAAGGATCAACGGGCGTAGTACTCGACGACGAGCTGCTCGTCGCAGATGACCGGGACTTCCTTGCGGTTGGGCTCGCGGTCCAGGCGGAACGCCAGGGCCTTGAGGTTCACCTGGAGGTAGCGCGGGGTCTCACCGTCGGCCGCGAAGCCGCCCTCGCGGGCGATCTCGAACAGCGGCTTCTGGCGGCTGCGCTCACGGACCATGACGACGTCGTCCGGCTTGACGCGGAAGGACGGCTTGTCGACCTTGTGGCCGTTGACCTCGATGTGGCCGTGGACGACCATCTGGCGGGCCTGGTAGATCGTGCGGGCGATGCCCGAACGCAGGACCAGCGCGTCGAGACGGCGCTCGAGCTCGATGATCAGGGCCTCACCGGTCTTGCCCTGGACCTTGGAGGCACGCTCGTAGGCGCGGACGAGCTGACGCTCGGACACGTCGTACTGCGCGCGCAGACGCTGCTTCTCGAGCAGACGGACCTTGTAGTCCGAGTTCTGCTTGCGGCCACGGCCGTGCTCGCCCGGCGGGTAGGGGCGGGCCTCGAAGTACTTGACGGCCTTCGGGGTCAGCGCGATGCCGAGGGCACGCGACTTCTTGACCTTGGGGCGGGACTGGTTCGCCACTTTTTCCTTCTTTTCCTTGATTCGGCTGCCTCAGGGTTACGGGAGGTCGCATCCGCAGCCGGGGAATCCCGTCAGGTCCACGAGGGACGTGTCAGGTAGCCGCTCCCCTGGTCTGGGCACATACATGCAGCACACGAACGGCCCACCGACCGCTCCCGGAGCTCCGGGTGGTAGTGGGCTGCCCGCGACACCTACGACGGTGCGCGACGCTCCTGGATCAAAAGATCCGGCTGGATGTCCCGCTTGAGGCGCCGACCGGAGCCGGACACGGGACGCAGCACTTTGAACCCTCCCCCAGCTGTAGCAGAGGGATTCCTGGCTCAGGAAGCCCCGCAGGTCAGCGACCTGAAAGGTCTTACTCCCTCAACACCAGCCGGGACGGAACCTGCCCGGTATGAAGGATTCTACAGGGCGTTCAGGACCGCTAGCGACCGAGGTGCTTCCTGGTCCACTCCACGGCGTCCGCGTAGCGCGCCTCGGCGCCGTGCCTGGTGGGGGTGTAGTACTCGCGGTCCTTCAGGGCGTCCGGTGCGTACTGCTGGGTGGCGATGCCCTCAGGCAGGTCATGCGGGTAGACGTATCCCTGGGCGTGCCCGAGTTTGGCCGCGCCCTTGTAGTGCCCGTCCCGCAGGTGCGGCGGCACGGGCCCGGCCAGGCCTTTCCGTACGTCTTCCATGGCGGCGCCGATGGCCATGGTCGCGGCGTTCGACTTGGGGGCCAGGGCCAGGGCGATGGTGGCGTGACTGAGGGTGAGGGCGGCCTCGGGGAAGCCGATCATGGCGACGGCCTGGGCGGCGGCGACGGCTATCGGCAATGCGTTTGGATCGGCGAGGCCGATGTCCTCGCTGGCGGAGATCATCAGTCGGCGGGCGATGAACCGGGGGTCCTCGCCGGCCTCGATCATGCGGGCCAGATAGTGCAGCGCGGCGTCGACGTCGGAGCCGCGGATGGACTTGATGAGGGCGCTCGCCACGTCGTAGTGCTGGTCGCCGTCGCGGTCGTACTTCACGGCGGCCCGGTCGACGGTCTCCTCGAGGGTCGTCAGGCCGATCTCCCGCTCCCCCTTGTCGAGGGCGGCTCCGGCGGCGGCCTCCAGAGCGGTCAGGGCGCGGCGGGCGTCGCCGCCGGCGATGCGCAGGAGGTGGGCCTCGGTGTCCTCGGGGAGGGTGACGGCGCCCTTGAGGCCGCGCTCGTCGGTCAGCGCCCGCTTGAGGAGGCCGCGCAGGTCGTCGTCGGTGAGCGGTTCGAGGGTGAGGAGCAGGGAGCGGGACAGGAGGGGGGAGATCACCGAGAAGTACGGGTTCTCCGTCGTCGCCGCGATCAGGGTGACCCAGCGGTTCTCGACGGCCGGGAGCAGCGAGTCCTGCTGGGCCTTGCTGAAGCGGTGGATCTCGTCCAGGAAGAGGACGGTCTCCTTGCCGAAGCCTCCGGTGGCCCGGCGGGCGCCGTCGATGACCGCGCGGACCTCCTTGACGCCGGCGGTGATCGCGGAGAGCTCCACGAAGCGCTTGTTGGTGGCCTTGGAGACGACGTACGCGAGGGTGGTCTTGCCGGTGCCGGGTGGGCCCCAGAGGATCACGGAGGAGGGACCAGCCGGGCCGCCCCCCGATTCACCGACCAGTCTGCGCAGCGGCGAACCGGGCTTGAGCAGGTGCTGCTGGCCCACGACCTCGTCGAGGGTGCGCGGGCGCATGCGCACGGCCAGGGGACTGCTTGAGGGGTCCTTCTCCTGGCGTTCTTCTGCTGCGGCGGTGAACAGATCGGGCTCCACGCTGAAAACCCTATGTCACGCCACTGACAGTCCGGTCGGGACCGCCTGCCCACTCGGAGGGCGGGCCGTCAGCTGGTCCAGAAGTCCCACCAGCGAGTCAGGATCAGCATGCCGATGATGCCGACGTGCATGACGGGCAGGACCCAGGTGAACTCGCCGAAGAAACCCTTCAGCCAGGCGGGCGCGGGCAGGAAGCCGTTGCGGATGTTGAACGACGTCACGTACCAGAACATCAGGATCGTGGCGACCCAGGCCAGGCAGCACCACAGGCAGAGCGAGTTGATGTTGTACAGCGACTGGTACTGCAGCCAGGTCACGAAGCCGACGCCGAAGAGGGTGCCCGCGTTGAAAGTGAGCCAGTACCAGCGGGGGAAGGTCGCCCGGGCCAGCAGGCTCATGCCGACGCCGATGACGATGCCGTAGGCGACGAGGCCGAGCATCGGGTTGGGGAACCCGAAGACGGAGGCCTGGTCGCTCTTCATGATGTTGCCGCAGGAGACGACCGGATTGAGGCTGCACCCGGGGGTGAAGTTCGGGTCCTCCAGCAGCTTGAACTTGTCGAGCGTGATGACCCAGGAGGCGAGCAGTCCGGCCGCGCCGGTGATCAGCAGCAGGATCGCGAAGGCGCGACTGCCGCCCACCGTGCGAGGGGCCTCGGTCTGTGCCCGCTCCGTGGAGGAGACGTCCTTGACTGTCGTCTTGCTCATCACGTCGTTTCCGTAGCTTCAAGGGGACTCTGGGGCACGGTCATTGTGCCGTACACCCTCGCGCGGGCACCGTTCGCTGGGCATAAAAGTCGCCCCTACCACCCGTAAAGGGCGGTAGGGGCGGCACCGGCTTGACTCAGCCCAGCCGGGCCTCCAGCTCGGCCACGATCTCGTTCACGCCGATGGCCACCTGCTCGCCGGACTCCATGTCCTTGAGCTGGACGACACCCTCGGCGAGGTCGCGCTCCCCGGCGACGATCGCGTAGCGCGCGCCGCTCCGGTTGGCGTTCTTCATCGCGCCCTTCAGGCCCTTCCCGCCGTACGAGAAGTCGGCCGCGATGCCCACCTTGCGCAGCTCCGTGACCTTGGCGAAGAGGACTCGGCGGGCCTCCTCGCCGAGTGGGACGGCGAAGACGCTGGTGGAGGCGGGGAGTTCGAGCTCGACGCCCTCCGCTTCCAGAGCCAGGACCGTACGGTCGACGCCCAACGCCCAACCCACCGACGGCAGCGCCGGGCCGCCGATCATCTCGGAGAGGCCGTCGTAGCGACCGCCGCCGCCCACCGCGGACTGGGAACCGAGACCGTCGTGGACGAACTCGAAGGTCGTACGGGTGTAGTAGTCCAGGCCACGGACCAGCTTCAGGTCGTCCTCGAAGGAGACGCCCGCCGCCGTGATCAACTCGCGTACCTCTTCGTGGTACCCCTTGCAGGCGTCACAGAGGTAGTCACGCAGAAGAGGGGCTCCCGACAGCTGCTTCTGGACCGACTCCCGCTTGTCGTCCAGGACGCGCAGGGGGTTGATCTCGGAGCGGCGGAGGGTGTCCTCGTCCAGGTCCAGGCCGCGCAGGAAGTCCTGCAGGGCGGCCCGGTAGACGGGACGGCACTCCTTGTCGCCCAGGCTGTTGAGGAGGATGCGGAAGTTGCGCAGCCCCAGCGAGCGGTACGCCTGGTCGGCCAGGATGATCAACTCGGCGTCCAGCGCCGGGTCCTCGGCGCCGATGGCCTCGGCGCCGACCTGGGAGAAGTGGCGGTAACGGCCTGCCTGCGGCGCCTCGTAGCGGTAGTACGAGCCCGAGTACCAGAGCTTGACGGGGAGGTTGCCCTGCCGGTGCAGGCTCGCCTCCAGCGTGGCACGCAGTACGGACGCGGTGCCCTCGGGACGCAGTGCGAGCCTGTCGCCGCCCTTGGTCTCGAATGCGTACATCTCCTTGGTCACGATGTCGGTGGACTCGCCGACACCGCGGGCGAAGAGCTCGACGTTCTCGAAGCCGGGCGTCTCGATGTAGCCGTAGCCGGAGTTCCTCAGCGGCGCGGCGATCGCCTCACGCACCGCGAGGAACCTCGCCGAGCGGGGCGGCAGCAGGTCGTACGTGCCCTTGGGGGCCTGAAAGGTGCTCACGGAAGGTCTCTCGTCACATTCCTCGTCGGGGAGCCCCGGGGGCTCCCTGGCCGGCCGCCACTTCCCGCAGATACGGGTTGGTGGCGCGTTCCTGGCCGATGGTCGTCTGGGGGCCGTGGCCGGACAGCACCACGGTCGAGTCGTCGAGCGGCAGGCACACGCGGGCCAGCGAGTCGAGCATCTCGGCCATGTCACCGCCGGGCAGGTCGGTGCGTCCGATGGAGCCGGCGAAGAGCAGATCCCCGGAAAAGAAGACCGAGGGGATCTCGGTCGTCTCGGGCATCCGGAAGGTCACCGACCCCTTGGTATGGCCGGGGGCGTGCGCGACGGACAGCTCCAGACCGGCCAGCTCCAGCTTGGCGCCGTCGGCCAGCTCCTTGACGTCACCGGGCTCCCCGATGGTCAGCTCGCCCATGAGGGGCATTCCGATGGAACGGCCGAGCGCCTTCTCCGGGTCGCTCATCATGTACCGGTCCTCGGGGTGGATCCACGCCGGTACGTCGTGCGCGCCGCACACGGGGACGACCGAGGCCACGTGGTCGAGGTGGCCGTGGGTGAGGACGACGGCGACGGGCTTGAGCCGATGCTTCTTGAGCGTCTCCTCGACTCCCTGGGTGGCCTGATGGCCCGGGTCGATGATCACGCACTCCTCACCGGCGGCGGGGGCGACCAGATAACAGTTGGTCCCCCAGGCCCCGGCGGGGAACCCGGCAATGAGCACGATCGTCCTTCGATTCGTCGTACGGGGGTGGGTTGCTGTGGATCAGAGCCTACCGGCGCTGCCGTTTCCTCAGCGAACCCATATACGGTACGGGTCACACACAAGCAGCCGACTCACGAGACGTGCGACGCGCCCGTCGACGTACGAGACGTATGAGGAGAGAACCCGGTGGTCAGCCAGGAGCAGCGGCGGCGTCAGCTCGCCCGGGAGAAGTTCTTGCGGCAGCAGCAGCGGCGCACCCAGGCCAGGCGCAAGTCACATGTCCGCAACGCCGTGATCGCCTCGGTTCTCGGCGTGATCCTGGTCGGCAGCGTGGCGCTGTACACGACGGACGTCCTCAAGGGCGACGACAAGAAGGACAACGCGAGCGCGGAGGTGACGCCGAGCGCCTCGCCGAGCAAGGCGCCGGATCCGTGCGAGAAGGCGGCCGCGGGCAAGGTCAAGGAGCTCACCTTCAAGAAGGAGCCCGCGATCACCGTCGACAAGACCGCGAAGTACACGATGGATCTGCAGACGACCTGCGGTGACATCGGCATAACGATGGACGCGGCGAAGACCCCGCGCACCGTGAACTCGTTCAACTTCCTCGTGAACAAGGGGTACTTGGACCACACCAAGTGCCACCGGCTCACCACGCAGGGCATCTACGTGCTCCAGTGCGGTGACCCGCAGGGCACCGGCATGGGCGGTCCCGGCTACACGATCCCGGACGAGAACCTGAAGGACTCGCGTCTGAAGGGCGATGTGTACCCGGCGGGCACGGTCGCGATGGCGAACCAGTTCAACGCGCAGACCGGCGAGGGCAAGAACAGTGGTGGCAGCCAGTTCTTCCTGGTCTTCCAGGACAGTCCGCTGCCGGCGAACTACACACCGTTCGGCACGGTCTCCGAGGCCGGCATGAAGGTCCTGAAGAAGATCGCCGACGCGGGTGCCCAGCCCGCGGACCCCCAGACGTACAACACAGCACCCAACGCGACCGTGGTAATCAATAAGGCGACTGTCAAGAAATCCTGACCGTCACCGGTGGAATTTCGGTCGCGCGGGATGCGGACAGGCAACCCGCCGGTCGCCTATGTTGGCCGTGACGAAACTGTGGACGATGCCCGGGGGAGCTTCAGGCCCCCCGCAGGCATCATGTGGAGGAGGCGCTGTGAGCAGCGACCCGTGGGGCCGCGTCGACGAGACGGGGACCGTGTACGTGCGTACGGCCGACGGCGAGCAGGTCGTCGGCTCCTGGCAGGCCGGCTCCCCCGAGGAGGCGCTGGCCTACTTCGAGCGCAAGTACGAAGGCCTGGTTGTCGAGATCGGCCTCCTCGAGAAGCGAGTGAAGACCACCGACCTGTCGGCGAAGGACGCGCAGGCCGCGATCGACCACATTCGGGAGCAGGTCGACGCGCACCACGCGGTCGGTGACCTGGACGCGCTCAAGGTGCGACTGGACAAGCTCGTCGAGACCGTCGAGGCGCGCCGTGAGGAGCGCAAGCAGCAGCGGGCGAAGCAGTCCGACGAGGCCCGGCACGCCAAGGAGGCGCTGGTCACCGAGGCGGAGGAGCTGGCCCAGTCCGACCAGTGGCGGGCCGCCGGTGAGCGGCTGCGTGCCCTGGTGGACACCTGGAAGGGTCTGCCGCGGCTCGACCGGAAGTCCGACGACGAGCTGTGGCACCGGTTCTCGCACGCCCGCTCCGCGTTCTCCAAGCGTCGCAAGGCCCACTTCGCGCAGCTCGACGCGCAGCGCGAGGATGCCCGCAAGACCAAGGAGAAGCTGGTCGCGGAGGCCGAGGCGCTGTCGGGCTCCACGGACTGGGGTCCCACGGCGGCGCGCTACCGCGAGCTGATGTCCGACTGGAAGGCCGCGGGCCGCGCCCAGCGCGAGCACGAGGACGACCTGTGGAACCGTTTCCGCGGTGCCCAGGACGTGTTCTTCGCCGCCCGTAGCTCGGTGTTCGCCGAGCGCGACGCGGAGCAGTCGGAGAACCTCAAGCTCAAGGAGGAGCTGGCCGAGGAGGCGGAGAAGATCCTTCCGGTCACGGATCTCAAGGCGGCCCGCGCGGCCTTCCGCTCGGTCAACGAGCGCTGGGAGGCCATCGGCCACGTGCCGCGCGACGCCCGTCCGAAGGTCGAGGGCCGGATGCACGCGGTCGAGCGCGCGATCCAGGAGGCCGAGGAAGCGGAGTGGCGCCGCACCAACCCGGAGGCCCGCGCCCGCGCGGCCGGCCTCACGGGCCAGCTCCAGGCCGCCGTGGACAAGCTCCAGGGCCAGATCGAGCAGGCCCGCGCCCAGGGCAACAACGCCAAGGCCGACAAGCTCCAGAAGGAGCTCGACGGCCGCCAGGCCCTCCTGGACCAGGCGCTGAAGGGTCTGCAGGAGTTCGGCGGCTGAGGCAAGCACACACGCGAAAGGGTTAGGCCCCGGGTACCGGGGCCTAACCCTTTCGGCCATCAGTGACACAGACTCACGCGGAGATAATCAGCTCCGCCGCCGCGCGACATGGATAACGCTTATTAGGGCAACACCCGCGAGGAGACCGGACAAGCCCCAGGAAATACTTGGCGTTCCGTCGTTGCGTTCCCAGCCGATGGCGGAAAAAATCCACACCACAACGAGAACCGTAAGGGGCGCCCACTGTCGCGTTCGGATACTCCGCCGCTTGACTTCCTCGCGAGACATTCACCCTCCAAGCTGTCAATCCGTGCGTTTACTTGTTCTTGTTGAACTTCAGCTTGCAGTGCTTGTTGGTGCACGCGGGCTTGAAGTTCACCTTGCCCCTCGGCACGGGGGTCGGCCCGACGAATCTGCTGCTGTAGTAGGTCGCTGTCACCTTGAAGTCCTCCGCATAGCTACAGACCGGTATCTTGCCGGCCAAGCAGGTCTGCGCCCGGCCAGTGGCCGCCCACTTCACGATCTTGCTGGACTTGGATGACTGGTACGGCTTGTTGTAGTCGAGATTCCAGCCGAGGAGCTTGGCGGGTGCGGTGGTGGAGTTCTCCGACCATGCACGACTGCTGGTGATCTTCCCCTTGCTGTTCTCGCAGATCTGCACCCGCGTGGTGATCTGCCCAATACGTGTGGAGACCTTTGCCTCCGAGAGGTAGTACGTCTTGCTGTACGTCTTGCATCCCGCCGCCGCCGCCGGAGTGGTGGTAAACGCGACACCCCCCGCGAGTACCGCCCCCGTCAACGCCCCAGCCGCGACACGACGTCTGATGCTCATGCTTCCCCCAACGATTGAGATTTTGGCCTGCGTTCTTCGACGCGGGACAAAAATATGACGCCTGACGGGGCCACATCAATCGATTTGAGCATCATCTGAGTTCTGGCAGAGCATCCAGTTACCGCGCGTCGCAACCGCCACCGATCGGCCGCCTGTTCTCTTTTCTTTTATCCAGGCCGACGCGCCGAGGTCACGCGGTACACGTCGTACACGCCCTCCACGCCCCGTACGGCCTTCAGGACGTGGCCCAGGTGTTTCGGGTCGCCCATCTCGAAGGTGAAGCGGGAGGTGGCGACGCGGTCGCGGGAGGTCTGGACGGCGGCCGACAGGATGTTGACGTGCTGGTCGGAGAGGACGCGGGTGACGTCCGAGAGCAGGCGGGAGCGGTCCAGGGCCTCGACCTGTATGGCGACGAGGAAGACCGAGGACTGGGTGGGGGCCCACTCGACTTCGAGGATGCGCTCGGGCTCGCGGGACAGCGACTCGACGTTGACGCAGTCGTTGCGGTGAACCGATACGCCACTGCCGCGGGTGACGAAGCCGATGATCGGGTCGCCGGGGACGGGCGTACAACAGCGGGCCAGCTTGACCCAGACGTCGTCGACGCCCTTGACCACGACACCGGGGTCGTTGCTGCCGCGCCGCTTGCGGCTCCGGCTGCGGGTGGGCGGTACGGACTCGTCGATCTCCTCGGTGGCGGCCTCCTCGCCGCCGAGGGCCTGGACGAGCTTCTGCACCACGCTCTGCGCGGAGACATGGCCCTCGCCTATGGCCGCGTACAGCGCGGAGATGTCCGGGTAGCGCATCTCGTGCGCCAGGGTGACCAGTGAGTCGCCGGTGAGGATGCGCTGGATCGGCAGGTTCTGCTTGCGCATCGCGCGGACGATGGCGTCCTTGCCCTGCTCGATGGCCTCGTCGCGCCGCTCCTTGGAGAACCAGGCGCGGATCTTGTTGCGGGCCCGGGGGGACTTCACGAAGCCGAGCCAGTCGCGGGAGGGGCCCGCGCCGGCGGCCTTGGAGGTGAAGACCTCCACCAGGTCGCCGTTGTCCAGGGTGGATTCGAGGGGCACCAGGCGGCCGTTGACCCTCGCGCCTATGGTGCGGTGGCCGACCTCGGTGTGGACCGCGTACGCGAAGTCGACGGGGGTCGCGCTGGCCGGCAGCGCTATCACGTCGCCCTTGGGCGTGAAGACGAAGACCTCGTTGCGGGACAGGTCGAAGCGCAGGGACTCCAGGAACTCGCCTGGGTCCTCGGTCTCCTTCTGCCAGTCCAGCAGCTGCCGCAGCCACGCCATGTCGTTGAGGTGGTCGTCCTTGCCCGTGCTCCGGGGAGCATCGGTGCGGACCTTGGAGGCGCCGGCGACGGCCTCCTGCTTGTACTTCCAGTGCGCGGCGATGCCGTACTCGGCGCGGCGGTGCATGTCGAACGTACGGATCTGGAGTTCGACCGGCTTGCCGTTGGGTCCGATGACCGTCGTGTGCAGCGACTGGTACATGTTGAACTTGGGCATCGCGATGTAGTCCTTGAACCGCCCCGGAACCGGGTTCCAGCGGGCGTGGACCGTGCCCAGAGCCGCGTAGCAGTCGCGGACGGTGTCCACCAGGACGCGAATGCCGACCAGGTCGTAGATCTCCGCGAAGTCACGGCCGCGGACGATCATCTTCTGGTAGACGCTGTAGTAGTGCTTCGGGCGGCCGGTGACCGTGGCCTTGATGCGGGCGGCGCGCAGGTCCTGCTGGACCTCGTCGGTCACTATGGCCAGATACTCGTCACGCTTCGGTGCCCTCTCGGCCACCAGCCGGACGATCTCGTCGTACATCTTGGGGTAGAGGATCGCGAAGGCGAGGTCCTCCAGCTCCCACTTGATGGTGTTCATGCCCAGGCGGTGGGCGAGCGGCGCGTAGATCTCCAGGGTCTCGCGGGCCTTCTTCTCCTGCTTCTCGCGCTTGAGGTAGCGCATGGTGCGCATGTTGTGCAGGCGGTCGGCGAGCTTGATGACCAGGACGCGGGGGTCCTTGGCCATGGCGACGACCATCTTGCGCACGGTCTCGGCCTGGGCGGCCTCGCCGAACTTGACCTTGTCGAGCTTGGTGACGCCGTCGACGAGGAGGGCGACGGAGTCGCCGAAGTCGCGGCGGAGCTGGTCGAGGCCGTACTCGGTGTCCTCGACCGTGTCGTGCAGCAGGCCCGCCATCAAGGTGGCCGGATCCATGCCCAGCTCGGCGAGGATCGTGGTCACCGCGAGGGGGTGGGTGATG
The DNA here is from genome assembly GCF_008386495.1 of Streptomyces tailanensis. Taxonomy (GTDB): domain Bacteria; phylum Actinomycetota; class Actinomycetes; order Streptomycetales; family Streptomycetaceae; genus Streptomyces; species Streptomyces tailanensis. The sequence continues at coordinate 84,866 of NZ_VTHJ01000028.1, read as the reverse complement.
TACGGGTCGCCGCTCTTGCGCTTCTGGCCGCGGTGCCAGCGCTCGGCGACCTGGTAGGCCTTCTCGATCTGGCGGAGCGTCGACGTCTCGATCTTCGGGTCGTTGCTGCGCACGATCCGCAGCAGCGGCTCCAGGACCGGGTTGTACGGGTTGGAGCGCTGCACGCCGAGCCGGGCGAGGCGGGCGCGGACGCGGTTGGAGGAGCCGGAGCGGGTGGGCTGGCCCGTGGCCGCGGGGCGGGCCGCGGGTGCCGGGGCCGGAGCGGCGGGGCGCTCGGGAGGGGCGGGCTTGGGGCGCGGCTGCTCGGCGGCCCTGTCGGCGGGCGCGGACTGGGCGTGCTCGACCGAGCCCTTCGCGGAGTTCGCGGTCGCGGCGGCGGACGCGGGGTTCATCGCCTTCGGCGCGGCTTGCGCGGGCTTGGCCGCGGGGCCCGAGGCGGATTCGGGCTTGGCGGCGGTCAGGTGCTGGGCCTCGTCTGCCAAGAGGGCTCCTCGTGCGCGATCCGGGTCCCCCGGTCAGGCTCCGGAGACCCCATGGTAGCGATCCATCGCCCCGGGATCGCCTTCAGGCCACTGTGAAGGCCGTCTATCCATGAAACGCCAGAGGCGGGCACCGGATTCCTCCGGGCGGCCTCGGGGTTGCGTGTGGTGGTCAGTCACCGTACTTCAGGGATTGTCAGCCACGTACGGACTGTGGGTGGCGGACGCAAACCACTCACCGCACACTCCGCACAGCGAAACAGGCGCCCCGGGAACGAATCCCGAAGCGCCCGTTCGCGCAAGCCGTCTCAGACGGTGATCAGTGCCTCCAGCGGCGCCCCGGCCAGAGCGGACTCCAGCCGCCGTCGGCCCGCCAGGAACGCCAGCTCCATCAGCACTGCGACACCGGCCACCTCGGCGCCCGCACGGCGGATCAGCTGGAGGGAAGCCTCGGCCGTGCCGCCGGTCGCGAGGACGTCGTCGATGACCATGACGCGGTCGCCCGCGACCAGGTCCTCGGCGTGCACCTCGATCTCGGCGGAGCCGTACTCCAGGTCGTACGCCTGGCTGAGCGTGGCTCCGGGGAGCTTGCCCGCCTTGCGTACGGGGATGAAGCCGACGCCGGCCCGGACGGCGACCGGGGCGCCCAGGATGAAGCCGCGGGCCTCCAGGCCGACGATCTTCGTGGCGCCGTGCCGCACGGTCAGTTCCGCCAGCGCGTCCGTCAGCGCGGTGAACGCCGCCGGGTCGGCAAGCAGCGGGGTGATGTCCTTGAACATCACGCCCGGCTGCGGGTAGTCCGCGACGTCACGGATGCGGCTGAGCAGCAGCGGCGTGATCTCCGCGAGCTCGGTCATCGCCGCTTACCGCCCCGGCCACGGCTGCGGGCGCCGGACTGGGTGCGCGGGCCGACCACCGCGGGGGTGGCGTCCTCGGGCTCGTCGTCCAAGGGCCCGTCGGCGGCCAGCTCGACCTCGTGCTCGGCCTGGGCACGCTTGGCCAGTACGCGCTTCTTGAGGGCCTTCAGCTGCGGCTCGCGCTCCTTGAGGTCGGCGACGAGCGGCGTGGCGATGAAGATCGAGGAGTACGCACCGGCCGCGAGGCCGACGAACAGCGACAGCGAGATGTCGTTCAGCATGCCCGCACCGAGGACACCGCCACCGATGAACAGCAGACCGGCGACCGGGAGCAGCGCGACCACCGTGGTGTTGATGGAACGCACCAGGGTGCTGTTGATCGAGCGGTTGGCGATGTCGCTGTACGTCCAGCGGTTCTGCTTGGTGATGTCCTTCGTCTGCTCCTTGAGGCTGTCGAAGACGACGACCGTGTCGTAGAGCGAGTAACCGAGGATCGTGAGCAGACCGATCACCGTACCCGGCGTCACCTCGAAGCCGACGAGGGCGTAGATGCCGACCGTGATGGTGATGTCGTGGACCAGGGCGACGAACGCGGCGACCGCCATGCGCCACTCGAACGCGATCGCCAGATAGATCACCACGAGGACCATGAAGATCCCGAGGCCCTGCCAGGCCTTGTTGGCGATCTGGTCACCCCAGCTGGGGCCGACCAGGTCGGCGTTGATCTTCTCCGGGGCCATTTTTAGGTCTTCGGCGAGCGTCTGCTTGATCTCGTCGGACTTGCCGGTGTCGACACCGGAGATCTGGATGCGCAGGGTGTCGTTGCCGAGCTTCTGGACGATCGCCTGGTGGCCGGAGGCCTCTGTGGCGTACTCCTCCGCCTGGGACACCGAGACACTCGTCTTCGGCGTGGTGAAGACGGCACCGCCCTGGAACTCGATGCCCATGTTCAGGCCGCGGACCGCGAGGCCGACGATGGCCGCGATGGTGATCAGGATGGAGACGGCATACCAGATCTTGCGGTTGCCGACGAAGTCGTAACCGACCTCGCCGCGGTGGAGTCGGGCTCCGAGGTCGCCGAGCTTCGACATCTCAGGCCTCCTTGGGGTCGGCGGTGGCGGCGGGACGGCGGGTGCGGCGCAGCGGAGGCTGGGCACCCAGACGCTTCGGGTCGAGGCCGGACCATGTGTGGCCGCTCGCGAAGAACTTGCTGCGGGCGAGGATCGTCAGCAGCGGCTTCGTGAAGAGGAAGACGACCACCACGTCGAGCAGGGTGGTGAGGCCCAGCGTGAACGCGAAGCCCTGCACCTTGTCCACGGTGACGACGAACAGCACCGCAGCCGCCAAGAACGACACGAAATCGGAGACCAGGATGGTGCGCCGGGCGCGCGGCCAGGCCCGCTCGACGGCGGGGCGCAGCGAGCGACCTTCGCGGATCTCGTCCCGGACGCGTTCGAAATACACGATGAAGGAGTCCGCCGTGATGCCGATCGCGACGATCGCACCGCAGACGGCCGGCAGGTTCAGAGCGAAGCCGATGGCCGGGCCTAGCAGCGACATGATCAGGTAGGTCAGGGTTCCAGAGACCAACAGCGAGACGATGGCGATGAGCGACAGGCCGCGATAGTAGACGAGCAGGTAGATCACGACCAGGGCGAGACCGATCGCACCGGCGATCAGACCGGCCTCCAGTTGGTCACCGCCGAGCACGGGGCTGACGGTGGTGACGCTCGCCTCTGTGAAGGTCAACGGGAGAGCGCCGTACGACAGCATATTGGCGAGGTTCTGGGCCTCTTCCTGGGTGAAGTTGCCGGAGATCTCGGCCTTGCCGCCGGTCACCGCGCTGTTGACGTACGGGTGCGAGACGACCTCGTCGTCGAGGACGATCGCGAACTCGTTCATGGGAGAGGTCTGGCCCGCCAACTGACCGGTGATCTCGGCGAACTTGTCGCCTCCACCGGAGTTGAAGTCCATGACGACCTTCCAGCCGGCACCCGTCGTGGTGTCGAGGATGGCCTCTGCCTTCGTCACATCGGTGCCGTCGACGCCGACCGGGCCGAGCATGAACTTGCTCCAGCCGCCGTTGTCCTCGCCACAGGCGACCACGGGCTCGGTGCTCTTGCCCTTGCCGGCCTCGGCGCGCTGCTTCGGGTCTGTGCAGTCGAGAGCGGCGAACTTCGCCTGGAGCACCTGGATGTCCGCGTCGGCGCTCGCCGACGGCGAGGCACCGTCGGTGGCCTTGGCCGACTCGGAGGTGCTCGTGGAAGGCGTGGGGTCCGCCTTGAGCGCGTCGGTCACCGCACGGCCCTGGGAGGTTGGGGAGGTCGACGGGCTGGCGGAGTCGGACGAGGTCTCGCCGTCGGAGTTCGTCGGGCTCGGCGAGGTGCTGCCACTGGAGCCGGTGCTCGGAGTGTCACTCGGGGTGGGCGTCGCAGCGGCGCCGACCTGGCTCTGCAGGACCGGACGGAAATACAGCTTCGCGGTGGTGCCGACCTGGTCCCGGGCCTCTTCGGAGTTCGTGCCCCTGGGAATGTTGACGATGATGTTTTCCCGGCCCAGGGTCTGGACCTCGGCCTCGGACACACCCAGACCGTTGACACGGCGGTGCATGATCTCGACCGCGGTGTCCATGTTGGTCTTGTTGATCGCCGATTCCTGGCCGCTCCTCGCCTCGAGCGTGATGCTCGTACCGCCGGCGAGGTCGATGCCGAGACGCGGAGTGGTGTGTCCGGAGGCAAACATTCCCCCGGTGAGCGCCACGATGGCGATCAGGATGAGGGCCAGCGCGCGCCAAGGCTTGCTCTGGGCTCCCGCGCTCCGGCCCTTCTTCGGTGCTGCCACCTTCTCGTACTCCCTCTCGGGCCGCCGCGCGCCGGGGTCAGCGCGGGGGCGGCCATGACTTGGTCGGAGTCCGGGCGAGAACGGCACGTGCCCAGGGCGCGGTCGGTTCTCGCCGCGCTCCCGGGACGTGACTACTTCGCGTCGGACTCGCCGTGGGTCTTCTTCGGCTCTGCTTCGTCGGCCTTCACCTCGGCCGGCTCGTCGGTCGCGTCGTCCGCCGCGTCCTTCTTGCCGAGGTCGATGCGCTTGTCGTCGGAAGCGGAGGAAGCGTCGTCAGAGGGCTCGTCGGTCTCGGTGAGGGAGGAGGCGTCGTCCGGAACGACGTCGGACTTCAGGTCGTGCTCGATGCCGTGGACGATGCGGTTGTACTCGTCGTCGGTAAGGACGGCACCGATGGCGTTCTTGGCGAACAGCAGCTCGACGCCCGGCCCGGCGTCGACGAGAACCGTGTCCTCGTTGACCTCCTTGACCGTCGCGTACATGCCCCCGATGGTGCGGACGCCGGAACCGGGTTGCATCTGGTTCCGCATGTCGGCGGCCTGCTGCTGCTTCTTCTTGGCCGATCGGGTCATGAGGATCATCGCCCCGATGAGCACGATGAACGGGAGGAGGGCTGCGAGACTCACGGGTCGGAACTTCCTTCACACGACCGCGATGGCGAGCGGCCTGATGGTTGGGGGTATGTATGCCGCCGACAAAGGCGGCATCGGCGGAGTCTAAGCGAGTCCGCGCTCATGGAACAACGCTCAGCATGCCACGGTGGTTCCTCCGCAGCCGTTGCCCCCGTCGTGTCCGGCCGACGAGGACAGCGGCCAGGTCCGGGAGGACCCCGTTTCAGGCCGGTACGTCCAGCAGTCCCTGTCGCAGCGCCACGCTGACGAGCACTTCCTTCTTCCAGCTCCGCTGGACGGACCCGGCCAGCGGACGGAGCCCAAGACGCTGCACCAGGTAGTCGATGTGATGGTCGACCGCCCGGGCAGTCAGCCGGACACCCCACTCGGCAAGCCTGTCCGCGATCGTTGCCGAAGTCGGTACGGGGTGCGCGGGACCAGCGTGTTGTGATTCGCACAGCGCACGGAGCACAGCGAAATACCGGGTTCGCGGGTCCAGGAGACGGTGCGCCGCGTCCTCCTTCGCTTCCTCGGGGCAACCGTGGCCTTCGTGTGGTGCCACCACGGGTTCGGGTCCGAACACGGTGAGCAGCGGCAGGTCGTCGCGGCCGGCCACTGCGACCTGAGCCAACTCGAAGGGAATCACTACCTCTCGTCTTTGGCCCGGTACCCGGATGAACTGCTGCGAGTCCTCCAAGTCCTCTATGAGCAGCGCGGTGAAGCGGCTGAGATTGTCCACCCTCCAGTGGTCGGCGCGAGGCGTCACGGCCCCGACCACGTGACCGGCGTTCTCCGTCTCGATGGTGACGTCCAACGCGCCGCATATGCAATTGCCGAAAGTCAAACGTTCATGAAGTGCAAGATCGCGAAAGCATTCCTCCCCGCTATGTGCACTCCATTTGATGCTCACCGAAGGCTTCGTCACCCCCATCCGCGCCCCGGATGGCCCGCTCCCTCGCCGATCAGGCATTGGACGGACCTCTTTGGCTCTGCGCCTGCCGTTGGGCTCCTCTATTACTTCGGCACTCAGGCCAGTCGACGACATTGTGTATCCCCCAGATCCGTAGAGATCTCTTGCACCCGCCCTGGTCAGTGGCGGTACCGACCCCGCCCAGGCCGGCATGCGACGCAGACATCGGAGGATTGCGCTCCACGGAACGAGCTCGGCGGTGATCCCCGCAACGGGATTCGCCCACACGCTCCTGACGTCGCGCTCTGTGGGTTACCGCAGGCGACGGCACCCTGTGCGGCCGACCGGCAACGGCCAGGATCCGCACGGCTCTTGGGACGGCTCTCTCAAAACTTCCGTCTCTTGTACGCCCTGAGCCTCAACTTCCCCCGTAGTCATCACTGCACGTTACGACTGGAAACCGGATCAAGGCAAGGGGCTGTTGAAGGTTGCAGGAGGTACCACTCGGCGGCGCGGCCCATGGTGATCGCCGTGGTGTGCAAGGAGTCCCGATACCCGTGTGCGCCGCACGTCCTGAACTTGAGGCACATAGCACACCTTCTACGCGATGGACAAGTCTGTGCTCCCTGAGCCCGCACCGGTGCCGCGGCGCGCTCGGCTGCCCATTCTCTGTCTCTGAAGGTGCCCGCGGGACAGCCGCGGGACCGTCTCACGAAGGGCAGCACAGCATGAGGGCTTGGAAAGCGGCATCCGGCGCGCTCCTGGCGACCGCCGTCACCATGGGAGCCTCCGCATCCACCGCGATGGCATCGGTTCCGTCCGCCGCGGCGGCAACCACCAGGTGCACCGGCTACGACCACAACGAGAGAACCATCTCCCTCCCGAATAAGCCGGACATCTGGATGCGCATCATGCTCTGCGTGGAGAGGGTCAGCAGTACTCAGCACTACGCGTACGCCAAGGTCTACTGGGACGCCTCCTTCATCGGCGGCAACCGCTTCGACGGCTTCAAGCTGCATGTCCGGCTGGAGCGGAACGACTCGGTGAAGGACACGTGGACCTGCAACCTCAAGAGCGTGCTCAACGACTGGGACTCCGGCCCCACGAACGGGCACTTCTGTGGTAGCGCGTTCAGTAGTGCCAGCCAGGCCGGGGGGTGGACCGCGGACGGTAAGGCCGACTACGACGTCGACAACGACGGTAAGGGTTACCTCCCCTCCTGGCAGCTCCAGGGCTCACCGTCGGTTTCCTGAACGACGGTCGCATGATGCGGCCCCGGGGCAGCTTTTCTCCGGGGCCGGACAGCGTCCGCAGGACGTCAGAAAGCGGCCTGCTGGCCCCCGCCCGGCGCCGACGGGGGCACCAGGCCGAGGTGCGCCCAGGCGGCGGGGGTCGCCACGCGGCCGCGGGGGGTGCGGGCGAGCAGTCCCTCGCGGACGAGGAAGGGTTCGGCGACCTCTTCGACGGTCTCGCGCTCCTCCCCCACGGCGACGGCGAGTGTGGAGAGACCGACCGGGCCGCCGCCGAAGAGCTTGAGCAGCGCTTCGAGGACGCCGCGGTCGAGGCGGTCGAGTCCGCGGGCGTCGACCTCGTAGACGGCGAGGGCGGCCGAGGCGATGTCGCGCGTGATGATCCCGTCGGCCTTGACCTGCGCGTAGTCCCGTACGCGACGCAGGAGGCGGTTGGCGATACGGGGGGTGCCCCGGGAGCGGCCGGCGATCTCGGCGGCGCCGTCCGCGTTGATCTCGACGTCGAGCAGGCTCGCCGAGCGGTGGATGACGCGCTCCAGTTCGGCGGGCTCGTAGAACTCCATGTGCGCGGTGAAGCCGAAGCGGTCGCGCAGCGGGGGCGGCAGCAGTCCCGCCCGGGTGGTGGCGCCGACCAGCGTGAACGGCGGCAGTTCGAGCGGGATGGCGGTGGCGCCCGGGCCCTTGCCGACGATGACGTCGACCCGGAAGTCCTCCATCGCCATGTAGAGCATCTCCTCGGCGGGCCGGGACATCCGGTGGATCTCGTCGAGGAAGAGGACCTCTCCCTCCTGGAGGGACGAGAGGATCGCGGCCAGGTCCCCTGCGTGCTGGATGGCGGGGCCGGAGGTGATACGGATCGGGGCGCCCATCTCGGCCGCGATGATCATCGACAGGGTGGTCTTGCCGAGGCCCGGGGCGCCGGAGAGCAGGACGTGGTCGGCCGTCGCCCCACGCGCGCGTGCCGCCCGCAGGACCAGGTCGAGCTGCTCCCGGACCTTCTCCTGGCCGATGAACTCGTCCAGGTCCTTGGGGCGCAGGGCCGCCTCGACGGCCTGGTCCTCACGGTCGGCGACAGAACCCACCAGCCGCTCGGGGGTGTCGTCGGTCGTGTCGTCCCAGTTCATTGCGTGTGCCTCGCGGGTCGCGGTCGGTGTGGGCAGATTCGTACGGCGTGCTTCAACAGGTGGGTCAGCGTGCTCTGTTGAGGGTCTGGAGGGCGGCCTTCAGCAACTGGCCCACCTGGGGCGTGCCTTCAGCGGCCTCGGCCTGAGGGGTTACGGCGGTCACGGCCTCGTCGGCCTCTCGGGTGGCGTATCCGAGGCCGATCAGGGCGGCGTGGAGCTGGTCGCGCCAGCCGCTGGTGATCGCCGTACCCACGGCGGGTGCGCCGATGGGTTCGCCCAGCCGGTCCCTCAGTTCCAGGAGCAGCTTCTGGGCGCCTTTCTTGCCGATGCCGGGAACGGCGATCAGGGCCTTCTCGTCTCCGGTCGTGACCGCGCGGCGCAGCGCGTCCGGTGTGTGTACGGCAAGCATCGCCTGGGCCAGCCGGGGGCCCACGCCGCTCGCGGTCTGGAGCAGCTCGAAGACCTGGCGCTCGTCGTCGTCCACGAAGCCGTACAGAGTGAGCGAGTCCTCCCGTACGACGAGGGAGGTGGCGAGCTTGGCGGGTTGGCCGATCCGGAGGGTGGACAGCGTGTTCGGCGTGCACTGGACGGCCATGCCGACCCCGCCCACCTCGACGACGGCGGCGTCGGGAGCGAGTGCGGCGACCGTGCCGCTGACGAAGGCGATCATGCCGTACGGCCTTTCGTTGCTTTGGCTGTGTGCGCTGTGTGCAGAGCCACGGCCTGCTGGAGCCGGTTCTGGGCGGGGGCCCGCCAGATGTGGCAGATGGCGAGCGCGAGGGCGTCGGCCGCGTCCGCCGGCTTCGGGGGTGCGTCGAGCCGCAGCAGGCGGGTGACCATGGCACCGACCTGGGCCTTGTCGGCGCGGCCGCTGCCGGTGACGGCGGCCTTGACCTCGCTGGGGGTGTGCAGGGCGACCGGGATGCCGCGGCGGGCGGCGCAGAGCATGGCGACGGCGCTGGCCTGGGCGGTGCCCATGACCGTCTGTACGTTGTGCTGGCTGAACACCCGCTCCACGGCGACGTATTCGGGGCCGTATTCGTCGAGCCACCGCTCGATGCCCTGCTCGACGGCGACGAGGCGGTGGCCCAACTCGGCGGCCGCGGGCGTTCGGACGACTCCGACGCCGAGCATGGTCAGTGGCCGTCCGGCGACGCCTTCGACCACACCGACACCGCACCGCGTCAGTCCCGGGTCCACCCCCAGTACGCGCACGTGCGCCCCCTCCCGTCGATCACC
>NZ_VTHJ01000028.1:72921-75449 GCF_008386495.1 Streptomyces tailanensis | reverse complement strand
GGGCCGGTGGGACGTGTCCCACCGGCCCGCCGAAACCGCTGTGCCCGCGGAGCGCTACGCGTCGACCTTCGCCATCACGTCGTCGCTGACGTCGAAGTTGGCGAAGACGTTCTGGACGTCGTCGCTGTCCTCGAGGGCGTCGATCAGCTTGAAGATCTTCTTGGCGCCCTCCTCGTCCAGCTCGATCTGCATGGTCGGGACGAAGTTGGCCTCGGCGGAGTCGTAGTCGATGCCGGCCTCCTGGAGGGAGGTGCGGACGGCGACCAGGTCGGTGGCCTCGCTGAGCACCTCGAAGGACTCGCCCAGGTCGTTGACTTCCTCGGCGCCCGCGTCGAGCACGACCTCCAGGACGTCGTCCTCGGTCAGCTCGCCCTTGGGGACGATCACGACGCCCTTGCGGTTGAAGAGGTACGAGACGGAGCCCGGGTCGGCCATGGAGCCGCCGTTGCGGGTCATGGCGACGCGGACGTCGGAGGCTGCGCGGTTGCGGTTGTCGGTGAGGCACTCGATGAGCACCGCGACACCGTTCGGCCCGTAGCCCTCGTACATGATCGTCTCGTAGTCGGCGCCACCGGCCTCGAGACCGCCACCGCGCTTGATCGCGGAGTCGATGTTCTTGTTCGGGACCGACGACTTCTTCGCCTTCTGGACGGCGTCGTAGAGCGTCGGGTTGCCGTCGAGGTCGACGCCGCCCATCCGCGCGGCGACCTCGATGTTCTTGATCAGCTTCGCGAAGAGCTTGCCGCGCTTGGCGTCGATCACGGCCTTCTTGTGCTTCGTCGTGGCCCATTTAGAGTGGCCGGACATCTGCCTGTCTCCTTCGCGTAACCCATCTCTGCAACGAACGCCAGAGATCCTACAAGGACTCCGTCGACCGGCTCGCGCGCACCATCTCGACGAACAGCGCGTGCAGCCGGTGGTCGCCGGTCAGTTCCGGGTGGAACGACGTGGCGAGGGCATTGCCCTGGCGTACGGCGACGATGTGACCGTCGTGCTCGGCGAGCACCTCGGTCTCGGCGCCCACGGACTCCACCCAGGGGGCGCGGATGAACACGCCCTCCACAGGATCGCCGTCTATGCCCTCGATGTCGACCGCCGCCTCGAAGGACTCGTTCTGCCGTCCGAAGGCGTTGCGGCGCACGATCATGTCGATGCCGCCGATGGTTTCCTGGCCCGAGCGCGGGTCGAGGATCTTGTCGGCGAGCATGATCATGCCTGCGCAGGTGCCGTATACGGGCATGCCGTCACGCACGCGCGCGCGTAGGGGGTCCATGACGCCGAAGAGCACGGCGAGCTTGGAGATGGTGGTGGACTCGCCGCCGGGGATGACGAGGCCGTCCACCTCGGCGAGTTCCTCGGGGCGCCGCACCGGCCTGGCCACGGCGTCGGCCGCGGCCAGGGCGATGAGGTGCTCCCGTACGTCGCCCTGGAGGGCCAGGACGCCGATGACAGGTGCTTGGGTCATGGGTGGTTACCAGCCGCGGTTCGCGTAGCGCTCGGCCTCGGGGAGGGTGTCGCAGTTGATGCCGACCATGGCCTCGCCCAGGTTGCGGGAGGCGTCCGCGATGATCTTCGGGTCGTCGTAGAAGGTGGTGGCCTTCACGATGGCGGCGGCGCGCTTGGCCGGGTCGCCGGACTTGAAGATGCCGGAGCCGACGAAGACGCCCTCGGCGCCGAGCTGGCGCATCAGCGCGGCGTCGGCCGGGGTGGCGACACCCCCGGCGGAGAAGAGGACGACGGGCAGCTTGCCCAGCTCCGAGACCTCCTTGACGAGCTCGTACGGGGCGCGCAGTTCCTTGGCGGCGGCGTACAGCTCGTTGTTGTCGAAGCCGCGCAGCTTGGCGATCTCGTTCTTGATCTGGCGCAGGTGGCGGACGGCCTCGACGACGTTGCCGGTGCCGGCCTCGCCCTTGGAGCGGATCATGGCGGCGCCCTCGGCTATGCGGCGCAGGGCCTCGCCGAGGTTGGTGGCGCCACAGACGAAGGGGGTGGTGAAGGCCCACTTGTCGGAGTGGTTGACCTCGTCGGCCGGGGTGAGGACCTCGGACTCGTCGATGTAGTCGACGCCGAGGGACTGCAGGACCTGGGCCTCGACGAAGTGGCCGATGCGGGACTTGGCCATGACCGGGATCGAGACGGCCTCGATGATGCCCTCGATCATGTCGGGGTCGGACATACGGGCCACGCCGCCGTCCTTGCGGATGTCGGCCGGGACGCGCTCCAGGGCCATGACCGCGACCGCGCCCGCGTCCTCGGCGATCTTCGCCTGCTCCGGGGTGACGACGTCCATGATCACACCGCCCTTGAGCTGCTCGGCCATGCCGCGCTTCACGCGGGCGGTGCCGGTCTCGGGGGTGTGGGTGGTGGAGTTCGAGAGCGTGCTGGACACGGGTTTGACCTCGCTCGGGGAAGAGGGTTTCTGCAAACACCGAGGAAACGGGAGGGGAGCAGGCCACGGCAAGGGCCAATAGGGCGCCGGTGGATCGTTTTCGCCCCCGCGGCGACCCTCATGGGTGCGTTTCGGGTGC
>NZ_VTHJ01000028.1:41714-72860 GCF_008386495.1 Streptomyces tailanensis | reverse complement strand
GGGGGGTTGGGGGGGGGGGGGGGGGGGGGGCTGGTCGCGCAGTTCCCCGCGCCCCTAAAAGATCCCGGCACGCCCCGTGCTTTTAAGGGGCGCGGGGAACTGCGCGAGCAACCCCACACAACCCGCACCCGCCTCAGGCGTGCGGGGTCGAACGAACAGCCGCCCCTGGGGATGGGACGGGTAGGGGCGGCGGGGGCGAAGAAGCACCCGGTGTTACGAACCCGCTCGGTCCGCCAGGGCTGTGGGGGGCTCGTCGTCCATCTCGAAGGCCATGGGGAAGGGGGCGTGGCCGGCGAGGCGGAACCAGCGGACCTTGCGGTGGCGGCGGAGGGCACGGGCGGCCCGTACGGCGTCGTTGTGGAAGCGGCGTGCCATGGGCACGCGGCGTACGGCCTGGGCCAGCTCGTTCGCGGCCTCCTCACCCCCCGGCGCCTCCCGCACCACCTCCACCTGCTGCGCCTCCCCGAACACGGCCCGCAGCGCCTGGCTCAGCTCGCTCTCGGCGACCTCACGCTGCTCCTCCTCGGCCTGCCGGGCCGCGTGCGCCGCCTCGTAGAGCACGATCGAGGCGGCGGGGTCCAGGACCCCGGAGGTGGCCAGTTCCTGAGCGACCGAGGCGCGGCGCAGCAGCTGCGCGTCGAGCGCGGCACGGGCAGCGTCGATCCGCGCGTGCAGTCGGTCGAGGCGTCCCGCGGTCCAGCTCAGGTAGAGGCCGATCGCGAAGAGGACGACCGCGATCCAGATGAGTGTCGAAGTCACGGGCCGCAAGGCTACCGGTGCCCCACCCGCCCTCCGGCCTCACGCCGGTCAGTCCCGGGCCAGGCCCAGTCGTGCCCGCAGCCCGATGCGCTCGTCCGCGGCCACCGAGGCGGCGCCCTCCGTGACCGTTTCGTAGACGCCGAGGATGTCCGCGCCGACCGTCGACCAGTCGAAGCGGCGGACGTGGGCGCTGCCGCGTGCGCGGAGTTCGGTGCGGCGGGCGGGGTCGCCGAGGAGGCGTACGGCGGCTGCGGCGAGCGCGTCGGCGTCCTCGTTGGCGAAGAGTTCCCCGGCGGCGCCCTGGTCGAGGACCTGGGCGAACGCGTCGAGGTCGGAGGCGAGGACCGGGACGCCCGCCGACATGGCCTCGACGAGGATGATGCCGAAGCTCTCGCCACCGGTGTTGGGGGCGACGTAGACGTCGACGCTGCGCAGGAAGCGTGCCTTGTCCTCGTCGCTGACCATGCCGAGGAACTGTACGCGGGAGCGCAGTTCCTTGGGCAGCGTCTCCACGGCCTCCTCCTCGTCGCCGCGGCCGGCGACCAGGAGACGGGTCCGGGGGCGCTCGGCGAGGATCTTCGGCAGTGCCTTCATCAGCACCGGCAGGCCCTTGCGGGGCTCGTCGATACGGCCGATGAAACCGAGAGTGTCGCCCTGCCAGTCGGGATTGGGCTTGGCCCGGGCGAAGAAGTCGACGTCGACGCCGTTCGGGATGACGACCGCGTCACCGCCCAGGTGTTCCACGAGGGTGCGGCGGGCGTACTCGCTCACGGCGATGCGCGCGCTGATCTTCTCCAGCGCGGGCTGGAGGATCGGGTACGCGGCGATCATCGCCCGGGATCGCGGGTTGGAGGTGTGGAACGTGGCGACGATCGGGCCCTGCGCCGCCCAGCACGCCAGCAGGCCGAGCGACGGAGAGGCCGGCTCATGGATGTGGATCACGTCGAACGTGCCCTCGTGCAGCCAGCGCCGTACCCGCGCGGCCGACAGGAAGCCGAAGTTGAGACGGGCCACCGAGCCGTTGTACGGCACGGGGACCGCGCGGCCCGCGGAGACGACGTACGGCGGCAGCGGTGTGTCGTCGTCGGCGGGGGCGAGGACGGACACCTCGTGGCCGAGGCGGATGAGATGGTCGGCCAGGTCGCGGATGTGGAACTGGACTCCCCCGGGCACGTCCCAGGAGTACGGGCAGACGATCCCGATCTTCACGCGCGCCCCGCAGAGTCCGTCGCGGAACCCGTCCCGGCGTCCTTGTCGGACGCGGGATCCTTCGCGGGGTCGAGGTCCACGAGCCACAAGCGCTGGAGCATGTGCCAGTCCTCCAGGTGTTCGGCGATGCCGGTGGCGAAGGCGTCTGCCAGCGCCTGTGTCATGACAGACGTCTTCTCCGCGCGGGTACCTGCCTCGGGTACCTCGATCGGGGGATGCACGCGTCCCTGCATGACGGGCGACTCGTCGTACCAGAGCGTCGCCGGCAGCAGCAGGGCGCCGGTCTGCTGGGCGAGGAGGGCCGGGCCTGCCGGCATACGGGTCTTCTCGCCGAAGAAGTCGACCTCGACGCCGGAGGCGGACAGGTCGCGGTCGGCGACCAGGCAGACCAGGCCGCCGTCGCGCAGCCGGCGGGCGAGCGTGCCGAACGTGGTGCCGCCGCCGTGCGGCAGGACCTCCATGCCGAGGCCCTCGCGGTAGGCGACGAAGCGGTCGTAGAGCGTCTCGGGCTTGAGGCGTTCGGCGACCGTCGTGAACGGGGTCTCCAGCTCGGTGGTGACCCAGGCGCCGGCGAGGTCCCAGTTGGCGAGGTGCGGCAGCGCCAGGATGACGCCCCGGCCGGAGGCCAGGCCGTCGGTGAGGTGGTGGACGTCCTCGGGGACGAAGCCGGTCCTGATCCGCTCCTCGCTCCAGGCGGGGAGGCGGAAGGACTCCATCCAGTAGCGCAGGTAGGAGCGCATGCCCGCGCGGGACAGCTCGCGCAGGCGCTCCGGGCTCGCGCCGGGCACCACGCGCGCGTAGTTGGCCTCCAGGCGGCGTACGAGGGTGCCGCGCCGCTTCCAGGTGGTGTCCGCGATGGTGTGGCCGAGGCGTACGGCGACGGGCTCCGGGAGCTTCTTGACGGTGCTCCAGCCAAGGCCGTAGAGCCCGTCGGTCAGGCGCTCCTGGAGACCGCTCACGAGGTGGCCTCGCTGTTCCGCGAGGCGTCCGTCGGCTCCTGGGAGGCCGCCGCGGCGGCCTCCGCCTCCGCCTCCGCGGACTCGCGGCGCACGGTGACGACCCGCTGGATCAGCGTGACGAGGCTGCCGACGGCGACGATCCACAGGGCGATGGGGAGCAGGACGTCGATGCCGGGCACGCCGAACGCGTGCAGGCCCGACAGGCCGGCCGCGACCAGCGAGATCACCAGGCGTTCGGCTCGCTCCACCAGACCGTTGACCGCCACCGGCAGACCGATCGACTCCCCGCGGGCCTTGGTGTAGGAAACCACCTGGCCGCTCGCCAGACAGAAGATCGAGACGGCGCACAGGGCGATGTCGTCGCCCTTGCCCGCGTACCAGAGGGCGAAGCCGCCGAAGATCGCGCCGTCGGCGACGCGGTCGAGCGTGGAGTCGAGGAAGGCACCCCAGCGGCTGGAGCGGCCCATCTGCCGGGCCATGTTGCCGTCGACGAGGTCCGAGAACACGAACAGCGTGATGACGATCGTGCCCCAGAAGAACTCGCCCCGGGGGTAGAAGACCAGCGCGCCCGCGATCACTCCGGCGGTGCCGAGGAGTGTGACCGTGTCGGGACTGACGCCCCGGCGGATCAGAAACGCGGCGAACGGTGTGAGGACACGCGTGAAGAATGCACGCGCGTACTTGTTCAGCATGGCCTTCCCGAGGGTCGGTGTCGCCGCGCGGCCCCTGCTGACCACCGGCTGGCCCATCGTAGCCACGCGCGCGCGTGTGCGACCGTCGGGCACCAGCCCACCCACGTGATGTCCGGATGCCGCCGATGTCATACGGGGATCACCACGGAGCGTCACCGGGCACTACCCGGCCCGGGAGGAGGGATCACGTCCCTCGTATGGACGCACCATGACGGGAGTGGAAAGCTCGAAGCACCGCGGGCGTCATCGGAGCCGCCACCGCACGCGGATCCGCATGCCCGCGCCCACAGTGACCTCACCGTGCACGGGAGGCAGGATCATGGGCGACAAGGCGAACACACACCCCGGGGCCGCCGGCAGGGCTACGGCGGCCGACCACCCCGCGTCCGTACGGAATGTGGTGCTGGTCGGCCACTCCGGTTCGGGCAAGACGACTCTGGTGGAGGCTCTCGCGCTGACCGCGGGAGCGGTGAACAGGGCGGGCCGTGTGGAGGACGGCGGCACCCTCTCCGACTACGACGAGATCGAACACCGGCAGCAACGCTCGGTGCAGCTCTCCCTCGTACCCGTCGAATATGGCGGATACAAGATCAATCTTCTGGACACTCCCGGATACGCCGACTTCGTCGGGGAGCTCAGGGCCGGTCTGCGAGCGGCGGACGCGGCCCTTTTCGTCGTCTCGGCGTCGGACGGCGTCGACGGCTCGACCCGCATGGTGTGGGAGGAGTGCGCGGCGGTCGGCATGCCCCGGGCCATCGTCATCACGCATCTGGAGGCCGCGCGGGCGGACTTCGAGGAGATGACCCGCGTCTGCGCGGAGACGTTCGGCGGGGACGACCCCGACGCCGTACTCCCGCTCTACCTTCCGCTGCACGGCCCGCAGGGACCCGACGGGCACGCGCCCGTGACCGGTCTGATCGGACTGCTGTCGCAGAAGCTGTTCGACTACTCGACCGGCGAGCGCAAGGAGTCCGAGCCCGGCGAGGACCAGCTGCCGGAGATCGAGGAGGCCCGCAACCGGCTCATCGAGGGGATCATCGCCGAGAGCGAGGACGAGACCCTCATGGACCGCTACCTCGGCGGCGAGGAGATCGACGTCAAGACCCTCATCGACGACCTGGAACGGGCCGTCGCGCGCGGAGTCTTCCACCCCGTGCTGGCCGCCGCCCCCGCGGCCGACGGCGCCCGGCAGGGCATCGGCACGGTCGAACTGCTCGAACTGATCACCCGTGGCTTCCCCACCCCCCTGGAGCGCGAGGCGCCCACGGTGACCACACCGGACGGCAGGCCCCGCGAGATCAAAGCGGCCTGCGACCCGGACGGGCCACTGGTCGCCGAGGTCGTGAAGACGGCCAGCGACCCCTACGTGGGCCGTATCTCGCTCGTACGGGTGTTCTCCGGCACCCTGCGCCCCGACGAGACGGTGCACGTCTCCGGGCACGGGCTCGCCGACCGCGGGCACGAGGACCACGACGTCGACGAGCGGATCGGCGCCCTGTCCGCGCCGTTCGGGAAGCAGCAGCGGGTGCTCAGCCACTGCATCGCTGGCGACCTGGCGTGCGTGGCCAAGCTGAACCGCGCCGAAACCGGGGACACCCTTTCGGCCAAGGACGACCCGCTGCTCATGGAGCCGTGGGAGATGCCCGACCCGCTGCTGCCGCTCGCCATCCAGGCGCACAGCAAGGCGGACGAGGACAAGCTCTCCCAGGGCCTCGCCCGGCTGGTCGCCGAGGACCCGACCATGCGGCTGGAACAGAACCAGGACACCCACCAGGTGGTGCTCTGGTGCCTGGGCGAGGCGCACGCGGACGTCGCGCTCGAACGGCTGCGCAGCCGGTACGGCGTCCAGGTCGACGTCGTACCGCACAAGGTCTCCCTACGGGAGACGTTCGCCGACAGGTCGGCCGGGCGCGGCCGGCATGTGAAGCAGTCCGGCGGGCACGGGCAGTACGCGATCTGCGAGATCGAGGTGGAGCCGCTGCCCGGCGGCTCAGGCATCGAGTTCGTGGACAAGGTCGTCGGCGGGGCCGTGCCGAGGCAGTTCATCCCGTCCGTCGAGAAGGGCGTACGCTCCCAGGCCGCCAAGGGTGTCGCCGCCGGCTACCCGCTGATCGACGTCCGGATCACACTCAAGGACGGCAAGGCGCACTCGGTGGACTCCTCGGACGCCGCGTTCCAGACTGCGGGCGCCCTGGCGCTGCGCGAGGCGGCGGCCGACGCGAGAATCCATCTCCTGGAACCAGTGGACGAGGTGTCGGTCCTGGTCGGCGACGAGTACGTCGGCTCCGTCATGAGCGACCTGTCCGGGCGGCGCGGACGGGTCGTCGGCACCGAGCAGACGGGAGGCGGACGCACCCTCGTACGGGCCGAGGTCCCGGAGATCGAGATCGACCGGTACGCCGTCGATCTGCGCTCCCTCTCCCACGGCACCGCCCGCTTCGGTCGCCGCTACACCCGGCACGAGCCGATGCCGGCGCAGGTGGCCGAGCGGGTTCGCGAACAGGCAAAGGAGAACTGACCGTTCGGGGCCTGCGGGGCCTACGGGGCCTACGGGGCCTACGGGGCCTGCGTGAGCCACCCCGACGTGTCGGGGTGGCTCACGGGCGGTCGCGTCGGGGTGGCTCACGGTCGGTGGGTTCGTGGCTCATGGACGGTGGGTTCCGTGAATGTCCGTTCTTGGCGCCGCGCGATGTCCGTGGCTGCGGATACGCTGATCACCTGATCGACAAGTGTGGCTTGATCAGGCCCAGATCGGGTCATGACCTGATCAACAGGTGTGCGGAGCACGGAAGTCGGGAAGAGCCGCAGGAGCGAGTGTGCGGCGATGGGGGCGGCAGTGGCGGACGGATTCGATTTCACTCCCGGGGCACAGGTGCCGCTGACAGGCACCGCGGGACAGACGGCGGCGACGTACGCCCTGGCGTCCGCGGCCTACCGGGACAACGAGGTCGAGGAGATCCTCAAGGCCAACAACGACTGGCACAAGTCCACGTTCAAGCCGGGCCGCAAGTGGGCGACGATCTTCAAGCCGAACCTCGGGGAGGCGTTCTCCCTGGCCGTGCGGGACCGCATGGTCGGCGCGGGCCGCAAGCCGCTCATCCAGTCCTTCGGCATGGAGCCCCAGGTCGTCGTCGAGCACGCCCTCGCGGCGATCAACATCCGCCGGGAGCGCGACAACTGGCTGTCGGCGATCATGGTGCTGTGCGGGCTGCTCTTCCTGCCCGGACTCCTGCTCTGGCTGCTGGTCTTCCAGATCCGCACCACGGTCGCCAAGCGCGAGGACAAGCGGGCCGGTGCCCTCGCCACCACACTGCTGGTCGCCGTCGGCGCCCTCGCCGTGATCTTCCTGCTCAACACGCCGTTCACCGGCTTCTGGGCCTGGTACGCGCGCGCGTGCATCGTGCTCCCCGTCGTCGGCTGGTTCTGGGCCAAGCAGATCTGCGAACGCACCGCCAGGGACCTGCGGGAACGCTGGGAGGCCCTGTTGTCCGGCGGTGGTCTCGGGGCCAAGATCCCCGAAGCCGTGCCCGGCAGCCCCGGCGAGACCAAGGCCGAGCAGCTGCGCAAGGAGCTCGCCCGGCTCAGCGCCGAGCAGCGGTCCAACCTCGTCTTCTACGCCGGTCCCAAGGGCATCCTCGGCATGGGCACCCGCTGGGGCAGCTGGCAGCTCGCCGAGGAGCTGGTGCCGGCCGACCCCGGCAAGGAGATCCACCCCTTCCGCAGCTGGGACGTCATACGGTCCATCCACGACCAGCTGCGCATGCTGGAGCGCACGCCTCTCAACACCGGTGGTTTCACAGTCCCTTCCATCAAGCACTGGATCGTCAGCCCCATCGGTGAGGGCGCCGCCGCCGTGGCCCGGCCCGAGGGCACCGACGTGGACGCGTACCAGTACAAGACCCACGCCATACAGGAGATCTGCAACAAGCAGCACTTCGGCAGCGGCAACCGGCACTACCTGGGTGTCCAATGGACGCTCTGGGACGGCCAGTTGGTGATCACCATGCTGGTCACGGTCACCGTCCTGCACCAGACACTGCGCATCGAGGTGACCGGCCATGCGCTGGGGCCGGTGCACGGTCTGTTCACGACCAAGCCGGCGGCCAAGGAGAAGGACGTCCAGAAGGCGCTCAAGTTCTGGGAGACCCGGAAGGTGAAGCTCCCGCTGGTCGAGACCGACGAGGTCGTACGGCTCGCCGCGCGCGCCCCGCTGACCTGGTACCCGCCGCTGCTCAACTGGCTCGGCGGCTCCATGGCCCTGCCGGAACCGTTCGGGCTGCGCCACGCCTGGGCCGACCAGCCGTGGCGGCACCGGTTCATGGCGGACGACGCGTTGCGGGCGGCCACGCCCGTGCTGCGGGTGGTGCACACCGCGGCGATCAAGGTGCTCCAGGACAACGGCGTGGACACGGAGCAGTTCGGTGCGCGGGCGGGGTTCCTCAGTGGGGCTGTGCAGGATCCGATGCCGCGCAAGGCCGACCTCTACGAGGCGTGAGCGCTGCGCTCGCTTTGGCGGGGCGGGTGCGTGGGGGTTGTCGGGCGTTTGCGGGTGAGTGGGGGCTGGTCGCGCAGTTCCCCGCGCCCCTAAAAAGCAGGGGCTGCGCCCCGTGCTTTTGCCGCACCCGCAGCCGAACGGCCTCAGGCAGTCAGGCCGTAGGCCACGCGTCCGCCAGCATCTTCCTTGTGTCGGCCAGGAGTTGGGGAAGGATCCTGGTGTGGCCGACAACCGGCATGAAGTTGGTGTCGCCGCCCCAGCGGGGAACGATGTGCTGGTGGAGGTGGGCGGCGATGCCGGCGCCGGCGACGGTGCCCTGGTTCATGCCGATGTTGAAGCCGTGCGCGCCGGAGGCGGTGCGCAGGGCCGTCATGGACTGCTTGGTCAGCTCGGCCAGCTCGGCCGTCTCCGGGCCGGTGAGGTCGGTGTAGTCGGCGACGTGGCGGTAGGGCACGACCATGAGGTGCCCGCCGTTGTACGGGTAGAGGTTGAGCACCGCGTAGACGTGCTCCCCACGCCTGATGATCAGGCCGTCCTCATCCGATTTCGCCGGGATCGAGCAGAACGGGCAGCCGTCGTCCGCCCCGGGACCGGTCGGCTTGTTCTCGCCCTGGATGTACGCCATCCGATGGGGCGTCCACAGGCGCTGGAACGCGTCCTGCGTCCCCACTCCGATCTGCTGCTCCGGCTCACTCGTCATGTGGTGCAGCATATGACTTCGCCCGTTCCCGGCGTGTCGCCGGGTGCCGGGGCGGGACGCCCACGCCCGGCCCTGTTTCGCGGAGGCCCCCGGGGAACTGATCTCCCTGGGGGCCTCCTCTCACGCGGACGCGTGGATGCGCCTCAGATCTGGACCCGGTCCTCCACAACCTTCACGATCTTCGCGATGGCCTCGTCGACCGGGATGCCGTTCTCCTGGGAGCCGTCGCGGTAGCGGAAGGAGACGGCGCCGGCCGCCATGTCCTCGTCGCCCGCGATGACCATGAAGGGCACCTTGGCCTTCTGGGCGTTGCGGATCTTCTTCTGCATGCGGTCGGAGGAGGAGTCGACGTCGACGCGCAGGCCGGCGGCCTTGGCCTTCTTGGCGAACTCCGCCAGGTAAGGCACATGCGCGTCGCCGATCGGGATGCCGAGGGCCTGTACGGGGGCGAGCCACGCCGGGAACGCGCCCGCGTAGTGCTCCAGGAGCACCGCGAAGAACCGCTCGATCGAGCCGAACAGCGCGCGGTGGATCATGACCGGCTGCTGCTTGGAGCCGTCCGCCGCGGTGTACTCCAGCTGGAACCGCTTGGGCTGCTGGAAGTCGACCTGGATGGTGGACATCTGCCAGGAGCGGCCGATCGCGTCCTTGGCCTGGACGGAGATCTTCGGGCCGTAGTACGCGGCGCCACCCGGGTCGGGCACGAGCGGCAGGCCCTGCTTCTCGGCCGCCTGGCGGAGCGCCTCGGTGGCCTCCTCCCATTCCTCGTCCGTGCCGATGAACTTCGGGGAGTCGTCACGGGTGGACAGCTCCAGCTCGAAGTCGCTCAGGCCGTAGTCGCGCAGCAGGTCCAGGACGAAGGTGAGCAGGGAGTCCAGCTCGCCCGCCATCTGCTCCTTGGTGCAGTAGATGTGCGAGTCGTCCTGGGTGAAGCCGCGGGCGCGGGTCAGGCCGTGGACGACGCCGGACTTCTCGTAGCGGTAGACCGTGCCGAACTCGAAGAGCCTGAGGGGCAGTTCGCGGTAGGAGCGGCCGCGCGCCTTGAAGATCAGGTTGTGCATGGGGCAGTTCATCGCCTTGAGGCGGTAGTTCTGCCCGTCGAACTCCAGGGGCGGGAACATGCCGTCCGAGTAGTGCGGCAGGTGGCCCGAGGTCTCGAAGAGCTGCTCCTTCGAGATGTGCGGGGTGTTCACGAACTCGTAGTCCGCGTCCTCGTGCTTCTGACGCGAGTAGTTCTCCATCTCCCGGCGGACGATGCCGCCCTTGGGGTGGAAGACGGCGAGGCCGGAGCCCAGCTCCTCCGGGATGGAGAACAGGTCGAGCTCGGCGCCCAGCTTGCGGTGGTCGCGCTTCTCGGCCTCGACGAGGAAGTCGAGGTACGCCTTCAGTTCGTCCTTCGACGGCCAGGCGGTGCCGTAGATGCGCTGGAGCTGCGGGTTCTTCTCGCTGCCGCGCCAGTAGGCGGCGGCCGAGCGCATCAGCTTGAACGCCGGGATGTTCCGGGTGGTGGGCAGGTGGGGACCGCGGCAGAGGTCCTTCCAGCACAGCTCGCCGGTCTTGGCGTCGAGGTTGTCGTAGATGGTGAGCTCACCGGCGCCGACCTCGGCGTCCGCGCCCTCGGCCGCGTTCGCCGCGTTGCCCTTGAGGCCGATCAGCTCCAGCTTGTACGGCTCGTCGGCCAGCTCGACGCGGGCGTCCTCGTCGTTGGTGACCCGGCGCGCGAAGCGCTGGCCCCGCTTCTGGATCTCCTGCATCTTCTTCTCGATGCGCTTGAGGTCCTCGGGGGTGAACGGCTCGGCCACGTCGAAGTCGTAGTAGAACCCGTCCTTGACCGGCGGCCCGATGCCCAGCTTGGCCTCCGGGAACAGCTCCTGCACGGCCTGGGCCAGGACGTGCGCGGTGGAGTGGCGCAGGATGCCCAGGCCGTCCTCGGAGGAGATCTCCACGCCCTCGACGGTCTCGCCGTCCTTCACCTCGTACGCAAGGTCCTTGAGCTCGCCGGCCACCCGGGCCGCGACGACGGTGCGCTCGCCGGAGAAGAGGTCGGCGGCCGTAGTGCCCGTCGTCACCACGCGCTCTTCCCGCTCGGAATCGCGTTGGATGATCACACGGACGTCGGACACCGGATTCTCCTACCTGAAGGGGCGGCCTGGGCATCTGCTACGGCTTAGGCCATTGGGAAGGATCGTACCGAGCCCGGGGTCCTCCTCGCGAAACAGATACCTCACTCCCCTCCGCAGGCCTCCTCGAAGAAGTCGAGGTTCTCCTGGAGGGACTTCATCAGCCGGTCCCGCTCGGCGTCGTCGACCTGCACGGGCGCGACCCCGCCGGCGTCCGCGAGGCGCCGGAAGCCGCCCCGGCTCTCCAGCCGGCCGTAGACCCGGACCGGCAGTCCGACGAGATGGGCCTGGCCCGCGATCCGGTACGACTCCTCGTCCAGGGTCATGCGGACGTGCGGTACCTCGGCCCCGGCGATGACCCGCAGCCGTACGGTCCCCTCCCCGCGCGGCCCCGACCGGCGCATCCGTACGACGGCCCCGGTGATCCGTACCGGCATGGAGGGCTCCTCGCGCAGATAGCGGGCCCCGGCCTCGCGCAGGACGGGCAGGTCGCCGGGCGAGAACTCGACGGGCTCGGCCGGTGTCGCGCCGCCCTCGGGGACCGGGGCGGCGGGCGCCCACTCGATGGCGATGCGGGCGCCCTCGGTGCCCCGGACGAGGGCGACGAGGGCCTCGGTCAGCTCATGGCTGACCCCGGCTTCGACGGCGCCGTCGAAGGCGTCCATGCCGCCGGTGGCGCGCTGGTAGTCGATGGCCTCGCGGGCGGCGTACAGGGCCTGGTGGAGGCGTACGGCGAGGGGGCGGCCGGTGTCGACGGGGACGAAGGCGGTGAGGCGGCGGCCGCCGGGGGCGGCTCCGACGAGGACGCCGTCGAGCTGTGCGGCGGCGGGGCGGCGGTGCCGGGCGCCGTAGTAACCGGCGCGCGCGCGTGTGGCCAGGGCCGCCGCGAGGAGCATCTGGCGGGCGGCCGAGCGCAGCTGGTCCTCGACGGCCCAGGAGGCGGTGCCCGCGGGTCCGGTCGGTACGTCCCGCCACCAGTGGATCTCGTCGCTGGGCACGGCGAGGCCGACCAGTACGTCACGGGCGGCCGGTGATCCGCTGCGGGAGAGGGCCATGAGCGCCTCGCCGAGCAGGTCGTCGCTGTCGGGGAAGGCCCGGTTCTCCGGCACGAGCAGGCTCATGCCCCTGCCGCCGGGCCCCGGTGGGGTCCATCGGCCGTAGCGTCCGGCGGCTCCGCCGCGCCGCTGCCAGCCGTGGCGGTGCAGCAGGGCGCCGAGGACGGCGGGGTCGACCTGGGCGGGGTCGGGCGGCTGGGTCCAGGTGGTGGGCTCGACGGGGTGGGGCCGTACCGGGCGTACGGGTTGGTCGATGGGACGGCGTACGAAGTCGCCGTCGTCGGTGGGGCGGTGGGTCACGGCCTTCCTCCCGTTCCGACCCGCGTCATGATCTCGCAGAGCGCTCGGTCGTCGAATATGCGTGAGGTCGGTATGCGCACGTTGGTGCGGCGCCGACCGGTGATCGGGTGTCCGGCGAGGTTGACCCAGTAGCAGCAGTGCCGCAGGTCGAGCCGGTCGTGGCCGGCCCGCAGCCACTGTTCCCGCGACCTCGGGACGATCATCACGACCAGGATCTTGTGCACCGAGACGGGTGTGCGGGCGAGCTTCGCCAGGTGGTCGTTGTCGAGCGTGAAGGAGAAGAAGCGGCCCGGAGGGTTCGGCGTGATCTGGTAGGTGGCCTTGAGCTGGACCTTGATGGTGACCTCGTCGTCGACCGTGTGGCCGGGTGAGCCGTGGCTGACGTGCCAGTCGATGCCGTTGTCCGGAAAGGGCTGGGAGAGCGAGCAGCCGGCGGCGGCCGCGACGGCGTGCAAGTAGCCCACCTGCAGGGTCTCCATGCAGGCGGTGGTGGCGAGGGAGCCGCGATGCGAGGTCGCGTGCTCGGGCAGCAGCCCGCCCCGCTCGGGCTGCGCTATGGCCATGGCCAACAGCCTTCCGAATCAGGTGTGTCCTCGTGTCGAGCCCCTGAACTGCGCAGACCCGCACTTCTGTTGTCTCCTCCCGGCGTACGGCGCAAACAGCCCGGGTATCACCAAACGGGCAGAAGACGGGGCGTCAGCTGCCGTGGGTGAACGAGGAGTTGTGGACACATGACGTGTTGGTACGAGGGGCCCTTGGCGGCGTTCGACACGGAGACCACGGGTGTGGACGTCGAGACCGACCGGATCGTGTCGGCCGCCGTCGTCGTCCAGGACGCGCCGGGCACCCGCCCCCGGGTGACCCGGTGGCTGGTGAACCCGGGCGTGCCGGTGCCGGAGGCGGCGACGGCGGTGCACGGGCTGACGGATGAGCATCTGCAGCGCGAGGGCCGCTGGCCCGCGCCGGTGATGGAGGAGATAGCCAGGGCGCTGGCCGAGCAGACGGCGCGCGGCCGCCCCCTGGTCGTGATGAACGCACCGTTCGATCTGACGCTGCTGGACCGCGAGTTGCGCCGCCACCGCGCCTCGCCCCTGGACCACTGGTTCGAGACGACGCCGTTGCAGGTCCTCGATCCACGGGTCCTGGACAAGCATCTGGACCGCTACCGCAAGGGCCGCCGTACCCTGACCGACCTGTGCGCGCACTACGAGGTGGTCCTGGACGGGGCGCACGACGCGGCGGCCGACGCGCAGGCCGCGATGGACGTCGTACGCGCGGTGGGGCGCCGTTTCGCTGCCCGTCTCGAACGCCTCTCCCCCGCAGAACTGCACACGCTGCAGGCCGTGTGGCACGCGGCGCAGGCGCGCGGTCTGCAGGCGTGGTTCGCGCGCAGCGGCTCGGAGGAGGCGGTGGACCCGGCGTGGCCACTGCGCCCGGACCTGCCGGCCGCGGCATGAAAAAAGCCGGTCCGCTCTTGCGGACCGGCCTTACCCGGTGGGCGATACTGGGTTCGAACCAGTGACCTCTTCGGTGTGAACGAAGCGCTCTCCCACTGAGCTAATCGCCCGGGAACGCACTGAACAATACAGGTCCCGACGGCTCTGGTTCAAACCGCTTGCCCGGGGCCCGCGAGGTACGCGAGGAGCCCCCGCCGCCCCGCCCGCATCATCAGCGCGTGGTTGGCGCGGAACACGGGCCGTCCCGGTACGGCGAGCCGCCGCATCAAGGGCTTGCTGACGACGACCTCCTGGTCGTAGCGCGCGCGGGTGCCGGTGCCGTCGGCTGTGAGCGTCCAGCGGGCCCAGCCGTCCAGGTCGCCGGTCATCTCGATCTCCAGGATCCCGGCAGCCGGGTCGTTGCGCACCTCCCGCGCGGTGAAGGCGAGGTCGTACGGCAGCATGGACCGGATCCGGATGGTGCCGCTGGCGTCGTCGATCCGGATCACCTCGCGCACCTGGGGCCACCAGCGCGGGTAGTCCTCGGCCCGCTGGAGGACGTCGTACACGGCGGCGGGTGGCGCGGGCAGGGCCCAGAGGCTGCGGAAACGGTAAAGGCACCAGTCCATGAGTGAATTCTGCCTGCTCAGAGCCGATCTGTGCGCGATCTGAGTACGTCCCTGAGTATCCGCACTCATGTCGTACGGCGTGACGCGGACCACACTCCGGGACATGACGCATTTTCCGTCCCCGGCCGAGGAGTTGCGGGTCCTCGACTCCGAACTGCGGCAACTCGACGCCCGCCGCACCTTCTTGCTGGCCCGGCGCGCCTGGCTGATCCACGCCCTGCACGGGCAGACTCCCGTGCGGCCCTCCGCGTCCGCCGGGCCGCCCGCACGCCGCCCCGAGGCATCGGCGCCCAGTGTCCAGAACGTGCTGCTGGTCCTCGGCGGCGTCCTGCTGACCGTCGCGGCGATCGCGTTCACGCTGGTCAGCTGGGGACAGATAGGGATCGCCGGTCGGGCGATGGTCCTCAGCGCGGTGACACTGGCGGCGCTCGGCACGCCCGTGGCGCTGCTCCGCCACGGGCTGCGCTCCACCGCCGAGGCGGTGGCAGGCCTCGGCCTGGCGCTGACGGTCCTGGACGCGTACGCCCTGCACGAGGCCGCGCTCACGGACGCGGACGGCACGGGGTACGCGGCGGTCGCGACGGCTGTACTGGCGGTGGTGTGGGCGGCGTACGGCCTGGGGCTCGGCAAGGTCTCCGGTGATGCGCAGGGGCGCCCGGCGGTCACGTACACGCCGCTCAGCCTGCCCCTCCCCCTCTCTCTCATCGCCGCCCAACTCCCCCTAATTCTCTGGTCGTTGGCGGCGGACGCAGGTTCGCACATGGTCACGGCAGTACTGCTGGTGACCGCCGCGGCCGACACCGCTGTCGCGCTCCGGGCGCATATCACGCCGGTACGGATCGTCGCCATGGTCGGCGCGTTCGGCTGGGGTGCCGGGGGTGTTCTGACGGCCGGGTGGCTCTCCTGGGCCGCCGCGGGCCCGAGCGCCGCCGCACGGGCGGCGGCGCTCCTCGCCCTCGCCGCCGCGATCGCCCTGACGACCGCGTGGCTCGCTCCGAAGCCGGCCGCGGCCCTGGGTACCGCGCTGACCGGCGGCCTGCTCGCCGTGGCGGCGCTCGGCGGGATGGCGCGGTCGGTACTGCCCGACGCGTGGACGGTCCCCGGTTATCTGCTGTGCGGGGTCGCACTGTTGGCGGTCGTACGGACCCGGGTGCCCGACCCTGTGCGCCAAGGCCTCGTCCAAGCCTCCACCGCCGTCCAGGGGCTCGCCCTGCTCACCACCGTGCCCGCCCTCGCCGTCACGCTGCTGGGCCCTGCCGGCTGGGTCGGGCGGATCTGGTCCGGCGCGCCCGCGGACGCCCGGGCGGCTGTGACCGTCGACCTGCCGT
Organism: Streptomyces tailanensis; assembly: GCF_008386495.1. Classification (GTDB taxonomy): domain Bacteria; phylum Actinomycetota; class Actinomycetes; order Streptomycetales; family Streptomycetaceae; genus Streptomyces; species Streptomyces tailanensis. The sequence goes on along the minus strand of NZ_VTHJ01000028.1, from coordinate 57,178 downwards.
GGCCGCCGAACACGGCGACCGTGCCCCTGGTGCTGGCCGTCGTGGCCGGGGTGCTGGCCCTGGCCGGGCGCACCGTGTCCTGGCGGACCCCGGCGCTGACCGGCGCCCTGACGCTGACGTGGGCGATGGTCCTCGTGCTCTCGGCGGTGCTCGAACTCCCCTATGCGGTGGGGATGGTGACGCAGGGAGCCGTGGTTGTGGCAGCACTGGTGTTCGCGGGATACCCACGGCCGGCGGCGACCGAGCCGCTCCGGGCGCCCTTGCCCCTCACCGGTGCCCTCCTGGCCCTCGTCACCTCCCTGAACCTCGCCTTCCTCGCCCTGCCCTCCGAACCGGCGACCCTCGCGGTACTGGCCGCCTCGACCGTCCTCTTCGCCCTCGCGGCCTGGCGCACGGCCTTCGGCCCCCTCACCGCACCCGCGTCCCTGGTGTACGCCACCGCCCTCACCTGCGCGATCGGCGCGTCCGCCGGCTGGGAGCCGCAGCACACGGCCCTGCTGGTCCTCACGGTCCCGGCCGCCGCCGCCCTGCTCGCGGCACGCCTCGCCGACTCCCCCATGACGATCCCGGTCGAGGCGACCGGCGCCGCCGCCGGCTTCCTGGCCATCGGTCTCGCGGCCACCGACCCGCCCCTGCTGTCCCTGGCCCTCGCACTCTGCGGCGTCATCACCGCGGGCACGGCCGTACGACCGGACCGCCGCGCCATCGGCTACGCGGCCGCCGCACTCTTCGTACTGGCCAGTTGGGTGCGCCTGGTGGCCTGGAACGTCGAGGACCCGGAGGCGTACACCCTGCCGATCACGGTCCCGGCACTGGTCGTCGGCTTCCTCAGGCGCCGCCGGGACACGACGGTCTCGTCATGGACGGCGTACGCCCCGGGTCTCGCCGCAACCCTGGGCCCGAGCCTGGTCGCGGCCTGGGGCGACGAACACTGGCTCCGCCCCCTCCTCCTCGGCCTGGCCGCCCTCACCGTGACCTTCCTGGGCGCCCACCACCGCCTCCAGTCCCCGCTCCTGCTCGGCGGCGCCACGCTCACGCTGGTCACCCTGCACGAACTCGCCCCGTACATCGCCCAGGTGGTGGACGCCCTGCCCCGTTGGGTCCCTCCCGCCCTGGCGGGCCTGGTCCTGCTGGCGGCGGGCGCGACGTACGAGCAGCGCCTGCGCGACGCACGGAGGGTGCGGAACATGTTCGACAAGCTGAGCTGAGGGGGCGCGGGGAACTGCGCGCCCAGCCACAACGGACCCGCGGTTCCCCACAACCCAAACCCCCCAAACCCAGCGGAGCGTCACGGCATCTTGTCGCCCACCAACGCCAGGTTCTGGATCGCCGCCAACCCATAAAGCGCCGTCGCGTTGGTCGACACCCACGCCGACTCGCTGCCCGGCACCAGAGCCGTCGGCCCCTCGATCTTCTTCGTGGACCAGTCGGTCGACTCCTTGTAGTCCCAGGTGTCGGCGCTGTTGTAGAACTGCCGCCACGCACGCGCAGCCAACTTGTCGTCCTTCAACTGCACGGCGGCGTAGGCGTCCTGGCGCGAGTGCCCCTGGAAGAGCAGCAGGGTTCCGAAGTTGGTGCCGTAACGGGCGGCCTGTTCGGCCTTCGTGGCGTTGAAGTAACGGCAGTAGTCGAGCCACGCCTCCTTGAACTTCGGCATGTCGATCTGGTCGATGAGCTCCGCACACATCTCGACCAGGCCGAACATCGCCGACAGATGCGAGACCCCGACCACGGGTTTGTCCGCGACGGCGAACTTCCCGGTGTCCAGGTCGTACAGCCCGTTGCCCTGGACGAAGCCGTTGGGCTGGGCGGCGATCGTCTCCATGGTGGACAGGACGCGCGCCTTGGCCTTCTCCCACTTGGGGCCGCGCCGCTCCCACTCGGTGAGCCACGCCGACACCAGGCCGGACCAGTCGGTGCCGAAGCCGATGGACAGGGCGTTGCGGTCGGGGGTGTAGGGCTCGGTGCGGATCTTGCGGATGGGGTCGAGGACGAGGAACGTCTCGTCGGAGTCCACGTTGGCGTGCATGAGGTCGCCGACGCGTTCGTCGGCGGTGAGGAAGTAGTAGTAGCGACGGTAGGTGGTGTTGGCGATGCGCTGCTGCTTGGCGCTGTCGGCGTAGTGCTGGACGCCGTGACGGGTGCCGAGGCCGGCCCACTTGCCGAGGTGGTAGACGTCGACCTCGCCGGTGTGACGGGTCATGGCCTCGGCGAAGCGGAAGATGTCGGCGCGGCCTGAGCGCATGTACGCGAACCAGAGCCACAGGTCGGGCGAGAGCTCGGAGTTGTCCCAGGCGTAGCCGCCGACGTCGTAGCACCACTGGTGGCGGCTGGGGTCGTAGCTGTGCATGATGTCGCCGTAGTCCCAGAAGCCGTACCAACGTCGCATCTCCACCTGGTCCTTGTAGTAGGTGAAGAGGAAGTCGAGGTGGTCCTCGATCTTGGCCTTGGCGGCGGTGGAGCGGTCCGGCTCGGAGAACAGCTTGCCGAAGACGCCCGCCTTGATGAGCTGCTTGGGCGGGGCGGCGAGCTGTGCCGGGGTGCGGACGGCCTCGACCTGCTTGGCCATGGCCTCGGCGCCGGGTGTGGACTCGTGGGCCCAGAAGAGGAGTTCGCTGGTGCGGGCGATGCCGTAGGGGGTGCCGAAGCCGGGCTCGTAGTCCTCGTAGGTGATGTTGAGACCTTCGAGCTGTTCGGGGTAGGTGTCCTGGCCCATGCCGTCGTGGTAGAAGCGCAGGTCCATGGGCTGTGCCTCGGGCGACCAGAGCCAGAGGGTGACCTCGGCCTCGTCGGTCTGGGCGTCGCGGATGTCGAGCTGGGCAGGAAACTTCTCCCAGAAGTCCCTGAGGCCGAAGGCGAATCCGCCGCTCGCGCCGCCGACGTACCCGAAGCCGCTGGCCCGCCGACCGCCGCCGGCCGGGATCCAGCCGTGGCCCTTCTTGGTGCGCTTGCGGACGCCGAAACCGTCGGCGGAGAGCTGCGAGAGGGTGTAGTCGCCCCACTCGGGGATGTACTGGAGACGGGTGGTGACCCGCTGGTCCCAGGTGGACGGGTCGGGCAGCTTCTTGCCCTCGAACTGGGCGGTGCGCACGGCCGCGCCGGGGTCGCGGCGCAGCCCGGTGACGCCCTTGACGGCCTCGCGCAGCAGACCGGTGCCCTCACCGCCGATGCGGATGTGCCGGTCGTACGCGGCGTCGCGCATCGGGACCTTGAAGCGGACACCGATGCCGCGGACGAAGTCGCCGCTGGCCTTGCCCGGCTCCTGGGTGCCGTCGAAGGTGATGGTGTGCACCATGCGGAACGATTCCGCGCCCGCGTAGAAGTAGAGCCGGATGGAGAACGGCAGCCAACTCCTGCTGCCCTTGCGGTGCTTGCCGTCGATACGGACCACGGCACGCACCGGGCCCTCCTGCTCGACCTCGACCTCGCCGATGACGCTCTCGAACCGCTCGTACTTGGCCGTGCCCTGGTCGCCGTCCTCGATCTCGGGCTGGCGCAGCAGTACGAGACGGCCGGTGTGGGCGACCTCGGTGGAGCCGCGCAGCACCGACTTCACGAGCGTCGAGCCGCTCTTGCCGATCTTCGCGGTGATGACGCCGGTCGACACGTCGATGGTGCCGCCGCTCTTGTCGACGGTGACCTTCTTCTCCGGCGCGGCGGGGGTGCCGGCGGCGAGGGTGAGCTTGCCGGAGCCGGCGCCCGCGCCGACCGCGTGCGCGGTCCACTTCACCGAGCCGTCGGGCCAGTAGCCGATGGGCCAGGACTGGACTGGCACGGACTTGCCGTCTGCGTCCGTCAAAGAGAACGACTGTTCCTTCTCGTACGCGCCCTTCGGCCACGGCACGCCCACGGTGGACCCGGGGGCGGCGCCGAGTCCGCCGTCCTCCAGCCAGTCCAGGGTCACCGGGTCCGCCTCCGCGGCCTCGGCTCTTGGTGCGGCCTGCGCGTTCGAGCCGAGTGCCCAGCTGAACTGGGTGGCGACTCCGGCGACGGCGGCCGCCTTGAGGAGGGACCTGCGGTCGATGGGGGACATGACCTTTCCTTTCCGTACGGGAAGTCTTGCGTGCGGGGGTGATGGTCAGGGGCATGGGTGGTGGTCAGGGGCATGACAGAGAGAGGTACGACGCCCAGGGCGCCGGCCTTGCGTCGCGGGCACCGCCGGTCAGCGGCGCCGGTGACGTTCCTCCACGGCGACGGCCGCCGCCGCGACGGCCCCGAGCACCGGGACCGCCAGCGGCGCGACGAACCAGGCGGAGCAGGCCACGACGGCCAGTCCGCCGACGAGCAGGAAGGACCCGGCGGGGTCGAGCACGGTCCGCCGCCCGGCCGCGCCGAGCAGGGTCCGCCAACGGGTGCCGGGTTCCCAGACGGCCGCCGCGCGCAGCCCTGCCACGGCGGCGCCGATCAGCGCGAGGATCCCGACGGCGCCGACGAACGGCCCGCCCGGGATCCCGGCCCGTACGGCCTGGACGTCCACCCACACCGCCGCGAGCGCCGCCCACCCGGCGAGCCCGACGAGCCAGCCGCCGCGCACCGCCTTCCGGAAGTCGGCGGCGAACTCCCGCCAGCCGCCGCCCACATGGGACGTACGGCGCCTCAGATGCCGGGAGCCGGCGGCGAACGCCGCGGGGTACGTCACCAGCGGCAGCGAGGCCACCGCGATCCACACCCCGGTGAGCAGGCACTCGGCGAACAGCGCGAACCGCTCGGCGAGCGGGGACTCGCCGCGTTCCTTGGTGGCGGCCTTCGCGCGGGCCTGGGCCATGATCAGTTCACCTCAGCCCTTCAGGCCCGACGTGGCCATACCGTCGATCAGGTACCGCTGGAAGGCCAGGAAGAAGGCCAGCACCGGCAGCAGGGCGACCATCGACATGGCGATCATTCCGCCGTAGTTGGCCACGGCGTCTTGGTCCACGAACATCTTCAGGCCGAGCGAGACCGTGTACTTGTCGGGCGTATTCACATAGATCAGCGGGCCCATGAAGTCGTTCCAGGCGTTGATGAAGGTGAAGATCGCGCTGGTGATGAGCGCGGGCCGGCACAGCGGCAGCACGATCGACCAGTAGATCCGGAAGTGGCCGCAGCCGTCGAGCCGGGCCGCCTCGTCGAGTTCCTTGGGCAGGTTCCGCATGAACTGCACCATCAGGAAGACGAAGAACGCCTCCGTCGCCAGGTACTTCGGGAGCAGGAGCGGGGTGTACGTGTCGATCATGTCCATGTTGCGGAACAGCACGTACTGCGGGATCAGCAGCACGTGGTAGGGCAACAGGAGAGTGCCGATCATCAGGGTGAAGAGCAGATTGCGGCCCGCGAACCTGATCTTCGCGAAGGCGTACGCGGTCAGCGAGCAGGACACCAGGATCCCGATCACCGAACCGACGGCGAGCGTCAGCGAGTTGAGGAAGAACGTGGAGATCGGGATGTCGGCGATGCCGTCGGCGAGGCGGGTGTAGTTCGCGATGATCGGGTCGCCGGGGAAAAGGTCCAGGCTGCCGACGATGTCCTCGCTCTTCTTGAAGGAGCCGCCGACGACCCAGAGCACCGGGTAGAGGATCACCGCGAGGATGAGCAGGGACCCGATGTGCCAGGCGAGTGAACCGGGCAGCCGGCGCCGTAGGGCACCGGCCTTCGTGGACGGGTGCGGGGCGATCTCGGTGGCCTGTGCGCTCATCAGGCACTCTCCTCGTAGTGCACCCAGCGCTTCTGGGACCAGAACAGCACCGCCGTCACCAGGGCGACCGCGACCAGCAACAGCCAGGCCATCGCGGAGGCCAGACCCATCCGGCTGTTCTCGAAGCCCTGGACATACAAGTAACAGGTATAGACCATCGAACCGTCCGCCGGACCGCAGGCGTTGCCACCGGCGCCGCCACCGACGATGTACGCCGAACTGAAGATCTGGAAGGAGTGGATCGTCTCCAGCAGGACGTTGAAGAAGAGAACCGGGGAAATCATCGGCAGGGTGATGTTCCAGAACCGCCGCCATGTGCCCGCACCGTCGACCTCGGCGGCCTCGTACAACTCACGCGGGACCTGCTTGAGGCCCGCGAGGAAGATGACCATGGGCGCGCCGAACTGCCAGACGGTGAGCGCCACCAGGCTATAGATGATCATGTCGGGGTCGCCGCTCCAGCCGCCGACATCCACCCCGAAGATCTTCTGCGTACGGTCCACGATCGCGTCGTCGGAGAAGATCGCCTTCCAGACGATGGCGATGGAGACACTGGCCCCGATCAGCGACGGAGCGTAGAAAGCGGCACGGTAGAAGGCCTGCCCGCGCCGTTTCTGGGCCAGCAGCAGCGCCACACCGAGGGCCGCGATCAGCTTGAGCGGCGTACCGACGACGACGTACCAGAGCGTCACGCGCACCGAGTGACGCCAGCGCTCGTCGGCGAACATCTCGGAGAAGTTGTCGAGGCCGATCCACTTCGGCGGGTCGAACAGGTTGTAGTCGGTGAAGGCGAAGTAGAGCGAGGCGATCATCGGGCCCGCTGTCAGCAGCAGGAAGCCGGCGATCCACGGGGACATGAAGAGAAAGCCGGCCAGGCTCTCCCGGCGGCCCCGCCGCTTGAGGGCGGCGGGGCGCGGGGGCGTGACCGGACCGTGCCGCGGCTCGGAGCCCTTGTCCTTGGACAGGCCCTCCGTCGCAGGGGCGTGAGTCACGGTGGTTCCCATCAGGCGCCGAGAGCCGTCTTCGACTCGGTGAAGAACTGCTTGACGGCGTCGTCCACCGACCGCTTGCCCAGCCCGACTTCCTCACCGATGCGCAGGAACGCTGCCTCACAGATGTCCGCGCCGTTCGGGTGCGGGGTGATGGGTTCCAGGACACCCGCCTCGACAAGGGACTCCTCGTACTCGGCAATCGCCTTGTTGACCGGATCGGTCGGCTTGAACGCGTCGTACTGGGCCTGCGTCGCGGGCACGCCACGGTCGTAGCCCATGATCTTGGCGACCTCGGGCTCGTGCACCATGAAGTCGATGAACTGGGCGACTTCCTTGGGGTGCTGCGTGCGCTTGGACGCGCTGAGCATGAGGGAGCCGAGGTACTGGCCGGTCTTCTTGCCGTCCGTCGTCGGGATGGGAGCCAGGCCGTACTCGCTCTTGCCCTCGGAGGTGTAGCGGACGGTGAAGTTGTCCCAGGTGAACTCGCCACCGGCGAGTTCCGCGGCGACCGCCGACTTGGGTTTGATCTGGGCGACCTTCTTCTGGTTGGCGTAGAGGCCCTCCTCGACCGCCTTCTCGGCCTTCGCCCACCAGGTCTTCAGGTCCGCCTCGGTGAAGCCGAGCCCGCCCTCGGTGAAGAACGCCTTGCCGTTCTGGCGCAGGTAGAGGTCGTAGAGGTACATGACGTTGTAAGGGCCGGTGTCGCCGGCGCGGCCCGTCTTGTCGCGGATCTTCTTCATCGCCGCGTCGTAGTCGTCCCAGGTCCAGCCCTGCTCCGGCGTCACACCCGCCTTGGTGTAGACGGGCTTGTCGATCACCAGGGCCATCGAGTTGGAGCCGACCGGAACCCCGAGAAGCTTGCCGTCGATCTCGCCGAACTTCTCGAGACCCGCTCTGAATCCGTCCATCGAGAGGTTGCCCGCCTCGACCTGGGCGCCGAGATCGAGCAGCACATTCTTGGCGTCGTATTTGCGCAGGAATCCGATGGCATTCTGGAAGACGTCCGGCGGATTTCCACCGGAGGCCTGGGTGTTGAACTTCTTCCAGAAGTCGAGGTAGGGCTGGAAGTCCGTCTTCACCTTGATCTTCGGGTACTTCTTCTCGAATAGCGCGATGGTCTTCTTGATGCGCTCCGCGCGGTCCTCGGCACCCCACCAGGCGTAACGGATCGTCACCGTCCCGTCCCCCGTGCCGCTGCCGCCACCGCAGGCCGTGGCGGTCGCCCCCAGCCCGGCGACGGCCAGTGAGGCTCCGGCCGCCTTGAGGATCGTCCGCCTCTCAACATTCCTGTCCTGCTGCATGGTTGAGCCTCCCCGCGACGCCGCGTCCGCCCCATGAATCGTTTCAAGTAAGCGCTTGCTGGCACAAGTTACGTAGGCACTCAGGAGACGTCAATGATTCGGACAGGAATTGATGGAAAGCGAAGGGGTGGCCGCGTGGGGCCGCGAGGCCGGTGTGGTGATCAGCCGTCAAGTGAACGCGCAGGTAGGGGAGTTGCTGTCGACGGGTCGAACGCGTTGGGGACCGCTGGAGGGAGTTGAAGCACGGCCGAAAGGAGTCAGGGGGGCGGCTGGGCGAACGCTGCCGAACGGCGCTCGGAGCGCGCGCCGGTCCGACCGAGCGTGAGATCAGGGAGAGGGCCGGCGGACACGGGGGCAGCCACGCGGGGACAGCACGGCGGGCGGGCGTCGAGGGTGGGGCACCGGCCGACGGACGGCCGCCATCTGCCCGTATTCAGTGGGTCCGGGCGGGGGGAAGCAGCGGCCCGAGGCCGGTTCCAATGGGACGAAAAAACGACCCGGTCCACGGTTTCCGTGGACCGGGTCGCTGTCGACCGGTGGGCGATACTGGGTTCGAACCAGTGACCTCTTCGGTGTGAACGAAGCGCTCTCCCACTGAGCTAATCGCCCGGACGCAGGAAGAAGATTACCCCATGTCAGGGGGTGGCTCCGACCACGTTCACCATCCAGGCGACGCCGCCCCGCCCGGGATCACTGGTCCTTGATGTTCCAGGGCATCTCGAAGCCGAACTTCCAGACGTAGATGCCGACGAGGACGGCGATGATCACCAGGCCGACCGACGTCAGAATGATGTTGCGGCGCCGGACCTTCGGGTCGAGGGCACGCTGGGTGGCTTCGGTGACCTTCCGCTTGGTCCAGCGGAGGACCAGCTGGGCCCAGACGAATTCGGTCGCCCAGATCGCCATGCCGCCGAAGATCACGACCCAGCCGGGCCCGGGCAGCGGCAGCATGATCACGCCCGCGACGACCACCGCGAGCCCGATGATGAAGACGGCCACCTGCCAGCTCAGGTGCAGCATCCGGCGCGCCTTGACGAATTCCGGCGCACGAGACCCGAGCGGCGCTTCGTTCTCCGCCACCTCGGCCTCACTGTTCGTTACGTTGGTCTCGCTCTTCGTTCCGTCGGCCGCCACGCCGACCTCGCCCGTTCCGTGACTCCCCGTGTCCATACGGCCAAACCCTACCGGAGAGAAACCCGTCACCGGAATGGTCGTACCCTCCGAAGTCGGTCTCGGCCGGATGAGCTACCAAAAGCGACGCAAAACCCCCAGAGGGGTTTACAACGGCACCGTAGGTGGCATGTCGATTTCGCCGACGTGCGAATCCCCGAGCGCACACTGAGCGAAAGGCCTTGGCGCTTATGAACACCACGGTCAGCTGCGAGCTGCACCTGCGCCTCGTTGTGTCGAGCGAGTCCTCACTGCCTGTTCCCGCGGGACTGCGGTATGACACGGCCGATCCCTACGCCGTGCACGCCACCTTCCACACCGGAGCGGAGGAAACGGTCGAGTGGGTGTTCGCCCGCGACCTCCTCGCCGAGGGCCTGCACCGGCCCACCGGCACCGGCGACGTCCGCGTCTGGCCGTCGCGCAGCCATGGTCAGGGCGTCGTGTGCATCGCCCTGAGCTCTCCGGAGGGCGAGGCCCTGCTCGAAGCCCCGGCGCGGGCCCTGGAGTCCTTCCTGAAGCGCACAGACGCCGCCGTGCCGCCCGGCACGGAGCACCGGCACTTCGACCTCGATCAGGAGCTCTCACACATCCTGGCGGAAAGCTAGGGCGAGGGCCCACAGAGCCGCCCGGCGCCGTCCACTCGGGGAGACGGCTCGGGCCAAGACAACCCGATACGGCTCAGGCCGACCGATCGACGCCGCCCCCGCGGAGTTCCGCGGGGGCGGCGTCGCCATGCGAGCGGGGGGTACGTCGCTGCTCCGGCCCCGAGCGTGGATACCGCCCTTGGCTGCGGGCGCCCGTAGGGACGTTCCACAGCTCGGCGGTCACGAGGCGCCGCTGCGCCCACCCGTGCCGCCCCAGCGGCACGGGTGCCCGCAGTTGGAACGGGTGGGGGGGGCAGCCCCCGACGGCACGGGTGCCCGCAGCCAGGACGCGGTGGGTGGGCGGCCGCCTGCGGCACGATTGCCCGCAGCCGGGACGTGGTGGGCGGGCAGCCATCCCCGGCGGCACGGGTGGGCGCAGCCAGGACGGGTGGGTGGGCAGCCGCACCGGCGGCATGCCCCCCGGCTGGATAAGGCCGGTGGTCGGCCGCGGCTGCGGCGGCCGGAATCGGTGCTCCCTTCGTGGGAGCCACTACCATCGGCCTGCATCGGCGGGCGTCCGCCCGACCGGCCGCAGGCCAGGGAGCGAAACGTGCTGATCACCCACGACACCCGGTGTGCTCTCGACACCGTGGTGGATCTGGTGAACACCGCGCCGGAGAACGACACGGCGCCGGACGGGCTCACGGATGTCGCGTCGCTCGACGACTTCGTACGAAACCACGAGGTCAGCGATGTCGGCGCGCTGTCGGAGTTCGATCTCGCGGCCGTGCGCAAGGTTCGCGGGAGGTTCGCCGAGGTCTTCGCGGCCCCTGATCCGGGCTCGGCCGCAACGGTCATCAACGACCTGATCGCCGCCGCGGGCACCACGCCCCGGCTCACGAACCACGACGGCTACGACTGGCACGTGCACTACTTCGCGCCCGGCGCCTCCGTCGCCGACCATCTCGCGGCCGACTGCGGCATGGCGCTCGCCTTCTTCGTCGTCGCCGGGGAACAGGAGCGGCTGCGCCGCTGCGAGGCGCCCGACTGCCGACGCGCCTTCGTCGACCTCTCCCGCAACCGCTCGCGCCGCTACTGCGACAGCCGCACCTGCGGAAACCGCCTCCACGTGGCCGCCTACCGGGCACGCCGCAAGGAGGCGGCCGGCTGAGGAATCGCCGGTCGACGACGAAGGCGAACAGCGAATGGGAAGGCTGAGGCGAAGATGCGGGCGAGAACCCGCGCTCGGGGCTGACGGAGCCCTCGACGGGTGGCGTCAGGGGCTCCGTTTACGGCTCAGAGCATCAGCAGGTCGTGCAGTGACGCCATGAGCAGCAAGCAGCCGATCACCGCTAGGAAGATCATCAGCGGTGGCTGGGAGAGCGCGAAGAGACAACCTCGCCGCTCCTCGGGCGGGGCGGTGGTGTCGCTCTGTGTTGTATCCAACATCTCGCGGCGATGATGGCGCAGGGGACGCCCCCCGCGCGATCAACCCACCCCGAATGACGGGTAGTTCGCCAATATCCACATCGTCCGGAGCGAACGTGATCACTTCGGCGTCGCCGCCCGACCTACTGTGTCGTTTCAGAAGGTCGTATGCCCGGCGGTCAGATGCCGTGCTTCTTCAGGATCGCCTCGATGTCGCTGAAGTCGTCCGCGCCGGACTTCCCGGAATCCGTCGCCCGGGGTGCGGCAGCAGGGCGCGCCGCCGGTCGTGCGGTCCGGCCCAGCGACGGCGCCGAGGCGGCGGGGGCTATCGCCTCGGCGTGGGACGCCTCGCCCGCAGCCTTGCGCTCCTTGCCGGCGATTCCACGGCGCCGCTCCACGGCACGCGTGGTCATGAACAGGAACCAGGCGGCGCCGAGCACGCCGAATCCCGCCCAGGCGACCGGGCTGAAGGCGGTGTCGGCCAGCCATTCGACGACTCCGGTCATCACCAGGCCGAGGGGCACGAGTGAGTAGGCGGCGATACGCGTCGCCCTCAGGAAACGCTTCCGATACGCCGTGATCGCGGCGATGCCCAGGCCGGCCGCGGAGACGGCGGAACAGACTGTCTCGGCAATCATCCGGTCCTCCAGGCAGTGCGCGGTCGGGCGGTGTCGGTTCGTCCCTTCCATCCTGCACCGCCGCGCGGCCGTTATGCCATGGCCAAGAGAGACCTCAGGGACATCTCCGGGTCGTCTCGGGGTCAGCCCCTACTTCAGCGAAGCCGGTCACTTCGGCGGACCCGGCCGATTCGGCGGGTGCGGCCCGGGCTGGGAGACTGATCCCCATGAGCGACTCCTCCCCCGTACCGCCCGCCGTCGTCCTGGACGTCTGGTGCGAACTCCAGTGTCCCGACTGCCGCAGCGCCCTCGACGACATCCGCGCGCTGCGGGCCCGCTACGGCGACCGGCTCGACGTACGGCTGCGGCACTTCCCGCTGGAGAAGCACAAGCACGCCTTCGCCGCCGCGCAGGCCGCCGAGGAGGCGACGGAACAGGGCAGGGCGTGGCCGTACATCGAGGCCGTGCTCGGCCGGGTGGAGGAGCTGGACAGGGCGGGCGAGCCGTTCCTGGTCGAGGTGGCGCGTGAACTGGGCCTGGACGCCGAGGAGTTCGACACGGCGCTGATCGACGGCCGGCACATCCTGATCGTCGACGCCGACCAGGCGGAGGGCAAGGCGATCGGCGTGACCGGCACCCCCACGTACGTCATCGGCGGCGAGCGCCTCGACGGCGGCAAGAGCCAGGCGGGGCTGCGCGAGCGGATCGAGGAGATCGCCGACCGGCTGCTGGCCGGGGACGCCTGAGTACCGGGCGCCCCCGACAGCCGTCAGAGCAGTGGCTTGGACAGGTGGTAGGCCGTCGTCTCGTAGCCGAGGGACTCGTAGAGGCATTCGGCGCGGACATTGCCCGCGAAGACGTTGAGCGCGATGGCGGTCTTCCCGGCCGCCACCGCCTGGGCCTCGGCCAGCAGCATGAGCGTACGGCCGTGTCCCTTGCCCCGGTGTGCGGCGTCCGCCTCCACGTCGTACACGAAGGCGCTGTCGTCGGTCAGCCACAGCCACAGGGAGCCGACTTTCGTGCCCTCGTGCTCCAGCACGCTGCACAGGTTGTTCGCGGAGGCCACTCCCTGCGGCAGGCACCGCTCGTAGTCCAAGGCGGCCTTCGCGTACGCCTCCGCCTCGGGCACGCCGCGAGTGATCCAGTCCTGTGCGTAGCCCTCCAGCCCGGCCTCCTTCCACGGCCCGTACTCGGCCTCGGTCATGGGCCGGCCCCGACTGCCCGCGGGCAGTGCGGGCGGGGTGCCGTCGAGGGGCTTGCGCATGCCCCGGTTGCGCAGGACGTAGCCGAGCGCCTGGGTCAAGCGCAGCGCGGGCTCGGCGTCGGCCGGGACGGTCGCCTCGATCCGCCGGCAGCCCCAGCCGCGGGCCACCTCCTCGGCGGCGAGCGCGGCCACCGTCGCCCGGCCGCGCCGCCGGTCCGGTTCGTCGATCCGCAGATCCAGGATCCGGGCGGCCGAGGACCCGGGGTCGGGGCGCGTGCCGAGGTGTATCTCGCCGACGGGACGGCTGTTCACGCACACCTGGTAGCGGCGCGAACGCGTTCCGTCGGCGGCGTGCTGGAGCGGCTCGTTGGGCCGCAGGGTGGTGGTCATCAAGGGTGTTCTACCCGCTGCGGACCGCCGGGTCAGCCCAATATCGGCGGCTTTTGTCGGCGGCTTCTACGGATCCAGGTCGGCCCCGGACCGCTCGTCGAACACCCGCATCGCCTTCGCCGTCACCGGGCCGGGCATACCCCCGAGCTCGCGGGCGTCGACCCGGTGCACGGCCTGCACGTCACGCAGGCTCGACGTCAGGAAGACCTCGTCGGCGCGTTCCAGGACGTCCAGCGGCAGGTCGGTCTCCCGGGCGCCCGTCCACTCGACGACGAGCGCGCGGGTGATGCCCGCGAGGCAGCCGGAGGCGACCGGCGGGGTGTGGATCTCGCCGTCGAGGACGACGAAGACGTTCGAGCCCGTGCCCTCGCAGAGTTGGCCCACCGTGTTGGCGAACAGGGCCTCGGTGGCGCCCTGTTCGTGGGCGCGGGCGAGGGCGACGACGTTCTCCGCGTACGAGGTGGTCTTCAGGCCGGTGAGGGCGCCGCGCTCGTTGCGGGTCCAGGGGACGGTGATCACGGCGGTGGAGTCCGCGCGCCGCTTGGTCTCACCGAGGGCGACGACGAGGGTCGGACCGTGGTCGCCGCGGTCGGAGCCGAGCGGGGAGAGGCCACCGGTGTACGTGATGCGCAGTCTGCCGAGAGCCATCGGGTTGGCGTCCAGGACGACGGCACAGGCACGGCGCACCTCGTCGAGGTCGGGCTCGGGCAGTCCGAGACCGCGCGCCGAACGGGCGAGCCGGTCGAGGTGGCGGGTCAGGGCGAACGGGCGCCCGTCGACCGCCTTTGCGGTCTCGAAGACTCCGTCGCCCACGGTCAGTCCGTGGTCGAGGACGGAGACACGGGCGGAGTCGATGTCCCACAACCCGCCGTCGAGCCATATCTTCACTTGGGGGTCCTCCCAGTCGCCTCGTACGTTCCCGACGCTACCGCGAGCAGTCTGGCGGCCTTCAGCTCGGTCTCCCCCCACTCCGCCTCGGGGTCCGACCCCCAGGTGATGCCCGCCCCTGTACCGAAGCGAAGCTCGCCCGCGGCCCGGTCGATCCAGAAGGTACGGATGCCGACGGCCAGCTCGCCGGTGCCCCGGTCGGCGTCGACCCAGCCGATGCCCCCGCAGTACGGGCCGCGTGGCGCGGTTTCCAGTTCGTCGATGATCCGCAGGGCGCTGGACTTGGGGGCGCCGGTGACGGAACCGGGCGGGAAGGCGGCGGTGAGCAGCTCCGGCCAGCCCGTGTCCTCGCGCAGTTCGCCGCGCACGGTGGAGACGAGGTGGACCAGCCCCGGGTGCTTCTCGACGACGCACAGATCGGGCACGGTGACCGAGCCGGTGGCGCAGACCTGGCCGATGTCGTTGCGGACCAGGTCGACGATCATCACGTTCTCGGCGTAGTCCTTCTCCAGGAGGTCCGCCTCGGTGCGTCCGGTGCCCTTGATCGGCCCGGACTCGACGACCCGGCCGTGGCGGCGGAGGAAGAGTTCGGGGGACGCGGTCGCGATCTCCACGCCGTGCCCCGGCAGGCGAATCGTTCCTGCGTACGGCGCCGGATTGCCGCGCGCCAGCAGCGCGGTCAGCGCGTCCACATCGGCGTCCGACGCGACGGGCGCGGACAGCACCCGGCAGAGGTTCGCCTGGTAGACCTCGCCGGTCGAGATGTACTCGCGGATACGGCGTACGCCCGCGGTGTACGCGGCGCGGTCGAGGGACGACGTCCAGCCGTCGGCGGCCGGCCCGCGCCACTCCCCCGACACGGGAGTGGGCGCCGGCTCGCGGCGCACGTCGTCGAAGCGCGCGCACACCAGCCCGCCCTCGTAGTCGGCACGGACGGCCCAGAAGCCCGACGAGTCAAGGGCGGCGGGATCGCTGGTCACATCGGCGAGACCGGTGGCGACGAGGTCGCCGAAGCGGGCGAGAGGAGGGAGGTCGAGCACGCAGTCGAGTCTAGAGCGGGCGCCCCGAAGGCGGCCCCGACCGGGTCCCGACCATGCCCTGACCAGGTCCTGAAGTGGACGTACCGCAGCACGCTGCACAAACGCGTTTTTGTACTGGCCCCGGAATCCGCTAGAGTTCAACACGTCACCGGGACGCGGAAGCGGGCCGGAAACGACAA
>NZ_VTHJ01000028.1:41317-41704 GCF_008386495.1 Streptomyces tailanensis | reverse complement strand
GTAGCTCAGTTGGTAGAGCGCAACCTTGCCAAGGTTGAGGTCGCCAGTTCGAACCTGGTCGTCCGCTCGCAGGAACGTGGGGGGATCTTCCCGAACCCACACTCCTGGTGGAGTGGCCGAGAGGCGAGGCAACGGCCTGCAAAGCCGTCTACACGGGTTCAAATCCCGTCTCCACCTCCAAGGACGATTAGCTCAGCGGGAGAGCGCTTCCCTGACACGGAAGAGGTCACTGGTTCAATCCCAGTATCGTCCACTGGAGCCTGAGGGCTTCACCCCGCGCGATTAGCTCAGCGGGAGAGCGCTTCCCTGACACGGAAGAGGTCACTGGTTCAATCCCAGTATCGCGCACGCAAGATCCGCAACTTCGGGGTTACCGGGGTTGTGATC
>NZ_VTHJ01000028.1:10191-41307 GCF_008386495.1 Streptomyces tailanensis | reverse complement strand
ATTAGCTCAGCGGGAGAGCGCTTCCCTGACACGGAAGAGGTCACTGGTTCAATCCCAGTATCGTCCACACACACCGAAGCCCCCGGCCGTCTCGTACAGCCGGGGGCTTCGTCGTACGCGTCGGACGTGCGGCGCGGGTGCGCCGCACGCGCGGGCTCAACTGGAGAAGAGCATGCGGCCGAAGCCGCGGTTGTGGTGACCGTGCCCGCCGTGGTGCCCTCCATGGTGACCGCCCTGCGGGGCACCCCAGGCGGGAGCGCCGTGGCCGCCACCCGCCGGGTACTGCGGGGCCGCCGGCGGCGGAGGAACGGCCGGACCGGCGCCCCACTGCGACTCCAGGCGGGTCAGCGCCTCCAGCTCGCCGTAGTCGAGGAAGATCCCGCGGCAGCCGCTGCACTGCTCGATCTGGACGCCATTGCGGTTGTAGGTGTGCATCGGCGCATGGCACTTCGGACACTGCATGTGCATGGTTCGGCTCAACTCCTCGCCGTCGGTGCTGCTTCGCGTTACGCCAGGACAGACACTGCCCGGCTGCGGTCGGTTGCACCCTACTTCGGGAAAACGCTCGCCAACTCCGGCGGGATGCCGCTCATTCGGGCACATGCGTCGATAACGGCCTGCTGCACGTCGTCGAGGGGCCGGCCGGCCACCGTCGACTTGGCGATCGCCAGGGCCGCCGTCTGCACGGTGAGTGCGCGGGCCGGTACGTCCAGTGCGGGCCAGGGGTCGGCGTGGGCGGGGACCGCCGGGCCGCCTGCCTGCCGGTACGCGGTGAGGAAGCGGGTCCACTCGTCGGGCGGGAGGAGGCCGCAGGCGTACCAGGCTGCCGGGCGGGCGAGGTCCCAGGCGGGGACGCCCACGCCGAGGTCGTCGACGTCTATCAGGCGCCAGGGTTCGGTGGTCGCCGGGTGGCGTACGAGCTGACCGAGGTGCAGGTCGCCGTGGCAGAGGGTGGTCGTGTCGGGCATGGGGGCCTCGGCTCGGGCCCAGGCGGGAAGAGTGTGCCAGGCACGGAGGACGGGGGCCGTGGCGGGGTGGTGCGGGGCGGTGGTGCGGAGGCGGGCGATGGCTTGGGCCGCCTTCTTGGGGCCGCGCATGGGGGGCAGGGCGGGGGGCGGTTGGCGCTGGTGGAGGTGGGCGAGGAGGGTGGCCGCCGCTTCCCAGGGGGCGTTCTCGGGGGCCTCGGGGTCTACGGGGGTGCCGTACGGCCAGAACGTGATGAGGCGGCCGTGGAGGGGGGTGGGTGTGCGGTGGAGGGGGGACAGAAGGATGTCGGGGTTGTCGGTGGCGACGGCCAGGCGGAGGGTCAGGGCGGTGGGGTTCGTGTCGGGGGCGTGGGCCTTGGCGACGGTGTCCGCGTGGCGGACCACCGTACCGTCGTCGCGTTCCGCGAGGACCGTGTCGGGGTGGGTGCAGGGGGTGGATTCGGGGTGGGCTGTGCTGCGTACCTTGGCCCTGAGGGCGGGTAGTACGTCGGCGGCGGTCACTGGGTCCCCCTTGCTGGCTGTACGGCGCTCTCGGTGAGCCTACGCAGATGGGTGCCCTCTGCCTCCGGCGACCGGGGGGAGGTTCCGCAGCTCGGCGGTTACGAGGTGCCGCTGCGCCCACCCTCCCCCAACTCTCGGCTTCGCTCGAGCGGGAGGTGCCCCCATCGCCCCAGCGGCACGGGTGCCCGCAGTTTGGGACGGGCGGGGGGCGGGGAAAACACAACGCCCGCGCAGCTCCCCAGCTGCGCGGGCGTTTATTGCCGTCCGCCGCACCCCCGTCCCCACGGGGTTTCATGGGTGGATGTCCCCGCCCGGACCGCTCTTCCGGGCCTGGGGTCGCCGCTCAGCGCCCCAGCATCACACCCACGGACGACGCTTGTGTGACCACTGCCTCCCAGCCGCCGAAGGCGTACACGAGCAGGGCCGCCAGGGGGAGGACCATCGCGGTCGCCACCAAGGGGTGGCGACGGCCCGTGCGCTCCCGTGTGCGGAGCGCCGTCCGCGGTGCCGTGTGGGCCATGGTCCCTCCTCCTGTTCGATCTCGGTTGTGTCATTCGTCGTTGGCAGCGGCGGGTGTCTGACCTCGGGGGACGAGTGCTGCACCCGCCGCTTGACCTCAAATCTAGGCGCGCGGCGGGTGCGGGTCGTCATGCCCTCGTACCGATTGGCGGGCCTCCCGGAGGATGAGCGATGACCTGCGACGTACTCCCCAGGGTGGAGACGAGGTCCTAGGTCTCGGGGTCTTCCCGGAGGGGATGCCTGGAGTGTCCCTTCTTTTACTGGTTCCGCTCCGTGCCGTCCTCGCGGGGAACCGGCTGTTCCACCAGCGCCAGCACTCGGTTCGCCATGAACCTCGCCGTACGGACCACCGATCCGTTGCGGGTGACTTCGCTCACTTCCACGACACCTCGCCGTACCGCCGTCTCCACCCGGCGTCCGGCCCTGCTCGCGATCACCTCGTAGGTGCGCGTCGTGTCCCCGGCGTCCACGACTATCTCCACACGGTCACCCTTCACGGGTTCAATCCCCCTTCTGTGGTGGGCGGTTGGGATCACAGAAAGCCCAACCCGGCCTCGAACTCACGTTCGCTGACCACCCTTCAAGTT
Source organism: Streptomyces tailanensis (assembly GCF_008386495.1). Classification (GTDB taxonomy): domain Bacteria; phylum Actinomycetota; class Actinomycetes; order Streptomycetales; family Streptomycetaceae; genus Streptomyces; species Streptomyces tailanensis. The sequence continues at coordinate 38,714 of NZ_VTHJ01000028.1, read as the reverse complement.
TCCCACCCGGCACTGACAATCGATCGGGTCGCGAAGGCGCGGCCTCTGCGCACGCCCGGCCGTGGAAACGTAAGCTGTGGCTCGTCAGACGGAACGGGCAGCGGGGATGAACATGGCGATGATGCGCCTGAGGCGCGAGGACCCGCGCGTCGTCGGCTCGTTCAGGATCCATAGACGGCTCGGCGCGGGCGGGATGGGCGTTGTCTACCTGGGCTCCGACCGGCGTGGACAGCGAGTCGCGCTGAAGGTGATCCGGCCGGATCTGGCGGAGGATCAGGAGTTCCGGTCGCGGTTCGCGCGCGAGGTGTCGGCGGCGCGGCGGATCAGGGGTGGGTGTACGGCACGGCTCGTTGCCGCAGATCTGGAGGCGGACCGGCCGTGGTTCGCCACGCAGTACGTGCCGGGTCCCTCGCTGCACGACAAGGTCGCCGAGGAGGGGCCGCTGTCGGCCGCCGAGGTGGCCTCGATCGGGGCCGCCCTCTCCGAGGGGCTCGTGGCCGTGCACGAAGCGGGCGTCGTGCACCGGGATCTGAAGCCGTCCAACATCCTGCTGTCGCCCAAGGGGCCGCGGATCATCGACTTCGGTATCGCCTGGGCGGCCGGTGCCTCGACGCTGACGCATGTCGGTACGGCCGTGGGGTCGCCGGGGTTTCTCGCGCCCGAACAGGTGCGCGGAGCGGCGGTCACGCCGGCCACGGACGTCTTCTCCCTCGGGGCCACGCTCGCCTATGCCGCGACCTCCGACTCGCCCTTCGGGCACGGCAGTTCGGAGGTCATGCTCTACCGGGTCGTGCACGAGGAGCCGCAGCTGCGTGGGGTGCCCGACGCGCTGGCCCCCCTGGTCCGCGCCTGTCTGGCGAAGGACCCGGACGAGCGGCCCAGCACGCTCCAACTGTCGTTGCGACTCAAGGAGATCGCGGCCCGTGAGGCACAGGGCCTGGCGGATGTCCGGCCGCCGGCGCCGCGCAGCGATCCGGATCGGCCGTCGGGGCGGCTCGCCGAGCAGTACGTCGAGCAGCGCACGTTGCGGCAGCCGCCGGACACGCGGCCGGATGCGCGTAGGTCGCAGCCGGGTGCGCCGGGTACACCGCCGCCTCGGACCGGGGGTGGCTCCCGGACCGGCGGTGGTTCGCGGCCGGGGGCGCGGCCCGGGCCGTCCCGCAACAACACCGGATCCGGCAAGCGGCCCTCACCCCGCAGCGGCGCCGGGCGTCCGGGGCCCCGGACCAACGGGACCGGGCGGCGGCCCGCCAATCCGCGGCTGCTGCGCCAGCGGTTGGTGGTCTTCGTCGTGGTGACGCTGCTGGCGGCGCTCGGTATCGCGACGGCGCAGGGGTGCCAGGGTCCGTCGCGCGGGCTCGATGGTGACGGTGAGGGTGTACGGAAGGACGTACGGCAGGAGCAGCAGTACGCGCCCCTGCCGGAGGGTGAGTTGATGCAGCAGCGGTACACGTCGACCTTCGAAGCCGTGGCTCCGGAGTGACGTCGGAACGCAGGGCCGGCCGGGCCGGTCAGGCCTGTGGGCGGCCCGTCGCCACCGCGTAGAACGCGACGGCCGCCGCCGCGCCCACGTTGAGCGAGTCCACGCCGTGGGCCATGGGGATGCGCACCCATTCGTCGGCTGCCATGAGGGCCTTGGTGGAGAGGCCGTCGCCCTCCGCGCCGAGCATCAGGGCGACACGGTCCATCCGGTGCGGGGCGGCCTCGTCGAGGGACTTCGCCTTCTCGTCCGGGGTGAGGGCGAGGAGCATGAAACCCGCGTCGCGAACGGCGTCCAGGCCCTTGGGCCAGGTGTCGAGCCGGGCATACGGGACGGAGAAGACCGCGCCCATGGAGACCTTGACGCTGCGGCGGTAGAGCGGGTCCGCGCAGTCGGGCGAGAGCAGGACGGCGTCCATACCCAGGGCTGCGGCCGACCGAAATATCGCGCCAATGTTTGTATGGTCATTCACGGATTCCATGATCACGACGCGGCGGGCCGTCCGGAGCAGTTCGGCCGTCGTCGGCAGCGGTTTGCGCTGCATGGAGGCGAGGGCGCCGCGGTGCACGTGGTAGCCGGTGACCTGTTCGGCGAGCTCCGGGCTGACCGCGTAGACGGGGGCCGGGAGTTCGTCGATGACGTCGCGCATGACGTCGACCCACTTGGCGGACAGCAGCATCGAACGCATCTCGTAGCCGGCGTCCTTGGCCCGTCGGATGACCTTCTCGCCCTCGGCGATGAACAGGCCCTCGGCCGGTTCGCGCTTGCGGCGCAGTTCGACGTCGGTCAGGCCCGTGTAGTCGCGCAGACGCGGGTCGTCGGGGTTCTCCACGGTGATGAGATCGGCCACAGGGTGATACTGCCTTGTCCTGGGTGTCGTGCCAACGGCTTGGGACGGGTTACGTTACCCGGGGTTACTCGGCGGGCTCCGGGGGGAGCGCGCCCACGTTCACGACCTCGCCGATGACGATGACCGCCGGGGGCTTGACCTCCTGCGTACGTACCGTCTCGGCGACCGTGGCAAGGGTAGCGTCGACCCTGCGCTGGGCGGCCGTGGTGCCCTCCTGGACCAGGGCGACCGGTGTTTCGGGGGACTTGCCGTGTGCCACCAGGGTCTCGGCGATCCTGCCGATCTTGTCGACGCCCATGAGGACGACGAGTGTGCCGGTCAGCTTGGCGAGCGAGGCCCAGTCGACCAGGGAACGCTCGTCGTCGGGAGCCACATGGCCGCTGACCACGGTGAACTCGTGGGCGACGCCCCGGTGGGTGACCGGGATGCCGGCCGCGCCGGGGACGGAGATCGAGCTGGAGATGCCGGGGACGACCGTGCAGGGGATCCCGGCCTCGGCGAGTGCGTGGAGTTCCTCCATGCCCCGACCGAAGACGTACGGGTCGCCGCCCTTGAGGCGTACGACCGACTTGCCCTGCTTCGCGTGCTCGATCAGCGCGTTGTTGATGGCCTCCTGGGCCATGAAACGGCCGTACGGGATCTTCGCGGCGTCGATCACCTCGACGTGCGGCGGGAGTTCAGCGAGGAGATCGCGAGGGCCGAGGCGGTCGGCGATGACGACGTCGGCCTCGGCGAGGAGGCGGCGGCCGCGGACGGTGATCAGGTCCGGGTCGCCGGGGCCGCCGCCGACGAGGGCGACGCCGGGGGTGCGGGTGCGGTGGTGGGGCGCGACCAGGGTGCCGTCGCGGAGGCCCTCGACGACCGCGTCGCGGATGGCGGCGGTGTGGCGGGGGTCGCGGCCCCGGGCGCTGGTGGTGAGCACGGCGATCGTGACGCCCTCGCTGTGGCCCGTCGCCGGGGTCCAGGCGGTGGCTTCCTCGGCGTTGTCGGAGCGGACGCACCAGACGCGGTTTCGCTCCGCTTCGGCCGAGGCGCGCGTGTTCGCTTCCGTGTCGCCGGTGGCGATCAGGGCGTACCAGGCCTCCGCCAGGTCGCCTTCCGCGTAAGGGCGCCTTTCCCAGGTCAGCTCGCCTGCGTCCGCCATCGCCTCCACGGAGGGGGTGGCCTCCGGGGAGACCAGGAGGATGTCGGCGCCGGCTGCGATGAGGGCGGGGAGACGGCGTTGGGCCACCTGGCCGCCGCCGAGGACGACGACCTTGCGGCCGGTGAGGCGGAGGCCCACGGGGTAGGCGGGGTGTTCGGCCATGAGGTGCGGCTCCCTCGGGCTGGCGGCGGTGCGGTGGGGCGCGCTGCGGCTTTGGAGCGGGCCTGACGTGCGGATTCTATGGTGCGGGTGGGTGGGGGCTGGGGGGTGGGGTTTTCTTTCCCCAAGCCCGCCCCTTCCCGAAACCGGGGCTGCGCCCCGGGCCCCGTGGGGTGGCTGAGGCCATGGGCGGGTGCGGGCCCGTGGGCGGGTGTGCCCACCCGTTCCGCCCTGCGGAACGATTGCCCACAACCGCGGCGGGGGTTACACAGGCACCCCGTACTCCCTCACCTACTTCTCGGTTACCCCCGCCGAGTCGAATGTCGCCACCTCGTGCATCGCCCTCGCTGCGCTCTGGACGACCGGGAGGGCCAGGAGGGCGCCGGTGCCTTCGCCGAGGCGGAGGTCCAGATCGACCAAGGGGCGGAGGCCGAGCTTCTTCAGGGCGGCCACGTGGCCCGGTTCTGCGCTGCGGTGGCCGGCGATGCAGGCGGCTAGGACCTCGGGGGCGATGGCTCGGGCGACCAGGGCGGCGGCGCCGGCGCTCACGCCGTCGAGGATCACCGGCGTACGGAGGGAGGCGCCGCCGAGGAGGAGGCCGACGATGGCGGCGTGTTCGAAGCCGCCGATGGCCGCCAGGACGCCGATGGGGTCGGCGGGGTCCGGCTGGTGGAGTTCGATGGCGCGGCGGACGACCTCGGTCTTGCGGGCCAGGGTCTCGTCGTTGATGCCGGTGCCCCGGCCGGTGACCTCGGCGGGGTCCGCGCCGGTGAAGACCGAGATCAGGGCAGCGGACACTGTCGTGTTGGCGATGCCCATCTCGCCGGTGAGGAGCGCCTTGTTGCCGGCCGCCACCAGGTCACGGGCCGTTTCGATGCCCACCTCGATGGCCTTCTTGGCCTCCTCGCGGGTCATCGCGGGGCCGGTGGTCATGTCGGACGTACCGGCGCGGACCTTGCGCGGCAGCAGACCCGGCGTGGCCGGGAGGTCGCTCGCCACACCCACGTCGACGACGCAGACCTCGGCGCCCACCTGGGTGGCGAAGGCGTTGCAGACCGCTCCGCCGCCGAGGAAGTTGGCGACCATCTGGGCCGTCACCTCCTGCGGCCAGGGGGTGACGCCCTGGGCGTGGACGCCGTGGTCGCCGGCGAAGATCGCGACGGCGGCGGGCTCCGGGATCGGCGGCGGGCACTGGCGGGACAGACCGGACAGCTGGGCGGAGATGATCTCCAGCATGCCGAGGGCGCCCGCCGGCTTCGTCATCCGCTTCTGCCGCTCCCACGCCTCACCGAGCGCCTTGGCGTCCAGCGGGCGGATACCGGCGACGGTCTCGGCCAGCAGGTCGTGCGGCTCGGCGCCGGGCAGGGCGCGGCGGCCGTACGTCTCCTCGTGGACGACCCACGACAGGGGGCGGCGCTTGGCCCAGCCCGCCTGCATCAGCTCGGGCTCCTCCGGGAACTCGTCGACGTACCCGACGCACAGGTACGCCACGACCTCCAGGTGTTCGGGCAGGCCGAGGGCGCGGACCATCTCGCGCTCGTCGAAGAAGCTGACCCAGCCGACGCCGAGGCCCTCGGCGCGGGCGGCGAGCCACAGGTTCTCGACCGCGAGGGCGGAGGAGTACGGGGCCATCTGCGGCTGGGTGTGGCGGCCGAGCGTGTGGCGGCCGCCTCGGGTCGGGTCGGCGGTGACGACGATGTTCACCGGGGTGTCGAGGATGGCCTCGATCTTCAGTTCCTTGAACTGCTTGGCCCGGCCCTTGGGCAGAGACTTGGCGTACGCCTCGCGCTGGCGCTGGGCGAGTTCGTGCATCGTGCGGCGCGTCTCGGCCGAGCGGATGACGACGAAGTCCCAGGGCTGGGAGTGGCCGACCGAGGGTGCCGTGTGGGCGGCCTCCAGGACGCGGAGCAGCACATCGTGCGGGATGGGGTCGCTGCGGAAGCCGTTGCGGATGTCGCGGCGCTCGCGCATGACCTTGAGGATCGCCTCGCGCTCGGCTTCGTCGTAGGGAGGGGCGGCCGGGCCCGTGGGCTGCCGTACTTCTTCCCGTGCTTCTTCCCGCGCTTCTTCCCGAATGTCTTCGGGTGCTTGTTCGGGTGCCTCTTCCACCGGGGCCGTGCTCTCCCCGGCTGCTTCGGCTGCTGCGGCTGCTTCCGCCGCCGCTTCGCTGTCTCGCTGGTCTTCCTGGTCGGCGGCCCGGGTGTCCAGGTCTTCCGCGTTCTGGACGATGTCGGGTTCCGCGTCGGCCGCCGCGAGCGGCTGCGGTACGACGATCGTCTCGGCCTCGGAGTCGCGGGGGGCGGGGACCTTGGCGACGGGCTCCGGGGCCGGTGCCTCTTCGGCCGTCTCCGTGGGGGCCTCGGTAGTGGGAGGCGTCGGCTCGTCGTCCGCGGGCAGCGGAGGGACCACCATCCCCTGGGGTGGGGTGGGAGCCAACTGCGGGGTGGTGGGCAGCGAGCCCTCGACCGGCACGAACTCGCCCATCGGCTGCTCGGCGTGAGGCTCCTGGGGGGCTGCCTGGAGGGGGGCGACGGGGGCGGGCTCGATGACAGCTCCCTGGGGCGCGTCGGCCTGGGCGACGACGGGGGCCGGGGCCTCGGCGGCTGCGGGCTCCGCCACGGCCTCCTCGGCGGCCGCGGGCTCCACGACGACCGGCTCGGGCTCGGCGACCGCAGGCCCCGCGGCAACGGACTCGGCGGGCTCGGTCGGAGCCTCGCCGGTCGGCTGTTCGGCGGGGAGTGGCTCCTGGGCCGGGGTCTCGTCCGGCTGTTCCGCCACGTTCACATCCGCGGCATCGGCCTCGACCGCGGGCGGCTCCGCGATCTCCGGCTGGGCGGCGGCTTCGGCGACCTGGGCCGCCTGGTCGGCGACCTCCGCGACGGGCGTGACCGGCTCGGCGGCCTGCGGGCCCTGGACGCCGGGCAGCGGCTGCGAGGGCTCCGGCGTCGGGGCCTCCTCGGCGCCGGGCTCCGGCTGGGGCGGAAGCGCCTCCTCCGCCGGCTGCTCCTCCACGGCCTCGGCCTCCGCCACCTGCGGCTCCTGAACGACCGGCGCGTCCGGCAGCTGCTGCGAGTCCTGCGCGAGCGCGGGCTCCGGGGTGGCCTGAGCAGCCTGAGCGGCTTGTTCTTCGGCCGACCCATCGGTCGCGATCTGGTCCGGCGCGGCGGTCCCGGCCTGCTCGCCCGGCGTATCGGTCCCGGTCGGCTGGTCCGGAGCGACGGCCACGGCCTGCTCATCGGCTGTGCCGGTCGCTGCCGGCTGCTCGGGAACGACGGTGCCCTGCTCATCCGCGGCCTCCCCGGCCGACGGCACCGCGGCATCGGCCTCGGCCTGCGCCACTGCGGCGTCGTCCTGCGGCGCCGCGTCCGCGTCGACGGGCTGCGCGGCGGCCTCGGGCTCCGGCGGGACCTCGGCCTCCTCGGGCGGCTGGGGAACGTCCTGGGCCTCGGCGGGTACCTGGGCCTCGATCTGCTCCGGGTCCTGGGCGGCCGGCGGGAACGGTGTGGCGTCCGGGACCTGTACGGCAGGTGCGGCGGGCTCAGCAGGCACGGCCTCCTGCGGAACCGGAACCTGCACTTCGATCGCCGCCCCCTCGGGCTCGGCGCTCTGCGGTGCCTCCACGACGGGCGGCGGGACCTCGACAGCCTCCGCGACCGGCGGCACGGCTACCGCCTCCGGGGCCTGGTGCTGGGCGTCGGCCGGGACCTCGACGACGTCCGGAACCCGGAGCTGGGCCTCGGTGACCTGCGCCGCGGCGGCCTCCTGCGCCTGGGCGTAGGCGGCGTCCTGCGCCTGGTGCAGGGCCTCGGCGTCCTGCACCCCCTCCGCGACCTGCGGCGCCTCGGCCACGGCGACGGCGACCTGCTCCTCCTGCGGAGCGACCGTTTCTGCGACCGCGCCCTCGACCGGCACCGCGGGCGCGGGCATCGCCTCGGCGGGCACGGGGGTGCCCCATGGCGTCACGCCCGGCGGGGGCACGTCGAGGTACTCGGGGCCGGTGGTGGGCGGGCCGGAGTGGCGTACGGCGCCGGGCGGGACGGGGGCGCCGGCGGGGCCGCGGTCGGCGAGGGAGCGGACCGGGCTGGCGGAGGCGTCGGGGGTGGGCGGGCCCATGTGCAGCGGGCGGCGGGCCACCGGCGGCTGCGGGACGGGCGTCGCGACGGGGTGACGTACGGCGCCGAGGTCGATCGAGCCGCTGTCCCGGCCCGACATCTCGTGCGGACCGGGCTCGTGGACGACGTGCTCCTGGGCGGCGGGCTCGTGGACGACCTGGACGACGGGCTCGGGGGCGGGGGGCGGCACTTCGTTGCCCCATGCGCCCTGGGCACCCGGCAGCAGCAGTTCGTCGTCCTCGGCGGCGGTCTCGGAGAGGTAGGTGTACGCGCCCGGCGCGGCGACGCCCGGCTGCTCCACCATGCCTGCGCTCTCCGGCAGCCCCTCGCCCGGGACCTGGCCGGTGTCCGTCATGCGTACCCCTCGCCCATCGGTTAGTGCCTCTATGCCAGCTGGCCCTGGAACGGCGCACCGACCGCTCCACTGTGGAGAACGAGCGTGTGTGCCCAGCGGCACGAGACGACCTGCGTGCAAGTCGACAAAGCCATTGAATGGCCATTGTCGCGGTCGTTTCGCCGTCACGACACCTTGAACCGCGACGGTCCGCTGTGGACTGCGCCACGTTGCGCGCCCTCCGCTTCCGCCGTACCACACACGCCCTCAAAACGGGCGCGCTTTCCGGACATTGACCGACGAAGTGTCGGGTGCCCAAGTGCGGTACAACAGTCGGCCAGCCTACCGCGCCGGTACGACAACCGGATCACTGGGAATGTTCGGGCAGGGTCCCGCCGAGCAGGAACGCGACGCTCCGTTTCCTCTCCGTCCAGACCCTTGTGTCGAGTTCGACGGACTGCACGAAGTCGCACCGAACGTCGTATCCGTGCTCGGTCAGGTCGCGTCCGATGCGTTCGGCGGCGGGGCGGGTGAGGGCGTGGGTGACGATGCGCCGGGGGCGTCGGTCGGCGACGGCGGAGACCACCGCCGCTCCCCCGCCGCCGACGCGTACGACGTCGGGTTCGGGGAGATTCTCCAGGATGTGCGGCGCGGTGCCGTGGACCACTTGGAGCTGGACGCCGAAGCGGCGGGCGGCGAGGGTGGTGCGGCCGCAGGCCTCGGGGTCGCGGTCGACGGCGATGACGGCGGCGCCGCAGCGGGCGGCCTCGGTGGCGAAGGCGCCGCTGCCGGAGCCGATGTCCCACACGAGGTCACCGACCCTCGGTCCCAGGCGGGCGAGTTGGGAGGAGCGCAGCAGTTCGGCCTCACCCTCGCCCATGGCACCGCCGTAGACCTCGGACGGCAGGGACAGCCCGCGTGGTCCGGCGCCGGGGTCGCGTCCGGCGATCCAGCCGCCGCCCTCGGCCGCGGCGACGGGGCCGCCGATGACGATGACGAGGTTGGGGTCGCGCCAGGTGTGGTCGACGGCCTTGTCGGAGGTGACGACGGTGGCGCGTTCGCGTTCGGTGCCGAGTTCCTCGCAGATCACGAAGGTGCGGTGAACTCCGTCGAGGAGCAGGCCGAGTTCGGCGGGTCCGGCGCCGGGCGAGGTGAGGACGGCGACCTTGGTGTGGGCGCGGCAGACGTTCACCGCGCGGCGCAGCGTACGGCGGTGGGCGACGACGACTTGGGCGTCGTCCCAGGGCATGCCCGCGCGGGCGAAGGCGGCGGCCACGGAGGATACGCCGGGGACGACTTCGACCTCCAGGCCGAACTCGGGGGCCCTGAGGGTGCGGACGACGCCGAAGAAGCCGGGGTCGCCGTCGGCGAGGACCACTGCGGTGCCACGGTGGGCGGCGATGCGGCGGGCGGCGAGGGCGACGCTGCCGAGCCGGATGCGTTCGGCGTACGGGGGCACCTCGGGCAGTGCCAGATGGTGGGCCGCGCCGGCGACCAGTGTGGCGGCGGCGAGGGCGGAGCGCGCCGCGGCGGTCAGGGGGGAGCCGTCCCAGCCGATCACCGTGACCCGGTCGGCCATCGTCGTCAGTCTCCAGAAGGTCTTCGCAGGTCGTCAGGGAAAGCCCCTACGGGGGTCCCGCGAGGGTACCTGGTGACGCGGAAGGGCCGGGCGGCCGGGCGCAGCCCGCGCATGCCCGTGGGTGGTTCAGTTCCAGTCCGAGTACGAGCCGAAACCGCCACTGTCGGCCAGTTCCTCACTGACGCCCTCGATGTCCTCCGGGAGGAGGCTCCAGACGATGAAGTCTGTGCGGATCTCCGTCCAGTGGTCGTCGGCGGTGCGGGTGCGCGCTATGCAGGCGTTGCGCAGGACGCCCTCGCTGATACAGCCGATCTTCTGGGCTACCTGCTGGGAGGCGGTGTTGTCGGCGGCGGTGCGCAGCTCGATGCGTTCGAACTTCTGCTCGCGGAACAGCCATTGGGCGGTCGCGAGGGCCGCTTCGGAGGCGTAGCCCTCGCCGCGTGCCCAGGGGGCGATGACGTACGCCATCTCGCTGGAGCGGACCCGCCAGTCGGTGTTCCGCAGGTGCACGGTGCCGACGAGGCGCTGGGTGAGGAACTCGTCCACGGCGAAGACGATGCCGCGGCCCCCGATGCGCTCGGCGGGGGCCTGTTCGGCGATCCAGCGCCGGGCGTCCTCCTGGGTGTAGGGGTGCGGGACGGAGGTCCAGGCGGTGACCATCTCGTCGTTCATCATCTCGGCGAACGCGTCGATGTCGTCCTCGTCGAACGGGCGCAGAACCAACCGCTCCGTGCTGATGGAGATGTCGGGCAAGGTGCTCATCATGCGCCGCTCCGTAACCTTCGAAAACTTTGAGGGCCTGCTGAACTGCCCAGCATGCAGCATGAAAGCACTGAATCGCACCACAGGGGTCCACTCCCTGTGAACGAGTGGACCCCATGCGTGGCGATACGCCGTATACGTGCCGTCAGCTGGATGTGACGATCGGCAACCCGGCTCAGAAGGAAGCGATCACGGAGCCGTCGTACTGGTCCTCGATGAACTTCTTGACATCGTCGGAGGTGAGGAGTTCGGCGAGCTTCTTGACGCGCGGGTCGTCCTCGTCGCCCTCCTTGACGGCGAGGAAGTTGCCGTACGGGTTGTCCTTCGCGGACTCCAGGACCAGGGCGTCCTTCGCGGGCGAGAGGTCGGCCTCGATGGCGTAGTTGCCGTTGACGACGGCGGCGTCCACGTCCTCCAGGGAGCGTGGGGTCTGGGCCGCCTCCAGCTCCTTGAACTCCAACTTCCTGGGGTTCTCGGCGATGTCGGCCGGGGTCGCCTCGTTGCCCACGCCGTCCTTGAGCGTGATGATCCCGCCTGCGTCGAGGAGCTTGAGGGCACGCGCCTCGTTGACGCTGTCGTTCGGGATGGCGATGGTGGCGCCGCTCTTGAGGTCGTCCGCGCTCTTGACCTTGTTCGAGTAGAGGCCGAGCGGCTCCAGGTGGACCGTGACGACGGGGGCGATGTGGGTGCCGTTCTTCTTGTTGAAGTCGTCGAGGTACGGCTGGTTCTGGAAGTAGTTGGCGTTCACAGACCCGTCCTCGGTCGCCGTGTTCGGCGTGACGTAGTCGGTGAATTCCTTGACCTCCAGGTCGAGGCCCGCGTCCTTCGCCAGGTTGTCCTTGACGTAGGTGAGGATCTCGGCGTGCGGGGTGGGGCTGGCGGCGACGACCAGCGGACCGCTCGTGTCGGACGCGGAGGCGGTGTCGGCCTGGTCCGCGCCGCAGGCGGTGAGCCCGAGGGTGAGGGCTCCGGCGGCGAGTACGGCGGTGGTGAACTTGGCGGTGTTACGCACGAAAAGTGCCTTTCCTTTTGGGTGGAGCGCCCCCGAGAGAGGTGTTCGGGGAGTTCGGGGGTTGACCTAGACGGTCTTGCCGGCCGCCGTCGATGCCTTCAGGAGGCGGAGCCTGGGTGCCGGGCCGGAGGTGCCGCGGCGGTGCAGGGAGCGGGCCGCGTAGTCGCCGGCGAACTGGATGACGGAGATGACGACGGCGAGGATCGCGACGGTGATCCACATCAGCTCGGTCTCGAAGCGCTGGTAGCCGTAGCGGATGGCGATGTCGCCGAGGCCGCCCGCGCCGACCGTCCCCGCCATCGCCGAGTAGCCGATGAGCGCGACGACCGTGGTGGTCGTACTGGCGATCAGCGAGGGCAGGGACTCGGGGACCAGGACCTTCCGTACGACGGTCCAGGTGTTGCCGCCCATCGACTGCACGGCCTCGACGAGCCCGCCGTCCACTTCGCGGACAGCCGTCTCAACCAGGCGCGCGAAGAACGGGATCGCGCCGATGGCGAGCGGCACGATGGCGGCCTCGCGGCCGATGGTCGAGCCGGTGACCCAGCGGGTGAAGCCCATCAACGCGACCATGAGGATGATGAACGGCATCGAGCGGGCGACGTTCACGATCTGCCCGATGACCTTGTTGGCGAGGACGTTCCGCAACAGGCCGCCCCGGTCGGTGAGGACGAGCAGGATGCCGAGCGGGAGACCGCCGACGACCGCGATGACGGTGGACCAGCCGACCATGTAGAGGGTGTCCCAACAGGCCTGCTCCAGCAGGGGCCTCATCTCGGACCAGGTCACTTGGCACCTTCCTTCACCAGCACGGATGCGGGCTCCTGGCCCAGTACGTCGATCTGCAGGCCCTGTTCGCGCAGGAAGCCGATCGGCACGACGTTGTCCTCGTAGCGGCCGGGCAGTTCGACGCGCATACGGCCGACCTGGAGGCCGCCGACGGTGTCGATGGCGGCGCCGAGGATCGAGATGTCGATGTTGTAGGTGCGGGACAGCTGCGAGATGACCGGCTGGGCGGCCGCCTCGCCCTGGAAGGTGACGTCGAGGACCGTACGGTCGTCGCCGGAGGCCTCACCGCCCACCGGGAACAGCGCGGAGGCCAGCTCGGAGCCGGGCGTCGCGAGCAGCTCGCTCACCGTCCCGGACTCCACGATGCGGCCCTTCTCCATCAGCGCCGCCGAGTCGCAGATCGACTTCACGACGTCCATCTCATGGGTGATGAGCAGGACGGTCAGACCCAGCTGCCGGTTCAGATCGCGCAGCAGCTGGAGGATGGAGCGGGTGGTCTCCGGGTCGAGGGCGCTGGTGGCCTCGTCGGAGAGGAGCACCTTCGGATCGCCGGCCAGCGCTCGGGCGATGCCGACGCGCTGCTTCTGACCGCCGGAGAGCTGGGCCGGGTAGGCCTTGGCCTTGTCGGCGAGACCGACGAGGTCGAGCAGTTCCAGCGCCTTGCGGGAGCGTTCCCTGCCCGACCTGCCGAGGATTTCGAGCGGCAGCTCGACGTTGTCCTGGACCGTCCGTGAGGACAGCAGGTTGAAGTGCTGGAAGACCATGCCGATACGGCTGCGCGCCTGCCGGAGTTCCCGGCCGGCGCGGGGGCCGCGCCCGGCCAGGGCGGTGAGGTCCCGGCCCGCCACGGTCACGGTTCCGGAGGCGGGGCGTTCGAGGAGGTTGACGCAGCGGATCAGCGAGGACTTGCCGGCGCCGGACTGGCCGATGACGCCGTACACCTCGCCTTCGCGGACGTGCAGATCGACGCCGTCGAGGGCGGTGACCTCGCGGCCGCGGGAGCGGTAGACCTTGGTGAGGCCCGATGTGGTGATCACTGGGATTCCATCACTGTCGAGTACGCGGGCGTGGGTGTGCCCTGGTACGAGAGAGAAGGTTGTGCGCGGGGCAGCACGGTCACGTACGGCGTCTGGCGTACGGACATGCCACGGCGGCTCGCTTCGGGGCTCCCCCACTCTCGGCTTCGCTCGAGCGGGGGCACCCCCATGGCTCAGGGGGTGGTGCGGGGGCCCTCTAGAAGGCGCACATTCGACACATACAACGAGCACCGGGCGTCATGGTCGCCTCGGTCGCAAAGGTGCGGCAGCTCGTCGTGGTCATGAGATCAGTAAAGCAGACGTATGGGTGTGACCGGGGCGGGCGGTCCGTATGGCGAACGCACGAGAGCGGCATTTACGCAGTTCACGATGGGTGCCATCCACATGCTGGGCAGCTGGCAGTGTGGGCAAGGCCACGATGCGCGCCCGCTGGGCCTTCCTGCCCGGGGTCGGCCGCAGCAGGGCTTTTGGGCCGTAATAGGGTCACGACATGCTTGTTCCCCTGACCGTGGCGACCGCCGTCGCGGCCCTTCTGCTCGCCGCGTGGTGCGGTTGGGCCGCGTACCGCGATCAGCCGACCAAGGACTGGCACTTCATCGGTATGGCCGTGGTGTCGGTGCTGGCCCTCGTGCAACTGGTCGTCGGAATCGTTCAGTTGGCGCGCGGCGACAAGCCGGAGCAGGGGACCACGATCTTCGTGTCGTACCTCCTCGGAGCGTTCGCCTGCGTTCCGGTGACGGGGTTCATGTCCCTCGCCGAGCGCACGCGCTGGGGCAGCGTGACCGTCGCGGCGGGCGGTGTGGTGCTGGCCGTGCTGCAGGTGCGGCTCTATGACATCTGGGGAGGCTGACGGTGGCGGCGACACAGGAGAAGCCGACGACCCGGCTCATCAGCGGGCCCGGCATGCTGCTCGTCTGGCTGTACGGCGTGATGGTCGTCGGGGCCGTGTCCCGGTCGATCGTGCAGATCTCGACCGAGTTCGAGCACGCGCCGCTCGCCTACTCACTCTCGGCGCTGGCGGGGGTCGTGTACGGGTTCATCACGTATTCGTTGGTGCGGGGTGGCGAAACAGCCCGTAAGGCGGCGCGGTTTTGCTGCGCAGCTGAACTGGCGGGCGTGCTGGTCGTCGGTACCTGGACGCTCGTCGAACCGTCCGCGTTTCCTGACACGACCGTCTGGTCCGAGTACGGGATGGGGTATCTGTTCATTCCCGTACTGCTCCCGATCACCGCGATGTACTGGCTGCGGAAGACTGCGCCGCAGGGGGATGCCGCCTGAGGTTCATCAGGCGGCTGCGGTCCGTTGTGGCTGGTCGCGCCCACGCGGCGGAGCCGCATATGTCACAGCCCCGCGCCCCTGAAAACCCGGGGCGCACCCTCTGCTATGCCGTCGCCGCGTAAGCCTCCGCCGGCTTCTCCAGCACCACCATCGGCACCCCGTCCTGCCCCTGACTGGTACCCACCGCCTCATACCCCACTCGGCGATACAGTCGCAGGCTGCCCTCGCTGCGGTGGCCGGCGCTGAGGCGGAACTTGGTGGCGCCGCGCTCCTCGGCCAGGGCGGACTCGGCCGCGCGGAGCAGCCTCGCGCCGATGCCGTGGCCCTGGAGGCGCGGGTGGACGCAGAGCTTGCCGATGGAGGCGGTGCCGTCCTCGTGGAGGGCGCCGCGCACGGAGCCGACGACCTCTTCACCGAGTCGGGCCACGAACACACAGTCGGAGGCCACCTCCTCGCGGACGGAGTCGAGGCTCTGGACGAGCGGGTCGATCCGGTAGTTGCCGTACAGCGCCGCCTCGCTCTGGAAGCACAGGTACTGCAGCCTGAAGATCTGCTCGGCGTCCTGCTCGGTCGCCACGGAGATGGTCACGCTCATGCCCATGTGTGCACGCCTCCCGCTCACCTGCTCACCTGATGTCCTTCACTCCTATCCCCGCGGTTCGCGTGCCGCAACCTCCGCGCTCAGCAATCGACGCAGACATCCCAGACATCTGGAACGTTCCGGGCCCAGACTTCCCTGTGAGATACCCAACTCGCCCGCGATCTCGCGATAGGTGAGGTCCTGCGGCGACAGCAGCGCCGCGATAAGGCTTGGGCAACGGCCGGGAAGCCGACGTACGGCGGCGTGCAGGGCGCGGCGGCGGGCGGCGGTGAGGGCCTGCTGTTCGGGGCCGGGGGCGCGGTCGTCGGCGGGCTCGGAGACGTACGGCTGTTCGGCCCGGGCCTTGCGGCGACTGAGGCGCGCCTCGAAGCGGACGGCGCTGCGCAGCCAGCCCTCGGGGTCGGCGGGTGGGCCGTCGGCGTCGAGGCGTTCCAGCAGCCGCAGCCAGACGGCCTGTTCCAGGTCCCCCGCCTCGGCACCGGTCGCGTAGGCCTCGGCCGACACCTCCGCGACCAGCAGGGGGCGGAGGGTGGTGAGCATGTGGTGGGTCATATGCCCCGGGACGCCGCCGCCCCGGCAGGGGGTTGCCGGGGCGGACGGGAGTCACCCCGATCGGGGTATGGGGGCTCAGTCGTTGACGTGCGGGTCCACGGGTCAGTCGTTGACGAAGTCCGCTCAGTCGTCGACGAAGTCCGCGTGAGCCAGCAGGCCGGTGTCCGGGTTGTCGGTGAAGATGCCGTCGATGCCGGTGTCGAAGTACACCTTGAACGCGCCGAAGACGTCGCCGTAGGCGTTGGCGTCCGTGCCCTTGCGGAAGTCGGCGGGCAGGAAGCTGTTCTCGTTGCGCATCGTGTAGGGGTGCAGGATCAGCCCCTTGGCGTGCGCGTCGGCGACGAGGGTCGTCGGCTCGGTGAGGTTGCCTTTCGCGTCCTTCGGGATGATGAGGTCGAGCAGCGGGCCGATGCCCTGCGCGTAGGAGGCGATCCATGCCAGGCCCTCGGGAGTGATCAGATCGGCGACGGTGCGCGGGTCGCCCGCCTCGACGAAGTCGTACGGCCGGTCGTCGGGCGTCCACAGCAGCACCACCCGGGGCGTGCCGACGAGCCGGCTCATGCGCTGCATGCTGGTTGGCTCGAAGGACTGCAGGAAGACCGGCGAGTTCTTCTTGTGGCGGTTGTACTTGCGCAGCAGCTTGGCGAGCGGCTCCTCCAGGCCGAGGCCCAGCTTGCGGAAGTAGGTGGGGTGCTTGGTCTCGACGTGCAGCCAGACCTGCTTGCCCCGCTTCCGGCCCTCCCGGTCGGCCCAGCGCAGCACCTCCTCGAAGGTGGGGATCTCCCAGCGGCCGTCGTAGAGGGTGTTCTCCTGCCGGGTGCCGGGCACGCGCTCCTTGGCGCGCAGCGTCTTCAGCTCGGCGAGCGTGAAGTCCTCGGTGAACCAGCCGGTGATCGACGTGCCGTCCACGACCTTGGTGGTTTTCCGGCCGGCGAACTCGGGGTGCGACGCCACGTCGGTCGTGCCGGTGATGTCGTTCTCGTGACGGCATACGAGATGGCCGTCCTTGGTGGGCACGAGGTCCTGCTCGATGACGTGCGCGCCCATGTCGAGGGCCAGTTGGTACGAGCCGAGCGTGTGCTCCGGGCGGTAACCGCTGGCGCCGCGGTGCGCGATGACCGTCGGCACGGGCAGGCTCCGGTAGCCGCCGCCCGACTCACCGCCCGACTCGCCCGACTTCGCCTCGTCGGCTCTCGCCGCGCCCGGCAGTCCGAGTACCGCTCCCCCGGCCCCGAGCACCGCGGCACCGAGCAGCGCCCGCCGGCCCGTTCCGCGCCCCTGCTCGTACGTGTCCTGCGACTGCCGCGGCTGTCGCGACTCCTGCGTCCCCATGACGGCTCCTCCCACTGCGATGCCCTGCACCTGTCAAAGCGGGACGATCGTAGGTGCCGTGTGGTGACCGTTGGGAGACCTGGGGCCGAACATGCGGATGACGGCTTGTGTCTTACTGGCGGCGGAAGTTGACGGAGTTTCGACTCGGCGACGCGATGTCCGTCACATGTTCCGGGCCGGTGTCGGCGGGACACCGGGGCGTCACCGCAGGTAAAGGTATGTCAACAATGCGTATCCACTCCGTGAACCGGGTGTGCGTCACCCCCTGAGCCGGGAGTATCGTCCTCACCTGCACATACTTGTACCGGAACGCTTGACATGGGAGGGCCCGTTGTCCCGCTTCGCGCTCATCAAGGCAGTGCTCGGACCGATCATGCGCCTGATGTTCCGCCCCCGGGTGGAGGGCGTGGAGCACATCCCGGGGGACGGGCCGGTGATCCTCGCCGGCAACCATCTGACCTTCATCGACTCGATGGTCCTGCCGCTGGTGTGCGACCGGCAGGTCTTCTTCATCGGCAAGGACGAGTACGTCACCGGCAAGGGCCTCAAGGGCCGGCTGATGGCCTGGTTCTTCACCGGCGTCGGCATGATCCCCGTCGACCGCGACGGTGGGCGCGGGGGTGTCGCCGCCCTGATGACCGGACGGCGGATCCTCGACGAGGGCAAGGTGTTCGGGATCTACCCGGAGGGCACGCGGTCGCCCGACGGGCGGCTGTACCGGGGGCGTACCGGGATCGCCCGGCTGACCCTCATGACCGGGGCGCCGGTCGTGCCCTTCGCGATGATCGGGACGGACAAGATTCAGCCGGGGGGTGCGGGGTTGCCCCGGCCGGGGCGGGTGACTGTGCGGTTCGGTGAGGCGATGGAGTTCTCCCGGTACGAGGGGATGGACCGGGATCGGTATGTGCTGCGGGCGGTGACGGATTCTGTGATGGCTGAGGTCATGCGGTTGTCCGGGCAGGAGTACGTCGACATGTATGCGTCGAAGGCGAAAGAGGCCGCGTAGGTCGTTTGTCGGGTGCGGGTTTGTGGGGGCTTGTCGCGCCCACGCGGCGGAGCCGCAAATCGTTACAGCCCCGCGCCCCTGACCTTGCTGCCCCTAAGCGGCGTTTTCCAGGCGCTGCTTCCTCAGCATGAACCAGGCCGCCACCGCCGTTGCCCATAGGACTACGGCACCTGCGCCTGCGGCGATCGTCAGACCGTCGACGAAGGACTCCCTCGCTGAGGACAGCAGGGTCTGTGCCGACTCCGACGGCATTCCTGCCGCCGTCTCCACTGCGCCACCCAACGACTCGTGCGCACCCTCTGGGGTGCCTGCCGGGGCCGTGAAGTCCCTGTATACGCCCGTCACGATCGAGCCCAGCAGGGCGATGCCCAGGGCCGCGCCCAGTTCGTACGCCGTCTCCGAGACCGCTGAGGCCGCGCCCGCCTGTTCCTTCGGGACGCTGGACAGGATCACGTCGGCTGTGACCGTGAAGGAGAAGCCCGCGCCGATGCCGACGATCAGCAGGGCTGCGCCGATCAGGGGGTAGCCAGTGGACTGGTCGACCAGGGTGAGCAGGGCCAGGGCCATGCCGATGGCCGCGAGGCCGCCGGTGACGACGGAACGGACGGAGAAGCGGCGGGCGGCGGCTCCGGCGATCAGGCCGGCCACCACCGCGCCGACGGCCGCCGGGAGTTCGGCGAGGCCCGCTTCCAATGGGCGCCTGTCCTGCACGAGTTGCAGGAACTGGGAGAGGAAGAAGACCAGGCCGGAGAGGCCCAGGACGGTCAGCAGGTCGGCGAGGACTGCTCCGGAGAAGCCGCGCTTGCGGAACAGGCGCATGTCCAGCAGGGGGTGCGGCAGGGTGAGCTGGCGGCGTACGAAGGAGAACAGCGCGGCGGCTCCGAGGAGGCCCGCGGTGAGGTTGTTGCCGTCGAGGCCGTGGGTGGCGGTCTCCTTCACGGCGTAGACGATGCCGATCATGCCGACCAGGGACAGGGCGACGCTGAGCAGGTCCCAGGGGCCGGGGTTCGGGTGGCGGGACTCGGGCAGCAGCTTGATGCCGACGAGGACGAGGACGAGCATCACGGGCAGGTTGATGAGGAAGACCGAGCCCCACCAGAAGTGTTCGAGCAGGAAACCGCCGACGACCGGGCCCACGGCCGTACCGGCGGAAGCCGTGGCGCCCCAGATGCCGATGGCGAGGCTGCGTTCGCGCGAGTCGTGGAAGAGGTTGCGGATCAGGGCGAGGGTGGCGGGCATCAGGGTCGCGCCCGCGACACCGAGCAGCGCCCGGGCCACGATCATCAACTCGGGTGTCGTCGCGTAGGCGTTGAGCACGGATATCGCGCCGAACGCGGTGGCGCCGAGCAGCAGCAGCTTCTTGCGGCCGACGCGGTCGCCGAGGCTGCCGGCCGAGACGAGCAGGCCCGCGATGACGAACGAGTAGACGTCGCCGATCCAGAGGAGTTGGACGCCCGAGGGCTTCAGGTCCTCGCTGATGTAGGGGGTCGCGAGGCCGAGGACGGTCGCGTCGACGGCCACCAGCAGCACGGCGAGCACGAGGACGGAGAGCGCGAGCCAACGGCCCGGCCTCTTCTCCGTCTCCGCCGTGCGGGCCGGCTGCAGGGTGCTGGTCATGATTCCTCTCTCGGTTGTTCGGAATTTCGTTCGGGATGACGCAGTGCGCCGCCGAGCAGCAGCTCGGCGATCATGTAGGTGAAGTCCTTGGCGGCGACGCGGCCCTCCGACACCGCCCAGGCGCCGGAGGCCAGCAGTCCGTACAGCGCCTCGGTGAGCCAGGCCGGGGTGAGGTCGATACGGAACTCGCCGTTCGACTGGCCGCGCCGGAAGAGGGCCGCGATACGGTCGTCGATCCGGGCCCAGCCCTCGTTCTGACCCTCCCCCTCGAACAGCTGGTTCTCGGTGTAGAGGAAGGCGAGGAGCGCGGCGGCGGACTCGATCTCGCGCACCAGGCGTCGTACGGCGTCACGCGCCGGCCCCTCGTCCAGGCGGGCCGCGTCCAGCGCGGCCTCGCACTCCGCGATGCCGAGCGCCTCCAGCGCCCGTACCAGCACGTCACGCCCCGCGAAGTGGCGGTGCAGCGTGGCCCGACTGATCCCGGCGGCCTTGGCGACCTCGTCCATGGTCGCGGTGGATTTACGGGTCAGCAGGGCCGCGGCACTGCGCAGCACGTGGTGACGATCGACAGCCATGAGACAACCATAGCCCGCTTGAGACATTCTCGTCTCATTGTGTGCATGCGCGTCTCACTGGAGGGGCGTGTCAAGTCGTGCCAGGGGGTTCAGCTCAACGCGTCAGGGGTTCAGATCAGTGCCAGGGCAGTCGGCCGCGCTCGCCCCAGTACGTCTGCGGGTCCTCGACGAGTTCCGCGAGCCGGGTCTGTTGGTTCTCGTCGAGGTCGACGACGGCCGCGTGCAGGTTGGAGGCGAGCTGGGTGATGGTCGCGGCGCCGGAGAGGACGACGCCGGCCCAGGGTTGGCGCAGGACGAGGGCCAGGGCGACCGCGTCGCAGCCGAGGCCCGTCTCCTCGGCGACGGCCTTGAGCTGGTCCGGGGCGTACGGGTCCGCGAGGCGGCCGTTGGCCATGGCCTCCTTGACGATCACGGTGAGGCCGGCGTCGTGTGCCTCGGCGAGTGCGGGCGCCGCCGAGGTCTCCAGGGCGTTGAACGTCGACTGGACGGTACGGAAGAGGGGCTCGCCGTCGACCGTCACGGCGAGTGCGGCGCGGATGGCGTCGGCCTGCGCCGGGCCGCTGGTGGAGAAGCCGATGGTGACGCCCTGGGCGGCCGTCTCTGCCAGCTTCGCGTGGAGTTCCTTGTCGGTGAGGGCCGGGCTGTCCGGGGTCACCGAGTGGATCTGGTAGAGGTCCAGGCGGTCGCCCAGCAGCTCGGTGCTCTCGGCGTGCTGGCGTTCGTACGCCTGGACGCTGTGGTCCTTGACCTCGTGCTGTTCGGCGTCGGTGGTCCAGTCGGCGGTGTAGGTGTAGCCCCATTTGCTGCCGACGACGATGTCGTCGATGTCCCGGTGGGCGTTCAGCCAGGCGGCGAGGAACTCCTCCGAGCGGCCGTACGAGCGGGCCGCGTCGAAGTAGCGGACGCCCTG
Source organism: Streptomyces tailanensis (assembly GCF_008386495.1). Taxonomy (GTDB): domain Bacteria; phylum Actinomycetota; class Actinomycetes; order Streptomycetales; family Streptomycetaceae; genus Streptomyces; species Streptomyces tailanensis. The sequence continues at coordinate 17,585 of NZ_VTHJ01000028.1, read as the reverse complement.
GGCGTAGGCGGCGTCGAGGAGTTCGTGGGTGCGGTCGCGGAGCGTTTCGACGCTGCGGTCTTCTCCGAGGTCGTGGTCTCTGCCGAGGTTGATGTAGCCGGGGCGGCCGACTGCGGCGAGGCCCAGGCCGATGTGGCAGGTGGGGGTCGTCGCTGTGGCGAGGCGGGCGAAGGGCATCGCGGGCTCCGTTCGGTCGGCTCCGGTAGGGGCTTCCGACCAACGTAACCCGCGGCGGGGTTCACATGCGGTTTTCTTCGCCCCCGCGAAGGGCTGCGCCGCTTCAACCGCCGCAGAAGAGCTCGGGGGCGGGGGTGCGTTGGCGGGTGCGGGTGAGTGGGGGCTTGTCGCGCAGTTCCCCGCGCCCCTAAAAGAACCGGGGGGCGCCCCCCGGCTTTTAAGGGGCGCGGGGAACTGCGCGAGCAACCACAACATGCCCGCACCCGCCAACGCACCCCCACCCCCGAGCTGGAAGGCGGGCGGGGTCGAAGGGGCGCAGCCCCTGGATGGGGGTCCCCCGCTCGAGCGAAGCCGAGAGTGGGGGAGGGACGGGTAGGGGCGGCGGGGGCGGAGAACCCGGTTGCCGATCGCCCGGCCGTGTCAGTTCGTCTTGGCCACAGCCCACTCGTGCTGGGACGCCACGTCCGACTTCACCTCTGCCAGCTGTACGGCCACCGCGCTGGGCGCCGTGCCGCCTCGGCCGTTGCGGGAGGCCAGGGCTCCGGGGACGTTCAAGACGGAGCGGACCTCGGGGGTGAGGTGGGCGCTGATCTTCGCGAACTGCTCGTCCGTGAGGCCGTCGAGTTCCTTGCCCTCCGCCTCCGCCGCCTTCACGCACTCGCCCGCCACCTCGTGGGCCACGCGGAATGGGACGCCCTGCTTGACCAGCCACTCGGCGATGTCGGTGGCGAGGGAGAAGCCGGCGGGGGCCAGTTCCTCCATGCGCTCGCGGTGGACGGTGAGGGTCGCCATCATGCCGGTGAAGGCGGGGAGCAGGACCTCCAGCTGGTCGATGGAGTCGAAGACCGGCTCCTTGTCCTCCTGGAGGTCGCGGTTGTAGGCGAGGGGCAGGGCCTTCAGCGTGGCCATCAGGCCGGTCAGGTTGCCGATCAGGCGCCCGGACTTGCCGCGCGCCAGCTCCGCGATGTCCGGGTTCTTCTTCTGCGGCATGATCGACGAGCCCGTCGAGAACGCGTCGTGGAGGGTCACGAAGGAGAACTCCTTCGTGTTCCAGATGATGACCTCCTCGGCGATCCGGGAGAGGTTCACGCCGATCATCGCGGTGATGAAGGCGAACTCCGCCACGAAGTCGCGGGACGCCGTGCCGTCGATGGAGTTCGCGGAGCTGCCGTGCTCGAAGCCGAGGTCCTTCGCCACCGCCTCCGGGTCCAGGCCCAGGGAGGAGCCCGCGAGGGCTCCCGAGCCGTACGGGGAGACCGCCGTGCGCTCGTCCCACTGGCGCAGCCGCTCGGCGTCCCGGGACAGGGACTGGACATGGGCCAGGACGTGGTGGGCGAAGAGGACCGGCTGGGCGTGCTGGAGGTGGGTGCGGCCGGGCATCGCCACGTCCGGGTGGGCCTCCGCGAGGCCGATCAGCGCGTCCTGGAGTTCGGCGATCAGGCCGCCGATGGTGCGGGCATGGTCGCGCAGGTACATCCGGAAGAGGGTCGCGACCTGGTCGTTGCGGGACCGGCCGGCGCGCAGCTTGCCGCCCAGGTCCGGGCCGAGGCACTCCAGGAGGCCGCGCTCCAGGGCGGTGTGCACGTCCTCGTCGGCGATGGTGCCCACGAAGGAGCCGTCGGCGACATCCGCTTCGAGCTGGTCCAGGCCCGCGATCATCCGGGTCAGCTCGTCCTCGGTGAGCAGGCCCGCCTTGTGCAGCACGCGCGCGTGGGCACGCGATCCGGCGATGTCGTACGGCGCGAGCCGCCAGTCGAAGTGGACGGACGCGGACAGCTTGGCCAGGGCCTCGGCGGGACCGTCGGCGAAACGGCCGCCCCAGAGCCGTACGTCACCGCTGTTGCTGCTCACTTGCGTTGCTCCTAGAGAGGGTGTGGATGTAACCGCAGACGCAGACCTTATCGGCGCTAGGACAAGTCCCGCTTGGCCGCGATCTTCGACGACAGGCTGTAGATGTCGATGAAGCCCTTGGCCGCCGCCTGGTCGAACGTGTCGCCGGTGTCGTACGTCGCCAGATTGAAGTCATACAGGGACGAGCCGGACCGGCGGCCAGTGACCACGGCGCGGCCGCCGTGCAACGTCATGCGGATGTCGCCGGAGACGTGCTCGTTGGCCTCGTTGATGAAGCCGTCGAGGGCGCGCTTGAGCGGGGAGAACCACTGGCCGTCGTAGACGAGTTCGCCCCAGCGCTGCTCGACCTGGCGCTTGTAGCGGGCGAGTTCGCGCTCGACGGTGACGTTCTCCAGCTCCTGGTGGGCCGTGATGAGGGCGATCGCGCCCGGGGCCTCGTACACCTCGCGGGACTTGATGCCGACGAGGCGGTCCTCGACCATGTCGATCCGGCCGATGCCCTGGGCGCCCGCGCGCTCGTTGAGCTGCTGGATCGCCTGGAGGACGGTGACGGGCTTGCCGTCGACGGCGACGGGGGCGCCCTGCTCGAAGGTGATGATCACCTCGTCGGGGTCCCGCGGGACCGCCGGGTTCTGGGTGTACTCGTAGATGTCCTCGATCGGGCCGTTCCAGATGTCCTCCAGGAAGCCCGTCTCGACGGCGCGTCCGAAGACGTTCTGATCGATGGAGTACGGGGACTTCTTGGTGGTCGCGATCGGGAGCTTCTTCGCCTCGCAGAACGCGATGGCCTTGTCGCGGGTCATCGCGTAGTCCCGGACCGGGGCGATGCACTTCAGGTCGGGGGCGAGGGCGACGATGCCGGCCTCGAAGCGGACCTGGTCGTTGCCCTTGCCGGTGCAGCCGTGGGCGACGGTCGTGGCGCCGTGCTTCTGCGCGGCGGAGACCAGGTGCTTGACGATCGTGGGCCGGGAGAGTGCGGAGACCAGCGGGTAGCGGTCCATGTAGAGGGCGTTGGCCTTGATCGCCGGGAGGCAGTACTCGTCTGCGAACTCGTCCCGCGCGTCGGCGACCTCGGCCTCGACGGCGCCGCAGGCGAGGGCGCGCTTGCGGATGACGTCCAGGTCCTCGCCGCCCTGGCCGACGTCCACCGCGACCGCGATGACCTCGGCGCCCGTCTCCTCCGCGATCCAGCCTATGGCGACGGAGGTGTCCAGACCGCCCGAGTAGGCGAGTACTACGCGCTCGGTCATGGGGTTCTCCTCACACTGCGTTCCCTGTCATGCATGAGTATGCAGTGCACTGCATGATTCGTCAATCTGACAGGAGTAGAGATGTCGAGTGACGGTTGAACAAACGAAACCGCTTACTCGTAACTCTTCCCGAACGCAGGCGCCGCGTTTGTCAACAACGACCACCCGACCCGAGTGAGGCATCCGCATGTCCAGGGCTCTTCCGAAGTACAACAAGCGTCGCGTAGGGATCATCGGCGGCGCCGCCGCGGTCGTGCTCTCCGGAGCGGTCATCGCCGGTTCCGCCCTCGCCGGGGAAGGCGCCGGCGACAACGGCCAGGACGCCGCCGCGAACGCCTCGCCCGGCACCATCTCCTGCCCGGCGGTCGAAGGCAGCCTGCCCGCGGAGATCCCCGCCTCCGCGCAGGCCGAGGTCGACCGCAACCTCGCCCAGCTCCAGACGCAGATCCAGGAGGCCAACCAGCGCCTGATCGACACCGTCGGCCAGGGCGGCCCCAACTTCGTCCAGAACGCCATCCTCGGCCCGCTGGAGGACAAGCGCGTCGCCGCGCTCAACCGCATCGAGACCGCCATCGGCCGCGCCGCCGCCAAGCCCGAGGGCCTCGAAGCCCTCGCCCCCTGTGAGCTCGTCCAGGGCGGCGCCGCGGGCGCCGGTGAGGAAGCGGGCGCCGGTGCGGAGGCCGGAGCGGGCGAGGAAGCCACCGCGGCGCCGAGCGACCCGGCGGCCGGCGAGGAAGCGGGCGCGGGCGCCGAGGCCGGAGCCGGTGAGGAGGCCGGCGCGGGTGACGCCGCCGAGGACGCGGGCAACGCCGGTGCCGCGGGCGCCATCTCCTGCCCGGAGGTCGAGAGCCGGCTCCCGGCGATCCCGGCATCCGCGCAGGCCGAGGTCGACCGCAACCTGGCCCAGCTCGACACGCAGATCCAGGAGGCCAACCAGCGCCTGATCGACACCGTCGGCCAGGGCGGCCCCAACTTCGTCCAGAACGCCATCCTCGGCCCGCTGGAGGACAAGCGCGTCGCCGCGCTCAACCGCATCGAGACCGCCATCGGCCGCGCCGCCGCCAAGCCGGAAGGCCTGGAGGCCCTCGCCCCCTGCGAGCTCAACCAGTAAGCCCCACCGCCACCCCTGGTGACGCGTGACCTCCTGCGCTCCGTGTGAGCGACAGGGGCCGTGGCCGCCCCGCGCGCCGGCCGGGGTGGCCACGGACGACCTGATTCCGGGTGGATCCCAGCGATGGGGTCCACCCGGAATGCGTATGTCCGGGCCCAATTCCTTTTCCTTAGACAGGTGAAGCATTACCGTCGATAATCGTTAGTCATGGGAAAGACTTACGAGCGCATCGACGGCCGCCTGCGTATGTTCATCGAGGCCCAGCCTCTCTTCTTCACCGCCTCGGCGCCTCTCGCCGCCGACGGCACGGTCAACCTCTCCCCCAAGGGCCTCAAGGGCTCCTTCGTGATCATCGACGAACTGACCGTCGCTTACCTCGACTTCGCCGGGTCCAACGCCGAGACCATCGCGCACCTGCGCGAGAACGGCCGTATCACCCTCATGTGGTGCGCCTTCCAGGGCCCGCCCAACATCGTGCGCGTGCACGGCAAGGGCGAGGCCGTCTTCCGCGACGACCCGCGCTTCAAGGAACTCCTCGCCCGCTTCCCGGACATCGACCCGACCCCGCACGGTCTGCGCGCGATCATCGTGGTCCGGGCCGAGCGCATCCGCGACAGCTGCGGCTACTCGGTGCCGTTCATGGCGTACGAGGAGGACCGCGACCTGCACGGCAGGCGCTTCGCGCGCGAGGACGACGACTCGCTCAGCGCGTACTTCCAGTCCAAGGAGCACATCGGGACCAGTCTGGACGGACTGCCCGGGCTGCCGTTGCCGCTGCCGCCCTCCACCACACCTTGAGAAGTTCCTGTGTCCTACCCCGTTGAACACGCGGCACTCCCAGCACGTACGTGTGGGCCAAGGGTCCAGCCCACCACGGAGGAACCGTGTCCACGATCGCCGGAGGTCGCGCCGCGCGGCGGCAGACGATGCGCCGCATCCGACCTCGCCGCTCCCCCGCCGTCCCCCTGCTGATTCTGTTCTGGGGCGGCGCCGCCGCGGTGATGTGGTTGTGGTGGGACAACACACCCTCCATCGCGGACCAGGGCAGCAAGATGGTCAACGCCGGCCGGATCACGGGTCTGCTCGGCGGATACCTGATGGCGCTGGTCGTGCTCCAGATGGCGCGGGTGCCCGCGCTGGAACGCCGGGTCGGCTCCGACCGGGTGGCCCGCTGGCACGCGATGACCGGCCGCTACACGCTCTGCCTGGTCGTCGCCCACGTCGTCCTCACGATGTACGGGTACGCCCTCCAGGCCGGGCTCACCCACACGGCGATCCTCCAGCAGACGATCGACTCGATCAACCAGCTGCCGGACATGGGCAAGGCCGCCATCGGCACCGGTCTGCTGATGCTGATCGGGCTCATGTCGATCGGCCCGGTGCGCAAGCGGATCCCGTACGACCTCTGGTACCACACGCACCTGCTGACGTACGCGGCGACGTTCCTGACGTTCTGGCACCAGATCTCCACCGGCAACGAGTTCGCCGTGACGCCCGCCGCGAAGACCGGCTGGTACGCGCTGTACGGGTCGGTGACCGCGCTGGTGGTCTGGTACCGGATCATCACCCCGATCCGGCTCAACATGCGGCACCGGCTGCGGGTCGAGGCGGTCATCGAGGAGTCGCCCGGCATCGTCTCGGTGCTGATGAGCGGGCGCAAGCTGCACCGGATGGGCGCGGAGGCCGGGCAGTTCTTCCGCTGGCGGTTCCTGGCGCCGGGCATGCGGTTCAGCTCGCACCCGTACTCGCTGTCGGCGGCGCCCCGCCCCAACATGCTGCGCATCACGGTCAAGGCGATCGGCGACCACAGCTCGGCGCTGCGCGATCTGGAGCCCGGCACCCGGGTGTGGGCCGAGGGCCCGTACGGCGCGCTGACGGCCGGCAAGCGCAGCCGGGGCAAGGTGCTGCTGGTGGCCGGCGGCGTCGGTATCACGCCGATGAGAGCCCTGTTCGAGACGCTGCCCGGCGCGGCCGGTGACCTCACCCTGCTCTACCGGGCCAACAGCACCCAGGACCTCGCCCTGTGGGACGAGCTCGCGCAGATCGCCGAGGAGCGCGGGGCGCGCCTGATGTACGCGGTGAACAGCCCGGAGGGCGAGCGCCCGGACATCTCGGCGGACAGCCTGCGCCGCAAGATCCCGGACATCGAGCGCCACGACGTCTTCCTGTGCGGGCCGCCCGGCTTCGCCCAGGGCGTGTACGAGGCGCTGCGCGGCGCGGGGGTGCCGACCCGCCGTATCCATCACGAGTCGTTCGAGATGTGAGCGACGGGCTCCCACGCCCGCGAGTCCCACGGACTTACCCGCCCACCCAGTTCTGCCACCCCCTCACTTGTGCCATGGGGCTCCCCGCGGGTTGCCCTGCCGAGACTTCACACTTCAGGAGCTGAAGGAGCGATGAAGAAGAGCCACCCCATCCGGCGGACCCTGCTCGCCACCGCCGCCACGGTGTCCGGCATCGTGCTGCTGCTGTCGCTGAAGCCCGCCTCGGACCCGGCCGGTTCGGTCCAGGCCGGTGCCGCTCCTTCGGCACAGGGCGGTGCCGGGGCGGCGGCCGGCGCGCAGACCCTGACGGGTACGGCCGTCCAGACCGACTACGGCCCGGTCCAGGTCCGTGTCACCGTCAACGGCGGCAAGGTCACCCAGGCCGAAGCCGTCCAGGCGCCCAGCGGCGGACGCAGCACCCAGATCAGCAACGACGCGATTCCGAAGCTCAACCAGGCCGCCGTGGCCGCCGGTTCCGCCGAGATCGATGCCGTCTCCGGCGCCACCTACACCAGCGCCGGCTACAAGGAATCCCTCCAGTCCGCCCTCGACCAGGCCGGCAACGCGGGAGGATCGGGCGGCGGTTTGGGCACCCAGACGCTGACGGGTACGGCCGTCCAGACGGACTACGGCCCCGTTCAGGTCCGTGTCACCGTCAGCGGCGGCAAGGTCACCCAGGCCGAAGCCGTCCAGGCGCCCAGCGGCGGACGCAGCACCCAGATCAGCGACAACGCGGTGCCC
>NZ_VTHJ01000028.1:0-10181 GCF_008386495.1 Streptomyces tailanensis | reverse complement strand
CTCCGGCGCCACCTACACCAGCGCCGGCTACAAGGAATCCCTCCAGTCCGCCCTCGACCAGGCCGGCAGCGGGGAGGGGTCCGGTGGCGAGGTCGAGGCGGGCGGCCAGCAGGACGCGGGCGGCGGTGCCGAAGACTCCGGGGCCGCGGATACCGGGACCGGGCAGTCGACGGGTACTCAGGTGCTCACGGGCAGCGCCGTGCAGACGGACTACGGGCCGGTTCAGGTCCGTATCACCGTCAACGGCGGCAAGATCACCCAGGCCGAGGCGCTGCAGCAGCCCAGCGGTGGGCGCAGCACCCAGATCAGTGGCACGGCCATTCCCCAGCTCAACCAGAACGCCGTAGCGGCAGGGAGCGCTGATATCGATGCTGTCTCGGGTGCCACGTACACCAGCGGTGGCTACAAGGAGTCCCTCCAGTCCGCGCTGGACCAGGCCGGTGGCTGATCCGGGGACCGACCCCGCCGGGATACCCCTCTCCCAACTGCGCCACGCCGAGGAGGCCATGGGTACCGTCTTCTCGTTCGACATACGGGGAGGCGAGCCCACGGCGGTCAAGGCCGCGCTCGAAGAGGCGGTGGCCGGGCTGCACACGGTGGACGAGGTGTTCAGCACCTACCGCGAGGACAGTCAGATCTCGCGGCTCGACCGGGGTGAGGTGACGATCGAGGAGTGCGATCCGGAGGTCGCCGAGGTCCTCGAACTGTGCGCCGAGGCCGAGCGGTTGAGCGAGGGCTGGTTCAGCGCCACGTACGAGGGCCGCTTCGACCCTACCGGGCTGGTGAAGGGGTGGGCCACCGAGCGGGCCGCCCTGCGTCTGGTCGAGGCCGGAGCGGTCGGGGTGAGCGTCAACGGTGGTGGGGACGTCCAGCTCTGCGGCGTGCCCGGCCCCGACCGGCCGTGGCGGGTCGGTGTGGCGGACCCGCTGCGCCCCGGTGGCCTGGCCGCCGTCGTCACCGCCGCCGGCGCGGATCGGCTGGCGGTGGCCACGTCTGGTACGGCGGAGCGCGGCGCCCACATCGTCGACCCCCGCACCGGCAAGTCCGCCGTGACGGACCTGGTCTCGGTCACCGCGGTGGGCCCCCACCTCACCTGGGCGGACTGCTGGGCTACGGCGGCGTTCGCGATGGGTTCGCGGGAGGGTTTGGCGTGGCTGGAGTCCCTGCCGGACACGGAGGCGTTGCTGATCACGGCGGGGGACGAGGTGCGGTGCACCGGGGGGCTCGCGTCCCGCCTGGGCTGACAGAGCTCGGCGCCGGTGCTGCGGCTGGGCGGGGGTGGGCTGCGCGACTCGGCGCTACGAGGTGCCGCTGCGCCCACCCTCCCCCACTCTCGACTTCGCTCGAGCGGGAGGTACCCCCATCGCCCCAGCGGCACGACTGCCCGCAGCTGAGTACGGCGAGCCGTGCTCCGTAAGGGGCGCGGGGAACTGCGCGATCAGCCCCCACTCACCCGCAGTCGGCGCACGGCAGTAACCGCCCCTCTCAGTGTCCGTTCTGAGCCAGCCTCAAAAGATGCTCGGCGAGGGCCTGTCCCCCCACGGGATCCCGGCTGATCAACAGCAACGTGTCGTCGCCCGCGATGGTCCCCAGGATGTCGTGCAGTTCGGCCTGGTCGATCGCGGAGGCGAGGAACTGGGCCGCGCCCGGAGGCGTACGCAGGACCACGAGGTTCGCGGAGGCCTCCGCGGAGATCAGCAGCTCCTGCGAGAGCCGCCGCATCCGCTCCTCCTTCGCCGACTCGCCCAGCGGAGCCCGGGGGGTCCGGAAACCGCCCTCGCTCGGCACCGCGTAGATGAGGTCGCCGTCGGTGTTGCGGATCTTCACCGCGTTGAGCTCGTCCAGGTCCCGGCTGAGCGTCGCCTGGGTGACGCTCAGCCCGTCGTCGGACAGCAGCTTGGCCAACTGGCTCTGCGACCGCACCGGTTGCCGGTTGAGGATGTCCACGATCCGGCGGTGGCGGGCCGTGCGGGTCTGCGGCACGGCGGGCCCCGCCTGGTCGTGCTCCTGCGCCTGGCTCATCGTCGTCTCATTCCCCGGATCGTCCGTCCCCACTGGCTTCGTGCGCGGCCAGCGCCCCGTTCAGGATGCCGGGCAGCGACTGGAGGAACGCGTCCACCTCCGCGTCGCCGATGTTGAGCGCGGGCATGAGCCGTACGACATCGGGGGCGGGCGCGTTCACCAGGAAACCGGCGTCCTGAGCCGCCTGTTGCGCCAGTGGCGCGAGCGGCTCGGTGAGCACGATACCCAGCAGGAGGCCCGCACCACGGACATAGTCGATCATCGGGTGGCCGAGGGACTCGATTCCGTCCCGCAGCTTCTCGCTCTGCCGCTTGACGTTCTCCAGGAGCCCTTCGGCCTGGATGGTCTCCAGGACGGCGAGTCCGGCGGCGCAGGCGACGGGGTTCCCGCCGAAGGTGGTCCCGTGGTGGCCTGGCTGGAGAAGCTCCGCGGCCCGCCCGAAAGCGACGGTCGCGCCGAGCGGCAGTCCACCGCCGAGACCCTTGGCGAGGGTGACGACGTCCGGCAGGACGCCCTCGTGCGCCTGGTACTCGAACCAGTGCCCAGTCCGGCCGATGCCGGTCTGCACCTCGTCGAGGACCAGCAGCGAGCCGCCGGCGGCGGTGATGGCCCGGGCAGCCTTCAGATAACCGACCGGCGGGACCACGACACCGTTCTCACCCTGGATGGGCTCGATGATGACGAGTGCCGTCTCCTCGGTGACCGCGGCGGCCAGGGCCTGCGCGTCACCGTACGGGACGTGCGTGACGTCACCGGGCAGGGGGTGGAAGCCGGTCTGCTTGCCGGGCTGGCCGGTGAGGGCGAGGGCGCCCATGGTCCGGCCGTGGAAGCCGCCCTGGGTGGCGACCATGTGGGTCCGCCCGGTCAGCCGGCCGATCTTGAAAGCGCCCTCGTTGGCCTCGGCACCGGAGTTGCAGAAGTAGACCTTGCCGTCCCGGCCGAAGTGCTCCAGGAGCCGCTCGGCGAGCGCGACGGGCGGCTCGGCGATGAACAGGTTGGAGACATGGCCGAGGGAGGCGATCTGCGTGCTGACGGCCTCGACGACGGCCGGGTGGGCGTGGCCGAGCGCGTTGACGGCGATGCCGCCGACGAAGTCGACGTACTCCTTGCCGTCCGCGTCCCACAGCTTGCTGCCCTCACCGCGGACGAGGGGCAGCTTCGGGGTGCCGTAGTTGTTCATGAGCGAGCCCTGCCACCGCTGGGTGAGCTCTTCGTTCGTGGTCATACGGCGTCCCCCTGATCTGTGGCGTCCGGCACGACCATCGTGCCGATGCCCTCGTCGGTGAAGATCTCCAGCAGGATCGAGTGCTGGACCCGGCCGTCGATGACACGGGCGGTGTTGACGCCGTTGCGTACGGCGTGCAGACAGCCCTCCATCTTCGGCACCATGCCGGAGGACAACTCCGGCAGCAGCTTCTCCAGTTGGGAAGCGGTGAGGCGGCTGATCACCTCGTCGGAGTTGGGCCAGTCCTCGTAGAGGCCCTCGACGTCGGTGAGGACCATGAGGGTCTCGGCGCCAAGAGCAGCAGCGAGTGCCGCAGCCGCCGTATCAGCATTGACGTTGTAGACATGTCCGTCGTCCTGGCTACGGGCGATCGACGAGACGACCGGGATACGGCCGTCGGCGAGCAGTGCCTCGATCGCGCCCGTGTCGATCGCGGTGATCTCGCCCACCCGCCCGATGTCGACCAGTTCGCCGTCGATCTCGGGCTGGTGCTTGGTGGCGGTGATGGTGTGCGCGTCCTCGCCGGTCAGTCCGACGGCGAGCGGCCCGTGCTGGTTGAGCAGTCCGACCAGTTCGCGCTGCACCTGTCCGGCGAGCACCATGCGTACGACGTCCATGGCGTCCTCGGTGGTGACGCGCAGGCCGGCCTTGAACTCGCTGACGATGCCGTGCTTGTCGAGGGCGGCGCTGATCTGCGGACCGCCGCCGTGCACGACGACAGGCTTGATGCCGGCCTGGCGCAGGAAGACGACGTCCTGGGCGAAGGCGGCCTTGAGGTCCTCGTTCACCATGGCGTTGCCGCCGAACTTGATGACGACCGTCTTGCCGTTGTGACGGGTCAGCCAGGGCAGCGCTTCAATGAGGATCTGGGCCTTGGGGAGGGCGGTGTGCTTGCGGGTGGGGGACTTTCGCTCTTCTGAGTGATTGACCGTCATAGCCGACTTTCGGAAGAATCTTGGATCAGCCGCCGGGCGGGCGGTCTTGGCCTGTGGAGGCGGCGTAAGACTTACCCCGGACTCGTCCGAGGGCGAGCGGCCGCCTGTGAAGCAGGAACCCTCGTCGGCGACGACGAGGACCCGCGACAACCAAGCGGGCACGTCAAGAGGAGTAGGCGCTGTTCTCATGGACATAGTCGGCCGTCAGGTCGTTGGTCCAGATCACCGCGGACTCATTGCCTGCCGCGAGGTCTGCCACGATGCGGACCTCGCGGTAGCGCATGTCGACCTTGTCGCGGTCCTCGCCGACGCCGCCGTTCTTGCAGACCCAGACGCCGTTGATGGCGACGTTGAGCCGGTCGACCTCGAAGGCGGCGGAGGTGGTGCCGATGGCGGAGAGCACGCGGCCCCAGTTGGGGTCCTCGCCGTGGATGGCGCACTTGAGGAGGTTGTTGCGGGCGATGGAGCGGCCCACCTCGACGGCGTCGTCCTCGGTCGCGGCGTTGATCACCTCGATCTTGATGTCCTTGCTTGCGCCCTCGGCGTCCCGGATGAGCTGCTGCCCGAGGTCGTCGCAGACCTTGCGGACGGCCTCGGCGAACTCCTCGTAGCCCGGGGTGACTTGGGAGGCGCCGGAGGCGAGCAGCAGCACGGTGTCGTTGGTGGACATGCAGCCGTCGGAGTCGACCCGGTCGAAGGTGACCTTGGTGGCCGCCCGGAGGGCCTTGTCGAGCGTCCCGCTGTCGAGGTCGGCGTCGGTGGTGAGGACGACGAGCATCGTGGCGAGGCCGGGGGCGAGCATGCCCGCGCCCTTGGCCATGCCGCCGACGGTCCAGCCGTCGCCCTGGGCCACGGACGTCTTGTGCACGGTGTCGGTGGTCTTGATGGCGATGGCGGCCTTCTCGCCGCCGTGCTCGGAGAGTTGGGCGGCGGCCGTCTCGACACCTGGGAGCAGCTTCTCCATGGGCAGGAGGACACCGATGAGCCCGGTGGAGCAGACGGCGATCTCACCGGCGCTGTGGCCTTCGAGGACGTCCGCGACCTTCTCGGCGGTGGCGTGGGTGTCCTGGAAGCCCTTCGGGCCCGTACAGGCGTTGGCGCCACCGGAGTTGAGGACGACGGCCGAGACCTGGCCGCCCTTGAGGACCTGCTCGGACCACAGCACCGGCGCGGCCTTCACACGGTTGGAGGTGAAGACGCCCGCGGCGGCGAGGCGGGGCCCGTTGTTGACCACGAGGGCCAGGTCCGGGTTGCCGCTCTCCTTGATCCCGGCGGCGATGCCCGCCGCCGTGAATCCCTTTGCTGCCGTCACGCTCACGGTGCGACTCCGATCGTCGTCAGCCCGGTGCTCTCGGTGAGCCCGAGGGCGATGTTCATGCTCTGGACGGCGCCACCTGCCGTGCCCTTGGTGAGGTTGTCGATGGCGCTGATCGCGATGATGCGGCCCGCCGCCTCGTCGTACGCGACCTGCACCGATACGGCGTTGGAACCGTAGACGGACGCCGTCGCGGGCCACTGTCCCTCGGGGAGCAGGTGGACGAACGGCTCGTCGGCGAAGGCCTTCTCGTACACGGCGCGGACCGAGTCGGCGGTGACGCCGGGCTTGGCCTTGGCGGTGCACGTGGCGAGGATGCCACGGGGCATGGGGGCGAGGGTCGGCGTGAAGGAGACGGAGACCGGCTCCCCCGCCACCCCGCCGAGGTTCTGGATCATCTCGGGGGTGTGCCGGTGGCCGCCACCGACGCCGTACGGCGACATCGAGCCCATGACCTCGGAGCCCAGCAGATGCGGCTTGGCCGCCTTGCCGGCGCCGGACGTGCCGGACGCGGCGACGATCACGGCCTCGTTCTCGGCGATCCCGGCCGCGTACGCCGGGAAGAGGGCCAGGGTGACGGCCGTGGGGTAGCAACCGGGTACCGCGATGCGCTTGGACCCCTCCAGCGCGGCGCGGGCACCCGGTAGTTCGGGGAGGCCGTAGGGCCAGGTCCCGGCGTGGGGCGAGCCGTAGAACCACTCCCAGTCCGCCGGGTCCTTGAGCCGGAAGTCGGCGCCCATGTCGACGACGAGCACATCCGGGCCGAGCTGCTCGGCCACGGCGGCGGACTGCCCGTGCGGCAGCGCGAGGAACACCACATCGTGCCCGGCGAGCACCTCGGCCGTGGTCTCCTGGAGTACCCGCCCGGCCAGCGGCAACAGATGCGGCTGTAGCCCGCCGAGCCGCTGGCCCGCGTTGGAGTTGCCGGTCAGAGCACCGATCTCGACCTCGGGGTGCGCGAGCAGCAGGCGCAGCACTTCGCCGCCCGCATAACCACTCGCTCCCGCCACCGCCGCGCGTACCGCCATGGAACCCTCCTCTTGGATGGCATGACTATACGTTTCGCTGCACGTTTATGCAATCGCGGGGAAGAGGCTGAACCGGGCCGCTGTGAGGAAAGCAGATGCCGAGCCATGAGCGGCGCAGGCAGGATGCCCGCACGGCCACCGCTCCGGTTCCACTGCCCCCGGGCCTGCGACGGAGCACCGCCCGTCCCGACAAGAGGCAACCATGACCGAACGCGACGTACTGCTCAACGAACTCGCCCAAGGGCTGCGCCCGATGTCGTACGGCATCGAGTGGTTCGACGCCCTCAGTCCGGAGGCACAGTCCGGGACGCTACGATTCCTGGCCCACTACTGCGTCCAGGCTCGCGCCGTCACCGAGGACGGGCCGGAGGGCGTTCGCCGAGCCGGGCTGCGCCCCACGCACACGCCCGTGGTACTGATCACCCGCGGCCGGATCGACCAGCAACTGGGCAAGATCGCCCAGCTCGCGCCTCTGGACGAGCGTCGGAAGGCGTTCCGGCTGCTGATCGCGGTGCTCGCGATCGCCGACGAGCGGCGCCGCGAGCGCTACTGTTCCGACGGGTGCGGCCACTGGTGGCACGGGTTGTCCGGCGCTGACTGATTCCCTCGGTGGATGTCTGCGCACGGCTCGGGCAGCAGGGTCGTCATCATTGTGCGCGGTAGCGATGGGTTGGTGGCTGCCGCTTCCGCCACCCGCACGGCGGGGTCGGTGAGCAGTTGCGCGATGGTCGTCGGTGGGAGTGCCGGGTGGGCGGCGGCCAGGGGTCTCGCGCGTTCGTCCGTGAGGCAGGCGAGCAGGGCCGGGGGCGTCGCACGGGGGTGCCGGGCGGCCTCGCGGAGTGCCTTCCGTACCGGGGGTCCGTGCCGGGTGATGTGCTCCAGCAGGGCCGGAGTCGCGTCCGGGTTGGTCGCCACCTTGGCGGTGACCTGGGCTCCGAACCGATCGACCATGGCGCGCAACCGTGCTGCGGAGAGGCCGGGGTGCGGAGCGATGGACTTGGCCACCTTCGCGTCGGGGTCGTCGGCCAGGAGGTCGCGGATCTCGGCCGACAGATCACGCCGCTCGGCCAGGAGCATCCGCATCGCGGGGTGCAGCGACCGGGCCAGCTCCGTCACCTCGGCGGCGGAGGCGGAGGCGATTCGGGGCAGCAGGGTGGGACCGACCCTGGTGCGGGCGGCCAGGCGGGCCAGCACGTCGAGCGGTACGCGGGGGTTGTGCGCGAGGCCTCGCCGCACCCCGGGGTCGGGGTCGTCGGCCAGCGTGCGGATCAGGGTGTCGTCGATCGCGGGGTTCTCGGCGACGTCGGCGCGGACACCGGGCGTGGGGTCCGTGGCGAGCCGTGCGTACGTCTCCGGGGGCAGAGCGGGGCGGGTCGCGAGCGCCTGACGCAGCAGCATCGAGGGGTGGTCTGCGAAGCCGGCGACCGCTTCGGGGGGTGTGGCCGGGTTGCTCAGGGCCGCCAGCAGCGTGGTGTGCACGGTGGATTCGTGGGACCCGTCGCAGGAGGCGCCCGGGGGCAGATCGCAGTCGGGCCTCGGGCAGTCCGGGCTGTGCGAGAACGGCGGCTCTTCACGGTCGCAGACCAGGCATCGCCGCGCGGGAGTCAGCCCCTCGCCGCTGATGAGCGCCGCCAGTACGTCCGGCGGCGTCGCCTCGTTGGCCGCGACCGTGCGGCGGACCTCGGCATGCGGATGCTCCGCGAGGCGGGCGGCCACGTCGGGTGCGCACCACAGCGCGAGCTCCGCGACGACCCGTATGTCCGAGTCCGAGGCGAGCGTCTCCACCACGTCGGGAGGGAGGCCGGGGCAGGCGGCGAGCTTCTCGCGATTCGAGACGACCGGATCCACCATGAGGAGACGAGCCCACTCCGGGCTGCCAGCACCCTCGTCGAGCAGGGCGAGGGCGACGAGTGGCTGCGCCGTGGGATCCACGTCGGCCGCGGTCAGCCGCCCCTCGTATGCCAGCCGCACACCGATCGCCTCGTCCCGCGAGGCCAACGCGACCGCCTGCGCACGGCTGAGGTCCGTTCGACCGGCGAGTTCCCCGGCGATGTCGTCGTCCGCGACCGCGATCAGCCGGTCGACCAGCTCGGGCGGCAGGGCCGGGTTGGCGGCGAGCCCGCACAGGACATGATTCACAGACGGCATCCTGCCCGGCCCTCGCCCGTATGGCTCGCGGTTTTCGAGCCCGCCGAACCATCAGCCATCGCCATAGCCATCGGCCATCGGCCATCGGCCAGGCTCAGCCCCAGGACCAGAAGCCGCCGCCGATCCGCCGTGGCTCGCGTTCAGGAACGCCGGTCGCCCGACTGGGCCGCCCGTTCGGCGTTCCGCTTCTTGATGCGGGCGCCTTCCTTGCGGACCTCCGCCTGAGTGGCGCGCTCCTTCTGCAGCCACTCGGGGTTGTCGGTCTTCAGCGCCTCGATCTGCTCGGTGGTGAGGGCCTCGGTGACGCCACCGCGGGCGAGCCCGGCGATGGAGACGCCCAGCTTCGCCGCGACCACCGGTCGGGGGTGCGGGCCGTTGCTGCGCAGCTCCTCCAGCCAGGCCGGCGGGTTCGCCTGGAGCGCGTTCAGCTCGGCGCGCGAGATGACGCCCTCCTGGAACTCGGCGGGGGTGGCTTCGAGGTACACACCCAGCTTCTTCGCCGCGGTCGCGGGCTTCATGGTCTGGGTGGTCTGGTGCGACGTCATGGTGTCCAGGGTATCGAGCATGTGCGCCACCGCTGACCACAGAGCCGTCGGGCCACGGCCGATGCCCGGCCTCCCACCCCTGCCCGTGCCACCGCCCCTGCCGCCGCCCGATAGCCTGGTCACGTGACTGGCTCGGAAGCATCCTCCTCGTTCCGGCTCGCGTACGTCCCGGGAGTGACGCCCACGAAGTGGGTGCGGATCTGGAACGAGCGGTTGCCCGACATCCCCCTCACCCTCCTCCAGGTGTCCGCCGCCGAGGCGTTCGGCGTGCTGCGGGGCGGCGACGCCGACGCCGGTTTCGTACGGCTGCCGGTGGACGCGACCGACCTCAGCGCGATCCCCCTCTACACCGAGACCACCGTGGTCGTGATCCCGAAGGACCACGTCGTCGCGGCGGT
This sequence comes from Streptomyces tailanensis, assembly GCF_008386495.1. Lineage (GTDB taxonomy): Bacteria > Actinomycetota > Actinomycetes > Streptomycetales > Streptomycetaceae > Streptomyces > Streptomyces tailanensis. The sequence goes on along the minus strand of NZ_VTHJ01000028.1, from coordinate 565 downwards.
CGACGAGGTGACCACCGAGGACCTGGCGGACGAAGTCGTCCTGCATCCCCTCGACGACACCCTCGACTGGGAGCACCCGCCGGGAGAGCCGGCCTTCGAACGCCCCGCCACCACGGCGGACGCGATCGAGCTGGTGGCGGCCGGCATCGGGCTGCTCGTCGTGCCGCAGTCGCTCGCCCGGCTCCACCACCGCAAGGACCTCACCTACCGGCCGGTCACGGACGCCCCCGAGTCACGGGTCGCCCTGTCGTGGCCCGAGGACGCGACCACCGACATGGTCGAGGACTTCATCGGGATCGTCCGAGGCCGAACGGTCAACAGTTCGCGAGGCCGCGCCAAGACCGTGGAACCGAAGCAGCAGCCCAAGGCCAAGCAGCGTCCCACCGCGGGCAAGTCGACCGGTCGGAACCCCCGAGCCGGATCCGGCGGCGGCAGGAACGCGAAGGGCGGCAAGGGCTCCAAGCCCCGCCGCCGCTCCTAGCTCCTAGCTCCTAGCTCCTAGGGCCTGTTCTGAGTTGAGATCACGGGAGGGCTGGCAGGCTGCGTAGCCAGAGGATGGAGCCGC
>NZ_VTHJ01000027.1:41615-112680 GCF_008386495.1 Streptomyces tailanensis | reverse complement strand
CCGCAGCCAGCGCCCTCCTGAAGCGGGAATGACCGATCCCGTGATCTCAACTCAGAACAGGCCCTAGTCGACCGGGTGCTGCGCATCTACACCCCCGCGGTGCTCACGGCCTCCGCCCTGGCCCTGGCCGCCTGGCTGGCCGGTTCGGCCCTCGCTGGTGATGCCGACGTACGGCGGGCGGTCTTCGCCGCCCTGACGGTGCTGGTCATGGGCTACCCGTGCGCGGTCGGCATCGCCGCCACGCTGGCCATCGTGCGCGGCGCCGGCCAGGCCGCCGACCACGGCATCGTGATGCGCACCGGCGAGGCATTCCAGACCCTGCGCCAGGTGCGCACCGTGGTGCTGGACAAGACCGGCACCCTCACCCTCGGCCAGCCCACCGTGCGCGGCATCCACGCCCACGACCTCGGCGAGGACGAGCTGCTCACCCTGGCCGCCGCCGCGGAGCACTCCTCCGAGCACCCCCTCGCCCGCGCGGTGGTGAACGCGGCGAACGACCGGGGCCTACTCTGGCCAGAGGCCGGGGAGTTCACCTCGCTGACCGGGCTGGGCGTGGCCGCCGAGGTCGCCGGGCGCCGGGTGCTGGTCGGCCGCCCCGCCCTGCTCACCGAGCACGGCATCGACACCACACCCCTTCAGGCGGCGATAGACGCCTGGACGAGCACCGGGCACACAGCGGTCGCGTTGGCCGTCGACGGCGCCCCGGCCGGGCTGATCGCGCTCGGCGACACCCTGCGCCCGGAAGCCGCCGACACCGTCGCCGCCCTGCGCGCCGCAGGGATCACGCCAGTGCTGCTTACCGGCGACAACCAGCGCGCCGCCGCGCACATCGCCGACCAGGTCGGCATCGACCAGGTCCACGCCGAAGTGCGCCCCGACCACAAGGCCGCCATCGTCCGCGACCTCCAGAAGGACGGCCGGCGGGTGGCCATGGTGGGGGACGGCATCAACGACGCCCCGGCCCTCATGCAGGCCGACGTCGGCATCGCCATCGGCACCGGCACCGACATCGCCATGGAGTCCGCCGACATCATCCTGGTCCGCGATCACTTGCACCTGCTGCTGACCGCCCACGGCATCAGCCGCACCAGCTACCGGAAGGTCAAGCAGAACGTGGCCCTGGCGTTCACCTTCAACGGCATCGGCATCCCGGCCGCCGCGACCGGCCTGGTGTATCCGGTGTGGGCGATGATCGCCATGGCCGCCTCGGTCACCGCCATCTTCGCCAACTCCATCGGCGCCCGCCCCACCCTGCTCTTCGCCGCGATCAGCAGCGTCGGCCGCCAGGCCCGCGCGCCAGAAACCGAAGACCACGCCGCCTGACACCTGGGCCACCGCGTACCGCATCGATGTACGGCCGGAGGTGGGCGAACCACTCGAACCAGCGATAGCACCACAGCTGTTGCACTGTATAGGGTCAGCCGCACAGCGCTGAGCTGCATCAACGCGGGAACGTCGCCACTGCGACAGCTCGGTCCCCTAGAGAAAGGGCGGTGTAGCGCGTGCGCCGTCCCTCTCGCTCCCGGCTGAGGTAGCCGGCCTGTTCGAGGTCGCCGACGATGCTCTGGGCGGTGCGTTCGGTGATGTGGCAGGCGGCGGCGATGTCACGGATACGTGCGGCGGGATCGCGTGCGATGGCCAGCAGCACGCGCGCATGGTTGGTGAGGAAGCCCCATCCTCCGGCCTGCTGGTCCACGATCAACGCTGCCCCCTCGATGCCGCCGCACCGGGAACACCGGCAGCAAACTTCCCGAAATCCGCTTCATCCATTGTCTACGGGGAAGCAGGGCCCGTGGTGAAGGCACCCGTGCCGGTCCGGCGGTACCGGACGGGCCTTGCCGGATAGGCTCGACAGCATTCTCAGGCCCCGGACGAGACGGTTGGGCAGGCGTTGTGGAAGATCTTCCTTCGGTCGAGAGGACCGTATCGGGCCTCTGCCTGGTGGCGAAGGTCCGCGGGGCCATGGACTACGTCACGCAGCTGGAGCTGCGCGGGCAGCTGACGCAGGCGATCGATCGCGCGGAGCGGGCCGTCGTGGTGGAGCTGACGGATGTGTCGTTCTGCGACTCGGCGGGGCCGAACGTGCTGCTGGGTGCCCTTCGTGAGGCGGAGAAGGCAGCAGTCGTGCTGGTCCTGGCCTGCGTCCCGGTCCCGCTGCGCCAGATCCTGGAGATGACCGGCGCCGATCAGGTCCTGCGGGTCTTTGACACCGTCGCCGACGCCGAGGCCGCCCTGAGCAGCTGACGGCGCCCTGCATGAGTCCACCGGCGGTGTGTGGGTGGCGGGGATGGGGAAAGGGGCCGGTAGCCAGGCAGGCCGCTCCGGTCCGGACAGCGGAGCGGCCCCCTCGGGGTCCTTGCAGCCGTCCGTCGGGCCGCTGGATCCCGAGGTGCCTGGCGAAACTCACCCGGCGTCGTCCTCCTCGACGTCTGCGGCGGCCGGGACACTGGCACGGATGCCGTAGCGGGCCAGGCAGTTGAAAGGAGGAAGCAGACGGCGACGCGGCACAGTGAGCACACACGGCGCAGGCAGGGTGGGCCGGGTGGTGCAGGTGTGGTGTGCACCGCCCGGCTGCTGAGCGGTGTCAGGTGTTCGACGTCATCTTCTCGGCCGCAGGTTTGAGCGGTTCGGTGACCTTCACGGGTTCCGTGCCGTCCGTGCTGTGCCGTTCGGCCCAGTTCTCCAGGGCCGTACGGCAGGCGTGGTCGAGGTGGTGCAGGCCGGACAGGTCCAGCTCCACCGGGCGGTCCTGGGGCAGGGCCTCCAGGCTGTCGAGGATCTTCGGCAGCCGGAGGAAGGTGGCGTTGCCCGACAGGTACACCTGGATCGGTCCGGCGCCCTTGTCGATGATCTCCGTCTTCAGGTGCGAGGCTTCCCAGGCGGTCTTGCCCACCGACAGGGCCAGACCGATGAGTACGCCCTCGAACATGTTCACCGCGACGATCGAGACGGCGGTGACCATGAGGATCAGTGCCTCGCCCTTGTGGCTGTGCCACAGCTCCGCGATCTGGCGGAACGGGATCAGCTTCCAGCCCGCGTGCACGAGGATGCCGGCGAGGGCGGGAATCGGGATCAGTGCCAGGACGGAGGGCAGCGCGGCGGCGAACAGCAGCAGCCACACGCCGTGCAGCACGCGGGACGCCTTGGTCTTCGCGCCCGCGTTGACGTTGGCGGAGCTGCGCACGATCACCGCGGTCATCGGCAGCGCGCCGAGCAGACCGCACACGGTGTTGCCCGTGCCCTGGGCGATCATCTCCTTGTTGTACTGGGTGCGTGGGCCGTCGTGCAGGCGGTCCACGGCCGCGGCGCTGAACAGCGACTCGGCGGAGGCGATGAGCGTGAACGCGATGATGGTGCCCCAGATGGCCGGGTTGGCGAGCTCGCCGAAGGCTTCGGACCTGGGCGGCTGGATGACGCCGAGCAGGCCCTCCACCTGGACGGTGGCAACCGGCAGGCTGAAGGCGAGCGTGGCGAGGGTGGCCAGGACCACTGCCGCGAGGGCGCCGGGCACGGCCTGCACCTTCTTCGGCAGCTTCTTCCACAGCACGATCACGGCGACGGTGGCCGCCCCGATCGCGAGCGAGGCCAGGGCCTCGGTGCTGCCGAGGGCGTCGGCGAACGCCCCGGGCAGGCCCACGATCTTGCCGATGCCGGTCTTTGGGGCTTTCAGGCCCGCTGCCGCGTAGATCTGCCCGGCGATGATGACGAGGCCGATGCCGCAGAGCATGCCTTCGACGACGGCGACGGATATGGCCCTGAACCAGCGGCCTATCTTGAGGAAGCCCATGGCGAGCTGGAGCAGTCCGGCTATCAGCACGATCACGCCGAGGGTGGCCACGCCGAACTCGCTGACGGCCTCGAAGACGATCACGGTCAGGCCGGCGGCCGGCCCGGAGACCTGGAGGCTGCTGCCGGGCATGAGCCCGGTGATGAGGCCGCCGACGATGCCGGTGACGAGTCCCAGCTCGGCCGGGACGCCGGAGGCGACCGCGACGCCGACGCACAGCGGCACGGCGACGAGGAAGACGACGATGGAGGCGAGGAAGTCCTGCCTCAGGTAAGGGAACTTGGACAGCATGGTCGCCAACTCCCTTACAGGGTCTCGAAGGTGTCGCTCTGTGTGCGGTGTTCGCGCACGATGCCGGTGTGGACCTCGTAGTACCAGCCGTGCAGCTGGAGTTCACCGGTCGCGAGGCGCTTCTCGACGCACGGGTAGGAGCGCAGCCGAAGCAGCTGCGTGAGGACGTGGTTCTGCACGGCCTCGGCGACCGTCGGGTCGCCGGGGTCGGAGCACTTGGGCTCGTCCGCGGCGTGCGCGAGCCAGTCGCGTACGGCGGGTACGGCGTTCAGGTCGTCGTGGCGCACGACCGCGCCGACGGCGCCGCAGTGGGAGTGGCCGCAGACCACGATGTGCTGGACGCCGAGCACTTGCACGGCGTACTCGATGGTGGCCTTCTCGCCCGTGGGGGTGTCGGAGGCGTACGGGGGGACGATGTTGCCCGCGGTGCGCAGCTCGAAGAGCTCGCCGGGCCGGGCGCCCGTAATCAGGGCCGGTACGACCCGGGAGTCGGAGCAGGTGATGAACAGTACGTCGGGGGACTGACCCTCGGCGAGGCGAGCGAACTCCTCAGGGCGCTGTCCGAACGTGCGGGCGTTGTCGATGAGGGGCTGCATGGTGTGGTGACTCCTCCTGGCGCGCCATGGGGGGCGCGTCGGACTTACATGACAGAGGTGGGGGAACGTCTCTGTTCCTCAGCAGCGGAAGACCTGAAGTGCGGCCGGAGAGTGTGCTGTTGACGATCTCGACGTGCGATGGTGTGCGGCACCGGGTCCGGCCGAGTCGTGTGCCGCCGACGGGTCATGCCTCAGCTGCCGCTCCGGCGCTTCAGGTGCGCAGACCGCGGTGCGGAGCCGGTCGCGGGTGCACCGGGGACCGGTCGGGCCCCCGTGGCGCCCGGTGTCGCGACAGTTGACGATCTCGTCGCGCGACGCCTTTGCAGAGAGTTTGGTGCCAGTGCGCGGAGCTTTCCCGGAAGGTTGGATTCCGGACTGAGCCTTGGCCTCGATGTGACGGGCCGTGTGCGCGAATGCGAAGGCCGTGCTGGGGGTGAAGAGCTGGAGGGCGAGCAGAACGGCGGCGAGGACCGAAACAACGGTCCGGGCCGTCGCACCTCGGAACATGCGCCCCCTCCAGGCAGTTCACAACCTCTTGCTCGCACCAACAAACGGTCAATGGCCGGTCAAGAAGCACCTTAACTCGGCAAAGTCGTTTGCGCGGTTAACTTAACGTTTCCTGCTGAAGAGAGCCTGAAAACCGAAGTGGAGTTGGCGTGAACCTGCTTCTGTGAGGTGCGGGCGGTGTCGCTGGCGCCGCATCTGCTGCCCCCGCGGCGCGAGAGCATTGCCGCCTTCGGCACGGCCGACCACGGCCGACTCTCCGTCAGCGAACGCGGCGGCACAGTCGGCTGGGCCGCCTACAGCGGGGGTCTGTCATGAGGCTCGTGCTCTGTCTCCAACGCCACCGTTGCGATGACCCGCATGACACAGGGATTCCGGGGTCGCCGCCGAACCCGGACCGCACGATGGGTTCGACGGGAGCGAGGCGGCCAAAGTTGTTGCCCGCGTAGATTGCGGTGGCGGTGGTGACCTGACGCAGGTCGCCCACGCCGTACCATTCGGGTCGGTCCGCACGGGCGCTGTCGTGGGTCTGCACGCCAGCAACTTGCGGGCGGGAGAGCCCATGGTCGTGGCCAGACCGGGCGGACGGCGAGTGAGCCGGACACCGCACGGAGGAAGAAGCCCCAGGACCCTCGCTGGCCGGGGGTGAAGCGCAGGTCCGGCGATGCCGCCGTGACGGTCCAGTTCCCTGCTACGGCCTTCGCTCTGGCTGGCACGACTTCAGCAGGCCGTCGCCTGTGGAACGGGCTGGGTGAACCCGGTCTCCGCGTAGCCCGACGCGCACAGCGTGGTCTCAGCGGCGTGGCAGCGGTCGCAGACCTGGCAGTTACGGAAGCCCTCACCGACCACCTTGCGGCCGACGAGCGAGTCCGGCACCCCGTCGCCGACCGCCTGCACGGTGCCGGACCACTCGCGGCCGGACATGAGCGGGTAGCGGACGTACCCCTCGGGCCGGTTGACCTGGTGCACCTCACGGCCGCTGCCGCAGATGCCGACCGCGTGGACGCGGACCAGGGCCTCGCCGGGGCCGGGCTCACGGAGTATGTGCTCGGTGAGCCGGTGGGCGCCGGGTGCCGCGATGACGACCGCGGTGCTTACTTGGTGCCCTTGGGCTTGCGCTGCTCCCAGCCCTCGGCCCACAGGTCGAAGCGGGCCTGCTGCTGCGGGAACTCGGAGGCGGCGTCGACGTCCAGCTCGACCCCGAGACCGGGCGCGTCGGACAGATGGAAGCAGCCGTCCTCCGGATTCACCTGCGGGGCGCCCTTGACGACCTTCTTGATCTCCGCGTCCGCGAAGTCGTTGAAGTGCTCAAGGATCTTGAAGTTGGGGGCGGTGAAGCCGACCTGGAGGGAGGCGGCGGTCAGCACGGGCCCTCCCACGTTGTGTGGCGCGACCAGCATGTAGTGCGTCTCGGCGGTGGCGGCCAGCTTACGGGTCTCCCAGATACCGCCGATGTGGCCGACGTCCGGCTGGATGATGTCCACGGCCTGGCTCTCGAAGAGCTCCCGGAACTCGATGCGATCGTGAATGCGCTCACCGGTGGCGACCGGGATGTCGACCTTGGCGGCGACCTTCTCCAGCGCCTTCAGGTTCTCCGGCGGAACCGGCTCCTCCAGCCAGGCCGGCTTGAAGGGGGCCAGCTCCTTGGCCAGCCGCACGGCGGTGGCCGGCGAGAAGCGGCCGTGCATCTCCAGCATCAGCTCGGCCTCGGGGCCGATGGCGTCGCGCACGGCCTCGATCAGGGAGACCGCGTACAGGGTCTGCTCGTGGTCCAGCTCGAAGTGACCGGTGCCGAAGGGGTCGATCTTGAGCGCCCGGTACCCGCGCTCCATCACACCCTGGGCCGCCTTGTGGTACGCCTCCGGAGTCCGCTCGGTGGTGTACCAGCCGTTGGCGTACGCCTTGACCTTGTCGGTGACCTTGCCGCCGAGCATCTGCCAGACAGGCACACCCAGGGCCTTGCCCTTGATGTCCCAGCAGGCCATCTCGATCACGGCGATCCCGGACATCACGATCTCGCCGGCGCGACCGTAGTCGCCGTACTTCATGCGCTTGACAAGGTCCTCGACGGCGAAGGGATCCGAGCCGAGAATGTGGTTGACCTCGGCTTCCTTCAGGTAGCCGAGGAGGGCGTCGGTGTGCCCTAGCATCCGGGTCTCGCCGACTCCGGTGATGCCCTCGTCGGTGTGCACCTGGACGTATGTCAGGTTGCGCCACGGCGTCCCGACCACGTGTGTGCTGATTCCGGTGATGCGCACGGCAGTTGTCCCTTGCTGCGTCGTCGGCTCGTTGATGTCGCATCCGAGCGTGTTCGATATTTCGTCATCCGTTCGAAATGCTGACGTGACAGTAGGGAGCGGGCGGCGGGAGTGTCAATGGGGCGAACGCATAACGGCTTCGCGGACAAGACGCCGGGCGGAGGCGCCGTCGGCCGCGTCGAGACGGACGCCGCCGGGTTCATGGCCACCCGGCACGGCGCCGACTGAGGTAGAAGGCGGCACCCGCATGCCTCCTGCTCACCCGCCACACCGGGGTCACCGCACCGTCGTCTCGCCTCGAACGCCGTGAGGCCCGCACCCGCCCTTCTCATGGCTCGCCTCCACTGCCGATTCCGGTCCGCTCCGGCCGGACCGTACCCAACTCCAATGCAGTGGAGGCGTGTTCACCGCGAGGTGGCTACGGTGCATGGTCATGAAGCCGTTCGTGTTCCAGCATGCTCAGGACGTGTGGCCAGCGGGCGAGACCCTGCTCCACGTGTACATCACCCCACGTGATCAAGATCGCGAGTTGGCCGCGCTCGTGAGCCGGGGGCGACGGGTCTTGCGGGACTTTCCGATCGCTTGTGTGGAAGACCGTTGGCTGCACATCACTGTCGACCAGATCACCGACCGCGTGGGTGCAGCGATCCCTCCGGCCGAACGCCAGGCCCTCGTGGGCGAGCTGGGGAAGCGGCTCGCGGGTGTCGAGGCGTTCGACATCGTGATCGGCTCGCTCATGTCGTACGCGACCGGGGTGATCGCGGACGTCCATCCCGACGAGCCCTTCGACGATCTCCACACCACCGTCCGTGCCGCGATCCAGGCCGTACGCGGCGCCGACGCCACGGGCTACCCGGCCAAGGTCCCGCACCTCACGCTCGGATACGCGGCCGACGAGTGCGATTCCGACCAGGTCCAGCGCAAGCTGCGCAACGATGTCCGCCCAGGGCATGCCCCGATGCGCGTGGAGGCCGTTCACCTCGTGGACGTCACCGCCGACGCCCAGGCCAAGACGATCACGTGGGACCACGTCGCGACCATCCCGCTCGGTGCGGCCGGCTGAGCAGCGCCGGGGTCAGTCCGCTGGGCGGGAGCGGACCGGGCGCGCGGCGACGTCGGCGGCGTACGCTGCCCAGTCGCCGCCGCTGGCCTGCTGCCACTGCACGGCCACCGAGCGGTGGATGCCCAGCATGCGGGCCAGGATGGCCGCCGGAACCTGAGAGGCCAGGGTGAACAGGGCGGTGGCGCGGTCCTGGCGCGGCTGGATGCCCAGCGCCCGTAGCCGGACGACGAGTTGGTCGCTGCTGAGCGGCTGACCGGGGAACCGTCCGGGAAAGAGCCAGGTCCCCGGCGCATCCAGCAGCGTGTGGCCGCGCCGAGTGGAGAGCAACTCTTCCATGAGGGCATCGAGCGGCGCGGGCAGCACGATCGGCCGGTCGCCGAGCCGGATCGTCAGCTGGTCGCCGTTGCGTTCCACGTGGTCGACGGTGAGGTGCCGGATGGTGTTGACGTGCTGGGCGTAGAGCAGAAGGAGCAAGCCGGCGACCCGGTCGGCGGCGGCCGGACCGTCGTCGTGCAGGAGGCGGCGCGCGACCTCCCACCGTTTGTCCTGATCGTGCGGACCGCTCGGGCCCGCCCACCGGGTCGCGGGCGCGGTGAGGTTGTGAGCATGGCGGTGAGCGACGGCCCATCGCACAAAGTGCGCCGTACGTGAGGGATAGGTGGCGCGGTGGGCCATGAAGTCGTCCAACTCGCTCTGTGTGCACGCGCTGAGCAGCATGCCGCGACCGGCCAGGTCGTCGAGGAACTGGGTGGCTGCGGTGATGTGCACCCGCACGTTCTGGTCCTGGGCGACCGTCAGCTGTTGTCCGCGCAGCCGCTGCCGCAGCCTGCGCAGGTGGTGCCAGATCGCGTACCCGTGCAGGACACGCCGCTCGGCGAGGTTCTTCCGCGCGGCCACCTTCTGGTCAGTCCAGCGTTCCAGGTTGGCGAGGCGCTCATCGCGGGCCGGGAGGGAGCCGGCGGCCACCAGAAGGGCACGCAAGTGGTTCAGGGGCTTGCCCGCCGGCAGCTCGTCGAGCAGTGCGTGGGTCACCGGCCGTGGGTCCTTGCCGAGGGCCGTCAGGAGGGCGCGTACGTTCGGCTTGGACAGCCAGACCATGGCGTGGTCGGGGCGCTCCACCGTCACCAGCGCGCGTCGAAACGGCACGAGTTCCTCCGCGACACCGTCGCCGTCGCCGAGCAGTTCACCGAGTTTCTGGTCGACCAGGCATCGCTGGCAGGGCTCGGTGCCGAACTGCCAGGTCTTCTCACAGATGGGGCAGCGGTCCCAGAAGTCCGGATCCGGGTTCAGGCACCGGGCGCAGAGCGGGGCGGCGAGTGTGCCGCCCTTGAGGGGGGAAACCGTTCCGCAGGACGCGCACCGGATATGCCGGACCCGGCAGTTACGGCACCACGGTTCACCGGTCGCCCGGGATGTAGAGCACCGCGTGAGCTGCCCACAGACACTGCACTCCTGATCCTCTCGCGGACTGCACCTCTGGCACCAAGGCCCTTCACCCGTACGGGCTTTGACCTTCCGGCGCCGTCCGCATCCCGTGCACAGCTCGTGATTGGTCGGATCGCTCCTCCAGCACTCGTGGCACACCGGGCGGCCGTCATCCTCCCGGCAGCTCACCTTGCGGTGCTTGCCGCAGCGCGAGCAGTCCTCGGCACGTGACTCTTCCTCGCAGCGCCAGCAGATCCGCTGCCCGTCCCGCTTGGCGCGCAGACGATCGGGCGCACCGCAGCGGGCACAGCCCGGCCGCTGCACCACCGTGGCGCCGGCGTCGACGAGGGCGTTGATGAAGGCGAGCACGGACGGCGTGGGCGCGGTGTGCCCGCCGCCGGTGAGTAGACCGGGCTGGTCCAGGACGGCCCAGGCCACGCGTCGGCGTACGGCGCGCTGGCGCGAGCAACCGCTCAGCGCCTGCTCCACCGTGGCGCGGTCCACGCCAGGGTCACGAGCGACCACCAGGTCGATCAGCTCCTGGGTCGGGTCCTCGCCGTCAGGGCACCGTTGACAGCGGGGCCGTCCCTTCCTGTCCCGGGAGTGGACGTACGCGAGTGTGCCGCAGCCAGCGCATTCTTCCTTCGGGCGTGCGCACCCACTACAGACCCACAGCCCGCCCTTCCGGCTGCACAGGGACACGGTCTCGCGATCGCAGTCGAAGCAGCGCGGCGTCGCGAGCTGCTGCGCGCCCTTCTTCGCCAGGGTGGCCAGCAGTTTCCCCACCGACCAGATCGAGGGGGCGCGGCCGGTGACCAGGACCTGCGGGTTGTCCCGCAGCTCTCTGGCGACTCGCCGCCGCGGGGTGGGGCCGCGAAGAACGTCTTGGGCGACCTCCCGGATCTGGTCGGCGGACAGTGCGCGCTCCACCCGCGCGATCTGTTCTACGACGGCGCCGAGGGGGTCGTCCTGGATCAGTTGGTCGATGTCCGTAGTCATCAATCAATCCCGGTGACGCGGGCCCGTTTGGGCCGCAGGGTCCCCAGCCCCGGCTCGGGCGCCCCGCCACCAGCCGCGGCGGCCTTCTTCTTCGGCCGGCTCCCCGTCCCCGCCGCGGCGACCGGTTCGATCAGGTCCTCCATCCGGCAGTCCAAGATGTCCAGCAGCGCCATGAAGACCTTCATGCTCAGCCGCTCGGGGCGTTCGGTCACCAGCCGGTAGACCTGGCTGGACGACAGGGTGATGCCGCGCTCGGCGAGCAGCGGGATCAGGTCGCTGGTGTTGAACATGCCTTGCTCGGCCATGACCTTGCGCAGGTGCCACTGGTAGTCGAGCTTCGCTGCGGGCATCCGGAGTGTCCTTCCTGAAGCAGCGGTCTCAGGCGAAGGCCGGGGCCAGGGCCCGCTGCAGGGCCGAGTTCATAAAGTCGTCGCTGACGTGCGTGTACGTGGCCATCGAGCTGCTATTTTCGTGGCCAACCTGCTGCTGGATGAACATCCGGTCCACTCCGTCCTCCGTGAGGTGCGTGACGTACGAGTGGCGCAGCGAATGGACGACCAACTCCTTGTGCAGGCCGAGGGCGTCCCGGTACGTCTCGAACCGGTCGTTGATCGAACCGGGCTGGAGCCGCCCGCCGCGCTCGGTGATCCACAACGCCGGCTGGTCCGGGAAGCCGAAGCGCGGGCGGACGTTCTCGACGTAGTCCACGACCGCCTCGACGGCCCAGTCCATCACGGACAGCACGTTCCTCCGGCGCGGCGGCTGCCCCTTCTTCGCCTTGCCGTAGCGCACGTTGAGCGTGCCGAAACGGCCGAACTGTGGGGCCTTGGCGTTGCGTCCGAAGTCGACCAGATCCAATCGTGAGCTTTCCGTCCGCCGTAGTCCCCACCCGTAGATGACCTTGAACAAGGTGGCGTCCCGGTACGCGGCAAGTGCCCCCTTGCGCCCGGCGCGGATCGCGCGCTCGACCTGCTCGTCGGCATAGTCGAAGAAGAGCTGCAGCTCCTCGCGCGTGAACGGTCGGGCCTCGGGATCGCCCTCGTAGTCCTGCAGGTGCGGGAGCGTATTCCACTCATGGCAGATCGCCACGGGATACGTGCCGAACGCCTCTTCACACGCTGCCGCCCACCCATAGCGTTGATCGATGAGGAACTCGGTGAACAGGCGCACCGTGCCCTGGTAGTTGCGCACCGACGCGGGGGCGAGGTGGTCTTCGCTCGTGAGCTGGGCCGACCACTCGTCCATATGACTCGGGCTCCACGCCCACGGGTAGTCGTTCACGAACTTGAGGAACCGGCGGATCAGCTTCTCGCGGTCGCCGATCGTCTTCGCCTTGAGATTGCGGGCGAGCTGTTGGTTCCGCCAGCCGCGCAGCATGGCCTCGAACATGGCGTCCTCGGGACGCAGGTGAACGACTCCAGAGATCAGCTCAAGGTGAGCGGAGCCGGCCAAGTCCACGGTTCGCCGCACGCCGAAGACCCCTTTCCCGTCTGACGGGCGTATCTTGCATCAGACGGGGAAGAGGTTCAAGAGTGGCAGGTCAGGCCGTCAGAGAGTACGCTCCTTGGAGTTCGAAGTCGCCGCCCCGCCACCTGGTGGCCCGGGCGTTCCCGCGCGTCTGATGCAACTCCCGAGGGTTAGCGTAGGCGGTCGTTAGGTGCTGCAACCCCCACTGGTACTGGCACGCTTCGTCGCCGAGCGCGGTCCGTGTGCCTGAGCGGGCGGTGGCATGCAGAGCAGCAAGGTCTTCGTCCGGTGCCAGGTCCGCGATGACCCCGCTGTGATATGAGAGCAGCGACCCCACGGTGACGGTGAAGGGTGCGATGCCCACGAGCCGAGTGGACACCTCATCGATCAGCTTGCTCCGCTGCTCCGAGCCGATCTGGTCTGCTGGGACGCTGATCTGGTCGACTGTGATGTGGAGCCACTGCAACTCCACGGGTGTGATGGGGAAACCGGCGTCCAGGAGAGCCTGGTTGGAGGTTGTGACCAGGTCCTTCAGTGCCTTGTGCCTCGGGTCGCTCCACTCCACCTCGACGTACCAGTGGAGGAGAGTCCCGATCTGCCAGGGCCGGTCGCCGGCCTTGAACTCGAACGGCTTCATGACGTGGAACCGTATCGATCAGTCACGGCACCGGATGCTGCTTTCGGTTACGGGGCCGGAACTCGCCCCCTAGATCGTCACCGGAAGAGCGGATCCTCGGGATCGCTCACTTCCCCCAGCGGGATGGGGCGCAAGGCGTAGCTGATCAGGAGCCGGGTAGTTCCCTCGTCCAACACCATGTCCATCGACTGCGGCGGCTGCGGCAGCAACACGCCCACCGGGTAGTCCTCCGGCAAGGTGCTGCGGTCGATGTTCTCCAGCCACCACCGCATCCATCCGTAGATCGCCGACGGATAGAACTCGGGATTCCCGCCCTCTGCCTCTTCGGTGCGGACACTCACCGTGTACCCGACGGGTTCCCACACGGACGGCGGCTGGACACGAACCCACACCAGAGCTCTGCACCTGCCCGTGACCGCACCGACGATGAGAGCCCCCGGATGCTGGCGTACGGCGTTCTCCAGCACGTCGAATTCCGCGTTGCGCTTGTCGTCCAGCTCCTTGGTGCTTCCCCAGGACGAGCCATTTCTGGTGGCATCCACCACGATAACGGAGGCGCTTTCCTTGGTCAGCCGCTCTGCTGACGGCGGCGCCATCAGGTGCAGGGTGGGGCAGTCCTCGCCCAGCCCTTCGGTGACCGAGAAATCGCGGGGAATCACATGAACCCGCGGTCCGTGCGGCGTCGGCGAGACGCGTGTCTCCAGATTCCACGCCGCCACTACCGCTCCAGATGCGATGGCCATCGAGTCCCCTTCGACGTCTGTCCCCCTGCTCCCTGGCCTATCCTTCCTGCTCCAGTCGGGGAACGGAACCGGCGAACCAGCCCACTATCCCGGTGGCCAGCGCAACAGCACTTCCACGAGGGCCACTTACTGCGTCCGTCCTCAACCCTCTACGGCGGCTGACGCGCGGTCGCGTGACGTGACCCCGACCGTGATCGTTCTGCGAGCTCTGAGCAACCAGCCGTGAGTGGTGCCGGTCTGGCTACACGAGGCGGCGAGCTTGGCATTTGCCCCATTGGTTTACAGCTCTCCCAGATCAACGTGAAGCTCCGGCAGCAGAGTTGATGGCCTGGCATCATGCGGTCATGTCTGATGCCGAAGTGCTCGCCATCGCCACCGGTGCCGCGGCAACGATTCTCGCCGACGCCGTTCGTGTGGGATGGGGCCGCGCCCGTGCGACGGTTGACCGCCTGTTTCGGCAAGGTACCCCGGAGGAGCGCGATGCGGCACTGGGCGCACTCTCGCGGGGCGTTGCCGACGACGACCTCCGCATCGCCTTGGCGTCACTCCTCGCTGCCCACGCGGAACGCCGTCCCGAGGTCCTGGCAGAGCTGCGTTCTCTGGCGACCTTTCCGTCCGCTGCCCCCGTCGTGCAGGTGCAGCGTAACGAGGGGGCGGGAACGTTCATCGCCGGCGATGTGATCGGAGGGCTCACCATCAACCACGACAGCTCCCGGTGACCGAGGGAGAAGGCCGGGAAACGGGTGACCAGCACAACCACGGCTCAGGCACCTTCGTCGGCCGCGTGGTGGGCGACGTCACCGTCAACTACGGGACGTCGGCGTCCCAGCCGTCCCAGCAGGACGCTTCCGCCCCCTGCACGTCGGCGGAGAACCAGCGGTTGGCGGTAGCGGCCGACCAGCTTGCTCAGGCGGTCGGAGCGCAGTGGCGGCGGGAGGAGGAACGGCGGCGGGTGCATGACCCCTTCCCGCTGCCGGTGCGGTGGCACCTCGCCCCCGAGGCCCTGATGGATCACTGGGCCAATATCTGCCGTGGCCCAGCCGGGGTGATCTCCAGTCCGTTGGCCCTGACCGGCCAGTTGGACCGGGTCGTCGACATTTATCAGCGGATACCGTCGGGCCGGCTGGTGGTCCTGGGTCGGGCCGGCTCCGGCAAAACGGTCTTGACCCTGCGGTTCGTCCTCGACCTGCTCGATGCCCGCACCAGCACCGACCTCGTACCGGTGATCTTCGGCCTCGGGTCGTGGAACCCGACCACCACCTCATTGCGGGACTGGCTGACCGACCAACTCCTGCGCGACCACCCCGGTCTCGCCGCGCCCGGCCCGACGGGATCCAGTCTGGCCGCCGCCTTGGTCGAGGCCGGCCGCATCCTGCCCGTGGTTGACGGGTTCGACGAGATCGCCGACGGGCTGCACCGTGCCGCACTGGAAGCACTGAACGCCACCAGGATGCCGCTGCTGCTGACCAGCCGCTCCGACGAGTACGCCACCGCCGTCGCGGCTGCCGACGTCCTGACCGCCGCGGCCGGCATCGAACTGGACGACCTCACCCTGACAGACCTGGCCGACTATCTGCCCCGCACCACCCGCAAAACCGCCACCAGTAGCGGTAGCGGCACCACCACAGTGTGGGACCCGGTCCTGGTCCGCTTGCGCGAACATCCGAGCAGCCCGGCAGAGGCCAACCTCACCGCAGTGCTGTCCACCCCGTTGATGGTTGTCCTTGCCCGCACCGTCTACAGCGACGTCCCGGACCACGATCCCTCCGAGCTGCTCGACACGCATCAGTTCGGCACCGCCCAGAACCTGGAAGACCATCTTTTGGGCGCGTTCGTTCCCGCCGTCTACGAGCACCCGCCCCTCGACCAGCGCTTCAGCCATCGCGACTACCGGAGCTGGGACACCGATCGCGTCCAGCACTGGCTCGGCTACCTCGCCTGGCACCTGAACCGGCTTGGCACCAAAGACCTCGCCTGGTGGCGACTGGGCAACACCATCCCCCGCACGACACGGATGCTCGTGGGCGGGCTCGTGTTCGGCCTCGCCGCCGCGCTGGCGAACGGGCTGGCGAACGGGCTCCTGATCGGATTCGTCGTCGCACGCACACACCTGGGCTGGGGCGGGGCGGTCGGACTCGCGTTTCCGTTCACGGGTGGCCTGCGTGCCTGGCTCGTGTACGGGCTCGTGAGCGGACTCGCGGGAGGACTGGTGGCCGGACTCGCGTTGGGGCTCCGGTTCGGGCTCCGGCCCGGAGGCGAGCCCTCGCGCATACAGCTGCGCATCCGCGGCCGGGCAAGACAAGCCGTGGGGCAGTTCGCGGATGGGGTGTTCTTCGGATGGGCGGCTTGGCTCGTCATCGGTCTCGCGGGCGGACTCGCCGGCGTGCTGGCCAGCCAGGTCATAGCCTGGCGCAGGTTCGGGCTTGTGGACGTGATCCAAGCCGTCTTCTGGACCGTGCCCCGGTTCGGCCTCGTGGCCGGGCTGGTGTTCGGGCTGGCGTTCGCGTTGCAAGCCCCCACCGACATCAGAAGCGCGGTCAGTCCGTCCGAGCTGTTGACGGCCAACCGCAAGAACGCGGTCTTCCAGTCCTTCGTGGGCTGGCTGGCGTTCGGGCTCGCGCTCGGGCTCCTGGGCGGGCTCGCTGGCGCGCTCGTAGGCGGGTTCGTGTGGGGGGCCGTGGTCAGGCTCAGCACGGACGCCTGGGGCCGATGGTTGATCCTTTCCCGCATCTGGCTGCCGATGACCGGGCGGCTGCCCTGGGCACTGATCGCTTTCCTCGACGACGCCCATCAACGGGGGATACTGCGCCAGGCCGGCGCGGTCTACCAGTTCCGCCACGCCCGACTTCAAAACTACTTCGCCCACCGCTACGAGACACGTGGCGATCAACAATCCGCCACCTCCCACCGGCGGTCCGAGGGCCTCGCTCCGGCCGACGAGCCCGGGTAGAGGAGTAAGCGGCGACGCACCGCCCGGCGTACACCCTTCGAAGATGCATCGGCTGCCGGATCCTGCGACTCCGCTCAGGCAGGGTGGTCGCTCCACAGAGGAGAGTCGGCGTACCAGGTGTAACCACGATCGTCGACGTACATGACCCTCTGGCGGTCGACGATCCGGATCCGCCACCATGGGTCGAGCCGGTCTCCGTGCTCCTGGGCCGAGTAGAGGCGGGCCGCCTTGAGGTGGAAGGCCAGCGCGGCGAAGGCGCCGTCGCACCACCGGTCCCACTCCTCGTCGCTGCAGCTTTCGAGCCGGTCGATGTCGGTCAGCCGTAGTGTCCCGCCCTGCATCGGGTCCCCCGAGGTCCGTACGGCACGCAACTGCCGTCGGCGTTCGGCGGCATCTTCCCCGTTGGGGTCGAGCAGGGCCATGGGCTCCGTGAGCGGCAGCAACTTCATCTTCCTCGGCGCGGTGCGAAATGCCGCCTCGTACAAGGCCAACCCCATCGCCACCATGATCATGTGGGCTTCCACGGCGCTGTTGGCGCCGAGGCCGTACACCTGCTGGAAGAGCCGGCCGTGCGAGGGCAAGGCCCAGGTCATCAGCCCGCGTGCCCAGTACATGGCGACAGTCCACGGGCGCCCGTTCTCCTCGGCGGAAAGCCCGAACCCCAACTCCCACTGTTTCCTGGCCTCATCCTCGACGCGGGAATGGAACGGAGCGATCGTCCGGTCCTCCTCAAGCCGCGGAATAAGGTCGCCCCACGGCTGATCGCCCACGCGCGGGACTGCCACCACCTCGGCTGCCGCGAGCGACTCGCTGGTGTAGCTGGCGAACAGCTGCCGGACCGTCATGGCCTTGATCATCAGGTCGCGGAATGCGCGCCCTTCCTCAGGGCAGATCACCAGGGCCTCGTCGTTGCGAGCCTCAATGGTCAGCCCCCTGGTTGCACGGCACTCCGGGCAGGCAATCGTCCGCGTCCATTCCTTGTACGTCAGGTGATCCATGTCGGGGACCTGGATCTCGCACGGCACGGTCAAACCCACACGTCCATATCCATCAGCCTCGAAATCCACCTGCGTCACTGTCCCCTCCGAAACGCTACTCGGGCGCCAGCCTCAGATGGGCGCGCAGCCCACCGTCTCACCGTGATCCTGCCCGGCCTTCACGGTCAGCACAAAGCCCCACTCACGGCGGTCAACGAGCAGCCACCCTCCGCCGCAGACCAGTCACACATCAGGTCACCCTCCGGGTTCCCGCACCAACTCCCCCTCGCTTTCACAGAGTTCGAACGTCATCGGTCGCCGTCGCCGTGCAGCAACCGTGCCCACCGCCCGGGCGGCCCCTGCACCCTGGGCGATCGTGACCGCGGTCGGCACACCCGTGTCCGGACACGGCCGGTAGACGACGCCGTAGTCGCGGGCGAAGCGGTTGGCCTCGGCCTCAGAGCCGGTGAGCCGGTACAGGTAGAGCCCGTAGGCGACGGAGGCGATCTGCGTCTCGGTCAGATGCATGCGCCAGCGGTTGTCCTCACGGTTGAAGGCCGCGGTGCGTACGCGATCGGCGAGCCCGTCGGCCGGCTGCGTGTTCAGCTCCGGGGCGACGCTGACGAAGCGGCGCAGGGCTGTCATCTGGGCAGGGAGTAACTCCACCCGCCGTTCCTCGGGGCTGGTTCGTCCAGGTCCGGCACGGGGCGCGGCAGGTTGTGCGCGTACACCAGCACGTCGCGGCCGTACGAGGTCAGGCGTGCCGCCCACCGTACGGGCCTCGACACTTGAGCGGAGAGCTCGGCACGGGTGTCCCGGTCGGCCAGTTCCACCAGGCCGTCGCGCACTACCGCCTCCGCCATCTTCGGAGAGTCGGCCGTGACCTGGTCGTCCAGGACCCAGCCGAGTCGTGCTGTCCGTTCTTCTTCGCGGAGAGTCTGCAGCACGGCAAGTTGCTGGTCCCTGTTCCTCATCCACAGCCTCGTTCCGATTCGGCGCGGTGTTCCATGGCCATTGTCGGGATGGACGGGCCAGTCTGTCTCGGCGTTCAACGCTGTTCGCGCGGCTGCCTGGAAGCCCTGGTCCGGCTTCCGTTTGGCCCAGGCCGCTCTGCCTGGGATTGGCTGTTGAACTCTTCCAAGCGGCCGTGTCCGGCCTCCTGGGCGGCGCCCAGCCACTTCATGACTGCGTTCTGGATGCTGGACATCGCCGTATGTAGGACGTCCGCGGCGTCGGCCACGGGGCGCGGTCCAGGCACGGTGACGGCTGCGGCGGCGGCACTGAACTCGGTCCAGGCGCCGTGCGCCTCAACGAAGCCGGCCTGCCACTCCTCGGGGTGCTGCCTGACGCCCAAAGGCAGTCGGCCGCCCTCCATTGCGCGGTCGAGAGCCGCTTCGTCGTCGAGATGAACACCGCGTACACATCGCGCCGCACCTCATCCCGCCAGCGGTTGTGCCCGGCCCTGCGCTGGCTGCGCTGCCCGAGAACAGCCAGCCAGCCTCCGCCGAGCCCGCCGACCGCACCTATCGCTGCGCCGATGACCGCCACCATGCCTCCATCCATGACACAGCGCTACAACGTGGCACAACGCATTACCGCGTTGGAGCAACTACCCGCGCCAGTGGCTGCGTTGTCTCCAACCAGGAGGGATCCACGCGCTGCCTGGGCTTGACCGGGGCTGATGACGTCACGGTCAGGTGTGGTATCCCTCCGGCCGCACGGCCGAGCGGATTTCGAGGACGACGAGGGGGCGACCCCTGACGGGCTCGAGGCCGCTGTCGAGGCGGCGGGCGATTGCCTCAGGAGGCGCTTCCGCCTGGCGAGGTGCGAGGGAGGGCGGTGAGCCCCATGACCCGCTGGATCGCGATCTCGATGACCACGCGCTCGGGGTCTGGAGCCGGTGTCCGTCCGTACCGGTCTGCGTAGCGGGCCACGGCGTCGTCGACTGCGGCAGCGTCGGTGAGGACGGCGGCCGTGCCCTCCAGAGTGGCCCAACGACCTCCGTCGACCTGGCAGATGGCGACACGGGCTTCGCCGGGACGGGATGCCTGAATGTTGGCGACCTTCTTGCTCGATTTGCGCGTGATAACCCGAGCGACGCCTGCGTCAGCGTCGACGGTCACACCGACAGGGACCACATGCGGGCTGCCATCGGAACGCAGCGTCGTAAGCGTGCACAAGTGGTACTCGCTCCAGAACGCAGAGTGCTCAGATATTTGGCTGGATACATCGCTAGGCATGGCGGGGAGCCTAACGCGGAGCAAGGTTCGGATTCACACCGAAGTGACCGTTTCCACACGCCCTTGTGGCGCCATGAAGGCGCCGCAATATGTCGATCTAAGTACGGTTTAGGTGCATTAGAGGCTAGCTAAAAATCTCAAATACGTAACGACGCCTTGCGTCGATCAAGTCAGTTGCGACCCGTATGAACAGAAGATGAAGCGCAAGCTCAGAGTCATGATCAAAACGACAACCGGTAGATTTAGTCGGTTTTGACGGGTGGTCTCTCGTCTTCCGCTCGGCGTCGAAGTGTCACTTTCCGGCCTTGATTTCAGATGGGCCTCGCGTAAGGTCCGAGAGGTCCCCGAGGGCCTCATCGGCAGGCTTCGGACGGGTCGATTTATCGTTCGCTCTAGCGATCACATGGATCCAGAAGGCATCTCCGCCTCCTTGCGGCTCCACGCACAGGTTGGCGTGCATCCTTCGGTCGTTGTGGTCTCGGCGTCCGTTGTCACCCTCATGAGCTGTCCGGGGATCCGAACATCGTTTGGCCCGTGGTGGCCGTCGCCCGGCTCCGAGCATGAACCTCGATCAGCCGGTACGAAGGGATTGCTCATGTCGGGAGAGAGCCATCGCAGCGCTCCGGAACCCACAGTGCTTGCGCGGGACCACGCGCTGCGTCGGCTGTTGAGCCGATGGCGCAGAGCTGAGAAGCGGACCGTGGAGCGCGACCTCCACCGGCGGCTGCGGAAGGAACTGCGCAACCTCGGTATCCACCCCCCCGCTGGACGTGGAGGAACTGGCCCGCGCCCTCAGCGAGAGACGCGGGCGCCCGATCGTCCTGCGCGCCTTCCCGCTGGAGAAGCCGGGGCCGTCGGGGCTGTGGGTCGATACGCCGCAGATGGACGTGGTCCTCTACCAGCAGGAGACGACCCGGCTGCACCAGCTGCAGATCATCCTCCACGAGATCCTCCACATCCTCGTCGCCGAGTGGGAGGGGGACCAGGCGGCCGGGGCCTCTGAGTCACCGGACGACTTCGTCGAGGGCTGGGCAAGCCTCATCCCTGTACTGGACCCCAAGCTGATCCGCCGGGTTGCTCGCCGCTGCTCGTACGAGGACGCGGAGGAGTGCTCGGTGGAGCTGGCGGCCACGATCATCCTGGAGTGGTCCTCGGTGCTCGACGAGCTCCCGCCGCTGTCGGAGGACCCGGAAGTACGGCGGGTGCAGTCCGCCCTGGGCGACCGGCGAGGGTGGCTGTAGTCCATGACCGAGACACTCCTGCTGATCATTGCAGCTGCTGTCGTGTGGAGGCTCTACCTGTGGTCGCGTGCCCCGCACGATGCACCGACCCGGTCAGTGGCCCTCGCCCTTGTGAGCGCCGGGCTGTCGTATCCGGTGGCCATGCCGGGAGGTGCCACCGGCATCGACACCGTGGCCGGGCACGGCGCGGCGAAGGTGCTCCAGAACGTCTTGCTGCTGGGGACGGTCTACTTCCTGATGTGCTTCTACCTGTACTCGGCAGACGGGCGAGCAGCGCGGCGCCGTGCCCGGTGGGAAGCCGTCATCGCGATCCTTGTCGCGGTGGCGATCATCCTGGCGGCCGTGAGCGTGCCGCACGAGGCGCTCGCCGGATCGTTCAGCACCGCGGACATGACGATCAACCAGGTCGCCTTCTTCTACGCGTGCGCCGGCCTGTACCTGATGTACGCGCTCGCTGCTGCCGGATGGTGGTCCGCCCGCTATGCCCGCATGTCGCGCCGCCCTCACGCCACGGGTCTGTGGATGACCGCGATCGGCCTCGGTGTGATGGCGGTGGCCTGCGCCGTACGCGCGGGGTTCGTCGCCGTTCGCTGGAGCGGGGGTTCCGTACCGGACGGGCTCACCGCCGGTGTGGCCCGCTGGATCGTGGTATCGAGCCTGCTCTTTGTCGTAGGCATCACCTACTCGGGGGCCCGTGCCAGGATCACGGCCACCCGGCTGTGGCTGCGCCGCCGCCGCGATCACCGTCGGCTCGGCCCGCTGTGGCAGCTGCTGACCGAGATCTACCCGGAGAGCAAGCTGCGTCCGGCTTCCTCAGGGCTCTGGGACCGCTGGCGGGCACGTGGCGTGCACCGCCGTCATACCCGGCGGATAGTGGAATGCCGGGACGGGCTGGTCAATATCAGCCCCTACCTGCTGGACAAGGACGACGGCACCGACCTGCTCCGCCTGGAGCCGGCTGAACTGGCGAACCGGCTCCGGCGCGCTGCCACCGTGATCCAGCAGGGTGAAGCGGCGCCGGGACAGGCAGTACCCCTGGCCATGCCCAGCGAGGATACCCGCGACGAGGACGTCCGTCAGCTGATCGCGGTGTCCGAAGCGCTCCGGCTGACCACCTGATCCGTGGAAGACAAAGGGAGACAAGACGAGATGCTCATTACCGCCGGCCGGGTCCTGACCGACTCCAGGACGTACCTGGAGGACGGCGCCGTCCTCGTCGAAGGTGACTTGATCACCGCCGTCGGGCCACGCACGCAATTCGCCGACCGCATCGGCGCAGACGAGACGCACCTGGCGTTCCCGCACTCGACGGTGGTGCCCGGACTCATCGACGCCCACGTGCACTTGGCGTTCGACGGCGGCGGCGACCCTGTGGCCACCCTCCACGAGTCGAGCGACGAGCAGCTGCTTCAGGACATGCGCCGCCGCGCGGAGCAGCTCCTGTACAGCGGCGTGACGACGGTCCGAGACCTGGGCGACCGCAACGGCCTCGCCCTCCGCCTGGATGAGGAGATCCGTCAGGGCAGTGCTCTCGGCCCCCGCATCGTCTCCGCGGGCACACCGGCGACCCCGCCCGGCGGTCACTGCCACTTCCTGGGCGGAGAGGTCTCCGGCGAGGTCGAAGTCCGTGATCTCGTACGACGCAACATCGCGGCAGGCGCTGGCGTGATCAAAGCCATGGTGACCGGCGGCGGCCTGACCAAGGAGGGGCCGAAGAGCTGGCAGAGCCAGTTCACCCCGGATGAGCTGCACGCCCTGGTGGACGAGGCACACCAGGCCGGCGTGCCGGTGGCCGCGCACGCTCACGGAGCGGACGGCATCACCGCGGCCGTGGAAGCCGGCGTGGACACGATCGAGCACTGCACCTGGATGACCAGCGACGGCTTCGATCTCCGGCAGGATGTCCTGAAGCGGATCATCGACCAGGGCGTCGCCGTCTGCCCGGCCGTCAGCCCCCACTGGCAGATGCTCCCCCGGTTCTTCGGTGAGGAGCGGGCCGCGGTCATGTTCGATCTTGTACGACAGATGGCCGAGGCTGGCGCCAAGCTCATCGCCGGAACCGATGCCGGAGTCCAGCGCGCGGGGTTCGACGGTCTCGCGTCGGCCCTGTCGTTCTACGCGCACCTGGGCCTGCCGAACAGCAAGATCCTCGATATGGCGACCGCCGACGCGGCTGGCGCGCTGGGGCTGGGCGAGGCGACGGGACGAATCGCTCCCGGGTTCCGGGCGGATCTGCTGGTGATCGACGGAGACCCCCTTGAGGACCTCACCGTGTTGCAGGCGGTCCGGACGGTGGTGGCCGCCGGGCGGCGGTACGAGCCGCGCGAGACGGCAGCACAGCAGTAGGGGCCAGCATGTCCGGGGCCTTTCGGAGTCCCGGACAGAGTGCTACTCGTTCGCCTCCGGTTCTCTCTGCTCCAGCTCCGTGACCAGGTCGTTGACGAATTCCATGACGTTCGCCGGCAAACCCTGGGAGCCCATGCCTCGCCCCTTGACCCGGCCCACGGACCCGCGCCTCGACGCTGACAGGAGTCGGAGGCCCTCGTAGACCTGCCGGGCCACGGCATCGTCCGGCTGGAAGTACAGCGGGGACACACCGAGGGAGGCGGCCAGGCCCTCAAGGACGACGGGCGAAGCCGTTTCCGCGACGCCGGTTCGGAGATCCCGGACACCCTCCCAGGTGATGACCTTCGACCCGGCATGAGCGTTGACGGCGTCGGCGATCTCCGAGTCCGTCGGCGGTCCCTGCTGCCCGGGGTACGAGCGCTCCAAGACCAAAGTGATCTTCTCGGCCAGCGTGTCGGGCGGCCCCGCGGAAACCGGGACGGTCCCCACATCCTCTGCGGCTTGGCCTTCTTGTGGCTCCTGGGCCTTGGCGATCGACCGATCCTCTGCCCGCCGCAGCTCCTCCTCGCTCACCCGGTACGCCGCCGCCAGGTCCGGGACGTACTTGTCCTTGAGTCGCCGCTCCCCGCGTTCGGCTCCCGCCACTGGGCCGGCGCTCTTGGTTCCGATCAGCGCTGCTGTCTCGTACTGGTAGTAGCCGGCATCGCAACGCAGGTCTGTCAGATCGGGCAGCCCGGTGCGCGGGAACAGGTCGTCCAGCCCTCGCTTGAGGGCGCGGGCCAGCGCGGGCAGCTTCTCTGCGTCAGGGACCGTGTCTCCCGATTCCCAGCCAGCGATCGTCGAGTCGGCCACGCCGACGGCCGCGGCCACCTCGGCCTGCGAGATCTCGGCAGCTCGCCGCACCGTGCGGACACGGTGTCGGTCGAAGTGACGAGCAGACATCTCACCCCTGTTTTTCGTCAAACCGAAGGAACATCGGTGCGTTGACTTTTTCGTTGAGCCGGAATAGCTTCAGCCTAGCGAAAGACGGGGGGTTGCGCACGCTTACTCGATCTTCGCCTTCGGCCTCTCTGTGACACCTCCGGGGTGGGTGGGAGGTCGAGGGGGAGCCTGCGCTGTCTCAGGTGCGGAGTGTTCCTGGAGCAATCGGCGCCCGAGAATTCACACCCCTCGGGCGCCGGCCTCCTGCTGCGGACAACGGTTCGGCCGCCCCTCGCCGAGATAGGTCTGGATCTTGGCGAGACCTGTGCATATGTTCGTCGTCGCTCGCCGGGTAGCCCGCCCAGGGAGCGACAGCAAGAAGGAGGCGCGTATACGAGACGGGCAGACCGACCGGGCCGGGTAAGTCCGGAAAACTGCACCGGCGCCCAGGAGCGGGAACTCCCAGGCGCCGACAGGCCGCCCCCAAGCGGGGTGCGGATTCACTACCAAGCGGTTCAGCTGGACCTTTTCCACGAGAGACAGCCGGGCCGCTCACTACCAGCGAAGGATACTCGCATGCCCGAGCACCGGAGCGGAAGCCGGAACGGCACGGAGCCTGACGACCGCCACCGTCGCCTGGCTGACCTACTGGCCGACATGATCCCCGGGGCCGCCACCCTCCGGGTGACCCTGCACGACCCCACCCAGGCGTGGCCGCACCCCCACGCCCGCGCCTACAACACGGCGGGGAAGCCGATCCCCCTGAATCGCACCCAGGTGGTCATCATCGCCCGCTGGATCATCCGGACGTACCCGGATGTCCCCTGGGGCGACGTGTACGACTTCGACGTCGCCACCGCCCGCCTGACCCGGGCGGTCGTGGCTGCCACAGGCCGGGGGCGCTGACGTGGCGAGGATCCGCACCATCAAGCCGGAGGCATTCGTCTCCGAGTCGCTCGCCGAGGTGAGCGTGAACGCCGAGCGGACGTTCTTCGGCCTGCTGACCCAGGCCGACGACCAGGGGCGCTTCCGCGACAACGCGGCGATCATCAACGGTCTGCTGTGGCCGCTGCGCGCCGAGCACACCGCTGTCCACGCCGAGGACGACCTCCAGCAGCTCGCCGACGCCGGGCTGATCTGCCGGTACACCGGCTGCGACGGCCGCCGGTATCTGCACGTGGCCACGTGGGGTGAGCACCAGAAGATCGACAAGCCCTCACAGTCCCGGCTGCCCTCTTGCTCGGTCCATCACACCGCCGACCGTTGCGGGGCATGCAAGGGAGTCTGCACCGCTGCCTCGGCCAAGCCCGGTGAGGTGCCGCCGAGCCCTACCCGAACCCTCCCCGAAGTCTCGCCGAACTCTCCCCGAACCCTCGATCGGCCCGCCCACACCGCCGCACCGTCCGCTCCAGCGCGTCCCGACCACGGTCCCAAGGGCGGCGATGGCCAGCCGGACACCCAGGACGAAGCCGTCGACAACCCTGCCCACGGCAATCGTGAAACGGCAGGTCAAGCGGCATTCGCGGAGGCTTCCCCGAACCTTCCCCGAAGCCTCGGGAAGCCCTCGGCGCCTGGATCTAGGATCTTGGATCCTGGATCTTCTAATCCTTCGGGGCGCACAGCGCCCGCACCATCACCATCGGCGCGAGCCCTGATCAGCGAGTACGCCGCCGCCTGTGCTGAACGCCCGCCGAACGACGTGCTCGGACACCTCGGGCGGAAGGTCCGCGAACTGCTCGACGAGGGCATCGACCCGCAGCACGTCCGGGCGGGGCTGGAGCGCTTCCGGGCCAAGCCGATGCATCCCTCGACCCTGCCGAGCCTGGTGAACGAGGCGATGAACGCAGGGGGCGGTCGTTTGGTGCGGCCGGAAAACCGGCCTACCGTGCCCGGTCACACGGCGTGGACCAACCCGGTCGACGCTGCCGCCGCCTACGCCGAGGAGCTGTGATGCGCGACCGCAACCGCGAACCTCAGCGGCTCGGCGGCGAGGGCACCATGGCCCGCATCGCCCGGATCCTGGCAGCCCGGGGCGTCGACCCCGCCACCGCCGTGGTGCACGACACCCCCGAGCCCATCGCCGCGCTGGAGGCGGCCGAGGCCCGGATCCCGCTGCGCTACCGCAGCGCGATTGGCGACCACCCACAGATCGAGGCGTGGGTCCGCAACGTCGCCTCGGAGGCGGTCGCTCCCAGCAAGGGCGCTCGCCGCCAGGTACGCACCGGCCCGTCGCTCCTGCTCGTCGGCACCACCGGCACCGGCAAGACACACCTGGCGTACGGCGCCATCCGCAGCCTCGTGGGGGCCGAGATCGGAGTGCGCTGGCACGCCACCACCGCCGCTGACATGTACGCGAGCCTGCGCCCCCGGGCCGGCGTCGACACGGAGCGGGAGCTGCTCGCTCTGTTCCGCTGCCCGCTGCTGCTCTTGGACGACCTCGGCGCGTCCAAGACCTCGGAGTGGACCGAGGAGATCACGTACCGGCTGGTCAACCACCGCTACAACCAGATGCTGCCGACTCTGATCACCACCAACCTGGCCATCCGTGACCTGCGCCAGGCCGTCGGCGACCGGGTCGCCTCCCGGCTGGCGGAGATGACCGAGCGCATCGTGCTGACCGGCGCCGACCGCAGACGAGGCCCTGCCGCCTGATCGCCACCAGGCCATCCCACCGGCTCCTCGCTCCCCATCACCTCCCCGACCACGCACCATCCCCCGCCGACGCCCCACCGGGCGCGCGGAGGGCGATCGGAGACACCCCGCGCATGCCCAAGACCTCGACGACCCCTGCCCACTTCCGCACGCTGGGCGACCACACGTGGCAGAACCGCGCCGCCTGCCGATCCACCGAGCACCACCCAGTCGACCCCGAGTTGTTCTTCCCCGAGCCGGACGACCTCGACAAGATCGCTGATGCCAAGGCGCTGTGCGCCCAGTGCCCGGTCCGCCGCACCTGCCTGGACGTAGCCCTGGAGAACCGGGACCGCGAGGGCATCCGGGGCGGCCTGACCGAAGAGGAACGCGAGCCCCTGCACAAGAAGCTGCCGCACCGCCTGGACTACGCCCGCGTCAACGCCGTACTCGCCGGACGCGACATCCACCTCACCACCCGGGAACGCGAGGCCGCCGCCCTGGCCGCCTTCCGTAACGGCATCCCCGCCAGCCGCCTCGCCTGGATGCTGAAGATCACCGAGGAACACGCCGACAAGCTCTATCGACGCACCCGCCGCCGTCTCGAAAACCGCAACGCCGCCACGGGGAAGCCCAAGAAGCGTGGGCGGCCGAAGAAGAAGACCACGGTGTCACGCGACGACCTCCGGGCGGCGGCATGACCACCGCCGTGCCGATGCCGGCGCGCATGACCGGGTGGGACCGCGCCGCCATCGTGGCCCTGGGCGCGGCAGGCAGCGCGCTGTCGTACGACGCCCTCCAGCAGATGGCCGTCGCCATCCACGTCCGCGGTCTCCTCACCTACCTCTTCCCGCTCGTGATCGACGGGTTCATCGCCTACGGGGTACGCGCCCTGGTGGTCCTGCGCGCCGCACCGCTCGGAGCCCGCGCATACGTATGGACGCTCTTCGGCACCGCGACCGCCGCCAGCATCTGGGCCAACGCCCTGCACGCCGTCCGCCTCAACGAAGAACGCATCACCTCCGGCAGGCTGAAGCTCGGCGACACCACGGTCGGCATCCTGTCCACCCTCGCCCCGCTCGCCCTGGCAGGAGCGGTCCACCTGTACATCCTCATCGCCCGCCGGGTCACCGAGGAGACTGCCTCCGCTCCCCTCGGACACCCGGCCGCCGACGGCCACTCCGCCGACCGGAGGATCGGGGTCGAGCGACCGGCAACCACCGGACACCCGCAGCCTTCAACCGCCGGTCAGGTCACCGCCGGTCACCAGCATGTTGCACTGACCGGGACATCCGGACACGTCACCGACCGCGAGCCGGTCACCTCGGACAAGCCCGGCCAGGACACCCGGACACCAACCGGTCAGGACATCCCGGGTCAGCCGACCAACCCCGCGACCGAGTCGGTCACCGAGCCAGTGTCTGGGGCAGTCTCCCGGGCCACCCGGACACCCCTCCAGGTCGGTGACCAGGGCGGACATGCCGGAACCAGAGCGGCCGGGGACGCTCGCCCGACGGGTGACCGACCGGTGACCCCGAGCACGGACGCCAAGCCGGTCACTCGTCCGCAGCCTCCGTCCGGCTGTGACCCGGTGACCGATCCGGTCACCGATCAACTGCTCCCCATCGCTCGGAGGGCGGTCACCGAGACCGGCCGAACCACCCGCGCGGTGGTCGCCGAGGCCATCCGCGGACAGGGGCTGCCGCTGTCCAACGACCGGCTGACCGAGCTGATGCGCACTCTCCGGGACGACCCCGGACAGCCCACCGGCGACCGCGCTGCCTGACCGGCCCCCCTGCGCGGGGCGCGTGGTCCCACCGACTCCACGGTCAGGTCACCCGCCCCGCGCCCACACCCAGACTTCCTTCCGCACCCGGAGATGCCGCTCATGCGCACCACGCCCGCCACTGCCGCCGAAGCCGACGCCTGGCTGACCGTTCTGCACCGCCGAGGGCACCTGCACCGCGTCGAAGCCGGGCCCGACGGGGACTGGATCGTGCACCGTACGCCTGATTCGCAGCCGCGGACCCTGCACCATCCGGTCCTGGCGTTGGACTACGTCGCCGACATCCTGCGCGATGTCCGCCGCCACAGCCCGCAGTCGAGCCGATGACGACCGCCGACTCGGCGGACACCACCTCCTCAGCGGAGCCGGAGGCTCCGACGGCCACCGGCCGAGCAAGCTGTTGCCGTGGATATCCCAATGGGATATCCACGGCGCATGCCCTCGCCCAGGAGGGCGAGGGAGGTCCGGTTGGTTCCCGAGCGGGGGCGCACGGGAACCAACCGGACCTGCGGCACCAGGGGGCGCCGCAGGGAGAAGGGGAAGCCGAAGAACGCGTTGCCGACCCTGTCCCGAGCGCAAGCGATGTCGCGCTTCCCGAGCGCCGTCCACGCCGCCGCGCCTACCAGCCCACGCACCGCGAAGACGTGATCGCCGTCCGTTTCACCGCCGAAGAGAAAGCCGAAATCACTGCCGCCGCTGCCCGCAGGCGCGTCTACCCCTCCGGCTTCCTCGCCACCGCCGGGCTGACCGCCGCCCGCGGTTCCGCCACCCCGCTCGACTCCAACGACCAGCTCGACGCCGCCATCGACGAGCTGGCCACGCTCCGCGCCCAGATCTCCCGTGTCGGCAACAACATCAACCAGATCGCCTACATCTTCAACGCCGGCGGTCAACCCCGCCCCGGCCAACTCGACCACGCCCTCAAGACATTGGTCCGCACCCTCGCCCTGGTCGACGCCGCCGCGCACGAACTCGTACGAAAGCTCGTGTAGATGGTCCCGGACATCAGTCGGGGCTCACGCACGTACGGACTGCTCGCCTACCTCTACGGCCCCGGTAAACGCGACGAACACATCGACCCGCACCAGGTCGCCTCCTTCGACGGCTTCGCCCCCGACCCCGGCCGCGACCCCGACGCCACCCTCACCGACCTGACCCGCGTCCTGGACCTGCGTGTCAATCAACTCGGCGACCGTGCCCCCAAGCAACACGTATGGCACTGCTCAGTACGCACCGACCCGGGTGACCGTTACCTCACCGACGCCGAATGGGGCGAGGTCGCCCGCCGCGTCGTCCACGCCACCGGCATCGCGGAAGAGGGAGATCCGGACGGGTGCCGGTGGGTGGCCGTACGCCACGCCGACGACCACATCCACATACTCGCCACCATCGTGCGGGGCGACCTGCGCCAGCCCCGCAACGCGTACGACTACAAGCGCTCGCAGGCCGAGTGCCGCCGCATCGAGAAGGAATGGGGCCTGCGCGAACTCAACGCCGGTGACGGCACCGCCGCCCAGAACCCCACCAGCGCCGAACGCTTCAAGGCCGAGCGCACCGGCCACGACCGCACCCCGCGCGAGATCCTGCGCGAGACGGTCCGTCAGGCGGTCGCCGGGGCCGCCGACGAAGCGGAGTTCTTCACCCGCCTGACCGAAGCCGGACTGCGCGTCAACAAGCGAATCGCCCCGTCCGGCGACATCCTCGGCTACACCGTCGCCCTGCCCGGTGACCGCAACCGCGATGGCCAACCCGTCTGGTTCCCCGGCTCCAAGCTCGCCCCGGACCTCTCCCTCCCCAAGATCCGCAAGCGTCTTGCCGCTGGACCCGTCGACCAGGACCACGAGTCCGACGACGAAGCGCGCTCCGCCCACCTGGACACGCCGTCCTTCAGCCGGTCGCAGCCCTCGCAGGCTCGTCGCCGAGCCGCACTTATCGCCGAACGCGCCACCACCGCCCTCGGCCAGGACGACGACGAAGAAGCTGCCGTCCAGCTCGTCGGCGCCGGCGAACTCCTCGACGCCCTCGCCCAGACCTCACCTGCCGCCACCCGCGGTGAACTCCGTGAGGCCGTCCGTGCCTTCGAACGCGCTACCCGTTCCCACATCCGCGCCGAACGCGCCGACAACCGCGCCGTACGCGCCGCCGCCCGGGGCATCGTCCGCGCCGGAGACGCCCTCGGCCGAGGCGAAGACGGCGGCGCCACCGCCATGGTCCTGTCTACCCTCGTCCTGCTCGCCATCGCCGCCGCCCGCTGGCACTCCGCCCGAGGCCACGCCCAACAGGCCGCCGCCTCCGCCCAGGCCGCCCACCACCTGCGCGCCGCCTACCGCGCCGCCGCCCGCACCCCGATACGCGCGATGCGCGAGCAGGGCCGCCGTCTCTCGCAGCCCATCCGCCAGCGCCACGCCGACACCATCAACGCCGCCCTGCCCAATCACCACCTCGGCGGCGAGCCCGGCTGGGACGCCCTGGCCGCCACACTCGACCAGGCCGAACGCGCCGGACACGACCCGGCCGCACTGCTGAAGGAAGCCATCGAGTGGCGAGAGCTGAACACCGCCGACAGCGTCATCGACGTACTCGTCTGGCGAATGCGACGCCTGGGCAAACTCCCCGCCACCGCCGACACCCCGCGCCGGCGCACCGCGGGCACTGCCAAGCACAACAAGAGCAGTATGGCCAGCCGCACCGGGGCACGTACTGCCCCTGCGCCTACCGACACGCGCCCTGATCACGTTGCGTCGGCGGAACCTCGCTCGCGCAGGCCGAGGCGCTGAGCCGCAGCTCAACATGCTGGACACGGGCAGCCTGCCCTGTTATGGCTGGAGAGGATGATGAGGGAGCTGATGCTGGTGCTGCACGACGACGCCGTACGTACGAGAACCAACGCGCTGACGCCGACGCTGGCATCCGCCGACGACCCGATCCTGCGGCTCCAGCAGGAGACGCAACCGCACGACGGCGAATTCCGGGTGCAGTGCACCACCCACCCCGGAGAGCTGACGATCACCGGCATCATCCAAATGTGCCCGGCCTGCGGAGCTCGCCGAGACTGGCTGCTCATCTGCGACCGCAACCAGGTCAGCATCCGCTGCCGCTGCGCCCACCAGTGGGTCGAGCGCGAGCTGGGCCGCGCTGACTTCGAGGCAATGGCCGGCCCCGGCGGCGAGGTGTACGACAGCCCGCAGACAGCCATTCAGGCTGCGGGGTTCGGAGGGGAGCTGCGCGGCGCCTACTGGGTCTGAACCGCGCCGTGAACGCCTTGAGCGATTGTGCCGTGGGTAGTCGGCGCAGGTCCTCGGGCTGCTCGTTCGCTAAAGCGGTGTGCGGTTGACCGGGCAACCTCTGCTGCACGCTGATCGGAAGCCGATAGTGTGGAGCGAGCCGGGTTCGGGCCGTTCAAGGGGGTTGCGTGGAAGCGGAGTTGGCGTGGCTGGCTACGTCCTTTGTGTCGGCAGCGGTAGGGGCGATCGGTACCGACGCATATGCCACGTTCAAGGCTCGGGTGGGGGCATTTTTCAGGCGGGGCGGGCAGGAAAGGGAGGACTCCTTCCTCAGTGAACTGGAGGAGCAGCGTAGCGATCTGATCCTGGCCCGTGACCGGGGCGACGAGGCCCGTGTGGCGGAACTGGTGCCGAAGATCGAGGCGCTGCTGCGCAGCGAACTGCGCCAGCTGCTGGAGGAGCAGCCGTCTCTGGCGGGCGAGTTGAGGGACCTGCACACCGAGGTGAGGAACGTTGTCACCAACGGCACCGTGGTGGTGGGCGGTCATACGCACGTGTCGAATGTGTACAACCACTACTACGACGGGGGCCCGGCGGCCCCACGACAGGCCCTTCCGAGCGACTCGGCGCCGTTGCCCCGAATCGCTCTGTGGCCGATGGACCACTACGAGAACAACACTAGCCTGCTACGGCGAATGGACGCCGTGTGGGCAAAAGGCCAGGCCGCCGGGGTTGCCGCCACGATGTATATGCAGGGCGTGCCGGGTAGTGGGACGTCTGCCGTCGCGCGTGAGTGGCTGCGCATACACCGGGACGAACTGACGGGACCTCAACTCGAAGCGTCGCTGGGCAGAGATCCCTGGGGAAACCTGCCGGAGCCCTCGGCGATCCTGGAGCGCTGGTTCCGTGAGCTGGGGATCCCGGCGGGAGACGTGCCTGCTGACCCTGGAGAACGGTCGCGGTACTTCCGCAGGATTGCTGCGCGTGGTCCGATCGTCGTGCTGCTCGAGGATGTCGCGGTCGCTTCTCAGGTCGAACCGCTGTTGCCAGGCACTCCAGGCAGCGTGGCTCTCATTACCAGCCACTCCCGCCTGCCCCAACTGGTCCGCAGAGTCGGCGCGGAGCCCTTCGAGATGAAGCCGCTGGGCCGGGTGCACAGCCGGAAGCTGCTCGTCAACGTCGGCAGGATCAGAGGCGACGCGACGGCGTACGAGAAGGAACTGGACCTGATCGCCGACGGGTGTGGGGATCTTCCCCTCGCTCTGTGTATCGCCGGAGCGCAGCTGGCGCTCGGCCATGCCGGCAGGATGCGTGAGCTGGCGGCAGAACTGTCCGACCGCACGACCAGACTGGAAGCGCTCAACATGGATGACGAGATCTCCGCCGCTCTGGACCCTGGTTATCGCGGTCTCGCCCCGGATGCCGCGCGTCTCTACCGTTGTATCGGCCTCCACCCCGCAGGAACCTTCGAGGCGGACGTCGTACGGGCCATGCTCCCGGACATGGACACCGCAGCCCGGAACAAGGCCCTTCGACAGCTCATCGCCGCGAACCTGATAGAGCCGGCCGAGGACGGCGGCTACCGGGTGCGTCACCACCTCATCCACGACCACGCGCTCGCGTGCGCTCTCGCCGACGAACCGGCCGAGGCCCGTGAAGCGGTACTGGACCGGATCATCGCGCACTACCTGGAGTTCGTCGAACGCGCGGAGGCGGCTCTGTCCTCCCGCTACCGGCATGATCCGGCGGGCACGTACGCGGCGTACGTACCCACGGGGAGCGTTGACGCACCAGGGGTGATCGCGAGTCTGGAGCGACGCCGCGAGAGCCTGGAGAACGTGGTACGCCGGGCTCACGAGAAGGGCCGGCATGACCAGACCTGGCGGCTGGTCCAGGGGCTGCACACGTTCTACCTCAAATGCGGCCTGCACAGTCCCTGGATCACCACGCACGAACTGGCACTCAAATCGGCCTACGAATGCCGTGACCAGATGGCCATCGCCCGCATGCACTTCGAACTCGGCTTCGCTCATCTCGAGCGGTGGAGCACGCGCCAGGGTGACCCGCAGACCGCCCGCGAGCACTTCGAGCGCGCGCTTGAACTCGTACGCCCGGCCGACGGCAACGCCACCGAAGGACAGCGGCGAACGGAGTCCAGCGCGCTGGAGGGCCTCGGCCTGCTGGAACGCAAGCTGGGCAATCCTGCCGTCGCCCTGGAGTACTACGAGTTGGGGCTGGACGCCTTGAATGGCATCGACCACAAGCGTGGCCGAGCCCTGTTCGCCCTCCACCGGGGAGTGGCCTGCACCGACCTGCGACGTCATGACGAAGCGGCCCGGGAACTGCGCTCCGCCCAAGAACAGTTCGCGGACCTGCCGGTGCCTGACCCCTACAACGAGGCTCGTGCCCTGACCCGGTACGCGGAGGACCGGCGCGCTGCCGGGCAGCCGGGCGAGGCGGTGCGGGCGCTCGACGAGGCGATCGAGATCATGACCGTGAACGGCCCACCCTACCAGCGGGCCGGCATCCTCCTGCTCAGGGGGGATCTGCTGAGTGCGCAGGGCGACCACGCACGGGCGACGCTGGACTGGGTCACAGCGGGCAATCTGTTCCGCAAGGCGAACAGCCTTCGGGCCCAGGAGGCGGACCAGCGCCTCGCGGATTCCTCGGGGGCCAGTGACGAGGACGGCTCACAGGGCGGAGATGATGAGTAGGCCGGTCTCGGCCTCTGCCCCGATCGCCACCTGAACGGACAACGGGCCGGGGCCGCCTACGGCGGACATCGCGTGGTCGTGGACCACCGAGGCCGCGATGGCGGCCGACGCCCACGAGGGGCGCCTGCCATCCCAGCGGGCGCGCAGGCGCACGCCGTCCCGCGGCAACGCCAGGCAGCCGCCCTCGGGTTCTTCGAGGGCGAGCAGGGCACACCCGGGGTAGAGGGCGGCGATGTCCTCCCAGCTCACCATCCCGGCGACGTGACGCGGTCGGCCGAGCGGCAGAAGCAGTACGTCCGCCGAGCGGGGCCAGCCGGCGTCCGGATCGTCGATGTCAGCCACCAGATGGGCTCCCGACAGATGCCGTTCCATGGTGCGGCGCTGCAGGGGCGCGGGATAGCGCCGCACCGTGGCCCAGCCCTC
The DNA here is from genome assembly GCF_008386495.1 of Streptomyces tailanensis. GTDB lineage: Bacteria > Actinomycetota > Actinomycetes > Streptomycetales > Streptomycetaceae > Streptomyces > Streptomyces tailanensis. The sequence goes on along the minus strand of NZ_VTHJ01000027.1, from coordinate 77,457 downwards.
TTCGGAGGCGACGGACACGTACACCGGCCGCTGGACGGGGGAGGAGTACCCCACCGGCACGGTGGAGGGAACCGGCACCAATCGCGACCTGGCGGGTGTCACGGGCTCGGGAAGTTCAAGCCATTCATAGAACAGGCGCCGCAGCAGGACGGCCGATTCCCCAGGCCGTGACGTCACAGTCGCACGCAACTGGCGCAGTTCGGCGCTGTCCTGCTGGACTGCGGCTGCTTCCTCGATCTGCGGCAGGAAAGGCCGGTGAGCAGAAAACCGGGGAAGTATCTTGCCGAGACGAGCCATGGGGGACTGAGGGGCCACCTTCGATTCCGCGAAAGAACCCAAAATGGCGGGGATTCCCAATGCGATTCCGTACATCGTCAAAGAGCCATGGTCGCCGAGAATCCCATCCGCTGCCAGAAGGGCGGCTTTCCAGATTTCCGTGTCCGGCACCGGAAGCAGTAGCCCATGTTCCGTAAGCGGTGCCAACCAGTTCTGCAACTGCCAGGCGCCATGGCCGTACCAGGCATTACAATGGACGGCCGCCAGAGCACGGTATTCATCGGCCGGTAGCTCCGCCAGGACACGGCGAAGCACATCCGTATCACTTTCGTCCGATGCCAGAATCGACCCGCGCCCCCACGTCGACGAGACCACAATGAGCTTCTGGTCCGGACGGATACCCAGAGCCCGCCGGTAGTTCTCTCGGAATGGAGCGCTCACCTGCAGCTGATCGAAGCAGGGGTCTCCCGCCACCACGCTCACGGGGACAGCTTCGGGGCAACTAACAGCGAGACGCTCGCGTTGCTCATCATGAGAGAGAATGATCGCCGACGGAACAACCCGCCCTTCATGCGTCAACCATTCCGGCGACAAGCCAAAGGCTTCCCGCTTCCCGCTTCCCGCTTCCCGCTTCCCGCTTCCCGCTTCCCGCTTCCCGCTTCCCGCTTCCCGCTTCAATAGTTTATTATAACCGGCGCCATGCGGTGCGCCGATCAATGGAGTTCGCAAGTTGTGAAGGTCGCCGCCACGGCTTGTAGCAATCGCCATATCGAATTTGTGAACAGTTGCTTCTTCCCACGGTATGTGCAGCATTCCCCGGGAAGTGAAGAATTCAAGGGTCCCCTCGTCCAGAGCTGACGATTCAGTACAGGTGAACACCGTCTGGACACGCCGGTCGCCCTCGAACACGGTGAGCAGGTCGAGCAGCCGTGTCGCGGATGTGATGTTGTGGACCACGCCGAGAACGGTCCGCTCCGCCGCCACACTCACCCAGCGCCCGCTGTCCGCCGCTATCGGCAACGGCAGCCGCCCTGCACCGCGCACGTTTCGCTCCCTACTACCCCTTGCGTGACCTCGCCAGACGATAACGTGCCGCCGGACCTGCGGGACCTCGCTTCTGGGCCACGGGTACTCATACCTGATCACTGGATACCCCCCAGCGCCCCAAACGATCACCCGAGCCTGATGCTTTCGCGCACTCGCGAAAGCCGCGCCAGGAAACACGGAGCCCTGCTCGAAGAGATGGATCGCGAGCCTGAGTCGCCAGGCTGACGAGCCGCGGTCGACTCAAACCCAGCGGACGGCGCGGACTCCGGCGGGCAGGCTGCGCTCGCACCGGCGGGCTGCGAACTGGCGGACGTAGCGGGGATGCCGCGTCCATTCCTCCGGCGAGCCGGAGGCTCTCTCCGGGCCTGCAGCCGAAGGAGGCCGTCCCCGCGGCGGTGACCTCGGACTCCCCTCGATTCGATGCACTCCTCGCCGAGCCCAGGTTATGTGTCGGACACGGGGCTGGACCTTTCTCGAGCCGCGCCTTCAGTGGGGCACGATCCCCTGGAACGCCGCTGTGTCGCGGATGGGGCTGAGCGGCGGGCGCTCGATCAGGCGTCGTCTGCGGGGCGGGCGGGCCAGATGCGTGGCCGCCGGATGGAGGGAACCGGACGGCTGGGGCGGATGTTCACTTTCGGCTCGCCCTGGAGAGCATGCCGCTGCCGACCGAGGCAGAACAGGCACTGAGGCCCTCCGGGCGCGTCGCTGTCGATGGGCGCGCCCGTATGCCGCGGACAGCCGGAGCGGCTGCGCGGCCGGGAGAGCTCACGGGCGATGAAAAAAGCGGAGTGAGCGAGATCGGCAACGTGCTCGAAGTCCCGGTCGGGAGACCGGAGACCAAGCTCCATCACGGCCTCGTTGAGCTTCTTCATGGTTCCTGTCAACGCACGGTGGCTGTAAGGGGGTTCGGGGATAGCCCACATGCTTCGCTGGATCTCCGGAGCGGCCTTGACGCCGGGGTGACCGATGCGTCGGTTGCTGTTGCAGAACAGGCAGCGTCCCCAGCCCTCGGGGGCCTCGGTGTCGATCGGACCGTTGGGGTGACGCGTGCATCCCGTGGCGTTGCGGTCAGGAGCCAGGTTCCGCGCCGTGACGAACAAGGAGTGAAGGCTGTCAGCGACCTGTTCGTACTCGGTCGGGTCCGCGGGTACGGAAAGCCAATTGATCCGGTCGTCCACGCTGGGCAGTTTCCGGTGCAGCTCGGCCACCAGCGGGGGACGACGCGGGGGAATCCGGTACGAAGAGTCTTGTTCCGCATCCACCCGGCAACCATGACGCAAGGGGTGGTGCTCCGCGCGCCCGCGTAACCATGGCTGGCGCTCGTCCGGAGAGCGACAGTGACGGGGCGGTGCCGCGCAGCCTGCGGCGCTCGGTCCTGCGTGCTCCCGGGGGGAACGGTTCCGGCCGCTCGCGAAGATCACCGGAAAGAGTGCACTGGGCCAACGTGCCCGCGGCAACACACCAGCCCTCGCCGCTGCGGGGAGCCAACGTCCTTCAACGACACTCTTATCAGTCCAGCGCGGAACTACCGCAGGTCAACAAGGTATGGCGAATGCATCATCAAGCAGGGCCGACATCTGGATCGGCACCACCGAGAAGTTCGAGGCCCCTCCCCCTCGAAATGACGGCGGCCAGGCGGCCGGATCACCGCTCCACCGCCTGCGCCCGGTGCCTACGAGCGGCTGACCGTGCTCGCGAAGTCATTCCCATGCCCTGCAAACGCCTGTAGTCCCCACCGTTCCGGCGCGCAGCCCACCAATCCGGCACCTGCTGGCCGGACCTCCGCCTCCACCCAGGGCTGTCCGCCGGAGAAAACCGGCGGCCAAGTCAACGCGTCAAACCCGGGCCTTGCCGCGGAATCATCCGATCGGAGGAGGATGAAGATACCTTTCTGCTCAACCACTCCCGCCCTTTCTGTCCATATGGTGCAGATCGTCCGACTCTTGCCCCGGCGCACTATCGGGGCCAGTCGAGTCTCAAGTCTGGAGATCACCACCATGGGCAAACGCGGGCGCCGCCGGGAGCGAGAAGCAGCTGGCGGAAAACGCGTGAAGACGCCGCAACTCGTTTTCGCAGACCTCCCCGACAGCTCCCGCCCCCGGTTGCGTCTCGCGCTGAAGCAAGCGTCGTCGACGAAGGCCCGTGAGCTGTGCCAGCGGTACTGGGCACTGAACGAGGAAGGGGGCTGGGCGCACCATATCGGCGAACTCGGTGATGCCACCCGGGTCGAGGCCGCAGTCGCTAAGGTCTCGCACGTCCTCCTGCTCGCCCACGTTTGCTCGGTGTGCGGGGAGCCTACCCAGGTAACTACGCGGCGGGAGGCGCGCCTCCTCACGGGGCCGCAACTCGACCGCAAACCGGCTGGCTTCCGCTGCCCGCCGTGCCGGAAAGTCCAGGCCGAGGAACTCAAGCGACAGAACGAGGCTCTCCGCGTCGAGCAGGAGGAAGCCCAGCAGCGGGCAGAGCACGAGCAGCGGCTGCTGGCACAGCAGATTGCCGACTTTCGGCGAGAGGAGGACGAACGGGAGCCCGACCCCGACCCGCAGGTGAAGGACATCGGCGCCGCAGCCGTTGTCGTGCTCACCGCGATGCTCCAGCACACCTACGCCAACCCCATGGGGCCGATTCCCAGTTTCGAGCAACTTAGCCCGGGCACTTGGACGGGCTTCCCCGAGGAGGACCTGACTGCAGTCACGGAGCTGTACGCCCGTGGTCTCCTCGCCGTACACCCCAGCGCCCCGGCCGGCGGTGCCAGGCGGGACCGGGACGGTGGGGTTTATTACGCGCTGTGGCTGGCGAGCTGGCGGCTGGTGGGCGGGACCACGCACGCACAGGACGTCGTCGATAAGGTCAGGAAGTACCTGCAACTGGCGCCCGGAGAGGCTGCTGCAACGGCCCGGCGGGCCCTGGGCGCGCTGGTCAGGCGCATGGAGGTGGCCGACATGGTGGCCTATTTCAACGAGCAGTTGGTGGCGGAGTATCGCTACCCCGAGGTTCCCCCAGCGCGCATGCATGACCTCGCGACGTTCGTCGAACGGGGCTTCGAGCAAGGGTTCACGACCGGCCAGATGGTCTGCCTTGCTTGGCGTGCCGCCGACTCTGCGTCTTCCTGGAAGGAGCGCAAGGGCCTCGGTCCGGGCGAGGCGTCCTCCGCTGCCGTCACCACCCTGGAGGGGAAGATCTTCGACGCGATCGAGCGCCGGCAGCCCGTACCGGAGTACGACAACCGCCCTTGGCACCTGCCGCTGCCTGCTCTCGCGCCAGGCCGTGACCTGCACGCCATCGTCGCCCGAGTCCGGGACCGCCGCCGGATCGCCCAGTGCGGGCAATGCGACGAGTTGGGGTTCATCGACGCGGAGGAGGGCGACGGGCGGAAGGTCCTGAGCCGCTGTCTACACCCAACCGGAGATTCTCCCGCCCCCGAATCGTCGCTTGACCTAGCCGCAGAATCAGACTTCAAGTGATCAGAGCCGACCCACTTCATTGTGTTAGCCGTGGCCAGTCAGTGAAGAGTTCCAGGACGGTGGTTGCGAGGGTGAGCGCGGAGTGCAGGCCCATGACCTCGACGACGGTGGGATGGACTGTAGGGCTCCAGTCGCAGGCCAGCTGGGGCCAGGTGGCCAGCAGGACCTCGGCGCCGGGCAGGCCGAGGTGGGCCGTGACGTCCATCCCGTTGTCGGGCGCGGGGTTCCAGCTCAGCAGGATCCTGCCGGGCGGTACGCGGCTGGGGTGATCAGCGGCCATCCAGCAGGTCTGGAAAGAGCCGTCGGGGGTGGCGGATACGTGGTGGACGAGGGCGCCGCGTACGCCGTCGGGCATCGGGCGAGTGGTCAGTGACGACAGAGCGGCGAGGGGCGGTCGGGCGGAAACGTACCTGGAAATGGGTTCCTCCAGCAGCAGATCGGTCCGGAAGGCGACCCCGTTCCGGGCGGACTGAGAAGCCCGCCCGGAACGAGGGATGAGATGGCATCAGACAGTGGGCTCCGGGCCGAGGAGCGCCGTGGCGAACGCCTTGATGGCGGTGGGCGGAACGGCGGCGTCGAAGTCGGCGTGCCAGACCTCCTCGCCGCCGGGGGTACGGCGGGCTTCGAAGGACCAGCCGCTGTCGGCGCAGCGGACCGTCAGATGGCTGCCGGGGGCGGTGTATACGCCCTCGACATCAGTGTCGTACGCGGTCCAGCCCGGGCGGTGGTGGAAGAGCTCGGTCACGACGTACGCGGCGTCCTGCCCGTCGAGGTACCACGGCTCCTGGTCGTCGCCACCGGCGGCGGGATGGAGGCCGGCGTCCCAGTTCTCCTCGTGCCACCCCAATGCATCGGCGACGGAGCGCGGCAGGTAGCCGTGCTGTCCGTCCTCGGCGATGTACACGGCCGGGCCACTGTCGCCCTCACCTTCGAGGATTCGGCCGATGATATGGGCGAACGGCCAGTCGGGATTGATCGCGAGGAGTGCCGGGCGGTCGGGGTCGAGAGTCTGGAGCTGGTGGATGAGCTGGCCGACGGTCGGCAGCCGGGACATGGAAAGCCTCCTACAGGAAACGGACATGGACGAGAGAGAGAACGGCGCGAGGCTCAGCCAGCGTCGAGGCGCAGGAGCCCGCACCGCACGGCCGGGCCCTCGGCGGGCTCGGCGGCGCGGTGGGTGGCGAGATGTCGCTTGCGCTCGTCGTTGACGTAGGTCTTGACGCCCCCGGAGAGCTTCCAGGTACCGCACGTGCAGACCGACTCGAAGTGGTGGCGGCCGGAGCAGTCGGAGTGGAGGGGCTTGCCGGACGTCGTGTGCTTGTGGGACGGCGGGCACTCCGACCCGTCCTTGTGATGGGCTATCAGGGGCGCGCGGTGGTGGGCCAAGACAGCTCCTCCTTGTGCAGGGGCATGGGGGAAGGAGCGGTCGGCCCGGAGACGTCCGGGCCGACCGGATGGCGTGGTGTGGATCAGGCGGGGGTGAGGGTGAGATACGCCTCGGCCCCTCGGGGCAGTTCGCAGCGGTCGACGGGGTTCGGGTCGGCGAGCGCGGTGGTGAAGGCGGCGAGGATGCCAGTCGGGGTGGTGTCGTCGAAGGAAGCCGCCCACTGCGCCGGGGCGTCGTAGTCGAGACGGGCGGTGGCCAGCCAGCGGGCGGGCGCGTGGTCCGAATGACCGTCACAGCCGGGTACTTGGTGTGTGAAGCGGGCCTGAAGTCGCGGCGCGTGATACGTGCGGGGCTGCTCGGTCGGATCAGGAGACCATCCGGCAGCGGCAAGAGGGGCCACGACCGCTGAGTCATCGGCCTCGCTCCGAGCGGGGTACCGCAGCGACTTCTCCAGGCCCGCGTCCGGGTCGGCAGCCAGCGCGCCGATCACGGGCAGGAGAACCTCCTCGGGCGTTTCGTCGGTGAACAGCGCGGTCCAGGCCAGAGGGCTCAGGGCGTCGCGACGGGCCCACAGCCGCCACAGAACGCGCTGGCCTTCGAGGCGGGGAACGGGCTCGGCCTCGGGGAGAAATTCGAGGGCCAGACGCTGGCTGGGATCGAACACGCGCGTGTTGTCCATCCACGTCGCGTCGGTCCAACCGGCGTCGGTCAGGGCCTGGATTACGGTGCCCGCGCCGCCCTCGCCGGGGCCGGCGAGGTAGCGCGGGGCGACGCGGTACATCGGCCATTCGGCGGGGTCGAGGATGGTGGGCGCGGGCGCGGGCGCGGTCGGTGTGTGAAGCACGGCGTGAATCCCTTCGTTGACCTGGGGCTTTTCCAAGCCGTCGTACGTTCCCTTGGACCGCGCCGTGGTCTCAAGCGGGTTGCACGTGGTTCGCGTCTGCCGTGGGCGAACTGGATGCCAATCCGCAGGGCGAAAGGCCTGTCGTGGCGGATCCGGTGTGGCGCGGGACGGGAACCTGACCGGGCTGTGGCGGTGTGCGGCGCCCATAGCGGAGCCGTCTCGCCGAGCACCTGGCACCTAGCAGCACACGGTGGGACGTAGCTCGAAGAAATCGGTCGAGGAAGGTGTCGTGGCGCTGCCACCCTGGCGCGATGTTGTTCAAGCTCACCGGGTCCAGTTGCTCGGGGAAGACGACGCTCGCCTACGCCGTGGCCGACAGGCTCCGGAAGATCGCTGTGCATGACTTCGACGAACTGGGTGTACCAGAGGGTGCCGACCGGCACTGGCGCCATCGCATGACCGAGATGTTCGTGCGCCGCGCGTTGGAGTACCAGGACCGTGGCATCGACCTGCTGCTCACCGGACAGTCCCCCTTGGGCGAAGTCCTGGCCGCGCCGTCCGCCCCACGGCTGGATGGCATCGCTGTGTGCCTGGTCGATGTAGCCGACGAGGTCCGGCGCGCTCGCCTCGCCGAGCGTGACCCCGGGCGGTGGGACACCCAGGCGATCGACGCCTTCCTCGGCTGGGCCGCGTGGCACCGCCAGCACGCACTCGACCCCCGTCACAGGCCCCACGTCATTGTCCAAGACGGCTGGCCTGAGATGGTCTGGCACCGCTGGACCGGATGGAATGCCGATGATCCCCGATGGCGCACGCAGCTGCTCGACACCACGCATCGACCGGTCGCGGAATCCGTGGACCAGGTTGAGCGGTGGATCACCGAGCAGCGCCGAGCACACGGAGCCGGCCGACTCGCCCTGAGCCACGGCTGGGCCTCATGATCCGTCATAGGCGGCGCGCTCGGCGGCGTGGGCCGACTCAGGCCGCGTCTCGGAGCGGTGATTCCCGGGACGGGGCACAACTCGGAGAGATGTCGGAGTGGGTGTACGCGGAGCGGTGGTGCCACAGTCCGCGGAATCCGACGGCGGTCACTGCGATCTGCAGTAGTGCGCACGTCAGCACCAACGCCGGTATCCGGCTCGGGGGCAGGACCGCGACGATAGCTCCGGCAAGCGGAAACGGGGCGAGGATCGCCAGCAGGGTGACGGCCAGGGTGGAGGCGAACACCGTTGGGGGAATGAGGCGTGCACGGGCGGTGCGTAGCACCACGCTCAGCACGCCCTCGCCCGACAGCAGTACCGCGAGCGCGACGCCATAGAGCAGCGCGGAGGTGGCCAGGGCGGCGGTCAGTGCTGCGATCGACAGTGCAGCGGCTCCAGCAAGGCCGGTGGCCCACAGGCCGAGTCGGTCGATCACCCGGCGGGTGGCGGCGATCGCGAGTAGCGACGGGACTGTGGCGATGCTCCACACGGTGCCCGCGGTCGCCGTAGAGAACTCGAAGCTGGCGGTGAGTGTGATCGGCGCGCTGACATGGAGGACGCCGGAGATCAGACCGCAGGTGGTCATGGACGCTACCAGCCAACCCAGAGCGGGCTGGGCCGCGATCACCCGGCAGCCGACAAGCAGACCGGCCCATGGTGTGGACGACCCCTGCGGCAGGCTGTCCGCTGCCCGAAGAGTGGGCGGTAGGCCGCGGACTCCTACGCCGGCGAACAGGGACAGAGCGGCGAGCGCAGCCAGCAGCACCGTGGGTCCGGCGAGCAACAGAACACCGCCGAGCAGCGGTCCGGCCAGCAGAGCGGACTGGTCGATGCCAACCAGCACTGCCTGGATCCGGTGCGCACGGTCGGTGGCGTGCCGACTGGCCCGCGCACCGAGCGACTCCACCGCAAGGAAGGAGACCTCGGTGAGCATCCCGGACAGCACGCCGAAGCCCATCACCACCGCGCTTGCCGCGCCGCCGTCCCCCAGGAGCAGGACTGCGCCAGTGGCCACGGCAGCCAGGGTGCGCAGCACGCAGACGTGCGCCAATACCCGCTCCGGGCGGTGCCGGTCGACGAGTGGTCCCGCGCTGACCATGGTCAGCAACCGGGGCAGCCACTCCAGAAGGAACGCCAGACCCGTCAGGGCTACCGAGCCGGTGGTGGTGAGGATGATCAGAGGCACGGCGTACATCACGGTGGTGCCGGCCACGCCGTCGGCGGCCCGCAACAGGTAACAGCGGGTCAGCCAGCCCGAGGGCAGGCCGGGCGTGGCGGTGGAGCGGGGCATGGAAGGACTCCAGGGCGAGGCGAGGGTGGATGGGAAGGGCAAGGCGCCGACACGGCGTCAGCGGCGGACCGTGGGGTGAGGCGGTGTCGGCCGGTGAGGGAGCTCTCGGCGGACAAGGGCTGCTGTACGACTCGGCTCGGCGCCGGGGTGGGGTCGGGTGGTGCGGGCGCGGGCGGCCACGGCCCGGGGGTTGGTTGACGAGCTGTGGAAGGCGCGTTCGACGGCGAGGGAGACGGCGGTGCGGCGAACGTCGAGTGGCGTTGGCTTTGCGGGAGGCGGTGGTTCGACCGGGGTGAGCTGGACAAGGTCGCGGAGCCCTCGGGGGATGCTGCGCTCATAGCGGACGAGGGGTGCGGGATCGGCCATGGCGGCGGCGGTGGCGGCGATCAGGTGCCCGGGGGTGCGGGTGGTGAAGGTGGCCTCCGCGCGGGTTCCCCAGCCCGGAGGCCCGGACCACAGCTGGCATTGCTCGTCCTCGGGGTCCTGGCAGCGGACGTCGATGAGAATGCCGGCCTGCTTGTCCGGGGCGATGATCTCCACGGTGCCGATCTCGGCGCCCCAGTCGCGGGTCCAGCCCGCCGCGGTCAGGGGCTGGGTCTGCTCGCCCCAGCGCACCGGGGGCCGTGCCAGGAAGCGGTTGTTGCCTTCTTCGTAGTCGCGGGCCAGGGCCGTCGTGAAGGCAGCGACGATCTCCGGCGGTGTGTTCTGGTTGAAGGTCGCGGCCCAGCGACGGGGGCCGAAGGGGTCTTCGTAAGCGGCGATGTTCCACAGGATGTAGTCGTCGCCGAAGAACCCGATCCGCAGACGCCCGTCAGGGGAGACGAAGACGTCCTTGCCCAGGTCGTCGTCGATGTGGTGGCGCGGCCAGTCCAGGTCGACGAACGGCTGCAGGCTGGGATCGTCGTCGGCGCCGAGCGATCCGGCGAGGTACCGAGGCGTGACGTGGTACTTCCGCCAGTAGGCGTCGTCCTCGGGGGTCAGCATGGGCGGCTCCGTGAGGTGCGAGGGCTGGTGAGGTCAGCGCCGAGATCGCCGGGGATTGGCGACACCCGGATGGGTCACTGGCGTTGCGGCTGGTGCCGCCGATGGGGCTGTGACCAGGGGCTGAGTAGCTGTGCGGGCACGTGCGGCTGTGACACGCGGGGGCGTTGCGGGCCGAGTGGTGAGGTACGGGAGATTGCGCTCGGGCAGGTCGCGCCGGTTGCGCTGGACCGGTGCCGGGCTGGAGAGGACGTCGGCGGCGGCGATGATCAAGTGCAGCGGGGTGGCGGAGGTGAAGTCTGCGTGCCAGCGGGGCCCGTTGGCGGTCTCGACGCAGGCGTACATGGTTCGTTCGGCGGAGACGGCGCCTTCCAACTCGTCGTGGAAGTCCGCGTCGTACTGGCGCAGGCTGAGGTAGGCGTGTCGGTCGGGGGAGTGCTGGTACTGGTAGAGGGCGTTGGCCTCGTGCTTCCAGCCGCGGGCGATGAGGACATCGCCGGGGGCGATGGGGGTGTAGTGGGGGCCGCCGGGGAGGAAGTCCTCGTGGTCGTTGTCCACTCCGCGCATGAGGGTGGTGGTGAAAGCGGAGACGATCTCAGCGGGGGTGTTGCGGGTGAAGGTCGCCATCCAGGCCGGGATGGCGAGGGGTTCGCGGGACCAGGAGATCTTCCAGCCGCCGTAGCGGGACGAGGGCAAGTCGGCGATCTGGGCGCGCAGGCAGGGGCTGGAGAATACGCGGCCGTAGGGGGTCTGGGTTTCGGCCCACCCGGGCGCGGCGCGTAGGGGTTCGGTGATCAGGGCCGAGTTGCCGGGGCCGGCGAGGTAGACAGGTCCGACGAGGAGGTCGTCGTCCTGGGCGGGTGGATGGTGGGGCGCGGAGGTCATGGGCGAGCGTCTTTCGGAGGCGGTCGAGGAGGGGCCTCTGCCCTGGCAGGGGCGCGATTGCCGTGGATGGGCGGTGCCGACAGGACTCTGTGCGGCGGCATGGAGCGGTTCACCGCGTGTGAAGGGGACGGGAGGCGGCGGTCCATGCAGCGGGTACGGCCGATTCGGATGCCGGAGCGTGCGAGAACAGCCCCTGGACGGCCGTCGTCGTACGACGAAGCGCTGCTGTGGCGCGGGCGCTGACCGTCTCCTGAACGACCGGGGCGGCGATATGCACCGGAGCCGGGGCGGCGGTGCGGCCGGGAGACCAGGTGTTCAGTGCCTCGTAGACGGGTCCGAGGGCGGCACCGGTCTCGGTCAGCTCGTACCGGCCGCGGCCCGTACGGGCCAGGAGCGCGTCGGTCTGCATCCGCTGAAGGCGGGCGTAGGCCGACCCGGGGTGCCCGATGCGTTGCTGCAACTCGGTGAACGATGCCCTCGGGTGCTGGGCCAGGAAGTGGAGCACGGTGGTGGTGTCCCGCGGGCGGAGCCGGGCGAGGGCGGTCTCTATCCGCTCGGCTTCGGCGGTCGGCTGGTCCGCAGGGAAGCGAGTGCGCTCCCAGGAGCTGAGGGCTTCGTAGACCGGTCCCAACCGCCGGGCAGCGTCGGTGAGCTGGTACTGGCCGCGCCCCGTCCGGTCGACGAGGCCGTGATCCTGCAGGCGGGGCATCTGCTGACTGAGTGCCGTGCCCGATATCCACGGCAGAGCGTGTCCCAGTTCGGATATGCGCAGGTGATCGTGGCGCTGGAGAGTGAGCAGCGTCCAGGTGGTCCAGCGCGGGGAGAGACGGGTGAGGGTCTGCTCCAGGTGGCCGGGGTCGGCGTCGGTCGGCCAGAACTTCATGTCGTGACTCCGTGATCAGGGCGGGGGACTAGGCAGCGGCGCCGAGGAAGGTCTCGGTGCGCAGGCGGTTCAGGAGTGCGCCGAGGCGCTGGTTGCTGACGCGGATGCCGTGGGCGCGCAGAGCGGGGCCGAGCGTGGCGCGCGTCAGGTGCGGGGAGCTGGCTGCGATCCGCCGGGCGAGCGGCAGTAGTTCGTCGAGGTCGTCAGCCGCACAGATGCCGGTGGACGCTGCGCAGGGCAGGGGCGGCGGGGGCTGGTTGGCGCCGAGGAGGTCACCGAGGGCCCGGGCCTCGGTGACGTGCCGGGTGGTGAGGGCGTGGATGTCCTGGGCGACGTTGAGCAGGCGGGTGGTGCCGTCGACGGTGCTGTCGTGGCCTTCGTCGAGGAGCTGACGTACCCTCTGCCGGGCCTCGGTGAGCCGGGCCGACGTCTCCCGCAATCCGCCGTAGAGGTTCACGGCGGCGGAGAGCACGGGGTCGTGGTCCTGGCCGGGCTGAGGGATGGTGTCGTACGTCAGCTGCTGGAGCGGCCGTCCGTATTGCCGCTCGATGAGGCGGCGTGAAGAGTCCAGGGTGGTGGGGTCCGTCATTGAACGGGGCCTTTCGGTCGGGGCGGGACACGGGTGATCAGCGGGAGCGGCGATGCGCGGGCTCAGCGGCGGGCTGGGCTTCCGGGTCCGTAGCGGCGAGAGCGGTGGGGATGGCCGGCGCGGTGGTACGGGCGCGTGCGGCCTCGGCACGCGGGGAGGCGCGGCGGTGCCATTCGGCCAGAAACGTTTCTCCCTGAGCGGTCAGGCTCAGCCGCTGCCCCTGGTACAGGGATGTGCCGGTGTCCCGGTCCGCCAGCTTCTTGGAGAGCAGCGCGTCCACGGTGGCGCGGGAGATCCGGGCACCGTTCGGAGCGGTGACGAACGTCCCGCGGGCCAGGCTGCTTTCACGGAGCATGACGCCGCCTCGGGCAACCGCCTCCAACGCCTTGACCTGTGCGGGTGACACGCGGATCGGCCCGGAGACGGAGCAGGCCGTCTGCTGGTGTGTCAGCGCGTCGGCATGCTGGGGAGCGTGGGTATGTCCGTCGGAATGGTTCAGGTGGCGTTGGTAGACCTTGAGAAGCCGTTCCAGGTGCCCGATTTCCTGCCGGCGCCTTGCGGCGAGGACAGCGATCGTTGAGCCGGTGGCGTTGAGGGTCCCGTTGTCGACGGCGGCGTGGGGGTCCTGGCCGGCCGCGACGTGGCGTAGGTCTTCGAGGGCGGTCGCGGTGGATTCAACGAGCCGTTGGTCAAGCTGATCGACCAGCAGGGCGGCATGGGCCACCAGGGGAGCGAGTACGCCCGGGATGGTGTCTTGAGGGTGGCGGTCGATCAGAGCAATGGGGCTGTCGATGCCGAGTGCATCGGCAAGCAGGCGGGTACCCAGGGTGACTTCGGCGCTGGTGGGGTGGCTGGTCATGCGGCAGCGCCGGGGGCATCGAGCAGATGCTGGACGATCGTGGGCAGGTTCTCGACATCGGTACCGAGCGGGGCGTCGGTGTCAGGGCCGGTACGGACGTACTCGGCATCGGCAAGCAGCCCCTCGAAGATTTCGCGACACAGGTCCGTGAACAGCAGCGAGGCGGCGACCGCCGACGCGGACACTGCCACGAACTCGCCCACGTCCAGGCCGCCGATGCGTGCAGCCTTCTGGATGGCCTCCCATTCGATGGTGGTGAACGCGTTCCCGGTGCCGACGGCGTTGTCCGTGCCCGTGGTCGCGGGAGGCTGTGCGCTGGGACCGGGGCTGATTCCGGCGCGGTCGCAGACCGACTCGATGGCGCTGATGAACTCCGCCGTCGCTTCGTTGAGCTGGCCGTTGGCGGCGGCCAGGCAGGCGAGGGTGAACAGCCCGGCCGGAGTCTTCGGCAGCGGGTCGCTGAAGTAGGCGTCGAGCTGCTCGGACAGGGAGTGCAGGACCGGAGTGGCGGCGGCCAGCGGGCCGAGGAACGGAGCCAGGTAGGGGCGGGCGGACGTGCCGACGGCTGGGCCCTGCGCGGTGAGCACGGAGCCCACCTGCTGCGCGACCTCGGTGAGCAGATCGGCTAGATCATCGCGGGTGGCAGTCATGCGCGGGCCTTTCGTACGGCGGGGGATTCCGCGGTAGTGCGCGGGCGGGGTGCGTCGCTCGGGGACGCAGAGGTGCCGATGGCGGGCACGCTGCGGAGATGCGGGGAGCGAGCGCGGGCGGCCTCGGCCTGGCGGCGGAGCGGAGCGGCTTCGGGCGTGGTCTCGGCGTCTCGGTTCAGGCGCTGCGTGGCGGCCCGGTAGACGGCTCCCGCCTCGCGCTGCCCGGCCGCGATGAGGTAGATCTCCCGGTCGTGGCGGCTGCCCGCAGGGGCGTTGCGGAATTGGATCACTAGTCGCCATTCGGCCTTCGGGTCGACATAGACCTTGTGACAACCGGCGAGGCGGCCGACCAGAGGTGCGCCGCGCTCGTTGCCGTGGACGAGGTGCTGGAGTTCCAGCAGCGCCAGATCCCGGATGTGGTCAGGTACTTCGCGCAGATCGGCGAGGGCTTCGGGGTGCGCGGCGAATCCGAACCTGGCCCGGCTCACGAGCGGCCTCCTCGGCGGTGCGACGGAGCACCGGGCGACGGCGCGGGACCAGCGGGAGGCGCGGACACGGAAGCGGCTGTTGCCGGGCGGCCGGTGGTGGAGCGGGCAAGGGCGGCCCGGGTGCGCCGGTCGGCCGAGACGGGGTGCTCGGGCGGCTCGGGCAGCGCGGTGTCGCGGTCGAACAACCACTGGTTGGCACTGGTGCCGTCACGGAAGGCGCCTTCGCGCAGGGTGTAGGTGAAGGCGTCGAGGTCCGTCTCTTCCAGGAAGATCCTCACCGGCAGGGTGGCGGCGCTGGGGTCGCTGTCGCGGACCATGACCCAGGTCTCGTACGGGACGGCGTCGTGGGTGTAGTGGTCTTTGGTCTCGTACCGGGTGCCGGAGTGGCGGATCTGTCGCTCGATGCGAGTGGTGAGGGCGTCGGCGGGCTCGATGTGCTGGTCTTCCGGGAGTTGGATGGCGTCCGGCGGGCAGCCGCGGCCTGCCAGCCACAGCTGGGCGAACGGCACGGTGGGGTGGTCGGCTTGCTCGATCCGGAAGGTGCGGGCGGTGAGGTCGCGGTTGATGTGCAGGGCTATGAACTGGGGCGCCCCGGGGATGCCCCAGGTGGCTGAGCCGTCATGGATGACGAGGAAGCTCTGCTTCCCGTCGGGCGTGTGGTGCTCCGCCAATGGGCTGAAGAGGTCGTCCCACAGCTCGACATCGCCTTCGGCTTCGGCGGAGGAGTCGTCGGCCGGAGTGAGGCCGTCGAGGCGGAAGTTGGGAGTATTGGACACGCTCAGGCCGCCAGTTCCATCTCGGTCGCTTCGGGCGCGGGGGTGGGCAGGAGCCGGTGGTGAGGCCGGCTGGGGTTGGTGGTGCAGGCGGCGAACGGCCCGTCCGGAGCGCGCAGCTGCAGCCAGGCTGGGTCGAGGTGGTCGCGGTGCCAGATGGAGGGGCCGGCGAGTCCGGCCTCGGCGTCCGTGAACTGCTGCCAGGCGAGCCACAGGGCGTGCAGCCGAGCGACAGCCTCGGGGTGGTCGTGCCACTGGTGGCACCACGGGCGGCTGGTAGTGATCTCCCGTCCGTAGACAGGCAGCAGGAGGTGGTTGACCCAGGCCGCAAGGGCGTCGAGTTCGATGCCGTACGCGTTGTTGTCCAGGGCCAGGATGAACACCGAAGCGGATTTCCCCGAGTCCGCCTCTGCTCCCTGCGCCGAGTCCGGCTCGCTCTGGAGCTCACAGTCCCCCTGCTCGGGACTGTCCTCATCGGAAGCGGGGTGGGTGTAGGAGCCCTCGCTCTTGAGTCGCTCCAGCACCCAGCCCTGGGCTTCCGTTTTCTTGATTAGCCGTTCGAGCGTTGCGGCGAGGTCGTCGAGATCGTGGTCAGGTACGCGTATGGGCTCATCGGCGCTGTCGGCTGCGGGGTCACTCATGGAGGGCGTCCCTTCCGTGGTGGGTTGGATGTGGAGGCGAGAGCGGCAGGGCAGGCCGATGGCGGGCCGTACCCGTGGCGAGGGATGGAGGGAGGTCTGCGTGAGCGCATGCGGCTCCTTTCGGGCGCGGTGTGGCTGCCGGGATTGAGAATCCGCAGGAAGACGGATTTGGCACGGCCGGGAAGCTGCGATAGAGCCCGGTCACCGGGCGGAGCAGCGTGAGCAGGCAGGAAATGGAGGTGCGAGCAACTCCAGGGCGCGGGCTGCCTGTTGCGGGACGACACCGTTGCCGAGTGCGGTGAGCTGGGCGGGGCGTCCCAGGCCAGGAGTGGCGGTCACCCAGCCGGTGGGGAGTCCTTGCATCCACTCCACGAACGTCGGGTTCAGGCGGCCCAGGTCATCGGTCGGGCGGGGCGCCGGGCGGGTGAGCGTCTCCCAGCGGGCGATGGCGGCGGCGTACGGTCCCCACCAGACGCTGGCCGCTCCGTCTCCGGATCGCTCCACAACGGCAGCACCTCCGCCGACGAGGGACGCCGGAAGCCCTGGTCGGACGCCCTGGTGCGGTTGGGCCTCCGAGCCGACAGCAAGGAGGCCGCCGCCGAGGGGAGGGTGAGGTCGCCGTTGCCGTGCCGCTGGTTCGGCGAGCCCTTGATCCCGTCCGACGCCTTCGGCGTCGGCAGGAGCAGATGCTCCACCTCGTCGGCCAGGTTCGGGCCGTGCCCGCCCTGTTTGCGCTTGTCCGGGTGTTGGGAGCCGCCGTTGGTACCGAGATTGCTCGTCGGGGTCTTCAGCAGTGGGCGTTCGCCGGGCCGGCCAGGAGGTGAGGAAGACCCGTTCGCGGCGGTGAGGTGCGCCGACGTCGGAGGCACGCAGCACGCGCCAGCGTGCATCGAACCCGAGGTCGGCCAAGGATCCGAGTACGGCACCGAGTGCCCGCACAACAAGCTGACCTGGGGTGTCTCCCAGACACCACGGGCAGGGTTCCAGGTCGCCAGGGGGACCGCCGGAGGAGGAGAGGAGTCCGCGGACGTTTTCGATCACCACCAAGCAGGGGTTGAGGATGGATATGGCGTGGACGATGTGGTGCCACAGGCCAGAGCGGGTGCCTTCGGCGAGTCCGGCGCGGCGACCGGCGACCGAGACGTCTTTGACAGGGGAAGCCCGCCGTCAGCACGCACACCCGGGGCACGGCGGCCCAGTCGACGGCGGTGATGTCGCCGAGGTTCGGCACGCCGGGCCAGTGCCGGGCGAGGACGCGGGCGGCATCGGCGTTGATCTCGGCGTGCCAGGCCAGGGTGCCGCCGAGGGCAGCTTGGACACCGAGATCCAGGCCGCCGTAGCCGGAACACAGGCTGCCGATCAGTGGAGCTGTGGGAACGGGCACTTCAGCGTCCGTTCGCGTGCGCAGACCCGGTGCCCGGAGGGGGTGGCGCAGCTTCCGGGGGTACGGAGCTGGCGGTGGGAGCGTTGCGCACGGTGGTCCGGCCACGGGCGGCAGCTGCCCGGGACACCAGGGCGCCGGATCGGTCGGCCTCCAAGTTCAGCGCGTCAGAGGCATCTTGAAGTGAGGCCCTGGCTTCCTCGAGGCGATCGTGGATCACCTCGACGGCCGAGTTCCGCATGTCGGCCAGGTCGGGCGTGGTCGGCCCGTACACGTACTGATGGAGGAACCCCAACTGGCCGTGTGCCCCGGCGAGATACTCCACGGCACGCGCGGCCGAGGCCGTGACGGTCGCCAGAATGCCCACAGTCCGTCGCTGCTGAGGCGTGCGATGGCCCGGTTCGGCGACGCGGAACAACACCTCATCGGTGAGGTAGTTGATGAGCAGGCCGAGAGACTGCAGCTGGTTGGCGGTGGCCGTGAGACTGGGCAGGCCGTCACCCGTCTGCCGTGACTGGTCGAGGCGCCGACGGGCGGCGGTGAACTCCTTGGCCAGGGCGGACATTGCGCGGGCGTCGGCCGCAGTCGGAATGGGCGGGGTCGGGACGATCGGGGTCACGAGGGGCTCCGGCGGGACGAACGGACGGGGGAAACAGGCGTGGGAGCACTGGTGTGCGTGTTGGGTGACGGGGGTGGGTGCGGCCGACTGCGAGCGCGGGCGGCATCGGTACGCGATGAGGGAACGCGGCCCGTCGGCTGCGGCGCAGGGGGCGGGGCGGAGGCTGCTTCGGGTGCACCGGAGGCGGCCCGCCAGCGGCGGCGGATGTCCTCCAGAGGGCTGAGCGCGTGGAGGGCGTAGCCGATGAGACGGCCGGGAGCGAGGGACTCGTCGTCGGCGAGCGCCCGCACCTGCCGGGCCGCGCAGGCGGCGGTACGGACGAGGGCGGCTCGTACGACCTGCTCACCGAGGTAGTCGGCGATACCGGCGGCTGACTTGGAGTCGCACAGGCGCAGGACGTCCTCGGCGGTGAGCGTGCCGTCAGCCAGGGCGCCGCGTCGCTGGGCCTCCCATAGGACGGTGACCTCGTCGACCGGCTCGCCCCGGTGGTGCAGGGCGCCCAGACAGCGGTAGATCCGGCCGTGTCCCGGGCTGGCGAAGTCCTCAGGCCGCAGCCAGCCCACCAGTTCGCCGAGCGCGTCCGGGTTCGCGGTGAGTACGGCCAGCAGGTACTCCTCGTCGGCGAGCAACTCTTCGGAGACCGGCGGCTGGTTCGCGGCAGCAGGCTGGGGCAGCGGCGTGGGCGGCGCCATGGGGCGGGGGTCGGTGCCCCAGCGCCGGGCGAGATCGCCCAGAACGTCGGTGAGGACCTGGGCGTAGTGCAGGGTGTCCTCGGCGCTGCCGCGTACGGCGTCGGCGCGGGCCATCTGG
Organism: Streptomyces tailanensis; assembly: GCF_008386495.1. Classification (GTDB taxonomy): domain Bacteria; phylum Actinomycetota; class Actinomycetes; order Streptomycetales; family Streptomycetaceae; genus Streptomyces; species Streptomyces tailanensis. The sequence goes on along the minus strand of NZ_VTHJ01000027.1, from coordinate 58,609 downwards.
TGCAGACGGGTGGCGTGTGCGGCGACCGTACGGTGGATGGCGCCCTCCAGCACCATCCGCCCGTAGACCGGTGCGTGTTCCGGGCGCGGGCAGGCGGAGATGAGCGTATGCAGGTAGACCGCAGTCAGGCCCCGGACCTGGGAGGAGTTCGCTTCGGCGATGGCGGCATCCATCCACGCCAGCCGTTGGTCACTGCCCGCCGTGGGGGCGGTGGTGGGCCACGTCCCTGGCTTCCTGTCCCCTGCGACGGGTGCGGCCGGTTGTGGGTCGGCACTGGGGTGTCCGTCGGCGTGGAGTTTGAGCAGTGCGGTGTACAGCGCGGCATGGTGTGGCCGGTAGAAGTGGCCGGGGCGCAGCCACTCCGACACCCGGGACAGCTGACCGGGGTCGAGGAGTACGGCGCCGAGGACCGCCTGCTCGGCTTGGAGCAGCGGCCTCATCGCCGAGCCTCGTGCTGGGCAATGCGTGCGGCAAGGAGCTCGGCGACAGCCCGGTCGGCGGCGGCCAAATCAGCGGCGAACCGGTCCAGTTCGTCCGTGAAGGCCGGGTCGCTGGCGAGCAGCGAGCCGGTGGGGGCGACCAGCCACCAGTGACCGCCGCGCCGAACGGCTGGCGTGTCAGCCAGGCGTTCGGTGGTGCGGAGGGAGGAAAACACTGGGGTATGCGGGGACATGATGCTCCTGACGGAGAAGAACGAAAGATCAGAGGGAAGAGGCGGTGCGCTACGCGGCGACGTCGAAGTCGTCGGCGACCGGCGCGCCGGAACGGCAGGACCAGGGCGAGCAGCCCTCCGCAGCGCCCTGTTCGAGCGCAAGCTCCACATCGGCCGTCGCTTCGTCGAGGTCGGCCTGGCGCTGGGCCCACTCGCGGGCGGTGACGTGATCGATCGGGGCCTGGTCCAGTGGCACCCGAGAGCGGTGCAGAAATGCCTGGCCGAGTAGCCGCTGTCCGTCGGCATTCGCGCGGGCGTTGCCCGCCCGGATCGCGGCGTCGAACTCCACCACGTCCTGCCACTCCTCCGGCGAGCCGTCGCGCAGGGCCCGCCACTGCGCGTTGCCGTGGTAGGGACAGCCCAGGCAGCTCGACTTCGGCGTTGATCCAAAACCCCGAGCGCGCAGCAACCGCAGGCAATCGGTCCTGGTCAGACCGAGATCGAGCAAGGGGAAGACATTGCGCATGTACGCGACGTCGGCATCCTTGGCCCTGTGGAATTCATCGACGCTGATGCCGATCCACTGCTCGACGAACACGTCCTTGGGGATGCGCTTGGGGTAGGGGTAGCCAAGCAGCGCTCGGATCTGTTTCTTGATCGGCTTGATCTTGTACTCACCCGTGCACTGCCTACGGGTCATGCCCGCAGTGCCGTCGCGATTGAGGACGTGGAGGGGCATGCTGGCGAACCGGTGGCTCGGGTTGAGCGCGTCGTTCCTGATGTTGCCGGAGGACACCCGCAGGATCGGGATCCCGGCGGGCTGTGCGATCTCCCTCTCGATTCGGTCGAGGTGTTCGTAGACGGCGCGCGGCTCCCAGCCGGTGTCGGCGAATACGGCGAAGTCGATCTTGGGTAGGCGGCCCTCGGCGGCCAGAATCAACAGGCTGCTCGATTGAACCCCGGCGCCGAGCGAGAGAACCCGCAGCGCCGGCGAACCGGAGGGGCCGGAACCGCTCGACCTGGACGTGCCGTTGGGCTGGGAGGCGGTGCCCGTGGAGTGCTGGGCCAGCTTGTTGCGTCGAGCGGTGTCAGGAATGGAAGGAGACATGCGGAAGTCCTTCTGAGCGCAGGGCGGGTGGGTGAGACAGCGCGGCAGGCGGTTACCGGCTACGGCGGGGCGCAACGGCCGACGCCGGGTGTGCGCCGGTCGACGCGAGGTCGGGGCTGGTCGCGATGGCGCTGGGCGGACGAGCGGGAGAGGTCGCGGTGGCCGCACGGACTCGGGGGTCGCTGGGCTGCGGTGCTCGCTCTGGCGCTGGAGCGGGCAGCTCGGAACGGTCGGGCCGAGGGCTGGTGGTGCGGGTGGCGTCGGCGGTGTCGGCGAAGCGGCGCCAGGCGTACCCGGACCGGTCGCGGGCCCAGTCGTCGGCGCGGGCGACGAGGGCCGGGGCGAGGGCGGCGACCTCGGTGTCGGGGACTGTGCCGAAGGCGAGCATCTGGCCGCGGTCCGACCACAGGTCCAGGTACCAGTCCTCGCCGACCGGGTACGCCTTCACATGGGCGCCGGAGACGTCGGGCTGGTAGGCCCAGAAGCCGCCGAGGTCGGCCCAGTCCGGTCCGGCGAAGGGCGGGGCCGGCGGGGGTGGAGTCGGCTTGGCGGTGCCTCGGTCGGCGACCGCGAACAGATCGGTCGGGGCTTCGTCGCTGAGCGCGTTCTTGACCAGCCGGAGCACGTCGTCGCCGTTCAGTCCCTCCCGCTCGTCGAGGACACCGACGACGTGGCGCAGGGTGCGCAGCGTGTGGTGGGCACCTTCGGGATCCAGGAGTTCTTCGGGACGTTCCGGGGCGTATTTCAGCTCGTGCCGTACCATCTCGGCGGCCTGGCGGAGGCCCTCCATCTGCCGAGCGCCGGGGCGATCGGGAAGGCTTTCGATGCGGTTCAGCAGACCGTGGTACGGGCTCATGTATCGCGAGACGGCGGCGCGGGTGTAGCGCTCGGCCTGGCCCTTGAGGCCGCGGGCTGCAGCGTCCCGTACGGCGTCGTCGTGCTTGCGCCGCCCGGTGAGCAGGCCCATGTAGCGGTCTCGGGTGTCGATCTGCTCACGCAGTACCGACTCGTAGGCCGCGTTGAGCAACTCCAGGTCCGACAGGTCGGCGTCCGGTTCCCCGGCGGCGGCGTACTGCTCGCGCAGAGCGGCCACCCGTTCGGCGGCGGGCGTGTTCCACACGCTCCTGCCACTCATGCGGCAGTCCCGAAGTCGTCACGGTCCATGGACTTCGCGAGGGCGCGCTCGGTGATCGCCTTGGTCGCACGGGCAGACGCGGCGCCGAGGGGACCGGCGTTCGGCTCCTTGTACCAGGGCTTGAGGTTCAGCAGCGCCGGCCGGATGCCGGTGGCCAGCAGCAGTGCGGTGCCCTTGGGCAGGGCCCGGATCGCGTCGGCCGGAAGGATCCTCTCCTGCCGCATCGACACCGACCTGGACTTGCCCGACTCGCTGTGTGAGACGGAGACGGTCTGCACGTCATGGTCACCCACCAGGCGCGAGAGCTTGTCCGCGAAGTCGGCGTCGTCGATACCGGAGCCGATCAGCTTCACGGTGGCCGCAGACCAAAGGGCATCCATCCCGGCCTCGCCCCATACCCGTACGCCCTGCCGGTAGGACTGCAGGATGGTGACGGGGATGACGCCCCGGGAGCCGAGGTGGGAGTACAGGTCGGGCAGGTCCTGGATCTTGCATACGTTCGCCGCCTCGTCGAGGATCGCGAGAAGCGGCGGGTCGAGGCGTCCGCCGTCGCGTTCGGCCTGGATGACAGCCGCGCGCATCACGGCGTCGGCGGCTGCGGCGATGATCGCCGAGGCGGAACCGCCGCCGTCCTTGGACAGCAGGAACAGAGTGTCGCGGCTGGTCGCGAACGCCTCCGGCTTGAACTCGGGCAGGTCCGGGGCTCGGGTGACCCATGCGGCGATGCCCGGGTCGAGGAGACAGGCGGCGTACTGGCGGGCCGTTTCGAAGATGCCGTCGCGGGTCTCCACCGCGCCGGCGACGGTGCCCTGCAACTGGGCGGCGACCGCGTCGAGACCCGCGTCGACCAGGACGTCGATGGGCGTGCGGTCGGCCGGTGAGGCGAGCCAGGCGAGTACGTCGGTAATCGGCCGCCGGTCGCGGGCTGCGGCCAGGAACAGCGCTGTGAGGGTGTTGGCGGCGGCCGTCGACCAGAAGTCGCCCTGGGAGGACTCGTCCACGCTCGCGGTGACGAAGTGTCCGGCCAGACGCCGGGCGCCAGCAAGGTCATGGGCGTCGGCGAGGATGTCCCACCACATTTCGCGCGGGGCGTGCGCGATCTGCTGCGGATCCAGCGTCCACACGGTGCCGACTTCGGCGCGGGCATCGAGGGTGGCGGTATAGGCGTCGCGGGCGGCCTTGTTCGAGGTGAGCAGCACGGGGCCGGGGGCGCGGAGGATGGCCGGGATGGCGAGTCCGGACGTTTTGCCGGAGCGGGGAGCCATGATCGCCAGGAGGACGTCCTCCCAGGAGGAACGTATCTCCTTGTTGCCGGGATTCAGGGTGCCGAGCAGGATGCCCCGGTCGTCGGGCGCGATCTGCTTGGCGTTCGTGCCTTCGAGGCTGGGCCGGAGGTCCTTGGCTTTCGCGCTGATCTCCTTGGGCAGCAGCCCGGAGAGATCACGCTGGTCAGCCAGACCCTTGGGGTTGCCGCGCAGTCGCAACCAGAGTTTCGCGCCGACGGCGGCGGTGAGCAGGAGCACCAGTGCGGGCAGCACGTAACAAGCGGTGATGACTGCCGGGCGGGGAAGGCGAGGCCAGAGCTGCTCGGGATGGAACAGCGCGGTCGCGGGATCGTAGACGGACCATCGGCCCGAACTCGTAACGAGAGCAGCGAGATTGCCGCACAGCCAGGCTAGTGAACCGCCGACGAGGCCGAGTCCGGCGATGACGAGCAGGAGATAGAGGAGGGCGTCGGTTCCGGTGGTGGTCGAGGGCGTGCGTGAACGCGCGGATTGCACAGGAGACTCCGGGAAGGACGACAACGAGGGGGAGGCGGCAGGAGGGGAGTTCTTCTGGCGGTCATCGAGGGCTCCTCAACGGATCGGGGCACGGTCGGCTGGCTGGGCTGGAGGCGCCGCGCGGAGGTCAGCGGGCGCGACGGGTGGGCTGGGCGGCCGGCTGGGCAGCGGTGTTGTCTGGGGCGACCCCTTGCCTACCGCTGCCGGGTGTATTGCGGGTGGCCGGTGAGGTGGCGCGAGCGGCGCTGGTGACAGCGGTCTCGTCGTAGGCGGCGACCTGGGCCTGGGCCTGCCAGCTCCGTTCCTGGGGTTGCTGGGCCGGTGAGGCCGGCTCCAAGGCGCGGAAGCCGAAGGCGGCGCTGTCGAGATCGTGGCCTATCTGGGTGAGCTGCTCGGCTGCGGCGGTGAAACGGTCGCTCAGTTCGAAGCTGTTGCCGTCTCCGTCGAAGTCGTTGCACTTCTCGGCCGCTGCTTCCAGGACTTCCTGACAGCGGATCAGAACGCCGTCGGCAGGATCGAGGATCTGGTCCAGGACATCGGCTGCCTGTCCGGCGGTGGTGGCGGCGTTGACCTGGTCGGTCAGGTCGAGCACCGCACGGCCAACGGCGTAGCGCCCCAGGGGATCGGTGGGGGTGGGCGCCTGGGGCGGGTCGGGGTCCAGCCGTGGGTCGATGTCGACCCGGTAGCGGGCTGCCCGAAGCATCTGCGCTGCGTACCGCGCGACGGCCGCTCGCTCGTCGGTCGAGCTAGTCAACGGCATCCGGTGGCGCAGACCGTGCCAGTCGTTGATCTCAGTGAATCCGGCCCGGCGCAGCAGGGTGGCAGCCAGGGCGTCGGCGCCGCGGGCGCTGACCCGACCGCTGGGCTCGATAGCGATGGTGATCAGGGGTTCAGGCATAGCGGTTGCTTTCGGTCGAAGGGAGTAGCGCGGCTATGGAGTGGAGGATCCGGAGAAACGGGTGCTTGGCTCGGCCGGATTGGGGTGATAGAAGGTCCGGCGCTGAGCGCTACGCGTACGGGTTCTCGGTGAGCCGGTCGTCGTTGGTGGCGGACTGCAGAAGCTCGGGCAGGTCAGCGGGGGCGGCCTCCCTCTGATCGATCCACCACCCGGCCCTCGTCACGGTGCGGGCAGCGTCTTCGATGGCCTCCCACTCGGTTTCCGTGGTGTCGTCTTCCAGTACGAGGGCGGTGTAAGCGGCGGACATCAGCTGGTGACGGCAGCGGTTGCCCCAGGCCACCGCGCGATCGGTCCCGTCGAGCGGTGGCATCCGGTACTGCTTGGTCCACGCTTCGGCCTCGGCCTGTTCCTCGGCGCGCTTGTTCTCCAGCCACGTCGCCTTCTCCTCGGCGTCGTTGTCGCGGCTGGCCTTCCAGCAGTCGGTGCAGTCCCGGCCGGCCAGCCAGCGCGCGTAGCCGGCGCGGCGGTCGGCGGGACGGTCGGACAGATCGACAGTGGTGGTGTGACCGCACGGGTGGTGCTCGACGGTCCACTTCGTCTTGACGGCCATGGCGGTGGTACTCCTTCGCGAGGTGGTGAACGGGTGGGGATGGTCAGCGCGTACGAGATGGACCGGACGGCGGAGAGGCTGCTGCCGGAGACGGTGTGGCAGCGGTAGGCGAGTGGTCCGGTCGGTGTGGGGAGGCGGCCACGGCAGCCTGGGCACGAGCCCCGTACGTGGGCAGGAGGTCTTCGTGCGTGCGGGAGTGGCGGCCAGCGGTGGGGCGTCGGCGGGGATCAGGCCCGGCATGACCGCCAGATCGACTTCGACGTCGGCGATCCGGTCGCCAAGGAAGGCCACATGGTTGGCGATGGTGCGCAGCCGGGAGCCGAGTTCGCGTCCCTCGTCGGTGTCCAGGCGCTCGCACCAGGTGGCCGTCGTCTCGATGAGCCGTTCCAGCTCGCCCATGGCGCCGAAGTCCTCGTCCAGCAGCTCTTGCAGGATTTCAGCGGCATCCATCGCGCGGTTGACGGTGTGCAACTCGGCGGTCAGCGCGGACAGAGACTGCGCCGGGAGGGTGTCCCGCGCGGGTGTGCCGGGAGACTGCGGGACGGGCGGGGGCACCATGAGGCGCGGGTCGGCTGCCACCGACAGACCCACGTCCTGCAGAACGCGGGCGGCGCTGGTCACCGCACGCAGGACCCGGTTGTACGGGGCGTCGCTCGGCAGGAAGTACAGCCCCGGTTCCGGGTGCTGGCGGAAGTGGTGCTTGCGTAAGACCTGCTCGGTATGGGGGTTGCCGGCGGCGACTTCGGCGACGACACCGAGGTCGGGATGAGGGCCGAAGGAAATATGGCGTTCGAGGCGCACGGAACGCGCTCCTTATATATGAGGCCGTTATCGGCTGGGGGCGGGCGCGGTAGAGGGAGCCTGGGGCGAGTGGTACGGCGTGGGGCTGTTGGCTGTCGCAGGCCGGGAAGTGGCGGAGTGCGCGGGCGAGGCGGTGGTGGCGGCGCGAGCCCGGCTGTTCTGCTGGGACAGGGCCGTGGTCGTCGGCCGCGGTCGTAGCGGGCTGTCGAGGTCGAGGAAGTCGGCACCGGTGAAGCCGAGGTCTACGCTCAGCTCGGTGATTTTGTGGCCAAGGCGTCGGCAGATACGGGCGAGGTCGGTGCCCTCATCGCCGAGGCGCCGCTCGCACCACTCGGCAGTGGCCTCCAGCAGCTGGTGCAACTCCGGGATGGCGCCGCCCCGATCGTCCAGGAGGTCGTCGAAAACGTCGGCGACATCGGTCGGACGCTGCGCCTGAATGACCCGGGATGTCAGCGCGCGGATGCCGGAAACCTGCGGCGGCTCCTCCAGATGGGGGTCGGCGGCAACGGTGTACCCGACGGCTTGCAGGTCACGGATGAGCTGAACCATCGCGCGGCGGTCGGCACCCTGGGGGAGGACGAAGATGTCCAGCTCCTTGTGGTGGTCGAATCCTGCGGCGTGCAGCGCGGCTTCGGCCTGCGGCAGTCCGTCGGAGACGGCCGCCACGATTCCGAGCTTGGGGTGAAGACCGAAGGCGATGTCGGGTTCGTTTGCCATCGCGGTGTGCTCCTGGGGTTCGGGGAACGGGGGCTGATCAACGGGAGCGGTGCCCTGGCGCCCGCAGTCCGGCAGCCGGTGGTGCGGTCAGTGGGCGGCTGCCCGGGGTGTCGGTCGCCGCACGGACCGGGTGGCGCAGGGTCGAGCGGGCGGGAGAGACAGCGGTGGCTGCCCGCGCTCGCGGCTCCGGTGGTGGCACAGGGCGGCCGTTGCCGCGGACGTAGGCGAAGGCTGTGAGCGCACGGTCGGTATCCGCGAGCCGGGTCTCGACGTACCGCAGGTCGCCCTCGCCGTAGAGCAGGACGCCCTCGCCCGTCGCGGGGTAGGTACCGACGGCGCGCAGGGTGCCTTCCGGATCCCGCAGTTGATCGAGGAGGACCAGCCGACCGGCAGCGATGTCAGAGGCGAGGGCGCGAGCGTGTGCGTTCGGCCCGGACAGACTCTCGGCGGGGTCGCGATGGCGGTTCTGGGAGGGCTGGGACGGCAGCGAGTCGGGCTCGAGATCAGCGTCGACAGCCACTTGGTAGCGCACGATGCGCAAGCTCTGCACGGCCTGGCGGGTACGGCGGATCCCGTCGCGGTCGGGCTCGGCCAGAGCGTACAGCTGGCGGCGGCTAGGAACGGGCTCGAAGCCCACGCGCCGTAGAACGTGGTCGATGACAGGGGTGTTGTGCCGGTTGGCGGCCACAATCCCCAGGTCAGGGTGGCTGCCGATGACTATGTGCGGGTCGTCCATGAGGGTGTCTCTTCTGGCGTCGGGAAGGTCAGCGGCGGCGCGGCTGGCCCGGTGCGGAGGTCGGCGGGGCAAAGACCGCCAGGACGGTGGCGGGTGGCGGCCCGGCCACGTGTTGCCGTCCAGGTGACGGCGTGCTGGCCGGTCGCAGGCGATGGTGATGTCCAAGGCGGAGCTGGTGTCCGCACAAGAGGGCCCCGCCCGATCAGAGGGGAGGAGATCAGCGCGTACGGCGCGGCGACTGCGGGGCGGCCGGACGCGACGACTCGGCCTCGTCGGAACCGGGGCTGGCTGGGGCATGGCCTGTGGTGGCGGCCGTCCGTGCCTGGGCGGCCTGGGTTCGCAACAGCCACTGGGGTACGGGACGGCGCTGGCTGTCGTCGGGGAGGGCGAGCAGGTTGTCGGCGGTCTGATGGATACCGACGGTGGCGTCGAGCAGTGCGCGATTGGCCTTGCGCAACCGCTCCGTCAGCGGCGTGGTGCCGAGTCCTTCGACCCAGAAGCCGGCCTTCTCCACCACTTCGCGGAGCGCGGGCAGCATGCCGATCTTTTCGTCGGTGAGGACGTAGAGGAGGGCGGCGACCTCGACGGCTTCGTCGCTGTGGACGATCTCGTCGATCAGCGTGCTCAGGGTCTGGTTGTAGGCGTCGTGCGTGGCGGCGAGGGGAGGCGTGCCGGTGCGGCCATTGCGCAGGAGCAGCGACGGGTCGATGACCACCGGGTAGCGGGCGGCGGTGACCATCTCGTAGGCGTAGGTGGCCTTTTCGTTCTCGTAGTCCTCGCCCATGTCGTAGTGGAGCCGGTACCAGGACTGGCGGATCGAGGACTGGGGGATGAATCCGGCCCGTTCCAGGAGCGTGGCGGCGAATGCGTCAGCGCCTTCTGCGGTGACGCCGCTGGTGGGACGGCGGGCGATACGAATGGCGGGGAGGGGCTCGGGCATGGGGTGGCCTTCTGTGGCGTGGAGGACGGTTCGACGCAGATGTGTGGCGTGAGTGGTGTCGCTGAGGATCCGGGCCTGGAGACGTTTGGCGAGGCCGGGAAATTGGGATAGGAAGCCGACTGGGGCGCCGTTCAGCGGGCGCGCGGCGCAGACGTGGCTGAGAAGCCTTCAGTTGCCGTGAACTCACGGGGGATTGCCTGCATCCGGGAGTCCGTGTCGAAGAGTTCGAGCTCGCGCGGATGGAGGAGGTGTTGAGTGATGAATGACCGGCCTGCCACCTTCCACAGGCCGCGTCCCTTGGTGAGGGCGGAGACGGCTTGGGTCTCGACGCCGGTCAGGCCCAGGAGGGTGGCGGCGGTGGCGAGTTGGTCTGCTTCCTGGCGGTAGATGATCCGTGTGGAGCAGTCGGTCAGCAGGCCCTCGGCGAGTGCACGGCCCCGCGATCCGGCGTCGCCCGCGGTCAGCAGGTCGGACAGCCGGTGGATCACCATCAGGTTGGCGATGCCGAGTCCTCGGGAGAGCTTCCACTGCGACTGCATGCGCTCCAGCAGGGCAACGTGCCGCATGACGCGCCAGGCTTCGTCGTAGATCACCCAGCGCCTGCCACCGGTGGGGTCGGCGAGGGCGGCCTCCATCCACGCTGAGGCACAGGTCATAGCGAGGACGAGGGCCGTGTCGTCGCCGGCGCCGCCGAGCCGGGACAGGTCGATGGACAGCATCGGCGCGGCCGGGTCGAAGACGACGGTGGAGGGGGCGTCGAACATCCCGGCCAAGTCACCGTGGACGAGACGGCGCAGGGCGTGCGCTAGATCCTCGGCGGCCTGGCCCAGCCGCCCGGACAGCTCACCGGTGGCCGCGTCGAGCCGCGCCGGTGTGCCCAGGACATGGGCGACATCGCCGAGCAGCGGCGTGGCGCCGGTGGCCTCGGCCGCAGCGACGACCTGGTCGAGGGCGACGTCGAGCGCGGTGTGCTCCATCGGGTGCAGATCGCGGCGCAGGACGGTACGGGCGAGGGAACCGAGCAGCAGCAGGCGTCGCTTGCGGACCTCACCCTTCCAGTCCTGCTCGCTGACGCCGTACGGCTTCGCAGGGGCGTCGAGCGGGTTCAACCGTCCCGGGAGGCCGGGGCCGAGGGCGATGGTGCTGCCGCCGAGGGCCTGGGCGACGGCTGTCCACTCGCCCTTGGGATCGCAGGGGACGTAGATGCGGTAGCCGAAGGCGACGGCGCGTACCGCAAGGGACTTGGCGAGGGCGGACTTGCCCATGCCGATGATCCCGGCCAGCAGGATGTTCGGGTTGGTGAAGCCCTCCAGACGCCCGTACAAAGCGAACGGGTCGTAGGTGAACGCGGCTTCGGCGTGGACATCGCGGCCGATGTAGATGCCCTGTGCGCCGAGCCCGCCCTCGGCGAGGAAGGGATACGCGCCGCTCGCGGTGGCCGTCGTCATCCGGTGCGCGGGCAGTTTGAGGAGGCCGCCTCGGGCGGAGGCGGGGCCGGGCCTTCCCGAGGTGGGGTAGGTGGCCCGCAGATCCGGGTCGGCACTGGGAGCGGTGGGGCGGGTCTCGGGCCGGGCGGTGTGGCGGGCGGTGTGGCGGGCGGCGGCGAACTCTTCTCGCGCGGCGCGAGCTGTGGCGCGGCTGGCCTTGCGCGGGGTGAACAGGGGGCTGGCGCTGGCGCGCGTACGGATCGCCATGGGTGCAGGAACTCCTTGGGCGGTGGTCAGTGGCGGATGAGGCCGGTGAATGGGTCGTGCAGCTCGGCCGGGGTGGTCTGGCGACGGACCCGTGCGGCGGTAGCGAGATGGCGCTGACAGATCGACAGCTCCGGGGCACCCTCAGGAAGACCGGCGCGACACGCCTCCGGGCTGCGCGGTTGGCCGGTGGCAGGGTGGGGTGCTGCGTGGTACGCGGCGTGGAGGTGCTCGGCGGCCTGCCACAGCCGGGTCCGTACGGCTCGCAGGTGGTCGCCCTCGGCCTCGGCGACGACAGCCGTGCGGGTGGTGTGGGCGTCGAACAGGCCGTGCAGGGAGATCAGATGGGCGTGCAGGGAGTCCAGCTCGGCGCGGCTGGCCGCGACCGTTCCGGCGGGGATGTTGATGCTGCGGTGGAAGTCGAGCGCAGCGGTGGCGAACGGCACGAAATCCGGGGCGAGGTCGGGCAGCGGCGGCTGCGGGGTCAGCATGGCGATGCCCTTCGGCAAGGTGCGGGTGAGAGGACGGAGCGTTACGGGCGGGCGAGGGGCAGGGCCGCATTGGTAAACGCTTCGGCCTGCTGCCAGGTCAAGCGGCGCAGATCGACCAGCGCGGCGACAGCGGCGGTCTCGACGGCGGCGCAGGCTGCGTTGAGCTGTTCATCGCTCTCGGCGGAGACCGTGAGCAGTCCGGTCAGCGCGACATCGGCGTGGCCGGCGATCAGCTGCCGCTCACGCGCCTTGATGTCCGCGTACTCGACCGAGTCCTCTTCCGAGTCGACCTGGCCCTTGCGCTGCCGCTCCGCTGCATCCGCGATCACGGTGGCCTTCTTCCGCTGGACGTCCTTCAACGCAGCATCGAGACCCTTGGGGGCGTAGGTGAGTGAAAGGGCGCGGCGCACGCCGGACACGAACAGCAGCTGGTGCAGGAACCCCGGGCTGGTCTCGATCCGGGGCCAGTTCTCGATCCAGAACACCGCGTGGTGCGCGGTGTCGGTCTGGATCCGGTCGGCCTTCTCCACCAAGACTACGGGGCCGGCAGCAGCCGGATCGGCCTGCGGGCGCCCGGAGGCCGACCAGCGGTCCAGAGCCGCGGATGCCGCAGGGTCGTATGCGGTGCGCACCACGGCGGCGATCTCGCTGCCGGTGAGCCAGCCGGCGGGGGTGAGTCCGGCGTTGCGGGCCGCCTGATCGAAGGTTGCCGTCAGCTGGGAGAGGACCGCGAAGGCACCGGTGAGCCCTCCTCCGGCCTGGTTGATCAGCCGTCGCGCGGCCTTGAGGTCCAGGGCCAGGGCGACGTACGCCTCGTGCGGCGCAGCGGCGGGACCGGCGGCGGCCAGCAGATCGGCGTAGACAGGGCCCGCCAGGTGGGTGTCGGGGCGGCCTTGGTCCTCCCAGTAGCGGTTGAGCGCGTCGCCGGAGTCAGGGACGGTGCGCTCCAGGACCTGGATTCGGGCGATGTGCCCGGTGCGGGCCAGCGCGGCGAGGGCCCGGCCCCATCCGGCGACGTTGGCGTTCTGGGTGGCCGGATCGAGGAGGGCGAAGGCCCGGCTGGAGATCTTCACGACCGCGGTCAATGTCTGCTGATGCGGGTCGTGGACGGCGCCGAAGCGGCGGTCGGGCGAGGCGACCACGCGCAGGGAGGCGGCGGTGCCGGGCAGATGCAGCAGGCCCTCGCGGCGCGGCCGGGTGGAGGGCCGGACGAGCCAGAGCAGCTGGCCACGGGCACGACGCAGGACATAGCGCAGCACGATGGGGGACCAGTCGGCGAGAGAGCGGCCGTGGTGCCGGGCGAAGACCGCGACCGCGATCACCGCCCACAGCGGTAGCAGCTTGAGGGCTCCGGTGACGCCGGCGGTGAGCAGAACCGCGAGCAGCAGCAGGCCGGTGGCGGCCACGACGACGAGCTGGGCGGCAGTCAGGCCGAGCAGCACGCCGCGCCGGGAGCGGTGCGGGAATTTGACCGTGGCCGTGGCCTCGGCCGATGAAGTGTCGGAAAGCATGGCGAAGCCGTCCTTGAAACGAGATGCAGAGACAGGAGGAAGGGGGGGCGGGCCGCCGCCATCGGGGCGGCCCGCCCGGGTCAGCCAGGGGCTAGGAGCGAGATCCGCCCGGCGGGTTGGGGTAGACCCATTGCTGCGGCGTCGCCGAGCCCTGCGGAGAGGGACCGGTGCCGGACGAGGCCGCCCCTCCGGATGCGGCCGGAGGCCGGAGCGGAGTCGGAGAACCCTGGGGTTGCGGGCCCGCGGGTGCCTCGGCTGCTGCGGAGCCCGACGACGCCGTGGCGTTCGCCGCGGTCTGCTGGCCGGGGCGCCGGATCAGCGGCTGGCCCCGGTCGCCGTCGGTCGGCGGGCGCTTGATGAGCGGAGTGCCCTTGTCGCCGGACGCGTTGGGGTCCTCGCCGTAGCGGAACCGGACCTGCTTCGGCGTACCGCTGCCGCTGCCGCCGGTGGGATCGATTCCGGAGGCGACCCCGCCCGAACCCATGCCCGGTACGCTCGCCGGACCCTGCGGAGCAGGAGTGCCGGTGCCGGCCTGGACCGCGAGTTGCCCGGCGGTCTTTGCTCCGCGGGCGGCGGTGACGACGCCGGAGGACCCCGAGCGGTGCAGGTCCTCGCCGCCTGCGCCATCGGCGGCCCAATGCACGAACTTGTACGTGGCGTACGGGGTGAGCATCACCAGGGCGAGCACGACGATGCCGGCCATCGCATCCGACAGGGCGGACAGCCCGTCCTTCGCATCCGCCTTGCCCATGGCCGAGACACCGGTCAGGAACACGATCGTCATCAGCAACTTCGACACGACGAGCGTGGCGGTGGCCTCGATCCAGCCGCGCCGCCAGCGCTTGGCCACCTCCCAGCCGCCTCCGGCCCCGGCGAAGACCGCCAGGGTGACCAGGATCAGGATGCCGACCTTGCGGAAGACCATCACGCCCCAGTACATGAACGCTCCGATGGCGGCGCCGAGAGCGACCATTGCCTGGACCAGCCAGCCCAGTCCGCCCAGTTGCCCGAACTGGCTGACCAGGACGACGCGGCGGACCGCGTCGGAGATGCTGCTCTTGGCGAGGGTGAACAACCCCTCGGACAGGGCATCGACGACGGTCAGGGCAACGGTGGTGAAGGCGATCGCAGTGAAGGCGAAGAAGACGCCCACGATCGTGCCCTTCAGCGCGTCGAACAGCGACTCGCTGTCGCGGCGCCAGGCGGCCCGGATCAGGGCCAGGCAGAAGGTGCCGATGGTGAGGATCAGCCCGATCGGCAGCAGCAGCTCGTAGTTGTCGCGGAACCAGGACGCGTTCAGGTTCACCGCGGTGGTGGCGTTGATGCCCTCGGCGGCGAGGTCGGCCGCCGAAGCAGCGAGCTCGCCGGTCGACTTGGCGATCCAGGCGCCGATACCGTCGGTGATGGCGTCGCCGACCCCGCTGGTGACGCTGTCGCAGACGCTGGACATCAGCGGCAGTTCACAGACGTTCACGGCCATGGCAGACGCCTCCTTTCTTTCTCGTACGGGGTCAGGGACTGACGCTCGGGGCGATGCCGGACAGCGCGCAGCGCTCGTGGGGGCGGCACTGGACGGCGAGCGTGATCGAGCGGGACTCGGCACCAGCTCCGCCGCCGTCCCAGGCGATGGACTGGGTGCCGGTGACGGTGACCGCGTACACGTACGCGGTCGTGATCGCGCCCGGGTTCTCGTTGAGCGCGGCCGTGAACGCGGTCGGGATGTGGCCCTCGCTGATGCGGGCGGTGGCGTACTGGCCGTTCGTCCGCAGCTGCTTCCACAGATCCTTCGTGGGCAGCTGGGCGCTGACCGACGACCAGTCGGCGTACTTCTTCTCGCTGGTCATCCACGCCTTCAACCCGGCCAGCTGCTGCGGCTGCGACAGCGTGCGGGTGTCGTAGGACCACAGGGCCTTGGCGAATGCCTTGCCGAAGACCACCGGGTCCGTTGTCTTCGGCGGCTCGGCCACCGAGCCCTTGCCAGCGGGCTCAGAGGCTGACGGGGATGGGACAGCGCTGGCCGTTGCGGTCGCCGAGCCGGTCGCGCTCGGGGCGGAGGGCTGGGCCACCCTGTGGCCATCGCGAGTGAGATACGCGATCAGCCCGGCGACCGCCGTGAAGACGGCCAGGACCGCGAGCCCGGCCAGGACTCGGCGGCGCACTTCTGATGCGCTACTCGGGCGTGCGTGCGTGGCGGATCGATTCGCCGGCATCAGTGGACCTGCGAGCCGAGCGCGGAGAAGAAGGCGACGATCCCGTTCGCGGCACCGAGCAGCAACGCGCAGCCGGCGGCGACCGTGGCACCCTTCTTGCCGTTGGCCTCGGCCTGGTGCGAGCCGGAGTGGTGGCCCCAGGCCCACACCACGGCGGAGACGGCCAAGGCACCAACGACGGCGATGATGCCGAACAGGTTGATCGAGGAGATAACCTCCTTCAGGACCGACAGGCCCGGCAGCCCGCCCTCCTTCGGCGTCACACCCGGGTCGTAAGCCAGATAACGGACGTGCTCGGCAAGTTTCATGTGAACTCCAGTTCGAAAATGGGTGTGCGGAGATGCCCTGGCAGGGCGGAGATGTGGGAGGGGAGGCTGAGGCGACGGCCTCGGAACCGGGGAGCTACGGCCCCGGAGTCACGGCGGAGAGCCGGGGGAGCAGTCGAGGACCATGCGGGCCGTAGCAGTGCGGCGTTCGCTTCACAGAGGGGTCCTTCGAATGGGGCAATGACAGCCAGCGCAGAGCCGGAGAGAATGGGACGGCCGGGGTCCGCGCGCTCAGGCGACGATGCGACGCACGGCCAGTACCTGGGACTTCCAGGCCGCGAGCGTGGTGATCCGGACCACGTCACCGGTATGGGGTGCGTGCACGATCAGCCCGGAGCCGATGTACATCCCCACGTGATCGGGGTCTGCGGCGGTGCCCTCGGTGAACAGCAGATCTCCTGGCTTCACCGCGCCCAGGGAGATGGCCTTGCCCTCCTTGACCTGGGTGTAGGTCGTACGGGAAAGCGTCACGCCGGCGGCACCGTACGAGCGCTGCATCAGCGACGAGCAGTCACAGCGTCCCATCGGGTTCAGTCCGTGCGAGTCCGTGCATGAGCCACCCCACTGGTACGGAGTGCCGAGCTGGCCGAGCGCCCACCGGATCGCCGTCCGCACCTCGGCGGGCGCGTCGGCGGGAACCTCGTACCCGTCCGGCAGCGCCCCGGCGGGAATCGTGCCGAAGCCGACACCGTCCACGCCGCCCTCGGTCCCGCAGGCGGAGGAACCGACGGCAGCGGTCGCCGTTTCGGTCGATTCACCAGCATCATCCGCGGAGCCCAGGGCCTTCGCGATCGCCGACTGCAGAGCGGTGGCCAGGTCCTCCCACTTGGCGTACGCGTCCGGGTAGCCGGAGCGCTGGACCTCCTGCGCGGCCTGCGTGACGGTCAGCTGCTGCCACCCGTCGACCTTCAAGAGGTGGGTGTAGAACTGCGTCGCCGCGTACACGGGATCCTGGATCTGCTCGGCCGTGCCCCAGCCCTGCGACGGACGCTGCTGGAACAGCCCGAGTGAATCCCGGTCCCCGTACGACAGGTTCCGCAGGCCGGACTCCTGCAGTGCGGTCGCCAGGGCGACCACCTGCCCGCGCGTTGGCACCTTGAGTGCGACGCCCGTGGCGACGATGGTCTTCGCGTTCGGTATCTGCTCCGCGGGATTGCTCAGACCCGCGATCGAGACCGAATCGCCCTTGCCGCCGTTCAGAATCGACTCCACTTGCCGCGCGACGGCCGCGCTGTCCACAGCCTGTGTACTGCTGGCCGTACAGGCCGCCGCATCCTTGGCGGCTACGACGACGAGCGGGGCGGCCAGTAGCAGGGGACCGGTGGCAACCAGGCCCACCACAGCGCCGGTCGTCTTCACGGCCACCGCCGGAATAGGAGTTTCTGGG
>NZ_VTHJ01000027.1:0-41496 GCF_008386495.1 Streptomyces tailanensis | reverse complement strand
GGTCACCGGCGCCGCGCCGGTGTGAATCCGAACTCGCGTAGGAGCGAGAGGAATCCGGTATCGGGGGCTGCTAACTCCCGGAAGCCGGTGATGTCATCGGGGCGCGGCAGCCAGCCGCGCTCGTAATCTCAGGCAGCACATCGGAAATGCGTCCCCTCGCTCGGCGATAACACGTCTCAACTGTGATGCCGGGAATGCCCCGTTGGACGGGACAGCACAGAACAACACAGGTCAGCAGGAGTGGATGCGGGCTCCGTCCTGCGAACACGGCGAGACAGTAGACGCGTATTCCGGCCGTACCAAACGACCCCTCGATCCAGCCCGTTCTCGGCGCGACAGGCGGGCTCTGGACTCATTGGGTGCGGCCGGAAATAGCCGCTAACCTTCCGCCCATCAACCGCCCCGAATGGCTGCTCCCGATGCCACCCGGAGCCACTACTGCGCGACTCCCGAAGGAAATTCGCGCCACGACCGAAACCCCGGAAAGCGAGAACTCCCGGATGCCGTACACCCTCCACCGAGGCGACGCACTGACCGTGCTCGCCGGCCTCGGCGACGACAGCGTCGATGCCGTGATCACCGACCCGCCGTACAACAGTGGCGGGCGCACCAGCGCGGAGCGCACCGGCCGCACCGCGCGCTCGAAGTACACCTCCGCCGACGCCGAGCATCAGCTGGCGAACTTCCCAGGCGAAAACCGCGACCAGCGCTCGTACGGCTTCTGGCTGAGCCTGCTGCTCACCGAGGCATACCGGGCCACCGTCGAATCCGGCGCCGCGCTTGTCTTCACCGACTGGCGGCAGTTGCCGACGACGACGGACGCCCTTCAGGCGGCTGGATGGACCTGGCGCGGCATCGCCTCGTGGCACAAGCCGGTCTCCCGCCCGCAGCGGGGCCGCTTGAAGCAGTCATGCGAGTACATCGTCTGGGGCACCAAGGGCCCGGTCGACGCCGACCGAAACCCCGTCTACCTCCCCGGCCTCTACACCGCGAGCCAGCCGAGGAAGGATCGCGTGCACATCACCCAGAAGCCGGTCGAAGTCATGCAGGAGCTGGTCAAGATCTGCCCGCCAGGCGGCACCGTCCTGGACCCGTTCACCGGGTCCGGCTCCACGGGCGTCGCCGCACTGCGTGAGGGACGACAGTTCGTCGGAATCGAACTGTCCGACCACTACGCGGATATCGCAGAACAGCGACTCCAGCGCGCCCTGACTCAGGACGACTTCGAACTGGCAGGCCCCGAAGAATGAGACCGGACCACGCCAGACCGCCGCCCCTGAAGGCATGCAAGACGGGGGCCGGTGTGCATCGGAACTCCGATGCACACCGGCCCCGCAATCTGGGTCAGCGGCCTTCGACGCTTCGCCGGACGAGGTCGCCGGCTCTCGACAGGTCCTCGTGTGACCGGATCCGCAGCTCCAGAGGGCCAGTCCCCAGACAACCGATCTTGCGTACGTCGCGGGCGAAGCCCTCGACCAGTTCGACCGTGTCGGGATCGACCGCAAGCCGGACCACGAGGGTGTGGCTGCGTGGCTGGAAGCGGACGGTCGCGACGTTCTTGATCCGTCGGTAGGCGATGTAATGCAGCTGGAACTCCTTCTGCACATCAGCGTGGGAGATCAGCATCGCGTCGAGGTCGGCGTACAGGTCCCGCAGCGACTGAGGCGACTCGTCGTAGAACTGCCGGACCGACTTGACCGTGGAGCCAGCACCCCCAGAATGCTCCGAGGGTGCACTCGTGTTCGTGGGCGTGTCCGGAGTCCGGGACGGTGTCGCGGAGCCCGTCACGGAGGCGACCAGTTGCAGAGCCAGCAGGCCCCCGCCGAAGTCCCGGTAGCTCACGAGGTCGATCCGGCGCCCGATCTCCTCCAGCGCGTTCGTGTCGTGCGACGTGAAGTCCCCGGCGATGCACACCAGGCGCGGGTTGCTCCAGTCGACCGAGCCAGCCGTCCCGTCTCCCAGCCGCTCCTTCACCAGGCTCTCGAACTCGTGTCGGTGATCCCGCAGCCACGACAGGTATGACAGCGCCTGAGTGATCACCGCCTTACCATTCGAACGCTTGTACTCAATGATCACCGGGTTACCGCATTCGTCCAGTCCTAGCGAGTCGATCCGCCCCCGGTGCCGCGCACCCGTGCCGTACTCGGACGCCAGGAACCGTATGCCGAGCATCGCTTCCATGTTCCGCTCGATCAGCGTCTGCAGGTGCCGCTCCAGCGCCACCGCCGCTCCCGGGATCTCGGCCGCCTGGCCGTCCTGTATGCGGAACAGCTTCAGATCGTTCACCGGCTTCCCCCGTTCGCCTCGATGGCCTCGCACGGAACAATCGATTCCGGGCAGGCGCGTATTCCGGACACTGTGGAAGTAAGGGGCTGGCCACCGCCGCCCCGCCCCCGACGGGGAGTCGCGGTAGGGGATCGGACACCTGCGCGATCAGATCCGGACAGCGACAACGTGCCTCGTACGAGGTTGACTTGATGATCCGTCACCTCCTGTCAGTGGTGCCTGCTACATCAGTAAAGGACGGGCTGCACGAAGGCAGTCCGCTGGTGTGGAGGGGGTCCGTATGGCGTCCAAGGGCAGGCCGGGGATGCACTACCGGCGCGGGGGCTGGGTGAAGAACCCGACGCCGAAGAAGAAGAGCGGTGCGTGGATCGCAGCGGCCGTGGTCGTGGTCCTGCTGTACGGGTGGCTGAACGGCTGCATCAACGGGGACTCCAAGGACGACTCCTCGCCCAAGCCTGCCGCCTCCTCGTCTGAGAACCGGTGAGCCGCCGGGTTCCCTGGCGGCCTGGCGTTCCCCGTCCGCGCCTTCCACGGGACCGCGCCGAGTGGATCGCTGCCGGCGTGATCCTGGCCGTGGTGTTCCTCGCTCTCGTGCAGTTCGGCTCGCCGATCGCCGGGGCCCTCCTGCGCGCCTGGTACGTGCTGCCCGTGATGGCCGTCGGCGCTGGTGTGACGCTCGTGGCGCGGTGGCAGCGGCGGGCGGCAACTGAGCGAGCCCGTGCCGTCCGGCTGGCGAGCCTCCGACTGACGCTTGAAGAACTCGACGCGCTGGATCCGACCGGTTTCGAACTCGCGGTGCGCGACTTGATGGTCCGCGACGGCATCGCCGCCCGGCATGTCGGGCAGCAGGGGGACCAAGCTGCCGACGCGATCGGCAAGGACACCATAGGGCGCACGTTCGTCGCCCAGTGCAAACACACCACCAGCGGCGGCCGGGTCACCTCCCGCGTGATGTACGAGGTGAACGGTACGGCTGGCCCCGCCCACGGAGCTGACATCGCCGTCGTGGTCACCAACGGGACGTTCACCCGCGACGCACGCGCCTGGGGAGACCGCCACCGCGTCTACTGGATCGACCGGGACCGCCTGCGTCAATGGGCCGAGGACGGGGCCTCCCTGCAACGGACCCTGCGCCTGCCCGCGCGGAGCCGACCCCGACGGCCAGCGAGCAAACCCACAGCCTGAGCGTGAGGAGCCCGTCCGGTGGCAGCACACCGGAGGCCGCACGCAAGACCCTTGCCGAAGGGAGACGTATGGCGTTCACCGCCATCCATCCAGAGCACGGACGGCTTGATGCGACCCGCAGCGATCTGGGCTGCGGGCTGGACTGGTCGCAGGTCTACCGTGTCCGGCCCCGCGTCTCACTGACATGCCCCGAGTGCGGCTGGGGCGTCCACGCCAAGCGCTCTCCGCGCCGGGCACGATACTTCGCCCACAACCCCGGCAGGCCACCGGACTGCCAGCTGTCGAACGAGTCCGTCGAGCACCACCTGCTGAAGCTGGAACTGGCCACGGTGGTACGAGCCTCCGGCTGGCATGCGGAGCTCGAAGTGCGCGCCCCCGACGGCTCTTGGCGGGCCGACGTCATGGCCTCCGCACCCGACGGAGGCCGCCGCATGGCTTGGGAAGCCCAGCTCTCCCCGATCACCCTTGACGACCTGCGGGAGCGGACCGGCCGGTACACCGACGCGGGCATCGGGGTGTGCTGGGTTTCACCGCGCGACGAGGGTGTGCCATGGCTGGGCGCGGTGCCGGCCGTGCGCGTCACCCCACCCGCGCAGGGCGTCAGTGCCTGGACGGTAGCCGACGGCATCGCGCAGTTCGACGAAGACCGCGGGGTCTGGATCCGGGTCATTGGGACCGAACTTGGCGTCTTCACCCGCTGGGTGTTCAACGAGCAGCTATCGCCTCACCCAATCCTGGCGCGGTATCGCCGTATCTACCTCACACGCGGCGGCGCCATGGCCCGTCGCGGGATGATCTGGACGACGGCACGCTCCACCGCCGCCGAGGCCCGGCACGAGAAGAAGCGGCAGCGGCAAGAAGCATGGAAGCGGGAACAGCAGCAGCGGGAGGAGGAAGCGGAAGAGCGCAAACGGCAGGAGGAGGAAGCCCGGCGGCAGGAAGAAGAACGCCGTCGCAAGATTGAGCAGGAAGCCGCCCAGGCCGAGGCGCGCGAGCGGCACCGGCTGTTGATGATCGAGCTGGAAGCCGAGCGCAAGCGTCGGGAAGCTGAGCGGCGGGAGAAAGAAGAGCAGGCCCGGCAGGCCGAGCAGGAACGGCTGGAGAGAGAACGTCAGGAACGAGAGGCCGCTGCGCGGTGGTGGGCGGAGCTGTCCGTCGAGCAATGGCGGGAACTGGTCGACGCGGTGGCCGCGCTGTCGCTCAAGGAGAAGTCTGCCAGGGCGGCGCCTCGCGACAACCAGACTGTCGTGGAATACGCCTACGGTGTTCCGTTGTACGCGGCCGGCAGGCTTTACGGTGTCGTGCGCCCCTACCCTGCCTCCGTGCCCCGTTGGTCCTTTCACCGATCGACACGCGTCTTTGTCCGCAACGTGCGTGAAGCGGAGCTGGTCATCGAGCAGGGCGTGGACGCTGCCAATGTCGTCCACTTCGACTTGCCCGACTACGAGCAAATGCATCTGTGCTGACCCAGCCGGGCACGGGCCGTCATCCGGCCGACAGGGTGAAAGGGGCAGCGGATTCTGTGATCGCCGTACGCGGACCATCTCTGTGTGTCACCGTGCGATTGCGCTATGAAGCCGCACCCACCCTTTGAGGAGCACGATGCCCACACCCACCCACGAACAGAACACCGCCGTCGATACCTTTCGGCGCGGAGACCACCTGGTCCTGCAGGCCGGCGCCGGAACCGGGAAGACGACGACGCTGGCGATGCTTGCGGCCAGTACGACCAAATCCGGCCGGTACATCGCGTTCAACAAGTCGATCGCGAGCGACGCGACCCACAAGTTCCCCAGCAACGTGCGGTGCAAGACCGCGCACTCGCTCGCCTTCGGCGCCGTGGGCCACAAGTACGCGTCCCGGATGGATGCACCCCGGGTGCCTGGCTGGAAGACCGGCGCCTCCCTGGGCATCGCCGTCAACATGCGTATCCGCATCGGCGAGCGGAACGTCACCAACAAGGCGCTCTCGTACACCGTCCTGCGGACCGTCACCCGCTTCTGTCAGTCCGCGGACAGTGCCATCCAGCGCCACCACGTCCCGCGCCTTCGCGGCATCGAAGCCGAACACCTGCACGCCCAGCTCGTAGACGTCGTGCTGCCATACGCCAACCAGGCGTGGAAGGACGTCCAAAACCCCCAGGAAGGCGTCGTCCGCTTCGACCACGACCACTACCTGAAGATCTGGGCCCTGACCGAACCCAGGATCCAAGCGGACTTCCTGCTGCTCGACGAGGCCCAGGACACCAACCCCGTCGTCGAGAAGATCTTCAATGCCCAGCGCAACCACACCCAGCTGGTGATGGTCGGCGACTCGGCCCAGGCGATCTACGGCTGGCGCGGTGCCCGGGATGTGATGAGTGCCTTCGACGGCACCCAGCTGGCCCTGTCCCAGTCCTTCCGCTTCGGCTCCGCGCTCGCCGAGGAGGCCAACCGGTGGCTGCACATCGTCGAATCCCCGATCCGGCTGACCGGTACCTCGGCGATCAACACCCGCCTGGAACGCGTCCAGGAACCGGACGCGATCCTGTGCCGGACCAACGTCGGCGCGATGCTCGAAGTCATGCGCCTGCTGGAGGAAGGCCGTCGCGTCGCCCTCGTCGGCGGCGGCGAGGCTCTTCGCGCCCTTGCCAGAGCGGCCCGCGACCTCAAAGCCGGCAAGCGCAGCACCCACCCCGAGCTGATCCTTTTCGAGTCCTGGGGCGAGCTCCAGGAATACGCCGAATACGACCCGTCCGGCCGTGACCTGCTGCCGTTGGTCGACCTCGTCGACGAACACGGCGTCGACGTCATCCTCGACGCGGTGGACAAACTCTCCGTCGAACGGGGCGCTGAGATCGTGGTCTCCACCGCCCACAAGGCCAAGGGCCGCGAATGGGCTTCCGTCCGCATCGGCGAGGACTTCACCGAGCCGATGGATCAGGAAGAGACGGACGAGAACGGCGACCCTCTGCCTGGCGACATCGACGACGCCGAAGCCCGCCTCGCCTACGTCGCTGTCACCCGAGCCCGCCACCGACTCGACATCGGCGGTCTGGGCTGGATCAACCAGCACCCCGACGGCAACCCCGGCGGGACACCTCCGCGCCAGGACCCCGAACCTCCCTCGCCCTGGGACACGTTGGGGCCCTCTGCGAACTGAGACGCCACATCAAGGTGTGCCCGTCGGCCACGGGCACACCTCCACGCGCTGTTACGGCGTCGCTGGTTCAGCCAGCCTCGTACGCAACAGGGCCCTGCGCCATCATGCGCGCAACGGCAAGCGGCGATCCTCGTATGAGGCCCCTTGCCGCCGGTGAGCGGCCAGGCAAGAACCGATCAGCAATGTCAGCGGGGGCTTTTACAGTGGGTGACGTGACCGACCTTCCCGAACCGCAGCCGACCGTCGATGACCTCTCCAACCTCATCCCGGCAGTCATCCCAGACGACGAGGCCGATCCCGAACTGGTGACCATCGGTGAGCGCTATTGGGCCTTGGCCGGCTTCGCTCCGGATTACGGCACACCCGTGTGGTGCGAGAAGACCAAGGACATCGACACCGCCGGTTGGGGTCACCAGATTTACGTCGTCGCGGCGGCCGGCGTACGGGCCGTTGTCCCCGGACGGAAGTGTCCCGAATGCGGAGGGCTGCTCAGTCTCGCTTCCCGGACCGCCTTCCAGCAGGTCTGCGACGGCAACGACCCCGCCTGCGTGGAGTGCACCGAATCTCTCCTCCTCGCGGTACGTGCCGTCCTTGATCCTGCACGTAAGGCCAAGCGGGAAGCAGCCAAGGCCAAGGCACAGGCACAGCAAGCCGTCGACGAGGCCCGCGCCAGGTGGCAGCAGGTCCAGCAGGAGACCGTCGCGAAGGAATACGCGGCCGTCTTCCCGTCGGAACACACCACACCGCCCGTCGCCGGAGTCCGGGACATGATCTGCGCCTTGGCGCTGCTGCGCTACGCGCCCTCCATGTCACCCATCGCCGATATCAGCGCCTGGCCGGACCCGCTCTATCCGGACAGCAGCAAGATCGGATCGCTCCTGGGGACGCTGGTGCGAGCGGGCCTACTGAAGATCCACTCCTCCAGCCCCGTCACAGCCTTCGTCTGGGGGCCGGAGACGTTTGAGGACGCCCTGAGGGAGGCCGAGGGTGATCTGAATGCGGTTACCACGCCACAGCTCACCAGCAGTTTCTATCCGTTGACGGCCCGGTACTACGCGCCCTACGGCACAAGCCCAGGGAAGGCCGCCGAAACACTCGACGCCCACCTCACCTCCGCCCTGGACCCGACCGGCATGCCAGCAGGGCATCACGACGACCTCCTGGCCGTCGCCCAGGAACTCATCGCCGAGGAAGCCCTGCGCTACTTCTCGAACCGGCTGGCAGAAATCCATCTCCCCGCTGTCCCGGAGAACCACTCCGCCCGTCTCAGCGAGGCGGCCTACAAGCTCGCCGAGCACCGAACGCTCGGTGAGATCTACAGTCTCGTCTGGCGGGCGACCCGGGCAGCAGCCGAAGCCGCGCAGAAGAACCCCCGAGCTCCGCGCGCCCACATGAGCACTCACGCCATCAACCAGTTCGAAACGCATGCCCAGCGGGCGGTCGCAGACCCCGACTGGGAAATCAAGCCGTTCAACGAGATTCAGGGCCACGGCCCGGCGGCCATGACCCGGGCGCTTTTCTACAACGTCCTCGACAGCAGCCCGATCGACACCAGCCTCCCCCAGATCGCAGACGCTCTGCCCGCTCCCGTCCCCCTGGCAACCGCAGAGAAGCGCTCCGTCGTGTCGGACGACGACCAGCTGACGATCACCATCGAGTGGCTCAATGCCTACCCCAACAGCTGGAATCCCGAGGATGTCCCCGCTGCGCTCGCCGTCCTCAAGGAAAAGCGGGAGGAGACTCCAGAATGGCACTTCGAGGGCAAGATCCTGGCCCGTGGAGCAGCGCAGCTGCACCGCCTCTATGAACGGCTCGCCCCCACCATCGGCGCGAGAGAGGCAGCCTTGGCGGTACTCGGTGCCACCGCCATGCTCGTCCACCCCGTGACGCTCAACGGCAAATCACTCACCAACGGTGAATGGATCTTCGGCAAACTCAGCGACCTTCTCCTCGGCATCCCGGAGGCGGAGTCCGACGACGAAGACGACGCCTGACGGGTGACGTCGCCATCTGCCCTTCCCGATCGTTCTACCTGGCGGCCTTGCTATCCAGCACCAGGAGAAGCCAAAAATGAATGAGACCCGCGCCGGCCAGAACGGAAGTGAATCCGGCATGGAGCAGAGTGAAGCTGTCCGGCGGGCCGGCGAAGAGATTCTTCGCATTGGTGGCGATTGCACCACCCGCGCCGAGTTTCTCGACTACATCGCTGAGTTGGGACATGTAGCCTCCGCCATCCGATACGGGTTGATCAATGCGGCATGGCGGGCGTTGCTCGGCGGTGGCGCGCCTCTTGACCAGCGTCCGGCGGCAGGAGAGGTCGAGCGTGTGCTCTCGCTGAGGACTCCAGGCACGCACGATAATCACCCAGCCGAATCAGCCTTCATGCATGCGACGGCCGACGCCCTGAAACTCGCGGAGTGCCTTGGACATGTGACGCAGACAGCGTGGCTCGCTGGGATGAGCGATGAGACACGCATTGCCGTCGGCGAAGCTCGTGGCCGAGGTGAACGCGACACCTTGAACCGGGTCATGAAGGCCGTCAAAGATGGCCTCGCCGCATCCCTTCCCGCCGACCTCGTCGAGGAGACAGCGGCCGCGATTGCGGCTGCCATGCGCAGTCCCCAGAAAGACAAGAAGGATTTGGCCAGTTCTGCGCAGGATCTTCCAACAGGCCTCTGACCAGGGAATTTCCCGTCGCGCGGCCCACCCCGACGGGGCCGGATCGCGAGTGTTACTGCGGTCAGCGAGCCGCTCCGGCTGGAGGAATAGGCCCGAGCTTTTCCCAGGGTGAGGACGGGGCGTTTAGGGCGGGACCGTCGTCCGGGGCGCAGCCGGGGTGATCGTTGATCCAGCCGAGACCGCCCGGGTCGAGTCGGCGGCGGGCGCGTGTGACAGCGACGTAGGCCAAGCGCGCCTCTTCCGGATTGATCTCCTTGTGCAGCGGGTTGCCCTCCTCGTCAACCTCGTCGCTGGGAGCGGGTTCGAAGTCCGGGGCGATCCGTACGGATAGCCATTCGCGGCCCTTGGCCTTGTGGGCGGTGGAGACGGTGACCTCCGCCTGGCTCTCGGCACTGAGGCGTTGCATGGCGTCCAGGATGACTTCGACGCCATGCTCGTCGATCACGTCGACGAGGGGCAGCAAGTCCTGTCCGGACGGGTCGTAGGTGGCGTACTCCTGCAACTCGCCCCAGTTCTGGAAGAGGACGAGTTCGGGGTGGCTCGTGCGGCGGCCGGCTTTGAGGTCAGCCGCAGCGTTGGCCAGGGCCGCCAAGGCATCGCCGCCGCCCACCAGAGCGACTCGGCGGTTGTTGTCGAGGAGGTCCAAGATCTCCATCATGGCGCCGACGTTGGTGCGGCACAGGATCGCGTCCGGGTCCGCGATCGGACCGATGAAGGTGTCGATATCGGGTGTGCCCTGCAAGCGGATTGGTGCGTCGACGATTGTCAGCCAGCGGTTGGCTTCCTCGGCGAGGGCGGGGCCGAAGCGGAAGGACTGCGAGAGGGCAAGCTGGTCTCCGTCGAAGTCGGCCATGACGTCCCGTGCTCCGCGCCAGCCGTAGATGGCCTGGGCGGAGTCGCCAACCATGACCAGTTGGGCGTGCGTGCGCTGGTTGGTGAAGACTTCCTCGATCACCGGGTTGGTGTCCTGCGCTTCGTCCAGGAGGAGGTAGTCGGCGTGGATCTTCGGTTGGCCCAGGGCCCACATTTTCAGGTAGTGATCGTGCTCGAAGCGGACCGCACCCCCGTCAGGGTTCTGCAGGTCTTTCCAGGCACGGCGTGCGTAGGGAAGGACGATGTTGGCCAGCTGGTGGTGAAAGTGCTGGTCCTCCAACCCGCGTAGCACGGGGACGTGGTAGAAGCGGAAGTCGGTGTCAGCGGAATAACAGAACCGCTTCACCGTGCGCAGCACGGTGTACGACAGTGCCTTGTTGGTCACCTTGCGATCGCCGATCCGCACGGTCATGTTGACGGCAATGCCCAGGGACTCGCCTGTCTTCCAGCTGGGCTGGCGAGGGGCACTGAGCCGCTCGCTGTACCGGTTGCCGACAGCGGCAAAGGCCAGGGAATGCGCGGTGCGGCAGTTCACGGTGGCCGGGAACTTGCGGCGGGCGTCCGTGGCGATTGACGTGTTATACGCCACGTACCGACCCCTCCGCTGGTCGCTTTGGGCCAGCATGACCAGCGTGGTGGTCTTCCCCGTGCCGGCGCCTGCCTGCAAGGCAAGATTCCGGCCCGAACGGAACGCAGCGATGGCCGCCTCCTGCTCCGTGGTCGGAGCCGGGCGATGGCGTGGTGCCGGACGACCTCGTCCGTGGTCCGGCCTGTTCTGAGCGCTGGGCGCGTAGCGGGAGGACGGCGGGATGGGAACGGAGGGCGGCCGACCGCGATGGCTGATCGGCGAGTCAGGCGCTGTCGGCGGTGCCGTGCGTTCGGGCTCGTCCGTGCTGGAAGCCCGCAGTTGTTCCAGCCAGCCCCGCGCGAAGGTCACCGCCTGCTGGATGACGTCCAGGTCGGCGCCCGCCCGGCTGCGTACGCCGATTTCACGGTTGATGCGGTTGTTCACCTCTGGATAAGGCAAGCCCGAGCGTCGCGTCAGTTCGCCTACGAAACGGCGCAGTTCGGTCTGGGGATGGAGCACTGCGGAACCGACCGGGATCGGTGGTACCTGGGAAGGCGGTGCAAACAGCTCCATCTGGTCACCGTCGGGCGGGGCCGCCTGTGCCTTCCGCTCCTCCGATGGCGGTTCGCCCCTCATCCGTGTCTCCCCTGAGAGTATCCGTTTGGGTGCAGAGGGTAATTCGTTGGCGCGCCAAGCTGGAAGCGTAAATCACCCGAATTGCCTAAAACTTGAGATAGCTCCTTGGCGTTGGATGAAGTGGCCGGTGGTGAAGTCCAGCCCTTTGCCCTGTCTTTCCGGGAGCCCCCGTGAGTTCGTGGATGCGGATCTGGCACAGCAGCCAGTCGAAGACGCCAGTCAAGGACTGTGTCGAGCGCTGCACTTGGTGCGGTAACTCCGTTGAGTGGCATGACACTTTCGAGGGCACTCGTGTCCCGATCATCCCGGGGGAGATCCCCGTGCGAGCGGTGCCTCCCCGATACCGCTGGCATCTGTCGAACGGCATCGCTTACCTGGGAACCAACCCGCGAGATTATGGCTATTGCCGCGTCAAGCACTCCTCGGTCTGTCCGGCCGTCGAGCACTGCGACCTCGATCCCGCTATGCAGCGGTTCGTACGTTTCCTGGCCATCCGCATACAGAAGGCGATCGCCGAGGGCTCGTTCGTGTCGGCGCCGGTCGGGCCGCGTGGAGAGGCCGAGGTGCAGGAACCCGATCCGGCCACTGCGGAAGAGCGTGGTGGTACTCGTCACGTCATCAAATACAGTGGCTTCCTCCGCATCTGCCCCGGCCCTCTTGACGAGCTGACCTGCGTGGCTGCGACAGCCGAGGGCCGGTGCGAGGGGTTGGTCCTCGACGAGGGCGAGGGGTACTGGGAACAGATTGACGCTCCCCATCTGCCCGGCCGCGCTGGGCAGATGACCTTGCTCGACCTCCGTGGTCGGGCGTGGGTGTGGAGTATCGACATCATCGATTTCCAGCATGCGCTGCGATGGCTGCGTCAACGCTGCCACGACCACGGGAAATACGGGTCCTATCCCGATGCGTCACCCATGGAACTGGTCACCTTCGACCCATTCAGGCACGGCGACTTTCTCATCAGCGACCGCCCCGCAGGTTACCGGGCCTCGCCCGTCCCAGGGTGGGAACTTTCCCCGGGCACGGCGAAACGGCAATGCTGCGCCACGGAGGACTGCCACAACAGCACGGTTGTCGCTGTCGAAAAGGGCTGGCTGTGTTGGCAGTGCGAGAGGCGAGCCAAACGCCGACGCGCCATCCACGCCAAGTGGCAGGCCAGGGCATCAGAGGCCCAAGCGCTCTCCACCGAAGAGGAGTCGGCGGTCGGTGATCAAGACATCACGGGCGGCAGCATCCCGTTCTAGCCACTTTCCGGCTGGAGAGGTCCGGCTGCGCACGAGAAGCGGATCTGCCCTACCAGCAAGCAGATGTCTGGTTGGGGAGGCGGCCTGCTGAGGAGAATCGCCAATTCAGGGGACATCTGGCATCAAGATCCCGGCGCTGATCCATCCTGAAAAGCACAGTCTTCCGTAACACTCACCGCGCGCACTTCTGGAGGCAGAACCCGTGTCCGATGAACTGGACTCGAACCTCCTCGATGCGGTGGAGGGAGTAGTCGAGCACCTATTGCATGTCAGCTACGACGAGCGCACGGTGTTGCGGTTGACCAGTACGGCGGACGACGATCCGAGCATCACTGTGGTCGGAAAGGCGCTCTTCGGCGTGCGGCCAGGGGAGAGCGTGCGCGTGAGCGGCAGATGGACACAACATCTCCGCTATGGCCGTCAATTCATCGCCGAGCGCTGCGATCGCAGGATGCCCGCCGACGAACGGGCCATCCGGATGTATCTCGCCTCGGGCATGATCCGGGGTATCGGGCCGACGCTCGCTGGAGCGATCGTGGACCGGTTCCGTGCCCAGACGCTAAAGATCATTGACACCGAAGCGCAGCGCTTGCTGGAAGTCCACAACATCGGCGACATCCGGCTGGCGCGGATCACCGCAGCGTGGCAAGAACAAAAGTCCATTGCCGAGATCATGGTGTTCCTGCAGGGGCTGAATCTCACTCCCGCGCTCGCGGTGAAGATCTACACCGCATACGCCGATACCGACGACGACCCCATGCACATCGTCCGGCACACTCCCTACCGGCTGTGCCGCGATGTGCGGGGCATCGGCTTCGACAAAGCCGACAAGATCGCCCTTGCCGTGGGCGTTCCGAAGCACAGCGACGAGCGTCTGCAGGCCGCGCTCACGCACGAACTCAACCTCGCTGCCGGCCAGGCAGGACACTGTCACCTGCCCGTACGGGTTCTGCTTTTCCGGACCCGCACGCTGCTGAAGGACGACGACCCGGCGACCGCCGAGATCCTTGACGACGTGGTGTTGCGCCACGCCTTGAAAGCACTGTGCGACCACAACGAGGCGATCATCGAAACTCTGCCGCTGCCCGCGAGGGACGGCAGCGGCACTCTGGTGGACACGGAGATCGCTGTACTCCCACGCCTGCACCGCGACGAGACCCAGCTCGCTCACCACGTACGGCGCCTGCTCAGCGCCCGGTCCCTGCTCGCCGAAGTCGCCCCCTGGGACGATCGGTTGGCTGGGTTGACCACCACCGAGACGTCCGGGCTGACTGAGGAACAGCACCACGCGATCCTCACCGCCCTCACCAGCCCTGTCTCAATCCTCACTGGTGGCCCAGGCTGCGGGAAGACCCACACCCTGCGCACCCTTGTCGAGATCGCCGACGAAGCCCACGCGCTCGTGGCGCTCGCGGCGCCCACGGGAAAGGCCGCGAAGCGGCTGGAAGAAACCACCGGCCGCGACGCGATGACCGTCCACCGCCTCATCCGCCCCCCGGACGGCCACACTCTCTTCGACCACTCCAGCCCACTCGACTCCGCCGATCTCATCGTTATCGACGAAGCATCCATGCTGGATACCGCCCTCGCCCGCAAGCTCACCGCCGCCATCCGCGACGGCTGCCACCTGCTGCTGGTCGGCGATGTCGACCAACTGCCCAGCGTCGGCCCCGGGCGGGTACTGCGCGACCTGCTCGACGTGGAGGACGTCCCTCGCACGCGGCTGACCCGAGTCTTCCGCCAGCACGATGACAGCGCCGCGATCGTCCACAACGCCCACCGAATCCTCCGCGGCGCTCTGCCCGAGGACGACCGGAAGGCTTTCTGGAACAGGCACGTTCCCGACCCGGATGAAGTCGCCCATCGCGTAGTGGACTTGGTGGCCGACCTCATGCCCCGTCACTTCGGCGTGCTTCCCACGGACATCCAGGTCCTGTGCCCCGGCAAGAAGAACATCGCCGGAATGACCGACCTCAACCTGCGCCTACAACTCCGGCTCAACCCGCCGTCCGACGACAAACCCCAGCACTACCACGACGGCATCGCGTTCCGTCTCGGCGACCGCGTCCAGCAGATCCGCAACAACCCCCACCGCGGGGAGACGGGCATCTTCAACGGCAGCAGCGGCACTGTCACCGCTCTCGACCTGGAGGCCCACCAGCTCACCGTCACGTTCCACGATGCCGAACAGGCCGCCTACCCGTTCGCGGAACTCGACGAACTCATCCACGCTTACGCGCTGACTGTCCACCGCTCACAAGGCAGCGAGTACCCGTACGTGATCGTCCCGGTCCTCAGCGAGACCGGCGATCTGCTCCTCCAGCGGAATCTGCTGTACACCGCTGTCACTCGTGCCCGCCAAGGAGTCATGATTATCGGACATACCGAGGCAGTGGAGCGAGCGATTGCCAACAATCGCACCCTCAGGCGCAACACCGCCCTGACCCACCGCATCACCACCGCTCAGCCGACCGTGCCGGCACCAAGACGGAATGCGACTACCGGCCAACTCGCCTGGGACTGAACGTCGTCGATGAAGCCGTCGGAGTAGCCCAGGCATCGAAGATCGTCGAACTCCCTCGGTGCTCCGCCGAGGGACGAGTGGCGCGTTCCGCCCACCGGCACGCCACGATCGGTTCACACCTGTAGGCCTGCGTCGAGCAGGCTGGTACCTAGATCGGAAACTCTCCTCGCCGGACTGCGGCTATGAAGTTCAGCCATACCTCCGCTTTGAAAACGATCATTGAGTCGTCAGGCTCTTTGGAGTCCCGGACAGGGGCCTGGCCCGGTGGGGGGGGGGTAAGTATTTCCAGGCAGGCGTTCTCGTTGCCGCTGTAGCTGCTCTTGCGCCAGACGTGGATGATCGTTTCGTTCAAGGCTGCCTGTCCTTGCCGGGTGACGGAATCGTTCATGCGTTCTCTTCGGTCGTGGCCAACTCACACACCTCGCGGCAGTTGAGGGTGCTGGGATGTTCGGGGCCCAGTACGCGTGTGCTGGCCGCGAGGGTGTGCGCCACGAGATCTCGCGCCTGCCGGTGGTTCCCAGCGCCGATGAGGATGCGGGCGAGCCGGGTCTGGATGGCCAGGGTGTGGGGGTGTTCCGGCCCGACGACGCGCTCGCGGGCTTCCGCCACGGTCCTGGCGATGTGCTCCGCTTCGGGCCAATTGCCCTGGCGGAGCAGGATGCCGGCCAGGAGATCCTGGGCGTTCAGGGTCCGCGGGTGCTCTGGGCCCAGGACGCGTTCACCGCCGCTGACCGTGGCCCGGGCGAGGGCCTCTGCCTCGTCCAGCTGGTCGTTTCTGGAGAGCACCCAGGCCAGGGCGATTCTGCTCTGCAGGGTGTGCGGATGCTCTACGCCCAGGGCGCGTTCGCTGAGTGCGAGGTTGGGCCGGGCGAGGGCCTCGGCTTCTGCCCAGCGCCCCTGTTCGCCGATGGCGTCCGAGAGACAGGCCCGGCTCTCCAGTGTGTCGGGGTGCTCCGGCCCCAGGACACGGTGGCGACCGTCTGCCGCACGCCGCATGTGCTGCTCGTCCTCGGCGAATCTGCCGAGCCCGTACAGCGCGAGACCGAGGGCGTGGGCGCTGGCCAGGGTGTCGGGATGGTCGGCGCCAAGCAGGGTTTCGCGGGCGTCCAGGGTTTCCTGGTGGAGGTCGGCGGCTTCGGCGAACCGGCCGGTTCCGGTGAGTGCTCGGGCGAGTTCGTGCCGGTCGGTCAGCGCGTCGGGGGTCGTCTGACCCCGTGTGGCGGCGGCAGCTACTTCACCGAGGGAATGGGCGGTCGCGTAGTCGCCACGGGCGTAGCTCTGGAGGCGCAGCCCGCGGACGACGGCCAGCGCGGGCTCCAGGGCCGAGCCGCTCATGCCGGCGCAGCGCCGCAGCAGTGCCGTCGCGTGCGGAGCAAACAGGCGAAGGCTCTGGCTGTCGATGTACTGGCCGTCGTTCGTGGCCAGGAGCTGCGAGAGGAGTTCGGCCGCGGCGGTGAGCACGATGTCGCGCTGGTCGAGCGGGATCCGGGCCGCGACGGTGTCCAGGAGAAGGGCATGGGCTTGCACGGTCCGTACGGCAGGTCGGCCGGAGTCTCCGGGGACATGGTGGAGGGAGACGAGCGACTGCGATTTCAGCCCCATGACGGCGGTGTTGGCCCGGCCACCGGTCAGGGGAGGATCAGCTTGCGCGAGGGCCGTGGCATCCAGCCGGGGCGGGGCGAGTAGGCCGACCGGCAGAGGATCGGGGGCGTAGCACGACAGGATCCGCAGCACCGTGGTCGCCTCGGGAAGACCCTGCCGGTGCAGGGCGTCCAGCGACAACTGCCAGGTGCTGCTGATCAATCGGCGCAGATCGCGTTCACCGGGCTCGGCGCCGAGGTCCAGGACGGTGCTCGGATCGTGCCGCAGGCGCTGGAGGTAGTCGTGCACGGTCACCGGTTCCAGGACCTGCTGGCCCAGATAGGTGCCGGCCAGCATCAGGGCGAGCGGATGGCAGCCCAGGCTGTGCGCCAGTTGCTCCAGCACGGCCAGGTCTGCGTCGCCGACCTGGAAGTCCAGCAGCACATCTACGGCGTCCGACACCTCCAGTACGCCGAGTGGGTGTGATGCGGCACCGTGCCACAGCGGGGCGGCGCCATGCCGGGTGGTGACCAGTACGGTCCCGCGCGGGCTTGAGCGCAGCCACCCAGGCTCCTGGAAGATGGCGGGCTCGTCGGCGTTGTCGAGAACGAGGATCCAGCGTTCGTCCGAGCGGCCGAGGTAGTGCCAGACCAGGTCTGCGGCCGG
Organism: Streptomyces tailanensis; assembly: GCF_008386495.1. Taxonomy (GTDB): domain Bacteria; phylum Actinomycetota; class Actinomycetes; order Streptomycetales; family Streptomycetaceae; genus Streptomyces; species Streptomyces tailanensis. The sequence continues at coordinate 24,113 of NZ_VTHJ01000027.1, read as the reverse complement.
GCGCCTGCCCGCCCGGGCGGCGTCGACCTCGTCCTGGGAGGCGCCCCGGTCGGTGGCCACGGCGAGCATGCCGGCGCGGAACGAGGTGGCGCTGGATGCGTTGACCCACAGCCCGGTGAGACCGTGCCCGCCGACCGCCTCATCGAACACGGTCAGTGCCACCGCGGTCTTCCCGCAGCCCGGCATGCCGTGCACGATGTGGATGCCCTTCGGCTCCGGCTCGCTGCCCAGGACCGCGGCCAAGAGCGCGCGCCGCAGATCGCGCCGGTCCCGAATCGGCGAGTGCATCCGGGCGGCCAGAGGCACACGCACCGAATCCGGCCCCGCCCACTGCTGATCCCCCAGGGCGCCGAGGGTCGCGGCAATGTGGGTGTGATACTCGGTGATGTGCTGGTCACGCTCCGCACGGAACAGTCGGCCGTGATCGCTCACGGCGGTGCGCGGTGCCGACGCATCGGACTGGTGAGGTTCCACGCCCTCGGTCACCGCTCAGTGATGTGCTGGTCACGACCGGCCTGATAGACGCGGCCACTGCCGGAGACCTCGGCACGCATGTTGACCACGGGGGCCCGAACCTCCTGCTCTGCGGGGAGCAGAGCACGGGACTCTTCCAGGACACGGAGCAACTCCTGCGCAATCTCCGGATCGGCGATCAGCAGGCGGCGCAGCCGTCCCTGCCACTCGCCGGCCAGAGCCTGCTCGCCAAGTGTGTCGCCCTCCTGCCGAGCGGCCAGGATCTCCGCTCGGGTTACGTCCAGCTCATTGCCGACCTCGTCGGCCTGGCCAGGGCGTACCCGTCGCCACAGTGCAACGACGCCGTCGCGCGTGTGCTGCCAGACATCGGTCGCCATCAGGGCCACGACAGTGGCGCTTGCGGTCTGCGCCATCACCGTCAACTGCGGATCCATGCTCCCCCCGAACCAGCTGTACCTCGCATCTGCCCAATGATAGGCGGCGGTTGGCATGAACGGGCCGTGATCTGCTCCTCGGCCAAGGCGGGCTGGTTGGCGCTCGGGCACTGTGCGGCATTTACTGCGCCAGCTGCGGCCGAGCCGCGATCGAGTATCTGCCCGAATGCGGTTCTGTTGTGCGGACCTTAAGGGGAGGCGACTGTCAGTGCCCGTTGCGATGCTCTGCGCGCACGATTCGGGTGAGTTGAGAGGAGTATTCGGTGCTTGACGATCTGCTGGTGGTGGGGTTCGACCTGGACACGCAGAGCGAGGTCCACATCGGCGACCGGCCTCTGGAGCAGTGGCGGGCGCTCGGCTATGGGCGGCGGGAGACGGTGGTGTGCTTCTACTGCTGGCGCGGTATCGACGCGCCTGCGGGCACGAAAGTGCCACTGCTGGCCCGCGGGAGGATCGGTGGCTTGGTGCGACCGCACTTCGCGCACCCGGCCGGAACCGCACCGCCGGGCGGGCACGGTCGCGAGACGGTCTGGCACATCAACGCCAAGCACCGGCTCGCCCGTTGGGCCCGTACCCGGCCCAACGTCATGCAGGTCCGGATGGAGCAGTGGACCGAGGACCGCGACCGACGTGCCGACGTCCACGTCGTCCTCGACGACGGCGCCCGCCTGGCGCTGGAGGCCCAACGTGAGCTGATCACCGACGAGTTGTGGCAGGCCCGGCACCGCGACTACGCCGCCGCTGGCGTGCGGGACGTGTGGTTCATGCGCCCGGACACCCGCGTCCCGCATGTCTTGTTTGCTGAGAGCATCCCCGCCTGGACGCTCTATCACCGTGAGGGCGAGGCCGAAGCCCGCCTCGGGGAGCCCCACGCGCGGGGCCCGCGGTGGTGGACGAAGGACCTGCGCATGTTCGGGCTGCACCATCCCCCGTGCCCCGGTGACCCGGTTGTCCGCGAACGCTTCCCGCTCACCGAGCTCGGCCTGGACCCCGACGGTGTGACCTTCCCGCCCGCGATGAACGAGCGCCTGGCCGAACAGGCCGCCCGCGTACAACGGGACGCCAGCGAGGCCCGGCACCAGCACGAACAGGCCGAGCGGCGGCGGGAGGCTGCACCCAGGCAACCCCGTTACAGGTACGAACCCGCCCCGCTGCCCCCGCGGCCGGCGGCCGTGCCTGCGGGTACGCCGGTCTGCGAGGTCTGCCACCGCCCGCTCGCTGAGCCCCTGGTCCGCTACGGTCGGCACATCCTGTGTTGAATGGGGTAGAAGGATTACTTGTGCTCCTCGCCCACCAGTTCGTCGCACAGCTCCGTCAGTGTCCGCGCCTGTTTCTGGAGCGCCTTGACGTGACGACTTGTGGTCCCACCCCATGGGCTGAACACCGGATTTCGGCAGGAGTACCGCCCGCCGGGGCCGACTACGGCCGGTTTCCTGACACGATGCTCTTCATGCAGCCGCTGCCCACCCCCTGCTCCGCCGACCTCATCCCCAACGCCACGGGCCTGAAGCCGTTCAACGCCGCCTACCAGGCGGCCAAGACAACGTGCGCTGTGTACGTCGGTATCGAGCGCCGCGGCCAACTGTGGACCGTGAAAGCCGACGCGCTCACCGCCGCCCCGCAGCACGCTGTTGACGACACCACGCACGACGCGATCCGGGCCGCCACCCTCCGCCTGGCCCGCAGCGGTGAGATTCGCCCCGGCTCCGGGCTGGGGCCGGTGCACTACACGCTGAACGGCGTGAAGAGCGAGGACCGGGCCCGCGAGCTCGCCGCCGCGCTGCACGCCGCACTCTATGGAGACGTGGAGCCCCTGACCCGGGCTGTCTCCGCCTCCTGAGACAGCCGAGACAACTGCGGGAGACGCTCACCGCCCGGGTGTACGGGAGAGGCCGCCGGGGCGTACGTTCGATGTAGAGGAACGTCGCCTCAGCCCTCCGCGCCTGTAGGAGTTGAAGTGCCGAGTCACACTGTGTTGACTGCCTACAATTCGACCTTGCTCGGCCGTGAACTGCGCTCCGGCTCCACCAGGCGGTCGCTGATTGCGCAGGTGACGGCGATGGGAGGCCAGGGGGAGGCCGGACGCCTTTGGACCAGATGGACGCGACAGCATGGGCGAAAGTGCAGCATGTGTTCTGATCAGCCAAAACTGGAACCGGCGGCACAGGGCAGCACCCCGCATCACGATCACTAGTGTTCTCGTAATGCGTAGGTCTCGGGTTCGAATCCCGAAGGCGGCTCTGTGGTGAACCCCAGGTCAAGCCTTTGACCTGGGGTTTCTTGTTTCGGATGACCTTGAAATCGACCCAAGTTGCGCCTCTGGGGTCTGTGCATCGTAATGCGTGGGTCGGGGGTTTGGTTTCCGTGACCGTGTAGACGGCTTGAGCCTCTGAGCTGGGCTTTTGCTCATCCGGGAGGGGCGGGTCAGGCTTACGCGGTCGGTTTCGGTGGACAACCGGTGGACAGGCGTGCGTGACGTTCCATCAGGGGGCTGTCGCTGGCCCGGGACCGACGGGTGAAGGGCGATCGTCTTCGATGGGGCGATCGGGAGTGGTGGGACTGTCCGATGCCGATAGGTCTCACGTCCAGCTCGGGTCCTGGAGTTGATCAAGCTGTGAACCCACTCAGTAGCCGATCGGGGCACAGGGTCAGGATCGGCCGGTGGGCCGCACTGCTGCCTGTTGTTCCCTTGTGGCACAGCGTTCCTGGCGAGTACGCGTTCAGCATGGACCGGCGCGGAACCAGCGCAGCATGTGTGGGCACTTCCGCCTCAGGCCTCCAGCTTCCACTGGAAATGCCACTACAAGCCGGACGGCGCTCTCCTGTAGGGGTGCGGCGGCCCTGACGGCGCTGGCCGGAGGTCGTGCGTCGTCGAGAGGCATGCAGCTGACGGTTGACGGAGCAGAGAGACAAACTGGCCGCACTGCGGCAGCTCTCCATGGTGAGGGCCTGCCGACTGGAAAATCACCCAACGTCCGACGACTTGCCGGAAGCTGGCCTGAACATTGATCAACAGGGTGATCACGAAGCAAGGAGTTGTTGATGTACTCGTTCACACATGTGTGCGCCGACGATCCGCTCTTCGGTTCGATCGGCATCGAACTGGACCATGAGAACGGGGCTTTGGTTGTCGACGGCGGTGGTCTTCCGCGGGCCGAGATGACGCGGGCCGCCGGTACACCGCTGGAGAGCCATGTGCCGATCGGTACGCGCGACCCGCAGTGCCTGATCATGACGGTCGACGACACGGCCGTGACCCTGCGCCCTGCCAAGGGTTTCCTGACCCGCCGGTCCTACCGCGTGGACGTCGGGTCCGAGGAGACGGGATCCGGGCACCGGTTGGTGCCCGATTCCCTTGGCAGCAGCCGCCTGTTACGGGACGGCGTGGTCATCGGTGCCTTCACGTCGACCGGAGACGGGGAGGTGACGGCCGAATGGGAGCCGGACGCCGCCCCGGAGCCCCACGACGCGGCCATCGGATACGCGCTCGCTGCGGCCTTCGGCACCGGAGCCGAGCCGATGTGGAAGTTGACTCTTGAAGCCGTGCTCGCCATGTGGCCATAGGAGTGAAGGCGTTGCTCACACCTCCGGCGGCAGCAGGTGCGAGCAGGTTGAGCGGGCGACGAAGGCGATGCCGTCGTAGTCCTGCACTGGCACCAGCGGCGCCACATGGAAGCGGTAGAAGAATCGCGGCACATTGGCACCGAAGCCGCGCTGGGCATGTGGGGCGTACAGCCACTGTGCGGCCTCGGGTGAGGTACCGCCGACTCGCAGGTCGGCGTAGTAGTCACCGAGGACGCTGTCGGCGAGCTGTGCCTCAATGGACCGGAATCCCGTGCCGATGTGATGCTGAACCGGCGAGCCCTGGAAATCGTCACCGCGTCGTGCGAGGAAGGAGCCCTTACCGAAGAGCAGGGCCAGCGCGTAGTAGGCGTCGCCGTAGCGTTCGCGGAGCCCGCTGCCGAGCGCGGGCACGTTTTTGCCGTATGTGCCTTTCGCGATGTGTCCGTTGTGCGCCCAGAGCATGACCCGCGCCTTGGGGTTGTCGTCCACGAGCCGTGCCACGGCCTCGGCCATGTAGCGGTCGCGTACGGCGAATACGCTGTCCGCGCCGGAGTGCGGGTCCGGGGAGCGGGTCACCAGATCGGCGGCACGCACGAGGATCCGTGCGTGTTCCAGGGCTTCGTCGATGCCGTCCGCCGGTTCCGACGTCTCGTCCGCGGTGTGCCGGGACAACTTCTCGCGGAGGCTCTCCAGGAAGTCGGCGAGTGCTTCGGCGCGGCGCATGAGCGTTTGTCGCGGGTCGGGCTGGGACGCCGGTCGAGCTTGCTTCAGTACATCGAGTTCACGTATCTCCTCCGTCCGCTCGGGTGCGACCCGCTGGAGGAAGGCGGCGACCGCCTTGACCGAGTCGGTGCTGCGCTGGGGGTCCGTGCCGACGAAACGGACCCGCCGTTCCTCGGGGAGAGCGCGGTTGTGCTTGCGCAGCCACTCGACGAGGTCGAGCATCTCCTGTGTGCGCCAGGTCCAGAATCCCAGCCTGGCGACGAGCCGTGCGGGGTCGCCGGTGCCGTGCCGCACGTACGTGTCCAGGGCGTGGGCGGCTGACTCGCTGGCCTCCATGGCGAGGACGCCGAATCCCGCCTCCTGCACCAAGAACTCGATGATCCGGTGCTTCAGCCGGAAGAACTCGCTGGTGCCGTGGGTGGATTCACCGAGACCGACAATCCGCACACCGCGCAGGATGTCGCGGAGCGGTTCAAGGTCGTCGGCGGGAGCGCCCGGTGTCAGCGTGCTGAGCGGTCTGGCGTGCTCGGTCAGCCAGCGCGCGATGTCGTCGGGCACTTGGTGTCTCTTCTCGTCGGGCGGCTGAGCGGCGCATGGCGGGTCCGGGATGCCCTACCGGATCGGGTGACCGTTCTCCAGGCCCCGGCACGAGGTGAGGATGTCCTGGAGGTCTTGCACGGCGTCCGGTTGGCCATGTTCGGAATACACGCCGGCGAGGTTGAGGACAACTTCGTCCACGCCGGCCCGGCCGTATTCGGCCAGTTGCACGGCGATTTCCTCGGGCGTGCCGTGCACGAAGGTGCCCGAGTCGACCAGGGCACGGGCGCCGAGGTTCGGTCGGCTGTGGTGCACGCGCAGGCCTGCCCGGCGCAGCATGTCGGTGTAGTGCGGGCCGGCGAGGTGGGCGCGGGCCGCCGTGTAGGCGAGCCGATACGCGTTGCGGTGGGGGCGGTCGACGGCGGCGTGCACGACCGTGACCATGCGCGGCACCGGCCGACCGGCCTCGGCCGCCCCTTTCGCCATGGCGGGCAGCAGCGTGTCGCGCACGTAACCGGGCGGAGTCATCCAACTGATCGCTGTGTCAGCCACGCGGCCGGCGGCGCGCGCGAGGGCGGGCCGGAGTACGCCGAGCCCGGTCTCCACGTACGGGTGCGGCATGCCGGGCAGGCTGACGGCACCACCGTCGTCACTGGTCGGCTGTGTCTGCTCGGTGTCCAGCAGACGGCGGACCTCACCGAGGTAGGCGGCGCAGGCGTCACGCGGGCTGTCGTACGGCTTCCCGTGTAGTCCGGTGACGAAGTCCGGCGTCGCCGCTCCCAGGCCCAGGACCATGCGGTGTCCGGTGAGCATGGCCAGGGAGCGGGACTGGATCGCGGCGTCCATGGGGTGGCGAAGCGGCATCAGGACGACGCTGGTCCCGACCGGTACGCGATATCCCATTCCGGCGAGGTAGGCGAACACCTGGTGGGTGTCCGCGCTCAGGGACTGGCCCTGCCACAAACGGGCGGCCCACCCGTCACGAACGAACTCGGCGAAAGGAACCACCGATCGAGGATCCGTCGGCATGACGGGGTACAGGACGGACACACGCATCGCTCGACCTCTAGGGGGACACGGCTTCGGTCAGGTAGCCCGAAGCCTGGAGACGGAAGAGACGGGCGTAGACACCGTCGGCCCGGACGAGGTCCTGGTGCACGCCGTGCTCGATCACCTTGCCGTTCTCCACCACGACGATGTGATCCGCCATCCGGACCGTGGAGAAACGGTGGGCTATGACCAGGGACGTGGCGCCGCGGGCGATTTCCTTCAACCGGGTGAAGATCTCCGCTTCCGCTTCGGCGTCGATGGCGGCCGTCGGCTCGTCCAGAACGACGACCGGTGCGCGTCGCATGAACGCCCGGCTCAGCGCCATCTTCTGCCACTGCCCGCCGGAGAGCTGGTGACCGTCCTCGAAGTGGCGTCCGAGCATGGTGTCGTACTTCTGCGGCAACGACTCGACGATGCCCTCGGCCCCGGCCGCACGTGCCGCCTCGGCGACTCGCTCCGTGTCCTGACGAGCCTCCACCCGGCCGAAGCCGATGTTGTCGCGCACCGGCAGCTCGTAGCGGATGAAGTCCTGGAAAATGACGCCCATGTGACGTTGCAGGTCGTCGATGTCGTACTCCTCGATGGGCACGTCGTCGACGAGGATCCGGCCGCCGCTCGGCTCGTACAGGCGAGTGAGGAGTTTGACGAGCGTGGTTTTGCCAGCACCGTTCTGCCCCACCAGAGCAACGCACCGGCCTGCGGGGATGGTGAAACTGACACCGTCCAGGACGACGCGATCGGTTCCGGGGTAGACGAAGCGCACGTCGCGGAACTCGATGCCCTTGCGGAGCTTGTCGGGGAAGGCCCTGGTGCCGCCCTTGAGCTGCCGTTCGGGCAGCGCGAAGAAGTCGAAGAGGTTGCCGAGGAACAGGCTGTCCTTGTACAGGGCGGCGATGCCGAGCAGTATGGCATGCGCGGACACCTGGATCGATCCGACGGCCTGGAGGTAGCCCGCGAGCTGCCCTATCCGGCCGGCGTCGATGGTGGTGTGGATGGCCCACAACACGGCACCCGACGAGGCGGCGACGCTGAGAAAGCCGAGGGCGCCACCGAGCAGGGACTGGCGACGGGCCAGACGCCGGTCAGTGTCGAAGAAGGTCCGCACGAGGCGGGTGTAGAGGTCCAGGAGGTGCGGGCCCAGTTGGAAGAGCCGTATCTCCTTGTACGAATGGTCGCTGGTCGTGAGGTGCTGGTAGTAGTAAAGGCGGCGTCGGTCGGAGGCCCGCTCATACTCGATCTCGTAGCCCTTGTGGCTGAAGAACATGTACGAGATCACCGACGGGACGGGCGAGAACAGGATCGCCAGGGCGATCCAGGGACTCCAGGAGAACAGCACCACGCTGACGGTCACCAGAGTGACCAACTCCCGGGCAACCTCAAGGAGTTGGGTGAACACCTGATAGACACGGCCGCCGCTGCTCTCCTGGAAGGCGCGCTGCATGTTGTCGTAGACCGCCGCGTCCTCATACTGCTGCAGATCGAGCATCGTGCCCTTGCGCATCACCCACTCGCCCACGCGGGCGGTGAGTTCGAGCCGCAGGAGCGAGTCGAGGTATTGGAGGCAGGTGCCCAGCAGGTGGCTGGCGAGGCTCACCGCCATCAGGAGGCCACCCGAGAGGAGGGCGGACCGCCCAGCGTCGGCATCACCGGCGACGGCGTCGGCCACGCTCTGCACCGCGGAAGCGACGAGCCCGATCTGGGCGGCCGGGACGAGGGCGAGAAGCATGGACACGGCCGCGAAGCCCGATACCCGCAGAGGGCTGAGTCCCCAGAACAGGACGGTGACGCGGAGCCAGATCATCGTTCCTCCCTGGCCGCCGCGGCGGCGCGGCCGCGGATCGCGCGCAGTACGTGCGCCCACAGGGCATGGCTGCGAGCCTCCCGGTCCAGGTCTATGGGCAACAGGCGGTTGATCTGCATATGGGCCAGGCTCGCAAGGATCCCGTCCTCCGATCCGACGAGCACCCCGTCCCGCTCCGCCTGGCGTACGGCCTCGGCCATCCGCCCGGCGGAGGACGCCTGGTCCGCGAAAATCTCATGGAGCAGCAGCCGGTGGCTCCTGCCCTCCTCGTGCGGGGCGCGATCCCAGGGGCTGAGAAGCTCGCACAGGTAGGCGCGGTGCGCGTGGAACAGCTGCCGGGTGTCACGTACATGGACATCGTCCTGGTCGACGGTGTGCCCCGTGCGCAGGGACGGTCGGCCACCCCACTGTGTGTGCAGCGTGTCCAGGGCGGCGACGGCGAGGAACTCCGGTCTGATGTCGAGCCGTCGAGCCAGCAGCGACGCCGTGGTCTCGCTGCCGGCCTGGAACATCAGCTCAGCGGCGTCGAAGACCTCCGGGCCCCCGTAGCGGGCGATCTCCGGTGCGTAGCCGGCCAGTTCGATGTCCCTGGCAAGCCCCTGACCGACCAGGCTCCGGCCCCATGCCGTTACGAGGGTCAGAGCGCGGGCGGCATCTGTCCCCCGTACCCGCAGTCGCAGGTGGGGAAAGGGGTCGGCGTAACGGATGTAGAACCAGCGGTCGAGCAGGCCCTGTCGCCGCAGTTCGGCGACGAGGTCGCGCAGTGGGCCGGCGATGATCTCGTCCTGCCGCTCGGGTGCCGCGTAGACCTTGAGGAAGGTCCACTCGCCGCCCGGTAGATGGCGTTTCACGGGGACTTCCCGCCTGCCGCGCGGCAGGGAGCGGCGGGTGGCGCGCACGGCGTCTCGGAGCACGACCGGTACGACGACCTCGGCCGCGCAGCGGTCGCCGGCGGTGTCCTGGAGCCACATGCCGTCGAACGACGGCAGCATCTCGTGGAGGACGAGGGTGCGCTGCTTGTCCAATTCCTCGCGGAGTTCGACTCGGCAGGCGGAGTGGTCGAGGTCCAGCAACAGCCGCTGGTCGGCTTCGACGAGGTAGACGTGGCGGGGTACGCGCCATCGCTCCCGCCAGCCGTCGAGGTCGTCGGCGGTGCCTGCGGTGAGCCTCCACTGCGCGGGGCGCAGAACCACCCTGCCGCGGGTCACCCGCGGCAGGAACGGAGCCGCCTCCGCCGGCCCCCAGTGGAATCCGGTCGGCTGGATGCAGCCGTCCTGAGACACCTCGATGAGGAAGCGCGCGACATTCGGCGCGAGGGTCGGGCTGAGCATGTGGTGCTGGGCGACCACGATCTCCCGGTCCAACCGCCGGGACCACAGGTAAAACCGGTCGTCGGCGACACCCACGAGGATGTCGTCCAGCGGGACGACCCGGTCCGAGGCCACCGACGACGTCGTGTTGACGGGAATCTCGTACGGCCGGATGGCGGGGCGCAGCGTCACATTGGCCGCCCGGCCGTACGGCGGCAGGAACGCCAACTCTGCATACGCGACATCGGGAAAGAGTGCCTCCTCGCGCCGGGCATAGTCGCGCAGCCGATCCCCGGCGGCCTCACCGAGCAGGTCGCTGAAGCGTCCGAAGGTGCGTCCACCGTAGGCGAGGCTGTCGGACCGCAGGACCGCCCGCCACTCGCCCCGGTCGAGGGCCTCGCGGTCCGAGGCGTCGATCTGGACGTACGCCTCCAGCGCCGGTGGCGGGTCCGCCGACCCGGGGCGGGCCGGGGCGAGCCTGTCCAGCCAGGCGTCGGTCAGCTCGACCTCGACGGCCCGGTCCCACCACGCCTGCTGGGCGAACTCGACGAGCGCGCCGTCCAGCCGGGAGCTGTCCTCGGCGGGCGCGGGAGGCAGCGCGATGCCGCGGGGCGGATTGGTGTAGGTGGGCGGCGCGTCCAGCCCGGTGTCGGGACTGAGCAGGCTGAGGACCGGTACACGCGTCCCGGCGCCGTAGCGCTCGGCGAACTCCTCGCGGTAGCGGGTCAGCGGGGTGCGCGTGCCGTGGGCCGCGCTGAGCCGGACCAGGACGCCCACGGCTTCGGCGACCTTGTGCGCGATCGACTCGTTCAGGACCGGATCGCGCAGGTCCAGTGCGGTGTCGGCCTGGTAGGTCCGGTCCGTGTGCTCGGGGACCAGGTCGCGCTGGGCGACCGACAGCTGCTGCAGCGACTCGGTGTTGTGGACGCGGTCGGCCAGGTCGGCCACCGCACGCAGCTGTTCGGCGGCGGCGGTGGCGGCCGGGACGCCGGTGAGTTTCTTCAGGACGTGCAGCTCAGGGCGTTCTGCGGTCTGCGGGGGCCGCAGGTCGCCGGTGAGGAAGCCGAGGTCCCACAGCTGGCGGACCAGTCCCTCGACGGACTCCGGCGACACATCCGGGAAGGCGGTCGACAGTTCGGCTGTGAGCTGCTCGTAGGGGACAGGTGCGGCGGCCGTCCGCATGACCAGATCCACGGCGGGGGTGGCCCGGACGCGCACCGTGCGCGCGTCGTGCCGGCCGTACTTGTCGGCCTGCGGCAGGACGACGCGATCGCCGGCGAGATGGGCCATGGGGTTGAGGACGAGATGGAGTTGGCGCAGCAGGGCGGGGTCCGTCTCCAGCCGCTCGATCAGGGCGAGCAGCCAGCCCATGTCGGCGCGCACGCGGACTCGGTGCTCCTGGGGCCGGCCGAGCCGGGCTTCCGAGCCGGGTCCGAACGTTCCCATCGCCACGCCGGAGAACGCGCCGAAGGGCGTGGGCCGGGTCGCCATGCGCGTCGCGTACCGCAGCAGCCGGGAGTGCAGCCGCCGGGTGCGCTTCTCGCTCAGGCTGTCGAGCCGGTCGAGACCGCCGGTCAGATCCTCGCTCGCGATGAGCAGAGCGCGGGCGATGTCGGGACGGCTGGCGAGGTCGACCAGGGCCTGCGGGGTGCGGGCGGGGTCGGCCATGATGTCGAGATAGGTGTCCACGGGCAGGACAGGGGAGCGGAGGAGGAAGAACCCGGCGGGCTCGTACGGGGCCATGGCCGTCACCGGGCGAGGAAGATGCGGAACCAGTGGGGTCGCTCCTCGCCGACGGCGGCGAGCAGGGTGAGGGCGACGCCGGTGGCCCCGGTGAGGAGCCCCGGATCGTCGACGGCCTGTCCGGGGCGGGGCACGTCCGTGAAGCCGAGCGGGCGGTCCGGATCGTGTCGGTCGAGCAACTGCCCGACCAGCTCCGGCAGCCGGTCACGGGCGGTCGTGCTCCAGGGCGCGAACTCCAGGGCGAGCATGACGAGTCCGGCGAGGCCGTGGCAGAGCGTGGGTGACAGCGGTGCGAGATGTCGCGCACGGGTCAGTGCGGCGTCGAAGGCCGCGACGGCGGTGGAGTGCAGTTCCTCGTCCGCGGTGGCCGTGGCGATGGTCAGGAGCGCGCCGGCGACGCCCACGCTGCCGTAGCACCAGGCGACCCGATCGTGTCCGGACCCGGAGGTGACCTCCTGACCGTGCTCGTCGACGGGCGTGCCGTCGCCCCACACGGGGCCGTGCTCGTCGACGGCGGCCTGGGCCCGGATCCAGCGGGTGAGGGTGGCGACGGCCTCCAGGTGGCCCGGGCGGCGGTGGCCCGCCTCCCAGGCGACGGCGAGCGCGGCGGCCACTCCCGGAACTCCGTGCGACAGACCCAGGTTGAGGTAGCCGTGCGGGTACTTGGCGTGGTAGTCGGCGACAGGCGGGTAGTACGCCGGGGTGATGAGCCAGCGGTGCGGTGTGCCCGCGGTCTCGGCAGGTCGGCTGAGCCAGATCAGGTAGTCGACGAGTGCGCCGGCGGCCTCGGAGATCCGGTCGGTCGGTTCGGTGAGGGAGCTGAGCTGGACGAGGGTGCCGGCCGCTCCGGTCACGAGGTCGTAGTCCAGGTCGCTGACGGCCCGCTCGGTCTGTCGCGGTGGTGCGGCGAGGATCTGGTCGGCGAGCTGTTCGTACAGCCGGTCCAGGCTGGGGCGGAAGCGGGGCTCGTCGCGGGTGATGTCCGCGAGCGCGAGGGCGAGGCCGCTGGTGCCGGCGAACAGACCATGGTGGTTGAGGGGTTCGACCTGGGTGGACAGAACCGCCTCGCGTATGTGTGCGAAGGCCGTCACGCCGAGCCCGCGGACACCTCCGCACCGCTCAACTTTGAAGACCCATCAAAGTCGAGGTCTTCCCGGCGCAGGCCGAGGGGTTCGTGCTCGCGGAGTCCGGTGTGGAGGGCGAGTTCGAACACGGCGTGCAGGCGGTGGCCTTGGGGCTGTCGTGAGGAGCTGACGGGCTTCGTCGGCGATGAGGGGTTCGAAGCGTCGTGGTCGTGGGGTGCCGTTGGGGGGCGACGTTGAGCGGGATCTCCGCTTCGCGGACGGCGTGCTCTTCGGGCGGACTTGAGCTGTAGGTGAGCGTCAGCGGGGAGAGCAGCTTGTGACGGCACTGGCTGGCGGCGCAGCAGCGGGGCTGGTTGCGCCGGGCGTTGATGCCGCGCGTGCAGCACTGGCACGTGGTGCGGAGCTGGTTGCATCAACCGCAGCAATTGAAGATCTCTAGCATGTTGTCAGATTGAGGATTTGCATCTCATCCCGAAAAGGAGCGGCGGCGCTGGTAAGGTGCCCGTCGCCTCGGCGGGGAATAGGTCCTGGCGGGCTGCAATCGGCAGCCCTGATCGAGGTGGGGACAAAATGGGCAGGAACGTTGGCTTCGCGGTTGCCGGTGCGGTCATGGTGGGGCTGTTGGGGGTTGGCTGCGGAGCCAGTGGGAACGGGGCGTCTGCTCCGTCGTCCGAGGCGACACGAGCGAAGGCGTCGCACTCCTCGACCTCCGAGACCACAGAGAAGAGCCGGGCTCGGGTGGTGGGAGATCTTCGGTACGCCTTCGGAGACGTAGGGGAGGGTTTTGTTGTCGCGAAGGACCCTCTTGGGCGCGACTGCGTAGTGAATGGCACGGCACTCAGCCGAAAGATCCCGGGCAAAGAGGAACTGCGGCGAGGTGTCCGTCTTCTGGAGGAACGGGGTTGGCATCTTGATGGCGAGCTGATGGAGATGAGTCCTGCGTTCGCCGCCTTCCTCAATCGGGGGGAGTGGTCCGTCACGGCCGGTGTGGCGCCCGTGCCGGACGAGGTCAAAGAGCAGGCGTCTTCGAACGCAGGGATGTTGACTGTCTCGGCGACAGGGTCATGCAAGCCCTCGTCGTAGCGGCGCCACCAGCACCCCGCTTGAAGCCTGATGATTTCCTTGCGGTTATCGGTGCCCTCGCACGACGACGATGCTGTTTTGGCGACGCCGGCAGGAGGGTCTGTGGGAGGCCGACAACCCGGGTGATTCCGGTTCTTTGCTGCCCGCGGCGCCCGTCTCGGTGGCCAGCCGGTGGCCGGACGCCTTTGGACGACGTAATACGAGGTGGCACAGTCCAACCAGCCGCACATGTTCTGATCAGGTAGAACGTCACTCAGTAGCACCACCAGGCACCACGCAGCACGATCGCTCACGGTCTCGTAATGCGTAGGTCTCGGGTTCGAATCCCGAAGGCGGCTCTATGGTGAACCGCAGGTCGAGCCTATGACCTGCGGTTTTTTCTTTTCCTTGACCATGGGAACGCTGATTTGGAAGGCGTGTTGACCTACGCATTCCCGTGCATAGGTTGTGAGGCTTCCATGCTCAGCGACTCTAGCGACGTGTAGGTCGTTGACCTGCATGTTTGTGCGGATCATCGCCTCTTTCGGATCGGGCCTCAGGAGGCGGGGGAGGCCGAGGGGAGGCCATCGGTGCAGTGATGGTGTGGCAGGGGTGGTTGTGGGGCACCCAAAGAGGGCCGGGTGAACAGGGAAATCGCGAACGCAGCAGTCTCGAGTGCGTTGGTGGTAGGTGGGTTGCTCTTGTTGAGAAGCGCCAACCTCACGCCTCCGGCGTAGAGGTGTGAGCCGAGAGTCGAAGTGGGCTCTGGTCGGGGGTATGACGGTCGGCGTCCTTGAAGGCTCGCTGCGGTCCTGAACCCGGACCAAGTCGGACGGCGGACCCCTCGTGCCTGACGTGACGTCAGTTTCCTGGTTGTGCGTGACTAGTTCATCTGGATTTCATTGACCGGGTTCATTCAAGGCTGGTTGCATCCTCACTCGTAAAGATCGCGTGAAGCGGGGGTGGGGGTATGGGCGGGGATCGCTCGCGCTGCCTGGAGAACGGTCGCTCGGGTTGTCTGGAGCGTTTCCTCTCTGCGGCGACGGCTGCGGTGGTGTTGCTGGCTGTCCTGCCTGCACTCGTCGTCACCGCGCCGACCGCGACGGCGGACACGCAGGAGTCCTCCTCGGCGTCCGAGGCTTCGGCGGCGCTGGAGCGGGCGGCGGCTTCGGGGGAGGAGGTCGAGGTCGTCGGGGAGCGAGGGGAGTACTCCACGACATACGCAAACCCTGACGGCTACTCGTTCACGCTGGAGCAGTCCGTCGTCCCCGTACGGGTGGCGACCACGGACGGCTCCTGGGCCGCGCCGGACGCGACGCTGGAGCGCAGGGCTGACGGATCGATCGGGCCCAAGGCGGCGGTGGCCGACATCTCGTTCTCCGCCGGGGGCGACGGCGCCGACTTGCTGGAGTTGGCCGAGGAAGGGAAAACCCTGAACCTGGGCTGGCCTGGCACTCTTCCGAAGCCCACGCTCGACGGCGCCTCCGCCACCTATCCGGAGGTGCTGCCCGGCGTCGACCTGCGGATGACCGCGACGGTCGAGGGCGTGAAGCAGGTGCTGATCGTCAAGTCCGCCGAGGCGGCCGCCAATCCGGAACTCGACCGCATCGAGTTCTCGCTCCGGTCCGAAGGCCTGACCGTGGACACCCGGGCCGGCGGTGGCCTGAGTGCCGTGGACGAGGACGGCAACACCGTCTTCCGCTCCCCGGCCGCCCGCATGTGGGACTCCGCCGGGGAAGCCGACACTACCGGCACCACCACAATGTCCCTCGCTGCGGCCGGTGTCGCAGAGGACGACACCGATTCTGAACCTGTCCAGGACGGCCACGGCGCCGCGGACACCGACCCGGCCGACGGGCCTGGCGTGGGCGACGCCTCCGCCGTGCTGCCCGTGCAGGTGACGGAGGGCACGGTGGCGGTCGTGCCTGATCCGGAGCTGCTGACCGGCGAGGACACCGTATACCCGCTGTACATCGACCCCGACGTGGCGCTGGAGGAGTCCGAGCGCACCGTGCTGTCCTCGGATGGCGACACCTACTACAACTTCTCCGGCGGTGACGACGGCGAGGGCGTCGGCTACTGCGGTACGTACGTCACCGGCGGCTACGCCTACTACTGCGGCTCCGGCTACAAGCAGCGCATGTACTTCGAGTTCGCGCCGACCAAACTGGCGGGCAAGCGCGTGCTGGACGCCACGTTCCGGGTGACCGAGCGCTGGTCGATGTCCTGCGAGAAGACAGTCGTGGAGCTGGTCCGCACCGGGAACATCTCCTCCGCGACTAACTGGCCGGGGCCGACGGCGAACTGGGATGTCATGGGTGACCGCACCGTGGCCGCGGGGCGGGGCTCGCTGTGCGACCCGGACCAGCCGGACGCGCCGATCGAGTTCAACGACGACCCGGCCCAGAGCTACGAGAACCTGACCGCGACAGTCAAGAAGTTCGCAGCCGGTGACTTCTCCCGCCTCACGCTGATGCTGAAGGCGGACGACGAGTCCGACCCCAACGGCTGGAAGCGGTTCGACGACGACGCCCTGCTGTCCGTGAAGTACGTCGGTCTGCCCGCCGTGCCGACCAGCGCCGGACTTGTGCAGGGCAGCGGCATCAGCTGTGAAACCAACTCGGCTGATCCGGACATCCTCGCGGACCCGACGCCGATGCTGACCGCGCGGCCGCAGACCGCGGCGGGCGGTGAGAGCGGCGCACACCTGCGGGCGCACTTCTACATCCAGAAGAAGCAGAGCGACGGCACCTGGGCCGTGGCGACCGAACCGGTGAGGCCCCTCGACGGCTCCGTCGGTGACAACGGCCTGGTGCAGTACCCCTCGCCCATCACCCTCTCTGACGGCGTGCTGTACCGCCTGGCGGTGTTCACCCAGTCGCTCTACAACAACGACAACAGCTATCTGCAGTCGTCCAGCACGGTCACTACCAAGGGCTGGTGCTACTTCAAGGTTGACACCACCGCCCCCAAGGCGCCGAAGATCACCTTCGGCAGCCCGTACAGCGAGTGCACCGCCGATGCCTGCGCGGCTGCCGGCGGACCCGGCACCAGGGCACAGTTCACCTTCTCCCCGGCGGCCGGTGACACCACCAACACCCATTACGAGTACAAGCTCTCCACTGACACGACATGGTTGCCAGCGATCGCCGGCGAGACGGTCAAGCCGTGGATCACGCCCCGGCTGGCGGGCCTGCAGCAGCTCCAGGTCCGGGCCAAGGACGTCAACGGCTGGGGTGGCAAGGCGATCGTGGAGTTCAAGGTCGCCGAGGGGCAGACGGCGGTCGGCCGCTGGCACTTCGACGACGCCGCTGCGGGCTCGGACGTGATCACTGCGGCTGACACCGCCACCGAGGGCGCCCGGCACCCGGCTACGCTGTACACCACTGGTGCGGGCTGGTCCTCGCTGGCGCGGCGGGGCGACGGCGACCGTTCGCTCTGGCTGAACGACACCTCCGACACCACACGCCAGTCCGGGTATGCGGCCACCACCGAGTCGGTCGTCAACACCCAGTCCACGTTCACTGTCGGGGCGTGGGCGTACCTCACGGACTCGTCCACCTACCGCACCGTCCTGTCACAGACTGGCAGCGACAACTCCAGCTTCTCCCTCTACTACTCGTCCGGGGCGCAGCGCTGGGTGTTCCTGTGGAGCTGGTACGAGAACGGCGTACGCAAGTACCAGGGCGCCAACGCGGACGCCGTCGGCGTGCAGCTCAAGTCGTGGACTCACGTGGCGGGTTCGTACGACGCCGAGAACCGGACCATCCGCCTCTACGTCAACGGACGGCTCCAGGGGGCGCCGGTGAGTCTCCCCGTCACCTCGGACGCGACGGTCTCGGACGGCGCGCTGCAGATTGGCCGGGTCGCCTACAGCGCGGGTACCTACCAGAACTACTGGCGCGGCAGGGTCGACGAGGTGGCGGTCTGGCAGCGGCTGCTGACCGACGACGAGGTCGCCACCGAGGCCCGGTTGCTGGACGCGGACGGGAACGCGGCAGTCGAGCTGATGAGCGACTGGGACCCGGCCGGGAAGAGCGGCAGCACTCTGTCCGACACCGTTTCGGGCTATGGGCGGTCCCTCACGCTCACCGGCGGGGCCACGCTGGACGGTGAAGCGATCGTGCTCGACGGCACGGACGACGCGGCCACCACGACGGGGCCGATCGTGGACGACTCCGGCTCGTTCACAGTGACGGCCGCGGTGGAGCTGGACTCAGCCGCCATGGCAGCCAAGGCCGACGGCTATGTCGCCCAGGTCGTCGGTCAGCGCGGCACCGACGGCGCCTCGTGGGGCCTGTGGTTCGAGAAGACCGGCACCGAGTTCGATCCGGAGACCGAGACGGAGCTTCCCGTCGGCAAGTGGTACTTCGGTCGGTTGAACGCGGACGGCAGCTGGACGGCGGTGGTCTCCAACGAGGTTGCGGTCGTCTCCGCCAACAGCGTGACGCAGCTGACCGGTGTGTTCGACGCGTACACCGACACCATCGGCCTCTATATCGGCGCCAACCAGAACGGCTCCGACCTCGCCTACACCGCTGTGGCCGGCTCCGACGACTTCGCGGTCGGCAAGGGCTTCGTGGACTCCGCATGGTCGCACTACCTGGCGGGCCGGGTGACCGATGTGCGGATCTGGGCCGGGGCGATGTCCGGCCAGCAGCAGATCAGCGACACCGTCGGAATCGCCGGTGCCTGACCGCCCGCTCCAGCATTCGTTCTCTGTCCATCGTGATCAGCAGGGGAGTTGTGTCATGAGCGCCGGTATACGTGCCCGTCTGCGTGCCCGCCGGGGCAGAGGCGGCATCGGACGCGTCATGCTGCCGGCGCTCGTGCTGGCGGTCGTCGCGCCGACCGCCCTGGCCGGGCCGGTCCAGGCCGCGGCCGACGGCCTGGGCCGCCCCGACGCGCCGAAGCAGGAGGTCTCCGAGGTCCACGCTGTCACCAGCCTGGGTGCCAAACAGGCCCGGGCTCGGGTGGCCGCAGTCGGTAAGGAGAACGCCGAACAGGCCCGGCAGGCCAAGACGCAGCAGACCGCGACCTGGCCGAAGGCCGGTGCGGCGAGCGCGAAGCCCGCCAGGAAGGGCAAGGCCGCCCGGCTGACCGCCGGCGGGCTCCCCGTGACGCTCGCCGGCACCTCCGGCAACGCCCGGATCGAGGTCCTGGACCGGAAGAAGACCGAGGCCGCCGGTGTCAAGGGCGTGCTGCTGACGGCGACGGCCGCCGAGCCCGGCACCGCGGAGATCGGCGTCGACTACTCGGCCTTCGCCTCCGCGTACGGCGGCGACTGGGCGGGCCGCCTGCGCCTCTACCGCCTCCCGGCCTGCGCCCTGACCACCCCGGACAAGCCGGCCTGCCGCGAGCGCACCCCGCTCGACTCCGACAACGACATCTCGGGCAGGACCGTTTCCGCGGAGGTCGAGCTGACGGAGACGTCAACAGGTACGGCGTCGAGCAGGGCAGAAGCGTCCGGCACGGTAACCCCGGCGAGCTTCTCCACAGCCACCACCACCGCTGCCGCCGCGGCCGACTCGTCCGCAGCGACCGTCCTGGCCCTGGCCGCCACCACGGGCGCGTCCACGTCCGGCTCCGGCGACTACACAGCGAGCCCGCTCTCCGCCTCCTCCACCTGGGAGGCGGGCGGCTCGTCGGGCGCGTTCACGTGGTCGTATCCCATGGCAGTACCGCCCGCCGCGGCCGGGCCGTCCCCGAGCGTGTCGCTGTCGTACGACTCCGGCAGCATCGACGGCCGGACCGCCTCGACGAACAACCAGGGCAGCCAGGTCGGCGAGGGCTTCGATCTGTCCGCCGCGTCCTACGTGGAGCGCTCGTACGGCTCTTGCGACAAGGACGGGCAGGACGACAAGTACGACCTGTGCTGGAAGTACGACAACGCCTCCATCGTCCTCAACGGCAAGTCCAACGAGCTGATCAAGGACGACACGACCGGTGTGTGGCGGCTGAGCTCCGACGACGCCTCCACCGTCACCCACTCCACCGGCGCCGACAACGGCGACGGCAACGGCGAGTACTGGACGGTGACCACCGGCGACGGCACCAAGTACGTCTTCGGCCTCAACAAACTCCCCGGCGCGGGCACCGACGACGCCACCGACTCCGTGTGGACGGTCCCGGTCTACGGTGACGACTCCGGCGAGCCCGGTTACGACCAGGGCTCCGCCTTCGCCGACCGGTCGGTGACCCAGGCCTGGCGCTGGAACCTGGACTACGTCGTGGACAGGCACGACAACGCCATGACGTACTGGTACACGCCGGAGACCAATCACTACGCCAAGAACGGCGCCGACACCGCCACCACCGAGTACACCCGCGGTGGCTACCTCACCAAGATCCTCTATGGCCAGGACAAGGACACCCTGTTCTCCGGCGTGACCTCCGACAAGGTCACCTTCTCCTACGCCGAGCGCTGCACCGCCTCCGACTGCTCCGAGCTGAAGGAGTCCACCGCCGACAACTGGCCCGACGTCCCCTACGACTCGGTGTGCGCCTCGGGCGCCGACTGCGACGCGGTCAGCCCGGCCTTCTTCACCCGCAAGCGCCTGACCAATGTCACCACGCACGCCTGGTCGGCCACGGCGAGCGCCTTCACCGCCGTCGACAGCTGGGACCTGACCCAGGAGTACCTGGACGGCGGCGACATCGGCGACACCTCAGACCAGACCCTGACCCTGAAGTCGGTCCGGCACACCGGAAAGAACGGCACCGACATCGCGCTCGACCCGGTGACCTTCACCTACGAGATGCGCCCCAACCGGGTCGACGCCACCGACAACATCCTGCCGCTCACCCGGCCCCGCATCAGGACGGTCACCTCCGAGACGGGCGCCATCACCACGGTTTCCCTCTCCGAGCCGGAGTGCGTGCGCGGTTCGAACATGCCGGCCGCCGAGGACGACAACTCCAAGTCCTGCTACCCGCAGTACTGGAACATCAACGGCGCCGAGAACGCCTCCCTCGACTGGTTCCACAAGTACCGCGTCACCGCCGTGGGTACCGCCGACCCGACCGGCAAGAACGAGGGCACCGAGAACACCTACAGCTACGCCGACCCGGCCTGGCACTACAACGACAACCCGCTCACTCCCGAGGACGAGCGCACCTGGTCCCTCTGGCGCGGCTACGGCAAGGTCACCGTCACCCAGGGCATCGCGAGCAAGACCCAGTCGAAGACCGTCTCCCTCTACCTGCAGGGCATGCACGGCGACAAACGCAAGGACACCACCGCCACCCGGTCCGTCTCGGTCGCCGGCATCGACGTCGCAGGCCTGGACGTCGCCGACCAGACCGACAGCGCCCCCTTCGCGGGCTTCCTGCGAGAGCAGATCACCTACGACGGCTCCACCCCGGTCAGCGTGACCGTGAACGACCCCTGGTCCCGCAGGACCGCCACCCAGCACAAGTCCTACGCGGACGCCGAGGCCTACTACGTCCGCACCGAGAAGGCGTACACCCATACCTATCTGACGGCGGGACAGAGCTGGCGCACGCGCACCACCGCCACCACCGAGTGGGACGACTACGGCAATCCGCTGAAGGTGTACGACGCGGGCGACACCGCCGTCACCGGCGACGAGACCTGCACCCGCACCTGGTACTCGGCCAACCCCGACCTTGGCATCAACTCCCTGGTCACCCGCAAGCGGGTGGTCGGCCGGGCCTGCTCGACCGCCGAGACCGACCTTTCCCTGCCGACCTCCAGTGCCACTCGCGGCGACGTGTTGTCCGACACCGCCACCGTCTACGACGGCCCCGCCACCACCACCGCCTGGACGGCGTCCCAAACACCCACACTCGGCGAGGCCACCTGGACCGGCCGCGCCTCTGCCTACCCGGC
Source organism: Streptomyces tailanensis (assembly GCF_008386495.1). Lineage (GTDB taxonomy): Bacteria > Actinomycetota > Actinomycetes > Streptomycetales > Streptomycetaceae > Streptomyces > Streptomyces tailanensis. The sequence continues at coordinate 2,478 of NZ_VTHJ01000027.1, read as the reverse complement.
CGCGGCGACGAACGACGAACGCCACCCGTCGAGCTGGCAGACTCTCAGCCGGAGCACGTACGACGCTTTGGGCCGTGTCGCCTCCGTCGCCGACACGGCCGGCAACACCAGCACCACGTCCTACGTCCCCGTCGCGGCCGGCCCGCTGACCAGGACCAAGGTCACCAACGCCAAGACGCAGAGCATCTACACCTACAGCGACTACGCCCGGGGCCTGCCGACCAAGGTCTACGACGTCAACAACAAGATCACCGAGACGACGTACGACGCTCTCGGCCGCGCCACCGCGACCTGGCTGCCCAACCGCTCCCGCTCCGGCGGCTACAGCGCCAACCACACCTACGCCTACTCCGTCACCGACGACGCCCCGTCCTGGTCCTCGACCTCCTCCCTCAAGGCCGACGGCACCACGTACAACACCAGCTACCAGATCTACGACTCGCTGCTGCGCCCGCTCCAGAGCCAGACACCCACCCCGCAGGGCGGACGGCTGCTCACCGACACCCGCTACGACAGCCGGGGCCTGGTCTACGAGACGTACGCCGATGTCTTCGACACGACGTCCACTCCGAACGGCACCTACACCCGTGCCGAGTACGGCCGCGCCCCCAAGCAGACCGCGATCGTCTTCGACGGTGCCGAGCGGCCGGTGAGCAGTACCTTCTACGTGTACGGCGTGCAGAAGTGGAGCACCAGCAGCACGTACACGGGTGATTCCACCGCGGCCACCGCCGTCGCCGGCGGCTCGGCGACGCGGACCATCGTGGACGCCCTGGGACGCACGGTCGAGACCCGCGAGTACGCCGGTACGAGCCCCGCCGACACCGGTTACGGGGCGGGCGTTGGGGCGTCCTACACTTCCACGAAGTTCACGTACACCCGTGACGGCAAGCAGTCCACCATCACCGGCCCGGACAGCAGTTGGTCCTACGGCTACGACCTGTACGGCCGTCAGACCTCCGCCACCGACCCGGACAAGGGCACGGCGACCACCGGCTACACCAGTCTGGACCAGGTCTCCTGGACCAAGGACGCGGCCGGCCGGGTCATCATCACCGCCTACGACGTGCTCGGTCGCCCCACCGGCACCTGGTCCGCGACCGCCGACGCCGACCTGACCTCCACCACCGAGGAGCAGGTCGACGCGAACAAGCTGACGGCCTACGCGTACGACACGCTCGCCAAGGGCCAGCTGGACTCCTCCACTCGCTACGTCGGCGGTGTCTCCGGCAGCGCTTACACCCGCAAGGTGACGGCCTACGACAGCCTGTACCGGGCCACCACCACCCAACTCGCCCTGCCGTCGACCGACCCGCTCGTCACCTCCAAGGCCGTGGGGTCGACGCTGACCTTCTCCACGTACTACAACATCGACGGCACCCAGCAGTACATCGCGGAGCCCGCCGCCGGCGGTCTCAGCGCGGAGACCGTCGACTTCGAGTACGACGGCCTGGGCCTGAACACCCAGACCGGCGGCACCAGTGACTACCTCCTGGACACCAGCTACTCCGCCCTCCGCCAGCCCGAGGTGCTCACCCTGGGCACCTCCGCGGCCGCCGGCACCAAGAAGGCGTACGTCAGCAACCTGTACGAGGAAGGCACCGACCGTCTCACCCGCTCCTCGCTCACCGACGACACGCACGCCTACAAGCTCCAGGAACTGAACTACAGCTACGACGACGCGGGCAACGTCACAGCCATCACCGACCCGACCACCCTGGGCGGCACCGGCAAGGCGGACTACCAGTGCTTCGCCTACGACGGCCATCGCCGCCTTACCGAGTCCTGGACCCCGTCGACGGCGGACTGTGCCTCCTCCGGCCGCACGACGGCGGACCTGGGCGGAGCGGCCCCGTACTGGACGTCGTACACCTACAAGAACTCCGGCCTGCGCGCCACCGAGACCACCCACACCACCAGCGCGACCACCACCCGGACCTACTGCTACGACAGCACGAAGGTCCACCGCCTTACGGCCACCACCACCGGCGCCACCTGCACCGGTGTCACGGCGGCCTACGGCTACGACACCACCGGGAACACCACGAGCCGCCCGGACGGCAGCGCGAGCCAGGCCCTCACCTGGTCCGCGGAGAGCCGCCTCGACACGGTGAAGGAGGGCGCGAGCACCACCGGTTACGTCTACGACGCGGACGGCGATCTCCTGATCCGCCGCAACACCGCCGGTGAGACGGTGCTGTACCTGGGCGCCACCGAGGTCCATCTCGACACCTCGACCTCGACCGCGAAGTACTGGGCCCAGCGTTACTACAGCGGCGCGGGTTCCATCGTCGCCCTGCGCAGCAACAAGTCTGGTACGTCGACACTGACCTGGCTGGCCGCCGACCACCACGGCACCAGCAGCCTGGCCGTGGACGCCTCCACCCAGGCCGTCACCAAGCGTTACACCACCCCGTTCGGTGCCCCGCGCGAGGGTGGGGCCGGCATTTGGCCCGACGACAAGGCGTTCCTCGGCGC
>NZ_VTHJ01000026.1:72911-112698 GCF_008386495.1 Streptomyces tailanensis | reverse complement strand
TGCGCCCAAAGCGAGGCATGGGCAAAACTTGCATACCGAAAAAAAGCTATGTGAACGCCCACTCAGAGCGAATCTCCCGGCCGGAGTGTCCAGCCTCCAGTTCGCATTCATCAGCCCGTCGGGGAGATACCGACGCTCCCGCACGTCTCCGAGGCTGAAGACATCGATCAGCTCCGCGAGCGCACTTTCGGAGATGTCACTTCGGGCCGCCACGCTCGCATCAATCACCCGGTGGACGATACGCGAGCACACCCCACCCCAGCATGAAGATCACCCGAATACCTGACTTGCCCCTTGGGCGGTTCGGACGTACCCCACGTCCAGGTCGACGTCTTCCCGGTGGAGCCCGAGCGCCAGGGTGACGACCCCAACGTCGCTTCCGTTGGCTGATCTTGATGGCGTAGGGTCTCGTCCTTGTGGCACGTGATCACATAGCCGGGGACAGCTTTCCGGAGCGGGTCCGGATGGGGCTGCTGACCAGGACGTTCACGCCGGAACTGGTGCACCAGGCGGTCGAGGAGGCCGGGGCGTGGGAGGAGCGCACGAAGGCGCTGCCGAGCACGCTGATGGTGTACTTCACGCTGGCGATGTGACTGTTTACCGGGCAGGGGTACGGCGGGGTGCTGCGCGAGCTGCTGGAGAACGTCCCGCGTCGGGCGGGTGAGAAGTGGACGCGTCCGGCCCGGACCGGCTCGGTCACCAAGGCGCGTGCCCGGCTGGGGGCGGCGCCGCTGCGCTGGCTGTTCAGCCAGGTGGCCGGGGTGCAGGGCACGCCTGCGACGCCGGGGGTGTTCTGGCGGGGCCGGCGGCTGGTGTCGCTGGACGGCACGCTGTTCGACGTGCCCGCCTCCGACGCCAACGCCGCTTATTTCGGCGGTAGTTCGAATGGCGAGCGGCAGGCGGGATACCCGCAGGCGCGGATGGTGGCGCTCGGCGAGTGCGGCACCCACGCCGTGGTGGGCGCTGTCTCGGGCCGTTCGCCACCGGCGAGCGCACTCTCGCGCACCGGCTGCTGCACCACCTGAAGGCCGGCATGCTGCTGCTGGCCGACCGCGGCTTCCCGTCCTTCACCCTGTGGGAGAAGGCCGCCGCCACCGGGGCCGACCTGCTGTGGCGGGTGTCGGACTCCTTCCGCCTGCCGGTGGTGGAAGTACTGCCCGACGGCACCTGCCTGTCCCGTCTGCGCGAGCAGCGCACCAAGCGCACGATCGATGTCCGCGTCATCGAGTACACGATCACCCGGACCGACGAACACGGCAGCCAGACCACGGAATTGTTCTGCCTGATCACCACGCTCCTCGACCCGCAGACCGCGCCCGCGGCCGAGCTGGCGGAGCTGTACGCCCGCCGCTGGACCAGCGAAACGATCTACCGGCACATCAAGATCGAGCAGCGCGGCGGGCGCACCGCCACCCTGCGCTCCAACAGCCCCGCCATGGTCGAGCAGGAACTGTGGGCCATGCTCTGCGTCTACCAGGCGACCCGGCAACTGACCACCGACACCGGCCACGAACACCACCTCCCGCCCGGCCACATCAGCTTCAAGAACGCCCTGAACGCCGCCCGGCGCACCGTCGGCGCGGACTTTCCCCCCTCGCCGCCTGGCCGCCAAGACCCGTGAGGTCATGGCCGACCTCGCCACCCAGGCCGTCCGCCCCCGGCCCGGACGCACCGCACCCCGCGCCACCAAACGCTCCGGCTCCGGCTACCGCACCCTCCGCCCCGGCGAACCACCCACCAGCCGAGCCACCTACACCATCAACCTCATGCTCCTCGAAGCGAGAGCGCAACCTGACGACCTCTCACAAGCCGCTTAAGAAGCGACGTTGTTGACGACCCAGCGCCAACTGGCTCGGAGCTTGGCCACCTGGAAAAGCAGGCTCTGAACCTCCTCAAATCGTGTACGGCTCAATGTCCTCTCTTCGAGGCGCGGGGCTTTGGCGATCTCGGCCACGCTGGTCCGGTCGACACCCATGCCCGTGACGAGGTGGACACGGGCATCTGCCTCGTAGCCGTCGTACATGTTCTCGGATCTCGATCCAGTGCTCAAGCCAGCTCGGTACCGTTCAGTTCTTGCCCGGCTTCTTGAGCTTCTTGGCATCCCGCGCCCGTCCCATCTCACGGACGGCCTTGGTCACCTCGACGCTGCTCCATGCTGCAAGGCCAGAAGAGGTCCATCCTGTCACAAAGTCGGAGCAATTTGACGACACACCTCTTTCTTTCCATACCACCCTAAACCGTTCACCAAACGAGCAGCCGAAACGTTTTCTCTTGCGCAAATCACAGTTACTTTCCGGTATTTCCCCGGAGTGGTATCTTTCCGGCCTAGATTGATAGGCGTTGTTCCCAACTGGACACAGGCACAGGAATGAAGGTGACTCATGGAAGGGCGCAACACCGCGGTCGATCAGCGGACGCTGCCATTCTTGGTTTCGATCGAGGAGGAGCATCCGGAGAATAGCGACTCCATGGGCCTATTCGGTCACAGCGGAGATGTAGCTCTGCGCAATGTCCCCTTGGGCCCGCTACGCAAGAACCTCGCCGAGGTAGTTGATGCCCTGCAGGAGGTGTTCTCAGAGGTGGCCGCCCGCAATGGCACGCTCTCGCTCAAGGAAGCACAGCTCTCGTTCCAAGTGACTGCTGGTGGAGGCGTCCAGCTTTTTGGTACCGCCCAGGTACAAGGCACGCGCGCGATCACGTTGGTCTTCAAGCAATAGCGGAACATGAGACGATACGCGGCGCTACTGGTCGGGGCCAGCGATTATGAGAGCGCTGGCATTCCTCCTCTTCCCTTCGTAGCTACAGATCTGGTCCGCCTGGCTTGGGTGCTCAATCATCGCGGCTTCCAGGTACGGCTCGCGAGGAGCGACAGACAGGTCGGGGCTAATTTCATCAACGGCGAGGTCCGCGGATTCCTCAGGCGCGCTGGGCGTGGCGACACGCTGTTTGTCCTGCTCAGCGGTCACGGCGTGCACGCGCGTGGGCAGGATTACCTCGTCCCCGAGGACGCACACCCTGAAATAGATCCGTTCGTGTTGTGCTGTGTCGCCATCGACTGGAAGAAGGAGTTGGAAGAGACACCCGCAGAGCGCGTGGTGATCTGCATTGATGCCTGCCGTGAGGGAATCGAGCAAGACTCGATGGCGTTTGTCGGCGTCAGGGGATGGGCTACGAGGAAAGTCGACCGTGTGCTTCGCAAGAAGCTTGCCTACGTCTATGCATGCTCGCCCGGCCAATCGTCACTGTTCGTACGCCCCGAAGACCGAGTTCAACCTGGTGCGGAATGCGACACCGATCCTGGCGACTCGTTCAGCCTCTTCTCGCGGGCGGTGTGCGACGTTTTCGCCATGCGGCACGATTCCCTCGACCTCATGAGCTTCCGTGAGGCGGTCCAGGATCGTGTAGGCGAGTTGCATAGCGCGTACGACAAGAAGGGGAGTCCGCAACAATTGCGAGTCATCACAGACGTCGATCCCCACACTTTCGCCCTCACGCCCCCTCAGGTGGCTGGCTGGGCAGGCAAAATACCCGCCCAGCCTGAAGAACCGTGCAACAGCAGGACGTCAGCTTGGCCAGTCGCGGGCAGTTCACCAAGAATCTCGCGTCGACAGGCCCTTTTCGTGCTCACGGCCGCAACTACCGGCGGGGTGGCTTACACTCTTTGGCCTGACAGTAACATCAGCACTGATAAGAAGTCCCCTCGCATCCTCGGTAAAAAGCTATGGGAATTTACGACGGGCGGTTCAGTCAATTCATCTCCCGCCGTGGAAGACGGAATCGCATACTTCAGTAGCCAGGATCAATATCTGTACGCAGTGGATACCCGGACCGGGCTACAGAAATGGAAGTCGCCTGTTCGGGTCGGTCTGAAACATTCTTCCCCGGCGGTGGCCGACGGGGTCGTATATGTGGGCAGCTACGATAGGAATCTTTACGCCCTGGATGCGCACAACGGCCACCAACAATGGAAGTTCCTGGCCGATGATGAGGTGGAGTCGTCACCGACCGTGGCCGATGGCATGGTCTACTTCAACAGCATGTCAGGAATTATCTATGCAATCGATGCTGGCACCGGTGCGAAAAGGTGGGAGTACGATACCGGTTATGGCGACTATGGTTTCGTTTTCCGTCCACCTGTGGCCGAAGGTCTGGTGTATGTGCCCGGCGGCCTGAGCGATGGAACGGACTTGTATGCTATTGACGCTCGCACCGGAATAGCCAGATGGGCTGCTCGCGTGGGCATAGACCCTTCACAGCCGGCGCTGGCCCACGGCTCTGTTTACCTCGGCGGCGGCTCAGATGGCACAGACTTGTACTGTCTGGACGCCCGCACCGGACAACAGAAGTGGATATTCCCTACAGGCGACTGGGTGGACCATCCGGCGGTGGCCGATGGCGTTGCCTGCATAGGCAATGAGTTGGGCAGCCTGTACGGGGTGGACGCTCGCACCGGCAAGCAACGCTGGCAGGTGCGCACGCGCCACGATGTGGTTGGGACTCCGGCTGTGGCCAACGGTGTTGTATATGTGGGGATGGGAGATTTCTCTGGCAAAAGCGGTGACATCGGTGATGAAATTGCCAATGTCATTTTGTATGCCATGGATGCTCGCACAGGAAAACGGCGCTGGGAATTACCGTCAGGCTCTGGCTCCTTGTCATCTCCGACTGTGGTTGACGGCGTGGTATATGCAAGCGCTGGCCATTCCTTGCGCGCGGTGAGAGCATAGGGCGCTTCTGCTACCGCAAACTCCCATACCGGACGCCGCGCTCGACTCCGTTGCGCCGGCGGCGGGGAGGCAGCTTGAACCGCCACGGCTGAGGCCCTGCTACAGCCGCTCGCAACGAGTCGGCGAAGCGCTCATGGCCTTCACCACGACCACCGGCGATTCCACCGCGACCTCACCAGCACGGTCCGAGCCTTGCGTGTCCAGCATTTTGGCCACACTGGGGCGAACAGGCCGCCCGCTGGACCGCCGCCCGTTCACCGACAACGCCATCTGGTGGTCCCGAACAACCGCGACCCACACGCGGCATAGGCGGTGCTTCGACGACTCCGCCGGTCCCCAGCAACCCTCGCGCCCTTGATGCCTGAGCGAACGATGCCGCAGGCCGTCTGACCAGCGGGAACCCACTCCCCTCTGGTTGCAGTTCTGGTTGCATTCACCGCCGTCCAGCGCCATCCGCCAGCTACCCCCAGCCCCGCTCCACCGCAGGTCAGAACGCCCCTGATCCCTCCCGAACCCCCAGACGAACATTTGGAAAGCGTGTTGGGGGCAACCCCTCACGAGTTCGAATCTCGTATCCTCCGCAGCCGCCTGAACAGGCGAAATAGAGCGTCGGGCCGCAGTTCGCGGTCCGACGCTCTGGCATGCCCTGGTCTCAGTTTTCGTCTCATTTATTTCTGGCATTCAAGGCATTTCGCCCGTGCGGAGAACGCGTCCTCTGTCGGTGATCCGCGGTCACGCCGCGGCGTGCGCCCCGGCACCGGCCAGAGGGACCCCGAAGCGGCTCTCCTCGTGCCATCAGGCCAGCGGGTAGCCCAGGGCCAGGGCGGCCTTGCGGAACGCAGGCAGACGGTCGGGGGAGACCGCAAGGTGGCGCTCACCGATTCGGGTACACAGCACGCGCAGGCGGCGGTCGCTGATGACGAGGGCTGCCAGTGCCTCGTCCGCGCACTCGATGAGATGGGTCTGCCCTGTATCGCGGAGTCGGCCGGCGCGGCGGCCGGTGTCGTCGAGCAGGGTGGTGACGGTCTGGGGCACGGAGTGCGAGGCGGCCTGGTTCAGGTAGCCACGGAGCTCGTCGAGGGTGTGCCCGCGGTCGAGGGCGTGCAGAAGAGAAGCGGTGGTGAGCGTCCAGACCCGGTCGGTTTTCCGGTCGCAGAAGGCGTCCAGGAGGAGTGTGTCGGCGGAGGGCAGCCCGTCGAGGGCGACGATGTCGAAGTTCGCCAGGACGGTGACCCTGCCCGTCGGGACGGCCGAGACGGGGGCCTGAGCAGGGGCGTAGTCGCCCGTGAGGCCGACTGCGTGGGCCCCCAGGGGATTGAGGCGGAGTGCGGACAGGCCGTCGTAGCGGCTGAGCTGGTCGAGGTAATCGGCGCCCCAGTTGTCCCGGTAGTCATCGCGGGAGCCCGCCGGGGGGACGTACTCGATGTCGATAAGACCGAGCGTGGCGGCGTACTCGAAGAGCACCGCCAGGGTGTATCGACCCTGGAGGAGGGACCAGCCGTGGTAGCCGTCGTAGCCGAGGCTGCCGTATTGCGGATCCTCCAGGTACAGCTTCCACAGGGCGCGTTCACTGCGGTGGACGACCGGATTCAGGCCGGCCGCGCGCATGTCCGTGAACAGGCCGTCGACGGACGTCCACTCGCCCGGGGTGAGGCCGGCCAGCGCTTGGCCAACGAGCTTGCGGCGCGGTTTGGCGGCGGTCAGGACGTTCGCCGAGCGCTGGCCCTTGATCTCCTCGACGCGGGAGAACTCGTCGAGGAGGCTGTTGTTCAGCCAGCGTTGCCACAGTTGCGGAATGATCATTTGCGGTGGCCGGGTCAGCGCGGCCCGTCCGCGCGTGGTCAGCACCAGCCGACCGCCGGTGAGCTGGGCGAGGCCGCCTGCCTGGAGCAGCATCGGCCAGGCGAAGGCGGCGATGGCCTCGTGCGGATAGAAGTCGCCGCCGTCCAGGACGTCGGCGACCGCCGAGACGGTGGCGGTGCTGGGGCGGCGGGTCTTTTCGCTGCACCGCAGCTTCCCCGTCATACACAGGCGCAGCACCGTCAGCAGGTTGGCCTGCGCCTCGTGCTCGGTGTGCCGGACTCTTGGAGTGCCGGTGGGCTCCTGTTGCTGTTCGACCGGTATCACTGCTCGTGTTCCCCGCTTCGTGCCACTCGCGCCCCCCGTTCCTACAGATGGGCAACGTAGTCGTAGTTGCCCGGACCGCAGGTGCGCTCGAGGATCTGGACCACCTTGCGCGGGTTGTCGTGCGGGCCGGAGAAGTAGAACGGCTTGCCGTCCCGGCCGAAGCCGATGACGGGCCCGTCGCCGGGCGGGGCACCGAGGTGCGCTGCGGCGTCGGCGAAGCCGCCCGCGGGCTCGAAGCCAAGACCGCGGGCGTAGGCGACCGCATCGTGCACGATCGTCTGCGCCTGCTCCACGCCGATCGACAGTGGCCGGTGATCGAAGGCCGAGTAGTACATCGGTACGTAAGTGGTCAGGGTTCCGGACCCCATCACCTCGGGTTCGGTGACGTTCTTGACTCCCAGGCAGTACACGTCCACCAGGAACCCGATGACGGTCACTCTGCTGGCACGTTCCTGGCGGGCCAGGAGAATCTGGGCGAAGCCGTCCGTGCCCGGGTCCGGCTCCTGGCCGAGGGGGTCGGCCGCCGCCCAGGCCGGGGCTTCGGCCATGTCCAGTCCCGCGCTCCAGCCCGCGTTGACCCAGCAGCCCACCACCGGCCGCTCATCCGGCGCGACGTTCGCCAGCGCCGCCTCGGCGACCCGTCTGACCAGCGCGGTGGCCTGGGCCGGGCGCAGCCCCAGCGCCTTCGCGATCTGCTTCGGCGCGCTGCCGCGCTCCCTCATCTCCCGGACCCGGGCCAGCAGTTCCTCGTCGTGCGTCGTCACCGTCGTAGTCTTCCACTTCCGTGTCGCCCCCATGCGAAGAACAGGGTGCGCCGGCGGTGCTGCCATCCTGGGTTCGGGTGATACGGGAAACGAACCGGAACGGGCAGGTCAGCATGGGTGAGGCAGTGGGCAGGACCGTCGAGCAGGTGCTGGCGCTGGTCGGTTGGGTCGGAGCGGGACGCAAGCTGCCCCAGACCGGCCGTGTGACGCTTACCGACGCGCGAGCTTTGGTGGAGGTTCTGGACACCGGCGACCGGATGGACCCCGTGATCGGGGACCGTACGTTCAAGACGAAGTCCAGCGAGGAGCTGTACCACCTCACGCTGCTGGTGGAGTGGGCGAAGGCGGCACGACTGCTGCGGACCGTGGGCGGGCGCCTGTTGCCGGTGAAGAAGAACGCCGAGTTGCTGGACCACCCCGACGAACTGCGTGGCGTCCTGTTCTCCGCGTTGCCGCACATCGGCCCGGCCGTGACGGTCTCCGGCTGGTTGGAATCCCTGTTCACGCACGAGTACGACCGGGGCCTGCGGGCGTTGCTGTACCGGCTGTACGCCGCCACGGCCCCGGCGCCGCTCAGTGACCTGTACGAAGTGGTGTGGCACGCGGTCAGCCCGCTGTACGTGCTCGACGACCTGTCCCCCGACCGTCTGGGGCATCTACGCACCGCCAACGACCACGACGTCCAACGGGTCCTGAAGGCCCTCGCCTCCCTGGGCGCTGTCCATCTCACGGAGACCACCGCCGAGTTGACGGCGGACGGCCGCATCGAGACGGCCCGGATGCGCGGCGAGCCCGAGCCCGGCGACGCGGTGTTGCGGATCCTCGTCGAGCTCGCCGACGTGGACGACCCCCGGGTTTGGCGGCAGCTGCTGGTGCCCGCCTCGATCCACCTGGACCGGCTTCACTCCGTGATCCAGGACGCGATGGGCTGGCAGAACTGCCACATGCACGTGTTCACCATCGACGGCGTCCAGTACGGCCGTCCCGACGGCGAACTCGGATTCCGCGACGAGCGCACCGCCACACTGGGCGCCCTACTCAAGTCGGGTGCCCAGTGTGTGTACACCTACGACTTCGGGGACTCCTGGGAGCACCTCATCACCGTGGAGCAGTTCCAGACAGCCGCAGCCGGGCTCCACTATCCGTACTGCGTGGACGGTGCCGGGGCGTGCCCGCCCGAGGACTGCGGCGGCGCCCCCGGCTACAGCGATCTCAAAGTGATCCTCGCCGACCCGGCGCATGGAGAACACCACGCCATGCTGGAGTGGCTCGGACTTCGGTCCGCCACGGAATTCACCCCTGACCGTTTCACGCCGGACGCAGCCAACACGCGGCTGCTGCACCGCACGGCACCATGAAAGACGAAGCGTCCGGCCACGCAGCCGTTCACGGTCCTGGGTGCTACCGACTGGTCCACCGGCCCCACCGCACTCGGACAAGAACGTACGGGCCGACCTTCCGTCCCCGGCGTTCGGGTCTTGGGCATCTACTACACGGCGACGAGGCGCACTCGGTCGCCGCAGAGCTTCGTCATGTCGTCAATGTCCGAGGTGAGCATGACGACCGGGCGGCGCTGCCGCAGCGCCATCTCGGCCACGGCAGCGTCGATGGCGTATTTGTGACCATGCAGCCCAGCGTTGATCAGCATGGCTGAGGCGGTCTTGGCCTCCTCGTCGCCGATGTGCACGATCCGCACGCCGGACAGGACCCAGGCGAGCCGCGCCTTGTCGGTCCGGCGATGCACCGCTTCGATGATGGTCAGTGCGCTGATGACCACCTCCATGCCCCGCTTGCGGGCTTCGGCGACGAGGGCGACGACGGGCTCGTGATCACTGACGAACTTCGACAGGCCCTCGCAGTCGAGAACGAGGGTGCCTTCGTGGCTCAGCTTGCGGCGGGCCACTGCCCCTCCTCTGCGAACACCTCGTCGAAGACCCGGCGTGCCCGCTCCTGCTCGTGCTCGGAGATCGGCCCCTGACGGCGTTCGTAGTCGGCCAGGTACTCATCCAGGATCTGACCGCGCAGCTCGCGCTCCACCGCTTCGGTGATGAACGCAGAGAACTCACGCTTGCCGACTCGCCGGCGGATCGCCTCCGCCGTCCCCTCGGGGAGGGAGAGGCTGACCCTAGTGGCTGGCCCCTCGCCGACGTTGTAAGGAATCTCGCTCATGGGATCGACATTATCAAACAAGTAGGAATTCGGCGCGAGTGCAGCACCCACCGAACGACGTGAGCCACCCACCCGTCACCTCGCGGTCTCAGTTCTGGTCTCATTCACCCGCGTTCAGTTGCGTCCAGACGTCACTGAATAATCCGATCCACCGCAGGTCAGAACGCCCCCGTCCCCCGCCGGACGCCCAGACGAACATTTGGAAAGCGTGTTGGGGGCAACCCCTCACGAGTTCGAATCTCGTATCCTCCGCAGCCGCCTGAACAGGCAAAACCGAGCGTCGGGCCGCAACTCGCGGTCCGACGCTCTGGCATGCCCTGGTCTCAGTTTTGGTCTCGCTTATTCCGGTCATTCAGCGCAAATCGCTGCGCCCCCAGGTCGCCGTCAGCCGCCTGCCCTCGCAAGTCCGGGACAGTGTCCGAGGGCGCCGCTACGATCGCCGGTCATGGACTGGCTGGAGCGCACCGCAAAGCTGAGGCAGTGGACCAGAAGCGGCACTCGCGCTCCGCACAAGCCGCTGCTGTTTCTGTACGCCCTCGGCCGGTTCCAACAGGGTGCCGACGACGAGCTGCGGTACAGCGCAGTGGAAGAGGACCTGAAGCGGCTGCTGTCCGAGTACGGGCCACCCAACAAGACGACGCCCGCCTACCCGTTCCATCACCTGGCCAGTGACGGGGTGTGGGAGGTGCGTACCGATCGCGGACCGGGCAGCCCCGGTAGTGGGGTAGGGGAGCTGCGGGCCGCGGGAGCGGCAGGGCGCCTGGCGCCCGACCTGCGGACGGCGCTGCGGCGTGAGCCGTCGCTGCTCGGCCGGATGGCACGGGTGCTGCTCGACCTGAACTTCCCGCCATCGCTCCACGACGAGCTGTGCGAAGTCGTCGGTCTGGAGCTGGAACAGGCGGAGACCGCCGAGGTCTCGGCCGTGCGGAGGCGCCGGGACCCACGGATGCGGGAGCTGGTGCTGACGGCTTACGAGTATCGGTGCGCCTTCTGCGGCTATGACGGCAGGATCGGCGCGATTCCGGTCGGACTGGAGGCCGCGCACGTGCGGTGGTGGGCGTTCGGCGGCCCTGACGATGTCGACAACGGACTGTGTCTGTGCTCGCTGCACCACAAGCTCTTCGACAAGGGCGCCCTCGGTGTCGGCGACGGCCACCGCATCCTGGTCTCACAGCGGTTCGTCGGCCACAGCCCTGCCGCCCACGAACACGTCATAGCACTCGCGGGCCGTACGCTCCTCGGCCCTCAGCCGGGCGTCCGCTCCATCGCGCCGACCCATCGCGCCTGGCACGCGAGCCAAGTGTTCCACGGCGACCCACGCCCCGCCACAGCCTCCTGACAGCCGACTCCGCGCCGGAACTCTCCGGCCGAGCCCGGCCACGTGCGCCGGCCGTACTTGAGGCTGTCGCAGCGACAACCTGGTAAGGGATTCGATACCAGGAGTATGGTGACTTGTATGGCAACCAAGAAGGTGACGGTGACCATCCCTGAGGATCTCCTGGACGAGATTTGCACGGAGGCAGCCGAGCGGGGCCTGTCGGCGTACGTCGCCGAGGCACTGCGCTTCAAGCGCGACCGGGACCGGCTGCGGGAACTCGTGGACTGGCTGCAGGAGGAACACGGCCCCGTCACCGATGACGAACATGTGGAAGCGCTGGAGGAGCTGGCGGACCTCGACGCCGAGCACGAGCGCCGCCGCGCCACCGCCAAGGACAATGCAGGAGAGGCCGCGTGAAGAAACGGGCCGGTGACCCTGCGCAGCCGCGGCTGCGCGTCTTCGTGCTCGACTGTGAGGCACTGTCCCTCGCCGTGCGCGGTGACCGGAAGATGATCGCCTGGCTGGACCTCGCAGCGCGGGGCGAGGCCGAGGTGGTGACATCTCCTATGACGCTGGTCGAGGCATACGACGGCAGGACCACCGAGCAGCGCTGGGACTGGGTCCTCTCGCGCCTCAAGGTTGCCGAGATCGGGAAGGACGAGGCACGTCAGGCCCGTCGGCTCCTGGCCGACGCGAAGCTGCACGGACACAAGTACGCCATCGACGCGGTACTGGCCGTCATCGCCCGGCGGCAGAAGGGGCAGGTCACCGTCTTCACCTCGGACGTGGACGATCTGGAGCGACTGGTCCCGGAGTCGATCGTCGTCCGGAAGGTATGACCCGCGGCGATAGTCGGCGACGTCAGCCGACGTCGCCGCGGCATGCACTCGGGCGGACATCGGCCACCCTTACGGTGTACGCCCCCGCACCACGGCCGCGCAGCATGCAACACCCTTTCGTGTGACCATCGGCGTTGTCCGTCCGCCACCCTTGAATACGGTGCGTGCCGGTTCCCTTGCGGAGCCATCCTGCTCTTCGACGGTGAGGTGTTCCCCATCAGTAAGTCCAGTGGATCAACACTGGCCGCCTGGCTGCTCAGCCTAAATACAGCGCGGCTGGAGAGGGTCCTCACAACGAGGACCGATGCCGTGTCTCCTCCGGAGCCGAGGTCGGTCGGCGAACTGGCGGACCGCCTGCAGCGGCCGGGGGCGGTGGCACAGGTACTACCCCGGCTCGCGCTCCCGCACCTGCAGGTGGCCGAGGCGCTCGCGGCGCTGGCGCCCACCACCCGCGATGCCGCGGCGGAACTGCTGGGAGCGGTGGACGAGGAGCGTGCTCGCGGGCTGGACGCGGCCCTTCACACGCTGGCCGATCACGCGCTGGTCTGGCCGGATGGTCAGGGACTGCTGCGCATGGTGGCGCCGCTGCGGCAGGCTTGGGACGCTCCGTTGGGACTGGACCCACCACTGCGTCAACTGCTGAAGGACACCACCTCCGACGAACTGCGCCGCATGCTGGGGGCATTGGGGATCAAGTCCGGTGGCACCAAGCAGCAGCGGCTGACGGACCTGGTGGAACACCACAGAGACAGCGAGCGGATCACCGAACTCGTGGCACGGGCTCCGGTGGCCACCCGCAAGCTGCTTGAGCGCCGGGCGAGGACCACGCCGGGGCGGTCGGAGTTCATTGTGTTCGGGTCTCCGGGGATCGACTCGGAGCCGGGTGCGCGATGGGCGCTGGAGCGGGGACTGCTGGTTCAGGACCGTCGCGGGTACGGAACGGCGCGCATGCCGGCCGAGGTGGCGCTCGCACTGCGCGGGCCCGGCTGGCGCGCTCCGTTCGAGCCCGTCCCGCCCGATGTGCCCACCGTGCCCGTCACCCCGGCCGAGGTGGACCGCGAGGCGACGGCCGCGGCCATGGCGTTCGGCGCTCATGCCGCCTCGGTTCTCACGGTGTGCGCCGCCTCACCGCCGGCCCGGCTGAAGAGCGGCGGGATCGGAGCACGAGAACTCTCCCGGGTCGGCAAGGCGGCACGCTGTGACGACGTCGTGGTGCGCATTGTGTTCGAAACGGCCTACGCCGCCGGGCTGTTGGCCCGGGACGGCGACAGGGTCACGGCGACGGAGGGCTACGACGCCTGGGCGGAACAGGAACCGGCTGAACAGTTCGCGGTGCTTCTCCGGGCGTGGCGGACAATGCAGCTCACCCCCGGTCAGGCCCGCGACGAGGACGGCAAGTCCCTGGCCGTGCTTGCCGGAGCACCTCCTTGTGGCGGCTGTCTGCAGGCCCGGGAGGGTCTCCTCACCGCCGCGGCACGGCTCCCAGTGGGGCACGGCGTGAAGAGTCACGCGGACCTGGGCCCGCTTGTCGCCTGGCACCGTCCACTCGCCGACTCGCTGCCCCAGGACGCCACGCCGTTCGCCACCGTGATCCGCGAGGCGGAACTGCTCGGCGTTCTCGCCCGGGGCGCTCTGTCCCCCGTCGGGACCGCCCTGTTGTCCACCCGGCCGGACGATGACGCCGAGACACTGGCCGCCGCCTGCCGACGGCTGCTTCCCGACGCCACTGCGTCCGCCCGCTTCGGCGCCGACCTCACGGCCGTCGTCACCGGCACGCCGTCCGCCCGCCTCACCACGCTGCTGGATTCGGTCGCCGACCGCGAAACCGGCGGCACGGCATCGGTGTGGCGGTTCAGCTCCGGCACCATCCGCCGGGCCCTGGACGCCGGCCGCACCCCCGATGCCATCGAAGCCGACCTGGCCGCCATCTCCGTAGAGACTCTCCCCCAGCCGCTGGTCTACTTGATCCACGACACCGCGCGCGGTCACGGCCGGGTTCGCATCGCCCCCGCGGCCTGCGTGCTCCACGGCGAAGAGCCCGCACTCCTGGCCGAGCTGGCCGCCCACCGGGGGCTAGCCCAACTCGGCCTGCGCCACCTGGCGCCGACTGTACTGGTAAGCCGGACCTCGCTCGACAAAACCCTCGCAGCGCTCCGGGCCGCGGGCTATGCACCAGTCGCCGAAACCGCCGACGGGACGGTACGAGTCGAGAAGGCTCAGCGCCACCGTGCCGTCGCACTGGTCCCGTCCCCGCGCCGGTCCGGCGGCACCTCCCGCCGCCGGAAGACCGACGGCCGGACGGATGAGACTCCGGCGACGGCCGACCTGCGTGCCCTGGCCACTCGGCTGAAGACCGCGCCACCGGCCTCCCCGCAGCCCGACCCGCACAACGGCATCCCCTTCGACAGCGACACCGAGGAAATCATCGCCGGGTACGCCCGTCAGCTATCCCTCACCGACGTTCGTCAGCTGGCCCATGCCGTAAGCGAAGGCCAGCCGGTCACCATTGAATACGTCGCCGCCTCGGGCAGCCGCACTATACGGACCCTCAGCGAGCTCGATCTCGACCCGCCCTACCTGTACGCCTGGTGCCACCTGCGAAACGACGAGCGTGTTTTCACCCTCTCCCGCATTCACGGCGTCATGCCCGGGTAGCCGCGTGGTCTCAGTTTTGGTCTCATTCACCCCCGTCCGGCGCCGTCCGAAACTTCCCTCAGCACCCGCTCCACCGCAGGTCAGCACGCCCCCGGCCCTCGCTGAACCCCCAGACGAACATTTGGAAAGCGTGTTGGGGGCAACCCCTCACGAGTTCGAATCTCGTATCCTCCGCAGCCGCCTGAACAGGCGAAACGAAGAGCTGGACCGCTCATTGCGGTCCGGCTCTTCGGCATACCTTGGTTGCAGTTTCGGTTGCATTTATACGCGACATTTAGAACATCGCCTCAAGCGGGAAGGCGCACGCTCACGTCCTATGAGGCGACCGGCGCAGACTGCGGGGAGCCACACATCTGACGGGATACGTCACGACGGTTACCGGCCGCCAGGACCCACACGATGAGTTGACCGTCCTCAACGGGGTGCGAAGAGGCAGTCGCCGCCCTGAGCCGCCAGCAGGCGTTGCGCCCTGAGGAGCTTTGCCACCGAACGCAGTCATGCCCCCGTATCCGTCGATGCCTTATTCACCCATCACGGGTTGGCGTGCGGCGACTCTGGCTTCCACGGATCCATGCGGATCCGCCCATGGTCCCGGGACGATGTCGCGGTCATAGCCCGATCATCCGGACCTTGCTGCCGCACAGCCGGGTCATGTCATCGACATCCGACGTGAGGATGGCGACCGGGCCAGGCTGACGCAAGGCCGCTTCCGCGACGGTGGCGTCGATCGCATACTTGTGTCCGTGCAGACCGGCGCCCTTGAGCATTTGTGCCGCCGCCTTGGCCGCTGCCTCGGTGACCGGCTCTACCTTGACCCGGGAGAGCGCCCATTGCAGTCGGGGCAGGTTCACCCTGGCGTGGCTCACCTCCACGATGGTGTTGGCGCTGACGACAAGATCCGCCCCCATGTCGTGGAACACCTGGAACATCGCCAGAACCTTCCGGTCCTGTGCCACCCAGGCCGACAGCCCCTCGCTGTCCAGGACGACGGTCTCAATGTGCCCGCTCACGCGGCGCTCGCACCGCCGGCGGCCGACGTCGTACCGAAGATCCGCGCCCGCGCCTCGGCCAGCTCTTCCTCGCTGAAGGCCCCGTGCTCGTCTGTGTGGCTGCGCAGGTCGGCCCCCAGGAGTTGGTGCCGGATCTGCCTGGCGACCGCTTCGGCCACGTAGCCGGAGATGTTGTCCGTGATCTTCTTCAGCTCCGCCACCTGCTCGGTGGGGAGTGTCACCGTGATGCGTGTGGTGTCAGCCATGGCCGCAAGCATACTGCGATATGCGCGCTACGAGCTGTCTATTCCCCGCAGTCGGTCCGGTCAGCGGCAGTCGGGGCGACTGTCCGTTCGAGCAGGAGCTCTCTGGGCAGTTGTGCGACGTGCTGGTTCAGCGGGCCCAGTAGCGGTACGCCTCGATCCATTGCGCGCCCTCGGGGGCGGGTTCTGGCAGTGGCAGGTCCAGAATTCCGATGTCCTGTCGGACCGCCCCCCGGGCGCAGCGTGCGACCACGCGTCCGTCGTCGGTCAGATCGACACCGACCACGCTCACCTCGACGCCGAGAACAGTCGTGGTGAACGGCATGGCAAGGTTCTCCTCGATCATCATGAAGACGCTGGTGGAGCTGCTCATCCTGGCCGTAGGCGTCAACGGTGGCCTCCTCGATCAGCGCCTCCAGCGCGGCTGGGTCCCAGGTGCTCATGGCCTCACCGTAGCGCCGCACCGTACGGTTGAGGACCGGTGCGTTCAACAGCGGCGTATCCGTCGTGGCGCCGTCGCCAGCAGTCAAGCCAAGGCTCACGGTTGCCGGCGTGTGACGTTGCCTGGTGAGGTTCGTAGTGAGCGGCCCAGGGGAGGGCCCGGCAAGCGACAGGGCGGAAGAGAGTGGCACGAGTCGTCGTACGGGAGCCGAGTGCAGGCGCGAGGAGCGTACCGCCGCTGGCCCGGCAGGAAACGTCCGCCTTCGTGAGGGAGCTGCTCGGCGCCGGCTGGGCGGCGGTGTTCCTGCCCGGTGAGCCCGCCCGCCTCGGGCGGCTGCTGCTGTGGAAGCCGACCGGGACAGCAGCCGGAGACAGTATGGCGCCCACCGGCCTCGAGACCGAGGCGGTGGAGCTGGTCCTGCCGCACGGCCGCTCGGTCAGGCGGCGCAAAGTCGAGGGTTACGCGCTGCCTGTCGCCGTCGCTGTCTCCGCCCTGGCCAATGCGGAGCCGACGCATCCCTCCGGCGCCGCCTGGCAGGCCGCCACTCGCTTCGCGCTGCGGCTGCTCGCCGACGGCCGCCTCCATCCGGCCCTCACCCCCGCCGGTTACGACACCTGGCAGGTGGGTCCTTGCACCGCCGCCCAGCGCCAGACGATGGACGCCCTGGCCGCCGCCTTCCCGCCACACGCCCACTGCCTGCCCGAGCCGGGCCCAGCTCCGGTACGGATCGCCGAACCGGCTGCGCTGGTACGACAGTTCTGCGACGCGGTCGCCGATGATCTGGTCCGTACGCCGGCCGCGCCGCTCGCCATGGGAGCGCTGCCGTACGCCTGGCGCGAGGCCCGCGCCGTGCCCACCTTGCGTGAGTGGGCCGAGGAAACCCAGGCGGCGCTCACCGCCGAGGTCAGTGTCTCCCTGCGCGTCGACGTACTCGAAGGACGCCGACGGCAGTTCCGGGCCGTCCTGCAACTGCACACCGCGGCGGACCCGGCGCTCGTCATCAAGGCCGCACGACTGTGGAGCGAGCCGACCGAAGTGGAGCGGCTGCTCGGCCCACGCGCCGAGACCGAGACGCTTCTCGCCCTGCGCCGCGGCGCCCGCGCCTGGCCCCCGCTGCGGAGGCTGCTGGGCGATGCCGCTCCAGATCAGCTCCGGTTGACCGACGACGAAGCGTTCGATCTCCTGGGGGACGCCACGGACGCGCTGCGCGCGGCCGGTGTCGACGTGCACTGGCCGCGCGAGCTGGTCAAGGCGCTCACCGCGACCACGGAGATCGGGCAGCGCACCGCCCCCGGTTCCACCGCGGGCGGCCTGCTGGACACTGAGGCCCTCCTCGACTTCCGCTGGCAGGTCTCCCTTGGCGGCGAGCCGCTCACCGAGGCCGAGATGGATGCTCTCGCAGAGTCTCGCCGTCCCCTCGTCCGGCTTCGCGACCAGTGGGTGGTCGCCGACCCGAAGCTGGTGGCCCGCGCCAAGCGCCGCCGGATGGAACCGCTCACTCCCATGGAGGCGTTGAACGCTGCGCTGACCGGCGAGGCCGAGCAGGACGGTGACCGGGTCCCCTGTGCGGCGGTCGGTGCGCTCGGTGACTTGGTCGCTCGTATCCGCGATCCCGAGTCCCGCACCCCCGTGCCCCAGCCCGCCGCCCTCAAGGCCACGTTGCGCGGGTACCAGAAGCGTGGCCTGGCGTGGCTGGCCGAGATGTGTGCACTCGGCCTCGGCGGCTGTCTCGCCGACGACATGGGTCTGGGCAAGACCATCACCCTGCTCGCTCTGCACCTGCACCGCCAGACCGACCCCGCCACCGCCGGCCCCACGCTCGTCGTCTGCCCCACCTCTCTGCTCGGCAACTGGCAACGCGAGGCCGCCAGGTTCGCGCCTTCCATCCCCGTGCGCCGCTACCACGGCGGCGACCGCCACCTGAAGGACCTCGCCGATGACGAGATCGTCCTGGTCACCTACGGCGTCCTGCGCCGCGACCGGGAGACCCTCACCGAGCACGACTGGTCGCTGATCGCCGCCGACGAGGCACAGCACGTCAAGAACCCCTACGCCGTCACCGCCCGTGAGCTGCGCGCCCTGCCCGCCCGCGCCCGCGTCGCCCTCACCGGCACCCCCGTGGAGAACAACCTCTCCGAACTGTGGGCGCTCCTCGACTGGACCACCCCCGGACTCCTCGGCCCGCTCACGGCCTTCCGCGACCGGCACGCCCGAGCGATCGAGTCGGGCGAGGACCCACAGGCTGCCGACCGGCTGTCCCGTCTTGTCCGCCCGTTCCTGCTGCGCCGCAGGAAGTCCGACCCGGGCATCGCACCCGAACTGCCCGCCAAGACCGAAACCGACTGCGTCGTGCCTCTGACTGCCGAGCAGGCAAGCCTGTACGAAGCAGTGGTCCGCGAATCCATGACGAAGATCGCCGAAGCCGAGGGCATCGCCCGCCGCGGTCTGGTTCTCAAGCTCCTCACCGCGCTGAAGCAGATCTGCAACCACCCCGCCCAGTACCTGCGCCAGTCGACACCGCTGCGCGGCCGGTCCGGCAAGCTCGACCTGCTCGACGAACTGATCGGCACCATCACCGCCGAGGGCGAGTCGGTGCTGGTCTTCACCCAGTACAAGCAGATGGCAACCCTGCTGGAGAAGCACCTCGCAGAGCGAGGAGTCCCCACCCTCTTCCTCCACGGCGGTACCCCCGTCACCGCGCGCGAGGAGATGGTGGACCGCTTCCAGCGCGGTGAAGTGCCGGTGTTCCTGCTGTCGTTGAAGGCGGCGGGCACCGGGCTCAATCTCACCCGCGCCACTCACGTCGTGCACTACGACCGCTGGTGGAACCCGGCCGTCGAGGACCAGGCCACCGACCGCGCCTACCGCATCGGCCAGGACAAACCCGTCCAGGTACACAAGCTCCTCGCAGAGGGAACCGTGGAGGACAAGGTGGCGAAGCTGCTCGAAGCCAAGCGCGCCCTCGCCGACGCCGTCGTCGGCTCCGGCGAGGCAGCCCTGACCGAACTGTCCGACGCCGACCTCGCCGAACTCGTCGCCCTGGGAAGGCAGTCATGAGCCCCGCTGTCCCCGGCCCGCGCCGTGCGCCCGCCCGCGGCAAGCGAGCCTTCGCCGCGACCTGGTGGGGCCAGGCATGGGTGGCCGCCCTGGAGGACTCCACCCTGGACGCCGGACGGCTCTCGCGCGGACGCACCTACGCCCGCAAAGGCATGGTCGGCCCGGTCACCGTCGCTCCTGGCAAGGTCACTGCCGCTGTCCAGGGCAGCCGCCCGCGCCCGTACCGCTCCTCGGTCCACCTGCCCGTCCTCACCGACCCTCAGTGGGACACCCTGCTCGACACGATCGCGGCCCGCGCCGGACATCTCGCAGCACTTCTCGACGACGAGATGCCCGCCGAACTCGTGGACGACGCCCGGCACGCAGGCGTCCCACTGCTCCCACTGCCCACCGAGCTCGATCCGGAGTGCTCCTGCCCCGACTGGGGATACCCCTGCAAGCACGCCGCCGCGCTCTGCTACGCCATCGCCGCCACCATCGACACCGACCCCTTCGTGCTCTTCGCGCTGCGCGGCCGCGGTCGCGAGGAGGTCTTCGCCCAGCTCCGCGCACTCCGTACGGCAGCACAGGAGACCGCCGCCCCATCGGCACCGGCCGGCATCCCGGCCGCCGCCGCGTACGCCCACTGGGCCGAAGAGCCCCCCGAACTGCCCGCACTCCCGGAACCTGCCGCCCACACCACAGCACTGCCCGTCGCCCCGCCACCCGGCACCGGCCTGGCCGCCGCGGACCTGGAACGCCTCATGGCTGACGCCACCGCGAGCGCCGCCCGGCTCCTCGCGGGCGACACCGCCGACCTGCACCTGACCCAGCACCAGGACGCCGTCCGCATCGCCGCAAGCAACCCCGGACCCGAGTGGTTCCACCACCTGATCCAGAACACCGGCGCCAAACCCACTGTCTTCGCACGCCTCACCCGCGCCTGGCGCCACGGCGGCCCCACGGGCATCACCGTCGCCGAACAGCCCCACGTCCCCGACCCGACAGTGATGAAGGCCGCCCGCACCGCCCTGGACGCGGCCCTCGCCGAGATGACCGATTCCCCCACACCCCTCAGAACCTGGCGCAACCGCCTCACCCTCACCCACCACGGCATCCAGCTGCGTCTGGGCCCCGACGCCCGCTGGTACCCCTACCTCCAGGACGACGACGGCGAATGGTGGCCCGCAGCACCAGCCGACAGTGACCCGGTCACCGCGCTCACTGCGGCCTGGTCGCAGAACGGGGAGTAAGGAGGCGATTCCCCGCTGACCAGGAACCACGAGCAGAAGCTGGACACAACTCACGCTGCTCCCACTTCCGTGGTTGCACTTCTGGTTGCATTCACCGGCGTACAGCACCGTTCAGAACCCCCGCCCAAACCAGCTACACCGCAGGTCAGGACGTCTCCGCACACCCCCGAACGCCCAGACGAACATTTGGAAAGCGTGTTGGGGGCAACCCCTCACGAGTTCGAATCTCGTATCCTCCGCCAGTGCCTCACCGGGCACGATGTCGAAGGGCCCCGCTGGTGACCAGCGGGGCCCTTCGTTGTTGCCTCAGCCCTCATTGTCCTGGTTCTTGTCCACAGAGGATGCTTCCGGCGGTCCCTATGCCGTACGAGACGCTCGCTCGGCCGCGCTCTCCAGGCGGTTCCGGTACTCCGTCCACCAGGAGGAGTCGGCCGGCGGCAGGCTCGTGTTGGTCTCGTTCATGCCTACGGCGCCGTCGAGGAGTTCGCGGAGGATGTCGGCGTGGCCCGCGTGGCGTTGGGTGTCGGCGATCACGCGGGTCAGGGCGTGGTGCAGGGTCACCTCGTCGCGGCCGTCCGGCCACCACGGCACCCTGCCGATCGTGTCCAGCGGCAGCGCGTCGATCGTGGCGTTCGCGTGCTCCCAGGCCCGGCGGTACAGACCGGTGATCCACGCGCGTGACTCGTCGGCCGTGGCCCACATGTCCGCGTTGGGCTCGGCGTCGGCCGCGAGCCAGGGCAGCGGCTCACCGTGCGGCCGCCCGAACGTGTCGCCGAGGTAGCCCAGTTCGACGCCGGCCGCGTGCTTCACCAGGCCCAGGAGGTTGGTGCCGGTCGGGGTCAACGGCCGCCGGACTTCGTACTCGGACAGCCCTTCCAGCTTCCACATCAGGGCGTCCCGGGCGGACTGCAGATAGAAACGAAGGTCTGCCTTTACGTCTGGTGTGAGCATTAGGTCAGTCTGCTGGCCCGCCCGATCCGCCCGCACGACTTTTCGCGGGTGGGCGGCCGCTCCGGACAGCCGCCGACCCACCCCGCTCAGGCCCCCACGTACGCCGCCAAGTGCTGCCCCGTGAGCGTGGCCCGCGTCGTGACCAGGTCGGACGGGGTGCCCTCGAAGACGATGCGGCCGCCGTCGTGGCCGGCGCCGGGGCCGAGGTCGATGATCCAGTCGGCGTGGGCCATGACCGCCTGGTGGTGTTCGATGACGACGACCGACTTGCCGGAGTCGACGAGGCGGTCGAGGAGGCCGAGCATCTGCTCGACGTCGGCGAGGTGGAGACCGGTCGTCGGCTCGTCGAGTACGAAGACCTGGCGGTCGCCGCCCTTGTCGCCCATGTGCGTGGCCAGCTTGAGCCGCTGGCGCTCGCCGCCGGAGAGGGTGGTGAGGGGTTGGCCGAGGGTGAGGTAGCCGAGGCCGACGTCGGCGAGGCGGTCGAGGATGCGGTGCGCGGCCGGTGTGGCCGCCTCGCCGCCGCCGAAGAACTCCTCGGCCTCGGTCACCGACATCGCCAGCACCTCGCTGATGTCCCGGCCGCCGAGGTGGTATTCGAGCACCGACGGCTGGAACCGCTTCCCCTCGCAGTCCTCGCAGGGGGTGGCGACGCTCTGCATGATCGCCAGGTCGGTGTAGATGACGCCGGCGCCGTTGCAGGTGGGGCAGGCGCCCTCGGAGTTGGCGCTGAACAGCGCCGGCTTCACCCCATTGACCTTGGCGAAGGCCTTGCGGATCGGGTCGGCCAGTCCGGTGTACGTCGCCGGGTTGCTGCGCCGGGAGCCGCGGATCGGCGTCTGGTCGACGGACACCACGCCCTCGGCGGTGGGGATCGACCCGTGCACCAGCGAGCTCTTGCCGGAGCCCGCCACCCCGGTGATGACGGTCAGGACCCCGAGCGGGATGTCGACGTCGACGCCGCGCAGGTTGTTCGCCGTCGCGCCGCGGATCTCCAGGGCGCCGGTGGCCTTGCGTACGGTCTCCTTGAGGCCGGCCCGGTCGTCGAGATGGCGGCCGGTGACGGTGTCGCTCGCCCGCAGCCCCTCCACGGTGCCCTCGAAGCAGACGGTGCCGCCCGCCGTACCGGCGCCGGGGCCGAGGTCGACGACGTGGTCGGCGATCGCGATCACCTCGGGCTTGTGCTCCACGACCAGCACGGTGTTGCCCTTGTCCCGCAGCCGCAGCAGCAGGTCGTTCATCCGCTGGATGTCATGGGGGTGCAGGCCGATGGTGGGCTCGTCGAAGACGTAGGTGACATCGGTGAGCGAGGAGCCGAGGTGGCGGATCATCTTGACGCGCTGGGCCTCGCCACCCGACAGCGTGCCCGCCGGCCGGTCCAGCGCGAGATAGCCGAGGCCGATCTCCACGAACGAGTCCAGCGTGTGCCGCAGCTTGGCGAGCAGCGGCGCCACCGACGGCTCCTCTATGCCGTGGACCCATTCGGCGAGGTCACGGATCTCCATCGCGCAGGCGTCGGCGATGCTGATCCGCTTGATCTTCGAGGATCGGGCGCCCTCGCTGAGCCGGGTGCCGTCGCACTCGGGGCAGGTGGTGAAGGTGACGGCCCGCTCCACGAACGCCCGGATGTGCGGCTGCATCGCCTCCTTGTCCTTGGACAGGAACGACTTCTGGATCTTGGGGATCAGCCCCTCGTAGGTGAGGTTGATGCCGTTGACCTTGACCTTGGTCGGCTCGCCGTAGAGGAAGTCGTGCATCTCCTTCTTGGTGAAGTCGCGGATCGGCTTGTTCGGGTCGAGGAAGCC
This sequence comes from Streptomyces tailanensis, assembly GCF_008386495.1. Taxonomy (GTDB): domain Bacteria; phylum Actinomycetota; class Actinomycetes; order Streptomycetales; family Streptomycetaceae; genus Streptomyces; species Streptomyces tailanensis. The sequence goes on along the minus strand of NZ_VTHJ01000026.1, from coordinate 89,360 downwards.
GGACTGGGCGTAGAGGCCCACGGTCCACTGGCTGTCCGACTTCCAGCCCGGGATGGTGAACGCGCCCTCCGCGATCGACTTGGAGTCGTCGTAGAGCTGCGTGAGGTCGATGTCGGAGACCGAACCCCGGCCCTCGCAGCGGACGCACATACCGCCGGTGCGCTCGAACGTCGCCCGCTGGGCCTTGGTCTTGGCGCCCTTCTCGACGGTGATCGCGCCGCTCGCCCGGACCGAGGCGGTGTTGAAGGAGTACGCGCTGGGCGGGCCGATGTGCGGCTTGCCGAGCCGGCTGAAGAGGATGCGCAGCATCGCGTTGGCGTCGGTGGCGGTGCCGACCGTGGAGCGGGGGTCGGCGCCCATCCGCTGCTGGTCGACGCTGATCGCGGTCGTCAGCCCGTCCAGTACGTCGACCTCGGGCCGCGCGAGCGTCGGCATGAAGCCCTGCACGAAGGTGCTGTAGGTCTCGTTGATCAGCCGCTGCGACTCGGCGGCGATCGTGTCGAACACCAGTGAGCTCTTGCCCGAGCCGGAGACGCCGGTGAACACCGTCAGACGGCGCTTCGGGATCTCGATGCTGACGTCCTTGAGGTTGTTCTCGCGGGCGCCGTGCACACGGATCAGATCATGGCTGTCGGCGGCGTGCGCGTCCGTGCTCGTGACCTTGCTCATCGTGTCTCGTGTCTCCATCTGTGATCTCTGTAGGGCTTCCGTAGGTCTTAGGGGGCTCAGCGCGATTGCTGGATACGGATCCAGTTGCCGGCCGGGTCGCGGAAGACGCAGTGCGGACGCCGTACGGCTGGTCGATCGGCTCCTGGACGACGTCGGCGTCACGGGCCTGGAGCCGGTCGAAGGTGGCGTCGAGGTCGGCGGTGGCGAGGACGATGCCGGCGTAGGTGCCCTTGGCCATCATCTCGGCGATGGTGTCGCGCTCGTCGTCGGTGAGGTCGGGGTCGGCGGCGGGCGGAGTCAGGACCAGGGGTGTGGTGAAAGTCCCGTGCGGTGCCCGCGCCCGCCGCGGGTGGGGGTCCCCCCGCTCGAGCGGAGCCGAGAGTGGGGGAGCGTGCCGGGCGCCGCGGGTGCTGTGCGGGACTTTCACCACCCCCCTAGGGACGTGCCGGGCTGACCGGCCGGGCCGACCGTGATCCAGCACGTCCCGCCGTGCCCGACATCGCCCCTGACCTCGAAGCCGAGGGTGTCGCGGTAGAAGGCCAGGGCGGCGTCCGGGTCGTCGTGCGGAAGGAAGCTCGCGTGGATGGTGAGGTCCATGGCCCTCACGCTAGGGGCGGCGCCGCCCCGGCGCTTCTCGATTCCTGACCGGTACGGCCAGGGGTTGCGGGCTACTGGGCGGTGCCGGCCAGCAGCCAGCGTCGTACGGGGACTTCGAGCAGTACGCGGGGCTCGCCCGGCCGGTGTGGGGCGGAGACGTCCCAGTCGTACTTCGCGGCGAAGGCGTCCGTGATGTCCGCCGGGAACGGCACGCGACGGTGCACTACGGCATCCCCCTCGGCCACGATGGGGAACCGGCCGTCCTCCAGCGCCAGCGACACCCGCGCGTACCTCTCGATGTTGCGGACCTTGACCGAACCGCCGTCCGAGCCGATCCACCAACCGCCGCGCAGGAACACGAACCACACCGGGGTCACATGGGGAGAGCCGTCCGATCGTACGGTGCACAGCCAGACGTTCTTCTCCCGGGCCAGCCGCTCCCGTATGACGTCGGCGGGCTCGGAATCGCTCATTCGCCCGTCTCCGTGGGCTCCTCGTCGAAGCTGGCGAAATACGCCGCCGCCATGTCCTCGTCGGCGTGGCCCTGGACGGCGGCGCGGGCGAAGCGTTCGGCGCCGGCGGCGGCCACGGCGAGGCGTACGCCGTGCTGTTGTCCGGCCTCGACGATGAGGCGGGCGTCCTTGGCGGCGGTGGCCACGGCGAAGGAGGCCGGGGAGAGCCGGTCGTCCAGGATGAGGGCGGACTTGGCGCGCAGGTAGCCCATGTCGAGCGGGCCGCCGTCGATGGCCTCGAAGAAGGACCGCGGGTCCACGCCGAGGGCCTTGGACAGGGCCAGGGTCTCGCCGGCCGCGTTGGTGGCGGCGAGCACCCAGCTGTTGGCCACGAGCTTCAGCCGGGTGGCGGTGCCCGCCGCGCCGTCCTCGCCGGTCCAGACGGTACGGGCGCCCACGGCGTCGAAGACGGGCGTCACCGTCTCCCGCCCCGAGGCCGGTCCGGCGAGGGGGTGTTTTGAAAGCCCCGTGCGGTGCCCGCGCCCGCCGCGGGTGGGGGTCCCCCCGCTCGAGCGGAGCCGAGAGTGGGGGAGGCTGGTGTCACAGCCGGTGCGTGCCCTCGGCGTGCCGGACGAAGGCCCTCGATGGGGGTGCCCCCGGTCGAACGAAGTTGAGACTGGGGGAGGAGCTACTTGGGCCTTTGGCCGGGTGCGGCGGTGGGGGCCCCTCCCGCTCGAGCGAAGCCGAGAGTGGGGGAGCGTGCCGGGCGCCGCGGGTGCTGTGCGGGGCTTTCAAACCCCCTAGGACCGTCAACTGCCCCGCCTCCGCGGGCTGGCGGGTGCCGAGGACGGGGGAGTCGTAGAAGACGAGCCCGTGTTCGCGGGCCAGGGCGGCCAGTTCGGCGACGGCCTCGATGCCGACGGTGGTGGACTGCACCCACGCACCGCCGGAGCGCAGGGTGCGCAGACCGGGCGCCGCCTCGCGCATCACCTCCCGCACGGCGGCCCCGTCGTACAGCATGGTCAGCACCACATCGGCACCCCGCACCGCCTCGGCGGGCGTCTCGGCGATGTGCGCGCCGTCGGCGGCGAGCGGCTCGGCCTTGGCACGAGTACGGTTCCACGCCCGTACGAAGTGGCCGGCGCGAGCGAGGTTACGGGCCATCGCGGCACCCATGATGCCGGTGCCCAGGACACTTACGGTGAGCTTGAGCCTGTCGGTCATACCCCCACTCAACCAGCCGACCGCCCGTCGATGCCGCCGTTCGAACAGGACGCGTTGCCGGGCGGCGGGCATGCGGGGGCGGCGGTGCGGGAAGACCGGCGGAGCGGATACGACGGGCATGTTGATCGTCAAACATTGAGAGGCGAGCGGTCGGCGCCTCCCCGACCCCTACCTCCGCCACCTCCAGGACCACCAGGTCGCCTCCGTCCACCCGGTCGTCCGCGTCCACCCGCCGGGGAGCCGCCCGTCGGTGTGGACGGGACCCCGTCGACGTCGCTGGTGGGCGCGCCGCTGCACGAGAGCGAGCGGTGACGGCCTGTCTATCCGACCCGTACCGACTTCCTCACCGTGACCTGGTCGATGTCCGTCGTACGGACCGTGAGGTTCATCGTCCAGGTGCCGGGCAGCGGGAGTTGGAGGGTGTCCGTGGCCCAGTAGCCGCCCCGGTTCTCCAGCTTCGCGTCGATCGGGCCGACCTTCTGCGCCCGGAGGGTGAACGTGAGGCGCAGTTCGGGGACGGTCGCGATGCCGTCGTCGGGGCCGAAGACCACGGCCTGCACGGAGTTCTGGCCGACGCGGCCCGGCCCGAGGTCGATCTGGACCTTGCCCTGACCGTTCGGGGTGCCGACGTCGAAGGGGACCGTGGTCGAGGACGCCGTGACCTCTCCGGGCGCGGCCGCGCCCCCGGCCTCCTTCGCGCTCTCCGCCGCGGCCCGGCCCGGCAGGGTGCCCGTCAACGCCGTGGTGATCACGAGGATCACCACGGCGATGGTGAACTCCGCGAGGACGGAACGCCGGAGGGACTGGCGGTGGTCGTTGCCGTGGCCGTCGGAGGACGAGGACGAGTCGTCGGGACCGTCCACAGCGTCCGCGGCGGCGACCGAGCCGCCACCGGCACCGTCCTCCTCCTTGACCAGGGCCACCGCCCCCACCGGCTGAGGCACCCGCTCCTCCGCCACCACCACCGACGGCTCGGCCCCCAACCGCCCCGTCCACCGCCGCGAGAACCAGGCCGCCACCAGCAACAACACCACGGCGCCCAGCTTGGCGACGAGGATCTGCCCGTACGCCGTGGTGCTGAAGGCGGCCCAGGAGCCGAGGCCGCGCCAGGACTGGTAGACGCCGGTGACGACGAGGACGACGACCGAGGCGAAGGCGAGCCGGGAGAAGCGGGTGACCACGGTGGCCGACAGGGACTCGGGGGCCCGGTACAACACCGTGAGCAGGGCCGTCAGTCCGCCCAGCCAGACGGCCATGGCGAGCAGGTGCAGCACGGACGAGGTCATCGCCACCGGCACCTGGACACCGGCGGACGCGTGCTCGGCGGCCGCCCAGGTGCCGGCCAGCCCGAGGGAGAGCAGGACCCCGCCGACGCGCGCGCCCTTCCCCCACGCCCCGTCCCGGCCCCGCACACGGACGAGGAGGACCCCGACCGCCGCGAGCAGCGCCAGCCGCGCCAGCAGGGCGAGGCCCGGCCTGGTCGTCGCCGTGTCGCTCAGGACGGACGGGTCGAGGGCGGCCCCGATGCCGCTGCCCCGCTCGTACGGGCCGCGGAGCAGCAACAGGGCCGCCGAGGCCAGCAGCAGCGCCAGCCAGCCCGCCAGGAGCAGCTTGCGCAGCGCCTCGTACGCCCGGCCGAGTACCGCCGTCGTGAAGACGGTCACACCGATGAGCAGGGCGAGGGCGCCGTACGCGAAGTAGCGGGTGATGTCGTAGAGGGAGGAGGTGAGCGGGTCCTCGGTGAGGCCGGTGGGGAGGTTGGCGGAGGTCGCCGTGGGTTCGCCGATGGAGAAGATCAGCGCGCCGGAGATGGGGTGGCTGTCGGCCGAGACGACCCGCCAGGCGATCGTGTACGTGCCGTCGTCGAGGCCCGTCGGGAGGCTGACCCGGGCCGTGTCGGAACGGTCGCCCGAGCGCCCCGGCTTTGCCGTCTCGACCGCGCGGTTCTCCGGGTCGATGACGCGGATGGAGTCGTCGAGGAGGCTTACCGACTCGGTGAAGGTGAGGGTGACGTCCCGGGGAGCGGAGTCGAGGACGCTTCCGTCGGCGGGGTCGCTGCCCGTGAGCGCTGCGTGCGCGGACGCGGGCCCCGCCCCGCCGAGGAGGAACAGGACCAGCACGGTGCCCAGCAGCACCAGGCGCTGAACCCCTCGGCATCCGGCGCCGGAACGTCCGTACCTGCCGCTGACGTACCTGCCGCTGACGTACCTACCGCCGGCCTCGATGTTCCCGCCGGTTCCGCCATGTCGCTGTTCGCCCCTGTCGCTGCGTCGGCCCACGTCGCGCTCCGGATCCACTGGTGCCCGCTCTCGGATTCCTCGATTAGGTACGCGTGTCACCAACGTCGCGTTCATCCCCGGCCCAGACCCTCCCGACGGGCTCCGGGTCACTCCCTCCCCAGCTCCGCGATCAGCGCGGCCCGTTCCGGATACCGCGCGGCCAGCTCCCCGGGGTCCCCGTGCTCGTACCCCTCGAAGGTGAACCCGGGCGCCATCGTGCACCCGAACAGCGTCCATGCCCCGGCCCCGCCGAGGACCCGCGCCCCCATCCAGGTCCCGGCGGGCACGACGTACTGCACGTACTGCCCGCCGACCACATCCGTCCCGAGGACGACGACCCGCGACGAGCCGTCGGGGTGCAGGAGCAGCATCTGGAGGGGATCGCCGAGGTAGAAGTGCCAGATCTCGTCATCGGGGAGCCGGTGCAGCGCCGAGTAGTCGCCCGGCTCGGTCGTGAGCAGGGCGACGATCGCGGTCCCCTCGGGCCGCCCGTCGCCCCGCTTCGCCCCCGCCCACGTCTGACGGAAACGACCGCCCTCCCGCGGAATGGGCTCCAACGCGTAGTGGGAGACGAGCTCTTCAGGAGTCACGCGCCCAGGCTACGTGAGCACATCCTCCCGTCTCAGGAACGCCAACTGGGCCCGCTTCTCCGGCAGATACACATCCGGCAGATCGATCTCCGGCAGCACGACGACCGGCCCCCGCTCGAACCCCTGCCGCATGAACCGCGTGATCGCCTTCTCGTTCCGCACGTCCGGATCGACGACCACCCGCCGCCGGTCCAGCCCGACCAGCACGTACGACGTGAAGGCCGCCAGAACCGAGGCCGACCAACCCGGCCGGCCGCCGCCCCGCCCGGCCGGCGCCAGCAGCACATGCACCCCGATGTCCCCGGGCATGACCTCGTAGCACTCGCTGACCCGGTCCGCCTCCGGCTCGTACGTCTGCAACAGCCCGATGGGCTCACCCTCGTGCACGGCGAGGTAGGCGTGGTGGGTGTCGAGGGTGGCGAGATGGGCGTAGATCTCCTGGACCTGCTCCTTGGTGAGCCCGTTCATGCCCCAGAACTCGGCACGCGGTTCACTCACCCACCCGTGCACCACCTCGGCGTCGGCCTCCGGCTCCAACGGCAGGATCCGTACAGCCCCGAAGCCGTCGATCACCTCCTCGTGCACGGCCATGCGGTCGCCGTACGGCACCACGGCCGTCTCACTCGTCATCAGTGCTCTCCTTCTTCAGCAGATCCCAATCAGTGACAACCGGTACGAGGTCGCCCTTGAGCCACAGGGGGAGTTGATCGCGGTGATGGGCCGACCCGGCCACCCCCGACGCCCCGAACGGCACCACCCAGAGGCTGTCCTCGCGCCGGGCCAGGTCCCAGACGTAACGGGCGGCGGGCCCGCGCGCGCTGAGGTCGGTGAGGCCGGGGACGGCGGAGGTGCAGAGCACACAGTCGTGATCACCGGCCAGCCCCGGCTGCTCGGCCGGCACATCGCCCTCGACCGCGCGCCACGCCACAAGCCGATGGCTGTCACCCCACCGCCCGGACTCGGCCGCCCCGGCGGCCTCCTCCAGCGCCTCCCGCAGGATCGCCGTACGGTCGACGCCGTACAACTCCTCCGCCCTGAGCAGGTGTTCGAGCGCGAAGCCGATCCGGACGGTGAGCGAGAGCCACGGCCGGAAGACCTCCGGGTACGCCGGCGGCACGGCCAGCGCCGCGAAGGCGGGCTGCGCCGCGAGCCGCCGTACGACCGCCCCGCGCACCGCCGCGTACGCCGCCGCCTCGACGCTGTCGGCCGCCATCCGCCGGTCCCAGCGCAGCAGCCGTTCGCGGAGGTCGGCCGCGGCCGGAGTGAGCGTGCCGGGCTCGTCGCCCAGGTGGTCCAGCAGCGGCCCGGCGGAGGCCAGATGGGTGTCCATGTGGAGGGCGGGCATGTCCGGCGCCGACCACACCGGCTTCTCGTCCAGCAGCTCCCGGATGCGCTCGGCCCGGTGCGGCGGGGCGAACTCCACACCCAGCGGTGTCGCCGGGCCCCGCTGGTTCGCCATGACGGCGACGCCGTCCTCGAACGTGCCGTACGGCGTCTCGTGCCACCCCCGCCACTCGTGCCCCGGCTCCCAGGCGGCGACGATCCGCGTCCGGTTGTCCGCGCTCCGCACCGGCACCCGGCCCGCCACCCGATGCAGCACCCCGCCCCAGGTGTCCGCCGCCTGGACGACGTTCACGGGCTCGGCCCACCGGTCGAGCGCCCGGTCCACGTCCCCGACTTCACGTGCCCGGAGGAGGGGGAGCAGCGCGCTCAGCCCGAGGTCCTCGGTGGCGCGGGGCGGATAACGGAGGCTGATGGGACCGGGATCGGCGCCGGAATCGGCATCGAGATCGACTCCCCCGATGACGACCGGCCCGCGCTCGGTCTCGATCACCTCCACCTCGACCGGCTCACCGCCCGCGACCTCGACGACCTCCACATGCCGGTGCACGGGCCGCCACCGCCCGTCCGGACCTAGCGCCTCGACGGAGTCAGGGGAATCAGGGGAGTCAGGAGCGCCGGGCACCCGCCGCAGCCGCTCCCGGTAGAGGTCCTGGTAGTCGGCCATGGCGTTGGTGATCGCCCACGCCACGTGTCCCGTGTGGCCGAAGTGGGCGATGCCGGGCATGCCCGGGACGGCGAGGCCGACGACGTCGAACTCGGGGCAGGAGAGGCGGATCTGCTGATACACCCCGGGGTCCTCGATGAACCGGTGCGGATCACCGGCGATGACGGCCCGCCCGGTCGTCGTACGGGCCCCGTCGACCAACCAGCCGTTGCTGCCGGAGGTGGCGGGCCCGTCGGTGGCGAAGAGCCCGACCGCGTCGGCGCCGAGGTGCCGTACGACCTCCTCGCGCCAGAGCTTGGCGGGGAACCCGGCGAACAGGATGTGCGTGGCGAGCCAGACCCCGAGCGGATGCCAGGCCTCCCAGCGCCCGGGCGCGAGCCCGACCCGCTCGAACTCGGGCGCGCGCCGGGCCCCTTCCACCAGCCCCTCGTTCACGCCCTCGACGTACGCACGAACCCAGTCGGCGGTCTCCGGGTCCGTTCTCTCCAGCCGGGCGAAGCATCTTCGGCCGGTGTCGTCGAGGCGGGCCCGTCTCGCGAACATGTCCCAGGCGACGGCGTCGGTGCCGAGGAACGCCGCCGAGGCGCCCTGCACCCGATGCCGTTCGACCTCCAGCTGCCAGGCCCGGTCGAGCGCGGTGACCCGCCCCTGCGCCCGGGCCAGCTCGTGGACACCGGCGGCACGGAGATGAGGGATGCCCCAGGCATCGCGATACGTCCCGTACGACGCATGCGTCTCATACGCCTCGTACGCCTCACTATCGCCGTGGCTCAAACTGTTCGCCTGTACGTACCCCTGCGTACCGCCGGTTTCCCGCATCCCTGTATCCCACCTGTGATTTAGGTTAGCCTCACCTAAGCAATCTGGGATCAAAGCGTACGTGAAGGGTGCAGAAGCCATGGGGCAGGGGCACGGGTGGGAGGGAGCGGTCCTCAAACTGCTCCGCGCGAAGGACTTCGTCTTCACCGTCACCGGCACAGAACAAGTCACCGAGCACTACCGCCGGGTGCACCTCACCGACGGCGGCATGCTCGCGGTGGCCGGCGTCCACCCGACGATGTGGGTACGGCTCTGGTTCGAGGCCGCCGGCAAGCCGCACCAGCGGGCGTACACCCTCGTCGACCCCGACCCGGCCGCCGGGACCTTCAGCCTGGAGTTCGCCCTCCACGAGGGCCGCGCCGGCGACTGGGCGCGCTCGGCGAAGCCCGGGGACACCATCGAGGCCACGGTCCACGGCACGGGCTTCACCGACCCGGACCCGGCCCCCTCCCACATCCTGGCCATCGGCGACCCGGCCTCGCTCCCGGCGATCAACTCCCTGCTGGGCGCGCTGGGTTCGGCCCCGGCGACGATCTGGTTCGAGACCCCGGAGGAGGACGGGGAGGCCGGGGACAGCGGGGCGGCCGGCCTCCCGCTGCGCCTGGACCCGACCCACCACGAACTCCGCCCGGTCCCACGCCAGAACGCCGGCGCCCACCTCCTCACCCAGGTGAAGACGGACGCGCCGACGCTGCTGAGCAAGACCCCCGACCCGTACGTCTGGATCGCCTGCGACACCGCCACGACCCGCTCCCTGACGTCGTACTTCCGCAAGGAACTGGGCGTGCCGAAGCAACGGATGCACGCGCTGGGCTACTGGCGGCCGTAGGGGCCGGGCTGCGCCGCGCCGCCGGGCACGCGATCATCGGAGCATGAACGTCACCCTTCACCTCGCCCAGGACCCCGAGGCGGACGAACTCCTCGGGCGCAGTCCGCTCGCCGCGCTGGTCGGCATGCTGCTGGACCAGCAGGTGCCGATGGAGTGGGCGTTCAAGGGCCCCCGGACCATCGCCGACCGGCTCGGCTCGGACGACCTCGACGCCCACGAGATCGCCGCGCTGGACCCGGAGGCCTTCGTAGCGGTGCTGTCGACCAAGCCCGCCGTGCACCGCTACCCCGGCTCCATGGCCAAGCGGATCCAGCAGCTGTGCCAGTACCTCGTCGAGCACCACGACGGCGACGCGAGCGCGCTCTGGCGGGACGTGACGACCGGCAAGGACCTCCTGGCCCGCCTGGAGGCCCTCCCCGGCTTCGGCCGCCAGAAGGCCCAGATCTTCCTCGCCCTCCTCGGCAAACAACTCGGCGTCCACCCCGAGGGCTGGCGCGAGGCCGCGGGCGCCTACGGCGAACCCGACTCCTTCCGCTCCGTCGCCGACATCAAGGGCCCCGAGTCCCTGGCCAAGGTCCGCGCCCACAAGCAGGAGATGAAGGCGGCGGCGAAGGCGGCGAAGGCCTCCGGCAAGTAGTCGTACGGCACCGGCGCGGCCGTACGCCGTGTGAGCGGATCTCACGGCCCCGGCGATGCGGCCCGCCCCCGCACCGGGGAAACAACCCCCGTGAGCACCACCCCGACCCGAACGTGCGCCTGGTCCTGGACCTGGACCAGGGTGCTCGCCCTGGCCTTCGCCCTGCTGGTCCCCGGCGCCCACGGCACGGCCCACGCGGGCCTCGCGGTCACGGTGTCGAGCGAGTCGGCCGCCGCCGAGTACGACCTCGTCGAGACGGCCCCGCGGCCCTCGTCCCGCCCCACCCACCGGCCGTCCGCGACGACCCGCCCGGCCCCCGTCACGTCCCCTTCGCACCCGCCCGCCGCGAGGCTCCGCTTCCCCGCACCGCCCCGTCCCCCGGCGTCACCCCCGTACACCCCGCACATCCTGCGCTCCGTGGTCCTGCGCTGCTGAGAGCCCTCCGGCTCACGCCACCCACCGAAACAGCACGTGAGAACCCCGAGAACACAGGACAGGAAACAGGCATGCCCGGCGACCCGTACACGGTCCTGCGCGCCCTCCTCCGCGCGGAGGCCGCCCGCAGCACCCCCAAACCGAACCCCGACCGAACCACCGACCCCAAGCACGACCCGAGGAGCGCCGACCACCAGCCCCCGAAGTCCCCGCAAGACGACTGACCACGGCAACGCCCTGGAACCCACTCGACTCCAGGGCGTTCCCCATCCCCCGCCTCTGCCCGTTCCCCGCGAGTTCGCGCCCCTGATGGCTTGTTTCCGACCCCTGTTCACGCTTCGGATCGCACCCCACGCCTGGGCGGGACCCGGCCCGACGGCTCCTCACGGCCATCCGTCGAGGGGTCACGGCCGCCACCGAAGTCCGCGAAATTACCGGTTCGCCCTGATTCACGGCACCTTTTCCGGGGTCACACTCCGTCGCCATGGCTGCGCCCGGAACGTCTCGACCGGTAGGCTTTCCGTGTGATCTTCAAGCGCATCGGAAACGGCCGGCCGTACCCCGACCACGGCCGGGAAAGCACCCGGCAGTGGGCGGACGTCGCGCCGCGCCCGGTCCGCCTCGATCAGCTCGTGACGACCAAGGGGCAGCTGGACCTGGAGACCCTCCTCGCCGAGGACTCCACCTTCTACGGCGACCTCTTCGCGCACGTGGTGAAGTGGCAGGGCGACCTGTACCTGGAGGACGGCCTCCACCGCGCCGTACGCGCCGCCCTCCAGCAACGCCAGGTGCTCCACGCCCGCGTCCTGGAACTGGACTAGGCGCCGGGCCCAGCCCCAGAGCCCTCCAAGGCCACCCCAAGGCCCCAGGGCCCCCGCCGGTTGGCCCTTTCGGGTTGGACTGCAGCGCGGCCGTTGATCATCTAGTAGGAATCGCCGCCCGACGGCACTACGCTGCGCCCATGAGCATGCTGACTCCTCCCGGCATGGGCGGCCAGTACCGGATCACGGGGGACAAGTACCCGCGGCTGCGCCGACCGAAGAGGCGCCGCAGGCTCGTGCTCGCGGTCATCGCCTCCGCGACCGCGCTGGGCCTCGTCGGCTGGGGAACACTGCAGCTCATCGACGTGTTCACCGGCAACGACAAGGCGACCGCGGCCGGCCCCAAGACCGACTGCGCGTCCGGGGTGAGCCCCTCGCCCACGACGTCCGAGGCGTCGAAGCCATCCGACAAGTCGGCGTCGAAGTCATCCGAGGCATCCGACGCATCCGACGCATCCGGGAAGCCCTTCCCCGAGCCCGGCCGGATCACCGTCAACGTCCTCAACGCCACGCCCCGCGCCGGTCTCGCCAAGGACACCGCCGACGAGCTGAAGAAGCGCGGCTTCCGCATCGGCAACGTGGGCAACGCGACCGAGGAGTACGACAAGAAGGTCAAGGGCACGGCGATACTGCTCGGCGCGAAGGCCGCCGAGAAGACGGCCCTGCCCGTCCTCAACACCCAGCTCGTCGGCGCCCAGCTGAAGACCGACGGGCGCGCGAAGGCCACCGAGGTCGACCTCATCATCGGCACCGGCTTCAAGTCCCTCAGCAAGCAGAAGGACGCCGCCAAGGCCCTGGCCGACCTGACCAGCCCCGAGCCGACGTCCACCGCCACGAAGACCTGCTGAGCCGGGCCCGTAAGGGATGACCCGTGTGAAGGGCTGGTTACTCGGCAGCCCCGTACAGCCGGTCCCCCGCGTCCCCCAGGCCCGGCACGATGTAGCCGTGCTCGTTCAGGCGCTCGTCGACCGCGGCGGTCACGACCGTCACCGGGGTGCCCGCCAGCTCGCGCTCCATGACCTCGACGCCCTCGGGGGCGGCGAGGAGCACCACGGCCGTCACGTCGTCCGCACCGCGCGCGATCAGCTCACGGATCGCGGCGACGAGAGTGCCACCGGTGGCGAGCATGGGGTCGAGGACGTACACCTGACGCCCGGAGAGGTCCTCCGGCATGCGCGTGGCGTACGTGGACGCCTCGAGCGTCTCCTCGTTACGGATCATGCCCAGGAAGCCCACCTCGGCGGTCGGCAGCAGCCGGACCATGCCGTCGAGCATGCCGAGGCCGGCCCGCAGGATCGGCACGACCAGCGGGCGCGGGTGGGAGAGCTTGACGCCGGTCGTCGACGCCACCGGCGTCGTGATGTCGACCTGTTCGGTGCGCACGTCGCGCGTGGCCTCGTAGGCGAGCAGGGTGACCAGCTCGTCGGCGAGACGACGGAAGGTCGGGGAGTCGGTGCGCTGGTCGCGCAGCGCGGTGAGCTTGTGGGCGACCAGAGGGTGGTCGACGACGTGAAGACGCATGACCACAACAGTAACCGTGGCAACAGCGGCGGACTCCCCGTCCCCGGCTGGTGGTCCACCCCGGCAAGCGGGATCCACACGGTTCACCCGCCCGGGGGCATCAAACCCCCCGCCGGAGGGAAAGTGGGAGGAATGTAGCGGGGTGGTGAGCCGATGCCGGACGGTGGTGAGCCCATGGCAGACGTGGACGACAGGTCGCCGCGACAGCAGGGGGACGACGACAGGGGGACGGCCCCGGAGCCGGGCCAGGGGACGGGGCGGGAAACAGCAGGCCGAGGGGCGGGCCAAGAGGTATGCCAGAGGGTGGGCCCGAAGACACGCCCGGAGACGGGCCGCGAGATCAGCCGGGAAACCGACCGCGAGACCAGTCGCGCAACCGACCGCGAGACCGACCAGAGCAGCGACGCCGCGCGCAGGCGCCGTCGGGCGCAGTTTCTGCGGGAACTGACCGAGGCGCGGGAGCTGCGGGACCGGGTCCAGCCGCGCCGCGCCAAGGCCGCCCGGCTCCGGCACGCCATGCGCATGCGTACCTTCCGCTGGTAGCCGCAGGCACCCAAAGCCCTCCTTCTCCCCGCCCGTAGGGACGTACACGCGCCGCTCACGGGGTGGCCGTGCATGTACGGCGAGGAACTCCGCGTACGATCCGCTGGTGGCGGCAACAGGTGCGCAGGTGAACGGCGGCCCGACCGGCGATCAATTCGGCCGGACACAGGGAGCCGAAGACGTCCCCTGGGCGCTCTGTTTCTGCCACGATTCCGAGTGGGTGGGGCTCGGAGCACAGCACTCCCCGCCCAGCAACCTCCGCCGGGGGGACCCCCAACCGGCACGCCTATGACCAGTGGGAGAGTCACGGTGTACTTCGCCGCACTGCTCGCGCGCACCGAAGACGGGTGGGAAGCGAGCGACACAGAGCTCGACGATGTGGAGACCCTGTCGGATCTGGCCGACCTGGCCCGTGAAGCCTCGCCCGACGACGACACGGTGCTGGTGCTCATCGAGCAGGAGGACGCCTGGTTCGGCGTCGTCCGCATCGATGGCGAGGACGACCCTCGTATCTACGTGTCGGACGCCGCCGCCGCTGCCCGCAGCAGCTACGGCGAAATCCTGCTCACCGACGAACTGCTCGGAAGGGAGCCCGGCGACGACGACCCCGACCTGGACTCCCTCGACCTCGACGGCACGGAGGACGGTGAGCCGGCCGACGACGATGAAGACGACGGCGGCGGCACTGCCGCCGAGGCCGTGCCGCACAGCCCGGTCGGCGACAGCGAGATCCTCGACGACCTGGGCGTGACCGAGAAGGAGCTCCGCGCCCTCGACGCGGACGACGCCCTCAACTCGATCGCCGAGGCCCTCGGAGCCTCGGAGGTCCTGGAGACGGTCCGCTAGGGCAACCCACCACCCGGCGCCAGCCGGGTGGCATCGGTCATCAGCTAGGTTCCCGGAGTGACCGAATCAACCGACGCAGAGCCACCGGGCCCCGATCGGGGCCCCGATCCGGTACGCGACCGCTGGCGGGACGCGATGCGGCTCGCCCTGGACGAGGCCGGGCGGGCCGCCGCGGGCGGTGACGTGCCGGTCGGCGCGGTCGTCCTGTCCCCGGACGGCCGGGCCGTCCTCGCCACCGGGCACAACGAGCGCGAGGCCACCGGCGATCCGACGGCCCACGCGGAGGTAGTGGCCATTCGCCGGGCGGCGGAAGAACTCGGCGAGTGGCGGCTGACCGGCTGCACCCTGGTCGTCACCCTCGAACCCTGCACGATGTGCGCGGGCACGATCACACAGTCCCGGGTCGACCGGGTCGTCTACGGCGCCCGCGACGAGAAGGCCGGCGCGGTCGGCTCCCTCTGGGACGTCGTACGCGACCGCCGCCTCAACCACCGCCCCGAGGTGATCGAGGGCGTCCTCGCCGACGAATGCGCCCGCCTCCTCACGGACTTCTTCCGCCTCCGCTGACACCCCTTCGGCACCGCCCGCGGACCCCGGCGAATACCGATTTCAAACCACGCCCCACCTTGCTGTAATGTCTCCCTCGGTAGCGTGTCCGAGCGGCCGAAGGAGCTCGCCTCGAAAGCGAGTGTGGCGCAAGTCACCGAGGGTTCAAATCCCTCCGCTACCGCAGATAGAAGAGGCGCACGGTTCATCGAACCGGGCGCCTCTTCTGCTTCCGTCTCAGATCCGTCCGGGATCAGTAGTACGTGATGTCCCAGTGGTTCGCCCAGTTCTCGTCGGCGTAGTCGATGACCGTCTTGCCGCCGGAGGTCACGCGCCACACCCACGCGCCGTCCTTGCGCTTGTGGTGCTTCTTGGAGTGCTTGTGGATGTAGTTGGTGACGCACGAGGTGCGGGGAACGTCGACCTTGTAGCCGTTCCAGTGGCTGTAGGTGCCACTGGCGTGACCGACCTCCGTGCCGCCGGTGATGACGATCTTGCAACCGCTCTTCTTCTTCAGGGCGATGACACCGTTGACGGTGCCGACCCGGATGCCCTGCAGGCTCGTGCAGTTCTTGCGGTAACGGTCGATGCAGTTGCCCGAGGACTTGCGGGTGATGCCGGCGGCCTTCAGCCGGGCCATGGCCTGGGCGTCGCTGAGCTTGCCGCCGCCGGGGTTGCCGCCCCCGCCGCCCCCGCCGCTGACCAGCCGGGACCAGGTGTTGGGGCCGACGATGCCGTCCGCGGAGAGCCCCTTGGCCTTCTGGAACGCCTTCACGTTCGAGGCCGTACCCGACCCGAACACACCGTCGACGGACACCTTGTAGCCGTTGTCGTTGAGCTGCCGCTGAAGCGCCTGAACAGCCGTCCCCTTGGAACCCTGCCGCACCGTCACGATGAGCTTCGCCCATGTCTTCGCCCCGACAACGCCATCCGCCGCGAGCTTCCTGGACTTCTGGAACGCCTTCACCTTCGCCGCCGTACCCGACCCGAACACACCGTCGGCCGAGACCTTGAACCCCCGGGCCGTCAGCAGCAGCTGGACGGTCGCCACATCCACACCCCGCTGACCCGACTTCACCACCGGCCACGACGCCTGAGCCGCGACACCGGCGGACTCGGCCGTCGGCTGGGCCGTGGCGGCCCCGGCCGGGGCGGTCGCCGTGACACCGGCCACGAGGGCGGCGGCGACGAGCGTGACGGAGGCGATGCGGCGGTTGTTCCGCTTGTGTGTTTCGGTACGCATGAGAAATGTTTCCCTTCCTGATGGAACCGCGTCCCCCGTTGGGCCGCGGGACTGGTGGGATCGCACCCTGAGACGAGTCGCGGGGTGGATCAGCCGGCGGTCAGAGCCACCCAGGTGTTGGGCCCGGCGACGCCGTCCACCGTGAGGCGCTTGGCCTTCTGGAAGGCCTTGACCTTCGCGGCCGTACCCGAACCGAACACACCGTCGGCCTTGACGGCGTAGCCGTTCGCGGTGAGCTGCCGCTGCACCGCCTGCACGGCCGCCCCCTTGGAGCCCGACCTCACCGTGACGACGAGCTCGGTCCAGGTGTCCGGCCCGACGACACCGTCGGCGGTGAGCCCCTTGGCCTTCTGGAACGCCTTCACCTTCGCCGCCGTACCCGACCCGAAG
>NZ_VTHJ01000026.1:60616-72901 GCF_008386495.1 Streptomyces tailanensis | reverse complement strand
CGGGCCGTCAGCAGCAGCTGGACGGTCGCCACATCCACACCCCGCTGACCCGACTTCACCACCGGCCAGGACGCGGGCGGCTGGGGCATCGGTGTGCCGCCCAGGTTGGCCATGGCCCGCAGCTGGGCGGGCGTTCCCCGGAAGACGTTGCGGTCGGCGATGCCGACGGACCCGTTCTTGCCCGGGATGCCCGGCACCCGCTCGGACTCGGTGTACTGCCAGAACGTCCAGGCACCCGCCCCCGGCACGGGCGGCGGCTCGTACGCGTCGCTGCCGTACCGGGCGAGCCACAGCGGATAGCCCTTGAAGACCTGCCCCTTGCCGCCCAGGCACTCCCGCACGAACGAGGAGCGCGTGTACACGATGGGCGTCACCTTGAACGCCGACTTCACCCGCTTCAGGAAAACGCTGAGCTGGTCGGAGCGCAGCGCCTTGGGGCACATCTCCTTGTTGTCGACTCGCACCTTCTCGATGTCCAGGACGGGCGGCAGTTGTCGGGCCTTGGTCCCGGTGTATCCGGCGGCGCTTGCGGTTCGGATGAAGTGATCGGCCTGGGCCGCGCCGTCCTTGGTGGTCTTCGGGTCGAAGAAGTGGTACGGCGCCCGCAGCATCGACGTGGCGGAGACGGCCTTGAAGTCCCGGGCGAACCAGGGGTCCTTGTTGCCGGTGCCCTGAGTCGCCTTGAGGAAGGCGAAGCTGTTGCTCCGGGCGACACGCTTCCAGTCGATGGCCTTGTCTGTCGCGTCATGGTTGTAGTGGCTGGTGTCGATGCCCTTCACCCCGTACGAACTCGGGGGCGCCGCGACGCCGGTGGAGGCGCCGGCCAACAGGGCACCGCAGGCGAGCGAGGCGGTCGCGGCGACCGCCGCCGCCAGACGAACTGGTCGGGAGTGCGAGAGGGCATGCGTGAGCACGGTCGGATCTCCTTCGGAAATGCCGTGGGTTCGGAAAGGCCTTGGGAACAGGTCGAGATGGCGTGTGCGGTGACGAGTCCGCACCGCCGAGCCGGGGGATGTCTCAACTCTGCCGTGCCGCTTCCGTCGACCTCCACAGTTGCGAAGCCTCACCCCATGCATGCACGCGTCCCGCCGTATGCACACCCCTGACCTGCGACGATGCACGGCATCCCAGGGCGGAATGCATAAGGCGCCCGCGGGTCAGGACGGCTGGGCGGACGACGGCCGGGAGCTGACGGGCGGCGGCTGGACGGCCATCAGCGCACGCCAGGTCGCGGCGTCGGCCTCCCCGGTCTCCGGAAGCTGATGGTCCCTCTGGAAAGCGGAGAGGTTCTGCGCCGTCGCGGAGGTGAACACGCCGGTGACGTCCAAGGGCATCCCCAGGTTGTGGAGCAGTTCCTGGAGCGCCATGACCCCGTCCCGGTCGGCATGGGTGTCGACCCGCACGAGCAACGGCCAGGTCTTCGGCCCGACTTTGCCGTCGGACACAAGCCCGTGTCTGCTCTGGAACGCCTTGACGGCGGCTTCGGTCTTCGGCCCGAACTTGCCGTCGACCTCCAGTTCGTACCCATGGGCGACCAGGAGATGCTGAACGGTCCGCGCCTTCCACCCCCAGTGGCCCCTCAGCGTCAACTGCCACTGGGAGAGGTCGGCGGTGGCGGTGGCGCCGGCACTGGCCGACGCATCGCCCGACGCCCCGCTCGGCGCATCGCCCGTACCGGAGCCCGCGGTCACCCACCAGACACCCAGGGCGATGACAAGAACGACGGACACGGCCACGGCGATCGTCCCCCAGGCACCCTGCCCGAACCGGGTGGCGAGAAGAGCCGCCGATCTCGGGACCGCCCCGCTCACCGGTGTTGGGCCGAGCGGCGCCACCCCGATGTGCACAGTGTCCGTTCGACCGCCCCCGCCCCCGGGACCGGGGCGCTTCGCCTCGGGGTCCCCGATCACCGCCGCATGCAGGGCCAGGGCCTGATCCAGTTCCTCGGCCGGTGCGCCCAGGTGCTTGTGCAGCAGCTCGATCACATGCGGCGGCGCGTTCTGGTCACGGCGGGGATTGAGATATCGGGACAGGGACGCCTGGTTGACCCCCACCCTCCGCGCCAGCGACTCCTGAGTCGGGGTCGGCTCCGCCTGCTCCCACCACCGCCGGAGCATCTCCGCGAGAGCGACCCCCTCCGACTGTTCCCTCTGTTCCCTCTGTTCGCCTGGTAATCCGCTCATCGTCCCCGTGTCCTGATCCGTTCCACCCGCTGCCCCGGCCCATGGCCGTGCACGGCCCCCGTGTATGGATACGTCAAACCCACGTACCTAAAATGTAGTTGACGCCCCATTCCCTCGGACGAGTTGCGATTTCACCCACCAAAACTCCCCCACCCCTTACTCCCCCTCACCCGAAGCACCCCTCCGTGCTGGAGTTCCGGCCGGTCACCGGACTGAACCGTCGGCATCTGCCCCCGTGGATCGCCACGGCGCCGGACCGACCGTTCCGGAGATCACCTGCGAACGAGTGATCGGGTTACACTCGCCGCCGACAAAGAGGGACCCATCGGATCCATGGGGCCCACGGGGCACACGAGGCGGGGGAGGCCGCTGTGGCGGTAAGAGGAAAGCAGATCGCGCTGTTCGTGCTCGTGGTCTTCGTTTTCTACGTGATCATTACCGACCCGGAGAATGCCGCCGGCTACGTCCAGATAGGGTTCGAGGGCATCTCGACCGCCGCCCAGTCCATCGGCGACTTCTTCACCTGGATCGCCAACGGGGCCGACTAGTACCCACACGTCGCAGCACGTCGTACGACCTTCTCGGAGCACCCATGATCCGCCACCTGGTCCTCTTCAAGCTCGACGAGGGCGTCGAGCGCGACGATCCGCGCGTCGTGGCGGGGGTGGAGGCCTTCCGCGCGCTCGACGGCAGGATCCCCGAGCTCCGCTTCTGGGAGCTGGGCTGGAACCTGAGCGACCGACCCATCGCGTACGACTTCGCGATCAACTCTGCGTTCGACGACGTGGACGCCCTGCGGCGGTATGTCGAGCACCCGGAGCACCAGGCGGGCGTCGCACTGTGGCGCGAGTTCGCCACGTGGGTGATCGCCGACTACGAGTTCTGAGCCGTAGGGCCGTACGGCCGTACGGCAGCCGCACGGCTCGACCCGCACTCGAACGGTGCGGGGCCCTTTTATGCCTGAAATACCCGCGCCCACCTTCAGCTCACCCCCAACTCTCCCTCAACACGAGGATATGCGGTGCTTGATCACAGTGCACATGTCTTGTGATGCTATGACCGCTTTTGACGGTTGAGTTGATGGATGAAGAGGTGGCGTTGACCGTGTCGGCCAGTACTGCGCCACCCCAGGAAGAAGCCCCGGCCCCCGACTCCGCCCCCGCCCCCGCCCCCGCCCCCGTTCCGGAGAAACGTCGCGGCGCCGACACCCGGGCCCTCACCCAGGTGCTCTTCGGCGAACTGAAGCACCTGGAGCCGGGCACCCCCGAGCACAACCGCGTGCGCGGGGCGCTCATCGAGGCGAACCTCCCGCTCGTGCGCTACGCGGCCGCCCGCTTCCGCTCCCGCAACGAGCCCATGGAGGACGTGGTCCAGGTCGGCACGATCGGGTTGATCAACGCCATCGACCGGTTCGACCCGGACCGGGGTGTGCAGTTCCCGACCTTCGCGATGCCGACCGTCGTCGGCGAGATCAAGCGGTACTTCCGCGACAACGTCCGCACGGTCCACGTCCCCCGCCGGTTGCACGAGCTGTGGGTACAGGTGAACAGCGCGACCGAGGACCTCACGACCGCCTTCGGCCGCGCCCCCTCGACCGCCGAGATCGCCGAGCGGCTGCGCATCAGCGAGGACGAGGTCCTCTCCTGCATCGAGGCCGGACGCTCGTACCACGCGACCTCGCTGGAGGCCGCCCAGGAGGGAGACGGCATGCCGGGGCTCCTCGACCGACTCGGCTACGAGGACCCCGAGCTCGACGGCGTCGAACACCGCGACCTCGTACGCCATCTCCTCGTCCAACTCCCCGAACGCGAACAACGGATCCTGCTGCTCCGCTACTACAGCAACCTCACCCAGTCGCAGATCAGCGCGGAGCTGGGGGTCTCCCAGATGCATGTCTCGCGGCTGCTGGCGCGGAGCTTCGCGCGGCTGCGTTCCGCCAACCGGATCGAGGCGTGAGCGCTCCGCTTGGGGCAGGGGCGCCTAATAGCTCGGGGGGCCTGGGGGTTTGCGGCTGCGGGTCCGTTGTGGTTGCTCGCGCAGTTCCCCGCGCCCCTTCAGGGCGTGACCGGCGGTAACTAGTTCCCCTCCCGAATACTGGCGATGGACCATGGGGCACGCGGGGCGCACGAAGGCAGGCGGGGCGCACAGAATTGGCCAGCGGCACACGTGCCCAGGCCATCTGGCATAACCGAATGCGCTGGCGAGGCATCACCGGCGAGAGCGAATCGCTCATCGCGCCACTTTCCGACAGTTCTGGCCCGAAACACCGTCAGACCGCTTGTTTCCAGGGCCTATTCACCCTCTCCATGTCGACATGTCACTACATCGCGTTGCCGACGTGTGACATTCTTCCCCCAGCGCGTTTGCCGTGGCCTCGCCGCCGGTATTCAGGTGGAGGCTGCGTTCCTTACGACGGAGCGTCCGCCGCGACCGTCCGCGACCCAAAGGGGGTGGCATGTCCGCAGACCAGGGCAGCTCGAAGGTGCTCACGCTCGTCAAGAGCGAGACCACGCCCGACGCTTTCCAGGCCCCTCAGGACCTTCAGGAGCTTCCGGGCCTTCCGGACCTTCCCGGTCCCCAGGCTCCGCCGGCGACTGACTTCCCGGCCTTGTCGGCCTCGGCGAACATCGACACCCGCACCTTGTCCCGCTCCCTGTTCCTGCGGCTGGCCGCACTCGACGAGAACAGCCCCGAGCGTGCTTATGTCCGGGACACCCTCATCGAGCTCAACCTCCCGCTGGTGCGTTACGCCGCCGCCCGTTTCCGGTCGCGCAACGAGCCGATGGAGGACATCGTCCAGGTCGGAACGATCGGCCTGATCAAGGCGATCGACCGCTTCGACTGCGAACGGGGCGTGGAGTTCCCGACGTTCGCGATGCCGACCGTCGTCGGCGAGATCAAGCGGTTCTTCCGCGACACCTCGTGGTCGGTCCGGGTGCCGAGGCGGCTGCAGGAGCTGCGCCTGGCCCTCACCAAGGCCAGTGACGAGCTCTCGCAGAAGCTCGACCGCTCCCCGACGGTCACCGAGCTCGCCGCCGTACTGGGCGTGTCGGAGGAGGACGTCGTCGACGGCCTCGCCGTCGGCAACGCGTACACGGCGTCGTCGCTGGACTCCCCCGCCCCCGAGGACGACGGCGGCGAGGGCTCCCTGGCCGACCGTCTCGGCTACGAGGACAGCGCGCTGGAGGGCGTCGAGTACCGCGAGTCCCTGAAGCCCCTGCTCGCCAAACTGCCGCCTCGCGAGCGCCGGATCATCATGCTCCGCTTCTTCGCGAACATGACCCAGTCACAGATCGGCGAAGAGGTCGGCATCTCCCAGATGCACGTCTCCCGCCTGCTCACCCGCACCCTCGCCCAGCTCCGTGAGGGCCTCATCTCCGACTGAGTCGAGCCACTTCGTTACACGTGTGACCGCCGGGAGCCGAAGGTGTCGGCATCCCGGCGGTCGCTGTGCGTAGAGGGCCGGTTCGTTGTCTGCGGGTGGGTGGGGGCTGGTCGCGCCCACGCGGCGGAGCCGCAAATCGACACAGCCCCGCGCCCCTTGGCGGCATGGGTCGCGCCCGGGCTTTTAGGGGCGCGGGGAACTGCGCGAGCAACCACAACGGACCCGCGGCCGCAAGATCACCGAACCCGGCAGACGAGTAGGCGCCCTGCGGCCAAGCCGAAGTACTAGGCCAACGCCAGCCACACAACGGCGGCCACAACCGCCACCGCTGCGATAGCACCGACGATCACACCAACACGCGGCCCGGAGGACGCCGCCGCGGCCTGCCGACCCCCGGCCGGGGTCTCGTCGACGAAGGCGCGGAACATCTGGGTGCTGCCCGCGGGGTCGTAGTTGCCCTGGGGGCCCTGGTTGTCAGCCATGGCCCGAGACCCTAGCGAATCGGGGAGGGGGCACCCAACCCGGGTACTTCGCCCGGGCCTGATCACTCGCCCTCCTTTGCCAAGACTTGGTCCGCAGATGCCCGATTTCGTTTGCCTGCGGCAACCAACCACTCCTATGGTTGCCCTAAGCAACAAATCTGGAAGGGTGGTCATGACCAGGCAGGCGCACTACGAGGAGCTGGCCCGTCAGCTCAGCGCCGTCGGAGTCGTGAAGCGGGAGATCGCGCGGATGCTGCCGTACGACTGCCCGGGCGGCAGCGCGGGCGTGCTGACACTCCTCGACCGGCACGGCGAGATGCGGATGAGCAGGCTCGCCGAGCTGCTCGCGGTGGACACGTCGGTGACCAGCCGCCATGTCGCGCACGTCGCCGAACGCGGCTGGATCGAACGCCTCCCCGACCCGGCGGACAAGCGCTCGCGCATCCTGCGCCTGACCCCCGCGGGCCGGGACAAGCTCGCCGAACTCCACCGGCGCAGCACCCGCCTGCTGGCCGACCGGCTGAGCCACTGGTCCGACGACGAGGTGGGAGAGCTCGTCCGGCTCATGGGCCGGCTGCGCGAGAGCTTCGACGACTGCCGGGCGGGACCCCGACCGCCCCGGACGCCGCCGCAGGCCGCCGCTCCCGTACCCCCAGACACAGGCACAGACATCACCACCCCCCGTACACCCGCAAAGCGCACGTAAGAGAAGGAAGACCATGGCAACGACCACACCAGCCGGTGTGCGGGCTCACGCCAAGCACGGAGGGAGCGTCGACGGCGGCCGGAACGGCGGCGGCGCTCCGATGACCCACCGGCAGATCATGGAAGCCCTGACCGGGCTGCTGCTCGGCATGTTCGTGGCGATCCTGTCGTCGACGATCGTGTCGAACGCTCTGCCCGACATCATCAAGGACCTGGGCGGCGGACAGAGCGCCTACACCTGGGTGATGACCGCGTCGCTGCTCGCGATGACCGCGTCCACCCCTCTGTGGGGCAAGCTCGCCGACCTGTTCTCCAAGAAGCTGCTGATCCAGCTGGCGCTGGTCATCTTCGTACTCGGTTCCGCCGCGGCCGGGCTGTCGCAGAACTCCGGCACGCTCATCGCGTTCCGCGCCGTCCAGGGCATCGGCATGGGCGGGCTCTCCTCGCTGGCGCAGATCATCCTCGCGACGATGATCTCCCCGCGCGAACGCGGCCGGTACAACGGCTACCTCGGCGCCACCTTCGCGACCGCGATGGTCGGCGGCCCGCTGATCGGCGGAGTCATCACCGACACCGACTGGCTCGGCTGGCGCTGGTGCTTCTACGTCGGCGTGCCCTTCGCCGTCATCGCCCTGATCGTGCTCCAGCGGACCCTGCACCTGCCGGCCGTCCGCCGCAAGGTCAAGGCCAAGGTCGACTGGGCGGGCGCCTTCCTCATCACGGCCGCGGTCTGCCTGCTGCTGATCTGGGTGACCTTCGCCGGTGACAAGTACGACTGGGTGTCCTGGCAGACGTACGCGATGGTCGGTGGCACGGTCGCGCTGCTCGCGGTCTTCGTGCTCGTCGAGGCCAGGGCGAGCGAGCCGATCATTCCGCTGCGGCTGTTCCGCAACCGGACGATCACGCTGGCCTCGCTGGCCTCGCTCTTCGTGGGCGTCGCGATGTTCGCGGGCACCATCTTCTTCAGCCAGTACTTCCAGCTGGCCCGGAACGAGTCGCCGACCATGTCCGGCGTCCTGACCATCCCGATGATCGCCGGCCTGTTCGTCTCCTCGACCGTCTCCGGGCAGGTCATCACCCGCACCGGCCGCTGGAAGGCCTGGCTGATCGCCGGTGGTGTGCTGGTGAGCGCGGGCCTCGGGCTGCTGGGAACCCTCCGATACGACACCGCGTACTGGCATGTGGCGGTCTTCATGACGCTGCTCGGGCTCGGCGTCGGCATGATGATGCAGAACCTGGTGCTGTGCACCCAGAACCAGGTGGACCCGACCGACCTGGGCGCCGCCAGCTCGGTGGTCACCTTCTTCCGCTCCCTCGGCGGCGCGATCGGCGTCTCCGCCCTGGGCGCGGTCCTCAGCCACCGGATCACCCACTACGCGGAGGACGGCCTAGCCGAACTCGGCGTGTCCGGCTCGTCCGTGGGCCACGGCGAGATCCCCGACCTGGACTCGTTGCCCGCCCCGATCCGCACGGTCATCGAGAGCTCCTACGGCCACGGCATCGGCGACGTCTTCCTCTACGCCGCGCCCATGGCCCTCCTCGCCCTCGTCTTCGCCCTCTTCATCAAGGAGGTACCGCTGAAGAAGAAGGGGGCGATGGTGCTGCCGGTGGCCGAAGAGACCATGGCGGCGGCCGAGAAGACCGCCACGGTGCCGCCCGTCGGTTCCGGCGGGACCTCGATCCGGGGGCATGTGCGCGGCGCCGAGAACGTGCCCGTCCCCCGGGCCGCCGTCACGCTGATCTCGCTCGATGGCCGTCAGCTCGGCCGTTCGGTCGCGGGGGCCGACGGGGCCTACGCGGTGGACGCGCCCGGTGCCGGGTCGTATGTGCTGATCGCCGCTGCCGACGGGTTCCAGCCGCAGGCGTCCACGGTCGTCGTGGACGGCGAGCCGGTCTCGTACGACGTCCTGCTGAGCGGCACGAGCGGCCTGAGCGGCGTCGTGCGTACCGCGCAGAGCGCACTGCCCGTCAAGGACGCCATGGTCGTGGTGACCGATGTGCGCGGGGAGGTGCTGGCCACCGGGAACACCGGTGAGGAGGGCGAGTTCGGCTTCGCCGAGCTGGTGCCGGGTGCCGTGACCGTCGCGGTGAACGCCGCCGGGTACTGCCCGCGCGCCCTGCCCGTCGAGATGGACGGCACCGGCGTCACCCGGATCGAGGTCGACCTGGAGGCCGGGGCCCGGCTCCAGGGGGTCGTACGGACGCCGCGCGGGGCCCTGGCGGACGCCCGCGTGACCCTCGTCGACGCGGCGGGCAACGTCGTCGGCACCGCCACCACCGGCGCGGACGGAGCGTACGCCTTCACCGACCTGAACGGCGGCGAGTACACGGTCATCGCCGGCGGTTACCCGCCGGTGGCCACGGCGCTAACGGTCACCGGCCCCGGCGTGGACGACCACGACATCGAACTCGCCCACCCCGGCGAGTAGTTCACACAGTTCGGACCGCGCCCCTTTCGGGGCGCGGGACTGTATCGATATGCGGCTCCGCCGCGTGGGCGCGAGGAACCACGACGTACCCGCACCGCAAAGACCCCAGTTCCCCCCGAGCTATTAGGCGCTCCCGGCCCTACGCTGTGCGCCATGGCACGGAACATCGCGACCAACACCAAGGTCTCCCTCGAAGAACTCCTCGACTTCGTACGCCCCCGCCACCGCGCGCTCCTCCTCACCCGCCGGGCCGACGGCAGTCCCCAGGCGTCGCCGCTGACATGCGGTGTCGACGGCTCGGGCCGGATCGTCGTCTCCACGTACCCCGAGCGCGCGAAGACGCGGAACGCCAAGCGGGACGAGCGGGTCAGCGTCGTCGTGCTGAGCGACGAGTGGGACGGCCCCTGGGTCCAGATCGACGGAACGGCGGAGGTCATCGACTCGCCCGACTCGGTCGAGCCGCTGGTGGAGTACTTCCGGAACATCTCGGGCGAACACCCGGACTGGGACGAGTATCGGGAGGCGATGATCAAGCAAGGGAAGTCGATCATCCGGGTCACACCGGTGAAGTGGGGGCCGGTGGCGACCGGTGGCTTCCCGGCACGGCTCGTCGAGGAGGGGTGAGTCGGGCTCAGCCGCGGTCGACCATGACCTCGATGCCGGCGATGAGGGTCTCCAGGGCGTAGGTGAAGTCCCGTTCGCGCATCTCCTCGACGGTGTCGCCGCCGCGGGCCTCCATGAGGTCCGCGGACTGCTGGACGATCTCGCCGAGTTCAGGGGTGTCGGACACCGCGCTCATCGCGTGGCGGAAGTACTCCTCCTGGGTCATGCCGGCACTGGCGCAGCGCTGGATGAAGTGCCCCTCGATGGTGCCGAAGCCGTACACGAACTGGAAGACGGCGGCGATCGCGCCGGTCTGGCCGTGGGCGGGGAGCCCGGTGCCGCGGATCACCCGCTGCACGGCGAGCGAGAAGTCGAGCGAGTGCGGGCCGATGTTGAGGAAGGTACCGGCGAGCGGCGACACCCAGGGGTGCCGGACCAGCACCGCCCGGTACTCCTTGGCGAGCATGCGGAGTTCGTCCCGCCAGTCCTCGCCGGCGCCCTCCCCGGGCAGCACCAGCTCGCCGAACGCCCGGTCGAGAGCCAGTTCCAGCAGATCGTCCTTGGTGTCCACGTACCAGTAGACCGACATCGCGGTCACATTCAGCTCGGCGGCGAGCCGCCGCATCGAGAACTTGGCCAGCCCTTCGCCGTCCAACAACCGCACGGCCGTGGTGATGATCCGCTCCCGATCCAGCCCTGACGGCTGCCCGCCTCGCCGGGCCCGGGCCTTCCTGTCCAGCCAGACACTGGCCCGCACGGCCCCTTCGGCCTGACTGGCTGCCCTAGGCATGGCGCACCTTCCAGAGTCTTTTGTACGTCAACTGCTCAGATGCTAGGCACGCAACGCCCCCAACAACCAAAGGGGGCGCGGGGCTGTGTCGATTTGCGGCTCCGCCGCGTGGGCGCGATCAACCACACGACCCGCGGCCGCGAAACAGCCCCAACCCCCCGAGCTAGTGGGCGACCACCACCCCCGAATCCGCCCTTTCCGCCCTGCGCAGCAACCCCGCCGCCACCAACCCCCCAAGCAGCACAGCCAGCGCCCCCACCAGCAAACTCAACTCCAACCCGGAGGAAAACGTGTCAATGACCTTCCGCTTCTCCTCCGAAGAGCTCACCCCCGCCAACGCCCCCGGCAGGGATTCCGCCGCGAACCGGGAGTTGAGCACAGCCCCCAGCACCGCCACCCCCAACCCCGTCCCGAACTCGGCCAACGTCCCGTTGATCCCGGCCCCGACCCCCGCCTTGGCCGGCGGTATAGAACTCATGATCGCGTGAGCCATGGCCGGATTGGCGACCGCGCAACCGACCCCGATCAACACCAACCCGAGCAGTGTCCCGGCATAACCGCCGGAGGCCATCGTCGCGATGGAGACGAGCCCCCCGGACATCAGCACCATCCCCAGCGCGATCGACACCGGCATCCCCAGCTTGGCCGTCCACTTGGCCGACAGCCCGGTGAAGTTCAGCGCGACGACGACCAGGGCGAGCGGCGCGGTCCTGAGACCGGCCTCCAGCGCGTCGTAGCCGAGCACGAACTGCAGATGCTGGGTGAGCAGGAACAGCGCCCCGCCCATCCCGAAGGTGATGAGCACCGCACCGCCGACGGCGCCCGTGAACCGCCGGTCTCGGAAGAAGTGCGGGTCGAGCATGGGGTACGGGATCCGGCTCTCCCAGTACGCGAACGCCGCGAGGACGACGACGGCGACGGCGCCCGTGGCCAGTACCTGGCCGGAGGTCCAGCCGTGCTCGGGGCCCGAGATGATCGCGTAGACCAGGGCGGTCATACCGATGGTCGACAGCATCGCGCCCAGCAGGTCGGGCCGATCACCCTGCGGGTTCTTCGACTCGGGAACCAGGGCGATCACGGCGACCACCCCCACCGCGGCGACCGGCAGGTTGATCAGGAAGATCGCGCCCCACCAGAAATGCCCCAGCATGAAACCGCCGACGAGAGGGCCGGCCGCGAAGCCGAGGGCGTTGACCGCGGCCCAGATGCCGATCGCCTTCGGCTGCTCCTCGGGCGTGAAGATCTGCATGGCGACGGCGAGCGTCGTGGTGAGCAGCAGCGCGCCGCCGACTCCCATGCCCGCCCGCGCCGCGATCAACTGCCCGGTGGTCTGGGCGAGTCCGGCCACCAGCGAGCCGATGCCGAACAGCACCAGACCCGCGATCAGCATCTTCTTACGGCCGTAGCGGTCGGCCGCGCTGCCCGCCGTGAGCAGCAGGCCCGACTGTACGAGCGAGTACGCGTTGATCATCCACTGGATGTCCGACGTGGCCGCGCCCAACTCCTCGGTGAGGGAGGGGATGGCCACGTTCAGCACGGTGTTGTCCAGCAGCACGGTGAGCTGTGCGAGACAGATGACGCCGAGGATCAGCCAGCGCTGGGGGTGGCCTTGGGAAACCGGGTACTTGGAGGCCTCGGGGGTGGCGGAGGTCGACATGCTGTACACCGTAGAACAGTTCTTATACGGCGTACAACGCGGTATTCGGCG
>NZ_VTHJ01000026.1:0-60503 GCF_008386495.1 Streptomyces tailanensis | reverse complement strand
CCCCCGGCCCACCGCCCTGCTTTAGGGGCTTTCGCCGGACCGGACGGTCAGCTGTCGCTCTTCGGCTGCGTCAGGTCGTAGAAGGTGGCGCCGTCGACCGTCACCGTCTCGAAGTTCTCCTGTACCCAGGAGCTGATCTGCGAGGAGGTGCCGTCGCTGCTGCCGCCCATGCCGCCGCCGGAGCCGCTGGAGATGAAGTAGTGGATCTTGCCGTCCTCCACATACTTCTTGAACTCCGCGAGGGTCGGGGACGGGTCGGTGCCGTTGAAGCCACCGATGGCCATGACCGGTTCGCCGGTGGAGAGCTGGTAGCTCGCCGCGTTCTGGGCGCCGATGGCGGCGGCGGCCCAGGTGTAGTCACTCGCGTTCTTCTCGAGCAGTTCCTTGGCCTCGTCGCTGACGGTCGCGCCGTTGAGCAGACCGCCCATGCCGCCGCCACCGCCGCCCATGCGACCGCCGTCGCCGTTCTGGGTCTGGCCGTTGCCCTGCTGCTGGTTCTGGGTGGAGCCATTACCGTTCTGCTGGTTGTTCTGGCCGCCGCCGAAGCCGCCGGTCGGGGGCTGGCCCATCTGACCGTTGCCGTTCTGGCCGTTCTGCTGGCCCTGCTGGCCGCCCCGCTGGTTCTGGCCCGGCATACCGCCGCCACCGCCGCCGGGACCGCCGCCCATGCCGCCCTGGACGGACGGACCGGCCGTGACGATCGAGCCGGTGTGGCCCTCGTTCAGCGTGGTGAGCGTGTACGCGGTCGGACCGGCCAGCGCGGTGACGGCGCTGAGGCCCACGACCGCCATGGCCAGCTGCCGGCCGAGCTTGCCCACGAAAACCAGGCCGAGCGCGGCGACCAAGCCGCCGACCAGCACGACCCACTTCAGCCAGGGCAGGTAGTCGGAAGAGCGGTTGAGGAGGACGTAGCCCCAGACCGCGGTGGCCGTCATGGCCGCCGCCATCGTGATCGTCGCCCAGAACTTGCCGCGCTCCTGCCAGAGCAACGCCGCGCCCATACCGATCAGCGGCGCGATGTAGGGGGCGAGGGCGACGGTGTAGTACTCGTGGAAGATGCCCTGCATGAAGCTGAAGACCACCATGGTGATCAGCAGGCAGCCGCCCCAGAGGAGGAACGCGGCGCGGGTCGTGTCCGTGCGCTTGAGCATGGAGGTCCCCCCGCTCGAGCGAAGCCGAGAGTGGGGGAGCGTGGCCCAGATGGCTGCGCCCAGCAGAATCAGCGCGGCCGGGATCAGCCAGGAGATCTGGCCGCCGATGGAGGAGCTGAACATCCGGTCCCAGCCGGTCTCGCCCCAACCACCTCCCTGGCCGCCGCCGACGCTGCCGGTCTCCTCGCCGTTCAGGCGGCCGAGGCCGTTGTAGCCGAAGGTCAGTTCAAGGAAAGAGTTGTTCTGCGAGCCGCCGATGTACGGGCGGGAGGACGCCGGCCACAGCTCGACGATCGCGACCCACCAGCCGCCGGAGACGACCATCGCGAGCCCGGCGAGCAGCACCTGCCCGACCCGCTTCTTCCAACTGGCGGGCGCGAAGGCCACGTACACGATCGCGAGGACCGGCAGGATCAGGAAGGCCTGGAGGGTCTTGACCAGGAAGGCGAGGCCGATGGCGACACCCGCCCAGACCAGCCACTTCGTCTGGGCCTTCTCCATGGCCCGCAGCGTGCAGTAGACCGCGGCGGCCATCAGGAGCGCGAGGGCCGCGTCCGGGTTGTTGAAGCGGAACATCAGCGCGGCGACGGGCGTGAGCGCGAACACCGCCATGGTGATGAAGCCGGCCGTGGCGTTGAAGCGACGGCGTACGGCCGCCCACAGCACCCCGGCGGTGGCGACGGCCATCAGGACCTGCGGGAACAGGATCGCGAAGGAGTTGAGGCCGAACAGCCGTACCGACAGCGCCATCGGCCACAGCGACGCCGGGGGCTTGTCGACGGTGATGGCGTTGGCCGAGTCCAGCGACCCGAAGAAGAAGGCCTTCCAGGACTGGCTGCCCGCCTGCACGGCCGCCGAGTAGAAGGAGTTGGCGTAACCGGAGGCCGTGAGGTTCCAGGTGTAGAGGCCGCCGATCAGCAGCAGCGTGAGCAGGAACCCGGGGCGGATCCAGCGGTTGTCCTCGGGGCGGCCCCGCCACAGTCGCTGAGCGAAGGGCTGCTTGGGCTCACCCGAGCCGGTGCCGGGGGCGGGGGTGGTGCCATGACCGTCGAGGATCTCCTGAACCACCGGCTCCTGCACGGCCGTTCTGCTCGTGGGCGGCCCCCAATCGGGACCGGCGGGGCCGGCGGGGCGCGCACCCCCCTGCGGTGTCGTCGTCTCGAACTGCGTGGTCATCGTGCGTTCCTCGAATCCTGATCGTGCGGGCGCACCGGCCGCATCTGCATGGTCGCGTCCCCCCAGGTGCGGTCCGCGGCGTCACCGGCGCGGAACTGGGTTGTCGTGTACGGAGATCGGGGCGCCGTCGCGTACTCGGCGGTGTGGTTCTGTGTCGCCGCCGGCCGCTGGGCCGCCGGCTGGAAACGGTCCTGGTGGCCGTGGGGGCGGGGCCGGCCCGGACGCACCGCCGTCGCCGTCGCCGTCGACGTCGCGTAGGTGGGCGAGGCCGGGTCGTGCGGGGCCGGGTGGTGCGAGGCGACGACCGTCGAGACCGCGGAGGAGGCGGAGGAGGCACCGTCGCGCCGGTCCGGGAACACCCACGCCCGGAAGAGCAGGAACCGCAGCACCGTCGCCGCGAGGTTGGCGGCGATGAGGACCGCCAGTTCCGTGGAGTGGGCGGGGTCGGAGGTCGCCGCGTTCAGGGCGGCCAGCGAGCCGCTGGTGAGGGCGAGGCCGATACCGAACACGACCAGGCCCTGTGCCTGGTGCTTGACGACGTCGCTCCGGCCGCGGACGCCGAAGGTCAGGCGCCGGTTGGCCGCCGTGTTGGCGATCGCCGAGACCAGCAGGGCGAGCGCGTTGGCGATCTGCGACCCCGAGAAGGTACGGAAGCCGCTGTAGAGGAGCAGGTAGAAGAGGGTGGAGAGGCCGCCGACGACACAGAACCCGAGGAGCTGACGGGCGAGCCCGCGCGGTACGTCCTGGATCTCCCTGTCCCTCGGATCATCCCCGAACGGCCGTGCGAGTCGGTCGAGCGAGATCGATCCGGTGGCGAGGGCCTTCCCGACCCGCCACACACCCTTGAGGTCGTCGGTCGCCGTCTTCACGATGTGGACGGTCGAGTCCGGGTCGTCGACCCAGTCGACCGGCACCTCGTGGATCCGCAGCCCGGCCCGCTCGGCCAGCACCAGCATCTCGGTGTCGAAGAACCAGCCGGTGTCCTCGACGAGCGGCAGCAGCACCTGGGCCACGTCCCGGCGTATCGCCTTGAACCCGCACTGCGCGTCCGAGAAGCGGGCCTGGAGCGAGCCGCGCAGGATCAGGTTGTACGCGCGGCTGATGAACTCCCGCTTCGGGCCGCGCACCACCCGGGAGGAGCGGGCGAGCCGGGAGCCGATCGCGAGGTCCGAGTGACCGGAGATCAGCGGGGCCACCAGCGGCAGCAGGGCGTTCAGGTCGGTGGACAGGTCCACGTCCATGTAGGCGAGGACCGGCGCGTCGGACGCGGACCACACGGTCCGCAGGGCCCGCCCGCGCCCCTTCTGATCGAGCCGGAAGGACCTGACCTCGGGGAGCTCCGCCTCCAGCCGCTGCGCCACCTGAGGGGTGGTGTCCGTGGACGCGTTGTCCGCGATCGTGATGCGGAACGCATACGGGAACGTGCGCGCGAGGTGCTCGTGCAGTCTGAGGACGCACGGCTGGAGGTCCTTCTCCTCGTTGTAGACGGGGATCACTACGTCCAGGACAGGCGTACCGGCGTTTCCGGCCGGGAGGTGCTCCCGCGCCGGCAGGGTGCCGGGAGAAGAGTCGGTTCGCATGACAACTACATTTGCGAGCGGCTCTGTTATGCCCGTGTGCTGACACTGTGCTGTGCCTGTGAGTCCGGTTGCCAGTTTGTTGCGTCGGTTACGTCGGTCATGTCGAGGTCGCCGTCGCCGTCGCCGTCGCCGTCGTAGTGCACGTCGCCGAGCTGCCAGTTCGCGGCGTCGTCGAGCAGCGGCATGCTCCCGCCGAGGGCGGGCAGATGCACGGTGAACACGGTCCTGCCGGGCACGCTGTCGACGGTCACGGCACCGCCGTGCGCGTCGGCCACGGCCTGCACGATGGCGAGGCCGAGACCGGTCGAGCCGGACGCCCGGGACCGCGAGGAGTCCCCACGCGCGAACCGCTCGAACACATGCGGCAGCAGCTCCTCCGGGATGCCCTGCCCGTTGTCCTCGACATCGACGCACATCCACGGCCCGCGCCGCTGCACGCGCGCGGTCACGGTTGTACCCGGTGGCGTGTGCGTACGCGCGTTCGCCAGCAGATTGACCAGCACCTGCTGCAGCCGCGCGGCGTCGGCCGACACGAGCGCGGGGTGGTCCGGCAGGTCCAGGCGCCAGTTGTGCTGCCGCCCGGCGGCGCGCGCGTCGCTGACGGTGTCCACGACGAGCGGGATGAGGTCGGTCTGCTCGAACTGGAGCGGACGTCCCGCGTCCAGCCGCGCGAGCAGCAGCAGATCCTCGACGAGGAGGGTCATACGACCGGACTCGGACTCGATCCGCCCGAGCGCATGCCGGGTGTCGGGCCCGATCTCCTCCCGCCCTCGTCTGGTCAGCTCGGCGTAACCGCGAATCGACGCGAGGGGCGTCCTCAGCTCATGACTGGCGTCCGCCACGAACTGCCGTACGCGCGTCTCGCTCTCCTGCCGCGAGTGCAGGGCGCTGTGGATGTGGTCGAGCATCCGGTTGAGCGCCGCCCCGACCTGCCCGACCTCGGTGTGCGGATCGGTCTCGGCCGCGGGCACACGCTCGTTGAGCGTCACCTCACCGGTGTGCAACGGCAGCTCGGAGACCCGGGTCGCCGTGGACGCCACCTTCCGGAGCGGCCGCAGGGCCACGCCGACGAGCACGGAGCCGGCGATACCGGCGGCGATGAGACCGGCGCCGGTGACGCTCAGCTCTACGACGATGAGGGTGTTGAGGGTGTTGCTGACGTCGGTGGTCGGCAGGGCCACGTAGTAGGCGCCGTTGTCACCGCTGCGGTACTCCACGCGGTACTCGCCGAGGCCCGTGATGGTGACGGTGTGGGCGTTGCCGTCCTTGGCGACGTCGTTCAGCTCGTCGAGCTGCGTCTTGTTCAGCGCGTACGCGGTGACGTTCGTGACCCCGTCGTCGTTCTTGGTGCCCTTGCCGTACATGCCCTCGGCGACGGTGCCGTTCTCGACCTTCGCCGCGATGGTGCCGATCATCTGCTGCGGCCCCCGGGTGACGAACTCCTCGAGATCCGGCGGACCGGGCGCCTTCTTGCTGGGGTCGACCGCGCCCTCGGGCTGCTGGGCCTGCGAGTTCTGCGGAGGCGCGTCCTCGGGCCCCTTGCCCGCGGCACGACCCAGCACCTCGCTGACCGAGTCGTCGAGCTGCTCGTACAGATGCGAGCGCAGCGCGACCGTCGTCACCGTCCCGATCACGGCGCACACCACCGCGATCAACGCCACCGCGGAGACGACAAGCCGCGTACGCAGGGTGCGCGGCTGCTGTCGTCCTCGCCTCAGCTTCGGCTGCCGCTGCGTACGCGTCCGTCGTCGCCCGCTCATGACGCGGCGGGCTTGATCAGGTAGCCGGCCCCGCGCCGGGTGTGGATCATCGGCTCACGCCCGGCGTCGATCTTCCGCCGCAGATACGAGATGTAGAGCTCTACGACATTCGCCTGGCCACCGAAGTCGTACGACCACACACGGTCGAGGATCTGCGCCTTGCTGAGCACCCGCCGCGGGTTCCGCATCAGGAAGCGCAGCAGTTCGAACTCGGTGGCGGTGAGGTGGATGTTGTCCCCGCCGCGCGAGACCTCGTGGCTGTCCTCGTCGAGCATGAGGTCGCCGACGACGAGCACGGAGTCGGACCGCCGGTCGGCGGCACCGGAGCGGCGGATGAGTCCGCGTAGCCGGGCCACGACCTCTTCGAGGCTGAACGGCTTGGTGACGTAGTCGTCGCCGCCGGCGGTGAGCCCGGCGATCCGGTCCTCGACCGCGTCCTTCGCGGTCAGGAACAGCACCGGCACTTCCGGCAGCTCACGCCGCAGCCGCCCGAGGACGGTCAGCCCGTCCATGTCCGGGAGCATCATGTCCAGGACGACGGCGTCGGGCCGGAAGTCCCGTGCGGTCTGGATGGCACCCGTGCCATCCCCCGCACTCCGGATCTGCCAGCCCTCATAGCGAAGGGCCATGGACAGCAGTTCGGTGATCGACAGCTCGTCGTCCACCACAAGCACTCGGACGGGGCTCCCGTCCGGCCTCAGCAGTTCGGTGCGCCCCTGGGGCGAGGTCGTGGTCATGCCGGACACCATGTCGGGGCCCCCTGAGAGCACTCTTTTCGGAACCTGTGATTTTTCTGAGAAACGCACAGACTCCTCTCAGCCAACCCCTGGGAAGATCCCCGACTTCCCGGACACACCCCCCGCTGACCAGGCCTTTCCCAACCCACCCCACGGCATTCCCCAGGCCCGCTCACCAGCAACACACAGTTTCATGATCCGCCCAGGCGCCCCGCACACCGCCGCCCTGACCCCACCTTTACGCAAGCCCCGTCATGCTCCGCCCTCCCCTCTCACAAAGCGGTGCCCTCTCCCCTCACGAAGCTGTGGCCCCGCTCGACCTTGGCGACGTGCAGGCTGTAGCTCTCGTACCACTCGGCCCGCCCCCGCTTCTGCGCCGCCCGGTGCTCCACATCGCTCCGCCACCGCTCGATGGCGTCGGCGTCCCGGAAGTACCCCACGGTGATGGAAAGCCCCCCGGGCGTCTGCGCATGGTCCATCCCGAGGAACCCCGGCACCTCCTTCACCAACTCCTCCATCCGCTGGGCGGTCTCACCGTACCCGCTCTGATCCGCGGTCTTCACGGAGGTGAACACCACGGCGTAGTAGGGAGGTTCATGGGCAGGAACAGGTGCAATCCGCTGATCGCTCATGTCACCACTGTCGAGCCGCACGCCACCCGACGTCCACCACCTTTCCGAACGGGAACCCAAAGGGATCGAAGTCTTTACCCACGACCACCCACGACCACCCACGGCTACCTGCGGTGCAGGAACCCCTCAGAACAGCCCGTCCTGCACACCCCCTCTGCTCTTCAACTCCCGTACCGGCACGGTGAGTACGTCTCGCGCACCCTCACCGGCCGGAGCGGTCAGCTCCCACCCGGTCATCAGCCGCGTATCGAGTACGACGACCCCGCGCCCCGTGGCCAGATGCAGATCAGGTCCGGCGACGGCGAGTACCTCACCGCCCACGACCCCACCCGCGACCAGCTCACTCACCACCCCCTCCGCAGCCGGCAGCCCATCTAGCCCGAACACCCCGAAGTGATCGACCACTTGGAACGGCACCGGTTCCAACGCCTCCGGCCACCCGTAGACCCCGAGCGCCCGCCCGTGCAGCGCCGCCAACTCGGCCGCCCGTTCGCCGATGGCCTCGGGCAGGGCCGCCCGTACCACCCTCTTCTCGGCGTACGGAATCCGATCCGGCACCTTGAGCGCGGCCCGCACCACCTCCTCCGTCCGCCGCGCGGCCATGAGCGGCCCCCGCCCCAGCCACCCGAAGCAGACCGCCCCCTGCTCCAGCAGCCGAGCCGACCCCCGCTCGACGGCCGTGATCCCGACCTTCACCATCCCGGACCCGAACCACGCGAGGTACACGTGGTACGGCCGCGGATCATCGGCGATGGTGTCGGCGGCGACGGAATGCGCCCGGTCAAGCCGCGCACACTCGTCGCACCGAGACCCCGTACTCCGCCCCGGCACCCCGGCCCGCACCGGACACGCGTTCCCCCGCGCCCCCACACAGGTCCGCCGCCCCTCACTCACCACCCCAAAAGCAACCACCTTCCCCCGAGGCAGCGGACTCCTCCGCCCACCTTCCCACCCGAGCAACGGCCCGCCCCCACCCCACCGCAGCCCCGTACATCTCCACGCGTGTGCCATCCCCCACGACATTAGAGGCCCCCACTGACAACACCTCTGACCAGCGGCTGAAGTACTCAAGCGGAGGTGAGTACCTGACCTCTGGTCGCCTGCTCGGCGAGCCGGAACCCTTGGGCCATGCGACGACAACACCGCTTGAACCTCGTTCCCCACCCCCTCACGGCCCTCCCGCTGACCGTGATGGCATCAGCGGCATGGGCCGCCTGGCTGGGCTGGGACCAGCGGTACGACGTACAGCCCGACGGTTCGGTGACCGGCCCGTACGAGGCATGGCAGGTGATCGGTCTGGTCCTCACTCTGCTGGCCCCGCTGTACTGGGCGGCATCCCGAAACCACATCGCCGACGCCGTCCTCGGCATCACCGCCGGCCTGACCGCCGCCGCCTTCTACGACTGGTCGGACGACGCCTCCGGCCTCTTCATGGTCGGCGTGGTGCTGGTCGCGGCCGGAAGCTTCGCCGCGACCACCGCCGTGACCGCCCTGATCGCCTCCATGAAGCGCGTGACCGTCACGAACGCGTAGTGCTTGTCCGCACCGGGCCCTCAGGCGTCCTGCGGATACCAGCGCAGTTCCACCGTGTTGCCGTCCGGGTCCCGCACATAGAGGGAGACCGCGGTGCCCCGGGCGCCGAAGCGCTCGTCGGGACCGTCCAGCACCGTGAAGACACCGGAGTCGATGACCTGCTGCCAGTCGAGCGGTTCGACCACCAGACAGATGTGGTCGACGTTGGATCCCTCCGGCCGCTCGGCGGGCGCCTGGACGAGGTCGATGATGGTGGTGGGGCTCACCCGCACGGACGGGAAGGGGGCCTTGCCGGCCCGCCACTCCTCCACCCGCACCGGCTCCAGGCCCAAAGGACCGGTATAGAAAGCGAGCGAGCGTTCGATGTCGGCGGCGTTCAGGACAAGATGGTCGAAGGCGATCACGCGCACGGGCGTCTCCACGGGGTCGGGGCGCCGGGGCGCCGATGGCGGTACGACGGGGACGGGGGCGGCCGGCGCCTCAGGACCGCGCCGGTCCGGAGACGGTGGCCGGTGACTGGTGACCGATCGCCGACTGCCCTGCCCCGCCCGTGATTTCAGCATCGCCGAGCAGCCATCCATCGGTCCAACACATGTTTGTCATCCGATCCATCGTGTTTCACGATCACCCCATGGACCTCCAGCAGATGCGCTACGTCCTCGCGGTGGCGGAGACCGCGAGCTTCACCCGCGCCGCCGAGCGGTGCCACATCGTCCAGTCCGCGCTCAGCCACCAAGTGGCCCGCCTGGAGAAGGAACTGGGCGCCCGGCTGTTCGACCGGACCAGCCGTCGGGTGCGGCTGACCACCGCCGGAGAGGCGTTCCTCCCCGCCGCCCGCCAGGCCCTGGAAGCGGCCGAGCGGGCCCGGGCGGAGGTGGCGGCGGCCACCGGCGAGATACGGGGCAGACTGACCGTCGGCTCGATCCCCACCGTCGCGGCCGTCGACCTCCCGGCGGTACTCCGGGACTACCGCCTGCGCCACCCCCAGGTACGGATCACTCTGCGGGCGGGCTCCAGCGAACAGCTCGTCGAGCAGGTACGCGACGGCAGACTGGACGCGGCGTTCCTCGGCGTACAGCCCGGATTCCGACCACAGGGCGTCCGCGACAAGGAACTCGCCCACGGCCGGCACGTCACGGTGCTAGCCCCGGACCACCCGCTGGCCACGGAACCCGAGGTGGACCTCCGCCTCCTCGCCGACGAGGCATTCGTGGACTTCGCCGAAGGCAGCGCCGCCCGCGCCCAGTCGGACGAGGCATTCGCGGCGGCCGGCCTCCGGCGCGAGGTCGCCTTCGAGGTCTCCGGCGTCGAGCTCATGCTCCGGATGGTCCGCCACGGCCTGGGCATCGCCCTCCTGCCCGCGGCCTTCACCCCCGAACTCCACGGCCTGCGCTACGTCCCGATCACCAACGGCCCGATACGCGTCGAACACCTCATCTGGACCCGCCACACCCCGTCCCCCGCGGCCTCCGCCTTCCTCTCCCTCCTGGGCGTCACCACACCGCCCCCGACCACATGACCACCAGAAGCGGCGGAGTGGACCGTTACGCGCCAGGAGCCCGGTACTGGATTCGTTCGGCTTGGCGTAGGGCATCCATTGTTTCCTCGACCGTCAGGAGAACGGTCGTCTCGAACGAGCTGAGGGCGCCGCCTCCACTGATCGCCAGTGCGACCGAGGCCATGGACACATTGTCCGGGCCCTCCCACGGGTTGTAGCCGTCGTGCGTGCCGAAGGCATACCAGAAGCCATGGAGCTTCCCGCCGACGGACTCGATGTACGACTGAGCGGCCTTCGCACGGTCCTCAGGGTGGCCGATCAGCCTCGCCCAGGTCTCCGGCGTATAGCTGAACCTCGATAGATAGAGCGGCATCATGTCTCCCTTCCGTTCCCTCAAGGGATGCCCCAGCGGGGCGGGAAGGCGCCGGAGGCGGCCCGCCTATCCCCCGAACGCGGACGATGGCTGGCACAGTGTGTCCCGTGCGGGCTCACAGACCTCCGACTAGAGCCGCTTCAGGTTCCGGTCCAGGATCGCCCGGAGCCGGTCGACGTCCGCGGGGTCCTGAGCGCCCCGCTTGGGCAGTAGCGCGACTCCGGCCGCGCGGTCACCGCCGAGGAGCACGAAGAGTCCGGGCGTCTCCAGATACTCCCGGAACACCGTCCAATCCATGCTGAAGGACGCCCGCTCGCCGGTGGTGACCGCACCGCGGTCGTCGGCCACCACCTGGCACTGCCCGTATGGCTCCACGACGCTGAACATCCGGCGGGCCATGGTGCGGAGTCCTCGTGCGGTGGCCCAGAACGCGACTGGCACGGCGAGCACCAGCGCGATGATCCACACGGCCAGCGGTTCATCCTGGACAAGCGAGAAGACGCTCACGGCGAGTGCCGCCATGAGCGTCGGCATGAGTGCCTGGGCCCGCCCCGACGGTGACCGACGAGCTCGTGCACGGAGCGCCTCTTCGAAGTCCGCGGCCGTTGGCCGGTAGACGAGCTCCACGGCCGTACCGACGTCCGTGTTCTGATGTGAGGAATCCCCGCCCCTGGTGTCCATGGGCAGCGATCGTAGCGAGCAGGTGTCTCGCTGCTCCTCACTCAGGGTGTCGACGCTCGCACGATCATGGAAACGCGCGGGCACAGCACATTCACGATGGACGAAACCCTTGAGATCGGCTGATGTCAAAGGCCCCTTGGGATGATCCCAAGGGGCCTTTGACCTGTGTGCACTCGGCAGGATTCGAACCTGCAACCTTCTGATCCGTAGTCAGATGCTCTATCCGTTA
Organism: Streptomyces tailanensis; assembly: GCF_008386495.1. GTDB lineage: Bacteria > Actinomycetota > Actinomycetes > Streptomycetales > Streptomycetaceae > Streptomyces > Streptomyces tailanensis. The sequence goes on along the minus strand of NZ_VTHJ01000026.1, from coordinate 49,153 downwards.
AGCTACGAGTGCTTGTTTTGTTTTCCCGCCGGTCCTGGTCCTTTCAGCCCGCTCGCGGCGACAGGAAGAACATTACATGACTGCCGTCGCCATGTGAAATCCGTTTGCTGTACCCCTTGTGACCTGGGGAAACGACCTGTGGGGCGCTCGCGGGGGCGGGGGCGACGGGGTGGGAACGGCGAAGCCCCGGTCGGGTGGACCGGGGCTTCGGTGATCAAGCGCGGAGGCGGAGGGATTTGAACCCTCGATGGGCTTTAAGGCCCAAACCGCATTAGCAGTGCGGCGCCATAGACCGGACTAGGCGACGCCTCCAGCACAACCACACGCGCGAGCGCGAGTGGTGCGTGCAGATGATGACACAGCCGAGCGGGCTGTCACCAATCGGCTCCCACGGTACTAGGCGGAGCGGCCACAGGGCAAAGCCGTATGGCACGTCGGGGCGGGTCGGAAACGGTGAGGAGGTGATCGGCCACGCCTGGCCCACGGCTGGCCGCCGCCGCGCAACCGTGGAGCGGGCGTGGCGTTAGTCCGGTCATGTTGCAGAGCCCTCCCCTCGCCGCACCGCAGACGCCCTCCACTCCTGCCACTTCCTCCACTCCCTTCCCTCCGGCTGTCCACCTCCCTCCCTCCCACCGCCGCCCCGCCCTGGCCCGGCTCCTCCTCGGTGCCGCCGCCGCGCTCGCCGCGGCCGTCTGCGGCGCACTGGCGCCCGGCGCCCCGGCCGCGTACGCCGCCGAGACCTTGCCGCGCACGTCGTCGCCGGCCCCCGCCCCCGAGGACCGGCTGGTCGTGACGGTGCGGGGGGTGGGGGCGGGGGCGGACGGGACGTTCGAGTTGCGGTGTCATCCCGAGGGCGGGAACCATCCGGCCGTGCGCGATGCGTGCGGGCGGCTCGACCGGCGGACGAGCTGGGGTACGAACCCCTTCGCTCCGGTCCAGCCGGGCACGGTCTGCACGATGCTGTATGGAGGGCCGGCCACCGCGCATGTCACCGGCACCTGGGCCGGACGCCCCGTCGACGCCCGCTTCGACCGCGGGAACGGCTGCGAGATCGCCCGCTGGGACGCGCTCGTGCCCGTGCTCCCGGAACTCCGCGCATAAGCTCGGCGGAGGCTGCCCATAAGTGCGATTGAGCGCGATCCGGAGGCGGCGGTCCCCGTACATAAGTGCTGTCGCATGGGCCGCCGGGCAAAACACACGGTCACGGCATCGCCGTTCGTACGGTCACGCCGTCTCCGTATGTTCGGTGTGCGACCTCCCTCTCATCCGGCGTCGCGAGCGCAACCTCTGCCCGTAGACTCCCTCGCGTGACACGTTGCGGGCCGGTTGGCAAGATGGCCATGGCCCCCGTGGTCGGCAAGGTGCGGTAACAGGGAGGAAGCGTCTCGTGAGCAGCAGGCCATCCCGAGGCGCTGCTCGCCTCGCAGCCATACTGGACGCGCTGCCCGACGCGTTGGTGCTGGTCAACGCCAATGGCACCGTCGTCAACGCCAACACCATCGCCCTTGAGGCCTTCGAGACGCCGGGGACCGCCCTCGTCGGGCGCGGACTGCTCGATCTGCTGCCCGAGTTCGACTCCCGGCTCATCCCGGGATCCATGCGGCGGCCCGACAGCGTCGACCCGACCGGGCGGACCAAGCCGACCCGTATGATCGCCCGCCGGACCGACGGCAGTGAGTTCCCGGTCGAGGTCACAAGCGCGAATCTGGAGAACGGGCAGCAGGCGTACGACGGTTACGGCTACGCCAATGACGAGCTGCTCATGCTGGTCGTCCGCGATCTGTCGGGCACCGTCGACACCGAGGCCGAACTCGCGCGTTCGCAACGGCAGACCGAGATGATTCTGCGGGCCGCCTCCGAGGGTGTGGTGGGGACCGACACCGACGGTCGGATCGTCCTCGTCAATCCGGCCGCCGCTCAGATACTGGGTTATCGGGCCAGCGACCTCGGCGGGCGGGAACTGCACACTCTCGTTCTGCACTCGCGTGACGACGGCTCCCCCTTCCCGTACACCGAGTCGCCGCTCGCCGACACGCTGCGGTCCGGGCGCAAGCACCGGGTGCGCGGGCAGGTGTTGTGGTCGAAGAGCGGCGACAAGGTGTCGGTCGACCTGACGACGGCGCCGGTGCGCGACGGGGACCAGCTCGTCGGCGCCGTGATGACGTTCACCGACCGGCGGCCGTACGACCAGCTCGCCGAGGAGAAAGACGTCGAGGCCGAGCGGCACGCGGAGGAGCTGGAGCGGCTCACCACGGAGCACGCGGAGCAGATCGAGAAGGTCCGCGAGGAGCACGCCGCCGAGCTGGCCGAGCTGCGCGAGACGCACGCCGAGGAACTCGCCGCCGGGGACGAGCGGTACGCCTCGCTCGGGGAGCGGGAGAAGGACCGTTACGAGGCGCTGGCCGCGCGGCACGAGCAGCTGCTCGCCGTGCTCGGCACCTCCCTGCGCGGCCCGCTCGACCAGCTCCGCGCCGAACTGGGCACCCTCGCGGCCGACGACGCCGGGCAGCTGTGGCCCGAGGCCAACCAGGTGCTCCACCACCTCACCGCCGGGTACTCGCGGATCACGACGCTCATCGACAATGTGCTCGGCTACCAGCGGATCGACGCCGGTGAGGACGACCTCGCCCGTACGGCCGTGATGCTCGACGCGGTCGTCGCGGCCGGTGTCGACGGGGCCGTGGAGCTGATCGGGCCGGGGCGGGTGCAGTTCGCCGTGCACGCGCCGCCCATCGAGGCAGAGGTGGACCAGGCACGGCTCGCCACCGCGCTCGCGCATCTCGTAGCGGATGTGGCGGGCGTCGACGCCACGGGTAACTCACCCATGTCGGCCGGTGGCTACATGGACAACACCGTCGTCGTGGCGGCCGCGCAGCGCGGTGAAGTCGTACGCATCGAGGTGCGCGGGCCGTACACCGGGGGAGACCCGGTGCACCAGCCGATCGTCCAGGGGATCGTGCGGGCGCACGGCGGTGTGCTCCAGACGGTCGAGGTGCCGGGGATGAGCGGCAGCGCGTATGTGCTGGAGGTGCCGCTGGGGGGCGGGGCGGGCGCCGTTCCGGTCGAGGCCGCGCCCGCCGCTGCTGGTGCCGAGGTGGACTCTGACGGCGATGGCGACGCCGATGGCGTGGCCGCCGGTGCCGAGGTCGCGCTGCCCGAGCAGGCCGCCGGTGGCGGGCGGCGACGGGCGCGGCGGTCGTCGGTGGACGCGTTCCTGGAGAGCGAGGACGCCCCCGAGGCGGAGGCCGCGCCTGCCGCCGCCCCCACCGGCCGGCGCAGGCGGCGGGCCGAGGAACCGGCCGGCGAGGCTCCCGTGCCCGCGCAGGGCGCCGGTGGTGACGACGCCGAGGGCTCCGCGGGCACCGGGCGGCGGCGCGGCCGGGCGTCCGCGGGCGACGCGGCCGCCGGGCCGGTGGCCACCGAGGGTGCCGTGGTGACGGCCGCCGAACACGCGGCGGGGGCCGCTGCCGCCGCCACCGGGCTGGGCGGGACGGTGCCGCCGCAGGGCGTGCCCGCGCCCGCCGGGCGGCGCGCCCGCCGGGAACCCGAGCGGAACGCGTTGCCGCCGGCGCTGCCCGCCGCGCCGTCCACGACGAACGCCGCCGAGGCCGCCGGCGGCGCTTCCGGCGCTTCCGGCGCTTCCGGCGCTTCCGGCGCTTCCGGTGAGGCGGCCGACGGTCGGCCCACCGGCCGCCGGCGTCGTGCGCTGGCAAGCGCGGAGGAGCGGGCCGCCGCCCCTGAGGCGAGCGGGCGCGCAGTCTTCGCGCTGCCGCCGGCCGAGGCGGACCGGGGGCCGGAGTACGCGCAGGGAGCGGCCGGACTCGGTCCGGTGCGCGCGCCGATGCCTACGCCGATGCCCGCACCGATGCCTGTGCCTGCCGCGCCCGGTGCGTCCGGCGGACCCGTGGCCGTGCCCGCGGTGCCGGCGCAGGGCGGAGAGGTGTACGAGGATGAGGGCGGCCAGGGTGCCGCTACGGGCGGGGGGATGGTTCCCGCCGGAGGGCCTGTGCCTGCCGCCGGGGTCGGGCAGCAGGTCGCCCAGGACCAAGGCGCGGAGGCGGGGGCGCCGGGCGTCGCCCAGGTCGCCGGTGCGGGCCAGGCGGTCGCTGCCGGGCAGCTGCCGGGAGCCGCGGCCGGGGGCGTCGACGACGGGCGCCATGACGCCGCGCTGCACAACCCGGCGGACGACCACACCCCGCCCCAGCCGCACCCGGTGCCTTCGCCGACGGGCCGCCGTCGAGCGGTACGACCCGCTCCGCAGCAGGGTGAGGCCGTAGGCGCGGCGCCCGTGCAGGGGGTTCCGGCCCAGGTCGCCCCTGGGCAACAGGGCCAGCCCGTACCCGCACAGGGTGTTCCGGTGGCCGCCGCGCAGGCCGTACCCCCCGGGCAGCCCGTCGCCGCTTCGGTCGCGGGCCCGCAGCCCGTCGCTCCGCAGGGCGTTCCGGGAGCCGCCGCGCAAACCGCCGGTCCCGCACAAGCCGCCGCGCCCGGACAGGCCGTCCCCGGACCGATCGCCGCCATCCCGCCGCAGGGGGTTCCCGGCGCCCCACAGCCGGTGCCCGCACAGGCCGCGGCCGTCGGCTCGCCCCAGGTCCAGCCCCAAGCCCAAGCCCAGCCTCAACCCCAGCCCCAGTCCTGGCCCGACCCCCACCAGGGCACCTCCGGCGCGGGCATCCCCGTAGCCGCCCCGGTGGCGCAGGCGCCGCTGCCTCCGCAGTCCACGCCGTCCTCGGGCACCCCCCTCCCGCCGGAGCGCGCCGTACAGCAGCCGCGCGCCGCACAGCCGCTCCCGGCCGAGGCCACGCCCCCCGCCGCACCTGCCGCACCTGCCACACCCGCCACACCTGCCGCACCTGACAAGCCCGCGGCCGGTCCCGCACCAGCCGCCCCCGCCGCCCCCCTCGACCCCAACTCGACCCAGGGACAGGCGATCAGCGTCCGGACGCTCGGCCAGGGCGTCCCGTTCGCCCGCCAGGGCGGCCCCCAGACGCAGACCCAGCCACAGCCGCAGAAGCAGACACCGGCACAGCCACAGCCCCAGCCGGGCTCCACCCCCGCCCCGAATCAGCCCGGTGGCTCCGGTCGGCGCCGTAAGCTCGGGACGCCGCCCGAGCCCAGCGGTGACCGCCCGGAGACGGCAGTACGCCCCCACCCGCAGGCCGCCCCGGCCACAGGCCCCGCGACCGGCCAGATCCCGCTGCCCCCGCAGGCTCAGGTGACCCAGTCGCAGCAGGTGGCGCAGCCCTCCCTCGCCGGACAGTCCCGGCTGGTCGGCAACACGGACGGTGCCGGGCGGTCGTACGCCATAGGGAAACCCGACGAGAACGCCGATGAAGGGCCCGAGCCGCTCGACGGACCCGGCGGCGCGGTGGAGGTCCCCGACCAGCCCCATCCGCAGCCGCTGGACGACGAGTTGCCGCCGGAGCCGCTGGACAACCCGCGCCGGCTGCTCGTGTGGCCCGCGCCGGACGTGACGACGCACCAGGCGCTCAGCGACCGTGGCTACCGGCCCGTCATCGTGAACTCCCGCGAGGACGTGGACGCGCAGATCGCCGCGTACCCGGCCGCCCTGTTCGTCGACCCGCTCACCGGCCCCATCACACGCACGGCGCTCCAGTCGCTGCGCCAGGCCGCCGTCGCCGCCGAGGTCCCCGTCCTCGTCACGGCGGGACTCGGCCAGGCGACGCGCGAGGCGGCGTACGGCGCCGACCCGGCCATCCTCCTGAAGGCACTCGCGCCGCGCGACTCCGAGCAGCACCCGCCGCGTGTCCTGCTCATCGAGGAGCACGCGGAGATCGCGCTCGCCCTGACCGCGACGCTGGAGCGGCGTGGCATGCAGGTCGCGCGTGCCGCGTCCGACGCGGACGCCGTCACCCTGGCCGCGCAGATGCGGCCCAACCTTGTGGTGATGGACCTGCTTCAGGTGCACCGCCGCCAGGCCGGGATCATCGACTGGCTGCGCACGAACGGCCAGTTGAACCGCACCCCGCTCGTCGTCTACACCGCCGCCGTCGACCCGTCCGAACTCCCGCGCCTGGCCTCGGGGGAGACGGTCCTGTTCCTCGCGGAGCGCTCGACGAGCACAGAGGTGCAGACCCGCATCGTGGACCTGCTGGCACGAGTCGGCACGAACTGAGCCGGCCCTGCTACGACTCGGGGCACTGTTTCACGTGAAACAGTGCCCCGACCGACATCCGGCACAGACCCCTAGATCTGCGTCACGTCCAACGCCCCCTCCGCGTACTGCCTGCGCAGCACCTTCTTGTCAAACTTGCCTACGCTCGTCTTCGGCACCGACTCGATGATCGTCCAGCGCTCGGGCAGCTGCCACTTGGCGATGCCGCCCTCGTCGGCGAGGAAGGACCGCAGGGCGGCGAATTCGGTCGTGGCGCCCTCCTTCAACACGACGGTGGCGAGCGGGCGTTCGCCCCACTTCTCGTCCGGTACGGCGACGACGGCGGCCTCGGCTACATCCGGGTGGGCCATGAGGGCGTTCTCCAGCTCGACGGAGGAGATCCACTCACCGCCGGACTTGATGACGTCCTTGGCGCGGTCGGTGAGGGTCAGGAAGCCGTCGGGGCTGATCGTGCCGACGTCGCCCGTCTTCAGCCAGCCGTCCTCGCTGAACTTGTCGTCGGGGCGGGTGGGTTCGGCGCCCTGGCCGCCGTAGTACGCGCCCGCGATCCACGGTCCGCGCACCTCCAGCTCACCGGCGGACTCGCCGTCCCAGGGGAGGCGTTCGCCTCCGGGGCCGGTGAGGCGGGCCTCGACGGAGGCGGGGAAACGGCCCTGGGTGAGGCGGTACGCGAACTCCACGTCCGAGCCGGCCTCCACATGGGCCGGTGGCCGGGCGATCGTGCCGAGCGGGGAGGTCTCCGTCATGCCCCAGGCGTGGCAGACGCGCATGCCCAGCTTGTCGAAGGCCTGCATCAGCGCGGGCGGACAGGCCGAGCCGCCGATGGTGACCTGGGTGAGCGAGCTGACGTCACGCGGGCGGGCGTTCAGCTCGGCGAGCAGCCCCTGCCAGATGGTGGGAACGGCGGCGGCGTGCGTCGGCTTCTGCGTCTCGATCATCTCGGCGAGCGGGCCGGGCTGCAGGAACCGGTCCGGCATCAGCATGTTGACGCCGGTCATGAAGGTCGCGTGCGGCACACCCCAGGCGTTGACGTGGAACTGCGGGACGACGACGAGGGAAAGGTCCTCGTCCGTCAGGCCCATGGACTGGGCCATGTTGATCTGCATGGAGTGCAGGTAGATCGAGCGGTGGGAGTAGACGACGCCCTTGGGGTCGCCGGTGGTGCCGGAGGTGTAGCACATGGCGGCGGCGGTGCGTTCGTCCAGCTCGGGCCAGTCGTACGTGGTCGGCTTGCCGGCGATCAGGTCCTCGTACTCGTGCACCTGGACGCTCGCCCCGGCGAGCAGCGAGCGGTCGCCGGGCCCGGCGACGACGACGTGCTCGACCGGCTTGAGGTGCGGCAGGAGCGGCGCGAGGAGGGGAAGCAGCGAACCGTTGGCGATGATCACCCGGTCGGCGGCGTGGTTGACGATCCAGGCGAGTTGCTCGGGGGGCAGGCGCAGGTTGAGGGTGTGGAGGACGGCTCCCATGGAGGGGATCGCGAAGTATGCCTCGACATGCTCCGAGTTGTTCCACATGAGCGTCGCGACCCGTTCGTCGCCGTCGACCCCGAGGTCCTCGCGCAGGGCGTGGGCCAGCTGCGCGGTACGGGCGCCGATCTCGGCGTAGGAGCGGCGCTCGGGTTCCCCCTCGCCGGTCCAGGTGATCACCTGCGACGTCCCGTGGATGACCGACCCGTGGGTCAGGATCCTGGAGATCAACAGCGGTACGTCCTGCATGGTGCTCAGCACGGCGTCCTCCCGGGGCGACTTTGCCTACGCGGTGGTAACAGTTGTGCTGATTCTGCGCACATACCGATCAGTATGTCACTAGAACGGGGTGATCGATCAGAAGGAGAGTCACTCGAAGGGGACCGAAGGGGACTTGATCGAAAGCGGCTTGATCGGAGAAGTCCTCGGTCACAGAAACCCTCGGTCAGAGAAGCCGTCGGCCAGAGAGGCCCTCGGTCGAACGGGACGCCGGTGTCATCGCACGGGCTCCAACTCCGGGTCCTCGCGCAGCTTGCCCAGCGCGCGCGACACCGCCGACTTCACCGTGCCGACCGAGACGCCGAGCACCTCGGCCGTCTGCACCTCGCTGAGGTCCTCGTAGTACCGGAGGACCACCATCGCCCGCTGTCGCGCCGGCAGCTTCATGATCGCCCGCCACATCGCGTCGTGCAGCGCCTGCTGCTCGGCCGGGTCCCCGGCCTGGACGCCCTCCGGTTCCGGCAGCTCGTCGCACGCGAACTCGTCCACCTTGCGCTTGCGCCACTGCGACGTACGCGTGTTCAGCAGCGCGCGCCGCACGTAACCGTCGAGCGCCCGGTGGTCCTCGATGCGCTCCCAGGCGACGTACGTCTTGGCCAGTGCGGTCTGCAGCAGGTCCTCGGCGTCGCTCGGGTTCGCGGTCAGCGACCGGGCTGTCCGCAGCAGCACCGGCTGGCGTGCCTTCACGTACGCCGAGAACGACGGGTACGCGGCGTTCAACGACGGGTAAGCGGCGTTCGAAGCGCTGGTGCAGACGGGTGTGGTCATGGCTCCACGCTAGGAGCGGGCCCCGCCCCGGCGGATCGGCCGCAGGTCCCTAAGACGACTCCCCCTCAGGTTGTAGGAGTGGGGCAGACCCCACCTCCTGAAGGTGGATGAGCGGCCCCCAGGTACTGAGGGTGTATCCCTGAGAGACACCTGCGCAGGGTGTACGGCGCGCGGTGCAGGCGTACGGCGCGCTGTCCGGCGTACGGGCCGGGACGACCTCACCCACCCACCCCCAGCACCAACCCCGAGGTCGGCACCCCCGTACCCGCCGTGACCAACACCCGCTCCGCCCCCGCGACCTGGTTCACGGACGTCCCCCGCAGCTGCCGTACCGCCTCCGCGATGCCGTTCATCCCGTGCAGATACGCCTCCCCGAGCTGCCCGCCGTGCGTGTTGAGCGGCAGCCGTTCCTCCGCCACGAAGTCCGCCGCCTCGCCCGGCCCGCAGAAGCCGAACTCCTCCAGCTGCATCAGCACGAACGGTGTGAAGTGGTCGTACAGGATCCCCACGTCGATGTCGCCGGGGGTGAGCCCCGAGGTCCGCCACAGCTGCCGCGCGACCACGCCCATCTCCGGCAGCGCCGCCAGATCCCGGGTGTAGAAGCTCGTCATCTGTTCCTGCGCCCGGCCGGCGCCCTGGGCGGCCGCCACGACCACGGCCGGCGGCTTCGGCAGGTCCCGCGCCCGTTCGACGGACGTCACGACGAGCGCCTGACCGCCGTCCGTCTCCTGGCAGCAGTCCAGCAGCCGCAGCGGCTCGACGATCCACCGCGAGGCCGCGTGCTCGGCGAGGGTGATGGGGCGGCCGTGGAAGTACGCCGCCGGGTTCGCGGCCGCGTACTTCCGGTCCACCACGGCCACGTGCCCGAACGCCTCCGGGGTCAGCCCGTACGTGTGGAGGTAGCGCTGGGCCGCCATGGCCACCCAGGACGCGGGCGTGAGCAGCCCGAACGGCAGCGTCCAGCCGAGCGCCACGCCCTCCGCCGACGGCTCCCGATGCCGCACCCCCGCGCCGAACCGCCGCCCCGACCGCTCGTTGAACGCCCGGTAGCAGACCACGACCTCCGCGACGCCCGTCGCCACGGCCATCGCCGCCTGCTGCACGGTCGCGCACGCGGCCCCGCCGCCGTAGTGGACCCGGGAGAAGAACGACAGCTCGCCGATACCGGCCGCCTGCGCGACCGTGACCTCCGGGCTCGTGTCCATCGTGAACGTCACCATCCCGTCCACGTCCGCGGGCCGCAGCCCCGCATCGTCGAGCGCGGCCCGCACCGCCTCCACGGCCAGCCGCAGCTCGCTGCGCCCCGAGTCCTTGGAGAAGTCGGTGGCCCCGATCCCGACGACGGCGGCCCTACCGCCGAGCCGGTCCTTCGTCCGGAGGCTCATTCGACTTCCCCCATCGGCAGCGTGACCGTGACCGTGCCGGTCACATGTCGGCCGATTCCGTTGTCACCGATGACCTTCACGACGACCGTGCCCCCGTCGACCGTCTCGGCCGTGCCCGTCAACACCATGGTGTCGCCGGGGTAGTTGGGCGCGCCAAGCCGGATAGCGACCTTCCGGAGGACGGCGCTCGGCCCGAAGTGGTCCGTCACATACCGTCCGACCAGCCCGTTCGTCGTCAGGATGTTCATGAAGACGTCGGGCGAGCCGCGATGCCGGGCCAGTTCAGGATCGTGGTGCACGTCCTGATAGTCGCGCGAGGCGATGGCCCCGGCGACGACGAGGGTGCGGGTGATCTCGATCTCCAGCGGCGGCAGCACATCACCGGCCCTCATGCCACGACCTCGTCCACGACCTCTTCCACCACTTCCGCCACGTCTTCCGCCCGAAAGACCGGGAGCACCAACTCCGCGTCGTACCGGATGAATTCGAGCCGTACGGCCATCCCGATCCGCACCTTGTCGTACGGCACCCCGACGACGTCGCTGACGATCCGCACCCCTTCCGCGAGCTCGACGAGCCCGACGGCGTACGGCGGTTCGAAGGCGGGGAAGGGCGGATGATGCATGACGACGTACGAGTGCACGACGCCTTCCCCGCTCGCCCGGACGGTGTCCCACTCGGGCGAACCGCACGCGTGGCACCCCGGCAGCCAGGGGAAGCGGAGGGTGGCGCAGTCGGCACAGCGCTGGATGAGGAGCTCGTGCCGCTCGACGCCCTCCCAGAACCCGGCGTTGTCGCGGTTGACGACGGGGCGGGGCCGTTGGGGCTTCGGTTCGGTCTTCTTGGTGGTGGCGGGCGCGTACTTGAAGATCCGGAAGCGATGGGTGCCGACGATTTCGCCTTCGTCACCGACCCGCACATCCATGCGAGTCGTCACGAAGTACCCGGTGCCGAGCTTGGTCGTCTTCCGCTCCGACACCGACTCGATGACCGAATCGAACGTGATCTCGTCCCCCGGCCGCAGCTCCCGCAGATACTCCTGCTCGCAGTCGGTGGCGACCACGGAGGTGCAGCCGGCGTCGTCGAGCAGGGAGAGGAGTTCCTCGTACACGGGTGAACGCGCCGTCGCGTGCCCGCTCAGCCCGCCCATCGTCCACACCTGGAGCATGGTGGGCGGGGCGATGGCGTCCGGTCCGGTGTAGGCGGGGTTGGTATCCCCCAGGGCCTCGCACCAGTGCCGGATCATGGGCGCGTTGACGGGATCCTTGCCGTGACCTCCGAGGACGGCCGCGCGCCCCTCGTAGGCCTTGAGCCGTACGGACAGGTCCTCGACCACCACGCCGGCCGCCTCCAAAGAATCTGACTGTCCGTCAGATTGAAGGAAGAGTCACCGCCGGTGTCAAGACCCACCGAGAAAACCCTGGGGCCGCACCCCGAACCCCCTTCCCTTTATCGAACACCCGTACGAAAATAGAGCCATGGCCACCATGGACCGGCAGGCCACCACCCTGGCCCTGGCGCACGCCCTCTCCGCCGCCGAACGCGGGCTGGCGGTGATCCCTCTGTCCCGATCGAAACTCCCGGCCCTGCGCTCCCCCCACCACGACGCCCCGTCCCCCTCCCCGTGCCGCGGCGAGTGCGGCCGCTTCGGCCACGGCGTGTACGACGCCTCAACCGACCCCCACCGCGTCCGCGGACTCTTCGCCGCCGCCCCCTGGGCCACGGGCTACGGCATCGCCTGCGGCCTCCACCCCCACCATCTGATCGGCATCGACCTCGACACCAAGTCCGGTACGGACTCCTCGACGGCCCTGCGCGAACTGGCCCTGCGCCACCTCTTCACGATCCCGGAAACGGTCGTCGTACTGACACCCAGCGGCGGCCGCCACCTCTGGCTCACCGGCCCGCCCGACGTCGTGGTCCCCAACTCCGCGAGCCGTCTGGCCCCCGGCATCGACATCCGCGGCGCCGGCGGCTACCTCGTCGGCCCCGGTTCCCGCACGGACCACGGCGTCTACGGCACCGCTCCCGGCACGGCCCACCTGCCGCTGGCCCCTTGCCCACCGGAACTGCTCCGCCTACTCCTCCCCCCGCCGCGCTCCACGCCCCCTCGGCCGACCGGCGGAGGGGGCGGCCATGGCCACGGCCTGATCCACTTCGTCCTCACCGCCCACGAAGGCCAACGCAACACCCGGCTCTTCTGGGCCGCCTGCCGCGCCTACGAGAACGGCCTCGGCCTCGACCTGACCGACGCGCTCGTCGACGCGGCCGTACGCACGGGGCTCACAGAACGGGAGGCCCGCTCGACGGTGGCATCGGCGGCGCGGATGTCGGGGCGGCGGGGGTGAGTTCCGAGGGAGTAACTCTCAAGAGTGGCGTACCGGCGTACGGCCTTCCCTCACGGCCCAGTTGATGAAGTATCGCGGCGTCAACGGACAGACCGTCGGGAGGGGAAATGGTGGACCCGGAGAAGGAATTCCGCCGGCAGATGCTCGCCGAGGCCCACGCGGAGCGGGACCGTCTGCTGCCGCTGCGCACGGAGGCGACACAGACGACCATCGAACTGATGAGGGTGAGCACGGGCCGAACCGACGAACCCGACCTCGTCCCCTACCTGAACCTGACCTACCTGCTCACCATCAAACGCGCCTACGGCGACGACAAGTTACTGGCCTTCGCCCTGTCCCTCGCCAACTGGGCCGTGGCGTCCATCGACGAACTCGCGAAGCTCACCGGCGCGAGCGCGCAGCAGATCATCGACAAGTACGAGACGGAGATCATGGCGGCCCGGGAGGCCGCGGACGAAGAGCCGGCCTGACGTCGAAGGCCCGCCGCGGAAGGGGTGTCCCTCAGCGGAAGACACCGCGGGAGACACCCCTTCCCACGTCACAACCTCACGACTGAGGCGGAGCCTCACGCCCCCCTTGGCCTTGTCCGGTCTCATCCGTACCGAACTGCTGCTTGAGCGTCTCTGATCGGCTTGGGTTTCCTGGGTCGTCCTGGGTGATCCGGGGCGACATCGGGCGGTGGGCTCGCGGTGGTGCTCGGCGGGGGTTGGAGTCCCGTCGGGTGTGAGCCGGTTTCCGGCCGCGAGGTGCGGCCGGTGCCGGTCGTGTTCGGTTCCTGCTGCTGTTCACGTCGCCGGCTGCGACGCTTCTGGCGCGGTGGAGGCCGCCCTGCCGGACGCTTTCCGTGCCGGTGTGGACCCGGACGGGGCAGGGATCCCGCGTCGCTTCCCGGGCGCGGGGTGTTGTGTTGCGGGAGCGGTGTTTCCGGTCCCTGAAAGCACCGCCGGTATGGAGACTTGGCGACCTGCGAACCAACCTGACGCCGACCGCCCCGCCCGCCACCCCGATCCCGACGCACCACTCGAATCGGTCACGCCCTGCACACCTGTGCGATCAGCTGGTGCGCGGAGAACCCAGGCATAGCCAGGAGCCTCAGGCCAATCCATCAACTGTTAAACACCCTGTCCTGAGCGGTGTCGACGTGACCGCTGTACTTACCCTGCGTCTTCTCGTCGACGAAGTCACCGGCCCGGTCGACGCCCTTCCCGGCCTGCTCCTCGTGGCCCTTCAGCATCTGCTTGAGCTTGTCCATCACAGACATCGCGGCTCCTTCCGCAGTCAGCCGTCCCCTCCAGAATCAGCGCCGCCCGCACACCCCGCATCCCGCATCCCGCATCCCGCATCCCGGGCCACTGGAGAGGCCACCCGGCGCTTACCTCAGAGGTAATCGCGGGCGCAGCCGAGCGTGGCTACCTTCAATCGCCGTACAAGCCCCCTACCGGCCCATATCGGCGCAGACGAAGGAGTCGAACATGCCCGCATACGGCTTCGCACACTTACGTGACCGCCGCCATCACCCCGACATCCTCTCGAATACCTGGAACGGATCCAGGCCACCCTCGACCCGTTCCTCGGCCGCTTCCTGATCCACGGCCCACCCACCGATGTGTTCAAGGGAACCTGGCCGGGCAGCATGGTGCTGATCGAGTTTCCCGACCTCCCCACGGCCCGCGCCTGGTACGCGTCCCCCGCCTACCAGGAGATCCTGCGCCTGCGAACCGACCACATCGCCGGGGACGTCGTACTGGCCGAGGGCGTAGGCCCCGAATACGACCCCACCGAGCGCGCGGCGAAGCTCCGAGCGTGGAACGCGTGATCAGGCAGGAACCTGGGCGACTCAGCCGAGCAACACCTCTGTTCCCCCGGCCCGGCCCGTCGGCCTGTCCATGCCCATGAGGCCCCGACCAGCACAACGGCTCCCTACCGATCTCTCGGTCGGGAGCCGTTCAGTTGGCGGTGGGTGTGGGATTTGAACCCACGGTGACATCGCTGCCATGTCTAGTCCCAGGTGATGCCCGACGTTCTGGTCCCAGGTGATGTTTGACGGTGGGCCTAGACAACATCGGAAACTTCACGGGGCTTGTTCGCCTTCACGTGGCGGACGGGGATGTCGGTGGTGCGTTGGATGACGCGGACCTGGCTGTCCAGCTCGACCGTGATCGTCGACTCCGCCACGTGCACGGTCACGGTCTGGCCTGCGTAGGGACGGCCGAGGGAGACGACCTGCCGGCAGACCATGACCGTGCCCGTCGCGCTGACTCGCCGCTGGACACGGACCGGCTCGACACGCGGCCGTGGCGGTGGGCCCGCGGGCCGTAGGCCGCGCAGACGCCGGACCTCGTCGGGACTGAGCGGGTTGGGCCGCACCCGCAGCAGCTCCCGCGAGGACGGATCGAAGAACGACAGCGTCTCGTCGTCGATCCGGATGCCCACCTGGCGACCGCCCAGGATCTCCGCCGCCAGCACCTGACGCCCGGCCAGGCCCACCAGCCCACTGTTGTTCACGGCCCGGTCCACCTCGAACACGGCCGCCCCGTCACCAGCCGGAAGCGGTGCCGGTCCGGCCGCACGCCCGCCGCGAGCCGCCAGCTGCGCGAGATCCGTCACCGACAGGTGTGAACGCACGCTCTTGATCCGCGTCCCGGCGACCAGGAGATGGATCACCGACGTGTCGGCCCAGAACGTCACCGTCAGCCCTGCACGGGCCGGACCGAGCCAGAACTGCTTACCCGCGACCTGCAGATTCCCACTCGCAGGGACCACCCGCTCGAACTCCACCGGCCCACCGGGCTCCACCGGCACCGTCTCCGGCGGATCCGCAGGACCCTCGGGCACGACATCGGCAGGATCTGCAGTCACGGGCGCCGTCCGCTGCTGCGGCACCAGTGCCAGCACCCCGGGCACCCTCACCCCCAGCACATCCCGCTCCGACTCGGGAACCGGCGTGAACCGATCGCCCGGCGACTGCATCTCCAGCGCCTGATGCGGCCGGACGGAGTTGTACTCCTCCACCCACACATCCAGCGCCGCCTGGGCCGCCCCGATGCTCTCGAACGCACCGCAGTCGTCGAGGAGTTCACGCCGCAGCGTCTGATGGAACCGCTCCACCTTGCCCGTCGTGGTCGGCGACGCCGGCTGGGTGAGCCGGTGCGCGATCCCGTTCTCCCGGCAGATCCGGTCGAACAACACCTCACCGCCATGCCCGAACCGGTCGGTGAACTGCTTGCCGTTGTCCGTCAGCACCTCCTCCGGTACCCCGAACATCTGCAAAGCCTGCGCGAACGCCGAGCACACCGCCCGTCCGGTCGCCCGCTCGACCACCGACGCGATCACGCAGTACCGGGAATGATCGTCCACACCGGTCACGATCTTTGCCTCGGTCAGCTCTCCGGTGAGCGGGTCGACCAGCATCACCCCGCCGACGATGTCCATCTGCCACAGCTGCATCGGCCGGTCCCGCTGCCAGCGCTTGTAATCCGACCGCTTCCGCCGCCGCACCCCCGGCTCCACCAGCCCGTGACGCACCAGGATCCGATACACCGTCATCCGCGACGGCACCGGACTCACCGCCCCGGACCGCTCCAGGACATGAGCGATCCGCCGCGGCCCCACCGCGGATGCTGACGCCGCAGCTCACACACCGCCGCCTCCACCTCGGCAGACGCCTGATGCGGACACGACGCCGGCCTACGCGACCGGTCCGCCAACCCCGCCAGACCAGCGGCGGCATACCGCGACTTCCACCCACTGACCGTCTGCCGCGACACACCAACCCGAGCGGCGACCTCCGTCACCGTCGCACCCGCCAGCACCGCCAGAACAGCCCGGTATCTCTGCTCGACAACCGACAACTCCACCAGAGCCAATCCCGGCCTCCTGCCACACGCCGCAACGACGTGCACAGCAAAGCCGATCACGGCCACCGTCAACCATCAGCTGGGATCGAAGTGTCAAGCATCTCCCGGGACCGGACAAAAGCGCCTCACCCCAGCGGGATAGAACTTTCCCTACTTCATCAAGTGCCCGCGCACAGCGCGGGCGCGCGCCGCCTCTGCGGCGCGGCCTGCCTCCTGTCTGCGCCCCGGCTGGCCGCGCCCGGCGGCGCGCTCAGCGGCTGCGGGCACGAGTGGGAGAAACCCTCTTTGGCTGGGGCGGTCGGCTCCACGGCTTTAGGCAGCCACTTTGGGGCGAGCCTCTAAGATCATGGCCCCAACGTCGTGCTTTACGGGCAGGTCCACTGACTGCCCGACTCGCCATGAGCTTACGGGGCCATAATCACTCGCCCCAAAGCAGCTCCAGCCCAAAGCCGCTCCGCCGACCTGGCATTTTCCCGCTAGGTTGCTCCTCGTGACTGCATCGAAGCCCTCCATATGGAGACGGATCACTACAGCGCTCGGTCTCACCTATGCCCCAGGCGGGGAACCTCGCCCCGGAGGACCCAAGATCTCGAGATTCGGCCGTTTCGTCTCGCCACGCCTAGATCAAGAGCTCAAGGACTTGCAGAACCGAGTTGCAGAGCTTGAGCGGCAGTCCGGCCGCCAGGACCCTAGTGCCCGCGGGCCGCAAGATGCCCCGGATCGCTGAGCCGAGGGTTCTCGTGCCCTTGCCGTGCCCGATCGACCGGTAACTGACGGGGAACCACGGTGGTTGACGGGCGGCGCACATGAGAATGGCCCCTGACCGATTTGCCTGGTCAGGGGCCATTCACCCGCGGTGGGTGTGGGATTTGAACCCACGGTGACATCGCTGCCACGACGGTTTTCAAGAGCGTCGCAGAATCAGGAGCGAAACCCCTCCTGACCAGCACGGGAGCGCCGGTTCGGCTCCAATTTCGCAACGCTGGCCCACACATGGCCCACGCGCTCACCTGAACACACGGACTGAGGCTCCGGCCGCTCGCAAGGCGGTCGGTCGGGATGCCAGGCACACGGCGCGCTCCTCCGCCAGTCGGCGGCCTCGCTGTCAAGGTTCGCCACGCCCACCAGGCCCGCCGCACGCCACACCTGTCCGCCGGTCGGTAATTCGCTTGCCCTGGGCCCCGATGAATGAAATCCTGCAAGGCTTTGCCGATTCGCCCGAAGGATGGTGCATGAACGACACTCGCATTACTGACTGGCACCTCGGCCACATACTGCGGGACGCCGCCAGCGGGAAGGTAACAACATGGGATATGGGTGGGGAGCCTGTAGACCCGGGCCTCGTTGACGAGCACCAGAAGCACGCGAACTTCCTCTTGGCCCTGCTAACGGACTCTCCCTATGCAGCACTGGAGAAGTGCTACGACGAATTCAAGCACGCCATGGCAGCCCTCCGAAGTCCAGACTCCAAGAGCGGCACTCTCCCCCGACAAGTGAGGGAGACCCGCTCTCGCCTGGACAACCTACTGTCAGCGCTGCGCGCGTTCACTGACCGCACTGCTCACGACCTCAAAGAAAGGTATGGCGAAAACTCCGACCCCGTCAGCACGTTCAAGGAATCCCTTTCCTGCGAGTACGACAACGAGTTCGCTTATCGCTTCATGTACAAGCTGAGGAACTACAGTCAGCACTGCGGCCAGCCTGACCTCTCAGCCAAGGCACAGGGCGGCCGGACAGAAAACGGAGAGGTAGTCAGAACGGTGTCAGTAACGTTTGATCCTGTCGTTCTCTTGAGTCGCTTCAATAAATGGGGAGCGCATGTGAAGGGAGAATTGCAGGCAATGGGGGGTGAGTTTGAGGCAGAGCCCATCGTAGACAGCCTGATGGCCTCATGCGGCAGGGCCTACAGCAAGACCCTTTTGACACAGGAAGGGCATATACAAGCGGCATCAACATTCATCCACGGACACAACAGAGCCCCCCATGGAAAGGCCGCAGTACCGTGCTTCTTTGGACTGAACCGGGAGGAATGGATTTCCAACGGCCGGCGGAACACAACTGTTCTCGTCGTCAGGATCGATCTAGCCATCCTCGCCGACAGCGCTCTCGCCGCCGCTAAGGAGGTTACAACGGAAAGCACGGAGGGCGAGTAAAGGCAGAGCTAAGGAGACCCCAATCCAGCCCGCTCGGGGGGTTCCGGAATGATTCGGCTCGTAAAGCCGCTGCTTCTCAGCCGCTCGTACGCCGCCACAATATCGCTGGGAACCTCCTGCTCCATCATAAATCCTTGCCGCGGGTAGACTACGAGCCGCTGCTGGGCGCCCACGAGCATATCGATGACGAGGCGCGCGTTCCCAATCGAATCGACGTACTCAGGGAGCGTCATAGGGGTGGACGCACTAACCCATTCGATCTCGGGCCAGATCTTTCGGGCCGTCGCATACGCGCGCCGTTCCTCGTACGGCTTGCTGACGAGCAGGGCGGACGAGACGGGGACGTGCCGTTCTTCGAGCAAGGCCCGCGAGAAGCGGATGTTCTCGCCCGTGTTCTGGGCCCTCGACTCAACGAGGATGGCGCTCGCAGGGACTCCCAGCTCCACTGCGCGATCCCGGTAGTGCTCGGCTTCGCCACGAGGCATCCGGTCGCGGGTGGTCCGACTGGTCGCTCCGGTGAAGAGGACGACCGGCGCCATGCCCCGGTGGAAGAGATCCGCGGTGGCGTCGGCCACCCCGAGGTCATGGCTGCCGAGTCCGACGGCCACCGAGCATGGGCGCGGCTCATGGCCCATCTGCTGGAAGTCCCAGAGCCGCTGTGCGTCCGCCCACGCCTGAGCCGAGATCACTTGCTCTCGCCCTCCGTTGCTGCCGAGTCGGGAACCTTGAAGTCGTACGACCACGCGAAGCGCGACGCCGCGTGGACTCCGACGGCGAACTCTACGACCGTCCCGTCCGCTGTGTACGTGGTGCGGTGCAGTTCGACCACCCACTCACCCGGCGAGAGCTGGAGTAGCTGAGCCTCTTCGGCGGTGGGCACGCGCGCGAACAGTTCCTCG
Organism: Streptomyces tailanensis; assembly: GCF_008386495.1. GTDB lineage: Bacteria > Actinomycetota > Actinomycetes > Streptomycetales > Streptomycetaceae > Streptomyces > Streptomyces tailanensis. Next base: position 29,859 of record NZ_VTHJ01000026.1, on the reverse strand, counting down.
CGCATGTGGTCGATCTCGTACCCGGCGTCATAGAGGACACGGAAGCCGCCGCCACGGCCGGCGGGGCCCGGCGTGGGGTCGACAATGCGCGTGCCTTCCACATGCTCAGGGCGGTAGTAGCTGGTCAGTGTGTGGGTGGGTTGGGTGCCCTCCTTCACGAGCCGGGCGCGCGCGTAGACGTCCGCGCCCTCGGGGAGCCCGTGGGCTTCGGCCACGGCCGCCGGCGCTTTCACCCGGCTCACGTTCTGAGTCTGCTCGTTCCGGCTGTACGTGCGGCCCGACGCCACGCGGTCCGCGATGAAGGCGACTTCGTCGCCGTCCCGCCACTTCGCCTTGTCGTACCGGGCGATACCAAGCCGCTTGAGCGGCGACTTCGGGCGTACGACGGTGCCGTGACCGCGAGTCATGGTCACCAGGCCCTCAGCTTCGAGTGCCTTATACGCCCGGTGGACCGTCTCCTTTGAACCTTCGCCCGCCTCCACAAGCTCCCGGATCTGCGGAAGCTGCTGGCCAGGCTCGTACTCGCCGTTCCTGATCTGCTCGCCGAAGCGGTCGGCCAGGTCCCGCCACTTCGGTGTTTTGGGTGCCACGCAGAACTCCTCTCGACATGTCCAAGTGAAGCACACAGTCCTAGGACTGTTGACAGTCCTAGGACTGCGGTGCATTCTCTTCTCAGGTCGCTCGCAGTCCTAGGACAGCGAGTCGAAGGGGTCTTCTTTGGGCTTCCTTCGGTGCCTTGTCGGTTCGGGATTGCTCGTGCAGTTGGGGCCCTGAGCTGGTCGTTCTTTGAGAACTCAACAGGGAGTCAAGTTCGACGGGGCCTGAGTCCCCGTCCCCGTGACGGCCGGGTGAGGACCGTCGACGGCCGCTCGCGGTCGTTCTGCTGGCGCCGAGCAGTGCGAATAGGGCGCCCCGACACCTTCGAGGCTCGGGACCGGACGGCCGTGGCGACGGCGCCGGTGAAGCCCTCGAATTCCCTTCGTCTCCGATCGGAGGTTCTCGTGACCCGCCGAAGACCTTCGGGGCCGCCTCGCTGGACCGGCGCGGCGGCATCCCCAACGCGTCACCTGACTACTTCCGCCGCGCGGCGAATGCGGCGGCCGGTTGCCTCCCTCGCCCGTCCGACCGCGCTTCGCGTGCTGGTCGTACGGGCGGGGCGGAGGGGAGCCGGAGATCCGACTTCAACGGCGCGCGGCCCCGGGTGTCCAGACCCGAGGCCGCTGACGGGCCGTTCAACCCTGTGAGAGGAACACGACCCAATGAAGACCATCGTCACTGTTCAGGACGCTGTTACGGCGTTCGCCAACTTCATGGAGCCGACGGATGCGGAGTTGGACGCGATCGAGCTGGAGTCTCCGCTGATTCTGGCGGAGGTCGACCTGTTGGACGCGCAGATCATCACGTTGGACCGCACGCCGACTGAGCTGGACGCCCGCCGTATCCGCCGGGCCCGCAACCGGGTGCTCGCTGCCCGGCGGGACCTGGTCAACCGCACCGTCGGTGCGAGCCTGCCGGGCGGTGCCGCGTGAGCGCCGCCGACCGGAACCTGACCACCGCGCACGCCGAGGTGAAGGCGGAGATCGCGCGGACCGACACGAAGACCGGTCTTCTGCTGGCGTTCGTCGGCGCGGTGCTCGCCGGCGCGTGGACGGTCGCCCGTGACCTGCCGCTGAACTTCCCCGCCCACGTCGTGGGCGGGGTCGGGATGGTACTGCTGGTCGCGGCGGCGGGTCTGCTGCTGCGGTCGGTGCGCCCCAACATCAAGGGACGCCACGGCTTCCCGCTGTGGGCGACGCTGACCGCTGAAGAGATCGCGGCCACGCTGTCCGAGGACACCCTGAGCGCGGACATCGCGGGTCTGTCCCGGCTGGCGGTCGCCAAGTTCACCGGTCTGCGCCGCGCGGTCGACCTGACGTGCGCGGGCGGCGCGCTGCTCGCCCTCGCGGCTGTGATCGCTGTGGGCGGTGCGCGATGAGCGGGCGGGTGCTGCGGGCGCAGATCAGCGAGCGGTGCTGTGGCACGACGGCCCCGGAGAAGACCGCCGGGCCGTGCTGGCAGTTGTTCGTGGTGATGACCGGGCGGGTGGGTGACTGGCCCGTGTTCACGTGGCCCACGTCCACGCCGGTGCCGACGGTCGAGGAGCGGGCGGCGGCGCTGATCTCGCTCGGCTACCGGCTCGCCGACGGGGGTGAGTGGGAGTGGTGTGAGGACACGACCCCGGCCTACCACCCGCACCCGGTGCGGGTGGTGCTGATGGCTGCGGCCGACATCCGGCCGCTGGACGGGGGTGCCGCATGAAGGGCAAGACCGTTCTTCCCGCCGTCGCGATGACGGCGGTGTCCATGGTCCTCACCCTGGCCGTGGTGCTGATGTGGCTGGGCACGGCGATGCCGTGGCCCGTCGCGCTGGTCGTCGGACTCGGCATCGACGGCGGATGGCTCGCCACCCTCGCCTATGAGCGCCGTCTCGCCGCGCAGGGCGACCACAACCGCGCCGTCACCGCCGTCGGCTGGTCGTTCGGCCTGGTCGCCACCGGCGTCCTGGTCGCCCACGCCCTCACCGCCGACCACTCCACCGGCGCGTGGCTGGCCGTGGCCTGGCTGCCCCTGGCAGCAAAGGCGCTGTGGCTCGTGCATGGCCTGTGGGAGCGGACTGCGCTCACCCCGGTCGCGCTCGGTGCGATCCGGGGTATCCAGCAAGAAGCCCGCGACGAGGCGGCCGTGGCCCGTGCCCGGCTGCGGGCGGAAGCGGCCACCGAGGAGACCCGGCTGACGGCCGTGACGCAGGCCGGGGCCCGCGTCGCACGCGTCCAGGCCAAGACCGCTCAGACCCTCGCGGGGGCGTGGTCGACGCTTGAGGCGGCGCGGGACGGTGAGGACACCGGCAGGGCGCTGACCAGCGTGACGAGTCGCGTCACACCCGGCGTCACACCCACGTGGGAACTGCCCGTGTGGGGGCCGACCGAGCCGGTGTCCGCGCTCGCTCTGGAGACGGGGCCCGCGCTCACCGATGAGGCGCTGGACGTCCTGGTGGACGAGATCCGGCACAGCCAGACGCCCGCCCTGTCCTACCGCGAGATGTCCGCCCGGTTCCGCGCGGCCGGTCACTCCTCCTCCGAGGTCCGTCTACGCGCTGCGTGGAAGCGGGTGGCCGCGTGAGCGCGCCCGCTGCCACACAGGTGAAGTCGTTCAGCTTCGGCGGGGGCGTGCAGTCCACCGCCGCCCTGGTCCTCGCGGCCACGGGTGAGCTGGACTACCGCACGTTCCTCATGGCCAACGTAGGGGACGACTCCGAGCACCCCGGCACCCTCGCCTACCTGCACCAGCACGCCATCCCCTACGCCAAGGCGCACGGCATTGAACTGATCGTGCTGGACCGGGTGATGAAGCGTACGGGTGAGGTCCGCACCCTGTACCAGGACCTCACCCGCGAGGGGTCGCGGTCGTTGAAGATCCCGGTGCGGATGTCGAACGGGGCCCCCGGCACCCGCTCGTGCACGGCCCAGTTCAAAATCAAGGTCGTCGGGGACGAGCTCAAGCGCCGTGGGGCGAGCCAGGAAGCGTCGGCCACGGTCGGGATCGGCATCAGCCTGGATGAGATCCACCGGGCGAACAAACGCCGCTGCGAGCCGCACGAGCACATCGAATACCCGCTCCTTGAACTCGGTATCCGGCGTATCGACTGCGCGCGGATCATCCGTGCGGCCGGTCTGCCGGTGCCGCCGAAGTCGTCGTGCTGGTTCTGCCCCTTCCACCGCCCCGAGACCTGGCACGACATGCGCCGAGACGAACCCGAGCTGTTCGAGCGGGCCTGTCGGCTCGAAGAACTCCTCAACCGCCGCCGTGACGAACTCGGCAAAGACCACGTGTGGCTGACCCGGTTCAACCGGCCGCTACGCGCCGCGATCCCGGACGGCGTGGACACCCTCCCGTTCGACGAATGGGACTCCGGCTGTGACTCCGGCTGGTGCATGACCTGAGCAACCCCCGCAGTCCTTTCCCTCCCCAAGGAGAAACCTCTGATGGGCAACGCCGACATACGCCGCCTTGACCGCGAGATCCAGCGGACCATGAAGAAGCTGGAAGCCGTCCGGCGGGGCGAGTGGTGGCCGCTGACCAGCCGTGAACGCCTGTCGATGACCCGCGCCATGGCCCAGGGCGCCCGCAGCGTCCACAAGGGCCGCAGCACGACCGGCGCCGAGGACCGCATGGACTCCATCGGCTCCGCCGCCGAGATGCGACTGAACGCGGAGCTGGCCGCGCTGCACGGCGAGCGTCAGCGCCTGATCACCGAGGCCGCCCGCGCCAAGGCCGCCAAGAAAAAGTCCGGCTGGTTCTGACCAGCCCCAACCGCTCGCGCCGGGGTGACCGGGACTTTCCACGGACACGGCCACCCCGGCACTCCCACTTAACTCCCGCCCCGATGGGGGCAGTCAGGAGCAGTTCAAGCATGTCTGAGAACATCGTTCACCTCCACAAGCCCACCGACCCCCCGGCCGACGGCACGGCGCCGACGGTGCTGACCGTCGTCCCCGACCCCGCGCCGGCGCCGATCGTGCCGCTGTGGGTGCGCTCGGGTCGCGCGGTGAAGCGTGCGGTCACGCATGAGCGGACCGGGGCGACGGTGCGGGCGGTGGCCCGGCATGGGTCCTACACGTTCAACGGCGGGCGGATCGTGGCCCGCCGCACCTGGGACGGCAAGACCGGGGCCCGCTACGAGCGGATGATCCGTGCGGCGGAAGCCGCGGGGAACCTGGAAGCGGCGGAGGAGTGGGAGGAGCGGCTGCAGCGCTTCCGTGCCGCCCGTCACCACCGGCGCATGGATCTGTTGCACTCCCCGGTGGAAGCGGCCAAGGGCGTGGCCGTCGGTGCGGGCATGGGCATCGGTGTCCTGGTCGCGCTCGGGGTCGTGATGGCCGTCAACAACGGCGACATCGGCGACGTCATCACCCCGCTGTCGGCCACCATCGATTTCATCGCCCTGCTGATCCGGATCGTCCAGGTCGTGTGGGGTCCGGCGCTCTCGATCGGTCCGTTCCTCGCGCTGCTCGCGCTATGGTCGGTCGGCCGTAAGCAGCAGGCCGCACCTCAGTGGGCGCTGCCCGCGAACGTCCGGTCGGGCGAGGGGGAGCCGATCACCCCGTCCATCGTCGTCAAGGCCCTGCGCGACCTCGGCGTCCCGGCGCTGCGCAACGCCATCAAGGACATGGGGGACGCCGGCGCCTCCATGCTCGGTCCGATCCGGATCGCCGGATGCGGCATCGAGGTCGACGTGACCTTGCCGTCCGGGGTGTCGACGATCGAGGTGCAGAACCGGCGGCGCAAGCTCGCGGAGAACCTGACCCGGCACGAGCACGAAGTGTTCATCACCATCCCGCAGGCCGCGCGGACGGTGCGGCTGTGGGTGGCCGACTCCGGGGCGCTGGACGAGCCGATCGGGCCGTCTCCGCTGGTCACGGACGAGACGATGACCGCCGACTACGCCAAGGGCCGCGCTCCGTGGGGGCAGGACCTGCGGGGCGACGCCGCGAGCCTGAGCCTGTACCAGCGCCACCTGCTCATCACCGGTCTGTCCAACCAGGGCAAGACCGTCGCCCTGCGCTCCCTCGCGCTGTGGGTCGCGCTGGACAAGTCGGTGCAGTTCCTCATGGGCGACCTCAAGGGCGTGGGTGACTGGGCCATGTTCGACGGCCTGGCCACCACCTTGATCCAGGGCCCCACGGATGAGCACGTGATCCAGGTGACCGAGATGGTGGAGGGTGCGGTGGAGGAGATGAACCGCCGTATCCAGGCCCCGCCCGGCACCGTGTTCCCGCCGCTGATCGTGCTGGTCGACGAGGCGCAGGTGGCGTTCATGTGCCCGGCCGTGGACGAGGACAAGCGCCCGTATGGCGGCTCCAAGGCCAAGTCCCGGTACTTCATGGCCGTCCGTAAGATCCACAATCAGGGGCGTGCGGTGAACGTCCTGATGTGGCAGGGGACGCAGGACCCCACCGACCAGAACCTTCCCAAGCTCGTCCGCGAGGGCGCCCACACCCGCGCCTCCCTCGCGCTCGGCACCGAGTCGCAGGCCCGCATGGCGCTCGGGGACAAGGCCGTCGACGGCGGCGCGGCCCCGAACATGCTGCGGCCCGGCCTGGACCGGGGAACGCTGGTCGTCGCCTCCGACGGCATCGCCATCCCGGCCGGACAGGCGTCCATCACCGTCCGGACGCACTACATCGACGACGATGCGGCCGAAGCCCTCACCGACCGGGCCAAGGCGCTGCGCGACGGCGTCACCACCCTGCACGTGATCGAGCGGGGCGAGGACCGTGACCCGCTCGCCGACATCGCCGGAGTGGTCGGCGACGCGGCGCGGGTGCGCACACAGGACGTCCTCAAGCGGCTCGCGCTGGCGAACGAGGACGCCTACGGCAAGTGGTCGTTCATCGACCTCAAGCGCGTCCTGGACGGCACCGGCGCCGAGCCCTACAAGTCCGACGGCGTCATGGTCATCGGCCGCGACCGCCTCACCCGCGCCCTCGCCAACCGCGACGAGACGGGTTCCGCTTCCACCGCCGAATGAGAGGGAGCCGACCCCGGACGGGTCAGGGAGGCAGGGAGAACTCCCTGAACCCCTCCCTGACCCGCCCCCCTGCACCTGACCTGCACGAATGATCAGCCAGGGAGGCAGGGAGGGGTGCAGGTCAGCACCCCTGAAACCCCCTCCACACGCCTCCCGCAAGGGGGTGCTTCCGCCTCCCTGAACGACTGCGAGAAGGGATTCCGCATGTCGCACCGTGACCCGCCGGGGATCATCGCCCCGCACATACCCGCCGACGACTGGCGCCGCGCCGAAGCCACCGGGGCCCCGGTCGTCATCGTCGTCCAGGCCGCCGACAGCACAAGCATCCCGTGGCACCGCGTCCTGATCGCGTTCGGCGTCGCCGGGGCCGCCGCGTTCGGCACGTGGGGCCTGGTCGTCGCGCTGTGCACGCTGCTCGACGCCACCGCCGACGCTGTCACCGCCATCGCCACCGCCGCCGGACCGATCGGCGTCGGCGGCATCACCTTCCGCCTCGCCCGCTCCAAGGGCGCCTAGCTACGCCAAGGGCGGCCCCCGTCTCACGCCAATGAATCCGGGGCCGCCCTTGCCAACCAGCACCCAACCGAGGAACTGGAGACACCCAGCATGACCTATGCCCCCCGCCCCGCGCTGCTACGCGCGGCACTGGACGCCGCCGCCCGCGACTGGCCTGTCATCCCCCTGCGCCCCCGCAGCAAGGTCCCCGCCCTGCACGGCGAACGCCGATGCCCCCACACCGGCGACTGCACCGGCGGCCACCGCACGTTCGAACAGCGCGCCACCACCGACCCCGCCCGCATCGAACGGTGCTGGGCTTCGGGCCCGTTCAACGTCGGCATCGCCACCGGCCCCGCCGGTCTGCTGGTCGTCGACCTCGACACGCTCAAGCCCACAGACGAAGAGGGCACGCCTGACGGCGCCGCCAACTTCCAAGCGCTCTGCGAGCGCGCCGGACAGACCGTCCCCGCCACCCGCCGCATCCGGACCCCCAGCGGCGGCGAACACCTGTACTTCACCGCCCCGGACGGGGTCCGGTTCACCAACACCACTGGCACGCTCACGCCCAAGGTCGACACCCGCGCATGGGGCGGCCAAGTCGTCGCCCCCGGCAGCACCACCCCACAAGGCCCGTACACCGCACTGGACGACCAACCCGTTGCAAACCTGCCCGAATGGCTCCAAAAGGCCCTGACTGCCCCTCAGAGGCCCGCCACAGTGCCGATTCTGCCCACACTCACCCGCGACACCGACCGGTACGCCACCGCCGTCCTACGACGCGAAGTCGCGGCCGTGGCCACCACGTCCGAGGGCGGACGGCAGGCCGAACTGCTGCGCGCCGTACGGGCGGTGGGCCGGTTCGTGGCGTGGGGGGACCTCGACCGCGCCGACGTGGAAGCGGCTTTTACCTGCGGGGGCGAGTCGGCGGGACTGTCGCCGGCCGAGTGCCGCAACACCATCCGCAAGGCCCTGGACTACTCCATCCGCACCGCCTGGCCCCGGAGGACGGCATGACCGCCCCCTGGCCCCGCCCCGCAGGTAAAAGCACCACACCCACCCCCGACCAGCCGCGCACCGCCGAACCGGCCGCACCACCCACGGCCGTGGGCGAGCCGACAGGCGCCGCCCGTAAGGGCGTCCCCTCTGCTGTTCGCTCTGACCGGCCGGTCGGTGACGGCCGGTACCCCGTGGCGTGGCTGCACATCGTGGCGCCGCGCGGCGCGACCCCCACCGCCACCTCGAAGTGCCAGTGCGGGCGGGACCGCAGCGCCGTCGGCCACCGCCGCGTGCTCGCCCTGATCACCGACCACACCGCCCACCGCGACGCCTGCCCGCTCCGCCACCCGCAGGAAGGGAGGACCGCAGCATGACGGACACCATCGACGGCGCGGCCCTGCTCAACGAGGTCGAAGCCTTCCACCGCCGGTTCAACGTCTTCCCCACCGAAGCCGCCTACGTCGCCGTCACGCTGTGGGACGCCCACGCCCACCTACTCGACTGCTTCGACTCCACCCCCCGCCTCGCCTTCCTCTCCCCGGAACCCGGCTCCGGGAAGTCGCGTGCGCTGGAGATCGTGGAAACCCTCGTGCCACAGCCCATGACGGCCGTCAACGCGTCCGCCGCCGCACTGTTCCGGTCCGTGTCCAACCCCAACGGCCGACCGACGATCCTGTTCGACGAGATCGATACGGTCTTCGGCCCCAAGGCAGGAGACAACGAGGAACTGCGCGGCTTCCTGAACGCCGGGCACCGCCGGACCGGGGTCACCTACCGGTGCATCGGCGACGGCGGCAACCAAACCGTCCAGGCGTTCCCCTCGTACGCGGGGGTCGCTGTCGCTGGACTCGGCAACCTGCCCGACACGATCATGACTCGCTCGGTCGTGATCCGGATGCGCCGCCGGGCCCGAAACGAGCGCATCGAACCCTTCCGGGCCCGCGTCCACGAAGCGGAGGGCCACGCCCTGCGTGACCGGCTCGCCGCGTGGGCGGAGCACGCCCGGGGGTTCGTCATGGGCGCCTGGCCCGACATGCCAGACGGAGTCACCGACCGGCCGGCGGACGTATGGGAACCCCTGCTCGCCATCGCCGACGCGGTCGGCGGCGACTGGCCCGACCGGGCCCGCGCCGCGTGCGTGACGCTGGTGACCGCATCCAAGGCCAACGACAAGGGCAGTGTCGGTATCCGACTGCTGACCGATCTCCGCGACCACGTCATGGTCGGTATCGACCGGCTGCCCACCGTCGCCATCCTGGACCGGCTCAACTCCCTGGACGACGCCCCGTGGGCCGACCTTCACGGCAGGCCACTCGACAACCGGCGCCTGTCGAAGACGCTCGCCGAGTACATGACGGCCGACAACGAGCCCATCGCGTCCCGCAATATCAAAACCGCCGGGAGCGTCCTCAAGGGCTACTACACCGCCGATCTCCGGGACGCGTGGGCCCGCTACTGCCCCCCACCCCCGGAAAGTCCGCTACCTCCGCTACCCGGCACCGAAAACGCGGTCTGACCTGCGCCAACGGGGTAGCGGCAAGCACCGCCGCGAGCCGCTACCCCACCGCTACCCATCCGCTACCGCTACCCCTTCCCGCTACCTCCGACAGGCCCCTGACCTGCACGGTAGCGGCGGTAGCGGAAGTAGCGGACTTCCCAGAAGGGGCCCAGAGCCCCGACACGACGCTTCGGCAAGGAGTCGCACCGTGGCACGCCCACAAATGCTCAAGCTCTGCGAAGTCCTGGAAGAGATCGGCATGAGTCGCGCCGCCTTCTACCGCATGCGCGCCCGGGGGCAGGCGCCCCGCATCCGCAAGCTCCCCAACGGTCAAGTCCGCGTCAGCCGCCGTGACCTCGATGCCTGGTGGGACCGCTGCGAGCTGAGCGCCGCGTAGTTCACACCACCTCACCGAGGGGGCCCGCTGTGGCGGGCCCCCTCGCTCATGGGAGACACATGCTCACGTACGACGTTGACGTCTGGTCCATCCGCAAGCGGTCCGGCCGACCCAAGCCCTTCGAACTGCGTTGGCGCGTCGGTCGCCGTCCCCACTCCAGAAGCTTCAAGCTCAAGACCCAGGCAGATGGCCGCCGTTCCGAACTCATGGCCGCGCTGCGCGACCGCGAGCAGTTCGACGAGACCACCGGTCTGCCCGCGCGTGAACTGGCCGCCCTCAACTCCCCGACCTGGTACGAGCACGCCGTCACGTATGCGCTCATGAAGTGGCCGCGCGCCGCCGCGAAGCACCGGGCCAGCATCGGTGAATCGCTCGCGGTCGTGGTCCCGGCTCTCGTCACGTCGACCCGAGGGGCGCCGAAGAGCAAGACTCTGCGGGCAGCGCTCTACCAGTGGGCGTTCCGCGCGGTGCCAGGCCCCGAAGGAGAGTTGGTCGCTCGCCACGTCGCCGAAGAACCTCCGGCGGACATCCGTGCCGCCCTGACGTGGCTCTCGGAGCACTCAATGCAGGTGAACGCCCTGGAAAACCCGGAGTTGCTCCGCCCCGCCCTGGAAGCGCTCTCCCGCCGAATGGACGGCCGCAAGGCGGCTGAGAACACCTTGCGGCGAAAGCTCATGGTCCTGAGCAACTTCCTGAAGTACACGGTGGAAGAGAAGGGACTGTTGTCCGCCAACCCGCTCACCCGCGTCGACTGGAAGCCACCGGAGACGGACGACGAGATCGATTTCCGGTACGTGCCCGGTCCCATGCTGGCCCGAGCGCTCATCGAGGCCGTACGGGACTCGGGGCCGCGTGGTGAGCACCTGACCGCGTTCTTCGGCTGCCTGTACTACGCCGCTATGCGCCCCGGCGAGATCGTGTCGTTGAAGCGTGCAGACTGCACGTTGCCGCCGGACACCGCCGACTCAGCAGATCAGTGGGGGGAGTTGCTACTCGGGGAGAGCCGTCCGGAAGTGGGCGGCGGCTGGACGGACGACGGCGCGTCGTACGAAGCGCGCGGGCTCAAGCGTCGGGCCCGTGGGGCTACGCGTCCCGTGCCAATTCCGCCGGTCCTGGTGAAGATGCTGCGCGACCACATCGCGATGCACGGGACGGCCCCGGACGGTCGGCTCTTCCGTGCGGCCAGAAGCGGCCGTGTCCGTTCCACCGAGTACTGCGATCTCTGGAGTGCTGCCCGCACCAAAGCCCTGTCCGAGAAGGAAGCGGCCTCCCCGCTCGCGGAAGTGCCCTACTCGCTACGGCACGCCGGCATCTCCCTCTGGATCAAGTCGGGGGTGGACCCCGCAGAGGTCGCGGCGCGGGCCGGGCACAGCATCGCGGTGCTCTACCGGTTCTACGCCAAGATTCTCAAGGGGGATCAAGGGCGCTCTAACCGGCTGATCGCCAAGGGGCTGGCCGACGACGAGTAGCGCGATTCCTGGCCCACAGATGGCCCATACGCACTGGCCAAAGGTGGGATACAGGCGAGTCAGGGTGAGACAGGGTGCATGCGGAAGGGGTGCCGCTCCGGAGAGTGGCACCCCTTCTGACCTGCAAGCTTCTGACCTGCGGCGGTGGGTGTGGGATTTGAACCCACGGTGACATCGCTGCCACGACGGTTTTCAAGACCGTTCCCTTAGGCCGCTCGGGCAACCCACCTCGACCCCGGCCCACCACGGGCGGAGCGGGTACAGCGTACCGGCCCCGGTCCTTTCGCGGGGCCTTCGTTGGTGGTCGTGATCAACGGTCTCTGTGTGCCGTCGTTGCCGACAAGGTTGCCGTCAGAGCGCAGAGCCCTGGGAGCTCAAGCGAGTACCGCTCTCCCGTTGGCGCGAGGCAGCCGACCATTGAAGCCGGCCCACAGGGATGTGGTGAGCGTCACGCATAGGCCCTCAAGATTTTTCTCCGGTCAGACGGGTGCCCAGGACCAGAGGTAGAGCGTCCGGCTCGCCGGGCGGTAGCCCGATCCCCGCTCACTGGGCGTCAGGCACCGACACCTTCCAGCCCGACGATCAGATTGATCCGAATAAAAGGATCTAGTATCTGATCACTGACAAGAAGGGTAAATATCGGGTAAATGGGAAAAAGTAGGGTGCATATCACTACTCCCATGAGGAGCTGCGCCCCATGTCCACAGGAACGCTTCTGGCGATCATCATTCCGATCGTCGTGGTGGTTGCCCTGGCCGCCGTAGCGGTCTCACTGATGATGCGACGCCGTCACCTCCGCGAACGCTTCGGCCCGGAGTACGAACGGACGGTTGAGGGCTCGGACAGCCGGTTCGCCGGCGAGCGTGAGCTCAGGGCCCGCGAGAAGAGGCACGACTCGCTGGAGATCAAACCTCTGCCCCCCGTCTCACGGGATCGCTACACACGTGAGTGGACCAGTGTCCAGGAGGAGTTCGTGGACCGGCCGGAGGACGCCGTGCACGACGCGGACCGGCTGGTGACCTCTTTGATGCACGAGCGCGGATACCCGACCGAGGGGTTCGAGCAGCAGATGAAGGACCTTTCGGTGGAACACGGCCGCACGCTGGAGCACTACCGCGCCGCGCACGAGGTGGAGTCCCTCAGTACGCGCAGCCAGGCGACGACCGAGCAGTTGCGCGGTGCCATGGTCCACTACCGCGCCGTGTTCGACGAGCTGCTCTCTGACGGCGGACGGGCCCAGCCCGCCCCATCCTGACGCCGACACGACCCGGCATGGAGGTACCACCCATGCACAGCAACGAGGAAAAGGACCGCACGACCGCCGGCCTGTCCACCGAGGACCTCGCCCAGCCCTCCGGCACCGCCGAAGTGACACCAGGAGAAACGGAGGAGGCCTCCCCGCAAGCCCCGGTCTACCCGGGTGAGAGCGGCGCGCCCGCCGAGACGGAGAGCCTGGCTGACGAGCCCACCGCCGGTGAACCCGGCAGTGGGGCCGCCGCGCCGGGTACCCCGGGCGCCTCTGACACCGCGGACGAGGAGACTCCGCGGCTGCTGGCGGAAGATGAGGAACAGGGCTTCCGCGACCGTTGGCAGGAGATCCAGAGTCAGTTCGTGGACGAGCCCCGTGAGGCCGTGCACGCCGCCGACACCCTGGTTGCGGACGTCATGCAAACCCTCGCCTCCACCTTCGCCCAGCACAAGAAGGACCTGGAGGGCCAGTGGGGACAGGATGAGCAGGTGGACACGGAGGACCTGCGCGGGGCCCTACGCCGCTACCGGTCGTTCTTCAATCGGCTGCTCGTCACGTGAGACGTGAGATCCCTGGGATCCCGGCTGGCGCCCGCCATCCCAGCTGGCGCCCGCCTGGGCCATCAGAAGGTCAGAAGGGGTGTCCCCCATTGAGGGACACCCCTTCTGACCAGTCGAGACCGTTCAGCTGTCGCCCTCGCGTTCGCCGAGGGTGACCTCGGCTGTCTGGGTCTTGCCGTCGCGGGTGTAGGTCAGGGTGACCTTGTCGCCGGGGAGGTGGGTCCAGATCTCGCCGATGAGGGTGGGGCCGCTGTCGATGACGTGGTCGTCGAGCTTGGTGATGACGTCGCCGGGCTTCAGGCCGGCCTTGTCGGCGGGACCGCCCGCGGTGATCGGGTCCGCGCCGCTCTCGCCCGACTCGGTGATCTTCGCTCCGCCGGTGCCCTCCTCCAGCGAGACCGAGGCGCCGATCACCGGGTACACCGGCTTGCCCGTCTTGATCAGCTGCTGGGCCACGTTCTTGGCCTGGTTGATCGGGATCGCGAAGCCCAGGCCGATGGAGCCCGCCTGGCCGGAGCCGAAGCTGCCGTTACTGGCGGACTGGATGGCCGAGTTGATGCCGATGACGTTGCCCTGGGCGTCGAGGAGCGGGCCACCGGAGTTGCCGGGGTTGATCGACGCGTCGGTCTGCAGGGCGCTCATGTAGGAGGCCTTGCTGCTGGAAGTGCCGTCGCTGGAGGCCACCGGGCGGTTCTTGGCGCTGATGATGCCGGTGGTGACCGTGTTGCTGAGGCCGAAGGGGGCGCCGATCGCGATCGTGGAGTCGCCCACCGCCACCTTGTCCGAGTCGCCGAGAGTCAGCGGCTTGAGGTCCGCCGGGGCGTTCTTCAGCTTGATGACCGCCACGTCGTAGCCCTGCGCGTGGCCTACGACCTCGGCGTCGTACTTCTTGCCGTTCGGGAAGGTGACCGACACCTTGCCGCCCTCGACCGCTTCCGCCACCACGTGGTTGTTGGTGACGATGTGACCTTCCCTGTCGAACACGAAGCCGGTACCCGTACCGCCGTTTCCGTCGCTGCTCGACGCCTCGATCGTGACCGTGCTCGGCAGCGCCGCCTGGGCCACGGCGGCGACCGTACCGGCCGCTCGCTTGACGTCACCGCCGCTCTGCGAGGCCGAAACGGTCGTGGAGCCGGTGGAGTTGTCGTTGCGGTCGGCCAGGGTGTAGCCGAGGCCGCCGCCGATTCCGCCCGCGACCAGCGCGGCCACGATCACCGCCGCGACCAGGCCGCCACGCCTGCCGCCCGCCGGCTTGGGCGCCGGCTGCTGGGCCTGCTGCCAGGAGGAACCCCAGCCGCCGCCGTCCCCGCCGGAACCTCCGGCGCCGCCGTGGTCCCCGTACGAGCCGTCCGCGTACGACGGGACGGCGGGCGGTGCGGGAGGCGGCCAGGCGGCGTCGGGCGCGGAGGATCCGCCGACCGGGCCGGGTGCCTGGCCGTAACCCCCACCGGACCCGGACTCGGAGCCATGCCCCTGCCCCTGGCCCGCGGCGGCCGCGTACCCGGGCGCCCCCGTTGACACGAGATCCGGCTGCGCCTGGGGCTGCTGCGGCTGGTCCGCGACCGTCGGCTGTATCGCCGTGGGCGCCTCCGGCGCGGTCGGCGGGACCGCGGGGATCGGGGCCGTCGGCGCGTTCTCAGCGGTGGTTCCCGCCGGGGCCGCCGGGGCCGGGCTCGGCTCGGGGGCCGGGGCCGGGGCCGGGGCCGGCGCGGAGGCAGCGGGAGTTTCCACCGGCACGGGAGGTGCGGACGGGGCCGGGGGTACCGCGGTGCCCTCGTTCTCGGTGCTCACAGCTCTTCTCCTCGATCCACGGCTGTCACCTGTAGCGGTCGACTCTTCTTGGTTCTTCTTGGTCGCACATGAGGCTGCGCGTGACTTTTGTATGGGGTCAGCTTTTCCCACGAGCCGTCAGGGCACCATAAGCGGTGTCTGTGCGTCCGGGGCCGACCTTTATATAGGATCTATGCGACCAAAGAGGCGTACCGCCCAGATCGCCCTAGCCATGCGTGGCCGTACACCGCCACCGCTCCCACGCATACCCCGCCACGGTGGCACCATGACGCGGTGACCCATGCACGACAGCTCCCGATTCAGGTCGTCGCCCACCGCGGAGCCTCCGAGGACGCCCCCGAGCACACCCTGGCCGCGTACAAGAAGGCGATCGAGGACGGTGCCGACGCCCTCGAATGTGATGTCCGGCTGACCGCGGACGGCCACCTCGTCTGTGTCCACGACCGACGCGTCAACCGTACGTCCAACGGCCGCGGCGCGGTCTCCGCCCTGGAACTCGCTGATCTCGCCGCCCTGGACTTCGGCTCCTGGAAGAACGGCGACGAGGCCCCCGACTGGGAGGTCGCCCCGGAGGACCGCGCCGACACCTCCGTCCTCACCCTTGAACGCCTGCTCGAACTCGTCGCCGACGCGGGCCGCCGGGTGGAGCTGGCCATCGAGACCAAGCACCCCACGCGCTGGGCGGGGCAGGTCGAGGAGCGGCTTCTGGTCCTGCTCAAGCGGTTCGGGCTGGACGCACCGGCGTCGGCCGCCGAGTCGTCGGTACGGATCATGAGCTTCTCGGCGCGGTCACTGCACCGCGTGCGGGCCGCGTCCCCGACGCTGCCGACCGTCTACCTCATGCAGTTCGTCTCGCCCCGCCTGCGCGACGGGCGGCTGCCGACCGGTGTCCGCATCGCGGGCCCCTCCATCAGGATCGTGCGCAACCACCCCGCGTACGTCGAGCGCCTGAAGAAGGCCGGCCACCAGGTGCATGTGTGGACCGTGAACGAACCGGAGGACGTCGACCTCTGCGTCGGCCTGGGCGTCGACGCCATCATCACCAACCGCCCCCGCGCGGTCCTCGACCAACTGGGCCGCTGAGTACGTCGCGGAGCGCCCCGCCCACAACGCGATTCGAACACGCCGCTGTTCACACCCGGGAAGCCCCGCGAACGCCGCCGGGCACGCCACCGGCCCCCACCGACCCCACCGCCGCTGCCGCACGGCGCTCGGCCGGAGGTAAGAATTCCGCCAAGAAGGCTGACCTGAGCCGGAGGAGAAGTCGGCATATTAGGGACGAAATTCAGCCACTTCATTACGGGGAGTGCACCGGCGCGTTCGGTCCGTACTCGAACGCTTGGAGTGCGTCAGAGCACGCATCCCGGCCGGTTTCCAGTCCAGTCCAATGGGGCATTCACACCGTGGCGTGGGGCGAAGGAGGTCTCGGGGGTGGCGTTGGTGGTGGCACAGGAGGTGCCCACGTCGTCGAGCATGGCCGTACCCCATGGCCCTGCGGGCGTGGGGGAAGCAAGGCATCGCATGCGCGACCAGCTACGCGACAGCGGTGTGGCGGAATCGGTCATCGACGACGCCCTACTGATCCTTTCCGAACTGCTCAGCAATGCCTGCAAGCACGGCAGGCCCCTGGGCGACGCCTTCGCCGGCGACGGTGACGTGCGCTGCGCCTGGCGCGTGGACCCCTCGGGGCGGCTCACGGTCGAGGTGACGGACGGCGGTGGTCCGACCCGCCCGGTTCCGTCCACGCCCTCGGTCACCGCCCACGGCGGCCGTGGGCTCAACATCGTCACCGCACTGGCCGACGACTGGGGCGTACGGGACGACGCCCGCGGCGAGGTCACCGTCTGGGTCGTCGTCCAGGACGACGTACGCCACACCCACCGCCGCGACGACTTCGCCACCCGTATCACCGCACCGTCGGTCTCCACGATCCCCGACTTCGCCGACGCGTTCGATGACCTGGACTGACCGAGCGAGGCCGACGGCCGAAGCCACACACCTGAGGCCGACGGCCGGGGCGGCGCGCCCGGGACCGGCGCCACCGGCCCGGCGGCGGAAGCCGCGCCCACCGGCCATGACCGCCGGAGCCGAAACCACCGGCCGACGGTGACCTGAACGGGCGCACCGAGTTCGGCACGCCCGGGTCGGCGCACGCGCCGAGGCCAGCCGCTCCTCGCTCTGCTCGCGGCCCCGCTGCCGCTCCCGGCCTCCTGCCGGGCGGCACCGAGGAGTTCCTCGGCCTCGCGGCGGCGCCCGGCCGCCTCCTCCCAGCGTCTCCGATGCCTCCGGCTTCAGCCGCTCCGCCTCGGACGCGGCCTCCGACCGCAGTCGTACGGCGATGACCTCGCCCTCGGCCCGGGACACGAACGCCCCCTCATCCAGGTGTTGAACAACCCGGCCCGAACCGCCGGTTCCGGGACGACTCGGTGCGTTGTCCACAGGGGTCCCGTCGGGCGTCGTACGAGGGACTAGGCTCGCGCCAGTACGAGACGAGCCGTGATCGGGAGACACCCACGATGGCCAAGAAGCGACCCCATACGAAGGCCAAGCGCCCCCAGGGCACCGGTGGAGTCGGCGCCGCAGGCGCCGATGGGCAGGTTCCGGTTGTCGGCGCGCGCGAACAGTGCCCCTGCGGCAGCGGCCGCCGCTACAAGGCCTGTCACGGCCGGGCCGCCGCGCAGGCGGTGACAGAGCTGGTGCACCGCCCCTTCGAGGGGCTGCCCGGCGAGTGCGACTGGGTCGCGCTGCGCGAGCTGGTGCCCGCCGCCACCGTCGAGCTGCAGCTGAGGGACCCGCTCCCCGAGGGCGTCCCCTCGGTCACGCTCGCCACCGTCCTGCCGATGGCCTGGCCCGCGCTGCGCCGCGACGACGGCTCGGTGCTGATCGGCCTGCAGAACGACACGGCCTCCGGCGACATCAGCCGCGACCTCGCCGACACCCTCCAGCGCGCGCTCGCCGCCGAGCCGGGCACCCCGGTGCAGGGCCGGCGCGCCCCGGCCGACGGTCCGCGACTGCAGGATCTGCTCGACCCCGAAGGCACGTTCGAGCCAGTTGTGCACTCGGGGTTCGAGTTCTGGGTTCCGGACCCGGAGAACGCGACTCCGGAGGTGACCGCCTCCCTGGAGCGGGCCAACTCGGCGGCCATCCCGACCGTGAAGCTCTCGGGCGTGGACGCGGCGTACTGGTGCGAGACCCCCGAGAAGAACCACCTGCGGTGGGTCATGCCGCATCCGGAGGAGCGGCTTCTGGACGCTCTCGCGCGGCTGCACGCGGCGGGCCGTTCCAGCCTGGGTGAGGGCACCCGTCTGGTGGGCTCCTTCCGTGCTCACGGGCTCACGGTGCCGGTCTGGGACCTCCCCAGCGGGGTCGGCGCGGACGACGTCGAGAAGCCCGCGGCCGAGTTCGCCGAGCGTCTCGCCGCCGCCCTGGCCGACGAGTCCCCGCTCACCGCGGACGAGCGTCGGGCGCGCGGTGGACTCACCAACCGGCAGGTCACGCTCAGCTGACACAGAGTCGCGGGCCGACCGGACGGTCAGGACGGCCCGCTGATCGAGTGCGTTCGGATTGTGGTGACTCCTGTCACAACTTCCCTACGTGGCAGGCAAATTCGTGTCCGAATAGCCGAGATCGAATTTGCGAACCGCCGATCTCTTGTTACGGTTTCATTAGCCCGGTTGCTGGTGCATCCCCCGTCGCCAGCAACCGGGTCTTTTCATGCCCGGGTTCCGCGGCCCCCGCGCTGTACGGAACCCCGCTCGGCGTCAACCGCCTTACGAGGGGCCCGAGTTGCTCCCTGAGCGCAGCAGCAGCGGTCCTCTCCCATCGGGCGCCGCGAACTCCGCCACGGCCGTGTACGCCCCCATCTCGCCCCGCGTGCGCTCCCTCGGTGTCTCGCACGCCCCCGGCTCGTCCTCCGCGCCCACGACGCAGTGCATGCGTACGGTGCGGTCGCCGGGGCCCATCATGCTGAGGACCGAACTCAGCTCCCGTCCGGTCGCGTTGCGGTAGTACGTGCGTGCCCACGTTTCCTCACCCTGCGTGAGGACACACGTCTGCGCCTCGATGCCGTCGGGGGAGGTGAGTTCGGGTCCGCAGCGGGTGGCGGTGGCGAGTCCGAGGCCGAGCAGCGGGTGCGAGCGGGCCGGGTCCCCCGCGTCCTGACCGTCGCTCGTCTTGCCGTCGGCCCCTTCACCCTCGGCCGTGCCACCGAGGCCCAGCTCATCGGCGACTCCACCGACGTCGGCGCGTTCGGAAGTGCGTGACGTGTGGGACGTACGGCGGGCCGTGGCGTCGTCCGCGTCGCCGATCGGTACGGCGGACGCGACGAGCGGCAGGCCCAGCGCGACCGCCACCGCGACGACCAGCCCCGCCAGCCGAAGCCTGCGCGGATCCGGCCTGTCCGACTTGTCCGGCCTACGGTGCCCGTGTGGATCCGGCCCGCCGTGCCCACTCGCATCCGGCCCCCCACGCGGCCGCTTCGGTGCTCGGTGGCTCCGGTGGTGCGAGGGAGTGCTGTGGCGGCCGCGCGGTGGCGGGGCCCCGTGGCCCCCGGGAAGACGCTGCATGTGCGGAAGATAACGACCGACCGGGGGCGCCCGACCCCGCCCGCGCCGGGCGCGCTCAGAACTCGGGCGCGCTCACACCCGTACGAGTGAGGGCTTCGATGACCGCGTCCACCACGGCCTCGACGTCGGGGACCCAGGGCGCGGCCGAGCCGGGCAGCGGCGCGCGCTCCCAGCGGATCAGGCCGTGACCGGTCTCGGAGGGAGGCAGGGCGAGATAGCCGCCCTCGCCGTGGAAGCGGAGGGAGCCGGGGACGAAGTCCTTGGCGTAGAGCAGCTCGCCCAACTGCTCCATGGAGTACGGCGCGACGAGGATCGCCCAGCGGTGCGGGGCGGCGACGACGGGGCCGAGGCGCATCCCGGTGCGGTCGAGCGCGGCGAGGGCACGGGAAGCGGCGAGGGCCGGCAGGCTCACGGCGCAGGGGGCCTTGCCGCCGGTGGCCAGCACGATGGGCGCGGTGGGCCGGTTGGTCCACCACCAGCGGACCATGCGCTCATCCGTGGTGGCGGCGAGCAGGCCGGGGTCGAAGGGGTGAGCGCCGGGCACCACGCACTCCGGGTCCGGGCAGCCGCAGCGGGCGCGCCCCTGCGGGTCCGGCGCCACACCCGGGAGTACGGGCCACTGCCATTCCGTCGCGAACGTCAGGGCCTGCTCGAGCAGCTCGGGCCTCCCGCCGTTGCGCTTGGACAGGAGCCTGCGTCGCCTTCCGGGAATCTCGCGCATGAGCGCTCGTCCTTTCCGTTGCACGCATGGCAACACTGTGGGTCACATCACAACATGTGTCGTTCACTGCACTGTGCGTACCTACTGGCGCATCACACCCCTGTCGCGGACAAGGGAGCCCCGACGACGAAGGGAAGCCCGGGAAGTAAGGGGCACCCCTGGGGGTCGAACTCTGGCTACGTCCGCGTCCATCGCTTGCGCTTGCGTCTGCGTCGACTTGCGTCTGTCAAAAGCATGGGCATGGCGTGGGGTGGCGGCGCCCTGGCGTTTCGCCGTCTCGCATGTGCTCGCCGCCTCCGCCACGGGAGGATGGGGCTCGGTCGTCGGTGGATAGGACGCCCGGCTCAGTCACCAGGTTCCGGGTGGCTTCCGCCGCCCCTGGCCTTCACCGGGTACGTACCCATCACGACCGCTGTGACGCTCTGTTGAACAAGGCCAGTCGACCTCAATACACCGCTTCCCACAACACTTTTAAGCCAACTTTGCTTTTTTCAAAGGGCTGGACAATAAACCGACAGACGTCCAACAGCACCTCACGGACACCAGATATCCCAGCAGGACAATGCTGGACATCCCCTCACGAGTGCGTGTACATGTGGAGACACTGCTAGCGGCGCAGAATGACATGGGGGTTTGCGATGCTTTTGAGCAATACGCACCGGTCGGAAAGCCGGACACCATGAACGCCCCTCACCCTCCGAAAGTGGCTGGAATCGATTCAACGGTTCCCTCCCCCGCACACACTGTCGCGCCGACGTCTGCCGCCCCGGGCGCCCCATCGGCCACTGCTGTCACAGGTTCGGGTGCCCCCGGACCGGGCACCGCCCCCGGAGCCGTTCTCCAGGACAGACTGGCGGGCTGGGTCTCCGACCTCACGACACTGCACGAACTCATCGAGCGGCTGACCCGCACGAACTCACTCGACAGCGCCCTCGACGAAGCACTGCGCGCCGGAGCCGCCCTCGTCGGCGCCCGGCGCGGTCTCGTCGTACTGGAGCCGGGGGACGGACTCGGCCCGGACCGGACCATCGGGCTCGGCCTCGGCCGCGCCGACCTCGGTCACATGGAGACCGTGCCGCGCAGCTCCCTGCCGTACGGGCGCATCCTCGACGGGCTGCCGGGCGGTGACGGCGAGATCGCCCAGCCCGATCTGTTCGCCGAGGACGGACTCGACCCCCGCCACCGCGAGGTCGCCGCCCGGCTCGGATACGCGGCGAGCTACGCGCTGCCCCTGTCCACCGAGGGCTCCACCAGGGGCTCCACCGAGGGCGCGGGCCGCATCGGCGCCGCCGTATGGCTGTACGACGAACCCGCCGAGCCGGTCGAGCGGCAGCGTCACCTCGTCGGGCTGTACGCGCGCCACGCCGCCGAGCACCTGGCACGGCTCGTCGAGGTCGAGCGCACGCGCGCGTGCATGGCGACCATCGCCGAGGAACTGCTCCCCTCCCGGCTGCCCCGGGTCGCCGGCGTCCAGCTCGCCGCCCGGCACCGCACCGGGCCGCGCGGCGGCGGTGACTGGTACGACGCGCTGCCGCTGCCCGACGCAGCGCTCGGCCTCGCGGTCGGCTCGGTGACCGGGTCGGGGCCCAGCGCGATCGCCGCGATGGGACGGCTCCGGGCTTCCCTGCGCGCGTACGCCGTGATGGAGGGCGAGGATCCGGTCGCCGTTCTGTCCGACCTGGAGCTGCTGCTGCGCCTGACCGAGCCCGCCCGCAGCGCGACGGCCCTCTTCGCCTACGTCGAGCCCGCGCTGCGCAAGCTCACGCTCGCCGGGGCCGGGCACAGCCCGCCGCTGGTGATCGGCGCGCGGCGCACGGAGTACGTGGAGACGTCCCTGTCGGCGCCGCTCGGCATGCTCGCCTGCTGGGAGGCGCCCAGCGTCGAGTTCACCGCCGGGCCGGGAGAAACCGTCCTGCTCTACACCGACGGCCTCCTCCAGCGCACCGGCGAGCCCGTCGACCGTGCCTTCGCCCGCCTCCACGCGGCGGCGGCCGGCGTGCCCCGCTCCCTGCGCACCGACCCCGGCGCGATCGCCGACCACGTGCTGCGCGCCATGCTCCCGGACGAGCGGGACGTGGGGGTCCCTCCCGGTCGAGCGAAGCCGAGTCTGGGGGAGGGTGGCGCGGAGGACGTGGTGCTGCTGGCGGCACGCTTCGAGTGACCTCCCCATGACTACCCGATGACCACCGGTAAGTGGTCCCGCGGCCCTGGGCCCCGCCCCGTACGACCGTACGATGGGCGGGGTCCAGTGCCGTACCTAGGAGGATGACCGTGGCGGACGAGCTCGAGCCGGCGACCCCGGAGAACGAGGCCACCGAAGCCGAGGAGCCCATCAAGCAGCGCAAGAACGGCCTGTACCCGGGCGTGTCCGACGAGCTGGCCGAGAACATGAAGTCCGGCTGGGCCGACACCGAGCTGCACGATCTGCAGCCGATCGCCCAGGCCGCCGAGACCGCCGCCCGCCGCGCCGCGCTCTCCGCGCGCTTCCCCGGCGAGCGCCTGGTGATCCCCTCCGGCAACCTCAAGACCCGCTCGAACGACACCGAGTACCCCTTCCGGGCGTCGGTCGAGTACGCGTACCTCACCGGCAACCAGACCGAGGACGGCGTCCTGGTCCTGGAGCCCGCGGGTGAGGGCCACGAGGCGACGATCTACCTGCTGCCGCGCTCCGACCGCGAGAACGGCGAGTTCTGGCTGTCCGGCCAGGGCGAGCTGTGGGTCGGCCGCCGGCACTCGCTGACCGAGGCGGAGAAGCTGTACGGCATCCCGGCCGCCGATGTGCGCGAACTGGCCGACAAGCTGCGCGAGGCCACCGGCCCCATCCGGGTCGTACGCGGGTACGACGCGGGCATCGAGGCCGCGCTCACCGACAAGGTCACCGGTGAGCGCGACGACGAGCTGCGGGTCTTCCTCTCCGAGGCACGGCTGGTCAAGGACGAGTTCGAGATCGGCGAGCTGCAGAAGGCGGTCGACTCGACAGTGCGCGGCTTCGAGGACGTCGTACGCGTGCTCGACAAGGCCGAGGCGACCTCGGAGCGCTATATCGAGGGAACGTTCTTCCTGCGGGCCCGCGTCGAGGGCAACGATGTCGGCTACGGCTCCATCTGCGCCGCCGGCCCGCACGCCTGCACGCTGCACTGGGTCCGCAACGACGGCCCGGTGCGCTCGGGTGACCTGCTTCTGCTCGACGCGGGCGTCGAGACCCACACGTACTACACCGCCGACGTCACGCGCACGCTGCCGATCAACGGCAGGTACAGCGAGATCCAGAAGAAGATCTACGACGCCGTGTACGACGCCCAGGAGGCCGGCATCGCGGCGGTCAAGCCCGGTGGCAAGTACCGCGACTTCCACGACGCGGCCCAGCGGGTGCTGGCCGGGCGGCTGGTGGAGTGGGGGCTCGTGGAAGGGCCCGTGGAGCGCGTGCTGGAGCTGGGGTTGCAGCGGCGGTGGACGCTGCACGGCACCGGGCACATGCTCGGCATGGACGTCCACGACTGCGCGGCGGCGCGGGTGGAGGCGTACGTCGACGGGACGTTGGAGCCGGGGATGGTGCTGACCGTCGAGCCCGGGCTGTACTTCCAGGCGGACGACCTGACCGTGCCCGAGGAGTACCGGGGGATCGGCGTCCGGATCGAGGACGACATCCTGGTGACGGAGGAGGGGAACCGGAACCTCAGCGCTGCGCTGCCTCGGCGGTCGGGGGAGGTTGAGGCTTGGATGGCGGGGCTCACGGGCTGAGTGCGTTCGGGCTGCCTGGGGTTTTCGCCCCCGCCGCCCCTACCCGTCCCTCCCCCATCCAGGGGCTGCGCCCCTTCGACCCCCTTGGGTGCGTTGTCGGGTGCGGGTCGTGTGTGGTTGCTCGCGCAGTTCCCCGCGCCCCTTAAAAGACCGGGGGCGCCCCCGGTTTACAGGGCGTCCGCGAATAGTGCTCCTGCCAGCAGGGAGCCGCTGCCTCTGGGTTTCCACCCCCGGTCCTGGAGATCGGTGTCGAGTGCGGTGAGGGCCTCGCGGCCGGCCTCCGTCGTCGTACCGCCCGCGTCCAGGACAGCGCGGGCGCCGGACTGGACGTGGCGGAGGCCATGGGGGCCGGCCGAGTAGAGGAGCTCGGTGTCCTGGAGGGTGGACATGACCGTCAGGAGGGCGTCGAGGCGGGCGTACGGCTCCGGCGTGCCGGCGGAGCGGGCCCTGGCCAGGACGTCGAGTGCCCGGCGTACATGGGGGAATCCGGCCCGGGCCTCACCCCGGGCACCGGCCGCCCCGTACTTCGCGGAGACCGAGGACCCCCGGGAAGGGCGCCTGGGCGCCCGGCGGTCGGGGTGGGCGGCGATCCGCTTCGCGGTGGCGGCCAGTTCGCGCCCGCGCGCGCCCGGCTCCAGCGCCGCCGCGGCGACCAGGAGCCCGAGCACCCAGGTGGCGCCACGATGACCGCCCCCGGCGAGCTGTACCGAGTGCTCGGTGGAACGCCCTATCGCTCCGAGTTCGGCCCTGAGTTCGGGCGTCGGGGCGCCGTTGCGGCGGGCGCAGGCCGCCATGGCCGCGAGGCCGGGTATCAGTGCCTTCGCCGACCAGCGCAAGGCCCGGTGGTCCTGCCGGGTGACCCGCGCGTCGAGGTCGCGCGGGTCGGGCAGACCGGGTTTGGGGGTCAGTTCCAGCTGCCATGTCAGCGCGGCCACCGCGGCCTGCGCGAGCGTCTCGTCCTCGCGGCTGCTCATCGGCGTACCTTACGAGGCCGAGGCCGACGTGGAGGCGGATGCGCTGTCGGTCGCGGCGTCCGTCGGAGCATCCGCCGGGGGCTCGCCGGACGGGGGCGTACCGCCCTCGCCGCCACCGCCGCCGCCGGCGCCGGTGTTCTCGGCGTCGGGGTCGATGCCGAGGATGAGGAAGCCCTTGTAGCCCCGGGCCGGGTTGCCCGTCTTCACGGCCTTGAGGGTGAGCAGGCCACTGGAGGCACCGCCGCCGTCGTAGACCATGTCGTTGTCGAGGGTGGTGTAGCTGCCGGAGTGCTGGGAGTAGGGCTCGAGCGTGAAGATCTCCTGGGCGATCTCGTCGTCGAAGAAGAACTGGCCGGTGTAGTTGACCTTGCCGCCCTCGTAGGTGCCGTCCTCCTTCTCGCCGCCGGTGTGCAC
Organism: Streptomyces tailanensis; assembly: GCF_008386495.1. GTDB lineage: Bacteria > Actinomycetota > Actinomycetes > Streptomycetales > Streptomycetaceae > Streptomyces > Streptomyces tailanensis. The sequence continues at coordinate 4,419 of NZ_VTHJ01000026.1, read as the reverse complement.
CTTCACGTGGATGTGGCAGGTGCGCGGGGTGTACCAACCGGGGAAGATCGTCTCGAACTTGACGACCCCGTTGGCGTTGGCGATCTGGTAGCCGCGGAGGTACGTGTTGTCGTCGGCGGTCGAGCCGTCCTCGCTCTCGGCCGGTGCCGAGCCGCCGGGGTTGGCGGTGGTGTAGCCGGAGTAGTAACCCCAGGCGTCGCAGTGCCAGATCTCCACGGCCGCGCCGGGCACCGGCGTACAGCCGTCGGTGGCATCCACGACGGTCAGCCGCAGCGTCAGCGGAACGCCGCTCTTGCCTTCGGTGATGTCCTTCCTGACGAGCGCGTTATCGAGGTAATACGGCCCCTCGGTGACGCTCGTCATCAACGTCATGCACTCACTACTGCTGCTGCTCGTCGCCGACGCCGTGGCCGTCGCCGCGGCGGTGCCCGTCGTCTCATCCGCGAACGCGGCCTGATACCCCCCGACCGCCAGCCCACCGGCCGCGACCGTACCCCCGGTCACCGCGAGCGCCCGGCGCCGAGTGATCGTTTTGCTCTTGTGCTTTGCCTGGTTTCCCGTCATGCCGCCGACGCTATGGACGCACTCCGTCAGCGGGCTGGGGTGTGGCTGTGAGGGCGCTGAGAGTGCTGAGAACCCTGAAGCCTCGCTCGGATTCGTAGCGGCGGATGCCTGCGGCAGGAACCGATGCCTCTGGGTACGGCGCCCATGTCGGCAAGCCCCAACAGAACGTTACGGAGAGTGATAGGAATCCGAAGACTCCCCCTGGTGGCCGAACCGGGTTCCGTGCGGGTTCAGACGGGGCACCCGAAGGGCTTTCGGGGGCAGCGATTCAACGTGAGGGCATGCGCTTCGTGGGCTACGGGCGCGAGCCTCACACCGTCTCCCACCCGACACTCAGCGAGGTCAACTACGCGTATTGCAATAGCAGTTGACTAGGCACTTCTCTGCCTCGGTAATGATTTGGCAAAAAAACCCAGCCCCTTCGACGGGTTGGCAATCCTCGTGACCGGCGGGTTGACCAGGGGGCAATGCGGTGGCCTCAACTTTGACGGTGACGAAAGGCGCGGGCACTCACCTGCGGGTGTGACGTGCCTCACGTTTATCCCTCAAAGTGCCGTGGAGGCCACACTGCTACTCAGCTCCGTGGAGCTATGGTCTGGTCGCAATCAGCGGCCGGCTGGCATCTGATGCCGCTTTATGTCGTCGGCCACTACACGTTCATGATCGTCCCTCAGTAGGCACCCTCGCCCAGCCGGTGCTATCCAATGCCAAGGCACCACAGCCGAAGAACAGTGGGAAAACAGCTGAGGTCAATAACGAAGGGCTTCGAGCGACTCATCTCGGCAAAGATCCCTCGCCCAAAGCCCTTCCGCTCCTCCCAATCAACCGGTGTCCAGTTCAGTAGAGGAACGCGATGAATCGTAGTGATGTCCGCCAAGCCGCGCGAGGAGCGCTGGGCGACTTGGCCCTTACGTTCCTATCCATCGCCGCCCTGGTCGGTGGGGTCTACGGCGTAGCAGCCGGTGCATGGTGGCTGGTCCATCTGAATGGGGTGATGGCGGCCGGGCACCTCGGGGCACTGCTTTTGCTGAGGGTCTTCTGGCAGCTACGGAAACGCGTCGTGGCTCGCCACGCGGCGCGTGCGCAGCTCTGGAGGGCCCAACAGTTGGACCTGACCGCGATGCGCAGAGCGATCCGAGCGGAGCACGTGAGGCTCGGCCTGCGCGTTACGGAGTGGGCTGCTGTGCTGTCTACCGTGGTGGCCGTTGCATTCGCCGTGTACTGCCTGCTCGTTGTACGCAATGGCGCTGCTGCTGGAGCGGCCTTCGGCGCGGCGACCGCCGCCTTCGAGGGGCACAGGATGCTCGAAAAGCAGCGACCTGTGCCACAGGTCTGACTCACCGGCCCGCTCGCGGCAGGCAAACGGGCGGGAAGTCTGTGGCCGTCGCAAACCTGTCACTCGGGCGTGAACTCGTACTGCAACTCGTAGAGGTGTCCTGCCTTCACCATGACCGTCGCCTCGATGGGGCGGTCGTGGTCGCTGTACACGACGCGGAGGGTGCGCAGCACCGGCAGACTGCTGGGGAGGTTCAGCGCCTGGTACTGGTCCTGGGTGGGGATCCTGGCGGAGACACGGTCGACGCTGAGGCGGGGCGGGTAGCCGAGTTCGGCCAGAAGCGCGGGGGTTCCGCCCTTGATCCTGCGGCGTACCGTCATCGCCGTACCGCGGGCGATGTCCAACGGGTAGTACGACCTGACGAGTTCGACTGGCTCATCGTCGATGGAGAGGATCTGGCTGCGGAGCAGGGCCGGCCCATCATCCGGTAGGCCGAGAGCGGTACGGACGTCGGCGGGCGGCCGGCTCTCCGCGACGTCGAGGAGCGTGCTGCGGGTGCTGCTCCCGCGCTTCGCCGCCTCCGTGAGCCAGCGATACGGCTCTCCGGGCGCGGCCGGTGTCATGAAGGAGGCCGGCCGCATGGTCCGCTGCCGATGTTCCCGGACGGTGACCGCGGCTCCCGCCCGCCCGACCACCAGGCGTTCGTCCTTGAGGAGTTGCAGGGCCTTCTGCACCGTAGCGTTGGAGGCGTCGAAGCGGGCCTTGAGGTGAATGGTGGACGGCAGCTTGGCCCCTGGCGGAAGCTCGCCGCTCATGATGTCGTCCCGCAGGTCGGCTGCGATCCGCTCGTGCAGCGAACGGCGGTCGGGGGCGTCGGGCTCGGCCTTGGGCACGGTCATCCTCTCCCGTTCGCCAGGTCGATCTCATAGCGCAGCCGCTGTCGCAGGGCGGGCATCACCATGCGGTCTACCTGGATCGGCCGTTCGTCACGGTCCAGAGTCACCCTCGTCAGCCGCAGCACCGGCTCGTGCGGGGCGGTCCGCAAGGCCTCCTGCTCCTCCTCACTCGGCACGTCGGCCGTCACGTCCTCGCGGACGAGGGCGCCGACGTACCCGAGTTCGGCGAGCAGCGTGACGGCTCCGCCGCGAATCTTGGCCGTTCCCGCCAGCCCGGTACCCCGGGCAATGTCGGCAGGGTAGTAGGTGTCGGTCAGTTCGTTGGGCTGGTCATCGAGGAGGATCACGCGACGGCGTACGACGACCGGCTCCCCCTCCGCAAGCCCGAACAGCCGCGCCACCTCGGCGGGGGCGGGCACCTCACCGGCGAACACGATCCGCTGAGTACCCCTGCGGCCCTGGGCTGCCGCATCGGCGCCCCAGGCATCTCCGTGGCCCTTCTCCCACGGCGTCAGATACGGCATCGAGGTGCTGGTCCACCTGTTCGCGCTCATGACGTCCTCTCCCTGTGACCGACGGTGCAGCCTTGCTGGTTTACACGGTAAGCGACTTGGCGAGGCATCCCAGCAAAAATCTCTCTACTATTCACGAATAGCGATAAGCTAGCCTCGCACTGGACGCTCCAGTGCCATCGAGACCCATGAAAAGACGTGAAACCCCCGCGACGGGAGCAAGCCGTCCGGGGGCGCGGACACCAGCCGAACCTGGAACGGAGCTGATGACATGACCGACCTTATCCGCAGCCTCACCGCCTGGCTGAGCCTGCTGCCCAAGCCGCGCGGCAGACACCGTGCCGCCGCATTCCACCCGCGCCCCACGTTCACCGCTCCACCCCCTCCGCCCTGCACCCCGCTCCCCGCGCACCGGTCTCCGTACGGACTGCACGAGGAGTTCGACGGCGCCGCCACCATCGCCGTACGTCCCTACGTCACCGTCCACGAACAACGCCAGCGGCGGCGGGAGTTGGCCATGGCCACGATGGGGCTGGACATGCCCGGGTCGTGCTGGATTCACGGGGTGGAGGTCGCCTGATGGGAAACGAGGAGGCGGCAGTACCAGAACCGCCGCGTGAGGCACGCCTGTTGCCCTGGTCCGACGTCGAGGACAAGCCCTGCTTCTTGGTCAGCGACGAACAGGGTGGGCCGGTGACACGCCTGGCCGACGCCACCGAGTCCATCCAGCTCGGCATGGGTGCGGAACTCATCGGGCACGCCCGGGACATGCTTCCGGGCGCCCCGCCCGGCGAACTCCGCTTCCTCGCCGAGCGCTTGACCGAGGCGCTCAGTGATGCCCTCCGGGTCGCCGAGAGCCGAGGGCGACGGCTGCGGCAGCTGAACTGAGTCGGCACTCGGTATTTGGCAGTTCCGTCTCATCTGGCCCAGCGGCACGCCTCGTTTCACAGCGTGTCGCCGAGACGGATCTGCCAGAAGGCGCCTGCGGGCTCAATTCGCCGGCCGGGTGCGCGGGGCAGGGCTCGGTTCAGCCCTGCCCCTCGCCGCCGACCGCGGCTTCGTACGCGAGCAGCGTGTCGACGAAGAACTGCCGCTGATCCGGAACTAGGGCCTGTTCTGAGTTGAGATCACGGGAGGGCTGGCAGGCTGCGTAGCCAGAGGATGGAGCCGC
>NZ_VTHJ01000025.1:102458-115964 GCF_008386495.1 Streptomyces tailanensis | reverse complement strand
GTTGCCCCCACTTGATTGGAGCGACCTCGTGTCGCACCGTTCCACACCCACCGGCACCGGTCCCACTCCGCCGCCAGGGCCGTGCGGGCAGCGGACGACACACGCAGCCGGTAGGTGTAACGGGCACACCCGGCCTCCGCAGCCGCCCCCACCTGCGCCATCTCGCCCCCTCACAGCCCCCGGCCGGGACACCACGAAATCCCGAACTCTTCGAAGGACCATATGTACGACCGCCGCACGCATGTACCCCGATCCCATAGCCACCACCCCAACCAGCGACCGCGGGAACACCCGTTCACATCACCCCGGCGGCGCCTGACAGCCGTACGGGCGCTCCGCACCCTGAACCGGATACGGCGACGCTCCACGTCGCGGCACCCGAATACGATTCCTCCCCGGCGTGAACGCCGGGGCCTCCTCGCAAGAAACAGGTGAACCGACATGCAGCTGGGACTCATTGGCCTCGGCAAGATGGGCGGCAACATGCGCGAGCGGATCCGCCGCGCCGGCCACACCGTCGTCGGCTACGACCGCAACCCCGACGTCTCCGACGTGGGGAGCCTGGCCGAGTTGGTGGCGGGTCTCGACGGCCCGCGGGTGGTGTGGGTGATGGTCCCGGCGGGCGCCGCCACGCAGTCCGTCGTCGACGAGCTGGCCGGCCTGCTCTCCCCCGGCGACACGGTCGTCGACGGCGGCAACTCCCGCTGGACGGACGACGAGAAGCACGCGGCCGAGCTGGGCGCGCAGGGCATCGGCTTCGTCGACGCGGGCGTCTCCGGTGGTGTGTGGGGCCTCCAGAACGGCTACGCCCTGATGGTCGGCGGCGACAAGGAGCACGTCGAGCGGCTCCAGCCGATCTTCGAGGCGCTCAAACCGGAGGGGCCGTACGGCTATGTCCACGCCGGCAAGGTCGGTGCCGGGCACTTCTCGAAGATGGTCCACAACGGCATCGAGTACGCCATGATGCAGGCGTACGCCGAGGGGTGGGAGCTGCTGGAGACCGTGGAGTCCGTCACGGACGTCCGCGAGGTGTTCCGGTCCTGGCAGGAGGGGACGGTCATCCGGTCCTGGCTGCTCGACCTCGCCGTCAATGCCCTTGACCAGGACGAGCACTTGAAGAAGCTGCGCGGGTACGCGGAGGACTCGGGTGAGGGGCGGTGGACGGTCGAGGCCGCCATCGACCACGCGGTGCCGCTGCCGGCGATCACGGCGTCGCTGTTCGCCCGCTTCGCCTCCCGGCAGGACGACTCCCCCCAGATGAAGATGATCGCCGCCCTCCGCAACCAGTTCGGCGGCCACGCGGTCGAGTCCAGGGAGTAGGGCCTGGTTGCTCGCGCGGTTCCCCGCGCACCTGAAGGGGCGCGGGGAAGGTCTTCAGGGCTGGAGCACGGCGGTGAAAGTGCGCCGCTCCCTGGTCAGCCAACGCTGGATCCGGGCCCAGCGGTCCCAGCCGCCGCGCTCCGCCAGCATCCGGCGGTAGACGGTGTCGCCCTCGGCCACGCGGGCGGCGACGAAGGACCGGCAGACCTCCGTGGCCTGTTCGACGACGTGGGGCAGCTCCACGCGTTCCCGTGCGGAGAGGCCGTAGCTGTCGGCGAGGACGCGTAGTCGGAGCGGTACGTCCAGCGGGCCGCCCGGATAGAGGGCCGCCGCCGACGCGGGGTCCAGCATCGGGATCCAGTAGCGGGCCGCCATCGCGACGTCCCAGAGGGGGCGGCCCGGTGCCGCGAGGTCGAAGTCGATGAGGGTGACGGCGCGGCCGTCGCGGAAGACGACGTTGTCGGGGCAGACGTCGTTGTGGCACAGCAGCGTTCCGCCCTCCGGGTCGGCCAGGTCCCGGGGCCAGTCCGCCCGGGTGTCCACGGGGACGGCGGCGCTCGCCTCGTGCAGGCGTCGCAGCAGCTTCCCCACGGACGCGAGCGCCGGCTCCGTCAACGCCCAGGAGGGGAACGGCGGCAGCGCCACCTCACCGGGCACGAAGGTCAGCTGCTCACGGCCGTCCGAGGTGAGGCGGACGGGAAGCGGGGCTCCTTCGAAGCCATGCCGCCGCAGCGCGCGGAGGTGGGTGTGGAGGGCGGGCGCGGTGCGCGGCGCCGGGCGGTCGACCACGGAACCCTGCCGGAAGACCGCCCCGGCGTTCACCGTGCCGCCGACCAGTGCTTCCCCGTTCGGCGCATCGCCTCTTGCCTCGCCCGCAGCCGTCATGCCGAGCACGCTACCCCCGGCGAGCTCCTGACTTGCACGACGGATCCAACACCCGTTCGAACACTCCCACGACATGCCGGATTGCGAGGGTCATCCTCATTATTGTCAGATGTGTACATGGCGTGAACTGTCGCTGTGGCCGAACCCTGCCGCCGGTAGCGTGCGGCCCCTGTCCCGTATGCATCCCGTACGCATCCGTACGCGTCCGTACGAAGGAAACGAGCCGATGGCCGAGACCGGGCAGCACCATCAGCAGTACGAGCGGTACGAAGGCGGCAGCCCCGAGGCCGAGCGGCTCGTCTTCGAGCGGTTGGCCCGGGAGCTGATGAAGGTCCAGGCCAGGAACCGGCGTGCCGGGGGCGGCGGGATCACGCGGGCGTTCCACGCGAAGGCCCCGGTGGCGGTCGAGAACGCGCGGCTGCGCTTCCACGACGACCTCCCCGAGGCACTGCGGATCGGTTTCGCGCAGCCCGGCGCCGACTATCCGGCGACGGTACGGCTGTCGAACGCGAGCGGTATCCGGCAGGGCGACGGTTCGCCCGACCTGCGGGGCGCGGCCGTGCGCGTGCGGGTGTCGGAGGGCGAGAGCCATGACCTGCTGGCCACCAGTTTCCCGGTCTCGCACGCGAACGACGCGCGGGAGTTCGTGGCGTTCGCCAAGGCCATGGCGGGGGCGCGGAGTCCGTTGCAGAAGGCGTTCGGGCTGCTGGTGAAGCTGCCGTTGGCGGTGGGGTGGAGTACGGCCACGCGGATGCGGCGCAATGTGCGGGCGGCGACCCGACGTACCGTCAACTCCCTTGCCAACGAGACCTATTGGAGCCGAGGGGCCATCCTCTGGGGTGGGGCGGGGCCCGTGCGCTATCTGCTGCGGCCCGCGCCCGGTACGCCGTCGGCACCCTCGCCCGACCGCCGGGACCCCGACCTCCTGCACCGCGAGTTCGCGCGGCGGCTCGGCCAGGCGGATGTGGCGTTCGATCTGTGCGTCCAGCGGTACGTGGATGAGCGGCGCACGCCGATCGAGGACGCGGCGGTGGAGTGGAAGGACGCGGTGGCGCCGGCGGTGCCGATCGCCCGGCTCACCATCCCGAGCCAGGAGCTGGACGGCGCCGAGGCACGGGCGGCGGCGCGGCGGATCGAGGAGCTGACGTTCAACCCCTGGTACACGACCGACGATTTCCGGCCACTGGGAAACATCAACCGGGCGCGGAAGGCCGGGTACCAGGCGAGCGGCGCCCATCGCCTCGGGCTGCGCTTCGTCACCGAGGAACCCTTGCGCAACAGGGTGCTCGGCCGTCCCACGGGCGCCCTCATCGGGCTGCTGAACCGCGTCGTGCCCTGGCATCGGTTGCCGCTGTCGCTGAGCCTGCTGAACCTGGTGTTCCTGCGGAAGGTGCTGCGCCGGCTGAACCTGATCGACACCGAGGTGCGCGAGGCGCCGCCGCAGGCCCAGCCCGTGCCGGAGCCGATCCCCGAGCGGCTGCGCACGGAGCGGTCGTACGACGGGACGTACAACGATCTGTCGGATCCCAAGATGGGGGCCGTGGGTGCCGCGTTCGGGCGGAACCTGAAACCCGACTACCGGCCGGACCTCTTCGACACGCCGAACCCGGTCACCGTCAGCCAACAGCTGTTGCACCGCGAGAGCTTCGTGCCGGCGACCTCGCTCAATGTGCTGGCGGCGGCGTGGATCCAGTTCCAGGTGCACGACTGGGTCAACCATCGCCGCCACAAGCCCGGCGACCGCAGCGTCGAGGTGCCGCTGCCGCCCGGTCACGGCGGCGGCTGGCAGAACACACCGAACGGGCCGGCCGAGAACGTGATGCGGTTCGCGGAGAACGAGGGCATCGAACGGCCCGGCGAGCCGCCGATCCTGTTCGCCAACAGCGCCTCGCACTGGTGGGACGGCTCCGAGGTGTACGGCGGGGACGAGCAGACCGCCCGTTTCCTGCGCGAGCCGGACGGAAGCGCCAGACTCCGCCTGGAGGACGGCCACTTGCCGGTGAGCGGCAACGGCATTCCGCTCACCGGGTTCAACGAGAGCTGGTGGATGGGGCTCAGCGCGATGCACACGCTGTTCGCCCGCGAACACAACGCGGTGTGCGACGCCCTGCGCGCCGAGTACCCGACGATGAGCGAGGAGCGGATCTACCAGACGGCCCGCCTGGTGGTGTCCGCGCTGATCGCCAAGATCCACACCGTGGAGTGGACGCCGGCGATCCTCGCCACCGAGGCGATCGACGTCGCCCTGCGCACCAACTGGTCCGGCCCGCCGAAGAACTGGCTCAACCGGCTGGGCATTTGGCTGTTCGAGGCGCACTCGCTGACCGGCATCCCGAAGACACTGCCGGACCACCACGCGGCGCCGTACTCCCTCACCGAGGACTTCGTCACCGTCTACCGCATGCATCCGCTGATCCCGGACGACTACGAGCTGCGCGAGCACCAGTTCGGGCGGCGGCTGGAGACGGTCGGGTTCCTGGACATCCAGGGCGGTGCGGCCGAGACACAGATCCGCAAGACGGGGCTGGCGAACTCGCTGTACTCGTTCGGGATCGCCCACCCGGGCGCGATCACCCTGCACAACTTCCCGCGCGCACTGCAGCGGTTCGAGCGTGACGGGGAGATCGTCGACCTGTCGGTCGTCGACCTCGTGCGGACGCGCCGGCGGGGCGTGCCGCGTTACAACGACTTCCGGGCGGGGCTGCACAAGGGGCGGATCCGTTCGTTCGAGGAGCTGACGGAGAACGCGGAGACGCTGGCGCGGCTGAAGGACGTCTACCGCGATGTCGACGAGATCGACACGGTGGTCGGGCTGTTCGCGGAGAACCCGCCGGCGGGCTTCGGCTTCAGCGACACCGCGTTCCGGATCTTCATCCTGATGGCCAGCCGGCGCCTGCAGAGCGACCGGTTCCTGACGGTCGACTACCGGCCGGAGGTCTACACACCGCTCGGCATCGACTGGGTCGAGAAGGGCGGCATGAACTCCGTCGTCCTGCGCCACTGCCCGGAGCTGGCGCCGCTGCTGCCCCGCGGGGCGAGCGCGTTCGCGCCGTGGCGGACGGTGCGGCCGACGAGCGACAACGGGGACAACGGCGACAACGGCGGTTCGCCATGACGCCGTGACACACGACCCGGGGCGGGGGCCCCGGGTCCGGAACACAACGGGGGAACGGAATGACATTCACCGACAACCAGTCCGGTGTGCCCGCGGCCGAGGAGCCGTTCGGCGGGGCCGCGTACGACGGGACCGGGTTCGATGGGGCCGCGTACGACGGAGGGCCGGCCCTGGCCGGTACCGGAACCGGTACCGCCACCACGCACCCCGGACTCGCCGACCTCTTCGGGCGCCCGCTGCTCCGCACGGTGTGGCGGCGCCGTACGCACCGCGTCAGCCGGGGCGCCAACGTGTCCGCCGGGACCATGACCTACACCTCCCGCAACCAGGCGGAGCCCTTGTCCGAGCTGGAGGAGGCGGTGCTCATCGCGATCACCGGCTCCACCGGGCTGACCATGCCCGACCGGCCCTTCGAGGACCCGGACAACGGCACGCCGATCATGTCCAAGCCCAACCTGACGATGGCGGGCCGCACCGCCGGGAGCCCCGACAACGCGCAGGGCACCCACTTCTTCCTCGTCAACGACACGGGCACCTACTTCCTGCGCAGGCTTGAGCCCGCGCCGTACGAGCCCTTCGACGCCGAAACCCTGGTGGCGCGGGCGCGCCAGGCCAAGGTGAAGGTCCTGGACAAACGCCTGGACGTCGCGGTGGGCGGGCGGGACTTCCCGGCGTACCTCGACTCGAACCGCTTCCTGTCCAACCTGCCCGGAACCACCCTGCTGTTCCCGGTGGTCGACCTCTCCCACCAGTACGTCAACGCCCTGATGTATCTGCTCACGCAGCCGGACGGGGCCCGCCCCACCTTCGTGGACGACCGCAACTTCTACCGCGCGGCCGGGGTGAAGAAGTGGGTCAGGAACGGCTTCCTCAACAAGGACCTGAAGCTGCCGCTCGGGGCCCTCGGGCCCATGCGTACCCAGATCGAGGCGGACCTGCTGCTGCAGAACCTGATGCTCACCGCCGAGGCGATGGGCCTGGGCGCCTGGATCCACGCCTCCATCCACCCACAGATCGCCCTCGGCGACCCGAAGTTCTCCCGGGCCTACGGCAGGATGCTCGGCTTCGACTTCGTCACCCCGCGTTGGAAACTCGCCGACCTGTGGCGCTGGCACATTCCGCTGCCGAAGTACGCCACCGTGCGCTCGCACCCGGTCGGCCTCCGCTCCCCCGACGGCGCCACACTCATCGCCGCCGCGTGCCCGCCCGCGTACCCGACCATGTCGGACGCGGTCGGGAAGATCATCGACAAGAAGTTCGGCCGCGACGGCATCTACACCGACCGGGACGTCTTCACCCGGATCTACCGCGAGGACTACGGGCAGCGCTATCTCACCGAGGCCAGCGAGTACGACCAGCGGGTGATCGACTGCGCGCGGGACGTCTGCGAGTACATCATCCGCACGCACGGCCGCTTCCCGGCCCACACGGACGCGATCCACGTCCCCGGCGTCTGGCTCCAGATCCATCACGTCGAGAACGAGTACTACGAGCGCTTCTTCGTGAACGGCCTGACGGATGCTCATCGCGCCCACGGGGAGGCATGGGGCCACTAGACAAGGCGTGGTTGACAGTTACAACGGTGCCGGGTGAGAGTCCCGGGTGATGACGATCAACGATCTGAGCCCGGCGGAACGACGTGTGTGGGAGGCCTTTCCCCGGGGTGCGTCGGTGGATTTCGGTGCCGAACCCGGCACGGTGCGGGCGAGCGTCCTGCGGACTCTGCTGCTCACGGCACCCCGGCAGGAGGGCGAGGTCGCCGCCCTCAAGATCCGGGGCGCACGGCTCACCGGCGCCCTGGATCTGAAGTACGCGACGGTCGACAGCGTCATCCGCCTCAGCGACTGCCACTTCGAGGAGACCCCCGACTTCTCCGGCGCCCAGCTGAGCTACCTCAATCTCACCAAGTCCGTGCTCCCGGGCCTGCGTTCGGCGCGGGTCCGGGTCGACGGAGGGGTGCGGCTGACGGACTGCCGGTTCCGGGGGCCGGTACGGCTCACCGGGGCGCAGATCTCCGGGACCCTCTTCATGGAACGCACCGAGGTGACCGCACCGGACGGCGAACCGGCGCTGCGGCTCAACCAGGCCGAGATCGGCGAGGAGTTGTGCGCGCCGGGGTTACGGGCGCGCGGTGAGGTATGGCTGGCCGGTGCCAAGGTCGCCGGGTCGCTCAACCTCAACCAAGCACACTTCGAGCGACCCGGCGGCGGCATCGCCCTCAGCGCGGAGACGCTCACGGCGGAGGCCGACGTCGAGATACGGCGCGCGCATGTGCAAGGCCGGTTGGAGATGCGGGGCGCTCGCATAGCGGGCCGCCTGGACCTCTCGTACACGCGCATCGCGAATCCCGGCGGTACGGCGCTGCGGGCGAGCAGTTGCGTCATAGGAGAGCTCTGGCTGCGCAACAGCCCGCGCATGGAGGGTGTTCTCAATTTACGGCGCTCCCAGATCGAGGTGCTGCTCGTGGAACCCGATGTGGTCCCCGACCAGGTACGCCTCAACAACCTGACCTACACCTCGCTGCTCTCCCATCTCCCGGCCCCGGACCGGCTGCCCGTGCTCGCGCGGGACACCGACGGGTTCATCCCGCACTCCTACGAGCAGTTGACCGCCGCGTACCGCAGGATCGGCGACGACGACGCGGCCCGGCTCGTCCAGTTGGCCAAGCAGCGCCGCCGCCGCGCCACACTCCCGTGGTTCGGGCGGCTGTGGGGCTACGCCCAGGACGCCACCGTCGGCTACGGCTTCCGCCCGCTGCGGGCCGCCGTATGGCTGCTGTCGCTTCTCGCTATCGGATCGGTCGCCTACGAGCTGGACCACCCGGCCCCGTTGAAGGCGGGCGAGGCTCCGAAGTTCAACGCGGTCTTCTACACCCTCGATCTGCTCCTGCCGATCATCGACTTCGGTCAGGAGCGGACGTACGCGCCCGAGGGCTGGGCGCAGTGGCTGTCGTACGTCCTCGTCATCACGGGCTGGATCCTGGCGACGACGGTCGTCACCGGTGTGACGCGCACCGTCAGCCGACAGTAACTCCGGTCATCGCAGCGGCCGTTGGACGTGCTGGGCGGCGAGCCGCACGGGGGCGTTCTGCGCGCCGTAGCCGCTGTAGTCGGCGTCCCGCTGGACGAGTTCGAAGAAGACGCGCCCGATGGTCTCGGTGTAGCAGTGGCGGAACTCGCCGTCCGCGTCACGGTCGTAGAGGATGCCGAGTTCGCGGTACGTCTCCAGCTCGCCGTCCGCGAACTCGAACCGTGCGGCCAGGTCGTCGTAGTAGTTGGCGGGAACCGCGAGCAGGCGGCCCCCGGCCGTGCGGAAGGCACGCGCGGCGGCGACCACGTCGTCCGTGGTGAGGGCGATGTGCTGGGCGCGGGCGGTGTCGTCGGTCGGGGCGGGCCCCACGCTGAGGGCGATACGGACGCTGCCGTCGGCGTTGGTCACCGGCCGGCTGCGGAACAGCCCGTAGGGGTCGGCGACGTCGACGCTGTCGCTCGTGTGCAGGCCCAGCACGGTGCGGTGGAAGAGGGCCGCCTCGTCGAACTGGTGCCAGGGCTGGGTGAGCGCGAGATGGTCGACGCGGTGGACGTGCCGCGCGGGCTCCCGGTGGTCCAGCGGTTCGAAGTCATGCGTCCAGCTGGGAAGTTCGGGCCGGTCGGTGGCGCAGAAGAAGAGCTCGGTGCCGTCGGGAGCGGCCACCGCGTCGAGGGCGACGTCCTCGGGGGCGCGACGACGCGGCAGCACCGGGGCGAGCAGGGACTCGGCGCGACGGGCGGCACCGGCCGGGTCCGGCGACTCCAGGCCGATCGCGGCGAGCTGGGTACCGTCACGCCGGGCGGCCGGACCGGTGTTGACCAGGACCCGGGCCTCCCCCTGCTGCCACAGATCGACCGGCTTGCTGCGGTGACGGGCGGTGCGGGCGAACCCGAGCGCCCCGAGCAGCGCACCCACCGGGTCGGCGTCGGGGGTGACGAGCTCGGCGAAGGCCACGCCCGTGGGCACGACCGGCTCCGGCAGCGCGGCGAGTCCCGCCGACTCCTGAAGCATCAGCAGCGAGCGATGGGCGTCCACGGCGGTGGGGCCGGCCTCGGCCTGCCGGAAGACGTCGTTGAAGACCTCCAGGGAGAGCGGCCCGTCGTAGCCGGCCGCGAACACATGCTTGACGAGCCCCGCGACATCGAAGCCGCCCTGCCCCGGGAAACAGCGATAGTGCCGACTCCACTGCAGCACATCCATCGCCATCAACGGCGCGTCGGCCAGCTGGACGAAGAAGATCTTCTCGCCCGGGATGTCCTCGATGCCTTTGGGATCGGATCCCCGGGCGAGGATGTGGAAACTGTCGAGACAGGTCCCCAGCGCGGGATGATCAGCGGCCTCGACGATCCGCCAGGCATGGTCGTACGTACTCACATGCCGCCCCCACGCCAACGCCTCGTACGCCACCCGAATCCCGAAGTCCTGTGCCAGATCGGCGAGTTGGCGCAGTTGATGCGCGGCCAGGGCGTCGTTGTCCTCGGCGAGCGGATGAACACTGGAGCACACCAGCACGGTGTCGGCCCCCAGCCGCCGCATCAGCTCGAACTTGTGCCGCGCATGCCGCAGATTCCGCGCGAACTCCGCCGCCGGCACGCCCTCGATGTCCCGCATCGGCTGATAGAGATCGATACTCAGCCCGAGGTCGGCACAGCGGGCGCGGATCTCCTCGGGGGGAAGGGGACTGGCCAGCAGATCGTTCTCGAAGATCTCGACTCCGTCGAACCCGGCCCGAGAGGCAGCGGTGAGCTTCTCGGTGAGGGACCCGCTGAGGGAGACGGTGGCGATGGAGGTACGCATAGGGGTGGTGCTCCTTCAAACTCAGGGTGCCAGCAGCGCGCCCTTCAGGGGCGCGGGGAACTGCGCGATCAGCCACAAACAACCCGCAGCCGACAGACCGGACAACCCAAACGGCGCTTAGTTACGAACACCCGCAACCCCGGCCAACTCCGCAATGTCGGCCAACATCCGCGAAGCGTCCGGCTCCTTCCCCGTGAAGAGCCGAAACGCATCCACAGCCTGAAACACAGCCATCCCTCCCCCATCCAACGTGGCACACCCCACCGCCCGAGCAGCCCGCAGCAACTCCGTCTCAAGCGGCCGATACACCACCTCGGCAACCCACAACTCGGACCGCAGCAACTCGGCGGCAAAGGGCAGCCCAGGATGCGCCGCCATCCCGGTGGGCGTCGCATGAACAACACCATCAGCCCGACCCAGCAACACCGGCAACGCATCCGGCGTAGCGGCGGCCGCGCGGCCGACACCGAAATGCCGGTTGAGCCCCGCCGCAAGATCCGTCGCCCGATCCGGCATCGCATCCACGACAGTGATCCGCTCCGCACCGAGCGTGAGCGTGGCGTGGGCGACAGCCGCACCCGCACCCCCGGCGCCCAGCTGCACCACGTTCTCCAGCGGAGCGTCCGGCAGGCCGCGGGCGAAGGACGCGGCGAAGCCCGTGACGTCCGTGTTGTGGCCGATGGCCCGGCCGTCCTCGAAGACGACGGTGTTGACCGCGCCGAGCGCGGCGGCCTGCGGGGCGAGCCCGTCAAGGTGCTCGATGACGAGCTGCTTGCACGGATGGGTGATGTTCAGCCCGTCGAAGCCCAGGTCGCGCGCGGCACGCAGCAGGTCGCCCACCACCTCCGGCCCGACACCGAGGACGTCGATGTCGATCAGCCGGTACAGATAGCGCAGGCCCTGCCGGTCGGCCTCCCGCTCATGCAGGGCGGGGCTGAGCGAGGGCCCGATACCGGAACCGATGAGGCCGACGAGATACGAGTCCTTGGCCACGGTCGGCCCTCCTCGGAGCTGAATGTTTCCCGCAATGTACGAACTAGTACGTTAGTGATAGCAGCAGACCCCGGACCAAGGGAAGAGCAGGGCCACCAGCTCCTAGAATCACGAACACCGGCCGCACTCGTCCGTACTCGCCCGACCCGCCCGAAGGAACCCCATGACCAGCGTCGAAGAACCGGCACGGCCCAACGGGCGACTGCGCGACGCGGCCCGCACCAAGGCCGAGATCCTCGACGTCGCGACGAAGGAGTTCGCCCGTTCCGGGTTCGCCGGGGCCCGGGTCGACGAGATCGCCGACCGGACCCGCACCACGAAGCGGATGATCTACTACTACTTCGGCGGCAAGGAGCAGCTGTTCACCGCCGTGCTGGAGCAGGCGTACGGCGTGATCCGCGAGGCGGAGCAGGCGCTGGACGTGGAGCATCTGGACCCGGTCGCGGCCATCCGGCGGCTGGCCGAGCTGACCTTCGACCACCATGAGGAACACCCGGACTTCATCCGGCTGGTCAGCATCGAGAACATCCACGAGGCCGAGCACATCGCCGCCTCCGAGAAGCTCGGCAAGATCGGCTCGCCGGCCCTGGACGTGATCCGCCGCATCCTGGAGTCGGGGCAGAAGTCCGGCCTGTTCACGGCCGACGTCGACGCCGTCGACCTGCACGTGATGATCAGTTCCTTCTGCTTCTTCCGGGTCTCCAACCGGCACACCTTCGGCGCCCTCTTCGGCCGCGACCTGGTCGATCCCGGCCGGCGCGCGCACTACCGCCAGATGCTCGGCGACATGGTCATCGCCTATCTGACGGCGGACCGCGCGACGGACTGAAGCGGACCGCGCGGCGGACTGAGGCTCACGGCGGCACGACCTCTTGACACCGGGGAAACGCGGGCGCAACATCCCTACCCAACCGCTACTAACTATCCAGTGGGTTAATTAACCGGGATCCGGGATCTCCCCGGCATGGCCGCCCCATCACCCCCGGGATCCGGCACTTCTCCCCCTCCGCTCACTCCACTTACGTTGGAGTCCCCTCGAAGGAGCACGCCGTGTCGTCCGTCCCCGCCGCGCCCCCCGGCCAGCCGAAGAAGGCGGCCACGGCTGCCTGGATCGGCAGCGCCCTGGAGTACTACGACTTCTTCATCTACGGCAGCGCCGCCGCCCTGATCTTCCCGACGGTCTTCTTCGACGAGTCCGACCCCGCGACGGCGACCCTGCTGTCGCTGGCCACGTTCGGTGTCGCGTACGCGGCGCGGCCGATCGGCGCGCTGTTCCTCGGTCACTTCGGCGACCGGCTGGGCCGTAAGAAGATCATGGTCTTCACGCTGATCCTGATGGGTCTGTCGACGTTCCTGATCGGCTGTCTGCCCACCCGTGACCAGGTCGGCACGCTAGCCCCGGTCCTCCTGGTGATCTGCCGGGTCCTGCAGGGCATCTCGGCGGCCGGTGAGCAGGCCAGCGCCAACTCCATGACGCTGGAACACGCGCCGGCCGACCGGCGCGGCTTCTTCACCAGCTTCACCCTGAGCGGTACGCAGGGCGGGCAGCTGCTCGCCACCCTGGTCTTCATCCCGATCGCCGCGCTCCCCGAGGACCAGCTGCTGTCCTGGGGCTGGCGGGTCCCGTTCTGGATGAGCATCGCGGTCGCCGTCGTCGGCTACGTCATCCGCCGCACGCTGGAGGAGACGCCGGCCTTCACCCAGCAGACCAAGTCCGAGGGCGTCGCCAAGCTGCCGCTGGCCGTGCTGATGCGCGAGCACTGGGCGGACGTGCTCCGGGTGATCGCGGGCGCGCTGGTCGCCTCGGTGTCCACGATCTTCACCGTGTGGGCGCTGGCGTACGGCACGAGCGAGTCGGTCGGGCTGTCCCGTTCCTCCATGCTGTGGGTGGGCGCACTCGCCAACCTGGTCGCCCTCGGCGCGATCCCGCTGTGGGCCACGCTCTCCGACCGCATCGGCCGCCGCCCGGTGTTCCTGATCGGCGCGGCCGGCAGCGCGGTGATGATGTTCGTCTACCTGTGGGCGATCTCCACCGGCGCCTACCCGCTGGTCCTGACCCTCGGCATCGTCACCTTCGGTGTCGTCTACAGCGCGGCGAACGGCATCTGGCCCTCCTTCTACGGCGAGATGTTCTCCACCCGGGTCCGGCTGTCCGGCATGGCCATCGGCACCCAGATCGGCTTCGCCATCGCCGGTTTCGCGGTCACCTTCGCCGCGCAGATCGCCGGCCCGAACGGCGACGACTGGCTCGCCGTGGCCCTCTTCACCACGGCCCTGTGCATCCCGCCGGTCCTGGCCGCCCTCACCGCCCGTGAGACCCACAAGCTCCCGACCGAACTCCTCGGCGAGCGCACACCGCGCGAGAA
>NZ_VTHJ01000025.1:0-102348 GCF_008386495.1 Streptomyces tailanensis | reverse complement strand
CGAGCACCCGTCGGTGCTCGGGGACTCGCGCGCTTCACCCATGTGCGTGTACATGTCCATGCCGTCCTGCAAGGTTTCGTCAAGGGTCGGTCAAGCGTTCGCACCGGACCCGCGGGCATCCCTCCTCCCACAAGGCCGAGAGGCCGACACGAGCAACGCGGGGAGAGATTCGGGGGAGATGATGTCTGTCGCAAGCGGGCCCCAGGGGGCCGTGTCCGTCGAGTCCGGTCAATGGCTGACGCTGACCGGCTGCAAGAGAGTCCTCGTCGTCGTCCACACCGAGGTGTACGGACAGCGGCTGAGGGATCTGCTGTCACTGCTGGAGTCCGATCTGCGGATCCAGGTGGCGTTCACGATGGCACCACACGCGTTCAACCAGGGAGCCGAGCGCTCGCTCCCCGACCGCCTCGGCTCCGTGATCCCATGGGAGGAAGCGGTACGCACCGACTTCGACCTGGCCCTCGCCGCGGGGGCACAGGGCACCGAACGGCTGCGCGCCCCGCTCATCCGGCTCCCGCACGGCGCGGGACATATGAAGCTGTCGCGGCTCGACGACGACCGCGACCCCGGGGCGCCGCGAACCGTCGGTGGCCTGGGCCGGCGCTATCTGATGCGGAACGGGACGGTCGTACCCCGGGTACTGGCCCTGGCGCACCGGGAGGACCTGGACGTCCTGGCCCACACCTGTCCCGAGGCCCTGCCCGCGGCCGAGGTGGTCGGGGACGCGGCCCATGACCGGATCATGGCGAGTCTGCCGCTGCGGTCCCGCTACCGCAGGGCGCTCGGGCTGCGCCCCGGACAGAAGCTGGTCCTCGTCTCCTCGACCTGGGGACGCGGCTCCTCCTTCAACCGGCTGGACGCGCTCCTGCCGAGGCTGCTGGCCGAGCTGCCCCGCAGGGAGTACCGGATCGCCGTGACCGTGCACCCCAACGTGTGGTCCGGGCACGGCGACTGGCAGGTCCGGGCCTGGCTGGCCGTACTGCGGCGACGCGGGGTCCTGGTCATCCCGCCGCAGGCCGACTGGCGTGCGCCGCTGATCGCCGCGGACTGGGTGATGGGCGACCACGGTTCCGTCACGCTGTACGCGACCCTCACACCGGCGGCCATCCTGCTGACCCGCTTCCCGGAGGCCGACGTCCGCCCCGGCTCGCCGGGCGCCGAGCTGGCCCGCACGGCTCCCGCCCTGTCCCCCGCCCACCCCCTGTCCCAGCAGCTCGCCTATGCCGCCGCCGAGTACCCGGCCGCGGAGTACGCGCGGATCGCGGCCCGCATCTCCTCCGAGCCGGGCCGGTTCCACCGCAACATGCGGCGGGTGATCTACCGGCTGCTCGGCCTGGGCGAACCCGCGTACCCGACCATGACCCGACCACTACCGACGCCCGGCGCCCGGCGCGCACGTGGCCGACGAAGCGCAGGCGGGGCCTCGTGACTCGGGAGACGGACAGATCCCGGGAACCCTTCACCGCCGATCTCGACGCCCTCCTCGATGCCGTCGGGTACGAGTTCGCCGATGTGCTGTTGGCCGGTCGGCCCCGGCCGGTGGCGGAGGCGACGCGGCTGGCGCGCGACGCGCTCCGGCGTTACCCAGGGTGTCTGGTAGTGGTCGCACGCTGCCGGGGCGGCGGCTGTGTGGCCGTGACCTGTACGGGGGTTCGGCTGGTGGTGGGGGCGCTCACAGGTGAACGGGAGCCCACGGACGGGGAGTTCAACGACTTCGCGGTTCTGTTGTTCACGTGGCTCACGTCGAGTGATCCAACCCGTCCGGCTCCTGGGGCTCACCCAGCTCATGGGGCTCATGGGGCTCATCCGGTTCATCGGGCTCGTCGAGCGTCGGGGAGAGCCCACGCAACCGCTCCGCCAACCGCTGTGCGTCGGCGGCGCTGACCGGCTCGTACCGGGCCAGGGACCGGCGATACCAGTCCCCGGCCCGCAACGGGTCACCCACCGCCTCGGACCGCTCGCCGAGCATCTCCAGCACCCTGCCCTGCCAGTGGACGGCGCCCGCTTCCTCGAACTCAACGAGCGCGTCGAGGAGTTGGCGTGTGCCCAGGTCCCGCTCCGGATCGGGTTCCGGGTCCTGGGCCAGTCCCAGATGGGCCAGGGCGCGGGCGGCGTCGTAGGTGTCGCCCTCGGCGAGCAGGTCGTCGCGGGCCAGGGTGAGGTAGCGGCGTGCCCGCTCGGTGTCGTCGTCGGCGAGGGCGACGTCGCCGAGGCAGATCCGGGTCAGGGCGGCACCGCGCCGGTAGCCGATGGCCTCGCGCAGGAGGAGGGCCTCGGTGAACCGGGCGGTGGCCTCGGCGAAACGGAGCGCGAGCCGGTGCGTCTGGCCCAGGCCGTGCAGGGCCTGGGCCTCGGCCCGGCGGTCACCGTCCTGGCATGCCGCGTCGAGCGCCTCGGTGAACCAGCTGACCGCCTCGTCGAGGCGCCCGGCGTTGCGCAGTCCCGTCCCGCCCGAGGTCAGCATCTGGTTGAGCGCCGCCCGGTGGCCGTCGCGCAGGGCGGCGGCGCGCCCGATCTCGTACGCCTCGATCCACAGGTCGTAGGGTCTGAGCCGCAGGACGAGCGGCCAGAGGGCATCGGCCAGTTGCCATGTCGTACAGTGCGGACCGCGCCCGGCCGACGCCCGCAGAACAGCCATGAGCCGGGCCTGTGAGGCGTCGAGCCAGCGCAGCGCCTCCGCCCCGTCGGCGAACCCGGGCGGGGTCCTCGGCGGGAACGCGTAGTCGCGGGGCAGGATGCGATGGCTGGGGGTGAGCATTTCCTCGGCGGCGGTTGCGGTGGCCAGGAAGTGGTCGGTGACTCGGCGTACGGCCTGGTCACGGGCCTCGTCGGGGTCCTCGCGCTCGGCTCGGTGGGCGGCGTGCGCGCGGACCAGGTCGTGGAAGCGGTAGCGGGTCAGCCGGGTGCGGGGGTCCTGGGTCAGCTCCTCGATCAGGTTCACGTCGGTGAGGCCGTCGAGCAGTCCCACGGCCTCCGACGGCTCGACGTCGAGCGCCGCGCCGGCCACGATCGCGTCGAGGTCGGGGACGGGAAGTAGCCCCAACAGGCGGTAGGCATGGGCGAGTTGGTCGGGCAGCTGGCGGTACGACTCGTCCAGCGCGGTCTCCACCGCGTGTTCTCCTCCGAGGCTCAGGGTCGCGAACCGGCTGGTGTCGTCCCGGTCGAGTGCTCCGGCCATGGACGCGAGCGGCCGCGCGGGTCTGGACACCAGCCGGGCCGCGGCGACGCACACGGCCAGCGGCAGTCCGGCGCACAGGACGGCGATCCGCCGGGCCGCCTCGGGTTCGCGCCGCACCCGGTCGACGCCGAGCCGGCGCGTGAGCAGGGCCACGGCGTCGTCGAGGGCGAGTGCCTCGACCTGCTGGAACACGGCGCCGTCGACACCGAGCCCGGCCAGCCGCAGCCGGCTCGTCACCACGACCAGGCTGCCCGGCGAGCCGGAGAGCAGCGGACGGACCTGCGCGGCGCTGAACGCGTTGTCCAGCAGTACGGCGATGTCGAGCCCGGCGGTGACCGAACGCCACAGCGCCGCCTGCTCATGCAGTTCCGCCGGTACGTGACCGACCCCGAGGGCTCTGAGGAACCGTCCGAGCACCTCGCCCGCCCGCAGCGGCTGCGCGCCGGGGCTGTGTCCCTGGAGGTCGGCGTAGAACTGCCCGTCCGGGTACCGGTCGGCGCGCCCGGCGAGCCAGTGCGCCGCCAGGGCCGTCTTGCCGACACCGGCCGGGCCGGTGATGACCGCGAGCCCCGTACTGAGGGTATCGATGCCGCGCAACCGCTCGTCCAACGCGGCCAGTTCATGCTCACGTCCGGTGAAGTGCGCGACAGGCGGCGGCAGTTGGCGGGGGACGAGGCGCTCCCGGTCGGGCCGCGTCGGCGGTGGGGCGTGGATGTGCACGTCGCCCCGGATGTCCCGCGCCTGCACCACCGGCCCGACGATCTCGGCCTGCCCGCCGATGCGGTTGTCGGTGCCGGTGCTGTCGCTCGGCGTCCGGACGCGCTCTCCCTCGTCACCGTCCTCCACCCCTCCGACACGCCCTCCCCTCTCCTCCGCCTCCCCCGTCACGAGCACGGCCATGGCCCACACGCGCAGCGAGTTCGCCAAGGGGGGCCGGGTTTCGGCCTGCCGGGCCAGTTCGGCGGCCAAATGTCGGGTCAGGGGTGAGGTCACGGGCGAGGTGAGTGCCCAGGCCTCCCAGGTCCGGAGCAGGGTCCGGGCGCGAGGTCCGGCCATCGCCCGGGTGAGTTCGGCGAGCGCCCGGCGTGCCCAGGGGCGGGCGGCCGCCAGGCTCAGCGCGGGCAGCAGTTCCTCGGTCGTCACCGGGTCCATCGCCGTCCTCCGCAGGCCATCGGCGTACGACCGACTGTCGTCGCCCGGGCGGCTGGAGAACTACCCATCCGGCCACCGGAACAGACAGGTGTATGCAACAAGCAGAGCGTTTTAGCCAAGATATCTGTCGATTACGTTCGCCATATTGACCGGACTTGACGCCATGTCATCCTTTGATAATCGGAATTGCACGTACCTGATCAGCGATGGGGGCGCTGGTGGACGTGGACATCCTCATCCTGGGCACCGTCGAGTTCCGGTCCGACGACCGGCGGGACATCCTGGGATCACCGAAGGAGAGGCTGGCGCTGGCCGCGCTGGCCGTCGACGCGGGCAAACCCGTCGGTCTGGACACCCTCATCGACCGGCTGTGGGACGGCACACCGCCCGCCAAGGCACGGGCGGGCCTGCACTCCTACGTGGCCCGCATCCGCCGCCGCCTGCGGGACGACGGCCTCGACGACCGGCTCACCCAGCAGGCCCACGCCTACTGTCTCGCCGTACCCCGTGACCGGGTCGACTCCCATCGCTATCTGCGCCTGTGCGAACAAGCCCGCTCACTGGCCGACAGCGGCGACGACGCCCGCGCCCTCGCCCTGCTCGACCAGGGGGAGCAGCTGTGGCGCGGCGAGCCCTTGACCGGGCTGCCCGGCCTGTGGGCGCAGGGGGTACGGGCCAACCTGTCCGAGAAGCGGCTCGCGGCCACCCTCACCCGCATCACCATCGAACTGCGCCGGGGCCGCTACGCCGATCTGGTTCCCGATCTGACCGCCCTGCTCGACGAGCACCCCACCGACGAGACCGTCGCCGGCCAGCTGATGACCGCCAGTTACGGCTGCGGCCGCCAGACCGACGCGCTGCGCGTCTACGACACCGTACGAAGACGGCTCGCCCAGGAGTACGGCACCGCCCCGGGCGGCGGTCTGGCACGGGTGCATCAGCTCATCCTGCGCCAGGCACCGGTGACCGAGTTGCTCGCCCGACCCGCCCCCGCCACACCGACCCCCAACACCCTGCCCAGCCACGGTGAACTGATCGGCAGAGCCGGCGAGTCGGGGATCCTGCACGCGGCCGCCCCGGGCGACGGGGCCATCGCACTGCACACGGTCTCCGGGATGCCGGGGGTGGGGAAGTCCCTGCTCGCCGTGCACGCCGCGCGCAGACTGGGCGACCGCTTCCCCGACGGCCAGCTGTACATCGATCTCCGCGGCCACGTACCCGGTCAGCAACCCCTCGCCCCCGTCGACGCCCTCGCCCAACTGCTGCGCACGCTCGGTGTTCCCGCCCGCTCCATCCCGCCCGCACTCGACGAACTCACCTCACTGTGGCGGACCCTGCTGAGCGCCCGCCGGGTCGTGATCGTCCTCGACGACGCGGCTGACCCCGAACAGGTCAGACCACTGCTGCCCGGCTCCTCCCAGTCGCTGGTCATCGTCACCAGCCGCCGTCGACTCACCGGTCTGCCGGGGCTGCGCACCCTCACGCTGGACACACTGCCGACCGAGGACGCCATGGCGCTGTTCGGGCACCTCGTGGGGGCGGAGCGCGCGCGGAACCGGGACGAGACATACGAGGTGGTACGGCTGTGCGGCCATCTGCCGCTCGCCATCGAACTCGCCGCCGGACGCCTCAACTCCCGTCCTTCGTGGACCCTTTCACATCTCGTCCAGCGGCTGACCCGAGGGCCGGACAGGCTGGGGGAAATTCGGGACGGTTTTCGAGCGATTGCCCGCGCGTTCGAAATGTCGTACCACACTTTGACGAGGGATCAGCAATGCGTATTCCGGCTGCTCAGCCTGCACCTCGGAGTCGAATTCGACGCGCATTCGACAGCCGCTCTCGTCGGCCTCCCGCCGGGCGAGAGCGAACAGATCCTCGAAGAACTCCTCGATGCCAATTTGGTCCAGGAGCGGAGACCTGAGGTTTACAGATTTCATGATCTCGTCAAGGAGTACGCGCATAAGCTGACGCTCTCCGAAGACCCGCCCGGCACGCGTGACGATGCCGTACGAGCACTGATCGCGTTCTACCTCCGAGCGGCTGAGCAGGCGGCCGCACTCACCCATCCCCGCCGGCCGCGCATGCGTACCGCAGGGCTTCTCCCGGAAGCCACGCACTCGCTCTCGGTCGACCTCGCCGACGCCCGGACCGCCCGGCAGTGGCTGCTGCGCGAGCATGTCGCCCTGGTCTCCGCCGAGCGTCGCAGCCGTGCCGCCGGGCACACGCGTGAAGCGGCGCTCCTCGCCCACGCGCTGGGCGGGTTCCTCACCGACGAGGGGCACTGGGGGGTGGCACAGGCCATGCACACGGCCGCCGCCGCGTACTGGCGGGACGCCGGTGACCGACAGGCCGAGGTCCGGGCCCTCATCGACCTGGGCACCGCCCAGAACCACACGGGCCAGTACGACCGGGCCCTCGCCTCAGGGCGCCGCGCCCTGGACGTGGCCCGCGCCGCCGGGGACGCGGGCGCGGAGGCCGACGTGCTGCATCTGCTCGGGGTGGTCCGCTGGAATCTGGGTGAGCTTCAGGAGGCCCTGGGGCTCCAGAAGACGGCGCTGGCCCTCTGGCAGCGCGCCGGCGACCTCTGGCAGACGTCCCGCGCCTTCAACAACCTGGGAATCACCCAGATCTCCGTCGGGGATTATCCGGAGGCAGGCCGGTCCTTCACCAACGCACTGAGCGGATTCCGTATGTGCGACGACCCAAGAGAGCAGTCTCGTACGCTCAATAATTTCTCGGACCTATATCTTCAGACCGGGCGTCGAGAAGAGGCGAGAACAGCCCTCGGAGAGTCCCTCAAACTGCTCCAGGAAAACGGAAACGACGATCACTCGCGCGCCTTCATCCAAGTCAACCTCGCCGACACGATGGACGTTCCGAATGAATTGGAGGCGGCTCTGGAAATGTATCGCCAGGCCCTCTCCACCTTTCGCCGACTCGGCGATAAACGCAACACGTCCATCACTCTCCATCGCATTGGTGTCGCCTTCGAGGCGGCCGACCGGACGCACGAGGCGGTCGCCCACCACGAACGGGCCCTCGAACTGGCCAGGGACATAGGTGCAGCTCACGAGGAGGCCGAGGCCCGGCGCCACCTGGCGGCGATCGCGGAACGGTCGGGCGATCGGGCGAGCGATTCCCTGCACTGAGCACCTACTCCTGCAAATTCACGCGAATTCACTGCCTTGGCCGAAGGACTACGCGCAGAGACTCCGAATCACTTCGTCTTCTTCGCTTGCCCCATGGTTCTTCTGCTGGTTTGATCAGCCTCGCCTCGATCGCAGAACGGCGCGAGGCGCAAGATGAAACTCCAGTGCAGGAGAACACTGACCAATGCGCAACAAGCACGCCTGGGCTTCGGCCTTCCTCGTCGTAATGGCCGTAGCCGGGATACTGAACCCGTCGCTCTCCCACCCTGTCCGGCAGTCCATCACCACGAGCTAGAACAACAGCACAACGCATTCGCGATTCGTCGCCCGCGGACGCCCGGCCGGACACCCTCCGTCCGGGCGTCTGCCCTCGGGAGCGCCCAGGGAATACCCTGAGCCCCCGGAGATCAACGGGACGGTGTGGGAGGGGAGCGGGTGGACGAGCACGCGGGTGAGGGCGGGACGGTGCGCAACTCCGTCTCGGGAAACGCGGTGGTCCATGGCCACTCGGTCCAGGCGCAGGTGATCGAGTCGCTCACGATCGCCTCGTCGGGGGCATACCGGCCGCCGGTTCCCCGCCAACTGCCCGCACGGAACGGTTTGTTCGTCAATCGGACCACCGAACTCGGCTCCCTGAACGACGCGTTGACGTCCAGCCGTCTGATCTCGGTCAGCGGACTCGGCGGTGTCGGCAAGACCCAGTTGGTGAGCCGGTGGGCGACCGCGTCGGGCGCCGAGTACTTCCCCGACGGTCAGTTGTACGCGGACCTGGCGGACAGTCGCCATGACGGCGCTGTCGACGTCAGTGCCGTACTGGGGGACTTCCTCCTCGCGCTGGGCGTGGAGAAGGACTTCGTGCCGACCTCGCAGAACGGGCGGGCGGCGCTGTACCGCACGGTGACCTCGGGTCGGCGGCTGCTGGTCGTCGTCGACAACGCGCAGCACGCGCCGGAGGTGCGCCCTCTGATCCCCGGCGGAGGACATCTGGTGGTCCTCAGCCGTAAACGCCTGCCCTCGCTGGTCCTGGACGGCGCGGCCCAGATCGTGGTGGGGCCGCTGGACGACGAGGCCGGTGTCGAACTGGTACGGACGTGGCAGCACGGTGCGGCCGAGCGGACCGCCACCGAGCTGGTACGGCTGTGCAGTGGGCTCCCGCTGGCGATGCGGACCGTGGGAGAACGGCTGCTGCGGCAGTCACATCTGACTCTGGAGGACGTGGTGCGTGGCTTGGGCGGCGACGGCGACTGGCTGCGCGGTGGTGACGACGACCGGTCCGTGGCCGTCGTGTTCGAGAAGGTCGTGTCCGGTTTCCCCGAGCACACGCGGGAGCTGTATCTCGTGCTGGGCTGTCTGCCCGGCACCACGTTCACGGGACCCATGGCGACGGCGGCCGGGGTCGGCCGCTTCGACGAGGGTGTGGGTGATCTGCTGGACGCCCATATGGCCGTACCCCATGGGCGGGACGCGTCCCACCGCTTCCGGCTGCACGACGTCGTACGGGCGCACGCACGCGGGTACGCCCTCAGGCACCGGCCGGAACAGTGGCACACGGACGTCCTCGCGCGTGTCCTCGACTTCTACGTCGAGCGCGCCGCGCAGGCCGACCGGTTGGTGCTGGGCGACCGCTTCCGGCTCCAGGACGCGCCGTCCGCAGCAGCGCCGTTCCCTGACGGCACAGAGGCCCTGGACTGGCTGGACGCGGAACGTGCCAATCTCCTGGCGGTGCTCAGGGAAGGGGCGCGCCACGGACGGCACGAGGCGGTGTGGCGGTTGTGCGAGTCGCTGTGGGCGCTCTACCACAGCCGTAAGCACTACGCCGACTGGATCGAGTCCCACCGGCTCGGCATCGCCGCCGCCCAGTGGGAGGCCCGGCCCGATGCCGAGATCCGGCTGCGGAACCAACTGGCACGCGCACACTACGACTTGGGCGAGTACGTGCAGGCCCGGTCCGAGTTGGAGCGGGCCGAGGAGTTGTTCGGTCTCGTCTCCGACCCCCGGTTGCGTGGCGTCGTGTGGGAGTCGCACGGTCTGGTGTGCCTCGCCGAAGGTGACCCGGAAGCCGCCCTCGACCTGTTCGAGCGGGCGCTGGAGGCCAACGCGGGGGACAGGCACGGTGTGGCCGTCCAGACCTACAACGTCGCGCAGGCCCTCGTCGCCGCCGGACGCCCCCGGCAAGCGGTCGAGCGCTTGGACCCCGTACTCGCGGAGCTGCCCGAGCGGGACTCGATGCGCATGCGGATCAACCTGGTGCTCAGCCGCGCCCGGCACGCGCTCGGCGACACGGACGGGGCGCTGGCCCTGGCCGTCGACGCCGCCGTACTCGCCCACGCGCGAGGCCAGTACGCGAAGCTGGAGCAGGCCCTCGCCCTCGCCGCCGAGCTCGCCGACCTCGTCCAGGACGCCCGACTGCGCACGGCCTGCCTCGACAAGGCCCGTGAACTGCGCCGTACGGCGGGCGTCGCCCCAGCGGAGGAAGCGGGCCCCGGTCGCGACTCCTGACTCTCGGTCACCGGGCGGCGGCACGGCGAGCCACGCCGCCCGGTAGCCGGATCTCGGCGGTCCGGCACCGCTCGTTAGTACGATCACCTCAGTACGATCACCTCGGTCCGCCCCGTTTCGCCGTCGCGCCGTTCCCATCCGTTCCGACCCGTTCCAGCCGGAGAGTGGCCGTGTCCCTGCTGTCGCGTATCGTCCAGCGGCACGTGCCGCCGAGGCGTCGCGGTACCTGGCCGGAGCCGCGGGCACGGGTGCTGGGGATCGTGCGGACGCTGACGTCGGCGACCCGGCTCCTGGACGTGCTGACCCTGCTGCGTCCCGAGGACGGCATCGAGGTCTCCTACACGATCAATCCGGGCTCGGCGTTCGCGGCCGGTCTTGAGGAGTATCTCGCCGGTGTCGGCGCGGAGTTCGTGCCCTGGCGCGAGGCCACGCGCAGGCGCTTCGACCTCGCCGTGGCCTGCACGGTGAACGCGTCGATGCGCCGGGTGGGCTGTCCCCTGATCGTGTTGCCCCACGGCGCCGGCTACAACCGGCTGGTCCCGGAGACCACCGGGGACGCCTCCTCCCCCGCCGGTCTCTCGCGGCGCGAACTCATGTACTGGGGACGGGTCGTGCCGAGCGCGATCGGGGTGTCGCACGAGGAGCAGATCGACCGGCTCGCCCGGATCTGCCCGCCCGCCGCCTCGCGGGCGCTGGTCGTCGGCGACTGGTGCTTCGACCGGATCCGGGCCAGCGCGGCGCGGCGCGACGTCTACCGTGCGCGGCTCGGCGTCGGTGGCGGGCGCCGGCTGGTCGTCCTGCACTCGACCTGGGGCGAGCACTCCCTCCTCGGCCGCTGTCCCGATCTGCCGCTGCGGCTGGTCGGCGCGCTCCCCGTCGACGAGTACGCCGTCGCCGCCGTACTGCACCCCAACGTCTGGGCCTGGCACCGCCCGCTCGGCGTGTACGAGCGGCTGGCGGCGGCCATGGACGCGGGCCTGATGGTGATTCCTCCGCAGGAGGGGTGGCGGGCGGCGATCATCGCCAGCGACTTCGTCATCGGCGACCACGGGAGCACCTCGTTCTACTCGGCCGCCGCCGACCGGGTGACGCTGCTGGCGGCCACCGGGCTCGACGAGGTCGATCCGGCCTCGCCGACCGCCGACTTCGCCCGTACGGCCCCGCGCCTCGACCCCGACGGCGACCTCCACGAGCAGCTGCGGCAGGCGGCACGGCAGCACTCCCCGGAGCGGCTGCGGGACATCGTGGACCGGCAGCTCGGCGCACGCGGCCAGGCGGGCTCGATCGTGCAGAAGTGGATGTACGGCCACCTCGGCATCGATCCGCCCCCGCGGCCGCCGCGCCCCGCGCCCGTACCCGATCCGGTGCCGCGACGCCACACCGCCCCTTCGACGTACGACGTCACGGGCGGGCCGCTGCCCGACGGCACTGTCGCGGTGACCCGCCGGCCGGTGGTGGAGGGGCTCCAGGAGGCGCGCGGGTTCTTCGCCCGCAACGACGACGGCCCCCTCGTTCTGCCGCCCAAGAGCGTGGAGGTCCTCGCGCGCACGGTCGTCGACGCCGAGGTGCCGCCCGTGGAGTGGGTCGCCCGCACCGCCGAGCGGTTCCCCGACCTGAACGTGGTCGTCGCGCCCCTCGACGACGACCGCTGTCTGCTGTGGCTGCGCGGCGGCCACCTCCTGGAGGCCCACGCCGTCCGCCCGTGGGGCACCCCCCGTCCACACCTGGACGCCCTGCTCCTCGGCTCCGCCGTGAACCTGTGGTGGCTGGCCGACCCGACCCGCGATCCGGTCCCGGAGCTGGTCACCGCGGGCCTCGGTGTCCGCACCGGTGAGCGTGTGCTCCGGGTCGAGTTGACCGAACGGCGTCCCTGACGCGGTCCTCGCCGGGCTCCCCCAAGCATGAACACAACCGTTGGTAGACATTGTCTATGGGCGGCGGGTAGACAGTGTCTACTCACCCTGGTAGACATTGTCTATGAGCGAGCGGCACACCGGGCTCCGGACCCGGCTGATCGACGTCGGTGTGGAGTTGGTGACCGCGGAGGGCGTGCAGGCGCTGTCCCTGCGGGAGATCGCGCGGCGGGCGGGGGTGTCGCACGGGGCGCCGCGCCGGTACTTCCCGACCCATCTGGAGCTGCTGTCGGCCATCGCGCGGCGGGGCTTCGAGGAGCTGGCGGGCAGGGGTGTCGCGGCGATCGGGGACGGTACGGCGAGCCCGCGGGAGCAGATCGCGACGCTGGGTCGTGTGTACCTCGACTTCGCGCTCGCCAACCGGGGCATGCACGAGCTGATGTTCCGTCACGATCTGCTGGAGAGCAACAGGTTGGGGCTGCGCGAGGCCAGTATGCCGATCTTCGGCCTGCTGGTGGACCTGGTCGGCCGCGCCCGCCCCGGCGTCGACGCCCGGCTCGTCGCGGGCGCGCTGCTCGCGAACCTGTACGGCATCGCCCAGCTGTGGGCCTGGGGCAGTCTCCAGCTCACCACGGGCGCCGATGACTTCGCGCCGCTGCTGAACGCCGCGCTTGAGGCCCATCTGGGGAGCGAGGAGCGATGAGAGCGGCGACAGCCGAGGCCCGGCGGCCCGTCTCCGCCCCGCACCGCCGCCTCACCCTGGCGAACAGCGTGCTCGGGGCCGTGATCGTCGCCCTCGACGGGACCGTGCTGACCATCGCCCAGCCGGCTCTGCGGCGTGACCTCGACGCCTCGTTCGTCGAGGTGCAGTGGACCAGCACCGGCTATCTGATCGCGGTGGCGGGTCTGCTGGTGTTCGCGGGGCGGCTCGGTGACCGGTACGGGCATCAACGGGTGTTCGCCTGGGGGGTGTTGGGCTTCGGCGCGGCTTCGGCGGGCATCGGATTCGCGCCGGGGGTGGGCTGGGTGATCGGGCTGCGGGTCGTGCAGGGGGTCTTCGGGGCGCTGTTGCAGCCCGCCACGCTAGGGATGCTGCGGGCCGCGTTCCCGCCCGACCGGCTGGGGATGCCGGTCGCGCTGCGGACCAGTGCCGTCGGGGTGGCGGCCGCGGCCGGTCCGTTGGTCGGGGGTGTGCTGGTCACGCAGTTGGGTTGGCGGGCGGTGTTCTTCCTGAACGTCGTCCCGGCGCTGGTCATGGGCGTGTTGGCCCTGGCGCTACGCGCGCCGGAGGCTCCGCGGAGGTCCGCCACGCGTCTCGACCTGCCCGGCGCCGCGCTGCTCGCCGTGGCCCTGGCGGCGCTCGTGCACAGCCTCGTCGGGATACCGGAGCACGGCTGGACGGCGGCCGGCGTACTCGGCCTGCTCCTGACCGCCACCGTGGCCTGTGTCCTCGTACGCCATGAACGGCGTGTCCCCGACCCGCTGTTGCCGCCCGCCGTGCTGGGCTCGACGACGGCCGGTGCGGCGCTCGGGGTGCTGGTGACCGCGTCGGCGGCGATGCTGGGCGCGATGTTCGTCGGCAGTCACCTCCTCCAGGAGGGCCTCGGCATGGATCCGCTGCGCACGAGCCTCGTCGCGCTGCCCGGCGGCGTGATGATGGTGCTGGGCGCCCCGGTGGCGGCCGTACTGCTGCGCCGGTGGGGTGCCCGCCCGACGGCCCTCACCGGAACGGTGCTGCTCACCGCCGGGGTGCTGACGCTGTCGCGGGTGGACCCAGGGTCGTCGGCGTTTGCGATCGGCGCCGGCTTTCTGCTGGTGGGCGGCGGGTTCGGCGCGGTGATGGTCACCGGCACCGCCGTCGTCGTACGGCATGCGCCGCCCGGGGCGGCGGGGGCGGTGGGCGGGCTTCAGCAGACCGTGATGAACGTCGGCCCGGCGCTGGGTGTGGCAGCCGCGGCCACGCTCATGCCGCTCGGCGCGGGGTCCGCGTTGTTCCTGCTGGCAGGCGTGGCCGCGCTGGGTGCGCCACTTACCGGTCGAATGCCCCGACCCGCCCGTCCCGTGAGGGATGGAACACCGTCCGTACGGAACGATGAAGACAAGCGTGTAGAAGACAAGCACGTATGAGAGCCGTGACCCGGGCAGACCGGAGGAGAACCACCATGGAACGACTGCGCCGTGAGATCGAGCCGCGCGAGGCAGGACTCGACCCGAAGACTCTGGCCCGTCTGGACGAGTACCTCGCCCGCCAGGTCGACGACGGCCGGCTGCCCGGCTACCTGCTGTCTCTCGCCCGCCACGGCCGCGTCGCCCATCTCACGACGTACGGCATGCGCGACCGGAAGACCCAACTGCCGGTCGAGACCGACACGTTGTGGCGGATCTACTCCATGACCAAGCCGGTCACGTCGGTGGCCGCGCTGATACTGATCGAGGAGGGCCGCCTCTCCCTCACGGACCCGGTCTCCCGCTACCTCCCGGAGTTCGCCGAGCCACGCGTGTACGAGTCCGGGGAGGGCGCCGACACCCGGACCCGCCCGGCCGGGCAGCCGATCCTCGTCCGGCACCTCATGACCCACACCTCGGGCCTGACCTTCGGCTTCTACTACAACCACCCGGTGGACGCGCTCTACCGCGACGCGGGACTGGAGAACTCCGTCCGGCCCGGCGCCGATCTGCCGCGGACGTGCCGGGAATACGCGAGTCTGCCGCTGCAGTTCGAGCCCGGCTCGCAGTGGAACTACTCCGTCTCCACCAATGTCCTCGGCCGGATCATCGAGGTGGTGTCGGGTCAGGCGCTCGACGAGTTCTTCGCCGAGCGGATCTTCGGCCCGCTGGGCATGACGGACGCCGGCTTCCAGGTCAGCCCCGAACAGGCGGTCCGGCTGGCCGAGTTGTACGGCGAGCAGGAGGACGGCTCCATCGCGCCGGTGCCCGGCCTGCCCCTGCGCCGACGGCCGCGTTTCCTGTCCGGCAGCGGTGGCATGGTCGCCACCGCCCGGGACTTCCACCGCTTCACCGAGTTCCTGCGCCGCCGCGGCGAACTCGACGGCGTGCGGCTGCTGACCCCCGAGACCATCGACACGATGACCACCAACCAACTGCCGGGAGGCGCCGACATCCACTCCTACGGCAGCCCTTTCCACCGGCAGCCCGGCAACGTCGGTGTCGGCTTCGGTCTCGGCGTCTCCGTGGTGATCGACCCGGACGTGACCGAGGGCCCGTCCTCGCTCGGCACCTTCGGCTGGACCGGCGCCGCCACCACGACCTTCTGGGTCGACCCGCGCCGTGACCTGACGGTCCAGTTCATGACGCAGGTACGACGCCGGTCGTCCTCCTCCCTCTACCGGGATCTGAAGCGGCTGGTCCACGAGGCCGTGGTGGACTCCACCGCAACGTCTCGCTAGGGGGTACTGCGAAAGTCCCGTGCGGTGCCCGCGCCCGCCGCGGGTGGGGGTCCCCCCGCTCGAGCGGAGCCGAGAGTGGGGGGAGCGTGCCGGGCGCCGTGGGTGCTGTGCGGGACTTTCAAAACACCCCCTAGTCGATCCGCAGCGTGAACCCGACCCCGTCCTCGCGCAGTTCGTCGAGCCACTCCTCGGACCGCTCCCCCGTCTCCGCCGCCCGGCTCAGCCCGGCGGGCAGGGAGCCGTCGAGGATGTGTCCGATCCCGAGGGCGAGGGGTCGGGACACGCAGCGGGCCATGGCGCTCTCCTCCTCGGTGCCGATGAGGTCGAGGAGGTAGCGGCCGGACCACCGCTCGCCCGATCCTGCGTGCACGTCGAGGGAGACGGCGAGGACGACCCGGTCACGGTCGGCCTCGGTGGTGGGGTAGCGCGCCGCCAACTCCCCGGCCAGCTCTGCGATGCGCCGGCCGTCGCTGCGGTCGAGTTCCTCGAAGACCGGCGCCCAGGCCGTCAGCCAGCCGTCGAGGCGGAGGGTGCCGCGCACGAAGGTCCGCGGCTTCCAGGCCGCCGGGAGGCCGTACTGCTGGACGAAGGGCACGCTGTCACGGTTGGGGTAGGCCTCGAAGGTCTCACCGTCGATGACATGGGGCCGGGTGGCCGTCCAAGGGCGGTCGGCCGTCGTCTCGGCGCCGTCCTCGATGTAACGGGCCGGTGAGCGCAGCGCGTTGAGTACCCCGGCGGGGGCCCAGCTGAAGCGGTACCTGAAGTCGTTGGGTACGGCCGGGACGCCGCCGCAGTACGAGGTCAGGGTGTACGAGGCGGCGGTGTCCGGGCCGATCTCCTCGCTCGCCCAGGCGATCAGGCTGTGCGCGAAGAGGTGGTCGATGCCCGGGTCGAGGCCCGCCTCGGTGAGGACGGTGACACCGGCCGCCTCGGCCGCCGGCACCTGGTCCAGGACCGCGTCCGACACATAGCTGGAGCAGGCGAAGTGGGCCCGCGCCGCGACGCACATCCCGAGCAGCGGCCCGTGCTCCGGCGCCGGGAGCATGGAGACCACGACGTCTCCCGGTGCCAGCTCGGCCGCCAGCGCCGCCGGCGTGTACGCGCGGGGCTCGGCGCGGCCCGTCAGGCCCAGCGCGGCCAGGGCCTGGGCGGCGCGCTCCTCGGTGCGGTGCCACAGCCGTACCCGGGCGGCGGTGTCGCACAGGGACGCCAGACCGCTGCCCGTGGAGAGGCCGGCACCGACCCAGTGGACGGTGCCGCTCGCCGGTACCGGCTCAGTCATCGGACAACTCCCCTCCCATGATGCCGAGTTCAATGCTGAGTTCACTGCACGCCTGGCGGAACCGGTCCAGGCAGCGGCCCCACGGTCCGCCGGTCTCGAAGGCCGACAGCTGCGGCAGCAGCGCGGCCGAGAAGTCGGTGCTCGCCTCCCGGGGCAGCAGGGAGGGCAGGTTGTCGATGGCGATGACGTCGAGCGGGGGGTGCTCGCGCAGCCGCCGTACGGGGTGGTCCCACTCCGTGGTCGTGTCGTAGATCGGCAGCACGTTCATGGGTGAGCCGACGTCGACGGTGACGTCGGAGATCGTCCTGAGCCGGCGGTCCGGCTCGTCGAGGTCCTTGTCCGTCAGGAAGGGCGGCACCGGGCTGGTCGTCAGGACGGTGTTGACCATCAGCTCATGGGCGAGCAGGGCCGGTCGGTCCAGGGCACGGGTCTCGGCGAGGTCCCAGCAGGTCGGCTCGACACCGGCCTCGCCGAGCGCGGCGCGTGCGCCTCGGCCGCTGCGGCCGAGGGCGCCGATCACGAGGGCACTCACGTCGCCCCGGGAGGCGCGGAGTTCGGCCTCCATCGCCTCCTTCGTCGTGGGTACGAGCGGGGTGGCGAGAACGCCCCGGTGGTGGAGCACCGCGAGGGCCGCGCCCAGGTAGCCCGCCCAGAAGCCGAAGGCCGCGAGCCTGCGGCCCTGGTCGTCCACCAGGTACTCCAGGTCGAGCAGCACCCCTCCCCCTCCCGCGAACCTCCGCAGCAGCGCCTCGGCGCCGGGCTGCCCCTTGTAGGCGTGCCCGAAGAAGACATGCCGGTGGGTCAACTCGGCGGGTTCATCGGGGAGTTCCTTCAGGCCCACGATCACCGCGTGCGGCGGTGCCGACACCCACGAGCCCGCCTCGGCGACACGGCAGCCGGCGTCCTCGTACTCCTCCAGCGGGAAGATCCGCTGCGGAGAGTCCTCGACGGTGATACTCACCCCGCTCTCGATGAGCCCCCGGGCGTCGGACGGCACGATCGGGGTGCGGCGTTCGGTGGTGCGGGTCTCGTGGCGGAGCCACAAGTGGAGCTGGGTCATACGAGGTTGGCCTCCGGGCGCAGGGCGTCGGCTGTGAAACGGTCGACGCTCAAGGGGCTGATGTCGACGAAGGGTACGCGGCCGAGGTACTGGTCGCGGACGACCTCGCCGACCGCCGGGCCCTGGAGGAACCCGTGGCCGGAGAAACCGGTCGCGTAGAGGAAGCGGGAGCAGGAACCCGCCTCGCCGATGAGGGCGTTGTGGTCCGGAGTGATCTCGTACAGGCCCGCCCAGCCGCCCGTCCGGCGCAGGTCGAGCAGGGTGGGCGCACGGTGCTCCATCGCCTCGCACAGGCGGGGGATCCAGCGGTCGTGGGTGTCGGTGGCGAAGCCGGGCCGCTCGTCGGGGTCGGACATGCCGAGGAGCAGTCCGGGGCCCTCGGTGTGGAAGTACAGGCTGCTGGTGAAGTCGATCGTCATGGGGAGGTTCGGCGGGAGGCCGGGGACCGGTTCCGTCACCGCGATCTGGCGGCGCAGAGGCTCCACCGGAAGATCCACGCCCACCATGGCGCCGACTGACCGCGACCAGGCGCCGGCCGCGCAGACGACCGTGTCGGTGACGATACGGCCCTTGCTGGTGACCACCGCCGTGATCGTGTCCCGCCAGGTCTCGATGCCGAGGACCTCGCAGTGCCGCAGCACGGTCGCCCCGTGGCGGCGGGCCCCGGCGGCGTAGCCGTGGACCACGGATTCGGGGGTGCAGTGCCCGTCGTCCGGCGAGAACGCGGCGGCGAGCAGTCCGTCGGTGCGGATCAGCGGGGAGAGTCGCTGGGCCTCGGCGGGGTCGATCATGCGGCTGGGTACGCCCAGGTCGTTCTGCAGCTCCACGCTCGCCTCGAACCGGGCGACCTGGTCGGGGGTCGACAGCAGGAAGAGGTAGCCGACCCGGTGGAGTCCGATGTCGTGGCCGAGTTCCTGCCCGAAGCGCTCGAACGCCTCCAGACTGCGGGCGCCGAGCTGGATGTTGAGCTCGTCGGAGAACTGGGCGCGGACCCCGCCGGCGGCCCGTGCGGTGGAGCCGGAGGCGAGTTCGTCGCGTTCGACGAGGACGACGTCCTCCACGCCCGCGGAAGCCAAGTGGTAAGCGATGCTCGTACCCATGACACCGCCGCCGATGACGACGACCCGTGCGCTGCGGATCAAGAACGTGACTCCTTTCGCCGGGGCATGGCGGCCCCGCTGACCGGGCCACCCGACGGAGTCAGGTCTTCCACCACCGGCGAACGTTCATGCGGAGCACGCGAAGACGAACCCCCGGCGGGCGCGGCGGCCGGTGCCGGGTTCACCCGTGTACGGCCGCCGCGCGAACCCCGCGGCGTTCGAAAAGGAGCGGTCGGAGAAGCGGTCGGGAGCGGCGGTTCAGGAGGAGCGGACCACCGCGTCCAGGTGCGGTAGGTAGTGGTCCAGCCGCTCGCGCTTGGTGCGCAGGTAGGTGATGTTGTCCTCGCACGGCGTGATCAGCAGGGGCACCTGCTCGGAGACCTTGATGCCGTGGCGCAGCAGCGCCTCCCGCTTGCGCGGGTTGTTCGACATCAGCCGCACCGACCGTACGCCGAGGTCGTGCAGCATCTCGGCGGCCACCCGGTAGTCGCGGGCGTCCACCGGCAGACCGAGGGCGAGGTTCGCCTCGACCGTGTCCAGGCCCTCCGCCTGGAGCTTCATCGCCTGGAGCTTGGCGAGCAGGCCTATGCCCCGGCCCTCGTGACCCCGGAGGTAGACGAGAATGCCGCGACCCTCGGCGACGATGGCCCGGAGCGCGCTGTCGAGCTGTTCGCCGCATTCGCAGTGCTGGGAGCCGAACGCGTCACCGGTCAGGCACTCGGAGTGCAGCCGGATCAGAATTTCCTCGCCGCCGCTGATGTCGCCGTACACCAGCGCCACTTGTTCCTCGCCGCGGTCCTGGTCGAGATAGCCTACGGCCTCGAAGTCGCCGTAGGTCGTGGGCAGCGGGGCATTCACCACGCGTACGGCACCGGAGGACTGGGCATTCGCGCCGAGTACGCCAACATTTTCTGTCATGATCTGGTTCCTATCTGGTGAGTCCTGACGTCATGCGAAAATGACGGAGCATCAGCAGAGACGAAAGGCCGTGAAAAGATGAGCAGTTCGAGTCTTGTACCGAGGGACACCACCGCGGATGTCCGCGCGCGGGGTGCGGAGGCCGGCCGACAGGTCGCGGTGCTTCCCGTCGGCAGCTACGAGCAGCACGGCCCGTATCTGCCACTGGCCACCGACACGCTTGTCGCCTGCGCCATAGCCCGGGAGATAGCCGCCGCGTATCCGGTGCACCTCCTGCCGCCCGTGACCATCGCCTGCTCGCACGAGCACGCGGCCTGGCCGGGCACGGTGAGCATCTCCGCGACGACCCTGCACGCGGTGGTCCGCGACATCGCCGCTTCGCTGCGCCGCTCGGGCGTCGAGGCGCTCGTGGTGGTGAACGGACACGGTGGGAATTACGTCCTGGGCAATGTCGTCCAGGAATCCACCGCGGAGGGACATCGAATGGCGCTTTTCCCGGCCATGGAGGACTGGGACGCCGCCCGCGAACGAGCGGGCGTGGAGACCTCGTTGCTCAGTGATATGCATGCGGGAGAAATTGAGACCTCCATACTTCTGCATTGCCATCCCGAATTGGTCCGGCCCGGTCACGAGACCACCGATTTCCTTGCCGACGACCGCCGTCATCTGCTCTCCCTCGGTATGTCGGCCTACACCGATTCCGGTGTCATCGGCCGTCCGTCGCTGGCAACCGCCGCGAAAGGGAAGGAGTTGCTGGCGGGGTTGGTCGATTCCTTCGGGGCGTACTTCTCCGTGGTCACCTCGTCCGCCGTAGGCTCCGACGACTGACGGCGCGCCCGCAGGGAGCCGTACCAACGGCCGACGAGCACGAGGACCCCGGGCAGGCTGGCCACGAAGCTGAGCACGCCGTACACAACGGCCACGGTCAGCCCCTGGGAGGCGCCGAGGCCCGCGGCGCCGAACGACCAGGCGGTGACGCCTTCCCGGGGGCCCCAGCCACCGACGTTCAGCGGCAGGCTCATGGCGATCAGGGCCAGCAGCGCGAGCGGCAGCACCTCCAGCCAGGTCGCGGCGGATCCGGCGACGCGTGCGGAGAGCAGGAACATCGCCACGTACCCGGCCAGCACCACCACCGAGGAGATCAGCACCGCCAGTCCGCTGCGGCGGGTCAGCAGCGCGTCACTCGACTCGGCGAGCAGCACCCGGAGGCGGCGGCCCCGGCCGCCGCGCCCGCCCGGCGCCCGGCCCATCCGGACCGCCGCCCAGATCGCCACCGTGCCCAGCGCGACGAGCGCCAGCACGCCGGCCGCCTGGCGGGTCTGGTCCAGGACCGGGGAGGGCAGCGTCAGCAGGACCGTTACGCCCACGACGGCCAGCACCAACTGGCCCGCGGTCCGCTCGATCACCACCGCCCGCACCCCGCGCCCCATGTCCCCGGAGCTCTGCCCGTGCCGCACCGCCCGGTGCACATCACCGAGAACGCCGCCGGGCAGCGCCGCGTTGAGGAACAGCGCCCGGTAGTAGTCCGCGACGGCCGGCCCGAGCGGCAGGTTCAGCCCCAGCGCCCGCGTGACCGCACACCAGCGCCAGGCGCTGAACACGGTGGTCAGCACACCGATCGCGACGGCCGCGACCAGCGTCCCGCCGTCGATCCGCCGCAGCCCGTCGAGGAACACCCCTGTACCGAGCCGCCAGACGACGACGGCGAGGATGACGGTCCCGGCGATGGACCCGAAGTGGGCGCGCAGGGCGCGGGTGAACCTGGCGGTGGGGCGGGGCGGGGCGGCGGCTTCGAGGGCGTCGACGTCCAAGACGGCGTCGGATTCGGCAAGGCCGGTCGGCGACTTGGTGGCTGCCTCCGTACGACAGTCCACGCGGGACGAGGACGGCTTCACCTCCCGAGCCGATACCTCGTGCCGCTCTTCGACGAGCGCCACGGCGCCGTGGCTCACCCGGGCCCTCGCCGAAGGCGCGCTCGCCTTCACCCGCGCCCGAACCCCCCGTGGCCGTACGCGGACACGGCCGGCCGTCGTCGGCGCGGGGGCCGCGACCGCCTCCTCCACCCGTGCCGTCATGAGGTGCCGCCCGTCGGTCGGGGCAGGGCCAGCAGGTCGCTGTGGTGGACGACCGCGCGGAGTTCGCCGGCGGCG
Organism: Streptomyces tailanensis; assembly: GCF_008386495.1. Taxonomy (GTDB): domain Bacteria; phylum Actinomycetota; class Actinomycetes; order Streptomycetales; family Streptomycetaceae; genus Streptomyces; species Streptomyces tailanensis. Next base: position 80,600 of record NZ_VTHJ01000025.1, on the reverse strand, counting down.
CAGGACCGGAGGCGGTCGCGGAGGTAGGCGTCGGCGCGCTCGGTGAGTTCGGGGCGCTGTTCGCAGGCCGCGGCGACCCAGCCGCGCAGCCACTCCTCGGTGAGCGCGATGTGGCGTCCGTCGAGCTGCCAGGGGCTCGGATGGACCCGTACCGTCGCGCCCTGCTGGGCGAACGCCTCGCAGGCCACGGTGATCGCGTCGGGGCCGAGCAGATCGCTGGCGCGCTGGTGGGCGTTGAAGGCGTCGGCGATCTCGGCGTCCATGGGGTGGGCCGGGACGAGGTCGACGCGGCCCACGACCGAGAGGGTCAGCAGGGCGGGGACGCCGGCGCCCGCGCAGGCCGCGGCGAGCGTCCCGATCTCCTCACGGGTGAGGACGTCGAGCAGCGCGGAGGCGGTGACCAGCGAGGCGCCGGCCAGGTCGTCCGCCGTCAGCCGTCCGATGTCGCCGCGCCGTGTGGTGACCGTGACGGGGCTGCCGTCGCCGGCCGCGCGGGGCGCCCGCGCGGTGGCCAGGCGCAGCAGGTCGGGGTCCTGGTCGTGCAGGACCCACTGCTGGGCGCCGTCGAGCCGGGGCGCGAGCCAGCGGCCCATCGAGCCGGTGCCGCAGCCGAGGTCGTGCACGACAAGGCCGGTGGCGCGGCGCGGCAGGTTCGCGAGGCGGATCCGCAGCGGGTCGAGCAGGTCCACCGCGCGGGCGTCGGCGTCGGCGCTCTCGCGCAACTCCAGCCACCGCGGCGCGTACTGGTGTCCTTCGGGCATCGGCGTGTCACCGCCGCGCCCCGCCATGCTCAGCGCCACAACGGGACCGGTCTTTTCGGCAGAAGTGGTCATGCCGCCCTCCGAGGTTCGTGCCGCAGCCGGCCCAGTACATGGGCGAGGCTGCGGGCCGTGGTCGCCCACCCGTCCAGCGCGGCCCGGCGCCCGCGCGCCGCGGCCTTCAGCCGACGCCGTACGTCGGCCTCCCCGAACCAGCCGCGCAGCTCCGCGGCGATGGCCGCGGGGTTCTCCGGCGGGACGAGGATGCCGGGCACCCCGCCGTCGGGGGCGCGTCCGACGGCCTCCGGGAGACCGCCGACGTCCGTGGCCAGTACGGGAATTCCACGTGCGAGGGCCTCGGTGACCGCCATGCCGTACGTCTCGGCGTAGGAGGTGAGGACCATGAGGTCGGCGGCGGCGTAGCTGGCGTCGAGTGCCGCGCCCGCCTGCGGTCCGGCCAGGTGCAGCCGGTCCTCCAGGCCGAACTTGGCGATCAGGGCGCGGATGTGGTCGACGTACTCCGGCTCCTGGTCGATGCCGCCGACGAGCACGCAGCTCCACGGCAGGTCGGTGACGGCCGCGAGGGCCTCCACCAGCCGGTGCTGGCCCTTGCGGGGGGTGACCGCGGCGACGCACAGCAGCCTCGAGACGCCGTCGGTGCCGGAGGCGAGGGGGGCGATGTCGGCGCCGGGGGCGGCGACATGGACCCGCTCGGGGGCGAGCCCGTGGTGTGACACGAGTCGCCGTACCGCCCAGTCGCTGGTGGCGATCACGGCGGGCACGCCCCGCAGGGTCGTCCGCTCCTTGGCGTCGAGTTCGGCGGCCAGCTCGGGCTCCAGGCCGGTCTCGTCGCCGAGCGGCAGGTGCACCAGCACGGCCAGGCAGAGCCGTTCGGCCTCGGGGAGGACGATCTCGGGGACTGAGCAGGCGACCAGGCCGTCGAGCAGGACGACGGTGCCGTCGGGGAGTTCCCGCAGCGTGCGGGCGAGTTCGGCGCGTGCCGTCTCGTCCGGGCGGGGCCAGCTGCCGTCGATCGCGTGCTTGTGTACCTGCCAGCCGAAGCCGGGCAGGTCGAGGCAGATCCGGCGGTCGTAGGCGTTGCCGCCGCTCGGGCGGGCGAGGTCGTCGACGCCGCCCGGCAGTACGAAGTGCACGGAGCGCAGGGACATGGGGACGATGGTGGCGTGCTTGAGCGCCGCGTTCTGCACGGGCACATAGCCGAGCCTCACTTGCTCTCCCCCGCCTGCCTGGGCGACGCCGCCGTTGGTCTGGACAGCGCTGCCGTATGGCTGGGCGGGGCCGGCGGCCGCCCGGTCGATGGTCACGTCGGTCACAGGGCACGCTCGTAACTCGCCCAGGCGATGTGCGACTCGTGCAGGGTGACGGTGATTCCCGCGATGCCCTTGGCGTTCTCGCCGAGGGCCCCCTTGTGGATCCGCTCGGCGAGCCGGTCCGCGATGACCTTCGCCAGGAACTCCGTCGAGGTGTTGGTGTTCGCGAAGTCCGGCTCGTTGTCGAGGTTTCTGTAGTTCAACTCGCTCACCACGGCACCGAGTTCCTGCGTGGCCAGCCCGATGTCTACGACGATGTTGTCGTCGTCCAGCTCGGCGCGCCGGAAGGTGGCGTCCACGAGGAACGTGGCGCCGTGGAGGCGCTGCGCGGGTCCGAAGACCTCCCCGCGGAAGCTGTGGGCGATCATGATGTGATCGCGGACGGTGATGCTGAACAACGGACGACCCTCCAGTGCGGTACGTCTGCCCCCGGGCCGGGGCATGCCGTGTAGTACGGCTGCTCCCTACCCGTTGTTCAGCCGAGTTCTGCGGTTTCTTGTGAGGTCAGCGTTCCGTTCGGGCAGTTCAGGGACGGGTGGGGCGGCTGCGCTGACTCATCGGTAGGTCACTCGGCGGCGTACCGGACCCGGTAACAGAGCCCCGGCAGCTCCCCGTTGGCGAGCTTCGGCATGACTTCAGGGAGTTCCTCGAAGGCGCACTCCCCGGTCACCAGCGCGTCGAAGCGGGCGTCGGCGAGGAGTTCGAGGGCGAGGGCGAGGCGGTCGGCGTACGTACGGCCGGGGCGTCCGGCCGGGGAGACGGTCCCGACCTGGCTGCTGCGAATGGTGAGCCGGCGCGAGTGGAAGGCCTCGCCGAGCGGCAGGGCGACGCGGCGGTCGCCGTACCAGCTCAGCTCGATCACCGTGCCCTCGTTCGCGAGGAGTTCGAGCGACCGTACGAGCCCTTGCTCGTTGGCGCTGGCGTGCACGACGAGGTCGCACTCCCCCAGAGCCTCCCCCGGCAGCGCGAAGTCCACGCCGAGCGCGCGGGCGATGTCGGCGCGCGCCGGGTCGGCGTCGACGAGTTGCACCCGCACCCCCGGGTAGCGGGCCAGCAGCGCGGCCACCGAGCAGCCGACCATGCCGCCGCCCACGACGGCGATCCGGTCACCGATGAGGGGCGCCGCGTCCCACAGCGCGTTGACGGCGGTCTCGACAGTCCCGGCCAGTACGGCGCGCGCGGCGGGCACGGACTCCGGTACGACGGTGACCGCGCTCGCCGGGACGACGTACCGGCTCTGGTGCGGATACAGGCAGAAGACGTTCCTGCCGACGAGTTCGTCCGGCCCTTCCTCGACCCTGCCGACGCTGAGATAGCCGTACTTCACGGGTGCGGGGAACTCGCCCTCCTGGAACGGCGCGCGCATCGCCGCGTACTGGTTCCCGGGCACCGATCCCCGGAACACGAGGGTCTCCGTACCCCGGCTGACACCGGAGTACAGCGCGCGGACCATGACCTTGCCCTCTGCGGGTCCGGAGAGGGTCTCCTCACGTATCTCTCCCTGCCCCGGGGAGCGGAGCCAGAAGGAGCGAGCTGTCGGTTTCATGTGCGTCTCCGTGAACGGTCGAGCGGTTCGCCACGTACGCAGCGGTGGGAGTCGCGGACACGCTACGCGGCGATGATCGTTTCTGTACACACACGTTCGGAAGGTTTGCGGTGGCCCTGATCAACACTTACGACGGCCGGCTGTTGCTCTCGGAGACGACCGTGGGCGCCGGTGCCCAGGTGCTGCTTCTCGCCTTCCTGGGCACCGCGATCGGACTGGGCCCGGCGGGCTGGCTGACCGGGCTGGCCTTCGGGCTCGCCACCTGGGCCGTCCTCAACCGCGCCCTGCTGCGCACCCGGACCCGCACCTTCGGCCCCGCCAACCGCGTCACCCTCGGCCGGGCGATACTCGTCGGCGCCGTCACGGCCCTGGTCGCCGACTCCTTCCAGAGCTCGCCGCCGGTCTCGCTGTTCGTCGGCCTGACCGCCGTGGCCCTGATCCTCGACGGCGTCGACGGCAAGGTGGCCCGCAAGACGGGCACCTCGACCGCGCTGGGCGCCCGCTTCGACATGGAGGTCGACGCCTTCCTGATCCTCGTGCTGAGCGTGTACGTCTCCATGTCGCTCGGCCCGTGGGTGCTGCTGATCGGCCTCATGCGGTACGTCTTCGTCGCCGCCGCCAAGGCCCTGCCGTGGCTGAACGGTTCCCTCCCGCACAGCATGGCCCGTAAAACGGTCGCGGCCGTCCAGGGCGTCTTCCTGCTGGTCGCCGCGTCCGGGCTGCTGCCGTACACGGCGACCTTCGCCCTGGTCGCCCTGGCCCTGGGCTCCCTGCTCTGGTCCTTCGGCCGGGACATCGCCTGGCTGTTCCGGACCCGGGAGGAGCGGACGGGCACGGGTTCCGTGTCGGAGCCGGAGCCGATGCACGTGGCCGTGCCCGTTGTGGCCGCCGCCGAGCGGCGTGAGGCCGAACTCGTCAGGAGCTGACCTCTCCGCGAGCCGATGTGATGAGGGGCCCGGCTCAGGGGCCCCGTCACACCGGAACCAGCGAGTGAGAGCGCCTGAGTAGTCAGCGCACTGTGAGGACGATCTTCCCGGTCGTGCGGTCGGTCTCCCCGAGGGCGTGCGCCTTGCCCGCCTCCTCCAGCGGGAACGTCGCCTCGATACGGGCCCGGAGCTGCCCCTTCTCCACCAGCTCGGCGATGGCCCGCATCCCGGCCTGGTCGGCCTCGACGAGCAGGGCCTCCAGCCGAACGCCCAGCTCGGCGGCCCGCTCGGCGTCCGCCTCGTAGCCGAGCGGCAGGATGGTGACGAGCACCCCGCCCTCCCGCAGAACGTCCAGGGAACGGCTGCGAACGTCACCGGCGAGGGTGTCCAGGACCACATCGACATCGGAGACGGCCTCCGCGAAGTCCGTGGTCCGGTAGTCGATCAGCTCGTCCGCCCCCAGCTCGCGCAGCAGTTCGTGCTTACCGGCACTGGCCGTACCGATGACGTACGCGCCACGTGCCTTGGCGATCTGCACGGCGAGATGACCGACGCCCCCGGCCGCCGCGTGGATCAGGACACGCTGTCCCGGCCGTACGTCGGCCGTGTCGACGAGCGCCTGGTACGCGGTGAGCGCGGCCAGCGGCAGGGCACCGGCCTCGACGTGGTCGATGTTCGCCGGCTTGAGCGCGAAGGAGCGGGTGGGCGCCTTGGCGTACCCGGCGTACGCGCCCGCCGCGTGCGGATAGGGCAGCATCCCGAACACCTCGTCACCCGGCTTGAACAGGGTGACCCCGAGGCCGACCTCCTCGACGGCCCCGGAGACGTCCCAGCCCAGCACGGACAGCGGGTCGGGGTGCCACAGTCCGAAGGCCCGGTTCTTCCAGTCGGTCGGGTTCACACCGGCCGCGTGTACCCGTACGAGGATCTCGCTCAGGCCGGGCACGGGTCGCGGCAGTTCGACCTCCTTCAGCACCTCGGGACCGCCGAAGACGTCCTGGCTGATCGCTCGCATGGTGGCACGGTCTCCGGTCTTGTTCTCAGTGGTTTCCGTCATGGCGTCCAGCCTGCGACGGCCCGGCGATCACGACAATGGCATGATTGCCATCATTCGATGGGATCGTGCCACGCGTCGTGTCACACTGTCCGGCATGACATCCACCCACCGTGTCGTGGTCCTCGTGCTCGACGGGGTGTACCCCTTCGAACTCGGCATGCCGAGCCGCATCCTCGGCGCCATCGACGGTCTGTACGAGGTGCTGACCTGTACCGTCGACGGTGGTCCGGTGCGTACGGCGGCGGACTTCGCCATCACCGTGGACCACGGCCCCGAGGTGCTGGACACGGCCGACACGGTGATCGTCGCCCCGTTCGCACTGTCCCCCGCGGCGGCCGAGTCGATGTCGACCGAGCTGCCGGGCCCTGTGACGGCGGCGCTGGCGCGGATCCGGCCCGGCACCCGGCTGGTGTCCATCTGCACCGGAGCCTTCGTGCTCGCCGCCGCCGGTCTGCTGGACGGTCGCCCCGCCACCACGCACTGGGCGCTCGCCGAGGCGTTCCGGCGCCGCTTCCCGAAGGTCGACCTGGACCCCGATGTGCTGTTCGTCGACGACGGCGACTTCCTGACCTCGGCCGGCGCCGCGTCCGGTATCGACATCTGTCTGCATCTGCTGCGCGAGGACCACGGCAGCGAGGTCGCCAACCGGGTGGCCCGGCGGTGCGTGGTGCCGCCCTGGCGGGAGGGCGGCCAGGCCCAGTACATCGAGCAGCCCGTGCCGCAGGACCCGGCCAACGGCACCGCTGCCACCCGGCAGTGGGCACTGGAACACCTCGATGCGCCGCTCGCCCTCGCCGACCTGGCACGGCACGCCCGGATGAGCCTGCGCACCTTCGCCCGCCGCTTCAACGACGAGGTCGGCATGAGCCCCGGCCGCTGGATCGTCCAACAGCGCGTGGCCCGCGCCCGCCACCTCCTCGAATCCACCGACCTCCCGGTCGACGACATCGCCACCCGAGTCGGCTTCGCCACCGGCACGTCCCTGCGTCAGCACCTGCACGCGACGATCGGCGTGTCACCGCTGGCGTACCGGCGTACGTTCCGGGCGGGGAACTGACCTTCCCTGAGCCCTGAAACGCCGGCTGTCCCTCCTATCCCGCCCCCGGAACGCCCCCGGTCCCCACCCCCGGTGGCATGTTGAACGGCGTCACCACCTGGATCGTCGACGGCAGGAACGGGCCCTCGTCCGGCAGGGCGTGGTGGGTGCGCATGATGGTCTGGCAGGCGCGGCGCATGTCCTGGCGGAGATCGTGGTGGAGCACGGCGGAGAGCCGGTGCTCCCGCAGCAGCCGGGTGTTGTCGTGGTCGAGGTCGTGCGCGACGAAGACGTACGGCTCCCGGCCGAGCGCGGCGAAGGCGTCGAGGGTCGCGGTGTTGCCGCCGCCGATCGAGTAGACGGCGCCGATGCCGGGCTCCCGCTTCAGCGCGTCGAGGACGAGCTCCCGCTGCGTGGCGTCGAGACCGTCGCTGTCGGTGACCTCGACGAGCGTCCGCCCCGGCTCGGCGGCCCGCATCGCCGCCCGGAACCCCATCTCGCGCTCCTCCTCGTTGCGGTAGAAACTCCGGCTGATCGTCACCAGCACCGCACCGGGCCGACCGCCCAGCCACTGCCGGAGCAGATACGCGGCGGTCGCCCCCGCGGCCCGGTTGTCGATGCCCACATACGCGCGGCGCGGGCTGCTCGGCAGGTCCGTCACGAAGGTGACCACCGGTATGCCGGCCGCGACCAGGCGTTCGACGGCGGCGGTGACCTCCGGCGTGTCGGGCGCTTTGAGGATCACGCCCTGCGAGCCGCGCCGGCCGATCCGGTCGAGCACCTTCACCATTTCCGAGGCGGAACCGGTCTCCCGGAAGTGGAACCGGGACCGCACGACCGCCGGGTGCAGGGACGGCAGTTCGGCCTCCAGCGCCTCCCGGACCGCCGTCGAGAACCGGTCCGGCGTCTGCATCACGATGTCGACCATGAACGTACGGCCGCCGATGCGCACCTGCGTCCGCTGCCGGTCCAGATCCCTGACCGCCTGGTGCACCTCACGGGCGGTGCTCTCCCGCACCCCGCCCCGGCCGTTGAGGACCCGGTCGACCGTGGCCTGGCTCAGCCCGGCCTGGCGGGCGATCTCACGGATCGTGTAGGGGTGTCCCATGGCTGCGCTTCCTTGAGGGGTTTTTGAGGGGCCTCTGCGGGTTGTATGAGGGGGTCCGCGCCCCAAGACTGGCAGAGACGAAAGCGCTGCGAAAGGACTCCGCATGGCCCTGACCGCCGCGGGCTCGAGGACCTGGCTGTCCGAGAAGGACTGCGACCTCGACGAGTTCCGCGCCCTGGTCGGGCGCACCACCGACCTCGGCGACCACCCGCACGCGGAAGGCGTCGAACAGAACGTCCTCGTCTACGACAGCGAGCGGCTGCGCGCCGCGGCCGACCGCCGTGAGGTGCAGGCGGACCTCGTCCGCGCGCTGCTCGACGGCCCCGGCGTGGTCGTCCTGAAGCGGGCCTGCACCGACCCGGGTGTCGTGGACGCGGCCACCGCCGCGTTCGAGGCGCTCATCGAGGAGGAGCGCGCGTCCGGCACGGCCCGCGGCGACCACTTCGCGAAGCCCGGCGCCAACGACCGCGTGTGGAACGCACTGGAGAAGATGGCCGTACGGGCCCCGGAGGCATTCGCCGACTATTACGCGGGCGACATGCTGGCGCTGGTCTCCGAGGCCTGGCTCGGCCCCGGCTACCAGGTGACCTCCCAGATCAACGTGGTCAACCCGGGCGGGGCGGCGCAGAGCGCGCACCGCGACTACCACCTCGGCTTCCTCGGCCAGGAGCAGGCGGCCGCGTACCCGGCGCACGTCCACCGGCTCTCCCCGGTGCTGACGCTGCAGGGCGCGGTGGCCCACTGCGACATGCCCGTCGAGTCCGGCCCGACCCTGTACCTGCCGCACTCCCAGAAGTACGAGCCCGGCTATCTGGCCTGGCGCCTGCCGGAGTTCATCGCGTACTTCGACGAGCACCACGTCCAGCTCCCCCTGGACAAGGGCGACGCGGTCTTCTTCAATCCCGCGCTCTTCCACGCCGCCGGACACAACCGCTCCGCGGACATCAGGCGCATGGCGAACCTGCTCCAGGTCTCCTCCGCCTTCGGCCGCGCGATGGAGACCGTGGACCGCGAGGCCATGGCGAACGCCCTGTTCCCGGTCCTGCTCGCACGCCGGGACGAGGGCGCGGGCGAGGACTGGTTGCGGCACGTAGTGGCCGCCACCGCCGAGGGCTACCCCTTCCCGACCAACCTGGACCGGGACCCGCCGGTCGACGGACTGGCCCCGCCGTCGCAGGCGGACACGTTGTGGCGGGCCGTGACGGAGGGCTGGAGCCCGGAGCGACTGCGCGAGGAACTGCGGGCGGGCGCGGAGCGGCGCCGCACTTGATCGATGCGCGCGCGTACCTGATCGATACGCGACAACTGATCGATGCGCGGCAAGCAACTGTTCGAAAGGAATCTCCCCCATGGCACTACTGGAGGACAAGGTCGTCCTCGTCAACGGCGGCAGCCAGGGCGTCGGCGAGGGCATCGTGCGGGCGGCTCTGCGCGAGGGCGCGACCGTCGCCTTCACGGGCCGTCGCGCCGAGGCCGGCGAGAAGCTGGCGGCGGACACCGGCGCCACGTTCGTACGGGCGGACCTCACGGACCCGGCGCAGGTGCGCGGCAGCGTGGAGCGGGTGATCGAGGCCCACGGCCGTATCGACAGCCTGGTCAACGCGGCCGGGCTGACCTCCCGTGGCTCGCTGCTCGACACCTCGCCGGAGCTGTTCGACGCCCACATCGCGATCAATCTGCGCGCGCCCTTCTTCGCGATGCAGGCGGTCGTGGCGCATCTGACGGCCCGGAAGGCTCCCGGCACGATCGTCAACATCGGCTCGAACTGCGCGCACGGCGGCCCGCCGCACCTGGCGCCGTACTCCGCCGCGAAGGCGGGCCTGGCGGGCCTGACGCGCAACGCCGCCCACGCCCACCGCTGGGACCGGATCCGGATCAACGACCTGAACATCGGCTGGACGGAGACCGAGGGCGAGGACGCGATCCAGCGGGAGTTCCACGGGGCGGGCGACGACTGGCGGGAGCGGGCCGCCGAGCGCCTGCCGATGGGCAAGCTGGGCCAGGTCGACGAGATCGCCGACTTCGTCGTCTTCCTGCTGTCCGACCGCAGTGGCGTGGTGACCGGTTCGGTCATCGACTGGGACCAGAACGTCATGGGCGCGTCCGACTGACCCGTTACGCCCCGACCTGCTTGTATCCACCTCTCCACCTCATCGCACATCCTCATTGCACATCCGAAAGGGACATTGGTCATGCGCATTGGCATCCTGGGGCTGGGCCGTATCGGCGCCTTCCACGCCGGAACCCTCGCCGGGCTCGACGTCGTGGAGGAGCTGGTGGTCTCCGACCCGGTGGCCGCGGCCGCCACGTCGGCCGCCGAGAAGTTCGGCGCCACGGTCGCCGACTCCCCCGAGGCGGTGTTCGCCTCCGGCATCGACGGTGTCGTGATCACCGCGGCGACGGACGCGCACCCGGGGCTGATCCTCGCCGCGGTCGAGGCCGGCATCCCGGTGTTCTGCGAGAAGCCGGTGGCGAAGACGGTCGAGGAGAGCCTCACCGTGCTGCGCGCCGTGCGGGACAGTGGCATCGAGGTGCAGATCGGCTACAACCGCCGCTTCGACGCGGGCTGTGTGGCCGCCAGGAAGGCCGTACTCAGCGGCGAGTTGGGCGCACTGCACACCGTACGGTCGACAACGCTGGACCCCGCCCCGCCGCCGGCGGCCTACGTCGCGGTGTCGGGCGGCATCTTCCGGGACTGCGCGGTGCACGACTTCGATATCGTGCGCTGGGTGACGGGCCGCGAGGTCGTCGAGGTGTACGCGACGGGCGGCAACAAGGGCGCGGACTACATCAAGGAGGCCGGTGACGTCGACACGGCGTCCGCCCTGCTCACCTTCGACGACGGCACCATCGGCGTCATCTCCAACACCCGTCACAACGCCCGCGGTTACGACGTCCGCCTGGAGGTGCACGGCATGAAGGACAGCATCGCCGCCGGCCTCGACAACCAGCTCGCCCTCCGCTCCGCCGAGCCGGGCGTCACCTTCCCCCCGGGCCCCCCGCACAACTTCTTCATGGACCGCTTCGCCCCCGCCTACCGCACCGAACTCACCGCCTTCACCGAGGTCGTGGCCGGCACCCGCACGTCCCCCTGCACGGTCACCGACGCCATCGAGGCCAGCTGGATCGCGGAGGCCTGCACCCTGTCGGTGGCAGAGCGGCGGCCGGTACGGCTGGACGAGGTACGCAAGGAAATCGCCTAGGTTCAGGCCACACCAGGCAGACCACAGTCCCGGCGGCCTCGGTCCGAAACCGCCGCCGGGCCTCACCGGAGCGTCCCCCGCTTGCCGCTCCTCGCGGCTCAGGTCGGGCCGGGCCGGAGCGTCCGACGAGGCGGGAGCGGCCCCGGAAACCCCACCCGTCTCCTCGGCGACGAGGGCGTCCAGGAGGTCGTCATCGGCCCCGGTGTCGTCCTGGATCATCATGCCCAGCTCCTCGGCACGCGGGGTCCCGGCCGTGCGGCACTGGGACACCCACAGGTCGTCCTCACGCACCCATGCGGCAAGGGCGTCGTCGGTGTGAACCGGTACGTCCGTCTCGGGGATGTCGAGCGCCGAGTGCACGACCGGGTAGTACAGGTTGCCCGCCGTGCGCTGCACGATCCGCACCGGCCGACACGGTCCGCGCCGCCCCGCAGCAGGATGGCGAGACCGACCTCCGCCTCGGCCTTCAGCAGTCGGTCCCCAGGGCGTCGCGAGAAGCGGTCCTCCCGCAGAACGGCCATCGCCGCGGCCACGGCCGCGTCACTGCCGCCCGGCCGGCTGCCGTGAGTTCCGGCTCCCCGGCAGACGGCGGATCGTCCTCCTCGCCCGCCCCCGACTCCTCCGATTCGTCGGACACGACGTCGATGTCCCGGCCCTTTGCCCGGCCCGCAGCGCCGCCGCATCCCGCTCACCGAGTCCGGCCAGTCGGGCCACTCCGTCCACGACCCGGGACATCACGAATCCGTCGGCGTCCGCGTAGCGGAGGAGAAGCGTTCGCACCACATCAACCCTGGGGAACACAATTTCTCCACGGAACAGTGCAACCTTTTCCATATCCGGGATGTCCGCGTCATTGTGTACATGCACTCCCTGGACGGGCAGCCCCAACCGGTCCGGTTCACCCCGCAGCCGTTCCCGCTCGGCACCACCGAGCCCCAAGGCCTGCACATGCTCTTCAAACGTGGCGCGTTGACGATGTCAACAGATTGAACGTCTATCGATAATTCCCACAATCGTGTACGGTGACGGCGGTCGCAGCGTCCCCTCTGCCACGATGGGCGGTGCGGCAAGCAGGTCAGGGGGACGCATTCCGTTTCAGAAGTGTGAGAACCCGCGGAGACAGGGACAGAGGAGCGGGGCGTGAGCCACGAGCTGGTCGACGGCAGATTCCGTATCGGGCGCGTCATCGGCAAGGGCAACATGGGGGAGGTGCACCGGGCCGAGGACCTGAACGCCCTCGAGGGTTCGCCCGAGCGTGCGGTCGCGTTCAAGACCATCCTTCGCCGCCGCACCGGCCTTCGGATCGACACCGGCGCCGACCCCAAGGCAGTTCAGCGCTTCGCGCGCGAGGTGCGGATCATGCGCCGCCTGCACCATCCCAACCTCACTCGGCTCATCGCGGGCGGAGTCGCCGAGGACCAGGGCAGCCTCCCCTATCTCGCCATGGAGCTCCTGGACGGCGAGACGCTGCGCGATCTCATCGAGGAGGAACCTCAGCTCCCCATCTCCTGGGCCGCCGCCATCGGCGCACAGGTCGCCGCGGGTCTGGCGGCCGCGCACACCGCGGGCGTCGTTCACCGTGATCTGAAGCCCGCGAACCTCATGCTGACCGAGGGCGGCACGGTCAAGGTTCTCGACTTCGGCATGGGCCGCATCGTGGACGACCCGGACGAGACACGGCTGACCAGCACGGGTGTCAGCGTCGGGACCGCCCGCTACATGGCTCCGGAACAGTTCGAGGCCAAGCAGGTCACGCAAGCCGCCGATCTGTACGCGCTGGGGTGTGTGCTGTACGAGATGCTCGTCGGCGTTCCTCCCTTCACGAGCGAGTCCCCGTTCGAGCTCGCGGACAAGCACACCAGGCAGGAGCCCGCACCCGTCGCCGGCATCCGCGGCGGCATCCCCAGCGAGCTCGCGCGTCTCGTCCACAGGCTGCTCGCGAAGGACCCGGCGGCCCGCCCCGCGGACGCCGTCGCGGTTCGCGACGCGCTGCTGCCCCTGGCCACGGCGGACGAGGACTCCGCGCGGCTGCCGCACTGGAGCGCCCTGGACCCCACCGGCCCGCTGCGTGCCTCCACCACCCGGGCCCCCGTGCGCGACGCGGTGGCCCCGACGCCTGCCCCGGTGACCGTCTCCGGCTCCGGAATGGATGTCTTCGGTGTGCATCGCGCGCTGATCAAGGACTACCGGTCCTTCACCGAGGGCGGCACCGTCATCCGCGACGACCGTATCGCGGCGTTCGTCGAGGACGACCTCGACAGCAAGTCGCAATGGCCCGACCCGTGGCTGTCGCTGAACCCGTTCTTCCAGAGCGGCGGCACGGTGGTCGAACTCGCCGGGCAGAAGGTGCTGCACGACGAGTGCGCCCGTATCTTCCAGGCGAAGAAGACCGAGGGCGGCACGGTCCCCGACGGCCGCCCCCTGACGCTCCACCAGCACCAGCGCGAGGCGATCGACGCCGCCGCGTCCGGTGCGTCGTATGTCCTGACGACGGGCACCGGTTCCGGCAAGTCGCTCGCGTACATCGTCCCGATCGTGAACAAGGTGCTCCACCAGCGGGACACCGAGGGACCGAACGCGCCCAAGCGGGTGCGGGCGATCATCGTCTACCCGATGAACGCGCTCGCCAACAGCCAGCTCAAGGAGCTGGAGAAGTATCTGCGCGACGGCTACGGCGCGGGCCGCGAGCCGGTCACCTTCGCCCGGTACACCGGCCAGGAGGACGACGAGAAGCGCAAGGAGATCCGCGACAACCCGCCGGACATCCTGCTCACCAACTACGTGATGCTGGAACTGATGCTGACCCGCCCGGCCGACCGGGCGAGCCTCATCAAGATGGCGCGGGGCCTGGAATTCCTGGTCTTCGACGAGTTGCACACCTACCGCGGCCGACAGGGCGCCGACGTCGCCCTGCTGATCCGCCGCGTCCGCGAGGCCTGCGAGGCGCAGGACCTGCAGTGCATCGGCACGTCAGCCACCATGTCCACGGAGGGCACGCTCGACGACCAGAAGAAGGTCGTCGCCTCAGTGGCGAGCACCCTGTTCGGTACGCCGGTGCGCCCGGAGCACGTCATCGGCGAGACCCTGGTCCGCGCGACCCACGAGACACCCGACACCGTTCCCGCCGAGCGTCTCAACTCCCCCGCCGCGCCGCGCGCGTACGACGATCTCGTACGCGACCCGCTGGCCCGCTGGATCGAGACCCGCTTCGGCCTGGCGACCGACGAGGCCACCGGGCGGCTGATCCGCCAGCAGCCCACGAAGATCGAGGTCGCGGCGAAGGAGCTGCACGAGCAGTCCGGGGTAGCCGAGGACCAGTGTGTCGCCGCGATCCGCGCCACTCTGGAGGCCGGTTCGCAGGCGCGCCACCCGGTGACCGAGCGGCCGCTGTTCGCGTTCCGGCTGCACCAGTTCCTCTCCAAGGGCGACACCGTGTATGTCACCCTGGAGGACAAGCTCTCGCGCCACCTCACCCGCTCGTACCAGCTCGAACAGCCGGGCAGCGACGGCAAGTTGCTGATGCCGCTGGCGTTCTGCCGGGAGTGCGGGCAGGAATATCTGACGGTGTGGCGGACCGAGAAGGACGGCGAGGTCCGGTACGAGGCGCGCCGGGACACCTCCGCGACGGGCGGGCGACAGGGCGACGGCTATCTGTACGTCGACCACGAGCGGGCGTGGCCGTCCAACGTCCAGTACGCCGTGGATGACCGCCGACTGCCCGAGTCCTGGCTGGAGTTGGACGACAGGGGCCAGGAGGTCGTCAAGAAGTCGTACCGCGACCGGGTGCCGCGTGCCGTCACGGTGGATCCGCGCGGCCGCGAGGGGAGCGGCGAACTCCAGGCCGCCTTCGTCCCCTCCCCCTTCCTTTTCTGTCTGCACTGCGGGGTCGCGTACGAGCAGACGCGCGGCCGGGACTTCGCGAAGCTGGCGACGCTCGACCAGGAGGGCCGGTCCTCCGCGACCTCACTGATCTCCGCGTCGGTGGTGCGCTCGCTGAAGTCGGTGTCGGCGGAAACCCTGGACACGGAGGCGCGCAAACTCCTCACGTTCGTCGACAACCGGCAGGACGCGTCCCTCCAGGCGGGTCACTTCAACGACTTCGTGCAGATCACGCAGTTGCGCGGCGCCCTGTACCGGGCGGCTCTGGACGCGGGTGAGGACGGCGTCCACCACGAGGAACTGGCCTCGTCGGTGACGAACGCGCTCGCCATCGAGCCGGCCGACTACACCGGCGAGAGCGATCTGCCGCCCTCCCTCGCCCGCAACGCCGCCAAGACCCTCCGTGACGTGATCGCGTTCCGGCTCTATCTGGACCTGGAGCGCGGCTGGCGCATCACCATGCCGAACCTGGAGCAGACCGGCCTGCTGGAGATCGGCTACGAGGACCTGGAATGGGTGGCGGCCAAGCAGGACCGGTGGGCGGGCACGCACGAGGCGCTGCGCGACGCCGACCCGTCGCTGCGGGCCGAGGTCATGAAGGCAGTGCTCAACGAGATGCGCCGCTCCCTCGCCATCGACGTCTCGTACTTCCGTGACGACTTCGACTCGCTCCAGCGGGCGAGCGAGGAGCGGCTGATCGACCCGTGGGTGCTGTCCGCCGCGGACAAGCCGAAGGTCGGCACGGCCTATCCGCACCCGTCCCGCCCGGGCATGGACCGCTCGGCTCTGTTCCTTTCGGCGCGCGGCAAGTTCGGCAAGTACCTGGGGCGCGCGGACTCGTCGTTCAAGGTGCGCCCTGGCTTCGACCTGGCCGATCTCCAGCAGGTCATCGAGGAGTTGCTGAAGGTTCTGGCCAAGGCGGGCCTGGTGAAGGAGGTGACGGAGACCCCGCAGCGCGCGGGCCGCTACCGCAGGTCCTCCGCCCCGGCCGCCACCGGCTACCGCGTGGCCGCCCAGTCCCTCGTCTGGCGTGCGGGCAGGGGCGAGAGGGGCACGCACGACCCACTGACCCGCACCTACCAGAGCGGCGACGGCCCGCGCGTCAACACCTTCTTCCGCGACCTGTACAAGGACGCGGCAGGCACCCTGTCCGGCCTGTTCGCGCGCGAGCACACCGCGCAGGTCTCGCCGGAGGAGCGGGAGCAGCGCGAAGAGGCCTTCCGCAAGGCGGAGTTGAAGCTGTTGTACTGCTCCCCGACAATGGAGCTGGGTGTCGACATCTCCCAGCTCAACGCGGTGATGATGCGCAATGTGCCGCCCACACCCGCGAACTACGCGCAGCGCTCGGGACGCGCGGGCCGCAGCGGCCAGCCCGCCCTCGTCACCACGTACTGCGCGACGGGAAACAGCCACGACCAGTACTACTTCCGCCGCTCGGAGCGCATGGTCGCGGGTGCCGTAGCCCCGCCGCGCCTGGACCTCGCCAACGAGGATCTGGTGCTTTCCCATCTCCAGGGCATCTGGATCGCGGAGGCCGGCCTGAAGCTGGGCCGGGCCATCCCCGAGGTGCTCGACGTGTCGTACCCGGACACAGGTGACCGTCCGCACCCCGCGCTGGAACTGCTGCCGGACATCCTCGCGGCCTCCCTCGACGAGAGCGCCCGGCGCCGCACCGTCGACGCGGCCCTGCGCGTCCTCGGCCCGCTCCTGCCCGACTTCGCCGACACCACGTGGTGGCACGACGACTGGATCCAGGACCGTGTGCGGACCGTGGCGACCCGCTTCGACCGGGCCTTCGACCGCTGGCGGCAACTGTTCCGCTCCGCCCTCGACGACCAGTACATCCAGAACAGGCGCCGCCTCGACTACAGCCTCACCGAGGGCGACCGCATCCGTGCCAACGCCCGCCGCCGTGAGGCCGAGACACAACTGAACCTGTTGATGAACGAGAGCGTCGACAGCAAGTCGGTCCTCTCCGACTTCAACCCGTACCGCTATCTGGCATCCGAGGGCTTCCTGCCCGGCTACAGCTTCCCGCGGCTCCCGCTCGCCGCGTACATCCCGACCGTCGGCCGCCGCCGCGGGGACGGCGACTACCTCCAGCGCCCGCGCTTCCTCGCGATCCGCGAGTTCGGCCCCGGTGCGCTGATCTACCACGAGGGCGCCCGCTACCAGGTGACCCGCATCCAGCTGCCACCGGACTCCTCGGGCGAGCTGGCGACCAGCGAGGCCCGCCGCTGCGCGAGTTGCGGCTACCACCACGATCCGGAGCAGTTGGAGGACCGCTGCGCCATGTGCCACGAGCCGCTGGGCGCGGCGACGTACGGCCTGCTGCACCTGCACACCGTGTACACCACCCGCCGTGAGCGGATCTCCTCCGACGAGGAGGAGCGGCGCCGCGCCGGCTTCAAGCTGGAGACGTCGTACCGCTTCCAGGACCACGGCACCCGCAAGGGCCGCCTGAACGCGGCGGTCACCGACGCCTCGGGCGCGCCGCTCGCCGACGTGGCGTACGGCGACTCGGCGACAGTCCGCATCACCAACATCGGGCGGGTGCGCGCCAAGAGCGACGAGCCGGCCGGGTACTGGCTGGACCTCGCGGACGGCCGCTGGATGAACGACAAGGACGCGTCAGAGGCGTCCGGCGACTCCAGCGAGCTGCCCGTGATCGACTCGGACGGCAATGAGCGACGCCGCAAGAAGCGGGTCATCCCGTACGTGGAGGACCGCCGCAACATCCTCGTCGTCACCCTCGACGAGCCGCTGCCGGAGCCGGTGGCGCTCTCCTTGATGTACGCCCTGGAACGGGGCATCGAGGCCGCGTTCGAGCTGGAGGACGCCGAACTGTCCAGCGAGCTGCTGCCGCCGGACGACGGCCCCCGCAACCGCATCCTGTTCACGGAGGCCGCCGAGGGCGGGGCGGGTGTGCTGCGCCGCCTCCAGGCCGAGCCCGACGCCCTGGCGAAGGCGGCCGTACGCGCCCTGGACATCTGCCACTTCGCCGCGGACGGCACCGACCAGGGCGGCCCGCACCCGGACCGGCCGTGCGCGCTCGGCTGCTACGAGTGCCTGCTGACCTACGGCAACCAGCTCAACCACGCGCTCATCAACCGCCACTCGGTGCGGGACCTGCTGGTGCGGCTCGCGTCGGCGACGGCCCGGCGGGAGTCGCGCGGCGAGTCGCGCTCGGAGCAGTACCGGCGACTGCTCGACCAGGTCTCCCCCGACCCCGACCCCGACCCCGACCCCGCCGAGCCGACACCGGTCGAGGCATCGGCGGCCGAGCTGGCCGCTCAGGGCGACTTCCTTGGCTGGGCGAAGGCGCGCGGCCTGCGGCTGCCGGACGAACCGGGCTCGTTCCTCACCGAGGCGATGGCGACCCCCGACTACGTGTACCGCCTGCCCGGCGTGAACGTAGCGGTCTTCGTAGACCTACCGGACAAGGAGCAGGACACCTTCCGGGACGAGGACGCCGAGGACCGCCTGTTCAACGCCCGCTGGGACGTCATCCGCTTCGCGCACGACGTCGACTGGGACGCCGTCGCCGCCGCCAACTCCCGCTACTTCGGCTCTCCGGCCGCCAACTGACCGCCCGCCCCATCCACCATCCGGTCGGACCCAACACGAGGACTCGAAGACTCACATGGCACTCACGTACTCCGCCGGTTCCCTGGTGAAGGCCCGCGGCCGGGAATGGGTCGTGCTCCCCGAGAGCAAGCCCGATCTGCTCGTCCTGCGTCCGCTGGGCGGCTCGGACGACGACATCGCTGCCGTGTTCCCGGCGTTCGAGACGGTGGACGAGGCGAAGTTCGCGCCGCCGGAGCCGAGCGACCTCGGTGACCAGCGGGCGGCAGGCCTGCTGCGTACGGCGCTGCGCGTCGGCTTCCGCTCGGGCGCGGGCCCGTTCCGCTCGCTGGCCGGGATCGCGGTGGAGCCGCGCGCGTATCAGCTGGTTCCACTGCTGATGGCCCTGCGGCAGAAGACGGTCCGCATGCTGATCTCGGACGACGTCGGCATCGGCAAGACGATCGAGGCGGGCCTGGTCGCGAGCGAACTCCTCGCGCAGGGCGAGGCGACCGGCCTGGCAGTCCTCTGCTCCCCCGCGCTCGCCGAGCAGTGGCAGCAGGAGCTGCGCACGAAGTTCGGCATCGACGCGGAGCTGGTCCTCTCCTCGACGGTCTCGCGCCTCGAACGGGGCCTGGACCTGGGCCAGTCCCTCTTCGACAAGTACCCACACGTGATCGTCTCGACGGACTTCATCAAGTCCCCGCGCCACCGGGACGACTTCGTACGCCACTGCCCCGACCTCGTGATCGTCGACGAGGCCCACACCTGCGTGGTCGCCGACGACACCTCCACGGCTTCGCAGAACCAGCTCCGCTACGAGCTGCTGCGCCGCGTCTCGCAGGACGAGACCCGGCACCTGCTGCTCGTGACGGCGACCCCGCACAGCGGCAAGGAGTCCGCGTTCCGCAACCTCCTCGGCCTGGTCAAGCCCGAACTGGCCGACGTGAGCCTGGATTCGGAGGCGGGCAGGAAGCTCCTCGCCCAGCACTTCGTGGCGCGCAAGCGGGCCGACGTACGCCAGTACCTCACCAAGGAGGACGGTCTCACCGACGACTCCCTCGCGGAGCGGACCGCGTTCCCCTCGGACCGTTACTTCAAGGACGAGACGTACAAGCTGTCGCCGGAGTACCGGGCCCTGCTCGACGACGCGATCGCGTACGCGAGTGAGCGCGTCGAGCAGGCGGGCAGCCAGGGCAAGCGGGAGGCGCGCATCGCCTGGTGGTCGGCGATCGCGCTGCTCCGCTCCCTGGTGTCGTCGCCGCGCGCCGCCGCGCAGACGCTGCGGACGCGTTCGGCGGCGGCGATCGCCGCGTCGGCGGAGGAGGCCGACAAGCTGGGCGCCCCGCTCAACAGCGACGCCGCCGACAGTGACGCGATGGAGGGCATGGACGTCGCACCGGGCGCGGAGACGACCGAGGACCCACGCTCCTACCTCGCCGAACTCGCCGACATCGCCGAGCAGTTGGAAGGCCCGGCCAAGGACCTCAAGCTCAAGGCGCTGATCAAGCACCTCAAGGCGCTCCTCGCGGACGGCCACAACCCGATCGTGTTCTGCCGCTACATCCCGACGGCCGAGTACCTCGCCGCCCAGTTGGAGAACGACAAGGAGTCCGGCAGGCGCGGCCCGCTCGGCGCCAAGACCGTCGTGAAGGCGGTCACCGGCACGCTCTCCCCGCAGCAGCGCCTGGAGCGCATCGAGAAGCTCGCCGAGGAGGCCGGCGAGGACGCCGCCGCCCGCCGCGTCCTGATCGCGACGGACTGTCTGTCGGAGGGCGTGAACCTCCAGCACCACTTCGACGCCGTCGTCCACTACGACCTGGCCTGGAACCCGACCCGTCACGACCAGCGCGAGGGCCGCGTCGACCGCTACGGCCAGCGCAAGGACCAGGTCCGCGTCATCACCCTGTACGGCGACGACAACGGCATCGACGGCAAGGTCCTCGAAGTCCTCATCAAGAAGCACCGCCAGATCAAGAAGGACCTCGGCATCTCCGTCTCCGTCCCCGACGAACTGTCGACGGGCGTGACGGACGCGATCGTCGAGTGGCTGCTGATGCGGGGGCGCGAGGACGAGGACGCGCTCTTCAGCGCGGACGCGTTCAAGGTGAGCACGGCGAAGCTGGACAGCGACTGGAACTCCGCGGCCGAGCGCGAGAAGGCGTCGCGTTCGCGATTCGCGCAGCGTTCCGTGCGTCCGCAGGAGGTGGCCCGCGAGGTCGCGGCAGTCCGGGAGGCTCTGGGCGGCGCGGACGAGATCGACACGTTCGTACGGGAGTCACTGGGCGCCCTCGGTGCCGTCCTCCGCGGCGACGGCGAGGACTTCACGGCCCAGGTGGGCGGCACGCCCATCGGCCTGCGGGACGCGCTCGCGCCGACGGTCGGCGCGGAGGTGATCGAGAAGGACCGCCCGATCCCGTTCCGCGCGAACCCGGCGGTGGCGAGGGGCGAGGCGGCCCTCGTCCGGACGGACCCGGTCGTGGGCGCCCTCGCGTCCCACGTCCTGAACGCCGCCCTGGACACCCAGGCGGACGGCGCCCGCCCGGCGCGGCGCTGCGGCGTGGTCACGACGGACGCGGTCGGCACCCTCACGACCCTCCTCCTCGTCCGTTACCGCTTCCACCTCACGCTGCCCTCGCGCAGCGGCGAGAAGCAGGTGGTCGCGGAGGACGCGCGGCTGATCGCCTTCGAAGGCTCCGCGAGGAAGGCGGAGTGGCTGCCGCCGAAGCGGGCCCGGGACCTGCTCGACGCGACGGCGTCCGAGAGCACGGACCGCCACTTCGGCGAGCGCACGATGACCCGTCTGCTCACCCAACTCCCCGATGTGTACGGCCATTTGGAGACGTACGGCGAGGAGTTGGCCGCCGAGCTGGATGCCTCCCACCGCCGGGTTCGCCAGGCCTCCGGTGAGATCGTGCGTGGCCTGTCCGTCACCGTGCAGAAGCCCGCCGACATCCTCGGCGCGTACGTGTACCTGCCCGCCGCCCCTGCCGCAGCCCCGGCCGTTGCTACTGGGGCCGTTGCTACTGGGGCCGTTGCCACTGGAGTGTCCGCCTGATGTCCGCCGTCACCCGCAACCAGGTGTTCACCGCCGTCCACACGGTCGGCGCTCTGCTGCCGGCCGACATGCTGCTCCGGATCTCCGAGGGCAAGGACGTCCCCGGCTCCAAGCCCGCAGGCTACGGCCTGCCGTCGTCCCGTTCGGTACCGGACGAGGCCGAGCGCAGCTGGGAGTACCTGAAGCCGCTCTGGCGCGACCTGCGCAAGCACCTCCCCGAGAACCCGGAGACCGGCGCTGCGGCCTCCGACCCGACCGGGCTCGCCGGCAGCGACTGGCTGGCCCCGCTCTGGCGAGAACTGGGCTTCGGCCCGCTCACAGCGGTCGGCCCGGCGGGCGTGACCGCCGACTCCGACGCGGAGAAAGGCTTCCAGGTCTCGCACCGCTGGCGGCACACCCTTATCCACCAGACGGCGTGGAACGCCAACCTGGACAAGCGCCCCGGCGGCGCGGGCACGGTCCCGCCGCAGTCGATGCTCCAGGAGTGCCTGAACCGGACGGAAGCCCACCTGTGGGGAATGCTGACGAACGGCCGCCAGGTCCGGCTCCTGCGTGACTCCAGCGCGCTGGCCACTGCCTCGTACGTCGAATTCGACCTTGAGGCGATCTTCGACGGCGAGCTCTTCAGCGAATTCGTCCTGCTGTACCGGCTGCTGCATGTGTCGCGGTTCGAGGTGGCGGAGGACGCGGCCCCGTCGGCGTGCTGGCTGGAGAAGTGGCGTACGGAGGCGATCGCTTCGGGGACGCGGGCCCTGGACCAGCTCCGCAAGGGCGTACAGACCGCGATCACCACGCTCGGCACCGGCTTCCTCAAGCACCCCGCCAACCGCGAGCTGCGCGAAACGCTGGACGTCACGACCTTCCACTACGCCCTGCTGCGCCTGGTCTACCGGCTGCTCTTCCTCTTCGTCGCCGAAGACCGTGAGGCTCTACTGGCACCCTCGGCGGACGCCACCGCCAAAGAGCGCTACGCCACGTACTTCTCCTCCGCCCGGCTGCGCCGACACGCCCAGCGGCGCCGGGGCACCGCCCACGGCGACCTCTACCAGGCCCTGTGCTTCGTCCTCTCGGGTCTCGGCAGCGACGACGGCCGCCCGGAGCTGGGCCTGCCCGGCCTCGGCGGCATCTTCGACGACACCGAGACCGACAAGATCCTGCACAGCCTCGCCCTGTCGAATGAGCCCCTGCTCGACGCCGTACGCGCCCTGTCGATCGTTCGCGACACCAACTCCAAGCGCAACCGCGTCGTCGACTACCGCCACCTGGACGCCGAGGAACTCGGCTCCATCTACGAGTCCCTGCTGGAGCTCGTCCCCAAGCACGACGCCACCGAGCGCCACTTCGAACTGATCGAGGTGGCAGGCAACGCCCGCAAGACGACCGGCTCGTACTACACCCCCTCCTCGCTCATCGACTGCCTCCTCGACTCCGCCCTCGACCCGGTCATCGACGACGCGGTCAAGCGCGCCGAAATCCGCGCCACCCGCTCCGGCCAGCCCGACCCCGGCCCGGCCATCGTCGAGGAACTGCTCAACCTCACCATCTGCGACCCCGCCTGCGGCTCCGGCCACTTCCTTGTCGCCGCCGCCCGCCGCATAGCCAAGCGCGTCGCCGCCGTCCGCGAGCACAACCCCGAGCCGACGCTGGACGCCGTACGCCACGCCCTGCACGAGGTCGTAGCCCGCTGCATCTACGGCGTGGACCTCAACCCCATGGCGGTTGAACTCGCCAAGGTCTCCCTGTGGCTGGAGGCCCTTGAGCCAGGCAAGCCGCTGGGCTTCCTCGACGCCCACATCAAGCACGGCAACGCACTGCTGGGGGCGACCCCGGCCCTATTGGCGGGCGGCATACCCGACGACGCCTTCAAGCCGATCGAGGGCGATGACAAGAAGATCGCGGCGGCTCTGAAGAAGCGGAACGCCAAGGAGCGCGGCGGCCAGCTCAGCTTCCACACCGAAGAGCGCATCTGGGTGTCCAACGCCGCCTTCGCGGCCAGCCTGCGCGACATCACCGCCGCCCCGGCCAACACCCTGCGCGACGTGCGGCTGCAGTCCAGCCGCTTCCGTGACCTGGAGCAGTCCGCGGACTACCTCCGCGCCCTGACCATCGCCGACGCCTGGTGCGCCGCCTTCGTCTGGCCGAAGCAGCAGGGCGCGCCGACTCCGGTCACCGAGGGTGTGTTCCGCGACCTCCAGAGCCCGGGCGCCGGGGTTCCCGTCACCACCAACGAGGAGATCATCCACCTCGCCCACCAGTACAAGTTCTTCCACTGGCATCTGGAGTTCCCCGACGTCTTCCACGTCTCCGAGAGTGCGGACGCTGACGTGGATCCCTCCGTCGGATGGGCCGGAGGCTTCTCCTCTGTGCTGGGCAACCCGCCGTGGGAACGCATCAAGCTCCAGGAGCAGGAGTTCTTCGCTCAACGGGACGCGGCCATCGCCAACGCTCCGAACGCCGCTGCCCGAAAGAAGCTCATCGCTGCCCTGCCGACGACGAACCCTGACCTCTTCAGCGAGTTCACCGCAGCCAAGCGCCGCGCCGAGGGTGAGAGCCAGTTCTTGCGCTCCTCACTGCGCTACCCGCTCACCGGCCGAGGCGATATCAACACTTACGCGGTCTTCGCCGAAACGGACCGCGCGCTCGTTGGCCCCGTGGGCCGTACCGGCGTGATCGTGCCCACAGGGATCGCTACCGACGCCACCACGCAGTTCTTTTTCAAGGATCTCGTTCAGAAAGGCTCCCTCGCCTCGCTGTACGACTTCGAGAACGCCGCACCCCTCTTCCCTGGTGTGCATCGCTCATTTAAGTTCAGCCTACTCACCCTCGCCGGCCGCGCCACCCGCGAATCTGCCGCCAGCTTCGCCTTCTTCCTTCACGACCCAGCCGAACTCGATGCAGCTGGCAAGCGCTTCATACTCACCCCCGAGGAGATCACCCTCCTCAATCCCAACACCGGCACTTGTCCAGTCTTCCGCTCACGCCGTGACGCCGAGATCACCCTCGGGATTTACCGACGCGTCCCCGTCCTCATCAAGGAAGGCGCCGAAGACGGTAACCCGTGGGGGGTGTCGTTCATGACGATGTTCCACATGTCCAACGACTCGCACCTGTTCCACACCGGCGGGCAGCTCGAGGCTGACGGCTGGACCCTCACCGGCAACACCTTCACACGCGGCACCGCCCGTATGCTCCCGCTCTACGAAGCGAAGATGCTCCACCACTACGACCACCGCTGGGCCACGTACGACGAAGACGGTTCCATT
This sequence comes from Streptomyces tailanensis, assembly GCF_008386495.1. Taxonomy (GTDB): domain Bacteria; phylum Actinomycetota; class Actinomycetes; order Streptomycetales; family Streptomycetaceae; genus Streptomyces; species Streptomyces tailanensis. The sequence goes on along the minus strand of NZ_VTHJ01000025.1, from coordinate 55,871 downwards.
CGCGACTTCACCCTGCAGGAAAAGCAGGACGCCGACGCTATAGTTCTGCCCAGGTACTGGGTGGCCGAGCAGGAGGTTAACGAGAAGCTGGCCGCCAAGCAGTGGCAGAGAGAATGGCTTCTCGGTTGGCGCGACATCTGCCGAGCAACTGATGAGCGAACGGCGATCTCGTTTGCCTTCCCCAAATCTGCTGTCGGCAACAAGGTGCCCGTGATGCTCGCGAACCAGCATCCGTTCCTGCTGAGCTCACTAATCGCGTGCCAGTCATCCTTCGCCCATGACTTCGCCAGCCGGCAGAAGGTGGGCGGGATCACTATGAACTTCTTTATCTGGCAGCAGCTGCCCGTCTTGGGCCCCGGGACATTGCAGCCACACTCCACCTGGATCGCCACCCGCCTCAGGGAGCTGATCTACCTTGCTCATGACATGACGGAATTCGCGGCCGAACTCGGCGACACAGGCGCCCCCTTTCACTGGGACGAGAGCCGTCGCCAGGTCATCCGGGCCGAACTCGATGCCCTCTTCTTCCACCTCTACGGAATCTCCCGCGAGGACGCCGACTACATCCTCGACACCTTCCCCATCGTCCGCCGCAAGGACGAGGCCAAGTACGGCTCGTACAGAACCAAGGAGCTGATCCTCGCCGAGTACGACCGCATGGCCGAGGCCGGGCTCACCCTCGACAACCCCTTGGTGGACGGCGAGACCTATACCTCCGCCCTCACCCCGCCCCCCGGCCACGGCCCCCGCCACGAAGGAACCGGAGAGTGACGAGTCCGCCGTCGGCCGGCGGGGCGGGGCAGCCGGTGTCGGGGGCACGGGCCGAGGCGGTCGCACGGGAGCGGGAGCGGCTGAGGGCGCTCAGGGAGCGCCGCGACGCCCAGAGTGCGGACGCGGGGGTCGACGGGTTCACCGTACGCAGGTGGCGGAAGGTGGGGGTGTTCGGAGCCCAGGCGGTACTGCAGGCCCACGCTCTGCTCCAACAACTCGTATCCCTCACACAGGACGCGACGCACGACGCCCTGGCCGACGCCCTGCGCGACGAACCGGACGACCGGCTGCTGCCTGCTGTGCGGACCGTCCTCGAACGAGCCGACCCAGCCACGGTCGCCGCGGCACTTACGGCGGTCCACGCGGGCGGCTTCCTATGGCTGACCGAGGTCGGGGAGCAACGGCTCACCGCCCTGACAGCGGGCGACGACACGCTCGCCGCCTCCGGGAGCGAGGCCCCCTCCGGGGCCTTCGCCCTCCTCTCGGCGCTCGCGACGGATGGTACGGCCACCTTCCCGCCTCGGATGCTGCCGCGTGTGCTTCCCTGGATACCGCTGAGCGTCCTCGACGATCTCATTGACACCGGAGCGGTCGGCCCCGAGCATCAGCCCTGGCAGTACCGGGCCGATGAGCCGGAGCACGCGTACCTCAAAGCCCGGCTGGTTCCCGATCAGGTAACCGCCGAGCAGGCAACTGCGCTGGAGTGGACGGCCCGGCAGCGGCGGAACGCGTTTCTCGCCGGGGGCGAGCCGCTGCCCTCGGTCGGCGACGTCTACGACCTCTTGGAGCGAGTTGCCGACGGCGACGCTTCGGTGGTGAAGGAGCTCGAAAGGAAGCTGCCCCGCGATCTGGTGCTCCGGCTGCGCCGGCTTCTGGACGGGGTCGATGTCGGCAACTGGGACCGGGACATATGGGAGGACAGGGGGCTGTGGCGGCTCATTTTCTCTCTGTGGGAACCCAAGGCAGCCGTCAACCCGTCGCGGTCACCCCTGCACGCGCTCATGGCCCTGCGTCAGGCCTACGACCTGCTGTGCCTGAACGACCTCGCCCGTGCGTCGTCCCAGATAGACAAGCTGGTGTCGTTCGAGACCGCTGATCCGGCCTACCGGGCCGAGGCGCTCAACTTCCATGCGTACACGCTGTTTCTCCGGGAGGAACTGAACGCGGCGGCCGTCGTCCTGAAGGGGATCAGCGGATCGCTCGAGCTGGCCGAGTCCAACCTCCGCATGGTCGAGCAGCGTCGGACGGTTCCCCGTAACGACAGACCGGCAGCGTCCAACCCCTATCTGGACCTCGGGCTACCGCACGGCGCGCCGAGCTGGGAGACCCGGTACCGGGACCTCCGCCGGGAGCATGTGCACGACGTGGACATGAGCGCGCGGCTCAACAGCGCGATGAAACGCATCAGAGACGCCGAACGCGACGAGGACTCGTCCGGCTTCTTCGTGCTACCGCTCGACGCGGACGTGTTCGAGCTTCCGGACGAGGTGCCGGTCACGCTGATCCCGCCCCTGGCCCCGCTGACCAGGCGAACGATCCCTCACTCTCCCGAAGGCCTCGGGCTCGTGCGGCAGCGAGCGGTGGCGGATCTGCTGCCCCACCTGCTCAGCACCCCCCGGCGCCCCGATCGCAACGCAAGGATGCACACACAGTGAAAAAGGTGCCCCGCAGCCAGCGGAAGACCACAGCGGCCCCCAAGCGCATTACCCCCAAGGGGAACAACGGCCTCAAACATCGTCGGGAGAAGCAGCGGGCGGCGGCCGATGTCCCCAAGGACTCCCCTCGCACCTACCGCCCCGAGGAGCTACTCAGCCCTCACATACTGCTCTCCCGTTTCGCCGAGCGGGCGACCGGCCTCCTGACCGCTGTCCCGGAAGAGGAGCGACCCACACAGGCCGCTGTGACGGCTGCCTTGCGCCAGGCCGTACTGGAGGCGTTTCGCTCCAGGGAGGAGTACGTGGCCCGGATGGTCGAGGTCGATCTGCTCGCCGGCGCGCCCAACCAGAGTGCCAGTTCGCTTCGGAAGGGCATCCGTACTGCCTTGCTGGACCAAGGCGTGCGGTGCGTGGACTCACCCGACGGCGAAAGCGAGCTCTTCGTGGTGGTGGAAGGCGATGGTGAGGCGTTCGAGGTGCTGCGCCCGGCCTACGTGGACCAGGCCACCGGCAAGCTGGTGCTCTCCGGACAACTGCGCCGCCTGCCCGGGCCCGGCGGAGGAGACCACTCTGCCGGGGACGACGAGGCGTCGAACGGGGAGGGCGTGTGACCGCCACCGGGATCGATTTCGGCACCACCAACTCCGTGGTGGCCCAGTGGCTGGGCGCCGACGCTGACGTACTGCTACTGGACGCCCACCACATCGACGCCGACTGGCGCCATCCCGGCTTCGAGTACCTCTTCCCGTCGGTGGTGGGCATGAGTTCGCTGCGTCGGGGGGCGTTGTTCGGCTGGGAGGCCAAGCTCCGCTCCGAAGAGGCGGCCGAGGCCTGCAAAAGACTCCTCAAGAGCGACGAGTACGTCACGATTCACGGCCGCAGGTTCGCGGCCACGACGGTGGCCGCCGGTGTCTTCCAGGCCATGCGGAAGGGCGCGGAGCACAACCTCACCGCCATCGACCAGGCCGTGATCACCGTGCCCGCCAACGCCACGGGCGCCGCGCGCTATCGCACGCGCGCCGCAGCGCAGTTCGCGGGCATCGACGTCCTGGCGCTGCTCAACGAACCGACGGCAGCCGCGATCTCGTACGTGCACGAGCTACAAGAAGCCCGCACCATCTTGGTCTTCGACTGGGGTGGCGGCACGATCGACGTCACCGTGCTCGACTACCAGGACGGGTTCTTCGAGGAGCTTGCGTCACGGGGTGTAACCGAGCTTGGCGGTCTGGAGATCGACCGTCGTCTGCGTGACCTCGTCCTCGAACGGGCTCCGGCGCGATCGGCGTGGACGCCTGCGCAGGAGCGGCAGTTCGGGCTGGACGTGGAGCGCAGCAAGATCCGTCTGTCCTCCGAGGACTCCGTCACCGTCAGGACTCCGGACGGTGACACCGTCGAGGTGTGGCAGGAGGAGCTGGAGGACGCCATCACCGACCTCGTGGACCGCGCCCTCGCACCGGTCCAGCAGTGCCTCACCGACCTGCATATGGCACCTCTGGACGTGGACGCGGTGCTGATGATTGGCGGCACCAGTCAGATCCCGAGCGTCCGGATGGCGGTCGCCGAGGTCATGCAGCAGCAGCCTGTCGAGGTCGGCGTGTGCGATCCCATGACGGCGGTCGCCCGCGGTGCCTCCATTGCGGCAGCTGTGCTGTCGGGGGAGGCTGACGGCGTGATCCAGGTGGCGACAAGCCATGCCCTGGGTACGGTCGTCACAGACGACACCGGCCAGCGGAAGTTCAGTCAGATCATTCCGCGCAACTCACCGCTGCCGTGGAAGGAGCGCAAGAACTACACACCGCGCCTGGACAACGCCAGCAGTCTCACCGTGGAGATCTGGGAGGGTGACCCGGACCGGCCTCTGGACCACCCCGACAACGTGAAGTTGACAGACCTCCGACTCACCTATCGGGACCCCCGGGCTCGTGAGGACTCCCGCTTCCTGCTGGAGTACACGTACGACACGAACGGGCTCCTGCACGTCAAGGCGACCCTTGAACGCACCGGCGAGGAGGTACTGAACGAGGAGATCAAGAGTTTCAGCTCTGGTGGTCCGACGCCGGCGGTTCGCAAGGAACTCAATGATCTGCTCGCTGGCAACACGGTCACCAGGCCGCTGTCGGCGTCGGCTCGGAAGCGAGCCACGGGTTCAGCGCCTGCGGCGCTCGTGGTAGACGGCTCCAACCTGGCGTGGATCGGCAGGTCGCCGCGGCAACCTGGTGTGTACGGCAGCGACGACCGACCGTCCTACGCTCAACTGCTGTCCGCGCGCGACGCCCTGACATCGAAGTACCCCGACGCCATGCTCCACGTGGTCGTCGACGCCACCTTCAGGCACAAGGTCGCGGAGGAAGAACGTGCGGCTGTGGATGCGGCGCTCAGCAAAGGCGATCTCATCCAGCCTCCGGCCGGAACCGAGGGCAAGGGCGATGCGCTTGTCACGGCAATCGCAGAGGACACCGGCGGAACCGTCGTCACCAACGACAACTATGTCGAGTTGCAGAACAGATATCCCTGGTTGCGGGACAAGGAACGAGTGCTCGGGGTCACTTTGTCGCAAGGTATGTGGGTTTTCACACCGCGCACCTGCGTACTGCCTCGCCACCGGATCGTACGAGCGGAGGTGCCTCAGCAGTCCCGGGCCTTGATTCCCCCGAGCCCCGGCCCGCTCCCCGAGTTCAGATACCACCGCCCCCACGAGGAGTAGTGGTGAATGACACGGCAGTGAATGACAGGACGAGTCTCAGAGGCGAGATGTTGGCCCTGCTGCTCGAGCCATTGGGTGTAGACGCCACGGCCGGGCCGGCCGCGCTCCAGCGGCTCGCAAAGGACGTGGACGCGGTTGCCCAAGCGTGCGGGTGTGCCGGTCTGCCACCGTCCGGGAGCACCCTTCGGTGGGTGTCCGAAGCCGTGGCGGCGTGCGTCGAAGAACAGGAACTGGTCCGCCTGGCAACAGCTCGGGGCCGCACTCTGACGCCCGACGGGGCCAGATTCCTCCGGGAGTTGATGCGGCTCGAAGGAGTACGGTCGCATCTCCAGGCGCTTGAGGGTGTGCCGGTGGAAGCGCTTCGGGCGGACCTCGCGGCTGTGGCGATCGCGGAACGGCTACTGCCTGGAGCCCTTGAGCCGTGTCGTCGTGCGGATCAGGAATGGCCCAAGGAGATCTGGCGTTCGATCCGTGAGATCGATATCGAAGGCGCGCTGACCGACCTGAGTCGTCGCCGAAGAACCCGGCAGGCTGCAGATGCGCGTGAGCTCGTGCTCAGGCACAGTGTCTCGGCAGCTCGTGATCTGCGGAACCGGGATCTGGTGACGCGGCTTGAGAAGGTGCGGGACTTCGTCGCCGCGGAGAAGTCGTACGAGGCGCTCCTGTCCGTGCGACCGGAGTGGTGGCGCTGGCTCGGGCCGGACGGGCGGTTGGGGTTCAGATCGGATCGGTGTGATGCCCTGGTGTGGGCGATCAAGGCTCGCGACACCGGCGCCGTTTCGGGGAGCGCTCTGGACATGTTCGCGGACGACAGCGCGCGGGCGGTGATCGAGCACGGGCTCGCGACGACGCCCCTGAGCACGACCGCGTCCCTGGCCGCGCCTGCCACGAGTTCGGCTGCACGGCTCGTGGCGGGGCTGCCGGCGGTCGCCTCTCGGACCGCCCTCAGCGAGCTGCGAGCGTTTGAGTCCTGGTACACGAAAAACGTCGAGTTGTTCGACCGCGTGGCAGCGGCCATGGACGTGCGGCGAACCGAACCAGATCTCCGCGAGGCCCTTCAGCTCCTGGTCGACCGATTCGCACACCCGTCCGGGGCGGTGGGCGCGAGCCGATCGGCCTGCCGCGATATTCAGTCCAGGCTCCGGGCCGAGGTCGAGGCTCGCCTTCAGCCAACGTCGTACTCCGCGCACGTAATCGAGAGCGAGGATCTCGTCGGGGCCATCAGCCACATCGGGGCGCTCGAACGCGAACTGCGCGATGCCGTGCGGGCCATGCCCGCGGTGAGAGGCAGGCTTCTCGTGGCCATCGCCGGAAGAACCAAGTCCGGGAAGACCACGCTCCGCAAAGCCCTCACCCGTGACGCGGACCGAACCGGGATCGGGCGAGGTGCGCACCGCACCACACGGAAGACCTCCGCGTTCGAGCTCGGCTCCGTGACCTACCTCGACACGCCCGGCGTCGCCGCGAAGGACGACGACCTCGACGCCCAACACGCTCGGGCCGCGTGCGACATCGCCGACGCGGTCATATGGAACTACGCCGACACGCTGCGCGACGAGGAGTCATCCGAACTCCAACGACTCCTCCTCTCGGGAAAACCTCTGCTCGCTGTCGTCAACGTGAAGGAACGAGTCGACACACCGGACCGCCTTCAACTCTTCGCCCAGCGCCCGGAGAGAGCGTTCGCGTCGGCGCCGGGTCACGCCGTCCGGATCGAGCAGGTCTCCAGAGCGGTCGGAGTCGCATCGCCCGTCGTCCTCGCGGTCCACTCCGGTGCCGCGCACGAAGCCTTGTCCACGGGGGATCGCGAGCTGGGAGACAGGGCCCTTCGGGCGAGCAGGTTGCCCGACCTGGAGCAGTCCCTCGCCCAACTCCTGGCCGAGCGCGCGATTCCGCTTCGTGCCGTTCGGCTGGCCGAAGGCGTGCGGGCGCCGCTCGCCGCGTTCCACGACCGGGCGGTTGAGGAACTCCCTCAGATCGGTCTCGCGCTCGGCGAACTCGAACGCTCGGCGCCGAGTCAACGGGCTGCGTTGCTCGATGTTTTCCGGATCGCGGGTCAGAAGACTCGCGACCGACTCGAAGCCAAGCGTCACCATGCCAAGGAGCGGTTGCCGGATGTGGTTCGGGACCTGGACGGCGTGGATCACGCGCAGCGATGGAGCGACTTCATCACCGGCCTGGAGTTGGAGGGACTTGTCTCGAGTCTCGGGGACGAGTTCGAGGAGGAGATGCGGAAACGGGAGAGGGTTCTGCGCGCGCAGCCAAGCACCGCGGAGCGGCAGGACGACGCGCACCTGCGTGTACGACCGCGTCCTGACGCGACGGTCGGGAGCCTGAGCGCGGCGGCTGCCAAGGGGGCGGCGACAGCCCTCTTGAGTTCCTTCGCTGCCCATGGGATCGCCAAGAAACTCGCTGCGGGTGCCAGTACGGCCAACCCTGCTGTGGTGGCAGTGAGCTACGCGCTGGACCCCCTGGTCGGAGCGGCGAAAGCGGTGAGCAGTGAGGTTGATCGCCTGCGACAGGCCAAGGACAAGTGGACTGGCGAGACCACGGCCGCGGCCGAGGCCAGGCTCGATGAGCTGTTCGACACAGTCGAAGCACAGTTGGCTCGAATCGTCGATGACGCGACGGCTCAAGTCGACGCCCAGTTCGAAGCGCAGTCCGCGGACATCAGGAGCACACGGAAACGGTTCGAGCGGGTCCGTCGGCTGCGGTCGTCCGTGCGGTCCGCCCTTGATGCCATCGACCTCGTCCTGGTACGCCGACTACTGGCCCTTGCGGGCGGGGACCCGGCGGCGATCCGTCGGGTACGCCGTACGCCGGGCGTCGAACTTCGCGTCTGGACCGACGTATCCCGCATCGCGGAAGTGCGGGCGTGTGTACAGGACCAATTCGTGGATGTTCTCACCGAGCGAATCGAGATCTGTTCGGAATCCGGGAGCCTCAGCACCCGCGGAGCAAGCGAAGGGAAGGCAGATGACTGACGGCAATCCGGTGGACGCGTCGGAGAGCGACGGGGGTCTGAAGGCCCTCGTACCCGCGCTGATCGCACGGGCTGAGAGTGCCCTGAACGCTCACCCTCGTACTCGGGGCCTGACAGCGAGCCTGCCTCATGCGGACACGAGCCCGCTGCGGATCGCGCTCCTGGGTCCGTACAGTGCGGGGAAGTCGATGCTCATCGCGGCACTGCTCCGGCTCCCGCCGGCCGCTGTCGATGAACTCGTCCACGCGGCGCCCAAGACGCACGAGCCGACGCCGTACCCGTGGAACGACGTGACGCTCGTCGACCTGCCCGGGACGCTTTCAGGCAACGACGAACATTCCAGTGCGGCGCGGCGCGGCGTGCGGGGTGCGGACGCGCTGATGATCGTGACAACGAGCGAACTACCAGGCGAAGCGGAGACCAAGGCGATTCTGCAGGCCCTCGATACCGACGGGTTCGCTGACCGAAGCGTGGTCGTCGTCAACAAGATGAACGCCGAGAACAGTGATCGCGACGTCATCCTCGATGAGATTCGCAAGCGACTCGGTCCCTTTGCCGACCGCGTCCCGATCGTCCCGACCGACGCGCGCGACTACGTCGACGCTGCCAATGACCCCGACCTCACGGTTGCTCAGCGTGAGTTGCTTGGCGCGGAGAGCGGTATCGACGTTCTGACAGCCGAGTTGCGGAGAATCATCGCACCAGGTGTCAGCGGCGTCCGTCCCAAGGCGCAGGCATTCGAACTCCTCCGGGTTCTGACGGACGCCGAACAGAAGTGGGTACTGGACGGCGAGGAACTCGGCGCCGCGGAGACGGCGAAGAAGGTCGAGGAGTCGATCTCCCGGGCGAAGGAGGGTGTGCTGAGCGCCCTGAAGAGGGAGAGCGAGGTCGTCGCTTCCAAGATCAGAACGGCGGGAGGCAGAGCCGCCGCCGGCGTCTCGGAGAAGGACGGCGTCGTCCCCGTCGACCTCGCTCGTGCCGTCAGCGAGGAACTGGTAAGCGCGAACACCGAGTTCGACGCCACGTTCTCCTCATCGGTGAGGACAGCTTTCGATGCGCTGGTCGCCGAGTACGGAACCGGTGTGCCTGAGCCTGAAGCCTGGGTGAACGACCTCGACTCACCCGAGATGACGATCGACGCGCCCTCGGATGACGAGTCACCGTTTGCACGTGCGGTCAGGGAAGCCGCGGAGAAAGCCGCGAAGGCGGGCGCCAGAAAGATGCACGAGTGGATCGGGAAGGTTACAACCGGCGGTAGCGAGCAGGGAAGCGCTGCCGCCGACGTCGCGAACTGGCTCAACAAGAACCGAGTGGGCCAGAAGGTGCTCGACGCCGGGGGAAAGATCACCAACGGCGTGGGCAAGTTCAAGCCGTGGGGCAAGGGCAAGGCGGCCAGCAAAGTCGCCGGCGCGGCCGGCAAGGTGCAGTGGGCGCTGATGGTCATGGGGCCGCTGATGGACTTGAAGAGCGTCGCGCAGGACCAGGGCAAGTGGAAGGCAATCAACGAGAACCGGAAGATGATCAGGGATCACTTCGACGAAGCGGCACGCAGACAGCGGACCAGTCTCATTGACGCCGGTGATCAGCACCTGAGCGAGTGGATCGCCGAAGTGGAACAGTCGCTCAGCGGTCTCACGAAGCAGGGTGCGGAGATCAGCGCTGAGCGTGAAACAGCGTTGGAGGGAATCAAGAGCCTCCGCGACGAGGCCGAGAAGCTTGTCAGGCCTGCCGCCGACTGACCCGGCGGGCCGGTGTCCCGGCGGTGAACGTCACCACGCGACCGCCGGGACGAACACGGCTCAGGCCCTCGCCGCGAACCCCAGGAACCCCACGAACCGCGACCACTCCTCGCGCCCGACGGCGAAGTGAGGTCGCGTCACATCCTTGGAGTCCCGTACGAGATGACCTGTTCGGTGACGGCGACCTCCACACAGTCGTCGCCTGCACTGCCGCTGTAGCTGGACTTGAACCAGGCGAGTTCCGTCGTGCTCATGGTCTACGCCGACCCCTCCCGTATGGTCCCTGGCCCCCTGCCAGGCTCCTACCCTGCTGCAACCTCGCGGCGTTCGATGGAGTGACCATGAACGGGCGCAGAGTCGCCAGGGCACACCGCGCCGGTCACCCCACACCTTCGTGCTGCGGATCCTGGGCCTGTTCGCGCCCGGTACCGGCAGGCGCCGGGCGGACACCCGCCCCGCCGGGCAGACCCCCGCGCGTATGCCGGAGGCGCCCCGCCCGTCTGCGCCGTGGCCTCCGGTGCGGCGGTCGCCGTACGGCCTCGAAGAACCGCTCCCCGGCGAGGCGACGGCCGTGGTCCGACCGTATGTCGTTCTCGCTGAGCGGGAGTGTGAGCGGACGCGGCAGCGGCAGCGCCGTGTCGCCATGCTCTTGGCCGCCGACTTCGGCATCGACCTCGACCGGCATGTGATCGGCGCTGAGGCGGTGGCCCGATGAGCGAGCGCAGCGAGCGTTCCGAGACGGCCCCGGGTGGGACGCGTGCGCCGGTGCGTATGTGTGTGCGCTGCTGCGCGATCACCGATACGCCGGTCGTCGTCTCCGAGGTGCACCAGGGCTCCGGTCCCGGCTTCACGGTGTACGCGTGCCGGGAGTGCGCTCCGCACTTCCCGCGCGTGCCGGATGTGTTGTCGCTGCCGCCCGCATCCCGCCGCAGCGGTCGCGAGCGGTGAGCGGTGAGCGGCGGGCGCACGGTGAGGGTGCCGGCCCTCGACCACGGCCCGGTGCGCGAGGCGTACCGTCAGACGCGCGACGCGCCCCGGCCCGCAGCGGTCGGTCTCCTGCCGATGCGGCGCTCCCCGCGCGCCTGCCACACATCGGGGGGCGAGCGATGAACGCCGGAACTCCTCCCGAACCGGGCAAGTCCCGCATGACCATCAGCACCTACCGCCTCGATGGCGACGGGCGCCGGGTCGGCGTGGCGGAGCCGACCGCGTACGCCCCCGACACGGGCACGCCGCACGCTCCACCGTCGGTACGGCGGACGTCCAACGCCTGCGTCAGCAGGTCACGGCGGCCTGACAAGGGCAGATCCCTCCTGATGCCGTCCCCCGACCCGACCGAGACACGACGAACGGCGCCTTGCCCGCGCTCCCTGAAGGAGGAGCTGCCGGGTCGTCTTGGCGGGCGCCGTTTGCGGACAACCGTGCCCTGATCCAAGTGGACCTGCAGGGACCGCTCCACGCGATCAAGAACGTCGTCAACCGGTTCAACCCGCAAGTCGACGGCACGCGCCGAAGGTACCGAGAGCGTCATCTTCCTGATGATCGGGATCATACGGGCCGGGATCCTGATGACAGTCTCGCCGGACGGGATCGGCGCCCTCGCCGGGGACAACGCGTCGCATGTCGCGGTCGTCTCGTCGTCGGCCTGGTAGCTCTGGATCAGCAGATCGTCCGTGTTGGTGGCGAAAGGTTCGCCGGGAGCGGGCGCGGGCGGTGCCGAGCCGGCGGGAGTTGGCCGTGCGGCACGGAGTTGAGCCAGCCGACATTGGCGAGGATCGAGCGTTCACCCCCGGTGTGAACGCTGGGGCCTTCTTCAGGAGTCCCGGTACGAGTTTCTGCCGCGCGTTTCGCCGGGCGTGCCGGGTGACCGTGTCGGGGGCCGGTGGCTGCGGGGGGACGTTGGGGTGTCAGGTCTCCTGGTGCCCGCTCAGAACAGTGCCAGGCCCTCGCCGCTGGTGTCCGCGATGACTGGCCGGGACTGGGCGGGGAGGCCGTCCACGCGGTCAGGACCGGCCGCGGCGGCCACGGCAGGGGCCGTCTCGGCCAACCAGACGCGAAACCGCTCGACGGCTTCTCGGTAGGGGACTCGCGCCAGGACACGGTGCTCGCCGGAGGGGCAGCAGTCGACGGCGACAGTGAGCAGGCAGGAACGGGGCGCGTTCTGACTGCCCGTCCAGGACACGCGCAGGACACCGCAGGGTGTGCGCCCGCGGGGGGCTCGATGGGTCGGGCGCAGCGATCGGCAGGCTATGTGGGCGGTCCATGCGGCGAGGTGCGGCAGGGGCAGGGTGGTGCGGGCGCGGCAGCCGGGGCAGCGGTGCCAGTGGCGGAGCCAGTCGTCGGTGTCGGTGTGGAAGAGGCGTGTGTAGCGGTTCGCCACCCGGATGTCGTTGCTGTACAGGTGGTCGGGACGTTCCAGTGTGTTGCAGGACTGGCAGACGGGGGCGCGGACGTAGCCGTGTTCGTGGCAGTGGTCGAGGACTGCGGCGGGCGCGCCGCGGCAGACGGCGCACGCCCACCCGGCCACCCTGCGGGAGGTACCCGGCTTCCTGCTGAGCACCGAGTACAGCTGGCCTTCCAGCTCTGCGTTGTACGGGCGCGGTGAGGCGGTGGGACCCTCGGGGCTCGTCGTCTGCCGACCGTCGACGTCTCGCCGACCGTCGGCGTCTCGGGCCCGCCGGGGGTGGGAGGGCGGCCCGGTGGCGGCTGCGCCTGCCCGGCGGGTCCGCGCGGCTTGCACCCACCGCGCTTCGGCGTGCTCGGCCGCGTCGAGCAGCCTGACCACGGCGCGCGGCAGCCACCACGTCCGCTGCGTCCCGTCGCGGGTCTGCTCCACGAGCATCTGTCGCCAGTCGATCCCCGCCAGATGGTACGGCCGGCCGACTTCACGTCGTGCTGCCCGCTCGGGGCCGCTCAGCTCCCGCAGTTCCCCCGTGATGCGCCGGCGCCAACGCAGCGGCGTCTCCTCGTCGCACTCCTGCCTCGGCGCCCCACGAAACGGACCGATGCGGACCAGGTCCTGCCGGTCCATCCCCACCGCGTTCAGTTCCGCGGCCGCCCGGCGCACCTCACCCTCCGGGACACTCCACTGACCGCCGCTCGCCCTCACCGTCGCCACCACATGGCCGCCGAGCAGGACGTACCCCACCCGGGCATGGGCAGGAGAGCAGGTGAATGCCCCAGAAGCCGTCGGCACAGCACTGTCGGCCGTCAGATCGACCCACAGAGCGTCCGCGGCACCCAGGGTGATCAGGCCGTCCGTGCGACCGGGCATGACACGCTCCGACATGCCCACAGGCTAACGGCGCCGACGCGGCAACGGGCTTCCAGGCGCCGACCACTGGGGCGTGGAGCCGTACCCGCCGAGCGGCAAGACCGCCTGGGCCGAGATCGACAGCCCCGAAGTGAGGACCGCCCCAGCAATCGGATGAGCTGGACGGACAAGGCCGCGGGCACTCGTTCCGCCTCGCGGGTGGTTGCCGCTCTCGCCTGTGGAGCCTGGTGCGGTCACCCCGAGGACGGGGCAGTGCCGGAGCCCTGCGGCGGCGACTACGCCGGCCGATACACGGCCTGGTCCGGGTCCGGCCTCACGATCACACCGTCCTCAGCGAGCTCGCGCAGGTTGCGGCGGGCCTCCTTGCCCGCGGCTTCGTCGTCCGCCGGCCGGTACCCGGCGACTCGTAGAGCCAGTACGGCACGTTCGGTGTCCCAGGTGCCTCCCAGCACCTGGATCACCGCGGCGAGCGCCTGCTTGTGCGTCAGCGGCTTCTCGGTCATCTCACCCTCCCCTTCCGAAAACCGCCACAGCATGACACACGGCGGCAGAGCTCCTCCTGGCCGGATCAGCTCAGAAGCGGAACCCGAAGAGACCGCCTTCCTCGCTCTCATCCGTCAGCCGTCGCTCGATGATGCGGTGCTCGACACTGAAGCCGCGCTCACAGTCCGCGGAGACCTGGGCAGCGCCTCGACCTTCCGACCCGATCTCCTGCTCAGCCTTCCAGGACTTCCAAGACACGACACGGCACATCGCACGCTGCTGCCCGTGGACGCCAAGTACAGGCGTTACGACCGCCACGGCGTGAGCGCGGCCGACGTCCACCAGCTCCTGACCTACAGCAGCGGCTACGCGTCCGCCGACGCCCCGACGGCCGTCATCGTCCATCCCCAACCGGGCAGTCACGCCCGGCGAGCCCTCCAGGTGCGCGGCCCCAAAGGCCTGTTGGGCATCGTCCACGTCCTCGGTGTCAACACCCGCAGCACGCCCGAGCAGGCGATGGCGTGGATCGGCGCAGTACTCCGCTGACCATCACACGCTGCCCGGTCGGCGACAGCAGCCGTGGGCGGTGAGGCGCCTGAGGGACGGTCGGCTCGGTAGATCGGTCGGCCGAGCGACGCATTTCCATTCCGGGCAAGACACCCGAACACATGTACACACACCGGCCAGTCGGGAATTCACATAAGCCTGTTGACGTCGCCAACGGGCTTCCGTCATGCTCGAATTGACAACGGCTCACGGTCCCCTCGCATCGCCTTGGGCACGCCCGCCACAGCCATCCCGAGCACCCAAGGAATCCGAGCCATGAGCGACACCAGCCTCAGTGACCTGCTCTGACCGCCGCCACGCCTGAACCACGCCGCCCTTCCCCGTACACGTGAGGAGCAGCACGATGGACGCCCGCCGCTACCGCATGGTGGTCACCAGCCGGACCGATTACGTGCGGACCGGTGCACTCGTCGACGAGCAGTTGCGCCACTGGCTCGCCCAACCGCCCAAGCGCTACAACGTCGATGCCTTCGCCGAGGGCCGCAACGAGATAGCCCGCGGAGTCACCCTCGACCACGACTCCGTCACGGGTGTCACCGGCGCCTACGGACGATGGCGGCTCCGGGAGACCGCGCCCGGCGGCACCTGGCAGACCACCGTCGTGACGCGGCAGATCGCCGACGGGCCGACCTGGGTCCAGCTCGACGTCGAGCACCTCCCCGACGACGCCGAGGCGGCCCCCGTGCCCGCCAAGACGCCCCGGCTCGCGAAACACCTGCTGGAGGCGCTCGACGCACACGACGGTCTGGCGGACGTGACGGCCATGCCCCAAGTGGTCGAGGCGGAGGATGTCGAGGCGGTCATAGACGAACTGTGCGACGCCGGGCGACGCCTTCCCGTCGTCATGGCGAGCACACCGAACGACGTCGACTTCGACGCCTGGTTGGAGGGAACGGTCGACCCTCTCGTCCGACCCCTGGTCGGGTTGGCGATCCTCTACGTGCTCACCCCGGGAGCCGAGTCGGTCTTCAACCGGGCGTTGGAACACCACCGCGTGTACAACGGAGGGATCCGCACCTACCTGCCCGGCGTCGACCCGGCCTGGCCCGCCGACGGCCAGCGGCACCGTGTGATGTCGAAACGGCTGATCACCGAGAACCCACGGCTGGCCGCCCGCATCCTGAACCAGCTCCCTCAGGGACTCGCCACCCGACTGCCGCTGCCCGACGCCCTGGATTCCGTGCCACTCATGCGCACACGGGCCAGGGACGGGGTCGGCGGCTCCGAACAGGAACGGCTGCGCGACGAGAACGACGCCCTGCACGAGATCCTGGAGGAGGCGGCACGCGAACAGCGCGTCAGAGCCGACGAGATCAGTGACCTCAAGCGGGAACTGCGTCAGGCGGAGAACAACGAGGCCCAGGTCGTCGTCGACTACGACGAGCAGTACAAGGAACTCCACCGGGCCAAGGCGCAGATACGGGAACTGCAGAGAGAACTCTTGAGGCTGGGCGCCGCCGAGCAGGCGTACGCGACGGTGGACCCCTCGGTGAACGCGCCCACGTCCTTCGCCGAGATCCTGGACCGGATCGTCGACATGCGACGCGTCCACTTCAGCGGCCGGCGCAAGTACACCCTGGAACTCGACGACCAGGCGTACGGCTCGTCCTGGGTCCGCATGGCCTGGGACGCCCTGCTGGCACTCCAGGACTTCGCGGAAGCCGTCGCGAGCGGCAAGGCGAACAGCGACTTCAAGCAGTGGTGTGCGGACGCGCCCGAGGGAGCGCACGTCATCTCCCCCCGCAAGGTCGTCAGGGACGAGTCGAAGTCCGTGAAGGCGAACGGTGACTGGAGCCGGGCACGGACGTTCCCCGTGCCCCGCCACGTGCATCCGGGCGGCAAGCTGTTCATGGGCGCCCACCTGCGGATCGGCGGAGGCAACACCATCGCGCCACGCCTGCACTACTACGACGGAGCCTGTACCGATCACGGAATCTACGTCGGCTACATGGGCCCGCATCTGACCAACACCATGACCTGAGGCGTCCACCCGCAACGACCGCCGCGCCCCGGCCGACAGTCCGACCCCAGGCCATACGAGTCCAGGCCCGGACCGGGCCCGGCCCAGTCCGTACCCGAGGAGCACAGAGCCACGTGAACCCTTACAACACCCTTTCCCCGCCGCACCTTTGGTGGAAGACCACCCCCGCCGTGCTCGGGCTCCTCGCTCTTGTCGCCCTGCTCGGCGCGTTCAGCTTCGGGCTCGGCTTCATCGTGATGATCGCCGCCATGGTGGCGGTGTGGGTGCTGCCGCCCTGGCGCCGGTTCGCCAAGATCGGCGCGACGTTCGGAGCCTTCCTTCTGCTGACGGTCGGCGCAGGCCTGGGCGGGCAGCTCGACGAGAGCAGCACGAAGCAGCCCGACGCAAAGGCACGCGAAGACAGCAAAGCAAGCGCCGAGGCCGCGTCGTCCCCGACCCCCGCGAAGGTCGTCAAGGCCGCCAACTACACCGGCAAGCCACTCGACGAGGCGGAGAAGCTGGCGCGCTCCGCAGGCTTCACCACTGGTCACCACGACGCGGCCGAGGATGACCGCTCGATCATCATGCGGTCCGGATGGACGGTGTGCTTCCAGGAGGCCGACACGACCGCGAAGGCCCTCGACTTCGCGGCCGTCAAGAGCGACGAACCGTGCCCCGAGAAGGACGGCGGCCCACTCCCGTGGCCGAAGATGCCGGACGTCGTCGGCGCCACCTACAACGCGGCGACCAAGGATCTGAAGCAGGCTGGCATCGGCCTCGACAGCGTCACGCTCGACGACGTCTACCTCGACATCGGCACTCCCACCGCCGAGGAGGCCGCCGAGGACGGCGACGAGTGGCGGGTGTGCTTCCAGTCCCCGGACGAGGGAACCAAGGTCACTTCTACCACCACGGTCAGCCTCGACCTGGGCCGGTGGAGCGACGCCGACCTCGTTCAGGAATGCCCGAAGGCGAAGGGCACGACTTACAAGATCCCGGCCAACGACCCCGATTACGAGAGCGACAACAGCACCGGCGAGGAGGACGGTTCGACAGGCGGCAGTTCCTCCTCCTCATCCGGCGGCTCCACCGGCGGCGGCAGCGTCGGCACCGTCCACCCCGGCTCGTACTGTTCTCCGCAAGGCGCGACCGGCGTAACCAACAAGGGAACCCCCATGGTCTGCGGCCCCGGCTCCGACGGCCGCAACCGCTGGCGCTCCTCCTGACCCCGCACGACCCCAGAAACGGTAGGGCATCGTTACCCCACCGATCACAGTCGAAATGGAGAACCTCAGTGAGCACTTACGCCGACCCACTCGTCGACGGTGCAACCCTGATGAGCGCGTACGAGGGGCAGGTATGGGACACGCTCAACGAGCACTGGCAGCGCCGCAACAACCGCCGTGGTCTGCCGAACTGGGCGAGCGCCGCGCTCTGTCGCACCGGTGAGGTCGCAGGAAACGCCGTGAGACGGGTTACAGACGCTGTGCCAGAGGCAGTCACGGAACCTATCCGTCGCGCAGGCGACGCGGTCGCCACACGGCCCTGCAACCAGCGCTCGGAGCCGCGACAGCGCTGCTCGAGCTGGTCAACGACTTGGCCGCGCCGACGCCCAGCGGTACTGCCAGACCCGATTCCTGTGCGACAAGTACGGGCTGCCGCTGCCGGCCGCACTGGCGACCGACCGGGACGACGACCCCCGGACCGACGCCACGTAAGTGATGGCCGCTGGGTCCACGATGCAGCCTCTGCGGGTCCCCACTTGCGGGCGAGCACCCGTGCCCCGTCAGGTCGTGCTTCGGCGTCCCGTGAGACGTGCGCTTGGGAGAACGCGACAGAGGGCAAGGAATCCCAGTCGTATGGGCACAGCACCCCGAACACGATCTTTACGGCCATGCCGGCTCCAGCCGCTACACATGAGCAGCACCGGTGCTCACCGTATGTGGTCGTACGGGTTTGACTGATGGCCGATTTGGACTGTGCTCCTGCCGCGTTTCGAAGGTCAGGCGGCCCTCACCCGGGTTGGGTGCGGTCACCCGTTCCAGACGATGTTGCAGATGTAGAGGGACTCGTGTCGAGGGACCGCGAGGAACTGAATGAAGCCGCGCCCACCGGGGATGGGGACGTTCCTCAACCCGCCGGGTCTGTCCTCCGGCCTGCTGCCCGCCGTTTCCGCGTCGGTCCCGAGTGCGGCGAGCTCGGTGGCGATCCGCTCCACCTCAGCGTCACGCCGGCAGGGAGCCCAGCGGTCAGGTATTCCTCACTCGGGTTGTAGTCCCACTTCCAGTCGGTCACAGCCCGGCCTCGGCCTCCGCGTCAGCGTGGATCTTCCTGATCTCCGCGATGGCGTCCGCCGGATCCTCGACACCGGCGCTCACGACCTCCTCCAGATGCCGCAGGCGTGTGGCACGTGAGGGGTACCGCTGGATCGCGACGAACACAGCCCACGTGTGAACGAAGGTGCGCAGCGGCGCGAGGGACTGGGTTTGCTGAGCACTGGTGGTCGCGTCGACGAGATCACGAACGAAAGCCTGCATACGGCTCGGTGTCAGTCGCTCGACCGCGACACGCAGCGCATCGGGGGTGAGGGAGGCGTCGTGGTCCCCCCTTCCGCAGGGCGCAGGACTCCTCGGTCAGCCCCTCCGACACTTCCACCCGTCAGCAGGAAATCGCGGTAAAGACATTGCGTGAGGCCGTACTGGACCGCTGGAACGGCGCGCGGCCCCGACGAACCGGAACGGGTCGGTCTCCGACCAACACCCTCGGCGACGTTCACTGCCCGAGGCCGACCGGCCCATGTCCGAAACCTCGGCAACTCCTTTGAACGGGCGATCAGAGAGCTTACGCTCGGCCAAACGATCACGCCTTGCCCCAGTCTCCCGGCCTGCCCACTCGCCCGTCCGCGACAGGAGCGTCCCCCTTGTCCTTCCCGACCAGTGACATGCTCAGCGCCTTCAGCAGGCACATGCACTTCCAGAGCCTGGAGCGTGCTCTGTGCGAGCGCCACCCCGAGTTGGCCGACCGGGTCCGCTTCGACGACTCGAACGGACGGATGCTCCTGAAGGTCGCTCTGTCTGGCAGGCAGGCAGGCAGTCGGGCTGGCCAACGTCCGGATGGGGCACACCATTGTCTGGGCGATCGTGGATCCTGACCTGGACAGTGACCCGTCCGTCTGGCCTGTCCGCACGCCCGACGTGGTCCTCATCGACGCCCTGCACGCCGTGGCCTCGGCTCACCTGGCCGGCGAGCCGGTGCCCTCACCGTGGCGCTGGCATGAGAGCCAGCCCTCCGAGATGACCGGGCTGGCCGACCTGCTCGACGCGCAAGGGGTGCGGGTGCGGCGCGTGGCGGTGGACAACGGGTATTTCCCCTACGGGCCGCGCTACGAGCCGAAGCTCGACTTCATGGACAGCGGACGCGGTGGTTCCGTCCTGGAGGCCGAGTTCCCCGAGGTTTTCGTCCGTGTATCGCTCAAGCCTGCCCTCGGGTGGATGGTGGACGTGCACAGCCCGCTCTGGGACGGCTGGGGCCGAGTCGAGCTCGACTGGTGTCTAAGAGGCCGATCATCTGCCGTACCGGGCATGCCGCGCGCGAGCGTTTCAGTGCGGGAGATCGCCGAGTTGCTGTGCCAGGGGTGGGAGGCGTGGGACGTCGAGTCGACGTGGGAGCCTCCACGGCCCGCCACGCCGCACTCCCCCGAGTCGATATTCGCGCTTCAGGAGCCGCTGTTCGCGGACATCCCGGTTGAGGTCGCTGCGCCGAACTGGTTCGCGGGTTTCGCCAAGCTCTGGAACGACGGAGGCGAGGACGGGACACGACCCGGTCGGTCTCGTACGCCGTGTGCGTCCGAGATCGCGGAAGCGGTCCTTCACCAGCTCAGGGACTTCGGCTTCGGGGACCTCAGCGAAGGCGACGCCGACACACCCATCGAGTCCGACACGTTCCACATCGCGTGGCACAGCGGCCGCAGGCCCCTGTCGACCTCGGAGGTCCAGAGGCTCAACGGCATGGCCGCGGCGGCCGGCGAGGACGTGCCCAAGCGGCTGATAGTGATCACAGGTACGGGCCTCACCCGCCCGGCTTCCGACTTTGCGAACCACGCCAAAGCGTTCGCGTTCTATCTGGACCGCACGTCCGGCGGGCTGTTCGCCGAGAACACCCGCGCCCACGAGGCACTTCTGCCCACCAAGGACCCGGTCCGGAGAGGCCTCGATCCCTGGTGACCCGACCGTTGTCAGTGGCAGCCCCTATCGTTCTCGGTGACTGCGCTGCGTACGAGTGGGGGAGTGGTGACGGTGACCGAGGACGACACGTCCTATCCGGAGTTCCGGCTGCGGCTGCCGAACGGTGGCCCCGAGGCACGCGGACGACTGCTGACCGAGAAGGGGACGAACGGAAGCCAGAAGTTCATCGTCCTGGCCGGCTCCCCCGGCCGCTCCGAGGTGGTGCCCTCGTTCCCGGTCCGCATGCCGTCGTCGTACCGGTTGAGGCAACGCCTGCTCGACGAGGGGATCCTCACGAAGTCGGCCGCCTGGCCCGGATGGCTGGAGACGACGCAGGACGTCGAGTGCAACTCGCCGTCGGCCGCAGCCGAGATCCTGGTCTGTCGCAGCGCCAACGGATGGCTGGAGTGGAAGACCGCCGACGGTCATCCGCTCTCCGACTATCTCGATCAGGTGTGGTGGGGCCCCAACCGTGTCTGGCTGGTGCGTGGCTCCAATGTCTCCGGGCTCGACCTCGTCCAGCGCCTGTGGCTGCCCGAGGGTCTGGTCACCCTGCGGGCCCGACACCTGCGACAAGGGGTCGAACAGGGCATCAGCAAGGACCGGCTGCGGACCGCAGTCGAGGAGGACTACGCCTCCACTGCGACGTACAACCAGAAGGTCCAGCTGGTCGAGGAGCTGCATATGTTCCTCTCCCGGATGCGCCCCGGCGACACCATGTGCACCATCTCCGGCGGTCGTCTCTACGTCGGCAAGATCACCGGTGAGGCAGAGCAGCTCGCCTCGGACGACGGCAGGTCCGATCTGCGCCGACCGGTGGACTGGGCGGAGGAGGGGCACGCGTACGAGGACCTGCCCGAGGCGCTCCAGCAAAAGCTCTCCGCCCAGCACGACGTGGTCGATCTGTCCGCGGTGAAGGACCTCGTCGACGGCCTCGGGATAAGCGACGAGGACCTGATCGAGGAGGCCGAGGCCGCCGACAGGGACCTCAGCGTGGCGATCCCCGCGCTCGCCGCCCGCCGTGAACTGGAGCTGCCCGAGCCGACGGACGAACTCGCCGCCGAGCTTCTCGTGCACGACGCCGACTGGCTGCGTGAAGTCCGTGATCTGTTGTGGGACGAGCGGCAGTTGGTGCTGTACGGGCCGCCGGGCACCGGCAAGACGTACCTGGCGCTGAAGCTCGCCGAGTTCCTCGGCGGCGGACCCGAGCAGGTCAAGCTCGTGCAGTTCCATCCGTCGTACGCGTATGAGGACTTCTTCGAGGGCTTCCGGCCCCAGGAGGACCCGCAGACGAGGGAGGTCGCGTTTCGGCTCACCGCGGGCCCGCTGCGCGAACTCGCCGACCTGGCCTCCCGTGAGGGTAACCGGCACATCCCGCACTTCCTGATCATCGACGAGATCAACCGTGCCAACCTGGCGAAGGTCTTCGGCGAGCTGTACTTCCTGTTGGAGTACCGCAACAAGTCTGTGCGGCTGACGTACTCGGGCGACGACTTCGCGCTGCCGCCGAACCTGTTCGTGATCGGCACGATGAACACCGCCGACCGTTCGATCGCCCTCGTGGACGCGGCGATGCGCCGCCGGTTCGCCTTCGTCGAGCTGTCCCCGCGTACGGAGCCGACGAGCGGTCTGCTGCGCCGCTGGCTGGCGAAGGAGGGCAAGGACAGCGAGCCCGCCGATCTGCTCGACGCGCTCAACTCCCGTATCGACGACGCCGACTTCCGCATAGGGCCCTCGTATCTGATGAAGCGGGGTGTCTACCGGGAAGGTGGTCTGGAGCGGACCTGGCGGACGAAGATCCTGCCGCTGCTGGAGGAACACCACTACGGGGAGGGTGTGGACATCGAGAAACGGTACGGGCTGGCCGCGCTGCGGGAGTCGCTGGGGTGACGTCCGCCGCGGAAGCCGTGAACCCTGTCGGTCCCGTCGAGTTGGTGGAGCACGCGCCGGCCGTCCGCAAGGCCCTCCCCGGCCCCGTCGGCCGCGCGCTCGCCGCCGCCGACATTGTGGACGCGACACCCGACCCGTACGCGCCGGGGCACTGGTCTCTGCGGGCGGGCAGCAAGGTCGGGGCGATGGCCGTGACCGTACCGGGTGGCGGCGAGCCGGTCACCGTGCGCGTCACGCCCAAGGTGCCCATCGTCCGTCTCTTCTTCCTGCTCGGCTACAGCCTTGATCCGAAGGGGAGCTGGCGGGACGGCGACGTAGACGTGGCCGAGCACCGCGATCTGCTGCCCGCGCTCGCCCACGCGGTGGAGCGGCAGGTGGACCGGGCCCTGCGGCAAGGACTGCTGCAGGGGTACCGGGCGACCGAGGAGACCGCTCTCGTCGTACGCGGACGGCTCCAGGAGGCCGAGCAGATACGACGCCGCTTCGGGGCGACGCTGCCGGTGGAGGTGGCGTACGACGAGTTCACCACCGACATCGCGGAGAACCGCATCCTGCGTACGGCCGTCGAGCGTCTCCTACGGCTGCCCGGCGTCCCGCGCGACGTGCGCCGCAGGCTGCTCCACCAGCGCGCTCGCCTGGCCGCCGTCACGGCGATCGTGCGCGGGCAGCCGCTTCCCGACTGGCGGCCCTCCCGCCTCAACGCCCGGTACCACCACTCCCTGCACCTCGCCCGTGCGGTCATCGACGGTATCTCCGCCGAGCACAAGCCCGGCGGGCTGCGCATCGACGGGTTCCTGTTCGACATGAACAAGCTCTTCGAGGACTTTGTGACGGTCGCCTTGCGGGAGGCCTTCCCAGGCACGGGCTCGGGTCACACCGCGCGGCTCCAGGACCCGCACCACCTCGACGAGGCCGCCGTGATCCGGATGAAGCCGGACTTCGTGCTGTACGGGCCGGACGGCACCCCGTGCGCGGTGGCCGACGCCAAGTACAAGGCAGAGAAACGGGGCGGCTACCCGGACGCCGACCTGTACCAGATGCTGGCGTACTGCACCGCGCTCGGCCTGCGCGAGGGACACCTGCTGTACGCGAAGGGCAACGCCCCGCACGCCGCCCATGAAGTGCGCCATGCGGGAATCCTCATCCATCAGCACGCCCTCGACCTGGACCAGGAACCGGCCGGGCTGCTCACGGAAATCGAGGAGGTCGCCCTCCGGTTGGTGAACACCCCGCGCATATGATCGACTGCGGAGTGTCCGTCCGGGTGGGGAGTTCACATCGTGCCACAGCTCGCGTTCGCCAACAGCTTCTGGGAGAGCTACGACGTCCTGGAGAAGCCCGTCAGGGCCGGCGTGCGCAAGGCGATGCAGAAGTTCCAGCAGCTCACCGTACCCGAACTGCATTCGGACAAAGGGCTGCACCTGGAGTCCGTGGAGAACTCCCGCGACCCGCGAATGCGGACGATCCGCATCAACGACTTCTGGCGGGGTGTGGTCCTCGCACCGGACGACGGCAGCGATGTGTTCCTGCTCGTCAACGTCGTCCGGCATGACGACGCGTACACGTGGGCGGCCAGGCGCCTGTACACGACGAACTCCGCGACGCGGGCGCTGGAAGTCCGCAACGTGGTCGCCATCGAGCAGCTGACCCCGGCCCTGGAGAAGGCGGCGGCCGCCGCACCCTCGCTGCTGTTCACGAAGTACTCCGACACCGTGCTGCGCGAACTGGGCATCGACGACCAGGTACTCAGAGCCGTGCGGACCATTGTCGACAAGCCGCAGCTGGAGGCGTTCGGCACACTGCTGCCCGAGGACCAGTTCGAGGTGTTGCAGTACCTCGCGGAGGGGTTCGGCGCAGAAGAAGTCTACCGGGACGTGGTGGCCGTGCGGCGGCCGGTCGACGCGGGCCCCGACCCGGACGAGAGCCTGGCCGTCGCCATCGCCAACACCACCAGCCGTATCACCCTGGTCACCGGCCCGGAGGAACTCGCCGACATCCTGGAGAAGCCGTTCGCGGCCTGGCGGGTGTTCCTGCACCCGTCGCAGCGCCGGGTCGCCTACCGGGTGTCGTACGGCGGACCGGTGCAGATGACGGGCGGTCCGGGCACGGGCAAGACGGTCGCGGCCCTGCACCGGGTCAAACACCTTCTCACGCGTTCCCCTGACGCCCGCATCCTGCTCACCACGTACACCAACGCGCTGGCCTCCTCCCTTCGCGAGAACCTGTCCCTGCTCCTCGACGGCGACGAGTCTCTGCTCGGTCGAGTGGACGTGACCACGGTCAACGCCTACGCGCACGGTGTCGTGACCCGCCTCGACGGCAGGGCGCCTTCTCCCATCAATGACCGGGAGGAACGGCAGTTGTGGGAGCGCATCGTCAAGAAACTCGGGCTGCCGTGGACGGAGCAGTTCCTGGCCCAGGAGTACCGGCACGTCATCCTCGCTCAGAATCTGCAGACGCTGGAGGCCTACCGGACCGCCTCCCGGCGCGGTCGCGGCAGCGCGCTGCCGTCGGCGCGCCGCGAGCAGCTGTGGCCCGCTGTCGAGCTGTTCGAGACGATGCTCCGCGAACAGCGAGCCACCACGCACCTCAAGGTGTGCGCGCGTGCGGCGGACCTGCTGGGCGGCTCGACGCCCACCCACGACCACGTCGTGGTCGACGAGGCGCAGGACCTGCACCCCGCCCAGTGGCGCGTGTTGCGCGGCGCGGTGACGCCCGGCAGCGACGACCTGTTCATCACGGGCGACCCGCACCAGCGGATCTACGACTCGAAGGTGTCGCTCGGCTCACTGGGCATCTCGGTAACCGGGCGCACCCATCGTCTGCGCATCAACTACCGGAGTACGGAAGAGATCCTCGGCTGGTCGACCGGCATTCTGAGCCCGGTGACGATCGACGACCTGGGTGGCGAGGGCAGCGACAGTCTGGCCGGCTACCGCTCGCTGCTGCACGGCCGCAGACCGCATGTGGACGGGTACGGCTCCGAGCAGGCGGAGGTCGCGGCGCTCGTCGGCCGTGTCCAGGACTGGATCGCCCAGGGCATCCGGCCGTCGGAGATCGGCGTGTGTGCCCGCTTCAACGTCCTGCTCGACAAGGTCCGCGACAAGCTCGCCGCGGCCAAGGTCCCGGTCGTCCGGGTCAGGGACAACCCCGGGCCGAGCGTGGACGGGGTCCGGCTGGCCACCATGCACGCCATGAAGGGGCTGGAATTCCGCTGCGTCGCCGTCCTGGGGGTGACGGCGAGCGCCGTACCGTTCGCCCGTGAGGTGACACCGGCCTCCGTGGACGCGCTCCAGCACGACTCGGACCTGTTGCGGGAGCGGTGCCTGCTCTTCGTGGCGTGCACGCGGGCGCGGGAAGCGTTGGCCGTCTCGTGGAGCGGGGTCGCCAGCCCGTTCGTACCGCAGCCGAACTGACAGACCAGGCATGGCAGATGACTGACCGTCAGCTCCCCGGAGTGAGAGATCCGTTCCCCAGCCCGTCCCGCGCCAGGGCCGCCGCCTCCCGGCTGAGCTCGGCCACCCTCCGCGCCCGCTCCTCGAACTCCTGAAGCGCTCGGAAGGCGGCTCCGAACCGGCGCTGTTCGGCGATGTCCATCTGAGGGATGCGGGCGCCCTTGCCGTCGAGCCGGAAGGTGCCACTCGTACTCGTGGAGCGCCGGGTGTTCACCGCGCTGCGCAGAAAACCCTGGAGGTAGTCGGTGTCGAGCTGATCGCTGACCGAGACCGGTTCCGGATCGCCGTATTCGACGAGCCCGGCGCGGGCGAGGTCGGCGACGCTGACGGAGGGCCCGTCCGCAACGTCGGGGCCCTCGCCCGCGGTCAGTGTCGGCAACAGCTCGGTCAGCAGCCGTACTTGCTCCGTCAACTCCCGCCGTAGGTTCTCGTATTCGGCCGCGTAGTCACGATGGGACTCCTCGACATGACGGCCAGGGGTGAGGTCCACGGTGTCGTCCAACAGGTCGATCAGCGGCACATCCGCCACTTGGTCGGAGCCGGGTTCCCATGAGCCGTCGGGATCGCTCGCGGTCAGGTCGACCATGTGGACAGTGCTCGCCGTGTCGCCGAGAGTCTGCGGGCGGCGCAGGTGCCAGAGGTGGACGGGGAGAGCGTGCGAGGACGCGGTGCCGGGCGGGAGAGCGGTGACCCGGGTGAGGATGCCGCGCCGTACGAGTTCGGCGCGGATGCGGCGGCCGGCCTTGCGGTAGGCCACCGAAGCCGGCATGACCATGAGAACGCGGCCGCCGGGCGCGGTGTGCGCGTACGCGTGTTGCAGCCAGGCGAGTTCGCCTTCGGCCCGCGAGGGGGTGCCGAGTTCCCATCGGGAGTCGAGCAGCAGTTCCTCACGGCCCCAGTCCGTGTCGCCGACGGGCGGGTCACAGACGACGAGGTCGGCCTTGAGGTCCGCCCAGCGGTCGTCACGCAAGGAGTCGCCCGTGGCGATGTCGACGCCGCCGCGTCCGGTGAGATCGGCGCGCAGTTGCGCGAAGGACGCGCTGCGGGCGTCGGACTCCTGGCCGTATCGCCTGGGCCCGCGTTCCGGTCCTACGGCCAGCAACAGCGTGCCGATACCGCAGGCTGGGTCGAAGAGGGTCGCATCGGTCGACACCTCACCCGCGAAGTGCCGCACGGCACGGACCACGCGCGGTGGTGTGACCTGGTCGGATCCGGCCCGGCGCACGGAGTCGGTGAAGCGTTCGGCGAGGTCATGGACGACTTCAGTCGCGGACTCGCTCGCGGCAAGACGCCGCGCCAGCCCGACGGCGTCCTCCGGCAGCCCGGTCGGCATCTCCCCCTCGGCCTTGGCGAGGCACTGCGCGACGTCAGCGAGGGCGCCGACCATGTCGTCGCCGTACGCCCCGCGCAGCGCCTGCCACAGTTGGACCTTCTCCGAGACGTCCTTCCCCTTGCGCTGTCTGTCCAGCCATGCCTGCACTTCGGCCAGGTCGAAGAGCGGGCTGTTGGCTCCGCCGCCCGCAGGGGCAGGAAAGTCGTCGTACCGCCGCCTCCAGTTGGAGACCGCGGCACGGGTGACGCCTGCGAGCCGGGCGATCTCTGCGCCGGTGACCAGTGCGCTGACGGGAGCCGCAGGGATGTCTGCCATACCCACCACCGTACACAGCACAGTCGCCCGACCTCAACGAGACACTTTGTTGACATCGTCAACAAGAGGACGTGCAGGTCGCATACGGACCGTGAATGGGCCCATACTTCTTGCGCGGAGTCGGGTCGTCCGGCGCCCTCCCCCGTGTCGGACAGACTCGCACCGGCGACCGTCCCCCCGGGCGGTCACCGGCGCGAGTGGCTTCACGGTGCGGGTGTCAGGACTTGCACTCGGGGACGTCTTCCAGCCAGGCCGGGCCCTTGATGTAGATGTTGGTGACCCAGGCCTTGTAGTCGGGGAGGTAGGACCAGACGTCGTTCTTGTAGCCGTCGGACTCGACCATCTCGGAGTGCTTCTGGCACTCGACGCGGATCGTGGTGGAACCGGGGAAGGCGTAGACGCGGGCGGCCTTGAGGAACGGCTCGGCCTTGGTCCAGACGGCGGTGCCCCAGGTCTGGTGGATGTGACCGGTGACCTGGCCGGTGTTGACGCGGACGGCGCCGTAGTAGGTGCCGTTCAGGCGCACGTCGCTGACCATGAGCTTGGTGCCGGACTCCTTGGCCTCGACCATCTTGCCGGCGCCGAGGTAGATGGCGATGTGGTGCAGGTCCTTCGAGGTGCCCCAGGTCAGCAGGTCGCCGGGGAGCAGCGGGGCGAGGCCCTGGGCGGCGGTGAAGCGTTCGGCGGCACGGTGTGTGTAGTGCTGCTGGCCGACGACGCCGTTGAGGATGTCCGAGCCGGTGGCCTCGGCGTAGGCGTGGCGGACCAGACCGGAGCAGTCGAAGCCCCGCCGCTCGGGGTCGTGCTTGCTGTCCTCCGGGTCGCTGGGGTCCACCTGCCCGTAGGTGGGGCCGGGTTGGGCGCCGTGGCCGCCGCCCCAGGTGTACCAGGTGCCGGCGTCGACCTCGGCGCAGGCGGCGGCGATCGCTCTCTCGGCGGCCGCCGAGGCGCCCGGCGCGAGGACGCCGCATTCGCCGGCGGCGGCCGCCGGCGCCGCGGTGGCCGTGGACACCGGCGCCCAGAAGAGGAAGACGGACAACGCGATCAGTGTGCGGATGAGTCCGGTCCGGCGCTCCATGCCGGGACCCCCGTTTCGTAGTCGGTGCCGACGTGTGTGGAGTGGTCGAGCAGCAGCCTGCTGGGCGTACGCCCCGCTCGTCGAGGTCCAGGTGTCGCCCCACCGAATCGGGCAACCGGGAAACATCTGGGAAACCCCCTCCGAACAGGGCAGTTGGCCCTCAGCCGCGGGGACAGGCCGTTCCCGCCGAGAGGGGCACCCCGGGCAGCAGTGACTCGCGTTCGTCGGGGCCGAGGTCGGCGCGCAGCCGGCAGATCTCCGCCAGCCGGGTCCCGGGGTCGAGGTCCCACAGCCGTACGGTGCCGTCGGTGCTGCTGCTCGCCACCGTCCGCCCGTCCGGGGCGAAGTCCACACCCCAGACGGCGTTCGTGTGGCCCGTGAGCATCGCCCAGGGCCGCCGTCCGGCGACGTCCCACAGGCGCACCGTACGGTCGTTGCCGCTGCTGGCGAGGGTTCGGCCGTCGGGGCTGAAGGCGATGGCCCGGGCGGAGCCGGTGTGGCCGGTGAGGGCGGCCTCGAAGCGGCGTTCGCGGACGTCCCACAGGCGTACGGTGCCGTCGTTGCCGCTGCTGGCGAGGGTTCGGCCGTCGGGGCTGAACGCGACGCCCCGTACCGCGCCGGTGTGTCCGGTGAGGGCGGTCAGCGGGCGGTGCGTGGAGACGTCCCAGAGCCGTACGGTCAGGTCGTCGCCGGCGCTGGCCAGAGTGCGGCCGTCGGGGCTGAACGCAACATCGTTGGCGTAGTCCTCGTGGCCGTCGAGGGTGGCGAGCCCCCGGCGTGAGGAGACGTCCCAGAGGCGGACCGTGTTGTCCGCGCCGACCGAGGACAGGGTCCGGCCGTCCGGGGCGAAGGCCACCGAGAAGACCTCCCCCTCATGGCCCGTCAGCTTCGCCAGGGGCTCGCGTTTCGTCACGTTCCACAGACGGACGGTGCCGTCGGAGCTCGCCGAGGCCAGGATCTTGCCGTCCGGGGAGAAGGCGACGGAGAAGACCGTTTCGGTGTGCCCCTCGAACTGCTTCAGGAGGCTGCGTTTCGCCGTGTCCCACAGCCGCACGGTGTGATCGGCGTCGGCGCTGGCCAGCAGTTTCCCGTCGCGGCTGTACGCGACCTGCCAGACCTCGGTGAACGGACGTGCCGTCAGCACCTGGCCGCCGAGGTCCCAGAGGACCACGGACTGGTCGAAGCCGGCCGTGGCCAGCAGGGTACCGTCGGAGTTCACGGCCACCCCGAGGACGTAGTCGGTGTGCCCGGCGAGGACGACGGTCTGCCTGCCGCTGCGCACGTCCCACAGCCGGGTCGTTCCGTCGCCGACCGCGCCGGCGACCGTCGTGCCGTCGGGTGTGTAGGCGACGGCGTTGATGTCGTCGCTGCTCCCGGCGAAGGTCGCCGTCAAACTGCCCCCGCGCACGTTCCACAGCCGTACGGTCCGGTCGATCCCCCCGGAGGCAACGCTCCGCCCGTCGGGGGAGAACGCGGCGCCGAGCACCTCGTCGGTGTGTCCCTTGAGCACGGCGAGCGGGCGGGCGCGGTCGGTGTCCCAGAGCCGTACGGTCCGGTCGGCGCCGGCGGAGACCAGGGTGCGGCCGTCGGGCGAGTGGTGCAGCGCGTTGAGTCTTCCCTCGTGGCCGGGGAGCGAGGCGGTCAGCCGGGGTGTGCGCCCGGTGTCCCAGAGTTCGACCGTTCCGTCGGCGGTCGCGACGGCGAGCGCGCCGCCTCGGGGGTCGAAGGACACCACCCGGGCGCCCTTGGTGCTCGCCGCGAGCACCGCCTTCCGCTGGTGGTCGGCCACGCCCCACAGGCTCACCGGCCCGTCCGTCGACGTCACCGCGACCGTACGGCTGTCGGAGCTGAAGGCGACCGAGCGCACGCGCCCGGGGACGGTGAACTCGGCGAGCCTCCGGTGGCCTTCGGCGACGCTCCGCAGGGTGACGGTGCCGTCGGAGCTGGCCGTCGCCAGCAACCGGTCGTCCGGCGAGAATGCCACCCAGTTGACAGGCCCCCGGTGTCCGCCGAGCCGGGCGGAGAAGGGCTGCGACTGGGTGCTGAGCAGGGCGCCGCGCGCCTCGGCGGTGGTGTCGGCCCGGTAGGCCTCCTCCGCGAGCAGCATCGACGCCTCCGGCTGGCCCCCCGCGAGGGACGCGGACCGTACGGCGAGTGCCTGGGAACGGGCGACGCGTTCCTGGTCGAGGGCGCCCTCGCGCTGCTGGTAGGCGAGCCCCCCGGCGGTGACGGCGAGCCCCAGCAGGACGGCGAGCGTGGCGAGCATGGACTGCCGCAGCCGGACCTGACGTACGGTCTGCTTCCGGCGGGCGTCCTCCTCGGCCTGGCTGGCCCTCAGGAAGGCCTCCTCGCCGGGTGCGAGCCTGCGCCGGCCGTCCGACTCGTCGGCCCAGGTCCGTACGGTGTCCAGCCGGGTGCCCCGGTAGAGGGCGGACGGGTCGCGGTTCTCGCGCTCCCATTCGCCGGCCGCGTGGGCCAGTTGCTGGTGCAGCAGCAGTCCGGCCCGGTCGGCGTGGATCCAGTCGCGCAGCCGGGGCCAGGCATGCAGCAGGGCCTCGTGGGTGATCTCGACGGTGTCGCTGTCCATGGTGATGAGCCGAGCCCGGACGAAGGCGTCGAGCGCGGCGGCGGCCCCGTCGGCGTCGGCGAGTTGGGCCATGAGGGCGACCCGGCTCATCCGACGGCGGGTCGCCCCGGCTCCGTCCGCGACGAACACCAGCCGGGACAGGATGCGGCGGATGGTCCGCTGCTCAGCCGGGTACAGCCGCGCGAACACGTTCTCGGCGGTGCGCGCGACCGCGCCCTGGATGCCGCCCGCCCGCTCGTACCCGTCGACGGTCAGCGCGGTCCCCTCGCGCCGCTGCCAGGTGGCGAGCAGTGCGTGGGAGACGAGGGGGAGCGCGCCGGAGGGCGTCTCGTCGGCGCCGATCCCCATGTCCTGCTGTGACATGCCCGGTTCGTCGCGCAGCCCGGCGTCGCGCAGAAGCAGCGGGACGAGGCCGGGTTCGAGGGTGATCCCGGCGAGTTCCGCCGGGCGTGTGATCGATTCCCGCAGCTCGGCCACGGACATCGGGGACAGGACGAACAACCCGTCGGTGAAGACCGGGGCCAGTTCGGGGAGTTCCAGACAGCTGCCGGTGAAGTCGGCGCGTACGCCGAGCACCACGACGGCCGGATCGTGCGCGCTCTCCTCCGGCCGGGAGGTCGCCAGGGCGCTCAACACCCGGACGAAGGAGCGACGTTCGTCCTCGTCGGAGCAGAGGGTGAACAACTCCTCGAACTGGTCGACGATCAGCACCGGTCGAGGGTGCGGTGGCCGCCGCCCCTCAGGGCCCGGCGGCGGCTCGTCCGATCTGACGCGTACGGCGTCGAGCAGCGCGTCGGGGTTCTCCCGCACGTCGTCCACGGTGATGCCGAGGTCGCTGCCCAGCGCCTTGGCGGTGCGCTCCAGCAGTTCGTCCAGCGGCCGTGAGGTGGGGGTGAGCGTCACCACCGGCCATCGGTCGGCCCCGGCCATCGGGAGGTCGCCGCGTCGGAGGGCCGGTACGAGACCGGCGTTGAGCAGGGACGACTTGCCCGCGCCCGACGGGGCGACGAGCATCAGCGGTCCGCTGCCGACCCGTTCGAAGATCCGCTCCACCAGTGCGGCCGTCGCCCGCTCCCGGCCGAAGAACCATTCCGCGTCCTGCGGGGTGAACGCCGACAGGCCGCGGTAGGGACACGAACACGCCTCGCCGGACTGCTGCTCGGAGGGTGCCGAGACATCGCCGTCGGAGGGCTGCGCCTGCTCCACCAGCCGCAGCAACTCCCCCTCGGCACACAGGACTTGGTCACAGAGGCGGGCGACGTCGACGGTCGCGCGCTTCGTGCCGGTCTCGATCTTGCTGAGGTAGCCCTTGCTGTAGTGCGTCTGCCGGGCGAGGTCGGTGAGCGACAGGCCGCGTTCCTGCCGGAGTCTTCTCAGTTGCGCGGGGAAGGAGTGCGTGGTCGGCGCATTCCGGTTCCGTTCGTTCCGGTGGTCTGCTTCGTCTCCGAGCTGCGGGTCCCCCATAGGTGTCCCCCAAGGCAGTACGGGCCGTGATACGGCGGATGCCAAAGGTTACTGGTGGGGTGGTAAGGACAACCAAGCCTTTCACCCGGAGTGGCGAAAACACGAACGTCCGGAACCGCGGGCCGATGCGGTTCCGGACGTCCGTGCTCTCGGGTCGGTGGGGTCAGGTCAGGAAGGCCGGGCAGGCGTTCCTGGTCACCCACTGGTGCGAGCTGATGGTGTTGTCCGCCAGGATGCCGCTGCTGAGCCGGTTGTCGGTCAGGTTGTCGGCGTACAACCCGCCCGGCGCGAGGCAGGCGTAGCCGCCGCTGTAGTTGACGCCGTCGTACAACGCGACGTGGTCCCTGCCACCGGTGTAGCCCCGAATCATGAAGGAAGAGGCCCTGTTACCGGCGTCGCCCCAGTCGGGGTTGTTCCCCGAGGTGGCGATCAGGAGTTCGCCCTGGCAGTCCGGCAGGTCCCAGGCGTAGAACATGCCGTTGCGCGCACCCCACTTGCTGTCACAGACGGGACCGGCCACGACACTTTCGGCCGCCTGCGCGACCGTGGCGGGCAGGGCGAGGCCGAGGGCGGCGAACCCCAGGACCGCCGCGGTGACGACGAACTTGCGCATCGTACGTTCCCCCCTTGCGATGGAGTCTTCACGTGCCATTGAACGAGGCGGGGCAGCCCGGGGTGGTCGGCGCCGGGCCGCCCGCAACCGGTCGGACGGATCAGGTCAGGAAGGCCCCACAGGCGCTCCGGTTCACCCAACGGTGCGAGGAGATGGTGTCGTTCGCGCTGACACCGCCGGTGAGCCGGTTGTCGGTCAGGTTGTCGGCGTACAGCTCACCCGGCGCGAGGCAGGCGTGGCCGCCGCCGTAGCCGGAGTGCTGGTAGAACGCGACGTGGTCCAGGCTGCCGACGTAGCCGCGGTTCATGACGGACGTGGCCCTGTCCTGCGAGCCGACCCACCAGTCGCTGTTGCCCGCCGTGCTGATCAGCAGGGTGCCCGAGCAGTCCAGGTTCTCCCAGGCGTACATGTAGCCGTTGCGGGCACCCCACTTGCTGTCACAGACGGGGCCGGTGACGGTGCTCTCGGCCGCCTGCGAGGTGGCGGCGGGTACGACGACGCCCAGGGCGGTGAGCCCGAGGAGCGCTGCCGTGACGGTGAACTTGCGCATGGTGTTTCCCCTCGTTTCGTTTGGTGTGCGTGGGTGGTGCAGGGCGGTGAACGCTCCCGGAGCACGGGAGTTGGTCAGTCGCGCTCCGGAACGATGCGCACCGCCCGGTCGTAGGCCTGCTGACCGAGGCGTCGGTAGGTGTCGACGTCCTTGCCGTATCGGTCGCGCAGGCGGTCTTCGTAGTACGTCTCCCGGGCCGAGGCCACGGACCGCAGGGACGTCTCGCGGGCGCAGGTCGCGTCCGCGACGGCGGTCTTCCGCTCGGCGGCGAACGCCTCGTCCGCGCGGGCCTCGCCCAGCCGGCTCGTGTTGACCCGGACGGCGTCGCGGGCCGCCTGGGGGTCCTTGTAGGACTGTCCCGCCTTCTTCATGCACCGGGACCATGCCGTGATCGCCGCAGTGAGCCGGCGGTCTTTCATCAGGTCTTCGCCGTAGAGGCCGTTGAGGCCCGTGGCGACCTTGCCCGTGCGGAACCATTCGGCCGGGTCGCCGTAGAGCTTGCGCTCGGCCTCCTCCGTACAGCCGCCGATGCGCTTGCGGATCTCGCCGCTGCCCCCCGGCAGCGGCGCGGTGAGCATGCGGGCGTCGTCGCCTCCGTCGAGCGCGATGTCGAAGGCGGCGCGCCGGGACGCGGAGAGGCTCTGGCGGTAGGTGCCGATGGGGTTGCTTTCACGGACCTTCTGGTTCTTCGCGTCGAGCCGGCCGCCGTACCCGTACGTACGGGCCCACTCCACGTCGTCCTGGACGTAGCGCACCGGGCGGCTCTCGCGCAGGGTCAGGGTGCGATCCTCCCAGTAGTCGAAGCCCTGGCGGTTCATGCACTGCTTCGTCAGGCGCTGCTGGGCGTCGTCGACGCGCAGTTCCTGCTGCCAGGTCAGCGGCTGGGGCCGGGCCTGGCGGGCGGCCGTGGTGGCCGAACCGGGCTTGCCCGTGTCGGTGTCCTCGGTGCATCCGGTCGCGGCGGCCGCCGTCACGACCGTCACGACTGCCCACAGAGACATGAGCGTGCGTCTCATGGGTCCCCCTTGGCCTCGCTGGTCCGTCTCGCTGCGTGCTGACGAATCCAGAGTTGCCCCGCTGTTCACCGGGGTCGACGGGTTTCCTGTTGCCCGCCTGTGAAGCGCCCGGGAAACCGGTCACGACCTGGGCAAACACCGGTCCGGAGGCAACGCAGGTGACGTGGGCGGGGAGTAAACGGAATCTCGTCTCGCACAATCCCTGCGCGATCCATTGACGCGCACATGCCCCCCTCTTATCTTCTGATCGAAGTTCCGCACAAGAGCCGAAATTTCGAACAACACCCCACCAACACCCCACGCCTCAGGGCAGTTCACGCAGAAATGGGACGAGCGTTGAACAGAACCCTCAGGGCGGTCCTCGCCCTCCTCACCTCGGTGGCCGCCCTGCTGGGCCTCACCACCGCCTTCGCCGGGCCGGCCGGAGCCGCCCACCCGCCGGCCGGGCAGGCGACGCGGTACACGATGACCGCGTTCACCAACAGCAGCGAGTCGAACATGTACGTCTACGACTCGCCGGACGCGACCGGGTTCACGCTCCGCAAGGGCCCGGCGTACACCCCGCCGTCCGGCCTGATCCGTGACCCCAGCATCTTCAAGCACACGGACGGCTACTACTACCTGACCTACACCACCCGCACCTGGTCGGCGCTGTCCACCACCATCGGCTTCGCCCGCTCCACCGACCGCCTCAACTGGACCTTCCTGTACGACTACACGGTCCCGATCAGCGGTCTCCAGCGCGCCTGGGCACCGGAGTGGTTCGTCGACAGCAACGGCAGCGTCAACATCATCCTGTCCGCGTCCATCGCGGCCGACGGCGAGTGGATCTTCAAGCCGTACAAGCTGACGGCGACGAACTCCTCCCTCACCGCCTGGTCCACGCCGACCGTGCTGTCCGGTATCAGCCCGAACTACATCGACACCTTCATCGTCAAGATCGGCTCCACGTACCACGCGTTCACCAAGAACGAGACGACGAAGTACATCGAGTACGCCACCGCCTCCAGCCTCACCGGCCCGTACACCTTCCAGAAGACGGGCAACTGGGCGGGCTTCGGCTCCGGCATGGAGGGTCCCGCGCTCGTCCAGCTCGACAACGGCGGCTGGCGGATCTACTACGACGCCTACGGCGCCGGGAAGTACTGGTACAGCGACAGCTACGACAACTTCGCGACCTGGTCGACCCCGACCGAACTGCCCGGCCTCACCGGCTTCGTACGGCATCTGACCGTCCTGAAGGAGACGGTGTCCGGCGGGGTCACGCTCCCGACCAACACCACCCGGTCGTTGCAGTCCGTGAACTACCCGAGCCGCTACACCGTGGTCCGCTCCGACAGCCTCGGTTACGTCGACCCGGTCACCTCGTCCAGCACCACCGCCGTCAAGCAGAGCGCGACCTTCACGATCGTGCCCGGCCTCGCGGACGCCAACTGCTACTCCTTCCGAGACTCCGCCGGCCGCTATCTGCGGCACTGGGACTTCCGCGTCCGCTTCGACACGGACAACGGCACGACGGTCTTCGACAAGGACGCCACGTACTGCGCCCGCCCGGGCACGACGTCCGGCTCCGTCCGTCTGGAGTCGTACAACTACCCGGGCCGCTACCTCCGCCACTACAACTACGAGCTGCGCGTGGACGTGTACCAGGCCACAGACACCTTCCGAGCCGACAGCTCCTTCACGGCGGTGAGCCCCTGGTCCTGACCGCACGATGATCTCGCCCCCGCCGCCCGCCCCTGGGGATGGGACGGGTAGGGGCGGCGGGGGCGAAAACCCTCTGGCGGACGGCCTCACCGGGCAGGTGGGGCCGTCGTACCTCACTCAGCGGTCACTGGTCACCGCACTCGGCGCCGGAGCGTACCCCGCGGGCCGAGTCGTGAACGTCCCCCGCCCCTGCGTCCGGCTACGCAACCTCGTCGCGTACCCGAACAGCTCCGCCAGCGGCACGGTGGCAGTGATCACCACCGACCCCGCCCGGGCGACCGAGTCCGTCACCCGGCCACGCCGCGCCGCGAGATCGCCGAGTACCCCGCCCACAGCATCCGCCGGCACGGTGACGGTGACGTCGGCGACGGGCTCCAACAGGCCCATCACACCCGCGCGCATCGCCTCCCGCAGCGCAAGCCGCCCAGCCGTACGGAACGCCATCTCCGAGGAGTCCTTGGAGTGCGTGGCCGTCGGTCAGGGTGACACTCACCCCGGTCACCGGGTGACCGCCGAGCGGCCCCTCGACGAGGGCGTCACGACACCCCGCCTCGACGGCGCGGACGAACTCCTGCGGCACCCGACCACCGACGACGGTCGAGCGGAAGGCGAAGCCAGTGGCGCTGCCGCCGCCGTCAGCCTCCTCCAGGGGCTCCACATCCAGGACGACATGCGCGAACTGCCCCGCCCCACCGTCCTGTTTGACGTGCCGGAAGACCAGCCCGGACACCCCACGGACGACCGTCTCGCGATAGGCCACCCGCGGCCGGCCGACGGCGACCTCAAGGCAGTACGTCTGCCGGATCTTCTCCACCGCCACCTCCAGATGCAGTTCACCCATGCCGGACAGCACCGTCTGCCCGGTCTCGGGGTCGGTCCGCGCGACCAGCGAGGGATCCTCCTCGACCAGCCGTGCCAGCGCCGTCGCCAGCCGGTCGGTGTCCGTACTCCTGCGGGCCTCGACCGCCACCGACACCACCGGATCGGCGACGGACGGCGGTTCGAGGAGCAGCGGAGCCGCCGGTGCGCACAGCGTCGTCCCGGCGCGCGCCGACTTCAGCCCGATCACCGCGACGATGTCCCCGGCCACCGCCCGGTCCAACTCGGCGTGCCGGTCGGCCTGGACCCGCAGGATCCGTCCGATCCGCTCGGTGCGCCGCGTACCCGCGTCCTGCACGGTGTCTCCCTTCCGCATCGTTCCCGAGTACAGCCGCAGGTAGGTCAGCCGTCCCGTGGCCGTCGCGCTCACCTTGAACGCCAGTGCCGCGAGCGGTACTTGAGCATCGGCGGCCCGTTCCTGTTCCGCACCGTCGTGCGTCCCGCGTACGGCCGGTACGTCGAGCGGCGACGGCAGATAGGCCACGACGGCGTCGAGCAGCGGTTCGATACCGCGGTTGCGGTAGGCCGAGCCGCACAGCACGACCACGCCCTCACCCGTGTGGGTAAGGTCGCGCAGCGCCGAGGTCAGCGTGTCCGCGGAGAGCGTCGACTCGGCGCAGAACTCGTCCAGCGCCACGGGATGGAGTTCCGCCACCGCTTCCTCCAGCCGTCGTCGACGTCGCTGTGCCTCGTCGCGCAAGGCGTCCGGCACCGGGCCCTCCTCGACCACGTCACCGCCGTCGGCCCAGACCAGCGCCCGCATACGCAGCAGATCCACGACACCCGTGAACCCGTCCTCCGCGCCGATCGGCAACTGCACCACCAGCGGCGCCGGATGCAGCCGCTCCCGGATGGACTCGACCGCCGCGTCGAGGTCGGCGCCCGCGCGGTCCAGCTTGTTGACGAAGGCGATCCGCGGTACGCCGTGCCGGTCGGCCTGCCGCCACACCGACTCGCTCTGCGGCTCGACCCCCGCGACCGCGTCGAACACCGCGATCGCGCCGTCGAGCACCCGGAGCGAGCGCTCCACCTCATCGGCGAAGTCGACGTGGCCCGGCGTATCGATCAGGTTGATCCGATGACCGTCCCAGTCACAGCTCACCGCCGCCGCGAAGATCGTGATCCCGCGATCCCGCTCCTGCGGATCGAAGTCGGTGACGGTCGTGCCGTCATGGACCTCACCCCGCTTGTGCGTGGTCCCGGTCACGTACAGGAACCGCTCAGTGACGGTCGTCTTTCCGGCGTCGACATGGGCGAGGATGCCCAGGTTGCGGACGGCGGTCAGAGGGTTGTCGATGTTGTTGCGCATGGCCCGTGGCCTTTCGGACGCTCTGTTTCAGGACAGCGCGATTCCCGTAAGAGGACGGCGGACGGCAAGGGCATGCGCGCGGACGGAGCTGTCGCTCCGCCGCAGTCACATGGGTTCGACGTCAGACGTTCGTCACGGACATCCGGTACCGGCCGCGCAGCGGGCACCGGACGAACGAGGACACGAGGATCACCTCGTACAGGGAACGGGGAACGACGACAGCGGGGCGCTCACGCATGGCCGGATTCCCCTCTCTCTCGTCGTTCGGTGGGGTGAGTCTAGGGAGGACGACGGGGCGGGGTCACCGCATTTTTCGAGGGCACGCGACGGACCGCGCCGGGCCCGGGACAACGAGAAACCCCACCGACCGGAAACCGGTCGATGGGGTTGATGTGTCCGAGGGGGGACTTGAACCCCCACGCCCGATAAAGGGCACTAGCACCTCAAGCTAGCGCGTCTGCCATTCCGCCACCCGGACCAGGTGTCTGTCGCCTTGCCGGGGGTGTTCCCCGCGGCGACATGGACAACAATACCAAGCTTTCGGAGCGCCCTTCACCTGCATATCCGTGGCCCGGCAGTGATCCCGGACGCGCGCTCGGGCCAGGCAGCCCTCCCCCTAGCCGACCGCGGCCGGATCCCTACTTCTCCCGCTCGTGGTAGCTCTTCCGTGTGTGTTCGGTGTGGGCACGCATGACGGCCGTGGCGCGCTGCTCGTCGCGGTCCGCGATCGCCGCGATCAGCTCACGGTGCTCGTTCCAGGACTGGCGGCCGCGCTGCCGGGCGACCGGTGTGTAGTACCAGCGGACACGTCGGTCGACCTGTGCGGCCAGCTCCGCCAGTACGGCGTTGCCCGCCAGCTCCATCACCTTCGCGTGCAGCCGGGCGTTCATCGCGACCGCGGCGTCCACATCGTCGTCGGCGACCGCGCGCTCGCCCTCCGCGCACATCTCCTCCAGCGCGTCGATGGCGGCGGCCCCCGCGTTGGCGGCGGCGAGCCGGGCGGCCTCAGCCTCCAACAGTGTGCGCACGGTGAGGAGTTGGTCGGCCTCCTCCTCGGTGGGCTCGTGCACGAACGCGCCCTGGGCAGGCCGGAGATCGACCCACCCCTCGGTGTTCAGCCGCTGGAGTGCCTCGCGCACCGGCTGCCGGGAGACCCCGAGGTGGCCCGCGAGCTCGTTCTCGACCAGGTGCTGGCCGGGCTGGAGGGCACGGGTGGTGATGAGTTCGAGCAGCGCCTCGTAGACGCGGTCACGCAGCGGGCCGGGTCGTTCGAGCTTGGGCACCGCACCCTGCGGCAGTCCTGTCGTCGACAACATCACGGCCCCCTTGTCAGCAGCGGCATCGCTGTGTGCGAGAGCCAAGTATGAATTGGCTTTCGCCTACAGTCTACGGCGCACAAAACGCCTGGACACAGCAGAGTCGGGCCGGTCGCGGCGAGGCGCGGCGGCAGCTCACGGGCGCGGTGGGGCAGGCGAT
The DNA here is from genome assembly GCF_008386495.1 of Streptomyces tailanensis. Taxonomy (GTDB): domain Bacteria; phylum Actinomycetota; class Actinomycetes; order Streptomycetales; family Streptomycetaceae; genus Streptomyces; species Streptomyces tailanensis. The sequence continues at coordinate 15,840 of NZ_VTHJ01000025.1, read as the reverse complement.
CGGGGCACCTCGCGAGGCATGCGAGGACCGCCCGGCGCCGTCCTGAACCCTTGCTGCACCACGTTCCATCCTGTAGACAATATTTCGTCAACACTTTCCAAGTTCCGCGGTACACCCTCGACCGAACGGAGCGCCATCCAGTGAAAGTCGCAGTTCTCGGCGCCGGAGCCATCGGCGCCTACGTCGGCGCCGCCCTGCACCGCGCAGGAGCCGACGTCCACCTCATCGCCCGTGGACCGCACCTCGCGGCCATGAGGCGCCACGGCGTGAAGATCCTCAGCCCTCGCGGCGACTTCACCGCCCACGCTCACGCCACCGACAACCCGACCGACATCGGCCCGGTCGACTACGTCTTCCTCGGGCTGAAGGCCAACTCGTACGCGGCGTGCGGGCCGCTCATCGAGCCCCTGCTCCACAAGGACACCTCGGTCATCGCCGCCCAGAACGGCATCCCCTGGTGGTACTTCCACCGCCACGGGGGACCCCACGACGGCCACCGCATCGAAAGCGTCGACCCCGGCGGGGCGGTCAGCGCCGTGCTCGCCCCGCGGCGCGCCATCGGCTGCGTCGTCTACGCCGCCACAGAACTCGACGCCCCCGGCGTGGTCCGCCACCTGGAAGGCACCCGCTTCTCCGTCGGCGAACCCGACCGCAGCAGTTCGGCCCGCTGCCGTGCGTTCAGCGAGGCCATGCAGGCCGGCGGGCTGAAATGCCCGGTCGAAAAAGACCTGCGCAACGACATCTGGCTCAAACTGCTCGGCAACATCAGCTTCAACCCGATCAGCGCACTGGCCCGCGCCACCATGCGCCAGATGTGCCACCACGGCGGCACCCGCCACGTCATCCAAACCATGATGCGAGAAACCCTCGCCGTCGCCGAAGCCCTCGGCTGCGAGGTCGGCGTATCCATCGAACGCCGCCTCGCCGGCGCCGAACGCGTCGGCGACCACCGCACCTCCACCCTCCAGGACCTCGAAGCCGGCAAACCACTCGAACTCGACGTCCTCCTCACGGCCGTCATCGAACTCGCCGACATCACCGGCACCCACGTCCCCACCCTCCGAACCGTCCACGCCATCAGCGACCTCCTCGCCCACCGGACCGCCGCATGAGACGGCTCGACTCGCCGATACCGGACGGCACTTCCATGAACGTGTACGCGGGAGCGGACCGCATCACCCTGCGGGGCGCGGCCACCCAGGGCTGACCGGCCCCCCGCTGCACGACGGCGGGACCTCTGCGGCGGGGAGCGCCCCCTGCGTCGGCGGGGTCCCGCCTCCGTCATGTGAGCCGGGCGCGGATGGCGATCAGGCGAAGTGGATCCTGTATACGATTATCTGTATACTGCCGTCGTACGTTCAGTATCCAATGGCCCCGGCTCGGAGGCGACATGGAAGATCTGAATCCCGAGGTGGTGCTGGGAATGGCCGCCCAGGCGCCCGACGGCATCGTGATCATCGACGGTGAAGGACTGATCCGCTACTGGAACCGGGGTGCGGAGCGCATCTTCGGGTTCCCGGCGGCCGATGTGGACGGTCGCAGTCTGGACGTCATCATCCCCGAGAGGCATCGCAAGCGTCACTGGGACGGCTTCCAGGAGGCCATGGACCGGGGGTCCAGCAAGTACGGGGAGGCGGACCTGCTGAACGTTCCCGCGCTGGCGGCGGACGGCCGCAAGCTGTCCATCGAGTTCAGCGTGGTGATGCTGCCGGGCCCCGACGGCAGCACGTACTGCGGTGCGGTCATCCGGGACGTCACCGCGCGACGCGAGCGGGAGCTGATGCGGCGGCGGGCCGAGGCCACGGTCTGAGCCGCACCGGACAAGGGAGAAGCGGCCGTGGCCCGAAGGCCACGGCCGCTTTCGCGTGGGACGGCCGGGGTCAGACGATGACGCCGTTCTCCTTCAGCCGGCCGATGGTCTCCTCGTCGTAGCCCAGTTCGACCAGGACCTCGGAGCTGTGCTCGCCGAGGAGCGGGGCACCGGCGACATCCGGCTTGAAGGAGGAGAACTTCACCGGGCTGCCGACGGTCAGGTAGGTGCCGCGGCCCTTCTGGTCGACCTCGACGACCGTGCCGCTCTTGCGCAGGTCCTCGTCGTAGGCGATCTCCTTCATGCTCATCACCGGGGCACAGGGCACCTCCCACTCACGCAGGATGTTGACCGCCTCGTACTTGGTCTTGTCCGCGAGCCACTTCTCGATCTCCTCGAAGATCTCGAAGATGTGGTTCTGGCGGGCGCGCGCGGTGGCGTACTCCGGGTCCTCGGCCCACTCGGGGTGACCGATCGCCTCGGCGGTGCGCTTCCAGTTCTGCTCCTGGATGGTGAAGTAGATGTACGCGTTCGGGTCGGTCTCCCAGCCCTTGCACTTGAGCACCCAGCCGGGCTGGCCGCCGCCGCCCGCGTTGCCGCCGCGCGGCACCACGTCGGTGAACTCGCCGTTGGGGTACTGCGGGTACTCCTCCAGGTAGCCGACCCGCTCCAGGCGCTGCTGGTCGCGCAGCTTGACGCGGCAGAGGTTGAGCACGGCGTCCTGCATGGAGACGGACACCTTCTGGCCCTTGCCGGTCCTGTTCCGGTCGATGATCGCGGTGAGGATGCCGATCGCCAGGTGCATACCGGTGTTGGTGTCACCGATGGCGGCGCCGGAGATGGTCGGCGGGCCGTCCCAGAAGCCGGTGGTGGAGGCGGCGCCGCCCGCGCACTGGGCGACGTTCTCATAGACCTTGAGGTCGTTCCAGGACGACTGGTCGTTGAAGCCCTTGACCGAGCCGAAGATCAGGCGCGGGTTGAGCTCCTGGATGCGCTCCCAGGGGAAGCCCATCCGGTCCATCGCGCCCGGGCCGAAGTTCTCCACCAGGACGTCGGCTTCCCTGATGAGCTTTTCCAGGACCTCCTTGCCCTCGGGGGTCTTGGTGTTGATGGCGAGGGAGCGCTTGTTGCTGTTGAGCATCGTGAAGTAGAGAGCGTCCAGGTCCTCGATGTCCCTGAGTTGACGGCGCGTCACGTCGCCGCCGTTGGGGCGCTCCACCTTCAGGACGTCGGCGCCGAACCAGGCGAGCATCTGCGTGCAGGCGGGACCGGCCTGGACCCCGGTGAAGTCGATCACCTTGATTCCGGCGAGCGGCTTTTCACTCATGTCTGCTTCCTTTTCGTGAAGTTGCGTGGTCACTTCTTGGCCGGCGTGATGTTGCCGACGGTGATGCCCTTGGGGTTCAGGTGCGAGATGTGGCCGCTCTCGGTGCCGGCCGAGGGGTCGATCACGCAGTCGATGAGCGCCGGGCCGCCGGAGGCGAGGGCCTCGGTGAGGGCGGCGGTGACCTCGGCGGGCGTGGTGGCGCGGTAGCCCTTGCCGCCGAACGCCTCGATCAGCAGGTCGTGGCGGGCGGCCGCCATGAGGGTCGTGGGCGAGGGGGCCTCGTCGTACGGGTTGACGTCGTCGCCGCGGTAGACGCCGCCGTTGTTCATGATCACGGTGACGACGGGCAGGTTGTAGCGGCAGATCGTCTCGATCTCGATGCCGCTGAACCCGAAGGCGCTGTCACCCTCGATGGCCACGACCGGGGCGCCGCTCTCGACGGCGGCGGCGATGGCGTAGCCCATGCCGATGCCCATGACGCCCCAGGTGCCGCTGTCGAGGCGGTGGCGCGGGACGTGCATGTCGATGACGTTGCGTGCGATGTCCAGGGCGTTGGCGCCCTCGTTGACGATGTACGTCTCCGGGTGCTGGTGCACGACGTCGCGTACGGCCTTCAGGGCGCCCATGAACTGCATGGGGTGCGGGTCGGCCTCCAGACGCTTGGCCATCTTGGCGACGTTCTGCGCCGAGCGCGCCCCGAGTTCGTCCCGCCAGGCCGAGGGGGCCTGGATCTGGCCGGGCTTGGTGCGGTCGGCAAGCGCGTCGAGCACCGACTCGATGTCCCCGACGAGCGGAGCGGCGATGGGCTGGTTGCTGTCCATCTCCTTGGGGTCGATGTCGATCTGGACGAACTTGGCGTCGGGGTTCCAGCCCGTCTGACCGTGGCCCAGCAGCCAGTTGAGGCGGGCGCCGATCAGCATCACGACGTCGGCCTTCTTCAGGGCCAGGGAGCGGGCTGTGGCGGCCGACTGCGGGTGGTCGTCGGGCAGCAGGCCCTTGGCCATCGACATCGGTACGTACGGGATGCCGGTGGACTCGATGAACTCCCGTACCTTGGCGTCGGCCTGGGCGTACGCGGCGCCCTTGCCGAGCACCACCAGCGGGCGCTCGGCGGAGGCCAGGAGCTCGATCGCCCGGTCCACGGCCTCCGGCGCGGGCAGCTGGCGCGGGGCAGGGTCGACGAGACGGCTCAGCGTCCTGTCACCCTCCTCCTTGGGCATGATGGAGCCGAGCACCGCCGCGGGGATGTCGAGGTACACCCCGCCGGGGCGCCCGGAGATCGCGGTGCGCAGCGCGCGGGCGATGCCGCGGCCGATGTCCTCGACCCGGCTGACCCGGTACGCGGCCTTGACGAACGGCTGCGCGGCGGCGAGCTGGTCCATCTCCTCGTAGTCGCCCTGCTTGAGGTCGACGAGGTGGCGCTCGCTGGAGCCGGAGATCTGGACCATCGGGAAGCAGTTGGTGGTCGCGTTCGCCAGCGCGACCAGACCGTTGAGGAAGCCCGGTGCCGACACCGTCAGCGCCACGCCCGGTTTCTTGTTGAGGTAGCCGGCGATGGCCGCCGCGTGTCCGGCGTTGCTCTCGTGACGGAAACCGACGTAGCGGATGCCCTGGGCCTGGGCGAGTCGGGCCAGGTCGGTGATCGGGATGCCGACCACCCCGTAGATGGTGTCGACGTCGTTCATCTTGAGCGCGTCGACGACCAGGTGGTACCCGTCGGTGAGCTCGGTCGGAACGTCGGCTGCTGCCGCGGTCTCCAGTGGCGAGGGGGCGGTCATGGTCCGAGGTCCTCCTTGGGCAGGTCCTGCCGGAGCGGCTACTTCTCTCACGATCCGCAGCGCGCCCGCCCACGTCCAAGACCCATCGGCGACCAGCCGATAAACAGCATCTATCGACGGCTGCTCAGGGGCTTCGCAGCTTGCTTGATAGACGGCTGCTATCGACCGTTCGCCAGCGGGTATTGGACGTGCGCCGTGTGCCACCGCAGGCTCGCAGAGGACTGCTTCATCGGATCCGGCGCGAGGCGAGGGGGTGGGGTCATGGCCGTTGCGGCCGCGGCATCCGTGCGGGACGCGGACGGGTACCGGCCTCCGACGGTCACGGGCCTCGCCGATCTCCTCGACGCACACGTGCGGACCCGCCCGTACGCCCAGGCCCTCGTCGTCACGGGCGAGCGGGTGCACCTGTCCTACCGGGGTCTCGGCGCACTGGCCGACGACGTGGCCGCCCGGCTCCGCGGCACCGGGTTGCGCCGCGGTGACGCGGTCGGCCTGATCTGTGCCAACACCGCGGAGTTCGTCGTCGCGTTGCTCGGTGCGGCGCGCGCCGGGCTGGTGGTCGCTCCGCTGGATCCGGCACTGCCCGCGTCCCAACTCTCCGAGCGCCTTGCGGCGTTGGGAGCACGGGCCGTGCTGGTGGGGCCCGAAGCGACGGGTGTCGCGCTGCCCGTCCCGGCGTGGCCGCTGCGCGTGGACGTCTCCCGGGCGGGCACGGCGACGATCGCACTCGATCCCGGTGCCGCTCCTCATGTACGGGGTGCGGCGGAGGAGTTGTCGGATCAGGACGCCCTCGTCCTGTTCACCGCCGGAACCACCGGCCGGGCGAAGATGGTCCCGCTGACCCACTCCAACGTGGCGGCATCGGTCCAGAACACCTGTGGCGCCTACGAGTTGGGCCCCGATGACGCGACGGTCGCGGTGATGCCGTTCTTCCACGGCCATGGGCTGTTCGCGGCGCTGCTGGCCACCCTGGCCAGCGGAGGCCGTGTGCTGCTGCCCGAGCGGGGACGGTTCTCGGCGGGCACGTTCTGGGACGACATGCGTGCCGTGTCGGCCACCTGGTTCACCGCGGTCCCGGCCATCCACGAGATCCTGCTGGACCGTTCCGAGCGGGAGGATCCGGGCCCACAGGCGCCACCGCTGAAGTTCGTACGCAGTTGCAGCGCTCCCCTCAACACGGCCACACAACGGGCGCTTGAGCGCACGTTGGGCGTGCCGCTGCTGTCCGCGTACGGGATGACCGAGTCCTCGCACCAGGCGACCAGTGAGCCGCTGCCCGGCCGGGGGGCGCTGAAGCACGGGTCGGTCGGCCGGCCGACGGGGGTCGAGGTCCGGGTCGTGGACAGGAACGGGCGGGTCTGTCCCGTGGGTGTCGAGGGCGAGGTGTGGGTGCAGGGGCCCACCGTCGCCCGCGGCTATCTCGCCGACCGTGAGGGAACGGCGTACACGTTCGTCGACGGGTGGCTGCGCACCGGCGACCTGGGCGCGCTGGACGGGGACGGCCAGCTGTCCCTGACCGGGCGGATCAAGAACCTCATCAACCGTGGCGGCGAGAAGATCTCGCCCGAGTATGTCGAGGACATCCTCGCCGGATGCCCGGGGGTGGCCGAGGCGGCCGTGTTCGCCGTCCCCGACACGGTGTACGGGCAGCGGGTCGGGGCCGCCGTGGTCGTGCGCGAGGGCGAGAGCGTCGGGCCCGCGCAGATCCTGCGGTACTGCCGGGACCGGCTGGCCGCGTTCGAGGTGCCCGACCGGATCGAGCTGGTCGCCACGCTGCCGTACACCGCGAAGGGCGGTCTGGACCGGAGGGCCGTGCAGGCCCTGTACGCGCCCTGACCGGGGCTTTCAGGAGGCGGTTCGGACCCGGTGCCCGTCCGGGAGCGGCCGGGCGAAGAAGTCGTCCAGGGACAGACCCGTCGCCGCGTTGACGAAGGCACGGGCGGCCACCGAGCCGGGGGTCGCCGCGTGGATCACCACCGAGACCTGGGCGCCGGCCTCCGGGTCGACCAGGGGCAGCGCTCTCGTCCGGCCGATCACCGGCATCGCCCGCAGCCAGGTGTGCGGCACGATGCTCGCCCATTCGCCTCCGCCCACGTGCGCGTAGAGGGAGGCAATGGAATCCGTCTCCACCTGCGGGGTCACCACGAACCCCTTCTCCGCGAAGACGGTGTCGACGATCTGGCGGATCCGCATGTCGGGAGTCAGCAGCGCGAGGGGGAGCTGGGCGGCGTCCGCCCAGGTCACGGTGGCGGACTGGGCCACCAGATGGTCGTCCGACACCAGCAGCATGTAGCGCTCCTGGTAGAGGGGGACGACCTGCAGGCCTTCCTGGTCGCCCGAGTCGAAGTGGGCGATCGCGACATCGAGTTCGTAGTCGCGCAGCTGGCGGTGGAGTTCCTTCGTCGACAGCCGGGACCGTACCTGCACCTTGGCCAGCGGGTGCGCCGCGCAGAACGCGGCCACGGGAAGCGCCAGGGTCGTGGAGGCCGTGGGGTCGGTACCGAGCCGCAGCGTGCCGGTGATGCCGGACTGCACGGCGGCCACCTCGGCCTTGAACGCGTCCTGTTCGGCGAGGATGCGCTTGGCCCACACCACGAGCCGTTCACCCTCGGGAGTGAGGCCCTGGTAGTTGTGTCCCCGGTTGATGAGCGTGACGTTCAGCTCCCGCTCCAGTTTGGCGATCGCCGCCGAGAGCGCGGGCTGGGAGACGTAGCAGGACTGCGCCGCCCGGGCGAAGTGCCGTTCCCTCGCCACCGCCACGAAGTATTCGAGCTGCCGGAACAGCATGAACGACTCCTCTCTGCCCGAGGTGGCCACACTCCATACTGTATGCAGTATTTGAGATATGTACAGGGGCCGTAGTCATGCTGCTCGACACGTAACCCGACGCCCGCGACCGCCGCACGTCCCTCGGCGGTCGCGGGCGCGGGCGCGGACGGTCAGCGCAGGAGCTTCACGGCCGCCACCACCAGGGGGTCGAGGCCGTCGGCTCCGGCGTCGACGTACTCGTAGAGCCGGTTGCGCATCCGTGGGTCCCAGAACCGGCCGATGTGCCCGGCGATCTCCTCGGCGGCCCGGTCCCCCGGCAGGTGTGCGAGGTTCCTGGCGATGTCGTTCGCCATCCTGCGCTCCGACGGCACGGTGGCTGTCATCTCAGTCCACCACCGTCACGAGCTCGTTCTCGGTGACTTCGGTGACTTCGGTGACTTCGGTGACTTCGGTGACTTCGGTGGGCTCGGTGTCGCTGTGCCGGTCCGGGCGGGCGAGGCCGACCTGGACGGCGGTCACCTTGTACTCCGGGCAGTTGGTCGCCCAGTCGGAGTTCTCCGTGGTCACCACGTTGGCGCCGGTCACCGGGTGGTGGAAGGTCGTGTACACGACCCCGGTCGGCATCCGGTCGGAGATCTCCGCGCGCAGCGTCGTCTCCCCCACCCGGCTGGCCAGGGTGACCATGTCGCCGTCCTTGACGCCGCGGACCTCGGCGTCGTGCGGGTGCAGTTCCAGGATGTCCTCGGGGTGCCAGGCGACATTGCCCGTACGGCGGGTCTGCGCGCCGACGTTGTACTGGCTGAGGATCCGCCCCGTGGTGAGGACCAGCGGGAAGCGGCGGGTGCTGCGCTCGTTCGTCGGCACGTAGGAGGTGACCACGAACCTGCCTTTGCCGCGCACGAACTCGTCCACGTGCATGATGGGCGTCCCCTCCGGCGCCTGCTCGTTGCACGGCCACTGGACGCTGCCGAGCTTGTCCAGCAGCTCGAAGGAGACCCCGGTGAACGTCGGTGTGACCGAGGCGATCTCGTCCATGATCTGGCTCGGATGGTCGTACGCCATCGGATACCCCATGGCGGTGGCGATCTCGCTGACGATCTGCCACTCGTGCTTGCCCGTCTTCGGTTTCATGACCGCGCGCACCCGGTTGATGCGTCGTTCGGCGTTGGTGAAGGTGCCGTCTTTCTCCAGGAAGGACGCGCCGGGCAGGAAGACGTGCGCGAACTTGGCCGTCTCGTTGAGGAACAGGTCCTGGACGACGACCAGTTCCATGGCTTCGAGCGCGGCGGTGACGTGTTTGAGGTTCGGGTCGGACTGGGCGATGTCCTCGCCGTGGACGAAGAGCCCGCGGAAGGTTCCGTCGATCGCCGCGTCGAACATGTTCGGAATGCGCAGTCCGGGCTCGGCGAGGAGGGTGCCGCCCCAGAGGTTCTCGAACACGGTGCGCACTGCGTCGTCGGAGACGTGCCGGTAGCCGGGGAGTTCGTGAGGGAACGAGCCCATGTCGCAGGAGCCCTGAACGTTGTTCTGGCCGCGCAGTGGGTTCACGCCGACGCCGTCGCGGCCGATGTTGCCGCATGCCATCGCGAGGTTGGCCATTCCCATGACCATGGTGGAGCCCTGGCTGTGTTCGGTGACGCCGAGGCCGTAGTAGATGGCGCCGTTGGGTGCTTCGGCGTACAGCCTTGCCGCGGCGCGGAGTTCGGCGGCCGGGACGCCGGTGATGGGTTCCACGGCCTCCGGGCTGTTCTCCGGGCGGGCGATGAACTCCGCCCACTCGTCGAAGCCTTCGCACCGGGCGTCCACGAAGGAGCGGTCGACCAGGCCCTCGGTGACGACGACATGGGCCATGGCGTTGACGACGGCGACGTTGGTGCTCGGCCGGAGCTGGAGGTGGTGCCGGGCCTCGATGTGCGGGGAGCGCACGAGGTCGATGCGGCGTGGGTCGACCACGATGAGCTTGGCGCCCTCGCGCAGCCGGCGCTTCATCCGGGAGGCGAACACCGGGTGTCCGTCGGTGGGGTTGGCACCGATCACCATGATGACGTCGGCCTCGGCGACCGAGCGGAAGTCCTGGGTGCCCGCGGACTCGCCGAAGGTCTGCTTGAGCCCGTATCCCGTCGGCGAGTGGCAGACCCGGGCGCAGGTGTCGACGTTGTTGTTGCCGAAGGCCGCGCGGACCATCTTCTGTACGACGTAGACCTCTTCGTTGGTGCAGCGCGAAGAGGTGATGGCGCCTACCGCGCCCGACCCGTACCGGCCCTGGATCTCCCGCATGCGCCGGGCGACCGTGCCGATGGCCTCTTCCCACTCGACCTCGCGCCACGGGTCGGTGATCCGGTCTCGGACCATGGGCTTGAGGACCCGGTCGGGGTGGGTGGCGTAGCCGAAGGCGAAGCGGCCCTTCACACAGGAGTGGCCCTCGTTCGCGCCGCCGTCCTTGTGGGGCACCATGCGCACGAGTTCGTCTCCGCGCAGCTCGGCCTTGAAGGAGCAGCCGACGCCGCAGTACGCGCAGGTGGTCACCACCGACCTGGTGGGCATGCCGAGTTCGACGACCGAGCGCTCCTGGAGCGTGGACGTCGGGCAGGCCTGCACACAGGCACCGCAGGAGACGCACTCGGAGTCCATGAAGGTCTCGCCGGCGCCGGGCGAGACCTTGGAGTCGAAGCCTCGGCCCTCGATGGTGAGGGCGAAGGTGCCCTGGATCTCGCCGCAGGCGCGGACGCAGCGGGAGCAGGCGATGCACTTGGACGGGTCGAAGTCGAAGTAGGGGTTGGAGGTGTCCTTCTCGGCGTCGAGGTGGTTCTCGCCCTCGTAGCCGTAGCGGACCTGCCTGAGCCCCACCACGCCTGCCATGTCCTGCAGTTCGCAGTCGCCGTTGGCCGGGCAGGTGAGGCAGTCCAGCGGGTGGTCGGAGATGTAGAGCTCCATGACGCCCTGGCGGAGCTTCTCCACCTTCGGGGTCTGGGTGCTCACCTTCATCCCGTCGGCGCATGGTGTGGTGCAGGACGCCGGGGTGCCGCGCCGGCCGTCGATCTCCACCACGCACAGCCGGCAGGAGCCGAACGCCTCCAGGCTGTCGGTGGCGCAGAGTTTGGGTATGTCGACGCCGGCCTCGGCGGCGGCGCGCATCACGGAGGTGCCCTCCGGGACGGTCACCGGCAGGCCGTCGATCTCCACCGACACCGTCGCCGGGCCGGGCCGTTCCGGGGTTCCGAAGTCGGGTTCCTTGAGCAGGCTCATGCCGTGCCCTCCGTCCTCATGCCGGTCGCAGTCACGGGTTGGATCTCCAGGAGCCGACGGCCGCCGAGAAAGTCGTCGGGGAAGTGGGTGAGGGCGCTGCGTACGGGCATCGGGGTCAGCCCGCCCATCGCACACAGCGAGCCTTCGGTCATCAGGTCGCATAGGTCCTCGAGCAGGGCCAGGTTCTCGTCCCGGTGCGTGCTGGCGACGATTCTGTCGATCACCTCGACGCCGCGCACCGCGCCGACCCGGCACGGGGTGCACTTGCCGCACGACTCCTCGGCGCAGAACTCCATCGCGAAGCGGGCCTGCGCGGCCATGTCGACGGTGTCGTCGAACACGACGATCCCGCCGTGCCCGAGCATCGCGCCGGCCTCGGCGAACGCCTCGTAGTCCATCGGCAGGTCGAACTGCGCCTGGGGAAGGTACGCCCCCAGCGGCCCGCCGACCTGCACGGTGCGCACCGGGCGCCCGGTCAGTGTCCCGCCGCCGTACTCCTCGATCAGCTCGCGCAGCGTGATGCCGAACGCCGTCTCCACGATGCCGCCGCGCGCGATGTTGCCGCCGAGCTGGAAGACCTGGGTGCCGCGGGAGCGGCCGACGCCGAGGTCCTGGTACGCCTTGGCTCCGTCGGCGAGGACGACCGGGACGGTGGTGAGGGTCAGTACGTTGTTCACCACGGTCGGCTTGCCGAACAGGCCCTCGATCGCGGGGATCGGCGGCTTCGCGCGGACCATGCCCCGCTTACCCTCCAGGCTCTCCAGCATGGAGGTCTCCTCGCCGCAGATGTACGCGCCGGCACCGACGCGTACGTGCAGGTCGAAGTGGAGTCCGGAGCCGAGGATGTTCTCGCCGAGCCAGCCCTGCTCACGGGCGAGCTCGATCGCTTCGCGCATCGTGGCGACGGCGTCGGGGTATTCGGAGCGGATGTAGAGGTAGCCCTCACTCGCGCCGACCGCGTGCGCGGCGATGGTCATGCCCTCGATGAGCAGGAACGGGTCGCCCTCCATCACCATGCGGTCGGCGAAGGTCCCGCTGTCGCCCTCGTCGGCGTTGCAGCAGACGAACTTCAGCTCGTCGGCGCAGTCGAGCACGGTCTTCCACTTGATGCCGGCCGGGAATCCGGCGCCGCCACGGCCGCGCAGTCCGGACTCGGTGACCTCGGCGACCACGTCGGCGGGGGCCATCTCCAAGGCGGCCCGCAGACCTTTCAGTCCGCCGTGCTCGACGTAGTCCTCGGGCGACAGGGGATCGGTCACGCCGACTCGGGCGAAGGTGACCCGGTTCTGGCGGGCCAGCCAGGGCAGTTCGTCGACGAGGCCCAGTCGCAGCGGATGGTCCGCGCCGTCCAGGATGCCGGCGGCCAGGAGTCCGTCCACGTCCTCGGGGGTCACCGGTCCGTAGCCGACGCGGCCCTGCGGGGTCACGACCTCGACCATCGGCTCCAGCCACAGCATGCCGCGCGATCCGTTGCGTACGACGTCGATGGCGAAGTCGCCGCGTGTGGCGGCGCGTTGGAGGGCGTCGGCGACCTCGTCCGCGCCGACGGATCTGGCCGCCGAGTCGCGGGGGACGTAGACCGTCACCGCGGAGTGCGACGCGGTACCGAACGGGGAAGAGTTGTTCATGATCAGACCGTCCCGTTGAGGATCGAGCCCAGTCGGGCCGGGCCCACTCGTCCGTACAGCCGTCCGTTCGCCTCCACCGACGGCCCCAGTGCGCAGTTGCCCAGGCAGAAGACCTGCTCGACGGTGACGGAACCGTCTGCGGTCGTCTCGCCCAGCGTCAGTCCGGCCTCGCGCGCGTAGCTCACCAGGCGGTCGGCGCCCAGCGCCTGACAGGCCTCGGCACGGCAGATGCGGACCGTGGTGCGGCCCGCGGGCTCGCGGCGGAAGTCGTGGTAGAAGGTCACCACTCCGTGGACGTCCGCCCGGGAGAGGTTGAGCTCGTCGGCGAGCACCGGTATCGCCTCCTGCGGCACATGGCCCAACTCGGCCTGGACCGCGTGCAGTACGGGCAGCAGCGCGCCGCGCTGATCCCGGTGATCGGCCACCACCCTCCGGACCACGCTCTCGACCGTCACGTCACTCCCGCTGGTCGTCATGATCGCTTCGCCTTCCGTCACACGGGTCCCCGGCGAGGGTTGCAGGAGACTGAAACAATACCCCATACAGGCTTCTGTATACAGACGACAGCCGTAAAGGCGTGCGGCGAATACGACCGCCCGAGCCCCGACACGGCCGCGCCCCCAAGCCCGACGGACCCGGCGGACCCGACGGACCGCCAGGTCCATGTTGCATACCAAAACCTGTATGCTAAAGCCGCCGTCTACAACCCTCTCGGCGGCTTCCTCTCGGCAAAGCCGTCGGCCCGGCGGCGGAACGGGACAACCATGCGCGAGGCACTCATGGCCGCAGCGTCCCGGCGCGTCGCCCGCCCGGCACCCCTGCGCCAGGCCGTGTACGACACCCTGACCGAACTCATCGTCAACGGCTCCCTCAAGCCCGGCCAGCACCTGGTCGAGGCCGAGCTCGCCGAGCACCTCGGGGTCAGCCGCCAGCCGGTCCGCGAAGCCCTGCAGCGCCTGCAGACCGCCGGCTGGGTCGATCTGCGGCCCGCCCAGGGCGCCTTCGTCCACTCCCCCACCGAGGAGGAGGCCGCCCAGCTTCTCGGCGTCCGCTCGGTGCTGGAGACCTATTCGGCCCAGCTCGCCGCCAGGAACGCGGGACCAGAGGACGTGGAACGCCTCTGGGAGCTGGAGCAGGAGGGCGTCGACGCGCTCGCCGCGGGTGACGTCGAGCGTCTGGTCGAGGCCAACACGGCCCTGCATGCCTTCGTCACCTCCGTGGCCGACAACGCCGTACTGGCCGAACTGCTCGCGCAGGTGAGCCAGAAGGTGCGCTGGTACTACACACCGATCGCCAAGCCCCGAGGCAAGGAGGCCTGGAACGAGCACACCCAGCTCATCAAGGCCATCGCCAAGGGCGACGCGGACCGAGCGGCTGAGGTCATGCGCAAGCACACCGAGCGCACGACCGGCTTCTACCGCAAGCAGATCACCGCCGGGGCGGCGGGCAGGGACTGACCGAACGGGCCGCTGCCGGGCGGCAGTTCAGGACGGCGCGAGGGAATCGGCGGGGCGTCGGGGGACGCCTGCCGAGAGGTGGCCGGCCGACTCGCGGGCGCCGTCGACGGCGAGGGAACCGTCGACGGGCAGGCGGCCGGTGTCGGTGGCGAGGGAGCCATCGGCAAGCCCGAGGCCGGCATCGGCGGCGAGGTGGAGTTCCCCCGCGCCCGCGGCCCACAGTTCGCGCAGCCAGGGCAGTACCGTGCGCAGCACGATGTCGAGCCCGCCGCCGTCCTTCCCGAGCATCGCGTCGGCGGGCACCAGAACGGGGTCGGCGAACACCGTGGACGTCGCACTGCCCGGCGGCCCCGAGTCATCGGGCCGCGCCGGGACGAAGAGATCCGGGGCGTGTGCCGGGACCCCCCACAGACTCAGACCGTCCGGCACACCGAGCGACCGGGAGGACCAGACGTAACTGTCGGCCTCTCCCGCCGCGACCACCTGGCGTTTACGAGCGCGCAGGGCGACCACGCCACCGGAGCGGAAGGCGGTGCACCGCGGCATCAGCAGATGGGCCTCCGCCTCCTGCTCGCCGGTCGTGTCCTCGGCGAGGGCGAGGCTGCTGAGGTGGCGTCCGGCGGCGATCTCACCGCGCAGCCACGGACTGCCGTACGACTCGATGACGGCGACCGCCGTGTAGTGGGACCGGAGCACCGCCGCCGTGGCCGGGCAGATACGGGCGGTCCGGGCCACCACCTCGGCGGCTTCCGGCAGGCCCAGTCCGGCGCCGCCGAACTCGGTGGAGACGGTCAGTCCCAGCAGCCCGGTGGCCCCGAAGGCCGTCACAGCGCCACGCGGGAACCTGCCCTCCGTGCCGGTCAGTTCGGCGCACGGCGCGACGACGCGGGTCAGGACTTCTGCGAGAGCGGTGCGGTACGACACGGTGCGGTACGACACGGAGTGCCCCCTTCGGAAGCGGTGTCCGGTCCGCCGTCAGGCGGCAAGAGATGATTGCATACAGTATGCTGCATGCTTTCACGGGGCGCCAGAGTGCGGCGCGAGGCAACTCAGACCCGAGGCAACTCAGACCCGCGGGTCGATCTCCCGCAGCAGACCCGTCGTCACATCGAAGACGAACCCCCGGACGTCGTCGGTGTGCGGCAGGAACGGGGAGGTGCGCACCCGCTGCATCGACTGCCGTACGTCCTGGTCGACGTCCCGGAAGGCCTCGACCGCCCATGCGGGGCGCTGGCCGACCTCCAGCTCCAGCTCGTGCCGGAAGTCCTCGGTCAGGGTCTGCAGACCGCAGCCGGTGTGGTGGATGAGGACGACACTGCTGGTGCCGAGCGCACGCTGACTGATCGTCAGGGACCGGATGGTGTCGTCGGTGACCACACCGCCGGCGTTGCGGACGGTATGGCAGTCGCCGAGTTGCAGGCCGAGCGCGGCGTGCAGGTCGATACGGGCGTCCATGCAGGCCACGACGGCGACGCCCAGGACGGGGCGAGCGCCCATCCCAGGGTCGGTGAATCCGGCGGCGTAGGCGCGGTTGGACTCCACGAGCCGGTCGATGACGGTCTCTGCGCCGGGTGCCGCCGCGCCGCGGGCGGACTGGGCGAAACGGGGGGCGTGTGTCGACATGCTGTGCTACCTCACTCCGGTCGGGTGTGCACGGGAACCGTCCCGGGCACGGTCGGCGCCGTGCCCGGGACGCGATGGAAGCGGCTGGTCAGATCACGCCCTCGGCTTTGAGAAGCGTCAACTCGCTCTCCTCCAGTCCGAGTTCGCTGATGAGGATTTCCTCGGTGTGTTGGCCGAGGAGGGGGGAGGGGGTGATGTGGGT
>NZ_VTHJ01000024.1:73982-120460 GCF_008386495.1 Streptomyces tailanensis | reverse complement strand
CTGGTGAATCTCCTTCGCCAGGACCGTAACCCTGGCATCAGGGACTCCACAAATCTCAGTACAGCTCAAGTGTGGCTGCTGCTGGGGCGTCGGTTACAGGCGCTTCGCTGTGCG
This sequence comes from Streptomyces tailanensis, assembly GCF_008386495.1. Lineage (GTDB taxonomy): Bacteria > Actinomycetota > Actinomycetes > Streptomycetales > Streptomycetaceae > Streptomyces > Streptomyces tailanensis. The sequence continues at coordinate 120,346 of NZ_VTHJ01000024.1, read as the reverse complement.
GTCGCGCAGCAGAAGCCACTGACTCGCGTCGGCGCCGCCTGAGCGCGCAGCCGGTCCATGCAGCAGCACGGCGTAAGCCGTCCTCTCCGCCTTGCCCGGGGCGGCATACTGGCCGGGCGCCTCCGGGGTCGGGAATGACTTCGTCATGCCTTTCCAGGCATTGTCCGCGTTCGGAGTGCTGAGCATCGGCCCTCCCGGGCTCAATAGGGTCATGCAGTGAAGTAGACGCACGCGTGCGTGCAGCCCCGATAGGCATTCACCGTCCATTCGAACGGCATCCGGGAGGCCCCGGGCGCCCGGTTCAGGATCGTCTTCGCCCGGACTTCGTGGAACGTCATACTGCGGAACTCGGGGGTGTCGAAGGTGCGGCTCGTCACCGCCTCCGCGCCGAACAGCGCGGCGTCCCGGGCCGTGGCGGGGTTCTCGGCCAGATGGTCCCAGCGCATGGACGCCTCCTCGGTTGCTCTGCGCCTCAGAATGGAACACACGTTCCCTTGATCGTGCGAACTGGTTTTCGAACATCGTGTGGAGGTCTCGTCGGGCGCTCTCTGGGCCCGCCGCACTCGGCCCTTCGGGCACCCCGATTTGGGCCGTCCGGCCGGGTGGTGGTTGGCTTTCCGCACACCCCCGAGTTACCGAGTGCTGGAGGAACGCAATGGCGCAGGTCGAGGCCACGACGGAGCGAATCGTCGCGGCGGACGCGGAGACGGTGTTCGACACCCTGGCCGACTACAGCGGCACCCGCGGGAAGGTGCTGCCCGAGCACTTCAGCGAGTACGAGGTCCGCGAGGGCGGTGACGGCGAGGGCACGCTCGTCCACTGGCGGCTCCAGGCCACCAGCAAGCGCGTCCGCGACTGCCTCCTGGAGGTCACCGAGCCCTCCGACGGTGAGCTCGTCGAGAAGGACCGCAACTCCTCCATGGTCACCGTCTGGCGGGTCACCCCGGCCGGCGAGGGCGCGTCCCGTGTCGTCGTGACCACCACCTGGCAGGGCGCCGGCGGCATCGGCGGCTTCTTCGAGAAGACCTTCGCCCCCAAGGGCCTCGGTCGCATCTACGACACCCTTCTCGCCAACCTCGCCGCCGAGGTCGAGAAGTAGGTAAGTAGGTCCGCTCAACGGGCAACAGAGCCGGGCGTGTTGCCGCCCTCACCGGTTCGAGTGGATCTCTCTGACGCTCCCCGGAATGCCGTAACTCGTCGCACTTGCCGACAGTTGCCGCTTAATGCGGCAATTGGGCGGTAAGTGCGACGAGGAGAGCGGTACGCATGGGCGCGATCACACTGGTGAAGGACGAACCGGCCACCACCCCCGCACCACCACCGGTCGTCGATCCTCCCCGACCCGGCCCGCACCGCGTGCGGTGGGTCTTCTTCGCCCTCATGCTCGTGCTGCTCCTCGCCGCACTGGAACAGATGACCGTGGCCACCGCGCTCCCACGGATCGCCGGCGAACTGCACGGCACGGACCGGATGTCCTGGGCGATCACCGCGTACCTGCTCACCGGCACCGTCGGACTGCCCATCCACGGCAGGCTCAGCGAACGCCGTGGCCGCAAGGGCGTCTTCCAGTTCGCGATCCTGGTCTTCGTGATCGGCTCCGTGCTCGCCGGCTCCGCACACACCATGGACCAGCTCATCGCCTTCCGGGCGCTCCAGGGCGTCGGCGCGGGCGGACTCATGACCGGCGTCCAGGCGATCATCGCCGACATCGTGCCGCCCCGCGCGCGCGGCCGCTTCATGGCCCTGGCCGGCGCCGCGTTCGGACTCGCCTCCCTCACCGGCCCGCTCCTCGGGGGCTATTTCACGGACCACCTCTCCTGGCGATGGTGCTTCTTCGTTAACGTGCCCTTCGGGCTCCTCACCCTGGCCGTCGTCAGCCTCGCCCTGAAGCTGCCGAAGACCGCCCCCGGAAGGCGCTTCGACGTGCTCGGAGCGCTGCTGCTGACCGTCGCTTCCACCTGCCTGGTGCTGGTGGCCAGTTGGGGCGGCGGGACGTACGCGTGGGACTCGCGGGTCGTCCTCGGACTCGTCGCCGGGGCGGTGGCGGCGACCGGCCTCCTCCTCGTCGTCGAACGGTTCGCGGCCGAACCCCTCATGCCCCTGCGGCTGTTCAGGGACCGGGCCTTCGTCGTCACCGGGCTCGTGGGAGCGGCCATCGGCGGCGCGCTCTTCGCTGCCGTCAGCTACCTGCCGGCCTATCTGCAGACCGTGGAAGGGACGTCCGCGACGGAGTCCGGGCTGCTCATGCTGCCGATGCTGGCCGGCATCGTCGGCGCGTCCGTCGTCTCCGGCCAACTCATCGGCCACACCGGGCACTACAGGACGTACCCGATCCTCGGCAGCGCCCTCGCCGCCATCGGCATGTGGCTGCTGTCCCGCCTGGAGACCGACACCCCCCGGCTGCACTTCGGCCTCTGGACAGCCGTCCTCGGCACCGGCATCGGCATGGTGATGCCGGTCCTGATCCTCGCCGTGCAGAGCTCCGTGCGCCCCTCCGACACAGGCAGCGCCACCCACGCCAACAACTACTTCCGGCAGCTGGGCGGGATCGTGGCCGTGGCCGTCCTCGGCACACTCCTGACGGACCGGCTCGCCCAGGTGCGCGACACCCCCGCCGAGGCCTACGCCGACGCCGTGCCCCGGATGTTCCTGTACCTCGTGCCGGTGCTCGTCCTCGGGCTTCTCATCGCCTGCTTCCTCAAGGAGCAACCCCTGGTGTCCCACGACGAGGCTCTCGCCGAGCCCGTGCCGCCCGACCACATCCCGCAGGCGCGATCCCCGTACGAACCCGGGGTCCCCGTCTGCGGCACGGTCCAGCGTCCCGACGGCACCGTCATGCCCCGGGCCGCGCTCACCCTCATCGACGCCACCGGCCGGCAGACCGGGCGCGGCGACAGCGGCGAGGACGGGCGGTACGCGCTGTCCGTCCCCGAGCCAGGGGCGTATGTGCTGATCGCGGCCGCGGGCGGCCACCAGCCGCAGGCGGTGAGCGTGACCGTCGGCGAGCGTCCCGTCGAGGTCGACATCGTGCTCGGCGGCGCGGGGCGGCTGGTCGGTGTGGTGCGCACGGCCGACGGCAGGCCGGTGCCCGACGCGACGGTCACGCTCACCGACGTCCACGGCGAGGTCGTCGTGACCACGCGCAGCGGCGAGGAGGGCGAGTACCGCATCACCGAACTGGTCGCCGGGGAGTACACCCTCGCCGCCGGCACCCACTCCTACCGCCCGGCCGCGCTGCCCGTCGCCGTCCGGGCCGCCGGCGAGACCCACCAGGACGTCGAACTCGCCGGGGGCGCCGTCCTGACGGGCACGGTCCGCGCCGGCGGCGGCCGTCCCGTCGAGGACGCCCGCGTCACCCTCCTCGACGCCGCCGGAAACGTGGTCGACACCCTCACCACCGGCCTCGACGGAACATTCCGGTTCGCCGACCTGGCCTCCGGCGAGTACACGGTGATCGCCACCGGATACCCACCGGTCGCGACGGTGCTCCAGATCGCCGCAGGCGGCAGCACGGAGCGGGATCTGCAACTGGGCCACATGGACTGAGCGTTGGCCGTTCACTGACCAGGGGGCGTGCGAGTGAATCGTGCGCCGTGTGTGCGACCGGCGGTGCGCGGGAGGCTCCTCCTGTGTAATTCGCGTATTGGCACACATCGCGACGCTACGCCGCCGTACGGTAGTGGGGGCGCGGCAGATCTTGCGAGCCGTGGGGAAGAAAGGGCCTTGGCCATGGACCGTGGCACCGACACGGGCGCGACAACCGGCCCCGGAGCCGGTGACGGCACGGCGGAACACGCCGCGGCCGGCCGCGTCCCCCTTGCCGTGGTCGTCGTCGACCGCGGCGGTCTCGTGTCGCACTGGAGCAGCCGAGCCCGGCGGCTCTTCGGCGCCACGAGGGACGACGCGGTGGGCCGCCCCGTCCTGGACCTGCTGCCCGTATCCGGCGCCCTCCCCGAGGAGGAGGACGACCCCCCGCGCTCCGGGGCGTACGGCCCGTACGACGGACCCGGCCACGACCTGGAGTCCTCCCTCGACGGACAGCTCTCCTACCCGGCGGCCGGCCGGGCCCGGATCACCGTGCCCGGGCGGGAGCGCGTGGACGTCCTGTGGTGGGGCTATCCGCTGGTCGTCCCCGGGCCGGAGCGCCTTCTCGTGCTGGCCGCCGACGCCGGGGCGCTGCGCCACGAGGACGAGGACGTGGCCGTCGAACGCATCGTGCCCGGCTTCGCCCTGCACACCGACTTCCCCGGCGCCGAGGAACTCGCCCGCCGCCTCCCCGAGATCCTGCCCAGCATGAGCGTCGGCGAGAGCACCCGCATCGTCGCGCAGGTCCTCGAACTGGGCTATCCGATACTGGAGTTCAGCCAGAACGACCGGGTGCCCGTCACCCCCGACTGGGGCGTGGCCCGGCGCACCGAGCGGCAGGCGCGCCGGGAGCGCGCGGCGCGCGCCGTCGCCGAAGGGCTGCCGGTACCGGAAGGCCTGGAGGACGAGCGCCAGGACCTCGAACACGCCGCCGTACGCGAGCGCCTGGAGTTCCTCAACGAGGTGAGCGGACGCATCGGCACCTCCCTCGACCTCTCCCGGACCATCATCGAGGTCAGCAAGGCGGTCGTACCCCGTTTCACGGACGTGGCCGGCACCTACCTGCGCGAGCAGGTCGTCGCCGGTGAGGGCTTCCCCGACGGGGTGCCGGACACCAGCACCATGTGGCACCGGGTCGCCGTCGAGCACACGGACGAGCCCGGCCGCTGGGACGACGTCGTACCGGTCGGCGAGGCCATGCCCTTCCCGGCGCACACCCCGTTCTTCCAGTGCATGACCACCGGCGAGCCCGTGCTCGTGCCGCGCATCAGCGAGCAGATGGGGCACGCGATCGCCGCGCAGTTCGAGAAGCGCGACATCCGGCCGCTGATCACGGGCCGTTCCATGCTGGTCGTGCCGCTCAAGGCCCGCAACGTGGTGCTCGGCTTCATGATCCTGCTGCGCCACCCGGAGCGCGAGGTATTCAACGACATGGACCGCGTCACGGGCGCCGAACTCGCCGCCCGCGCGGGCCTCGTCCTCGACAACGCGCGCATGTACACCTACCAGGAGAACGTCGCCGAGACGCTCCAGGACAGCATGCTGCCGAACATCGCGGGCCACATGGCGGGCTGCGACATCGCCACCCGCTACCTCCCGGGCACCCTGCTCGGACGCGTCGGCGGCGACTGGTTCGACTCGGTGAAGCTGCCGGGCGCCCGGACCGCCCTGGTCGTCGGCGACGTCATGGGGCACGGCCTCAACTCGGCCGCGATGATGGGCCAGTTGCGCACCGCCGTGCAGACCATGGCCGCGCTCGACCTGCCGCCCGCGCAGCTCCTGCGCAACCTCGACGACCTCGCCCAACGCCTCGGCGAGCACTACCTCGCGACCTGCCTGTACGCCGTCTACGACCCCATAGCGAGCGAGCTGCACCTCGCCAACGCCGGCCACATCCCACCCGTGCTGGTCCGCGCGGAGGACGGCCGCAGCGAGCTGCTCGACCTGCCCACGGGCGCGCCCATCGGCGTCGGCGGGGTGCCGTTCCAGGCGGTACGCGTACGGGTGGAGCCCGGCGACCGGCTGGTGATGTGCACCGACGGCCTCGTGGAGGTGCGCGGCGAGGACATCGGCCTGGGCCTCGCGACCCTCTGCGAGTCGGCCGCCCATCCCGCGGCCTCCATGGACGACGCCTGCGACACCGTGATCCGCGCCCTCGCCGCGACCTTCTCCGAAGCGGGCCGCGGCGGCCGGAAGGACGACGTGGCCCTGCTCATGGCCCGCCTCAACGGCATCGAGCCGGAGGACGTCGCCGAGTGGCGGCTCTCCCCCGACCCGATCGAGGTCGGCCGGGCCCGTGCCGTCGTCCGCGAACAGCTCTGCGTCTGGGGGCTTCAGTCGCTCACGGACACCACCGAGTTGCTGGTCGGTGAGCTCGTCACCAACGCCGTACGCCACGCGCGCGGCCGCCGGATCGAACTGCGGCTCGTACGCGGCGACACACTGCTGTGCGAGGTCTACGACGAGGACCAGACCCTGCCGACGCTGCTCAGCGCGGGCCCCACCGACGAGCTCGGGCGGGGGCTGCGGGTGCTGAGCACACTGGCGCGGGAGTGGGGCACCAGCCGTACCGGCGGGGGCAAGACCGTGTGGTTCGAGCTGACGCTGCCACGACGCCGCTGAGCTGCCGGTTCCTCAGGGGGCGTGCGAGGGCGCGCGTATTCGGAACAAGAGGTGAAGGTACGCGCCTGGTGCTTGTCGCCGCGGGCCGGGCGCGGTAGACCGATCTCGGCCACCGCGACGGGCGGATCGGCGTCGTACCCAGGGGAGTTGGGCATGAGCGTGACGAGTCGGTACAAGGAGGCATGGGAGGGGTTCTGGCGGGAGGCGCCCCAGGAACCGGGCGCCGTCTTCTGGGACGCCGAGCCCGAGCGCACCGTGGGCGTCCATCTCGCCCTGTTCGAGCCGTACTTGACCGCCCCCGGCCTGCCGCTGGTGGACCTGGGCTGCGGCAACGGTACCCAGACCCGGTTCCTGGCGGACCGTTTCGCCCGGGTGATCGGCGCCGATCTGTCGGCCGCCGCCCTCGACCACGCCCGGCGCGCCGACCCTGACCACGGGGCCGAGTACCGGCTCCTTGACGCGGCGGAGAAGACCGAGACCGAGGCGCTGCACACGGAACTCGGCGACACCAACGTCTATCTGCGGGGCGTCCTGCACCAGTGCGAGCCCGACGACCGGCAGGGCCTCGTCGACACCGTCGCCACGCTGGTGGGGGAGCGCGGCCGGGCCTGTCTGGTCGAACTCGCCGAGGCCGCCAAGCCCGTGCTCATGGGCCTGGCACAGAACCCCTCCGGCCCACCGGCCAAGCTCGCCCCGATCTTCCGGCACGGCATCGCCCCCGGCGAGGTCACCGACGAAGCGATCCCGGAGTACCTGAGCGCGGCCGGGCTCACCGTCCTCACCAGCGGTGAACTGCCGCTGATCACCACCGAGTACACGCCCGAGGGCACCCGGATCGAGCTGCCGTCGAAGTGGTACGTGGCGGGGCGTTCGGCCTGACATCGGCCGTGCCCGGGCCTCCGCGGGCGGTCCCCGTCAGTCGCCGCCGAACGCCTCCAGAATGCGCTCGGCGGCCAGTGTCGCCGTCAACTCCCCGTTCCTGACCTGCTGTTCCAGGCCGGGTGCGAGGGCTCGTACGGCCGGATCCGCGTGCAGGCGGGTCAGGAGTTCGTCGCGGACCATGGTCCAGGTCCAGTCGACCTGCTGCTCGCGGCGCTTGGCGGTGAGGCGGCCGGTCGAGTCCAGGAGGGTGCGGTGCTGTTCGAGGCGGTCCCAGACGGTGTCGAGGCCGGTGGACTCGCGGGCGCTGCAGTGCAGAACGGGCGGGGTCCAGGCGGCGTCCTTGCCGTGCATCAGCCGCAGGGCGCCGGAGAGTTCGCGGGCGGCGGCGCGGGCGTCGCGCTCGTGCGGGCCGTCCGCCTTGTTGACGGCGATGACGTCGGCCAGTTCCAGGACGCCCTTCTTGATGCCCTGGAGCTGGTCGCCGGTGCGGGCGAGGGTGAGGAGGAGGAAGGAGTCGACCATGTTGGCGACGGCGGTCTCGGACTGGCCGACGCCGACCGTCTCGACGAGGACCACGTCGTAGCCGGCCGCCTCCATCACCACGATCGACTCGCGCGTCGCCTTCGCGACCCCGCCCAGGGTGCCCGCGGTGGGGGAGGGCCGGATGAACGCGGCCGAATCGACGGCCAGGCGTTCCATACGCGTCTTGTCGCCCAGGATCGACCCGCCCGTCCGGCTGGAGGACGGGTCGACGGCGAGCACCGCCACCCGGTGCCCGAGCGAGGTGAGCATCGTGCCGAACGCGTCGATGAACGTCGACTTGCCCACGCCGGGCACCCCGCTGACCCCGATCCGCCGGGCCCGGCCGCTGTGCGGAAGCAGCTCCGTCAGCAACTCCTGGGCCAGCGCCCGGTGCCCGGGCCGGGTGGACTCGACGAGCGTGATGGCGCGCGCGACGATCGCCCGCTTCCCGTCGAGTACACCCTTCACATACGCGTCGAGGTCGATCACCGGTCGTGCCCGAGGTCGGCCGACAGCCGCTCGACGAGGTCGTACGCCGCGTCCGGGATCACCGTGCCGGGCGGGAACACGGCCGCCGCGCCCATCTGAAGCAGGGTCGGCACGTCCTGCGGCGGGATCACCCCGCCGACCACGATCATGATGTCCTCCCGGCCCTCCGCCGCCAGCTCCTCGCGCAGCGCCGGTACGAGGGTGAGGTGCCCGGCGGCCAGCGAAGAGACGCCCACGATGTGCACGTCCGCCTCGACGGCCTGACGGGCCACCTCCGCCGGGGTCTGGAAGAGCGGGCCGACGTCGACGTCGAAGCCGAGGTCGGCGAAGGCGGTGGCGATGACCTTCTGGCCCCGGTCGTGGCCGTCCTGGCCCATCTTGGCGACCAGGATGCGCGGCCGGCGGCCCTCGGCCTCGCCGAAGGCGTCCACCAGGGTCCGGGTGCGCTCCACCGACGGGGACTGGCCTGCTTCGTTGCGGTACACGCCGGAGATCGTACGGATCTGGCTCGCGTGCCGCCCGTACACCTTCTCCAGGGCGTCGGAGATCTCCCCGACGGTGGCCTTGGCCCGGGCCGCGTTCACCGCGAGCTCCAGCAGGTTGCCTTCGCCGCCGGCCGCCCGGGTCAGAGCGTCGAGCGCGCCCTGGCATTCCCGGTCGTCCCGCTCCTCGCGCAATCGCCGCAGCTTCTCGATCTGCTGGGCGCGTACGGAGGAGTTGTCGACCTTGAGGACCTCGATCGCCTCGTCGCTGTCCACCCGGTACTTGTTCACGCCGATGACCGGCTGGCGCCCGGAGTCGATCCGCGCCTGCGTGCGCGCCGCCGCCTCCTCCACGCGCAGCTTCGGGATACCGGCGTCGATGGCCTGCGCCATGCCGCCCGCCTGCTCGACCTCCTGGATGTGCTGCCAGGCCCGGCGCGCGAGGTCGTACGTCAGCTTCTCGACGTAGGCGCTGCCGCCCCACGGGTCGATGACCCTGGTCGTGCCGGACTCCTGCTGGATGAGCAGCTGCGTGTTGCGGGCGATACGTGCCGAGAAGTCCGTCGGCAGGGCGAGCGCCTCGTCGAGGGCGTTGGTGTGCAGCGACTGGGTGTGGCCCTGGGTGGCCGCCATAGCCTCCACACACGTACGGGTCACGTTGTTGAACACGTCCTGCGCGGTCAGCGACCAGCCCGAGGTCTGCGAATGGGTGCGCAGGGAGAGGGACTTGGTGTTCTTCGGATCGAACTGCCTGACCAGCTTCGCCCACAGCAGCCGGGCCGCCCGCAGCTTGGCGATCTCCATGAAGAAGTTCATGCCGATCGCCCAGAAGAACGACAGCCGGGGCGCGAACGCGTCCACGTCCAGCCCCGCCTCGCGGCCCGCCCGGATGTACTCCACGCCGTCCGCGAGCGTGTACGCCAGCTCCAGGTCGGCCGTCGCGCCCGCCTCCTGGATGTGGTAACCGGAGATGGAGATGGAGTTGTAGCGGGGCATCCGCTGGGAGGTGAAGGCGAAGATGTCGGAGATGATCCGCATCGACGGCTTCGGCGGGTAGATGTAGGTGTTGCGGACCATGAACTCCTTGAGGATGTCGTTCTGGATGGTCCCCGCCAGCTTCTCCGCCGGAACGCCCTGCTCCTCGGCCGCCACGATGTACAGCGCGAGCACGGGCAGTACGGCGCCGTTCATCGTCATCGACACGGTCATCCTGTCGAGGGGAATCCCGTCGAAGAGTTGCCGCATGTCGAGAATCGAGTCGATCGCCACGCCCGCCATTCCGACGTCACCGGTCACGCGCGGGTGGTCGCTGTCGTAGCCGCGGTGGGTGGGCAGGTCGAAGGCGACGGACAGGCCCTTCTGACCGGCCGCCAGATTGCGGCGGTAGAAGGCGTTCGACTCCTCGGCCGTGGAGAAGCCCGCGTACTGGCGGATCGTCCAGGGCTGGTTGACGTACATCGTCGGGTAGGGGCCGCGCAGATACGGGGCGATGCCCGGATAGGTGCCCAGGAAGTCCAGGCCCTCCAGGTCCTGCCCGGTGTACAGCGGCTTGACCGGGATGCCCTCCGGGGTCTCCCAGAGCAGGTCGTTCCCGTCGGTGGCCCGCTTCACCGCCGTACGCCACTCGTCGGTGCCGGCGGCGGGGGCCGGGGATCCGAGCTCGATCCCGGAGAAGTCGGGGATGGGCATCAGGACACTCCCATACGGTCGAGGGTGGCGGAGAGTACGGCGACGGCGTCGCAGCCGGCGAAGACGTACCCGTCGACACCGGTGTACTCGGCGGGGCGGCCGGCGAGGAACACATGCTGGGCGCCTGCCTGGGCGAGGCCTGCGGCGACGTCCTCGGCCCGCTCCTCGTACAGCGCGTCGCTGGAGCAGAGGCAGACCTCGGTGGCGCCGCTGTCCTCGAAGGTGCCCTCGGTGACCGGTTCGATGCCGCCGGCCTGGAAGAGGTTCGAGGCGAACGTGAGGCGGGCGGTGTGGGCGGCGGCGGGGCCGAGGGCGGCGAGGAAGATCCGTGGGCGGGTGCCGGTCGCCGCGAGATGGGCGTCGGAGCGGGCACGCAGTGCCTCGTACGCGTCGTCGCGCCGCACGCGGGGCAGACCGCCGGAGGGGCGTGCGGGGGCCGGGGCGCGTTCCACCGGCTTCTCGGCGAGATGGGGGAACTCACTGACGCCGGTGATGGGTTCGCGGCGCTTGGCGAGCTTCGTGCCGCGCGCCTCCCAGGTGTCGGCGAGGTCCTGGCCCAGTCGGCCCGAGCGCAGGCTCTCCGCCTGGCCGCCGGTGCCCTCGATCTTCTGGAAGAACTCCCAGGCGGCGTGGGCGAGTTCGTCGGTGAGGCGCTCCACGTACCAGGAGCCGCCCGCCGGGTCGATGACCCGGGCGAGGTGGGACTCCTCGACGAGGATGGCGGAGGTGTTGCGGGCGATACGGCGGGCGAAGGCGTCCGGCAGGCCCAGTGCGTGGTCGAAGGGGAGCACGGTGACGGAGTCGGCGCCGCCCACCCCGGCGGCCAGCGTGGCGACGGTCGTGCGCAGCATGTTCACCCATGGGTCGCGGCGCGTCATCATCACCGGCGAGGTCACCACGTGCTGCACCTGCCCGGCCGGGGCCCCGCAGACCTCGGTGACCCGGGCCCACAGCCGGCGCGCCGCCCGCAGCTTGGCGATGGTCAGGAACTGGTCGGCGGTCGCCGCGTACCGGAACTCCAGCTGTGCGCAGGCCTGTTCGACCGACAGCCCGGCGTCGGTCAGCTCCCGCAGATAGGCCACCCCGGTCGCCAGCGAACAGCCCAGCTCCTGCGCGGCCGAGCCGCCTGCCTCGTGGTACGGCAGCGCGTCCACGGTCAGCGCGCGCACCCCGGCGTACGCGTCGGCGCACAGCCGCGCGAGGCCGGCCACGGGCGCGAAGTCCAACCGCTCACCCGTGCGGGCCTCATGGCCCAGCGGGTCCGCGCCCAGATTGCCGCGCGCCGCCGACTGCGCGACGCCGCGCTCCTCGTACAGCCGCAGCAACTCCCGTGCGGCGGGCTCCACTTCGCGGCCGACGTCGAGGACGACGGGCGCCAGGTCGAGAAGGACGCTGTCGAGGACCCGGCCGAGCGACGACACCGGGATGCCGCCCTCGCCGAGCACCAGCCACAGGGAGGTGACGCCGTTCTCCAGGTCCGCCAGTACGGCGTCCCCGTCGGCGGCGGTGTGCTGCTGCCGGATGTCCCAGCCGCCGGGGGCGTTGCCCTCGGGCCGGCTGCCGCGTACGAACGGGGCGAAGCCGGGGACACCTGGATCGGGCACGGAGTCGAGCGCGTTGTAGAGGGGGCGGACGCGCAGTCCGTCTTCCAGCGCGGTGGACAGAGCCTCTCCCGCCGCCGCGTCCGAGACGTCCTTGCCCGCCTTGCGCAGCACACCCGCCACAAGGCGCTGCCACTGCTCAAGGGTCGCGTCAGGGAACTCGGCGGCCAGGGAAAGCCCGTCGTCAGGCAGGACCGTCATGCTCGGATGATAGCTGTCGTTAGCAAAGGAGCAGCAGAGGATCCGGCTGTGACCTATCCCTCTTGGGGTGATCACCACACTTCGACGGAAGGGCCTTGCTCCCGGCCGCCGTCGATGCAGGCAAGCCGTCGATGCAGGCAAGCCGTCGATGCCGGCAAGCCGTGCGCCCGTCGTACGTGGCCGGTTTCCGCCCGGGTGCGTAACGTGACGGAACATGAAGATCCTCATCAGCGCAGACATGGAGGGCGCGACCGGTGTCACCTGGCCGGCCGATGTGCTGCCGGGTACGCCGCAGTGGGAGCGGTGCCGGTCGATGTTCACCTCGGACGTGAACGCCGCCGTGCTCGGGTTCTTCGACGGCGGCGCGGACGAGGTGCTGATCAACGAGGCGCACTGGACGATGCGCAATCTGCTGTTGGAGCGGTTGGACGAGCGGGCGCAGATGCTCACCGGGCGGCACAAGGCGCTGTCCATGGTCGAGGGGGTCCAGCACGGGGACGTGGACGGCATCGCGTTCGTCGGCTACCACGCGGGCGCCGGCATGGAGGGCGTCCTCGCCCACACCTATCTCGCGAACTCCATCACGGGTGTGTGGGTCAACGACGAGCGGGCAAGCGAGGGGCTGCTGAACGCGCATGTCGTCGCCGAGTTCGGGGTACCGGTGGTGCTGGTCACCGGTGACGACGTGGCCTGCGAGGACGCGTTGGGGTACGCGCCCGAGGCGCTGAAGGTGGCGGTCAAGGACCATGTGTCGAGGTACGCGGCGGTGTGCCGCACACCCGCGCGCACGGCCGCCGACATCCGCGCGGCGGCGAAGGAGGCCGCGTCGCTCGCGGTGCGTCATGAACCGGTCGACGGCGGGCCGTTCACCGTGGCGCTGGAGTTCGACGCCGAGCATCTGGCGATGGCCGCGACCGTCGTGCCCGGTGTGGCGCGTATCGGGGAACGTAAGGTCGCATACACCAGTCCGGCCATGTACGAGGGAATCCGTACGTTCAAGGCGGTCACCACGATCGTCTCGGCGGCGGTGGAGGAGCAGTATGGCTGACAGCACGCCAGAGCAGGTCGACGAGCAGGCGCTGGACGAGGTGGTCCGTTTCACCTCCGACCTCATCCGCATCGACACCACCAACCGCGGCGGCGGCGACTGCCGGGAGCGGCCCGCCGCCGAGTACGCCGCCGCGCGGCTGGCCGAGGCCGGGCTGGAACCCACGCTGCTGGAGCGCACCGAGGGCCGTACGAACGTCGTCGCCCGTATCGAGGGCACCGATCCGTCCGCCGACGCGCTGCTCCTCCACGGTCACCTGGACGTCGTACCCGCGCAGGCCGAGGACTGGAGCGTGCACCCGTTCTCCGGGGAGATCCGCGACGACGTGGTCTGGGGTCGGGGCGCGGTCGACATGAAGAACATGGACGCGATGATCCTCGCGGTCGTACGGCACTGGGCGCGCGAGGGCGTACGGCCCCGCCGGGACATCGTGATCGCGTTCACCGCCGACGAGGAGGCGAGCGCCGAGGACGGCTCGGGGTTCCTCGCCGACGCACACCCCGGCCTCTTCGAGGGCTGCACCGAGGGCATCAGCGAGTCGGGGGCGTTCACCTTCCACGACGGCAGCGGCCGGCAGATCTACCCGATCGCCGCCGGGGAGCGCGGCACCGGCTGGCTGCGGCTCACCGCGCGCGGCCGGGCCGGCCACGGCTCCAAGGTGAACCGCGACAACGCGGTGACCCGCCTCGCCGCCGCGGTCGCCCGGATCGGTGCGCACGAGTGGCCCGTCCGGCTCACCCCGACCGTGCGCGCCGCCCTCACCGAACTGGCCGCGCTGTACGGCATCGCCACCGACCTCGACGACCTCCAGGATATCGACCGCCTGCTCGACAAGCTCGGCCCGGCCGCCGCCCTGGTCGAGGCGACCGTGCGCAACAGCGCCAACCCGACCATGCTGGACGCCGGTTACAAGATCAATGTGATCCCGGGGGAGGCCGTCGCGTACGTGGACGGCCGGTATCTGCCGGGCGGGGAGGACGAGTTCCGGGAGACCCTCGACCTGCTCACCGGGCCCGATGTGGAGTGGGAGTACCACCACCGCGAGGTGGCCCTCCAGTCGCCGGTGGACTCGGTGACGTACGCGCGGATGCGGGCCGCCGTGGAGGAGTTCGCGCCCGAAGGGCACGTCGTGCCGTTCTGCATGCCGGGCGGCACGGACGCCAAGCAGTTCTCACGCCTCGGCATCACCGGCTACGGCTTCACCCCGCTGAGGCTCCCCGAGGGCTTCGACTACGGGGCCATGTTCCACGGTGTCGACGAACGCGTCCCGGTGGAGGCGCTCCACTTCGGTGTTCGGGTGCTCGACCGTTTCCTGCGGGCCGCGTAGGGACATGGAACACGGGACCGAGGGAAGTAGGGAAGTGGGGAACAGCGTGCAGACCCTGGCGTACGGTTCGTGGCCCTCACCGATCGACGCGGCGCTCGCCGCCGCGCACGACGGGCATCCCGAGTTCGTGGGCTTCGTCGGCGACGAGGCGTGGTGGACCGAGCCCCGGCCCACCGAGGGCGGCCGGCGCACCCTCGTCCGGCGCACCGCCGACGGCACGGAGGAGTCGGTGCTCCCGGCGCCGTGGAACGTGCGCAGCCGGGTCATCGAGTACGGAGGGCAGCCCTGGGCCGGCGTCATGCGGGACGACGGCCCCCTCGTGGTGTTCGTGAACTTCGCCGACCAGCGCCTCTACCGGTACGAACCCGGCGGCGAGCCCCGCCCCCTCACTCCCGTGTCCCCGGTGGGCGGCGGACTGCGCTGGGTCGACCCCCAGCCGCACCCGGAGCGGGGCGAGGTGTGGTGCGTGCTGGAGGAGTTCACCGGGGAGGGGCCCACCGACGTACGCCGGGTCGTCGCCGCCGTACCGCTGGACGGCTCGGCCGCCGAGGACCGGACCGCCGTACGCGAACTCACCGACGACAACCGCCGGTTCGTCACCGGGCCCCGCCTCTCGCCCGACGGCCGACGCGCGGCATGGCTCGCCTGGGACCATCCGCGCATGCCCTGGGACGGCACCGACCTCGTGGTTGCCGAGGTCGCCGACGACGGCACCCTGCGCGGCGCCCGGACCGTCGAGGGCGGCCCGGACGAGTCGATCGCCCAGGTCGAGTGGGCCGCCGACGGGACACTCGTGTACTCCAGTGACCGCACCGGCTACTGGAACCTGTACCACCGCGACGACGACGGCCGCTGTACCGCTCTGTGCGCCCGTGAGGAGGAGTTCGGCGGACCGCTGTGGAAGATCGGATGGCGCTGGTTCGCCCTGCTGGACGACGGGCAGATCGCCGTGGTGCACGGCCGGGGCGCCACCGCGCTCGGCATCCTCGACCCGGAGACCGGCCAGGTCGTGGACGCGGCGGGCCCCTGGACCGAGTTCACCCCGACCCTCGCCACGCACGGCGGCCGCGTCCTCGGTATCGGCGCCAGCCCGCGCAGCGCGTACGAGGTGGTCGAACTCGACGCCGTCACCGGCGAAGCCCGGGTGATCGGGGCCGCGCACGACGACCCGGTGGACCCCGCCTACTACCCGGAACCCCAGATCCGCACCTTCCTCGGCCCCGCCGGACGCGAGATCCACGCCCACATCTACCCGCCTCACCACCCCGACCACGTCGCCCCCGGCACCGAACTGCCCCCGTACGTGATCTGGGCGCACGGCGGACCCACCAGCCGCGCGCCCCTGGTCCTCGACCTGGCGATCGCCTACTTCACCTCGCGCGGCATCGGCGTCGCCGAGGTCAACTACGGAGGGTCCACCGGATACGGGCGGGAGTACCGCAACCGGCTGCGCGAGCAGTGGGGAGTCGTCGACGTGGAGGACTGCGCGGCGGTCGCGCTCGCCCTCGCCGACGAGGGCACCGCCGACCGGACCAGACTCGCCGTCCGGGGCGGCAGCGCCGGGGGCTGGACCACGGCGGCGTCCCTCGCCACCACCGACGTCTACGCCTGCGGAACCATCCTCTACCCGATCCTCGACCTCACGACCTGGGGCTCGGGAGAGACCCACGACTTCGAGTCCCAGTATCTGGAGAGCCTGGTCGGGCCGCTGGCCGAGGAGCCGATGCGGTACACGGAACGGTCGCCCGCCGAGCATGCCGACCGGATCAGCGCGCCCTTCCTGCTGCTCCAGGGCCTCGACGACGTGATCTGCCCGCCGGCGCAGTGCGAGCGGTTCCTGGCCCGGATGGAGGGGCGGCGGCTGCCGCACGCGTACATCGCCTTCGAAGGGGAGGGGCACGGGTTCCGGCGGGCGGAGACGATGGTGCGGGTACTGGAGGCCGAGCTCTCGCTGTATGCGCAGGTCTTCGGGTTGAATCCCCCGGGAATACCTACTCTGGAGCTCGCCAAGTGACACTGTCTTCGCCGACCCGCCCCGCCGTCTCCCCCCTGACCCGGCCACCCTGCCTCGCCCCCGGCGCCCGCGTGGCCGTCGTCGCCCCGAGCGGGCCGGTGCCCGAGGAGCGGCTCGGCGCCGGCCTCGACATCCTGCGCGGCTGGGACCTCGACCCCGTCGTCGCACCCCACACGCTCGACCGG
Organism: Streptomyces tailanensis; assembly: GCF_008386495.1. Lineage (GTDB taxonomy): Bacteria > Actinomycetota > Actinomycetes > Streptomycetales > Streptomycetaceae > Streptomyces > Streptomyces tailanensis. The sequence continues at coordinate 103,699 of NZ_VTHJ01000024.1, read as the reverse complement.
CACCCCGGGTTCGACTACCTCGCGGGCACGGACGCGGACCGCGCCGCCGACTTCCAGGCTGCCTGGTGCGACCCTTCCGTGGCCGCCGTGCTGTGCGCCCGCGGCGGCTACGGGGTGCAGCGGATGGTCGATCTGCTCGACTGGGACGCGATACGGGCGGCGGGCCCGAAGACGCTCGTCGGGTTCAGCGACATCACCGCACTCCATGAGGCGTTCGCCACCCGGGCCGGGCTGGTCACCCTGCACGGTCCGATGGCCGCGGGCGTCGACTTCATCAAGAACACCCGTGCGCAGGAGCATCTGCGGGCCACGCTCTTCGCCCCCGAGTCGGTCCGCACGATCACGGCCGCCGAGGGCAGCACCGCGCTCGTACCCGGCCGGGCCCGGGGCCTTCTCCTCGGCGGCTGCCTGTGCCTGCTCGCCGCCGAACTCGGCCACCCGCACGCCCGCCCCTCCGCCCGGGGCGCCCTCCTCTGCCTGGAGGACGTCGGCGAGGAGACCTACCGCCTCGACCGCTACCTCACCCAACTCCTGCGCGCCGGCTGGCTCGACGGCGTCGCCGGGATCCTCCTCGGCTCCTGGGCACAGTGCGAGTCGTACGACAGGGTCCGCGCACTCCTCGTCGACCGGCTGGGCGGACTCGGGGTCCCGATGGTGGAGGAGTTCGGCTTCGGCCACGACGAAGGGGCGCTGACGATCCCGTTCGGAGTGACGGCCGAACTGGACGCGGAGGCGGGGACGCTGACGCTGGACGAGCCGGCGCTGGTCTGAGGGCGGCCCGGGAGCCTCCTCCCGCCGGGCGCATCCGGCTCGCGCGCGTCATCCTGGAGATATGAGCCCGAAGACGTCGGACCGTGTCCGGACGCGCGGTCACCGGCAGTGGGGTGATCTGCTGACGCCCGGCAGGGTGACCGTGGGGGGCTCACGGTGCTGGCTCTCGTGTTCATCTTCGAGAACACCCGGAGCATCGAGATCCGGCTGCTGATCCCCGAGGTCACCATGCCGCTGTGGATGGCGCTGCTGGGGACGGGAGTGATCGGGGCGCTCTGCGGGGTGTACTTCATGAAGCGGCGCGGGTGACACCCGGTGCGGCTTACCGTTGCGGTGTGTCCGAGAACGTTCGCTACCTCGCCGTAGGTCCCCGCGTGGGGATACGGCACTTCACGCTCGACGACGGGCCCGAGTTCACCGCGCGGGCGCGGGAGAGCAAGAGCCTGCACCAACCGTGGCTGTTCCCGCCGACCACATCCACCGCGTACGCCGCCTACGCGGGGCGGCTCATCGAGGGCCCGACGAGGGCCGGGTTCCTGGTGTGCGAGCGGGAGGATGGCGGGATCGCCGGGTTCATCAACATCAACAACATCGTCGGGGGTGGCTTCGCGTGCGGGGCGCTCGGATACGGGGCCTTCGCGCACGCCGCCGGGCGGGGGCTGATGAGCGAGGGGCTCGGGCTGGTCGTCGAGTACGCGTTCGGAGCGATGGGGCTGCACCGGCTGGAGATCAACGTGCAGCCGCGGAACACCGCCTCCATCGCCCTGGCCCGGCGGTGCGGCTTCCGGCTGGAGGGGTTCTCCCCGGACTTCCTGTTCATCGACGGGGCATGGCGGGACCACGAGCGATGGGCCCTCACGACCGAGATGCGCCCTGGGGGCCGGGCCGGGCGATGAGGGTTTCCCGGCCCGGCCGGGAGATGACGATTTCCGCCCACCCGCGGCCTGCCGTCCCGCAGGATGAGTCCCATGCCGAAGAACATCGTCGTCCTGGACGCCCCCTCCAACCTCGGTCTCAGGCCGCCCGCCCCGGGTACCGTCCCCGGCTGTTACAAGCTCGCCGGCGCCCTGCGGGAGCAGGGCGTCGTACGGCGGCTCGGGGCGCAGGAGGGCTCGACGAGCGGGCTGTCCGCCGAGGAGTCCGCGGTGCGGATCGGGGACGAAGAGGACTTCGGGGACGACGAGTTGACGTAGGCGACCTGTGCTACCCGGCCGCGCGCCGGTCCGCGTACTCGTACACCGAGCCGTCCGGGTGCACCGCGATCAGGTTGCGGCCGACGGGAGTCGGCACCGGGCCCGCCAGGACGCGGGCGCCCGAGTCTGTGAGGACCTGATGGGCCTCGTCGACGTCCTTGACCGCGATGGTGGCGGTGACCTTCCGCAGCACCTCCAGCTCGGACTCGGGGCCGCTCATCAGCAGAAAACAGCCGACAGCGGCGACCTGGACACCACCGCGCTCGAAGCGCATCGCCGGTCCGCCCGAGAGTCTCTCGTAGAAGGGGACGGCGGCTTCCAGGTCGTCGACACAGATACGGAGCGTGGTACCGAGAATCTCCATGCGTACGAGCCTAGTTGGGGCCGACCGGGGACGAGATCGTTTCGGCTGGTTCAAACCGGTTGACGTCTGCTTGGGTGCGACGTTATGCGGGCGTGCGCTCGGGTACTCGGGTGCCATGGACCGCTTGGATCATCTGGAACATCTGGACAAGGACCTGGTCGACGAACTGGCGCTGGTGGCCCGTGAGACCGTACGCGACGAGCTGCGGCAACAGACCCGCAAGCAGCGCCGTACGGCCGCCCTGTACGCCGCGTCCGGCGCCGTCGCCCTGTACGCGGGTGCCGCCCTGGCGCTCGCCCTCGGTCTGGCGCTCGCGCTGGGCCTCCCCGACTGGGCCGCCGCGCTGATCACGGCCGTCGTCCTGGCAGCGGTGGCCTACGCGCTGCGGAGCGCCGCCCGGCCTTCGGCGTCCCGGCCGACGCCCGAGCGTGAGGCGGAGCTCGCGGCGGGCCGTGACCGGGCCGGTGGTGGTGGCGGCGGTGTCGGTGGCTTTACGGCGCCGGGGGTGCCCCCGGGTGGCGCCGGGCCGGCCGGCTATCCGCCGGTGCCGCCCGTCGCGCCCGGCGGTACGGCCGCCGGGGGTCCGCCGCCGACCGGTACCGATCCCGAGGCGCCGCATCACCGGGCCCGGTGAGCGGTGCTTACGTCAACCCGTACGTCATCCCTGTCGCGCCGCCGCAGAGCCGTCGTGGTGACGGGTGCCAGCGGTGGCGTCGGCCGGGCCACCGCCGTGGCCTTCGCCGCCCGGGGGGGACCGGGTGGCGTTGCTCGCCCGGGGACGCGAAGGGCCCGCGGCGGCCGCAGACGAAGTGGAGCGGGCCGGGGGCGAGGCGCTCGTCGTCAGCGTCGACATGGCCGACGCCAAGGCGGTCGAGGACGCGGCCCATCAGGTCGTCGACGCCTTCGGGTGCATCGACGTGTGGGTCAACAACGCCTTCGCCGGGGTTTTCGCGCCGTTCCTGGACATCACGCCCGACGAGTACCGGCGGGTCACCGAAGTGACCTACCTGGCTATGTGTTCGGTACGCGGGCCGCGCGGGTCGTCGCTGGACAGGCATGACCTGTCGAACTCCCCGGAGCGATCCAGGGGAGAATCTCCCGGATTCATCCGGGAGAGAACTTCAACAGCCGGAGGTCGCCGCGCGCTCCGTCGTCGTCGTCCATGCGGCGGCACATGGGTGGCGGCGGGAGTACTGGGTGGGCGGATCCACGGTGGCGGCGCTGATCGCGAACGCGGTGGCCCCGGGTCTGCTCGACCGGTATCTCGCTCGTACGGGGTTCGAGTCCTAACCGGACGAGCAGGGAGTGGTGGGTTCCCGTGGCCACGGGAACCTGCGGAGCCCCGCCGACGGGCCGCACGGGCGGGACTTCGGGGCGCACGGGCGCTTCGACGACGAGGCGCGGCCGAAGAGCGCGCAGGAGTGGGTTTCACGCAACCGGAACCGCGTGGGTGCGGGCTTGGTGGTGTGCGGGTTGAGCGCCGCGACGACCGCCGCACTCCGTCGGCTGGGACAGAAGACGGTCTGGGCTCGGCCCAGATGATGGGGAGAGGAAGCACCATCTGGGCCGAGGACTGGGGGAACTCGGGGGCCCGTCAGCGGTTTCCCTGCTGGAGTTGTGGGAGCACCTTCGTGCGGTAGAAGTCGAAGAAGCCGCGTTGGTCGGGGCCGATCTGGCTCACGTAGACGCGGTCGAAGCCGGCGTCGGCGAAGGCGGACAGCGCGGCGACGTGTTCGTCGACGTCGTCGCCGCAGACCGTGTTCTCGGCGACCATCTGCTCGGTGACCAGGGGCTCCAGCTGCTCGAAGTGGCGGGGAGTGGGCAGGACCTGGCCCATCTCGCCGGGCAGGAGCTGGTTGGACCAGAGGCGGTGGACCGTGCGGACGGCGGCCTCGCGGTCCTGGCCCCAGCACAGCTTCGTACCGCCGCTGACGAGGTTGCCGCCCCCGCCGCCCTTGCGGTACTGCGCCACCAGCTCCTCGTTGGGCCCCATGGTGATGAAGCCGTCGCCGACGCGGGCGGCGAGCCCGGCGGCGCTCGGGCCGAAGGCGGAGACGTCGATCGGGACGGGCTCGTCGGGCACCGTGTAGAGGCGGGCGTTCTCCACGGTGTAGTGGACGCCGTGGTGTGTGACCTCCTCGCCGGTGAACAGGCGCCGGATGATCTGGATCGCCTCCTCCAGCATCTCCAGACGGACGTTCGCCGGCGGCCAGTGCGTGCCGAGGATGTGCTCGTTGAGGGCCTCGCCCGAGCCGAGGCCGAGACGGAACCGGCCGCCGGTCATCACCGCGCTGGTCGCCGCGGCCTGCGCCACGACCGCCGGGTGGATCCGGACCGTCGGACAGGTCACCGCCGTCTCGATCGGCAGCGACACCGCCTCCGAGAGGCCGCCGATCACCGACCACACGAACGGGCTGTGACCCTGCGCGTCGTTCCACGGGTGGTAGTGGTCCGAGATCCACAAGCACTCGAATCCGGCCTGCTCGGCCATCCTCGCCTGCTCGATCAGGTCGGCGGGACCGAACTCCTCGGTCGCCAGGAAGCAGCCGAACTCGGGCATGGGGGCACCTCCGCGACGGATGCGGGCCGGGTCTCGCGGTCCGGGTACCCGGGGGTCACAGCGGAAACCCACGGACGAAACCCACGGACGTTCGGGCGCCCCGATCGGCTCCCCACCGGTTTGGGCGCCTTGACCAGGGGGACGCGGAAGGCCCGTACGCCACAGGACCCGTATGTCCGAGGGCCCTAACGCGCGACCGCCGGAGGCGAACCGTGAGTCGACCCCGCATCGTGATCGTCGGTGCCGGCTTCGCCGGTTACCGGACGGCCCGCACCCTGTCGCGGCTGACCCGGAACCATGCCGACATCACCCTGCTCAACCCGACCGACTACTTTCTGTACCTGCCCCTGCTGCCCCAGGTCGCCGCAGGCGTCCTGGAGCCGCGTCGGGTCACCGTCTCCCTCACCGGCACCCTGCGCCACGTACGCCTGGTGCTCGGCGAGGCCGACGACATCGACCTCGACGCCCGTACCGTGCACTACTCGGACCCCGAGGGCGGCATCGGCACCCTCACCTACGACCGGCTCGTGCTCGCGGTCGGCAGCGTCAACAAGCTGCTGCCCATCCCGGGCGTCGCCGAGCACGCCCACGGCTTCCGCGGTCTGCCGGAGGCGCTGTACCTCAGGGACCACGTGACCCGGCAGGTGGAGCTGGCCGCCGGTGCCGAGGACCCCAAGAGCTGCCGGTCGCGCTGCACCTTCGTGGTGGTCGGCGCCGGGTACACGGGGACCGAGGTCGCGGCCCAGGGGCAGCTGTTCACCGACGAACTGGTACGCAAGCAGCCGCTGTGGCAGGGCGTCCGGCCCCGCTGGCTGCTGCTCGACATCGCCGGGCGGGTCATGCCGGAGATGGACGAGAAGCTGTCGCGGACCGCCGACCGGGTGCTGCGGCAGCGGGGCGTCGACGTACGGATGGGGACCGCCGTGAAGGAGGCCACGCACACCGGAGTGCTGCTGACGGACGGGGAGTTCGTCGACACGCGCACGCTGGTGTGGTGCGTGGGCGTACGGCCCGATCCGCTCGCCGAGTCGCTCGGGCTGCCGATGGAGCGGGGGCGGCTGCTCGTCGAGCCGACGCTGCATGTGCCGGGCCGCCCCGAGGTGTTCGCCTGTGGGGACGCGGCCGCCGTGCCCGATCTGACCAAGCCCGGTGAGTACACGCCGATGACCGCCCAGCACGCCTGGCGGCAAGGCAAGGTCGCCGGCCACAACGTCGCCGCCTCCCTCGGCCGCGGCGAACCCAAGCCCTACCGCCACAGCGACCTGGGCTTCGTCGTCGACCTCGGCGGGGTCAAGGCCGCCGCCAACCCGCTCGGCGTACCCCTGTCCGGCCCCGTCGCCGGAGCGGTCACCCGCGGCTACCACCTCGCCGCGATGCCCGGCAACCGCGTCCGCGTCGCCGCCGACTGGCTCCTCGACGCCGTACTCCCGCGCCAGGGCGTCCAGTTGGGGCTCGTACGGTCCTGGTCGGTACCCCTCGACACGGCGTCACCGGAGCTGGCGCGGGTGCCGGGCGGGCAGAAGAAAGCGGGGCAGGAGAAGACCGGGGTCAAGTCCTCGGCGGCGTCCGGTGGCCGGGGTGGCGCACAGAGGCAGGAAACCCCTGACAAGCCGGGGCCTGTGGCGGTGCCGGGGGCCTCCGGGAAACCGCACGCCTCACCGGTGCCCGGGGCGTCGGAGCGGTCCGGGCCCGCCCGCCGGCAGGACGCTCCCGAGAAGCCCGGGCCGACCGCGGTGCCGGGCGCCCCAGACAGCCCCCGGCGACAGCGCGGGACGTCGGCGCCCGAAGCCGTGCAGGAGCCCGCCGAGGGTTCGGAAGGAGACTCATGAACACCCGTCAACTGACCGAGCTGGCCCAGCAGTTGCGGGTCGACAGCATTCGTGCCTCGACCGCCGCCGGTTCCGGGCACCCCACGTCGTCCATGTCGGCGGCCGAACTGATGGCGGTGCTCCTCGCCCGGCACCTGCGCTACGACTTCGAACGCCCCCAGCACCCGGGCAACGACCGCTTCGTGCTGTCCAAGGGCCACGCCTCGCCCCTGCTGTACTCCGCGTACAAGGCGGCCGGCGCGATCAGCGAGACCGAGCTGATGACCTACCGCAAGCACGGCAGCCGCCTCGAAGGGCACCCCACGCCACGGCGCCTGCCCTGGGTCGAGACGGCCACCGGCTCACTCGGCCAGGGGCTGCCCGTCGGCGTCGGCCTCGCGCTGGCCGAGAAGCGGCTGGACCGCACCGGATACCGGGTGTGGGTCCTGTGCGGGGACAGCGAACTCTCCGAGGGCTCGGTGTGGGAGGCCGCCGAGCACGCCTCGTACGAGCATCTGGACAACCTCGTCGCGATCGTCGACGTCAACCGCCTCGGCCAGCGCGGGCCCACCCGGCACGGGCACGACCTGGACGCCTACGCCCGCCGCTTCGCCGCCTTCGGCTGGCACACGATCGAGATCGACGGGCACGACGTGGACGCCGTCGACCGCGCGTACGGCGAGGCCGAGTCCACCAGGGCCCAGCCGACCGTGATACTCGCCCGCACCCTCAAGGGCAAGGGCGTCGAGTCCGTCCAGGACCGCGAGGGACTGCACGGCAAACCGCTCAAGGACCCGGACGAGGCGATCCTCGAACTCGGCGGCGTACGTGACATCCGAGTCGAGGTGCAGCCACCGCCCGCCGCACGCATGCTGCACGCCGTACGGACCGGACATCTGGAGCTGCCGCGCTACGAGATCGGCGAGGAGGTCGCCACCCGCGACGCCTACGGGCAGGCCCTCGCCGCGCTCGGCACCGCACGCGGCGACATCGTCGCCCTGGACGGCGAGGTCAGCGACTCCACGCGCGCCGAGTTCTTCGCCAAGGAACACCCCGACCGGTTCTTCGAGTGCTACATCGCCGAACAGCAGCTGGTGGCCGCCGCGGTGGGGATCGCGGCGCGCGGCTGGCTGCCGTACGCCTCCACGTTCGCGGCGTTCCTCACCCGCGCCCACGACTTCATCCGCATGGCCTCGATCGGCGGCGCCGGCATCAACCTCGTCGGCTCGCACGCGGGCGTCGCCATCGGACAGGACGGCCCCTCGCAGATGGGCCTGGAGGACCTGGCGACCCTGCGCGCGGTGCACGGCTCGACCGTGCTGTATCCGTGCGACGCCAACCAGACCGCCAAGCTGGTCGGGGCCATGGCCGGGCTCGACGGCATCCGCTATCTGCGGACGTCCAGGGGCGAGACCCCCGTCATCTACAGCCCCACCGAGGAGTTCGAGATCGGCGGCAGCAAAGTGCTGCGCGCCTCGGACAGCGACCGGCTCACCGTCGTCGCGGCCGGCGTCACCGTCCACGAGGCCCTGAAGGCCGCCGAGGCGCTGGACGGCGAGGGCATCCAGGTCCGGGTGATCGACCTCTACTCGGTCAAGCCCGTCGACCGCCCCACCCTGCGCGAGGCCGCCGAACGCACCGGCTGCCTGCTCACCGTCGAGGACCACTACGAGGAGGGCGGCCTCGGCGACGCGGTCCTCGACGCCTTCCTCGACGGCCGCCCGGTGCCCCGCCTGGTACGCCTGGCCGTCCGCACCATGCCGGGCTCGGGCACCCCCGAGGAGCAGCTCCACGAGGCGGGCATCGACGCGGAGTCGATCGCGGCGGCCGGGCGGTTGCTCGTGGAACACGCCATCGTGCGCTGAACGGGCGTCCTCAAGAGGGGAGTTGGAGAATGGGCGACGACGACGCCGCGAGCACGCTGCGGGTCGGCCGCCGCACGGTCGAGATCCACCGCCCGGAGAAGGTGCTGTACCCCGCCGACGGCCACGGTGAGGAGTACACCAAGGGCGATCTCATCGCGTACTACCGTGCCGTCGCCCCCTTCATGCTGCCCCATCTGCGCGGGCGCCCGCTGATGCTGGAACGGCACCCCGACGGGCTCGACGGGCCCATGTTCATGCAGAAGAACACCCCCGAGCACTACCCGGACTGGATCGAGCGGGTCGAGGTGCCCAAGGAGGGCGGCACGGTCGTGCACACGGTGTGCGCGGACGCCGCCACCCTGGTCTTCCTCGCCGACCAGGCCTGCCTGACCCTGCACCGCTGGCTCTCCCGGGTCAGCGGCCTCGACCGGCCCGACCGGATGGTGTTCGACCTCGACCCGGCCGCGGACGACTTCGAGCAGGTACGTCAAGCGGCAAGGGCCGTAAGGGAGTTGCTGGACGAGATCGAGCTGCCGTCCGCGCCGATGACCACCGGCTCCAGGGGCCTGCACATCGTCGTACCCCTCAACGGGCATGACGATTTCGACACCGTGCGCGACTTCGCCAAGGACATCGCCGAGGAGCTCGTACGGGGCCGGCCCGAGCGGTTCACCACCGCCGTCCGCAAGAAGGACCGCGGCGACCGGCTCTACCTCGACGTACAGCGCAACGCCTACGCCCAGACCGCCGTCGCCCCCTTCACCGTACGCGCCAAGCCCGGAGCGCCCGTCGCCACGCCGATCGCCTGGGAACAACTCGACGACCCCACCGTCCACGCCCGCCGCTGGACCCCGGCCGACGCCGTCGAACAGGCCCGCACCAAGCCCTGGTCCGGGCTGATGAGCAGGGCCCGCGCCCTCGGCCCGGCCCGTCGGCGGCTCGCGGCGCGGCGCGGCTGACACAGACAGGTATCGACAGGTACCGACAGGTTTGGCCAACGGCCGTGGGGCCACTCGGTGTTCGAGGGGTGGCCATGTCGAACACATCCAACACATCCAACACATCCAACACGTCCAACACATCGAAATCCCGCCCGATGCAGGTGCTGCGCCACGCGCGGGCTCAGTTCGCGGAGCTGACCGGCATGGCGCCCGAGTCCGTCTCGTCCTTCGAACCGACCGAGAACGGTTGGACGTTGGAAGTCGAGGTCCTGGAAGTCGCCCGGGTACCCGACACGATGAGCCTGCTCGCGAGCTATCAGGTGAAGCTCGACCCCGAGGGGGAGCTCACCGGCTATCGGCGCGTTCGCCGTTACGAACGCGGGAGAGCCGACCCGCATCGCCCCCGCGGCCGCTAGGCCGCCCTCTTGCTCACCCGACAGACAAGCCATCCACAGACAAGGAGGACCGGCCGGCATGACCGTAGTCCCGGCACAGCAGTCCGGCGGCGGTGGCACCAGCGGCCTCTACGACGTCCTGGAACTCATTCTCGACCGAGGAATCGTCATCGACGCCTTCATCCGCGTGTCCCTCGTCGGGATCGAGATCCTGAAGATCGACGTGCGTGTCGTCATCGCCAGCGTCGACACCTATCTGCGTTTCGCCGAGGCGTGCAACCGACTCGACCTGGAGGCCGGGCCGCGCAAGGAACCCGGCCTGCCGGACCTCGTCGGTGAGATCACCGAGTCCGGCGCGCGCGGCAAGTCCAAGGGGGTGCTGTCCGGTGCCGCCGAGACGGTCTCCGACGCCTTCCGGCAGGCCCGTGGGGAGGGCCAGTCCGAAGAGCGGCCACGGGCGCGCAAGACCACGAGCTCGCGCAAGAAGGAGGAACAGGAGTGAGCACGTACGTGTACGGGATCAGCGCGCGCTCACATCCCGCACTCCCCGAAGGCATGGGCGGCGTGGGCGACCCCGCGTTTCCCGTGCGCGTCCTGGAGGAGGGCGAGCTGGCGGCGATCGTCAGCGACGCCCCCGAGGGGCTGCGCCCCAAGCGCCGGGATCTGCTCGCCCACCAGAACGTGCTGGACGAGGTGGGAGCCGGCGGCCCCGTGCTGCCCATGCGGTTCGGCAGCGTAGCCCCGGACGACCCGGCCGTCACCGGCGTGCTCGCCGAACGCGGTGAGCACTACCGGGAACGGCTGGGCGCCCTGGACGGCAAGGTCGAGTACAACGTCAAGGCCACCCATGACGAAGAGGCCGTGCTGCACCGCGTGATGGGGGAGAACCCCGAGCTGCGCGCACTCACCGAGGCCAACCGGCAGGCGGGCGGCGGCACTTACGAGGACCGGCTGCGGCTCGGCGAGATGGTGGTCGCCGCCGTACAGACCCGGGAGGCCGAGGACGCGGCGGAAGTCCAGCGCGTGCTCGAACCGGCCGCCACGGCCGTCAGCGTGGGCCCCGACTCCACCGGCTGGCTGGCCAACGTGTCGTTCCTCGTCGACCGGCGCTCGGCCGAGGTGTTCCTCGCCGCGGTGGACGAGGTCCGCGAGAGCCACCCGCACATCGAACTGCGCGTCAACGGCCCGCTGCCGCCGTACAGCTTCGTGGAACCGGGCCCGTCACAGCCCGCGGAGCCGAGGGAGGCGAGCACATGGGACTGATCACCGAGGTCCTGCTGCTGCCGTTCGCACCGGTCCGCGGCAGCTTCTGGGCGATCGGACAAGTAGTCGCCGAGGCGGAGCGCCAGTACTACGACCCGGCGGCCGTGCGCGCCGATCTCGCCCGCCTCGGGCAGCGGCTCGAAGCGGGCGAGATCGATGAGGAGGAGTTCGACCGCCTGGAGGACGAGCTCCTGGACCGGCTGGAGATCAGCCTGGCCAGAACCACCGGAACACGAAGGGGCGACGGGACGACAGGATGAACCGACTGGGACCGGGCCTCGCCATCGGGGCCGGCTACGTCCTCGGACGTACGAAGAAGACGAAGCTCGCGCTCGCCGCCGACAAGCGCCTGCACCTGAGCCCACGGGCGCTCGCGTACCTGGTGAACAACCCGCACTTCGAGGAGGCAGGCGACCAGCTTGACGAGGCCCCGGAAATTCCAGCCCTTGGGCGGGGGCCGAGCCGGGGTGATGCTGACGCGGAAATCCGGGAAAATTCAGCCCCTCCGGCGTTTGAGGAGCGGGGTCTGGGGCGGAGCCCCAGATGGGGGTCCCCCCGCTCGAGCGAAGCCGAGAGTGGGGGAGGGACGGGTAGGGGCGGCGGGGGCGAGAAACCGCGGTCCGTCTCCTTCGGAGAGGACACCGAGGAGGAACCGTACGAGGATGAGGACGAGGAACGGGCCACCGTGGGCGGGAGCCGACGATGACATTCCCGAGCCGAGTCCCGGAGCCGTACGGCCAGAACGGCAGCGCCAACCTGGCCGACATCCTGGAGCGCGTGCTCGACAAGGGCGTGGTGATCGCGGGCGACATCCGCGTGAACCTGCTCGACATCGAGCTGCTCACGATCAAGCTGCGCCTCGTCGTCGCCTCCGTCGACAAGGCGAAGGAGATGGGCATCGACTGGTGGGAGACCGACCCCTCCCTGTCGTCCCACGCCCGCCGCGACGAACTCTCCCGTGAGAACGCCGAGTTGCGTGCCCGGCTCGCCGAGCCGGCCGACGGCGGGCACCGGCGGGAGCCGGAGCCGGCCATCGAGCGCCGCGCCAGAGAGGAGCCCTCATGACCGGACTGCGGTACGTGTACGCCGTCTGCCGCCCCTTCGACGCGGCTCTGCAACGCCAGCTCACCGGGGTCGGCGGCGCGCCGCCCCGGCTGCTGCGCCACCACGACCTGGTCGCCGTCGTCAGCGAGGTACCGGAGCGCGACTTCGCCGAGCGGCCGTTCCGCGCCCATCTGGAGGACCTGGACTGGCTGACCGAGACCGCCCACGCCCACCAGAACGTGATCGACGCGCTCACTGCCGTCACCACCCCCCTGCCGCTGCGACTCGGCACCGTCTTCCACGACGACAGCGGCGTACGGGTCATGCTGGAGGCCCGCGAAGAGGGCTTCCGGCGGACCCTGGACCGGCTGGCGGGCCGGGTGGAGTGGGGCGTGAAGGTGTACGCGGCTCCCGAGGCCGAGCAGCAGCCCCGGGAGCCGGCGAAGGCCACCAGCGGGCGCGACTACCTGCGGCAGCGGCGCCGGAGCCACCAGGCCGACGAGGAGCTGTGGGAGAGGGCGGAGAGGTTCGCCCGCCGCTTGCACGAGACGCTCTCGGAACGCGCCGAGGACACCCGGTTGCACGCGCCCCAGAATTCCGCGCTTTCCGGCGTACCCGGCCGCAATGTGCTCAACGCGGCCTATCTGGTCTCGCGCGCGCATTCCGAGGAGTTCGTGGAACTGGTGGACCGCACGAAAAGCGAGGAACCGGGGTTGCGCGTGGAACTCACGGGGCCCTGGGCGGCGTATTCCTTCAGCGGGGAAGAACCGAACGGAGAGGAAGTGAATGGAGACGAAATGAACGGTGACGGGGTGGGCACATGACCGTCATAGAACGCCGTGAGGTGGCCCTCGTCGACCTCCTCGACCGGCTTCTCGCGGGCGGGGTGGTCATCACCGGCGACCTCACCCTCCGGATCGCGGACGTCGACCTCGTCCGTATCGACCTCAACGCGCTCATCAGCTCGGTGAACGCACAGGTCCCGGCGCCCTGGGGATGGTTGGAGTGACCAACCCCGACCGTTTGCCAGACCGTTTGTCCGGCCGTTTGGAAGGCCGTAACCGGCTCGAACTGGAACCCGACACGGTGGAGCGCGACCTGGTCAAGCTGGTGCTGACCGTCGTCGAACTCCTCCGCCAGCTCATGGAGCGCCAGGCCGTGCGTCGCTTCGACACCGGGGAACTCACGGAGGAGCAGGAGGAGCGCATCGGGCTCACCCTGATGCTCCTCGACGACCGCATGACGGAATTGCGCGAGCGCTACGACCTCCGGCCCGAGGACCTGAATCTGGACCTCGGGCCGCTCGGGCCGTTGCTCCCCAGGGAGTGAATACCTCCCCAGGGTGGTGCATTCACCACCTGTACGGGAGTGAATTCACCACCTGTACCAGCGGCCCCTGCCCCCGGCGGCGGTGGTGCCGCGCACCAGGAAACCGAGCAGCCACAGGACGAGAACGGCCAGTGCCAGATACCAGAGAACTTCCACTGCGAATCCGGCGCCGAAAAGAATCAGCACCAGAAGCAGTACCAGCAGGATGGGAACCATTTCCGAACCTCCTGACGGCTCGAGTTTCCAGAATACGCCCGATCAGGCCGTTCTGCGGCAGAGAATCTCTCCGTGCAGAACGGCGAACCAGCCGTCCTCCTGCCGCCCCCATTCCCGCCAGGCCGCCGAGATGGCCCGCAGCTGCTCGACCGTCGCGTGACCGGCTTCCGTCGCGCGTTCGGCGTAGGCGGAGGCGACCGTCCGGTCCGCCCACAGTCCGCTCCACCAGGCCCGCTCCTCCGCCGTCGCGTACGTCCAGGTGGCGGAGGTGGCCGTGATCTCGGTGAGCCCGGCCCGCAGGGCCCAGGACTTCAGCCGGCGCCCGGCGTCCGGCTCCCCGCCGTTGGCGCGGGCCACGCGCCGGTAGAGGTCCAGCCAGTCGTCCATGCCCGGGGACTCGGGGAACCAGGTCATCGCCGCGTAGTCGGAGTCCCGGACGGCGACGATGCCGCCCGGTTTCGTGACCCGGCGCATCTCGCGCAGCGCCTGCACCGGGTCGCCGACGTGCTGGAGCACCTGGTGCGCGTGGACCACGTCGAAGCCGGCGTCCGCGTGGTCCAGCGCGTGGACGTCCGCGACCGCGAAGTCGACGTTGTCCAGGCCGCGTTCGGCCGCCGTGGCCCGGGCCTGGTCCAGGATGCCGGGGGCGTGGTCGACGCCGGTGACGTGCCCGTCCGGGACCAGGGCGGCCAGGTCCGCGGTGATGGTGCCCGGGCCGCAGCCGATGTCCAGGATCCTCATGTGCGGCTTCAGCGAACCGAGCAGGTACGCCGCCGAGTTGGCGGCCGTCCGCCAGGTGTGCGAGCGCAGCACCGACTCGTGGTGTCCGTGCGTGTAGACGGCGGTCTCCCGTGCCTTCGACATGACAGTTCCCCTTCCGCGAGATCCCCGAAATCCCCGAGGTCCGCGAGGTCCGCGAGGTCGTACCCGAACCGTACGCCTCATGTCGAATATTGAGACCGCCGTCTTGAATGTTGGACGGTGCTGGTCGGTGATCGGTTGTCGTCAGTGGACGGGCAGGGGGCTGTAGACCGTGAGCGCCTCCGGGAGCTTCCGGAGTGTCAGATCCCCTTCCGCCATGGCGACTTCGCCGTCGTACGCGAGGGGCGTGCCCGGCGCGATGCCCTCCACCCGGAGCTGTCGTACGCGCACGGCCGCGTGCGCCGGATGGGGGTACCTCCCGCTCGAGCGAAGCCGAGAGTGGGGGAGGGTCAGCGGGCCCGCGATCGCCGCCGCCAGCAGTCGCAGGGCCGGGCGGCGGCCGCCGTGCACGACCCGGACGTCCAGCAGGCCGTCGGCCAGGTCGTAACGGCGGGCCGGGGTCAGGCCCAGCCGGTGGTACGTGCCGTTGCCGGCGAAGAGCAGCCACAGCGGGTGCGGGCGGCCCTTGACGGTTGCCTGGAGCGGACGGCGGTCGGAGCGCAGGACGCGCAGCGCCGCGATCACCCCGGCCGGCCAGCCGCCGATCAGCCGCTCCCAGCGCTCGCGTTCCCCCACCAGCTCCGGATAGACGCCCAGGCTGAACGTGTTGAGGAAGTGCCCCTGCGTCTCACCGGACGCGAAGTGCCCCAGGTCTACGCGGACGGCCTCGCCCCGGCTCAGCGCGCGGCTCAGGTCACGGGCGTTCTCGACGCCGAGGTCGTACGCGAAGTGGTTGAGCGTGCCGCCGGGGAGTACGGCGAGGGGGAGGCCGTGGCGCAGGGCCACCTCGGCGGCGGCGTTCACCGTGCCGTCGCCGCCGCACACGCCGAGCACCCGCGCGCGTGCGGCCGCCTTCTCCAACTCGGCCCTCACATCCTCCGGTTCGCACTCCACGGTCTCGGCGGCGGGGAGCGCGTCCCGCAGGGCGTGTACGCGGTCGGCGGTCGCCGCGGCCCGGTTGGCGACGACGACCAGGCCGTCCCCGTCGGGCAGCGCGGGCGCGATGGGGGTACCTCCCGCTCGAGCGAAGCCGAGAGTGGGGGAGCGCGGGCGACCGGGTGCCGGGAGCTGGTCGCGGGACGGCACGAGACCCCGTACGGCGTAGGCGGCGCCCACGCCCAGGGCGGCGCCGACCAGGACGTCGCTCGGGAAGTGGACACCCGTGTACACGCGGGACAGTGCGACCGCGGCCGCCAGCGGGGCGACGGCCGCGCCCCAGCCGCGGGACTCCAGGGCGACGCCCGTCGCGAAGGCGGCGGCCGACGCGGAGTGGCCCGAGGGGAAGGACGTGGTGATCGGCTGGCGCTTCAGCTGGCGCATCAGCGGGACGTTGTCCAGGACCGGGCGGGGGCGGCGTACCGAGCGCTTGCCGAGGGTGTTGATGGTGGCGGAGGCGAGGGCGAGCGAGGCCACGCCCCTCGCGGCCGCCCTGCGGGCCCTGGGACTCCGGGTCGCCGCGATGGCCGCCGCCGTGGCGAACCACAGCACGCCGTGGTTCGCTGCGCGGCTCAGCCTCGGCAGCATGGGGTGGGCGCCGGGCCAGTGGCGGGTCGCCACCGCGTTGAACAGGCGGCTGTCCGCGGCGAGGAAACGGTCCCTGAGGATGTGGTGGCCGGGCGGGCGTACGGTGAGGTCGACGTCTGCGGTCATGGGTCCACGGGTACCCCATGGCCGTGGGATTGTGTCGGGCGGGGTCCGCGTAGGAGCCCGGTGTCTGCGGCTGGGCTGGGGCGGGGTTTCGCTCACCGGCGCTTGCCGGGTGCCGCTGCGCCCACCTGTGCCGCCCCAGCGGCACGACTGCCCGCAGCTATGACCGGTGGGTGGGCAGCCGCCTCAGCGGCACGATTGCCCGCGGCTGCGACGAAATGGATTTGCTCCCG
The DNA here is from genome assembly GCF_008386495.1 of Streptomyces tailanensis. Taxonomy (GTDB): domain Bacteria; phylum Actinomycetota; class Actinomycetes; order Streptomycetales; family Streptomycetaceae; genus Streptomyces; species Streptomyces tailanensis. Next base: position 87,149 of record NZ_VTHJ01000024.1, on the reverse strand, counting down.
CGTTGCCCGTCCTCGGACAATGCGCCCCATGGGACACCTCGAAGCCGCTCACCTGGAGTACTACCTACCGGACGGGCGGGCGTTGCTCGGTGATGTGTCGTTTCGGGTGGGGGAGGGGGCCGTGGTGGCCCTGGTCGGGCCGAACGGGGCCGGGAAGACGACGCTGCTGCGGTTGATCTCGGGGGAGCTGAAGCCGCACGGGGGGTCTGTCACCGTCACCGGTGGGCTCGGGGTGATGCGGCAGTTCGTGGGGTCCGTGCGGGACGAGACGACCGTGCGGGACCTGCTCGTGTCGGTGGCGCAGCCGGGGATCCGGGAGGCGGCCAGGGCGGTCGACGCCGCCGAGCACGCGATCATGACCGTGGACGACGAGGCCGCCCAGCTGACGTACGCGCAGGCCCTCTCCGACTGGGCCGAGGTGCGCGGCTACGAGGCCGAGACGCTGTGGGACATCTGCACCATGGCCGCGCTCGGCGTGCCGTACGAGAAGGCGCAGTGGCGGCAGGTGCGCACGCTCTCCGGCGGTGAGCAGAAGCGGCTCGTGCTGGAGGCGCTGCTGCGCGGCACCGACCAGGTGCTCCTCCTCGACGAGCCCGACAACTACCTCGACGTACCCGGTAAGCGCTGGCTGGAGGAGCGGCTCAAGGAGACCCGCAAGACCGTGCTCTTCGTCTCGCACGACCGCGAACTCCTCGCCCGCGCCGCCGGGAAGATCGTCAGCGTGGAGCCGGGCCCGGCGGGCGCCGACGCCTGGGTGCACGGCGGCGGCTTCGACACGTATCACGAGGCCCGGCGGCAGCGGTTCGAGCGCTTCGAGGAACTGCGGCGCCGCTGGGACGAGAAGCACGCCCAGCTGAAGAAGCTCGTGCTGAACCTTCGTCAGGCCGCCGCCGTCAGCCATGAGATGGCCTCGCGGTACGCCGCCGCCCAGACCCGGCTGCGCAAGTTCGAGGAGGCCGGGCCGCCGCCGGAGCCGCCGCGCGAGCAGGACATCACCATGCGGCTCAAGGGCGGCCGTACCGGCGTAAGGGCCGTGACCTGCAAGGGACTTGAGCTGACCGGCCTGATGAAACCCTTCGACCTGGAGGTCTTCTACGGCGAACGCGTCGCCGTCCTCGGCTCCAACGGCTCCGGCAAGTCCCACTTCCTGCGCCTGCTCGCCGGCGACGACGTGGCCCACACGGGGGAGTGGAAGCTCGGCGCCCGGGTCGTACCCGGGCACTTCGCGCAGACGCACGCGCACCCCGAGCTGGAGGGCCGGACGCTGCTCGACATCCTGTGGAAGGAGCACGCCCAGGACCGCGGCGCCGCCATGTCCCGGCTGCGCCGCTACGAGCTGACCAAGCAGGCCGAGCAGCCCTTCGACCGGCTCTCCGGCGGCCAGCAGGCCCGCTTCCAGATCCTGCTGCTTGAGCTCCAGGGCGTGACCGCCCTGCTGCTCGACGAGCCCACCGACAACCTCGACCTGGAGTCGGCGGAGGCCCTCCAGGAGGGCCTGGAGGCCTTCGACGGTACGGTCCTCGCGGTCACGCACGACCGCTGGTTCGCTCGTTCGTTCGACCGTTATCTCGTCTTCGGCTCCGACGGCCGCGTACGGGAGACCCCGGAACCGGTATGGGACGAGCGGCGGGTCGTGAGGGCCCGCTAGCCGATCCGGCCCGCGGTGGCTACTTCCAGCGCAGCAGCGCGCCCAGCCCGCCGACCGGCACCTCACCCTCCGTCGCCCCGGTGGCCGCCGTCACCGAGATCGCCGGGGCGTTCGTGGCCACGGCGGACCGCAGCAGCGCGTCGTCCGCACGGGCCGACCAGGTGTGTTCCTCGTCGAGCCCGCGTCCCTGCCCGAGCGTGCGCAGCTCCGTACGGCGTACGGCCAGCTGGTCGGGATCCTCGCCGACCCACAGCGCCCGATGCGTGTCGGGCCCCGCGGGGCGGACGAGCAGCTCGTCGATACGGTGCTCGCGCGCCGCTTCCACCAGGTCGGCGACGTCCTCGACGGCACCCCGGCGCCCCTCGGCGTCCGGGCCGCGCGCCGCCAGGAACCGCCCGACCTCGTCCGAGGCCCGTCGGCGTACATGCTCGACGCGGGCCCGCGCCACGTCCTCGTCCAGCAGCCTGCTGCCGGGCCCGTGCGGGGCCTCCACCACACGGTCGAGGAGCGGCTGCGGCAGCCGGTCCCGCACGGCGTGCCGCTCACGGTCCTCACCCACGAGGATCAGCAGATCGGCGCGGGTCTCCTCCTGACAGACGGCGAGAGCCTCGGCGACCTCCGCCGCGTTGTGCTCCCAGGTGTTCTCCACCCGTAGCTGGAAGTGCCGCTCGGACCAGTCGACCGTGCTCGTACGGTGCAGGGGCCACTGCCGCCCGGCCACCGCCCCGGCGTCCTCGCTGCCCAGGGCGCCGCGCAGCTCGAACCGCGCGCCCCGCCGGTCCACGTACGCCACCAGACACACCGGGTCCTCCCCGGCCAGGTCCAGCAGCGGCGCCGTACGGGGCAGCGGGGTCCAGAAGGCCTCCGGTGCCGGGGGCGGGGAGGCCAGCGGCGGGTCAAGGACCACCTGGCCGTCGCGCGCGAAGAACGCCCGGCCGTGCGGATCGGCCTCGTGCCGCATCTCGTCCACGGCCTCGCGCAGGGCCCGGCAGGTCGCCGCGTCCGCTCCCTGCTCGGCCAGCTCACGGGAGACGGCCGCCGCCGCCAGGGACTGCTCATGGGCCGTGGACTCCGAGGGGACGGCCGGACCGAGGTACACGGAGGCCCAGGGCCCGGGATGTTCGTACAGTGGATTGAGGAACGCGAGATCCATGGCTCCCTCCCGGAGGCCGCTCGGGCTGACGATTGCCGGGCGGGTACCCGGACCTCATGGAGGAACACGAAGATCGGGGTACCACCATGACCGGAGTGCACCCGGACAAGCTGGACGACCAGCAGTTGATGAAAGAGCTGGAGTCGATCCACCGCACGCGCCACGACACGCTGCTGCACGGATCGAGCGAAGCGTTGCGCACCCACAACGAACGGATGGCGCAACTGGAGGGGGAGTATCTGCGCCGGCACCCACGCCGCCCGATCGTCTCGGGCCGCACGCGTGAGGGCGCCCGGGAGCGAGGATGTGCGTCGTCATGACCGGCACGACTTCAGGCACAGCCGAGACAAGCGATGCGGCGGTGCCGAATCCGCTGCTCACCCGGCACTCCGAGGCACAGGACCTCTTCGGTGACCGGGTGCACGCCGTCCGTCACGACCAGTGGGGCGCGGCTACGCCGTGCCACAAGTGGACGGTCCGTGACCTCGTCAACCACCTCGTCTCCGAGCAGCTCTGGGTGCCCGTGCTGGTGCGGGACGGCTGCATGATCGAGGAGGTCGGCGACACGTTCGACGGGGACCTGCTGGGGCCCGACCCGGCCGCCTCCTGGGACACGGCGGCCCGCTCCGCGCGCGACGCGTTCGCGGCGCCGGGGGCGCTGGAGCGGACGGTTCATCTGTCGTACGGCGACACGCCGGCGACGGCGTACTGTGCGCAGATGATCGCGGATCTCGTGGTCCACGCGTGGGATCTGTCCCGGGCGATCAGTTTCGAGGAACGGCTTCCCAGGGAGTTGTTGAAGTTCGCGGTGGAGGGGATCAGTCCGTACGCCGGGGATCTGGAGAAGAGTGGGTTGTTCGCGTCGCCGGTGGAGCCGCCGGTGGGGGCCGATGAGCAGACCAGGTTGTTGTGTCTTCTTGGGCGGCGGCCGTAGAGAGCCGGTGAGAGCTCGGGGCTGGTTGTGCTTTGCGGGCTGCGGGTGCGTTGTGGTTGCTCGCGCGGTTCCCCGCGCCCCTAAAAGCATGGGGGGCGCCCTTCGTTTCATAGGCACCCCCCACTAGTCCCTCCTCAGCAGCGCACCCGTGGCCTGTCCCAGTGGCGGTGGGCCGCTATCGCCGTCACGAACTCGCGGGTGAATTCCTCGCCGGCCGTGCCCTGGGCCGTGTCCGTGACCACGCCGTGGTCGCAGACCACGTGGTGGAACTCGGAGGACAGGCGCAGGCCCTCGGGTTCCAGGGCGGCGAGGATGCCGACGCCCGAGCCGAGGGCGGCGATGGGTTTGCCGTGGCGGTAGGCGTCGCGGACGAAGCGCATCGCGTCCGGGTCGGTCACCGGGGACGGGGTGCCCACGGGGCCACCCGGCAGCAGGACCGCGTCGTACAGGACGGACGCCACGGTCGGCAGGGCCCGGTCCACGGTGTACTCGGCGCCGTCCGCGCCGCGCACGGTGCCGTCCCGCGCGGCCAGCGCCTCCACGATCGCGCCCTCGGCGGCCAGCGCCTCGCGCACGGTGGTGACCTGTTCGGCGTCCACGCCGTCGGCGACCAGCACCGCGATCCGGCGGGTGCGGATCGAGCCGTCGCCGCGCTGGGACTCCAGACTGAGGGCGGGAGAGGTCAGCTTGTACGACACCGGCTCGGCCGGCGTCGGCACGGGTACTCCGATGCCCTGGGCGACCTCGGACGCCAGCTCCGGGTCCACCTTGGCGAGTTCCCCGACCGTGCGGGTGCGGACGGACAGTGCGCCGACCTTGCCGAGTTCGAAGCGGAAGGCGGCGACGATGTGCTGCTTCTCCCAGGGCGCCATGCTGTTCCAGAACATCGCGGGCTGGCTGTGATGGTCCTTGAAACTCTCGCTGCGGCGGCGGATCTTGGCGCCGTCGACGCGCTCGGCGTAGTGCGTGTAGGCGTTGCCGTCGACGCCCGCGTGGGCCGGGCAGCCGCCGCCGAGGGAGTTCGGGAAGTAGTTGGTGCCGCCGTGGATCGTGGACTGGTGGTAGCCGTCGCGCTGGTTGGTGCGTACGGGAGCGACCGGGCGGTTCACGGGCAGCTGGCTGAAGTTGGGGCCGCCGAGGCGGATCAACTGGGTGTCCAGGTAGGAGAAGTTGCGGGCCTGGAGCAGCGGGTCGTTGGTGAAGTCGATGCCCGGGACGACATTGGCGGTGTGGAAGGCGACCTGCTCGGTCTCCGCGAAGAAATTCTCCGGGTTGCGGTCGAGGACCATGCGGCCGATCGGGCGGACCGGCACCTGCTCCTCGGGAATGATCTTCGTGGCGTCGAGCAGATCGAAGTCGAAGGCGAACTCGTCCTCCTCCGGCACGAGTTGGACACCCAGTTCCCACGCCGGGTACTCACCCGCCTCGATCGCGTTCCACAGGTCCCGGCGGTTGAAGTCCGGGTCCCGGCCCTGGCACTCCTGCGCCTCGTCCCACACCAGCGAGTGGGTGCCGAGCTTGGGCTTCCAGTGGAACTTGACGAACGTGCCCCGGCCGGCCGCGTTGACGAAGCGGAAGGTGTGCACACCGAAGCCCTGCATCATGCGGAAGCTGCGCGGGATGGCCCGGTCCGACATCAGCCACATGATCGCGTGCAGCGTCTCCGGCTGGAGCGACACGAAGTCCCACAGGGTGTCGTGCGCGGACGCGCCCGTCGGGATGTCGTTGTGCGGCTCCGGCTTCACCGCATGCACGAAGTCGGGGAACTTGATGCCGTCCTGGATGAAGAAGACCGGGAAGTTGTTGCCGACGAGGTCGTAATTTCCCTCCGACGTATAGAACTTGGTCGCGAAACCGCGCACGTCCCGCACCGTGTCCGCCGAGCCCTTCGGCCCCTGCACGGTCGAGAACCGCACGAAGACCGGAGTCCGTACGGCGGGGTCCTGGAGGAACGCCGCCCGGGTGAACTCGGCGCAGGACTCGTACGGTTCGAAGTACCCGTACGCGCCCGCGCCCCGCGCGTGCACCACCCGCTCCGGGATCCGCTCATGGTCGAAGCGGGTGATCTTCTCCCGGAAGTGGAAGTCCTCCATCAGCGTCGGCCCACGCTCGCTGACCGTCAGCGCGTCGTCGGTGTGGTCGACGGTCACACCCTGGTCGGTGGTGAGCGGACCCGACGCCGGGTCGTCCGCGTGGAACGCCTCACGCTGTCGCTGCTTGCGATCGGACACCGGATCCATCAGGCCGCCTCCTCGGTGAACACGTCCAGGAAGGCCTCGCAGAACGCCTTCAGGTCGTCCGGCCTACGGCTGGTGATCAGCTTGTTCGGGCCGTGGTCGCACACCTTGACCTGCTCGTCGATCCAGGTGCCGCCCGCGTTCTGGATGTCCTTGCGCAGGCTCGGCCACGAGGTCAGCACCCGGCCGCGTACGACATCGGCCTCGACCAGCGTCCACGGAGCGTGGCAGATGGCGGCCACGGGCCGGCCCTGCTGGAAGAAGTCCTGGACGAACGCCACGGCCTTGTCGTCCATCCGCAGGAAGTCGGGGTTGGCCACCCCGCCCGGCAGCACGAGCCCGTCGAACGACTCGACCGGCACCTCTCCCACGACGTCGTCCACGGGGAAGGTGTCCGCCTTGTCGAGATGGTGGAAGGCCTGGATGTGGCCGGGCTTCGTCGACACCAGCACGGGCTCGTGACCGGCGTCCGTCACCGCCTGCCAGGGGTCGGTCAGCTCGATCTGCTCGACACCCTGGGGTGCGGTCAGGAATGCGATACGCATGGGTGCTCAGTCTCCTTTCGCTCCGTGTTCCGCCGCCCGCCACGTCGCAGCGTCGGCGGTGGTGTACCACCGGTGGTTCCCGTGGTTCCCGTGCGTCTCGTGCTTCTCGTCCCGGCGTCGCCGACGCGCCGCCCGTACGCAGCGCAGCAGTTCCTCGCCGTACGGCAGCAGGACGCACGTACCGATCGCGAGGCCGATGCCCGTGAGATAGCCGCGCGACAGGGGCCTTCGGCGCGGTACGAGCCGCCAGGCGTCCGGGTCCCCACGCCCGCCTCGCAGGAGGGACTTGACCTGGTCGTTGCGCAGGCACATCAGGGCGGCGAGCGCCCCGAAGGGCAGTGACTCCAGGAAGCTGTGGATGTGCTGCTCGATCGGCTTGACCTCACGGTCGCTGTCGACGGCGGTCCGCACGTCCCACAGCGCGGTCGCCTCGTGCGCGGCCGCTCCGGCCAACTGCACCGACAGCAGCAGGGGGTTGACCTCATAGCGCAGGGTCAGCGCGATGGGGACGCCGACCTCGGTCATCATCAGCGAGTGGATCAGCGACTCCTTCGTACCCGCCGTCTCCTCGATACGGGTCCGCCGGTGCATCACCCAGTCGGCCACTCCCGGGACGAACCAGGACGGCAGCAGGCCGTACAGCAGATACCGGGTGGTCACCTCGCCGACGTCGACAGAGTGGGACGTCGCGCTGATCTCGGCTGTCTGGTCTCGGGTCATGACGCCACCACCCTCAGGGTGCGTAGTTCCGGGTCGGAGGGGTCGGGCACGTACATGCCTTGCCCGACACCGGACATGAGGTACTCGACCACCTCCCGGTTGATCCGCTCGCCCGGACAGACGACCGGCACGCCGGGGGGATACGGGCTCGCGGGCTCCGCGGCCACCCGCCCCACGGCCTGAGCGACCGGCACCTCCTCGACGGGCCCGAAGAGGGCGTCACGGGGTGACATCACCTCCGCGAGTTCCAGTCCCTCGGGCGTCGGCAGCCGGATGGGCGGCGGCGACGGCAGGCTCCCGCGCTGCTTGACGAGTTCCGTCAGGGCGTCCAGCAGGGCACCGCAGGTCTCCTCGGTGTCGGCCTGGGTGAGCTGGGCGACGACGCGACGGTGGTCGCCGAGACCGAGGTCGACCTGACGGTGGGCGCGCAGCCGGTCGACGGCCGCGTAACCGCTCGTACCGAGCCCGGAGACGTCGATGACGATCATCAGCGGGTCGTACGCGAACGACCGCCCGGCACCGACGAGTTCGGCGGCCCCGAGCGGGGAGAGCCCGGACAGCGCCGCCACCTCCTCGCGCACTCGGCGCGCCAACGTCAGCGTCTGGTCGAGGAGTTCGTGGCCGCGCTCCACCATCTGCCGCCGCCAGCCGTCCAGCGCCGCCCACATCAGCACCGACGGGTTGGTGGTGTTGAGCAGATCGCCGCGCAGCCTGAGCACCGCCGGGTCGACCAGATCGCCCCGCAGATGGAAGACCGAGCCCTGCTCCAGGCCCGCGCCCATCTTGTGCACGGACGTCACGCACAGGTCGGCGCCCGCGTCCATCGCCCAGCTCGGCAGGGCCTCGTGGAACGGCAGATGGGCGCCCCACGCCTCGTCCACGATCAGCGGACGGCCCCGCGCGTGACACACCTCGGCGATGCCGGCGATGTCCGCGCACGTGCCGTACGCGGTGGGCGAGACCAGCAGCATGCCCTTCGCGTCCGGTGCCCGCTCGAAGGCCTCGGCGGCTTCCTCCGGGTCCGGCGGATGCGACAGATGGTGCCCGGCGTCCCAGCGCGGGCGCACCCACACCGGCTCGATCCCGGCGAGGACCACGCCCGCGATCACCGACTTGTGGGCGTTGCGCGCGATCAGCAGCCGCTCGCCCGGTCCCGCCACCGCCAGCATCGACGCCTTCACCGACAGGGAGCTGCCGCAGGTGGAGAAGTACGCGCGGTCCGCGTCCACCGCGTCCGCCATCAGCTCCTCGGCCCGTTCCAGGAACCGGCCGGACATCCGCCGGTCGTCCAGGCCGTTGAGGGCGAGTATGTCGGACGCGAACACGTCGGGGCCGAGGGTCAGGGCGGCCCGGGCGTCGACACCCGTACCGCCCTTGTGGCCGGGCGGCGTGAACGCGTGCCGGCCGGAACGCCGGTGGTGCTCCAGCGCCTCCAGGACGGGGGCCCTGGAATGGTCGAGCTTCCGTTCATGTGCGCTTGCGTAGGTCATGTGCGCTCGCTCGTCGGAGTCGTCCGTGTCGTCCGTGTCGTCGATGTACGCTCGCTCGCTCGCTCGTCAGCCGGGGGCCGCGCCCGGCCAGCTGTCCGGTTCGGCGCGGCTGATGTCGGCGAGCGCGGAGCCCGGGTCCTGCGCGACGGCCAGGTCGCCGAGGCTCACCATGCCCACGGGATGGCCCTCGTCCAGGACCGGAAGCCGGCGTACCGCGTGGTCGCGCATCAGCTCGACCGCGGCCGACACCGCGTCGTCGGGACCGATCACCACCGGGTTCGGGGTGCACACCGCCTGGGCGCTCACCGTCAGCGGATCGGCGCCATCGGCGACGGCGCGCAACGTGATGTCACGGTCGGTCAGGACCCCGACTAGCTGACCGTCCGTGGCGACGAGGACATCGCCGATGTCCTGCGCGCGCATCACCTGCGCCACTTCGACGAGCGAGGCGTCCGGGCGGACCGCGACGACGCCCGGTGTCATGACTTCCCTTACGAAATCGGCCATGGATCTGGGCCTCCTTACGTGCTCCCCGGCTGCGGGGGGGGCACGATGTCCGGTGGCGTGACGACGCCCGCAGTGCCCCTGCGCAGGGCGGCTATGCGTCGGTGCCGTGTGCGGGTTCCGTGCCTGGGTTCCGTGCCTTCCGTGCCTTATGCGGTGGATCCCCGGGCGCCTCGCCCGCTTCCCTCCTGGGCGCGCACGACCGCCTGCGCGAGCTGGTGCACGGAGTCGTAGTGCTGCTTCCTCGGCAACCGCTCCAGCGACTCGACGAGCCCGTCCGGAGCGTGCCGGTCGCGCAGGACGCGGATCAGTTCACCGGGACCCGCCGGGAAGGACGTACGGCCCAGGAGCCGGGCCAGTTCGAACCGCACCGTCTCGACGCGCTCCCGCGCCCGGCCCGGCGTCACCGGCCCGTACGCGACATCCGGGTCGTCCTCGGCGGGCGGTTCCGGGTCGTGCCACTCCTCGACCCGGGTGGGGTGCCCCGAACGGAGCAGCCCCTGCAGTTCATGCTTCATCTCGTCGTCACGGTGGACGCTCAGCCGGTCGCTGCCTCGCTGCATGGCTCCCTCCAGATCTTCGAGGCCCACCGCGTACCCGAAGACCAGCAGCCGACACGGGGTTCTTAGCTCTTGTCCCTGTGGCCCGGCAGGAACTCCTGCATCTTTGCCTTGAAGCCCTGTTTGATCATTGAGCCTCGGTCGGGGTCGCCCTTGAGGATCGAGGCGGCTGTGGACTCCATCTGCTCCCAGGTGGCGTGGGGCGGGATCGGGGGGACCGCCGGGTCGGTGAGGAACTCGATGACGGCGGGGCCGTCGGCCTCCAGGCCGGCGCGCCAGCCGGCCTCGACGTCCTCCGGCTTCTCCACGCGGACGCCGGTCAGGCCGAGGGAGCGGGCGAAGGCGCCGTACTGGACGTCCGGGAGCTCCTGCGAGGGCAGGAAGGACGGCTCGCCGCCCATCGCGCGCAGCTCCCACGTCACCTGGTTCAGGTCGTGGTTGTTCCACACGCCCACGACCAGCCGCGGGTCCTCCCACCGGTCCTTGTACTTCGCCGCCGTGATCAGCTCCGCCAGCCCGTTCATCTGCATCGCCCCGTCCCCGACCAGCGCGATCGCCGGACGGTTCGGATGGGCGAACTTCGCGCCGATCGCGTACGGCACCCCGCAGCCCATCGTCGCCAGCGTGCCCGACAGTGACGCGCGCATGCCCTCCCGCATGGTCAGATGCCGGGCGTACCAGTTCGCCGCCGAACCGGAGTCCGAGGAGATGATCGCGTTGCCCGGCAGCAGCGGATCGAGCGCGTGGGCCACATACTCCGGGTTGATCGGGTGGGCCGACAGCTCCGCCCGCCGCGCCATCACCTCACGCCAGCGCGCCACGTTCGCGCACACCTCGTCGTACCACTCACGTCCCCGCTCCTCCGCCCTGATCAGCGGGATCAGCCGCTCCAGCGTCGCCCTGGCGTCACCGACCAGGTTCACCTCGTACGGGTAGCGCATCCCGACCATGTGCGGATCGATGTCGATCTGGACCGCCCGCGCCTTGCCGAAGTCCGGCAGGAACTGGGAGTACGGGAACGACGAGCCGATGGTCAGCAGTGTGTCGCAGTCGCGCATCAGCTCGTACGAGGGGCGCGTGCCCAGCAGACCGATCGCGCCGGTGACGTACGGCAGTTCGTCGCTCAGCGCGTCCTTGCCGAGCAGCGCCTTGGCGACTCCCGCGCCGAGCGCCTCGGCGATCCGCTCGACCTCGGCAGGGGCCCCGGCCGCGCCCTGGCCGACCAGGATCGCGACCTTGTCCCCGGCGTTCAGGATCTCCGCCGCCCGCTCGACCGACTCCGCCGAGGGGACCGCCGTCCAGCCGCTGCGGTCCAGGCTGGAGGGCACCATCTTGAACTCGTGCGTCGGCGCCGCGTAGTCCAGTTCCTGCACGTCACCGGGGATGATGACGGCTGTCGGGGCGCGGCGGGCGTACGCGGTGCGGATCGCCCGGTCCAGGACGTTCGGCAGCTGCTCGGGGACGGTCACCGTCTCGACGAAGTCCGAGGCCACGTCCTTGAACAGGGTGTGCAGGTCCACCTCCTGCTGGTACGAGCCGCCCATCGCGCTGCGGTGCGTCTGGCCGACGACCGCGAGCACCGGCACGTGGTCCAGCTTGGCGTCGTACAGGCCGTTGAGCAGATGGATGGCGCCCGGCCCCGAGGTCGCCGCGCACACTCCGAGCCGACCCGAGAACTTCGCGTAACCCACCGCCTGGAACGCGGACATCTCCTCATGCCGCGACTGGATGAACCGGGGCCTGTCCTCGGCCCGCCCCCAGGCGGCGAGCAGGCCGTTGATGCCATCGCCCGGGTAGCCGAATACGTGTTCGACTCCCCATTCGCGCAACCGCTGCAGGATGTGATCGGCGACCGTGACGCTCATACTGGACCTCCCGGGAGTTTTCGTGATCCTCCGCCCGAGTCACCCTCCCGGCACAGGAAAAACCTGCGTGTGTTTGTCGCGTATGGACCGGGGCAGGCGCACGACAGTGCTTCGGACAGGAGGCACGTCCGTGGGAGAGGCGATGTTTCCATCACGGGTGTGCCGACTCCTGCGCACGCCCGCGCCCCCACGGTGACCGTCCACCCCAGAGCACCATCCAGGGAGTTGCGACGCACCATGCGTACTCAGGACAACGCGAAGCGCCACCCGCACGACGACGCCCCCGACACCGCGGAGGCATTCCGGAAGCTGGCCTCGCTTCCGCCGGGCCCGCAGCGGGACACCCTCCGCGACGAGATCGTCGAGGCGTGGCTGCCCATGGCCGAACGGCTCGCCGGACGCTTCCGCAGCCGGGGCGAGAGCTACGAGGACCTGCGCCAGGTCGCCGCGCTCGGCTTGGTCAAGGCCGTCGACCGCTACGATCCCGCACGCGGCAACGCCTTCGAGAGCTACGCGGTACCCACCGTCACCGGTGAGATCAAGCGGCACTTCCGGGACCACATGTGGACCCTGCATGTGCCGCGCCGGGTCCAGGACCTGCGCAACCGTGTCCGGTTCGCCAGCCAGGACCTGTCCCAGACCATCTCGGGCCGCCGGCCCACCGTCGCCGAGATAGCCGAACACGCCGACATGAGCGAGGAGGACGTCCAGGTCGGACTGGAGGCCCTGGAGAGCTTCACCGCGCTGTCGCTGGACGCGGAGCTGCCCGGCAGTGAGGACGGGTACTCGCTCAGCGACGCGCTCGGGGCGCCCGATCCCGCGCTCGACACGGTGGTGGACAGGGAGGCCGTGAAGCCGCGGCTGGCCGCCTTGCCGGAGCGGGAGCGGGCCATCTTGTACATGCGGTTCTTCGGGGACATGACGCAGAGCCGGATCGCCGAGCAGTTGGGGATCTCGCAGATGCATGTGTCTCGGTTGATCAGTCGGTGCTGTGATCGGTTGCGGGATCAAGTGATGCGGGACGCGGCTTAGCTCCGCCGGTTGAGCCGGGGGCGCCGTTGGGGCGTGGGGCTGCTTTGGGCTGCGGGGTCGTCGTGGCTGGTCGCTCCCCCACTCTCGGCTTCTCCCCCACTCTCGACTTCGCTCGAGCGGGAGGGGCCCCCATGAGCGGGAGGGACCCCCATCGCGGCGGAGCCGCAAATCGATACAGCCCCGCGCCCCTTAGGGGGCGCTCCTGCGGGCGTCTCGTTTCATGGCCAGGGCGATGTGGCGGGCCATCGTGTCCATCGCCTTCGCCTCGGCCATCGAGAACGCCAGGCGGGCTCCTGTGCGGAAGAGGGTCAGGACGGCCTTGACGTGGCCGTCGGGGGTTGTCAGGGGGACCGACAGGTACGAGGTGACGTTCGCTCGTACGAGGACGGGGGCGCCCGAGTCGTCGTGGCCGAAGGCTTCGGGGGAGGCGGGGCGGACCTGGAGGGCGGTGGAGCCGCCCCGGGCGGCCTCGACGACCA